>JALNWQ010000001.1 GCA_023230855.1 Solirubrobacteraceae bacterium
ATCCGGCGACCGCGCACCGGCCCGCAAGCCGACCGCCCCGACGATCGACGCTGCCCGCGGCCTGACAACGACCGAACCCGCGGCGAATCGACCCGAACCGGCGACTACTCAGGAATCACGGTCTGATCGCCGGCAAGTTCTTCCAATGGACCCTCTCGGTGTTCAAGTACTACGACAGTGCCGGCGCCTGGCCCAGAGGTGAGTTGACGTTCGGCATTCCGACCCTGACCCTGGGCCAGGGCAAGGACCCGGTCGTCCGGCGGGAGCCCGGTTGCACCGCGAACGGCGCGAACCGATGAAGATCGAGCATCGACTCGGCAAGATGCTGATGATCGCGTTGTTCACCGCGGTCTGTCTCCTCATCTTCGCGTGGTTGTTCGGCAAGGCCGGCGGCACGCTCCCTGGCGGTCCCGAGCGGATCAGGGCGCAGGCACTCGTGCCTACCGCATTCCAGCTCGTCCCCAATGCTGACGTCCGGCGTGCCGGAGTCACGATCGGCAAGGTTGCGTCGGTTGACAACCGTGGGTCTCTTGGGCTCGTCAGCTTCGACGTTGATGCCCATCAGGGGCCGATCTACCGCAACGCGACGGTGAGGATCCGAACCAAGACGGTCGTTGGCGAGAACTACATCGACATCGATCCCGGGGATCGACGGGCGGGCAAGCTGCCGGAAGGTGGCACGCTACCCGTCACCCAGGCCGGCGAAGCCGTGCAGCTCGACGAGGTCCTGTCCGGGCTCGATGCACCCACGCGGGCGGAAGTCCAACGGAACCTCTCGGCGATCGGCGGAGGCCTGGAGGACCGTGGCCCCCAGCTCAATCGGTTGTTTGGCGAGCTGCCCAAGGTCTTCGACCGGGTGACCGCCCTCGACGACGTCCTGCGACACCAACGGCCGCAGCTCGCGCGTCTCGTCGACCAGACGGGTGACGTCATGCAGGCGTTCGCCAACCGCACCGCCGACGTGAGGTCGCTAGCGATCCACGGTGAAGCGACCGCCGCGGCTGCGGCGTCTCGTGACGAACGCATCAAGAGTGCATTTGCGGAGCTTCCCGCCACTCTACGGCAGGTGCGCCGGACGACGACACGCCTCGGCGAGGTGGCCCGAGGAAACACCGCAGTGGTCGCAGATCTCGCGTCCGCGATGACGTCAATCTCCCCGGTGACGCGTCGTCTCGAACGGTCCGCACGCGCGGGCCGCCGAATCGTCGAGATTCTCCCGTCCTTGTCGGAACGGGCCGATCCGATGCTCCACCGCCTCACGCGCTTCGCGCCCGAGGCGGCGAAGATCGTGCCGCCCGCCGACGAGTTGCTACGTCAGGCGAACCCGCTGCTGACCTACCTCAAGCCCTACTCGCGGGAGCTCGGCACGATGTTCGCCAACCTGGGATCGGCCGCGGACACCACCGATGCGACCGGTCACCTCGGCCGCATCATGGTCATGGTCGGTTCGAGGACGGTCAATGGGTTGCCCAAGGAGGTGTACGACGCGCTGGACTTCCTTCTGGGCGTGGGGGGGCATTGCGGAAGCGCTGGAGATGAACTTCAACGCCTATCCGGATCCCGGGATGCGCCGACGGCCCGGAGCGCTCGCGAATCGGCCTCCCTCGATCGATGCGGATCCCACCGCGATCGGATCGTCGTCGCGATGAGCGTCGAGGGCGGCAGCTCCCCCCTCGCGTACGCTCGTGTCACGATCGACCGACCGATCCCGGTCGGTGCGGGCCACTATGTCATCGGCGTCGAGCCGCCCGGAGAGTCGGACCGGCTCACCGGTATCACCAGGACCGAGGCGTCCACGGACGTCTTGGTGGTGGAGCACGAGCGTGCGCCCGGCATCGGCTGCGCTGCCACATTGATTCGCGCGAGCGAGCCGTTGACCTCGACGGAGGTCGAACGACAGCTCCGTGCCTGGCGAGATGAGGGCGTTCAGGCGGAGCGGTGGGTCGGGGCGCTTCTCGCGACGATCAACCAGGCGGTGCGAGCGCTGCGTCTTACCCATCGTGATCCTTACGCCATCGAGGTCACCATAGACGACCTTGATGCCGCTGTCGTGGGGTGCGCCGAGGGCAGGGTCCTCACCGCGGGTGGTTCGGGAGACGAGGTTGACGTCCTCCGCGGCAAGAAGCGACGTCGACGCAGCATCACCCAGCGGGCTCGTCCGGGCGAGATCGTCGCGAGGGCACTGGCCGGCACTTTGCCGATGCGCGAGGGCGAGGAGCTGATCTCCTTCGCGGTGCGCGAGGCGAACCATGGCCGATTGCGGTCTGCCGCGGCGGCAATCGAGGCATCTCGTCGGCTGCTGGCCGAGGTGATCGACCTCCCGGGCGATACCTGGTCGGCGCCCGGCCTGGAAGCCGACACGGTGCTTGCCGCGTGCGAGGCAGTGCAGGAGCGGCTTGATCGCTGGAGGGAAGGCGACGCCACTCTCCAAGCGCGCCCCGTGGCCGGTGGTGCGGGACGCGGGGCACGCCCGGTGCCGTCGACGGGCACGCCGACATCTCACGCCGGCACCAAGGACGTGGTAGAACAGAATAATGGCACGCAGTGCTACCGATAAGGAGATCGTCATGGTTGAGATGGAGAACCCCACAAGCGGCTCCGACGACGAGTCCGTCGGTCAGGTCAAGGGCACGGCCCCCGACGCCCCCGCCGCCGCGCTCGTCGAGGAGGACCTGCTCGTCGAGGACGTGTCGATCGACGGCATGTGCGGGGTGTACTAGCCCGTGCTCGGCACGACCTCCACGTCCGCCGGTCCCGCCGGCCACGACGCCGGTGACGCCGCGGCGGACGCGGTGGTCGGCCTCGACGACCCGTGGACGCTGCACCCGCAGGTCGCGCTGCGACCGGAGCGGTTCGGGGCGCTGGCCTACCACTTCGGCACCCGTCGGCTGTCGTTCCTCAAGAGCCCGCGACTGCTGCTCGTCGTGCGGGCGCTGGGCGACGCCCCCACGGTCCGCGACGCCTGTCGCACGGCCGGGATCGACGCGCGCGAGCTGCCGGCCTACCGCCGCGCGCTCGACACGCTCGCCCGCACCGACATGATCGTTCCGCGGAGCCACCGATGACCTTGCGCCACGACCGCACCGTCCTGGTGGGCCACGACACGGTCCGTCCGGCTCCGGCGGAGCGCCCGATCGGGCGTCTCGTCGACGAGTTCGAGTCGGGGCTCGACGCGCCGATCTGCCTGACGTGGGAGCTGACCTACGCCTGCAACCTCGCCTGCGTGCACTGCCTGTCCTCGTCGGGTCGGCGCGACCCGCGCGAGCTGTCGACCGCGGAGTGCAAGGCGGTGATCGACGAGCTCGAGCGGATGCAGGTCTTCTACGTCAACATCGGCGGCGGCGAGCCGACGGTCCGCAGGGACTTCTGGGAGCTCGTCGACTACGCGACCGCCCACCGGGTCGGGGTGAAGTTCTCGACGAACGGGTCGCGGATCGACGCCGACGTCGCCCGCCGGCTGGCGGCCAGCGACTACGTCGACGTGCAGATCTCGCTCGACGGCGCGACCGCCGACGTCAACGACCCCGTCCGCGGACCGGGCACGTTCGACACCGCGATGACGGCGATGGGGCACCTGCGCAACGCCGGGTTCTCCGGGTTCAAGCTCTCCGTCGTCTGCACCCGTCACAACATCCCGCAGCTCGACGCGTTCAAGGCGATCGCCGACGCGTACGGCGCGCAGCTGCGCCTCACCCGCCTGCGGCCGTCCGGTCGCGGCGCGGACACGTGGGACGAGCTGCACCCGTTGCCCCACCAGCAGCGCGAGCTCTACGACTGGCTCGTCGCCCACGGCGAGGACGTGCTGACCGGCGACTCGTTCTTCCACCTCGCCGCCTACGGCGACGCGCTGCCGGGGCTCAACCTCTGCGGCGCCGGACGGGTCGTGTGCCTCATCGACCCGGTCGGCGACGTCTACGCCTGCCCGTTCGCGATCCACGACGAGTTCCTCGCCGGCAACGTCCGCGCCGACGGCGGGTTCGCCACGGTGTGGCGCGACGCGGAGCTCTTCCGCGAGCTGCGCGCCCCGCAGTCCCCCGGTGCGTGCGGGTCGTGCACGTTCTACGACGCCTGCCGCGGCGGGTGCATGGCGGCGAAGTTCTTCACCGGCCTGCCGATGGACGGCCCCGACCCCGAGTGCGTCCTGGGCCACGGCGAGGAGCTGCTGCAGCAGCGCGGCGACGCCCTGCTGCCCAGGCCGTCGGTCGACCGGTCCAGGCGACGGTCCCGGCGTCAGATCGCCGCGGACGCCGCGCGGACCGACACGACGGGCGGACCTGTCGGGTCGGCGGCGGACGGTCGCGATCGACCCGTCGTCGACGCGCCCGGGTTCGATCTGCGCGAGATCGCGCGGATGCCCGACCGGGCGTGCGACGAGCATCCCCTCGGCCGGTTCGCGCCGGTCCCGCCGGCCGGTGACGAGGGACCCGACGGACCGGACCTGCTCGCGGTCGCCGTCCACCACCCCGTCGACCCGGTCCCCGTCGCCGCAGCCCCCGGCGTCACGGCGCCCGCTCGCGCCGGGGAGGCCTGACGTGGCCAGCACGAAGGCGTGGTTCGAGTCCGTCGCCGAGGCCCGGCGCCGGGCCCGCAAGCGGCTGCCGTCGTCGGTCTACGGGGCGCTCGTCGCCGGGGCCGAGGCGAGCACGACGCTCGCCGGCAACGTCGCGGCGTTCGAGCGGCTCGGGCTCGTCCCCCGGATCGCGACCGGTCTCGGCGCGGGACGCGACCTGGCGACGACCGTCATGGGGCAGGAGATCGCCTTCCCCGTGATCGTGTCCCCGACCGGCGTGCAGGCGGTGCACCCCGACGGCGAGGTCGCCGTCGCCCGCGCGGCCGCCGCCGCGGGGATCGCCGCCGGGCTCAGCTCGTTCGCGTCCAAGCCGCTCGACGCGGTCGTCGCGGCCAACCCGGCGACGTTCTTCCAGGCGTACTGGATGGGCTCGCGCGACCGGATCGTCCAGATCCTCGAGCACGCCCGCGCCGGGGGCGCCAAGGGCCTCATCCTCACGCTCGACTGGACGTTCGGCCATCGGCGCGACGACGGATCGCCGGAGATCCCGCAGCGGATCGACCTGCGGACCGCGGTGCGGATGGCACCACAGGCGTTGCGCCGCCCGCGCTGGGTCCGCACCTGGGCGCGCGCCGGCGGCCTGCCCGACCTCACCGTCCCGAACATGGCGGCTCCGGGAGGGCCCGCGCCCGGGTTCTTCGACGCCTACGGCGAGTGGATGACGACCCCGCCACCGACCTGGGACGACATCGCCTGGATGCGACGGCAGTGGGACGGCCCGTTCATGGTCAAGGGCGTCGCGCACCCCGACGACGCCCGCGCCGCGGTCCACGCCGGCGCGACCGCGATCTCGGTCTCCAACCACGGCGGCAACAACGTCGACACGACCCCCGCGACGATCCGGTTGCTGCCGGGGATCGTCGACGCCGTCGGCGACGAGGTCGAGGTGCTCCTCGACGGTGGCGTGCGCCGCGGGAGCGACGTCGTGAAGGCCGTGGCGCTCGGCGCGCGGGCGGTGCTCGTCGGTCGCGCCCCGCTGTGGGGCCTGGCGGCGGGTGGCGAGGCCGGCGTCGCGAACGTCCTCGAGATCCTGCGGGCGGGGATCGACGAGACCCTCGTCGGCCTGGGCCGCGCGTCGATCGGCGACCTGCGCCGCGACGACGTCGTCGTGCCGCCGGGGTTCGTCCACGGAGCGACGGCGGTCGTCGGGAGCGCCGCGTGATCGTCCGGGGCCGTCGCGGCGCACCCCGCGTGGGAGTCCGGCGATGAGCGCCGCCTCGTTGGGCGACCGGACGTCGCCCGAGGCGGCCGCGGCCGCCGACCGCGTGCTCGTCGTGCCGGTCGGGGCGACCGAGCAGCACGGTCCACACCTGCCGCTGTCGACCGACACCGACCTGGCCGTCGCGCTCGCCGACGCGGTCGCCCGGGGCCGGGACGACGTCGTCGTGGCTCCCGCGGTCGCCTACGGGTCCAGCGGCGAGCACCAGGCGTTCTCCGGCACGCTGTCGATCGGCCGCGACGCGCTGCTCCTGCTCCTCGTCGAGCTCGTCCGGTCGGCGACCGAGACGTTCGGCCGCGTGCTGCTCGTGTCGACCCACGGCGGCAACGCCGCGCCGGTCCGGGACGCGGTCGCGCTGCTGCGGGACGAGGGTCGCGACGTCCGGGCCTGGAGCCCCGAGTGGGGTGGCGACGCCCACGCCGGGCACGTCGAGACGTCGCTCGTCCTCGCGCTGACGCCGGACCGGGTCCGTGGCGGCGGGCCGGTCGGCGACCGGCGGCCGTTGCGCGACGTGCTGCCCGAGCTGCGGCGTGGCGGCGTGGCCGCCGTGAGCGCCAACGGGGTGCTGGGCGACGCCACGACCGCCCACCTCGACGCCGGGCGGACGCTGCTGCGCCGCGCGACCGCGGACCTCGACCGCACGATCGCGCGCTGGGGATGACCCGCCCCCCGCTGCCGGTGGGCTTCGGCCTGCGGCTCGACGGGACGGTCCGGCGGTACCGCGGCGGCGCCGTCCTGGCCGGAGGCCGGCCCCGCCGCGTGGTCCGGCTGACGCCCGCCGGCGCGCGGGCGGTCGACGCGCTGCTCGCCGGGGCCGACGTGGGCGCGGCGGCTCGCGCCCTGGGCCGGCGGCTCGTGGACGCCGGGATCGCCCACCCCGTGCCCCCGGCTCCCGGTCCCGGGCCGGCGTCCCCGTCCCGCGGGGCGCCCCCGGCGTCCGACGTCACCGTCGTCGTGCCGGTGCGCGACCGTCCCGCGGAGCTCGCCCGGTGCCTGGCGTCGCTCGGCGGCGACGCGCCCGTGCTCGTCGTCGACGACGGCTCGCGCGACCCGGCCGCGATCGCCGCGGTCGTCCGCGCGGGCGGCGCCCGGCTCGTGCGGCGTGCGCGGAGCGGCGGGCCGGCGGTCGCCCGCAACGACGGCCTGGCCCGGGTCCGCACCCCGGTCGTGGCGTTCGTCGACAGCGACTGCGAGGCGCCGCCGCGCTGGATCGATCCGCTGTTGGCGCACCTCGCCGATCCGGAGGTGGCCGCCGTCGCGCCGCGCGTCCGCGGCGTCGCCGGGCCGGGGGCGGCGGGACGGTGGGCGGCGGCCCGCTCGCCGCTCGACCTGGGGCCGCGTCCCGGCGCGGTGGCTCCCGGTCGTCCGTGCGCGTACGTGCCGACCGCCGCGCTCGTCGTCCGGATGGCCGCGCTCGTCGGGATCGCCGGACCGTCGGGCGCGCCGTTCGATCCGGCCCTGCGCCACGGCGAGGACGTCGACCTCGTCTGGCGCCTGCACGACGCCGGGCACGTCGTCCGCTACGAGCCGACCGTCGTCGTCGGCCACCACGAGCCGTCGCGGTGGAGGCCGTTCCTCCGGCGGCGGTTCGACTACGGCGCGTCCGCGGGACCGCTCGCGCGGCGCCACGGCGCGCGCCTCGCCCCGGCGGTCCTGCCTCCCGGCGCGCTGCTGCCGACGGTCGCGCTCGTCGCCGGCCGGCCACGGCTCGCGGCCGCCGGGCTCGTCGTGCGGACGGCGCTCGTCGGTCGTCGGCTCGCGCGCGCCGGGGCCCCGCCGCACGTCGCCCCCGCGTGGGCGGCGCACGGCGCGTGGCAGGCCGCCGACGGCGCCTGCCGGGCGACGACGATGCTCGCCCCGCTCCCGCTCGTCGGCGCCCTGGCCCTGCGCGCCGCCGCGGTCGCGCTGCGCCGCGGGCCCGACCCCGCCCGGACCGGACCGCGGCGCGGATCCGCGTCCGCCGGGCCCCGACTCCGGCGCGGCGCCGGTTCGGACCCGGCCGGCGGACGACCGCGGTGGCCCGTTCGCGCGGCACGGATCGTCGGCGTCCTCGCCGTCACACGGTGGGCGCGGGCCCGGGCCGACGGCGCCACCGGGGGGCTCGACCCGATCCGGTGGACCCTGGCCGGCCTGGTCGACGACGCCGCCTACGGCGCGGGGGTCTGGGTCGGGGCGGTGCGCGCCCGCGCGCCGCGGGCGCTGCTGCCGACGCTCGGCCGCGCCCCGGGGGGCCGGTCGTGACCGTCGCCGACCGCCACGACGTCGTCATCGTCGGCGCCGGGGCGTCGGGGTGCGTCCTCGCGGCCCGCCTCGCCGAGCGCGGCGGACGCACCGTCCTGCTGCTCGAGGCGGGGCCGGCCCCGCCGCCGGACGCGCTGCCCGCGGCGCTGTGGGACGAGCGGACGTTGCCGCAGGACCACCTGTGGTCGTACGACGGGCTCCACGGCCCCACCGACGCGACCCCCGTCACCGTCGTCCGCGGCCGCGTCGTCGGCGGGTCGGGCGCGGTCAACGGCATGATCCACCAGCGAGGCCTGCCCGAGGAGCAGGACGCCTGGGGCGTCCCGGGCTGGTCGGCGGCGGCGCTCGAGCCGGCGTTCGCCCGCGTCGAGCGTGACCTCGACGCCGGCGACCGCACCGGGCGCGTGCCGCTGCGTCGCCTGGGCCGCGAGCACTGGGCCCCGTCGCACCGGGCGCTCCACGACGCGGCCCGCGACCTCGGCGCCCCCGCCAACCCCGACCTCCTGCACGCCCACCACCAGGGCGTCGGGCCGTACGCCCGCAACGCCGACGGCGGTCGACGGTTGAGCGCCGCCGCGACGTACCTCGCACCGGCGCTGCGGCGGCCGACGCTCACGGTCCGCGGCGACGCGCACGTCGAGCGGGTCGTCGTCGACCGCGGCCGGGCGACCGGCGTCGACGTCGTGCTCGACGGCCGGCGTCGGCGGATCGACGCGGGAGAGGTCGTCCTGGCGGCCGGGGCGATCGAGACGCCGCAGCTGCTGACGCACTCGGGGATCGCGGCCCGCGCCGACCTCGACCGGCTCGGGATCGTCCCGGTGGTCGAGCTGCCGGGCGTGGGGGCCGGGCTGTCCGACCATCCGTCGGTCGTCCTGGCGGTGCGGTTCGGGCCCGCGGTCCGTCACGGCGATCCTCGGTTCCTCGTCGGGCTCGTCCACACGTCGGCTCGCGGCGCGCTCGAGGGGCGACGGAGCGACCTGCAGACGCTGGTCATGTCGGGGACGTGGATCGCCGACGGCCACCTGCCTCCACCGCCCGACCCGCGGACGGTCGACGGCGTCGTCACGCCGATCCTCTACGCCCCGGAGAGCACCGGCCGGGTCGAGGTCGTGGCGGACGACCCGCGGCGGCGCCCGCGCGTGCACTACGGCTACCTGGAGCCGCCGGGGGATCGCGAGCGACTGCGCGACGCGGTGCGCCACGCCGCCCGGATGCTCGAGCACGACGCGTTCGCCGCGATCGTCGTCGACCCGGGCACGACGCCCTCCGGGATCCCGGATCGCCGGACGCTCGAGGACGACGCCCTGCTCGACCGGTGGATCCGCGGTCGCCTCCGCACCACGCTCCACGGCTGCGGCACCTGCCGGATGGGGCCCGACGGCGATCCCGCCGCGGTCGTCGACGCCGACTGCCGGGTCCGGGGCGTCGACGGCCTGCGGATCGTCGACCTGTCGATCGTGCCGCGGGCGCCGAGCGCGCCCACGCACGCCCTGGCCCTGGCGATCGCCGAGCACGCCGCGGACCGGATCTGACGTCGTCACGGACCGTGCGTCGCACGGGCGGGGCGGCGACGCGCACGACCGCTCGGCCGCCGACGGCGGACCGACGGCACGCTCGACGGGGACCTAGACTCGACCGGACGTGCTGCCGACGTTGCGCCACGAACGGCTCCTCGACGGCCTCGTCGAGCTGTTCCTCGCCGAGGGGTTCCGGGGGTTCCGGGTCGCCGACCTCGCCGCCCGCATGCGGTGCTCCAAGTCGACGCTCTACGCCCTGGGCGACAGCAAGGAGCGGGTCACCGTGACCGTCGTCCAGCGGTTCTTCCAGACCGCGACGCGGTTCGTCGAGGGCCGCACGGCCCAGCACCCGCCGGGGCCCGAGCGGGTGGCCGCCTACCTCGCCGCGGTCGCGGACGCGCTCCGACCGGCGTCGGCGCGGTTCATGGAGGACCTGGCCGAGGATCCGGCGACGCGGCGGATCTACGAGCGCAACACCGCCCACGCGGCCAGCCGGGTGCGCGAGCTCATCGCCGAGGGCGTGGCGTCCGGGCAGTTCCGGACGGTCCACGCCGAGTTCGTGGCGGACACCGCGGCGGCGACGATGGCGCGGATCCAGCGGGGCGAGGTCCGCCACCACACCGGCCTGCGCGACGCCGACGCCTACGAGGAGCTCACCGCGCTGCTCCTCGGGGGCATCCGGTCACCGGACTGACCGCCGGGGGATCGGGGTCGGGGGCGGCCCGCGCCGGATCGACGCGTGCCACGTCGGCCGGCCGGGCGCGAGCGCCCGGACGGCCGGCCGCGTCGGATCAGCGCGGCGCCATCCGCAGGGCGCCGTCCAGGCGGATGACCTCGCCGTTGAGCATCGCGTTGGTGACGATGTGCTCGACGAGGTCGGCGTACTCGGCCGGGTCGCCGAGCCGGGCCGGGAACGGGACCGTCCCGCCGAGGCTGTCCTGGGCGGCCTGGGGCAGCCCGGCGAGCATCGGGGTGGCGAAGAGCCCGGGGGCGATCGTCACCGCGCGGATCCCCTGCGGGGCCAGCTCGCGCGCGATCGGCAGCGTCATCCCGACGACGCCGCCCTTGGACGCCGCGTACGCGACCTGGCCGACCTGGCCCTCGTAGGCGGCGACCGACGCGGTCGACACGAGCACGCCCCGCTCGCCGGTGGCGCCGTCCGGGTCGTTGGAGCGCATCGCCTGCGCGCCGAGCCGCAGCGCGTTGATCGTGCCGAGGAGGTTGACGTTGACGACCTTCGCGAACGCGTCGAGCTCGGTGGCGCCCTCGCGGCCCAGGAGCTTCGTCGGGTTGCCGAGGCCGGCGCAGACGACGACGATCCGCAGGTCGCCGTCGGCCTCGGCCGCCAGGTCGACCGCGCCCTGGACGCTCACGGGGTCGGTGACGTCGGTGACATGCGCGACCGCGCCGATCTCGTCGGCCAGCGCCTTCGCGCGGTCCTCGGCGAGGTCGGCGATGACGACGTGCGCGCCCTCGGCGGCCAACCGACGGGCCGTCGCCTCGCCGAGGCCGGACGCTCCGCCGAAGACGACGGCCCCTGCTCCTTCGATCTGCATCGCTGTGCTGCTCCTCGTGGTGGTGGGGCGGGGTCAGGCGCTCTTGGCGAGGTGCCGGCCGATGACCATCCGCTGGATCTGGTTCGTGCCCTCGAAGATCTGCATGACCTTCGCCTCGCGCATGTACCGCTCGACGGGGAAGTCCTTCGTGTACCCGGCCCCGCCGAGCACCTGGACCGCGTCGGTGGTGACGCGCATCGCGCCGTCGGTGGCGACGAGCTTCGCGATCGACGCCTGCCGCGAGAACGGCCGTCCGATGTCGCGCAGCCGCGCCGCCTCGAGCATCGTCGCACGCGACGACTCGACGGTGGCGGCCATGTCGGCGAGCAGGAACGCCAGGCCCTGGTGCTCGATGATCGGCTTGCCGAACGCCTCGCGCTCCTTGGCGTAGGCGACGGCGGAGTCCAGCGCCGCCTGGGCGAGCCCGACCGCGCAGGCGGCGATCCCGAGCCGGCCGGAGTCGAGCGCCTGCAGCGCGATGGCGAGGCCCTGGCCCTCGGCGCCGATGCGACGGTCGGCCGACACCGGGGTGCCGTCGAAGTCGAGGCTCGCGGTGTTCGACCCGGTCAGGCCCATCTTGTGCTCGGGCGGCTGGACGGAGAGGCCCGGGGCGTCCCCGGGGACGAGGAACGCCGAGATGCCGGTGCGCTCCTCCGACGTGCGGGCGAACACGGTGTAGAAGTCGGCGTCGCCGCCGTGGGTCACCCACGCCTTGCCGCCGGTGATCGCGTAGCCGTGGTCGGTCGGGCGGGCGGCGCAGCGCATCGCGGCGGGGTCCGACCCGGCGTGCGCCTCCGACAGCGAGTAGCCGCCGAGCTGCTGGCCGCCGACCATGTCGGGCAGCCAGCGGTCGCGCTGCTCCGGGGTGCCGAACATCGACAGCGCCAGGCAGCCCATGGCATGGACGCTCACGCCCACGGCGACGGTCGACCACGCGGCCGCGAGCTCCTCGAGCACCTGCAGGTAGACCTCGTAGGGCTGGCCGCCGCCGCCGTGCTCCTCCGGGAACGGCATCCCGAGCAGGCCGACCTCGCCGAGCTTGCGGAACGCGTCGCGCGGGAACCGGGCGGCCGCCTCGGCCTCGGCGGCGTGGGGGAGCAGCTCGGTGCGGGCGAACTCGCGCGCGAGGGCGACGATCTCCTCCGCCTCCGGGGTGGGCAGGTTCCTCTCGGCGGGCATCGGCCGAGAGTACCACCGGACTCGTCCTGGTACCCGGCGTCGGGGACGATCGGGGGGTCCTGGGCGACGGGGTGGCGCGCGGAGCCTGGGCGGTGGGGCGCCGTGCGGGCCGGCGGCCCGCCGTCGCGGTCCGATCGGGAGATGCGGGGGCACCGAACGGAGTACCCGGAGCGAGTTCGGAGTACGACCGGTGCCGAGTGGTAGACGGAAATCTCCCGTCCGGGGTATGGCGAGGGCACACCGTCCACTGGGAGCCTGCTCACGGTTCAGGGGGGGAGAGGAGTCCCGGCCTCGGCGACGGCGCGGGCGACGCATGCCTCGACGTCGACCGTACGGCGGTGCAGCCCGTCCGTCCCTGGCAGAGCACCCACCATGTTGCGAACGGCGGACACCACCATGGAGCACCAGCGACCCCCGGGACGATCGATCCACGACGAGCGGGATGGCGTCTCGATGGTCCGTGAGCGGGCCGACGTGGGCCATGCCGCGGGTGCGTGGCGGCGTGTGTTGGAGCTGTGGGAGCAGGCGGCGGCGGATGACGAGGCGCGTCGGTTGCTCGGGCGCGTGGGCCGCACGGTGCGGCTGTCGTCGGCCGATCTGCAGGACGCGTCGGTGTTGATCCGGTTGCACGGCGACATCGAGTTGTTCGAGGACGCGAGCGAGCGGGCGGACATCGAGCTGTCGATGGGCACCGCCGATCTGGAGCGTCACGCGGACGGGAAGCTGCGGATGGCGATGGCGATCGCGGCGGGCCGGGCGACGTTCTCCGGTCCGGTTCGCGAGTTCCTGCGGGTGGTGCCGATCGTGCAGGCGATCGCGAATCCGCCGGTGGACGTGGGGACCAACACCGACTTCGACGCGCACGACGGGGAGTTTTGATGAGCACGAGCACGACGACCGCCGGCTCGGCGGATCCCGCGACCGCGGCCCTGCTGGACAAGGCGGCCAACTACGACCACCACGAGGGTGGGATGGTCGTGCCGCAGCAGAATCCGGGCGACTTCTGGTCGATCGAGTGCGTCGATCTGTACAAGTCGTTCGGGTCCAACCGGGTGATGAACGGCCTGAACGTCGGGATCCCCGAGGGGATGATCACCGTCGTCCTGGGCCCGTCGGGGACCGGCAAGTCGGTGCTGTTGTCGCACCTGATCGGGCTGATGTTCCCGGATCAGGGCGACATCCTCGTGCACGGCCAGTCGGTGCCGGACATGACGATGAAGCAGCTGCTGGAGATGCGGCGCAAGTTCGGGATCCTGTTCCAGGACGGCGCGCTGTTCGGGTCGATGTCGGTGTACGACAACGTCGCGTTCCCGCTGCGCCAGCACACGGACTTCGACGAGAAGCAGATCCGGGACATCGTCATGGGTCGCCTGAACGAGGTCGGCCTGGCGGGTGGCGCGGAGCTGCGGATGCCGTCGGAGCTCTCGGGCGGCATGCGCAAGCGCGCCGGGTTCGCCCGGGCGCTGGTGCTCGATCCGCAGATCGTCATGTTCGACGAGCCGGACTCGGGCCTGGATCCGGTCCGTACCGCGCTGCTCTGCCAGCTGATCGAGAAGGTCCATTCCGAGAACGGCGGGACGTACATCGTCATCACCCACGACATCGCGTCGGCGCGCCGGATCGGCGAGTACATCGCGGTGCTGTGGAAGGGCCGGATCGTGCAGTCCGGCGATCGCGACGACATGTTCGACTCGCCCAACCCCTTCGTCCGCCAGTTCTTGGCGGGCCGCCCCGGCGGCCCGCTCGGAATGGAGTGACCCCACACGGATCGAGCACCATGGCGACCACCACACAACCCACGGAGGGACGGGTCGGGCCGTCCGGTCAGCCGACCGGACCACTCGGCGGCGGCCCGCCCCCGGCGAAGAGCAGCAGCGGCGTGCTCGCGCTCCTCGAGCAGATCGCCGACATGCTGCTGCTCGCGTGGCGGACGCTCATCGCGGTCTTCACGCCGCCGTACTCCTGGCGCGACGAGTTCATCGAGGAGACCTGGATCATCATCCGGCGGTGCGCGATCCCGCTGATGATCTCGGCCACGGCGTTCGGCTTCGGCGCCCCGGGGCTGCAGGGCGGCAACCTCGTCGGACTGCTCGGCACCATCGACCGGCTCGGCTCGTTCTTCGTCATGGCGTCGGTCCGCGAGTTCGCGCCGTGGATCACGGGCATGGTCGTCGCCGGCATCGGCGGCACCGCGGTCTGCGCCGACCTCGGCGCCCGCAAGGTCCGCCAGGAGCTCGACGCGATGATCACCCTCGGCCTCGACCCGGTCCGGACGATCGTCGCCCCCCGCTTCCTCGCGCTCGGCATCGTCACCGCGGCGATGAACCTCATCGCCATCATCATGGGCGTCGTCGGCGGCTGGCTCGCCGCGGTCGTCGTCTTCGGCGAGACGAGCGCCGGCTACTTCAGCACCTTCACCTCGAACTTCACCGTCCCGGACCTCCTGGGCAGCGTGCTCAAGACGACGCTGTTCGGCTTCATCGTCGCCGTCGTCTGTTGCTACAAGGGCATGCACACCAAGGGCGGTGCCGAGGGCGTCGGCCGGGCCGTCAACCAGGCGGTCGTCATCTCGTTCGTCGCCATCTGGGCGTTCAACTACGTGTTCACCACGACGCTGCTGGCGGCCTTTCCCGAGACGGGGACCCTGCGATGAGCACCCAGGTACCTCCCTCCTCCCGGCGCCCGCTGCGCCCGTCGGCCGGCCAGACGCTGGCCGAGGGCCTCATCGGGCCGATCCGCGGCACCCTGCGCGAGCTCGGCGAGATGACCCGGTTCTCGGGTCGCGCGATGGCCGAGGTCCCCGGATCGTTCCGGTACACGGCCGAGATCCTGCGCCAGGCCGGTCTGTTGATCACCGGTTCGGCGATCGTCATCTGGGGCATGCAGTTCGTGATGGGCATGCAGTGCGCCACCGAGGCGAACTACGTGCTCCGCGGGTACGGCGCGTCCGCCTACTCCGGCGTGTTCACTGCACTGTGCGGTGCCCGCGAGATGGGCCCCTACATGTGGGGCTACATCGTCGCGGCCAAGATCGGCTGTGGCCTCGTCGCCGAGCTCGGATCGATGCGGATCAACAACGAGTTCGACGCGATGGAGTCGGTCGGCATCAACCCGATGCGCTACGTCGTCGCCACCCGTCTCGTCGCCGCCTGGCTCGCCTTCCCGCTCCTCTACCTCGTCGGTCTGGCCTTCCACACGCTGGCGGACTTCTTCGTCATCGTGACCCAGATCAAGGAGGTCTCGCGTGGCGGGTTCGAGACGATCCACTGGCAGTTCGTGGGCCTGATGGACATCCTCTACTCCGAGATCAAGATCATGGTCATGGGGACGCTCATCGTCCTGGTCGCCATGTACTACGGGTTCACCGCGCGCGGCGGACCATCCGGAGTGGGCACCGCCACCGCCAAGTCGATGGTCCTCAATCTCGTCGTCGTCCACGTCGTCGGGTCCCTCCTGACGATGGTCTTCTGGGGCCTCGATCCCAGCTTCCCGGTCGGAGGGTGACCATGCTGCGTTCGTTTCTGCGGCGGCCCTGGCCCGTCATCATCGTCGTGGCCATCGTGTTCCTCGGCTGGAAGGCGCTCAGCGATCGCCAACAGGAGTACGAGGTCCAGGCGGCGTTCGACTCCGCCGTGAACCTCACCACCGGCCTCGACGTCCAGATGCGTGGCGTCGACGTGGGTAAGGTCACGGGGGTCCGGTACGAGGACGGCAAGGCGATCGTCTCGATCGGGGTCTCCGACGACCGTGTGTTCCCGCTCGCCAGGGGCACGAAGGCGACGATCCGCTACGGCACGACCGTCGGCATCGGTACGCGCTACGTCGACCTCCTCCCCGGGCCGAAGGACGCACCGTCGATCCCCGACGGCGGCACCATCGCGTCGAAGGACGTCACGACCCCCGTCGAGCTCGACGAGGTGTTCAACACGCTCAACCCGGAGACGCGGGAGCGGCTCACGTCGCTCGTCGGCAACTCCGCTGACGTCACCGCCGGCCGGTCGAAGGAACTCAACCGTGGCCTGCGGACGCTGCCGGGTGGGGTGCGGACCACCGGTGACGTCATGGGCGACCTGCTCGCCGACGAGCAGGCGATCCGGGCTCTGATCGTCAACGGTGAGCGGGTCTCTCGAACGCTGGTGAGCCGCAGCGGCGCGATCAGCGAGACGATCACGGCCGCGCGACGGACGCTCGACGCGTTCGGCAACAGCGCCGACGGGGTCCGCGCCTCGATCGACGGCATGGCCCCGACCTTCCGCCAGGCGCGCTCGACCCTGCGTCGCGCCGACGGCAGCCTCGAGAAGGTCCGCACCCTCATCCGTGCCGTCGAACCCGGGGCCAAGCGGATCCCGGCGCTGGCCCGCGCGGCGCGCCCGGCGCTCGTGCGGCTGCAGCAGGTCACGCCCGTGGCGCTCGCCACGCTGCGGACGACCCGTGACGGCGCGCCGGCGGTGACGGAGCTCCTCGACAAGGGCCGCACCACGCTCCCGGCCGCGGGCACCGCGATGAAGACCGCGAACCCGATGCTCGCCTGCGTCCGGGCGTACGTCCCCGAGATCGCCGGGATGCTCGGCACCTGGGGCGGGGCGACGAAGAACTACGACGACCGGGGCCACTTCGGGCGGATCTTCGTGCGCGAGGGCGTCACCTCCCTGAACGGGCTGATCCCCGACGCGGCGCTCCCGACCCTCCTCGGCCACAAGTTCGCGATGCCCCGACCGCCCGGACTCAACGCCGGAGCGGTGCACTACCCCGAGGAGTGTGAGGTGTCCGCGGACGCGCTCGACCCGACCAAGGACGTGGAGGCGGTCCGGTGAATCCGAAGATCCTCAGCACCGCGCTCGCGGCGATCGTCGCGATCGTCGGCGTGATCCTCCTCACCAGCGGTGGGGACGACGACGCCTACCAGGTCCGGATCGTCTTCGACGACGCCGGAGGCCTCGTCGAGAACGGCGATGTGAAGATCGGCGGCGTCGTCGCCGGGCGGATCATGAAGCTGCAGGTCACCGACGACGACCGGGGTGAGGCGATCGTCGAGCTCAAGGAGAACGCCGCTCCGATCGGACGCGGCGCCCGGGCCCGGGTCCGTCCCGTGAACCTCCTCGGCGAGAAGTACGTCGACCTCGACGCCGGTGACGTCCGCTCGCCGGAGCCGTCCGGGGTCGTCATCCCGCCCGGACGGACCTCGGCGCCGGTCGAGCTCGACGACGCGATCAACATCCTCGATCCGGACAGTCGGGCGCGCCTTCGGATCCTCATCAACGAGACCGGCATCGCTCTCGGCGGCAAGGGGACCGACCTCAACGCGACCCTCGCCCGTCTGCCCCGCGCCCTCGACGAGGCCGAGGAGCTCGTGAAATCGATCTCCGACACGGGAAAGATCGACCGGCTCATCACCGACGGTGACCGCGTGCTCGCGGCCTTCAACGACGGACGCGACGACCTGACCGGCATGGTCGACTCGGCGGCGCGGACGCTCGCGGTCACCGCGCGCCTGCGGCAAGACCTGGGCCGGACCCTCGACGCCGCACCCGCCACCCTGACGCAGCTGCGCTCGACGCTCGTGAAGCTCGCGGGCACGGCGACGCGCCTGGAGCCCGCCGCCGTCGAGCTCCGTCGCACCGCGGCACCCCTCGCCGCGACGCTCAAGTCGGTCCCCGGCTTCCGGAGCGCGGCGGCGCCGACTCTGTCGCAGGTCCGGACGGTGTCGCCGAACCTCTCGCGCCTGGCGCGCGAGGCCTCGCCCACGATCCGGCGCCTGCAACCGCTCTCGGACGATCTCGTCACGTTCTCCCGGGCGCTCGATCCGGTGACGCGCATCCTCGACGTCCAGACCAACCCGCTGCTGCGCGTGATGGAGGGCTGGGCCCGCACGATCCAGATCCGGGACGGTCTCGGGCACCTCTTCCGGACCGAGGTCACCGTCGACGAGGAGCTCCTCACGACGCTGCTCGCGCAGCTCCAGCCGGCGCCGACCGCGAACAAGCGCTCCCGCTCGGACGCGGACGACAAGCCGAGCGTCGCGGCCCGGAAGACGCCCCGATCGACGACTCGACGGCTGACGCCGGGCCCGGATCCGGCGCCGACCGCGACCGCGCGGACCCCGGACGACCGGTCGTCGTCCACGTCGACGGGGACGCCGCCCCCGGATCCCGCCGCGACGACCGGGGCGCCGTTGCTCGACGGCGCGGTCGGTGCCGTCGGCGGGGCCCTGACCGACCTCCTCGACTCCCTCCAAGGCCGATGACCTCCCGACGCCGCTCCCGCCGTTTCTCCCGCGCGGCCAGCGCGACCCTGCCGCGGCCGGTGCTCTGGCTGCTGGGCCTGGGCGCCCTCGCCGCGGTCGCCGCCATGGCCTGGGTCGGGTTCAACGCCCCGAACTCGATCCCGGGACGGAGCTACTACACCGTCCAGGCGGAGTTCGAGGACGCCAACAACCTGACCGGCCACTACGAGGTCCGCATCGCCGGCCGGCGCGTCGGCCAGGTGCTCAACCCGCGGGTCGTGGACGGCAAGGCCGTCGTCGACCTCCAACTCGAGCCCGACGTCGCCCCACTGCGGTCCGACACCAAGCTCCGGGTCCGTCCGCGCAGTGCGATCGGCGTCCGGTTCGTCGACGTCAGCCCGGGCGTGAAGGGGCGCCCGCTCGAGGAGGGCGACACGATCGCCGCGGCGAACACGTCGACCGTCGTCGAGCTCGACGAGGTCCTGGGCACGCTGGACGCACGCCGCCGGGTCGACGCCCGTACCGTCATTCAGGAGCTCGGCACGGGCTTCGCCGGACGGGGCGAGGAGCTCAACGAGATGCTCGACGGCACCCCGACCGCCCTCGACCGGGTGGCTCGCGTCGCCGGCGAGATCAACGCTCGGGTCGGAGCGATGAGCGGGCTCATCGACGGACTGGCCGGAACGCTCGGCGCGATCGATCCGGCGCGCGACGAGTACGTCAGCGCGTTCGACTCGACCTCCCGGGGTCTGCGCCCGTTGGCGGAGAGCGAGCAGGACCTCGGGGCATCGCTCGACCGGGCCCCGGCCGCGCTGAGCGTCGCCCGGGCCGGCCTGCGCGACGCCGACCCGTTGCTCGACGAGCTGTCCGGCATGGGTCGGGAGCTCGTTCCGGCGCTGCGGCCGGCGCCCGCCGGCCTGCGCCAGGCGGATGCGCTGCTCCGCGAATCCCGTGACGGCCTCCGCGCCGCCCGCACGACGCTCCGGCAAGCGGACGACGCGATCCCGGTCACGCTCGACCTGCTGAAGCGCCTCGATCCGGTCATCCCGACGACGAGCGAGGCGCTGAAGGAATCGCTGCCGACGCTGCGCGAGGTCGGACCGCGCGGGTGCGACATCGCGCTATTCACGAAGAACTGGAGCTCGATGCTCGGCCCCGCCGCCGCCGGCGGTGACCCGCGACTCGGCGGCGTGAGCAGCCTGCGTCTGCTCCTCATCGCGTCGCTCGAGAGCGTGATGGGGACCACCCAACGGCTCCCGACCGTGATGTCGAACCCGTATCCCAAGCCCTGCACGGTGACGGAGGATCGTCGATGAAGCTCTCCGAGCGATTCCAGCACCGGCCCGGCCGCGCCCGGCCGCGCCCTGTCCGCGTCGGCCTCATCGCCCTGGCGGTCCTGGGCGTCGTGCTCTACATGGGCTACACGAGCACCAACCCGCTCTCGGGCGGCAAGGGTGATCTGATCCGGGCCGAGTTCCGCGACGCGACGCACCTGCGCGCGAACACCGACGTCCGCGTCGCGGGGGTCAACGTCGGCAAGGTCGAGGAGGTCGAGCTCTCCGACGACACCAGCCGCGCCGTCGTGAAGCTGCGGATGAACTCCGACTCCGGCGTCACCCTCCACCGCGACGCCCGGGCCGCCGTCTGGTGGCGCACGCTCCTCGGCCGCAACACCTACGTCGAGATCGAGCCGGGTTCGCCATCGGCCGGCGAGCTGGGCGAGGGCACCATCCCTCTGGGACGCACGACCGTCCAGGAGGAGCTCGACGCCGTCGTCTCGGCGCTCCCGCCCGAGCAGCGTCAGGCGACGCGCCAGATCATCGGCGGCTTCGACGAGGGCTTCTCTGACACCGCCGGCGGACGGCGGACCATCGACGCGCTCGACGGGGCGGGGCCGTCGCTCGCCCGTGGCCTCCGCGGACTCCGCGGCACCGAGGCCGGCGACCTGCCCAAGCTCGTCCGCGAGATGTCGAAGACCCTGGGCATCTTCGGTCGCAACGTCGTCGAGCTCGCGGGCTTCATCGACAACGGCCGGATCGCGCTCGGCACCATGAGCGCGAACTCCCCCGCCATCTCGCGCCTCGTCCGTGAGGCTCCGGCCGCCCTCGCCGACACGCGCCTCACGCTCACCCGGGTCGAGAAGACCCTCGACGACCTGGATCCGTTGGCCGTCAAGCTCGTGCCCGGCGCACGGAAGCTCGACCCGGCCGCCCGTGCCGCGACGCCGATGCTCCGGCGCCTCGACACCGTTCTGAAGGACGCGACCCCGACGCTCCGCGATCTGCGCCCCGCCGTTCGGCGCCTGGCCGCGATGGCCCCGACGGGCAGGAAGGTCCTCACCGACCTGGACCCGACGATCGCCCGTCTGAACGACGAGCTGCTGCCGTGGCTCGACGAAGGTGACCCGGAGACGAAGATGCGCAACTACCAGGCGATCGGACCGTTCTTCAGCGCGACCAACTCGATGGGCTCCCCGTTCGACGCGAACGGCAACGTCCTCAACTTCCAGACGTTCGTCGACGAACGGTCCCTCCTCACCCTGGGCTGCATCACCCGCCTGACCGACCCGACCGCGACGATCACCCAGAAGCTCGACTGCCGTGGCCTCGAGGCGATCGTCCGGCGCATGTTGTCCGGTCAGGCCCCTCCCGGTGCCGGCGAGTTCGACCCCGCGCTCGACGAGGACGTCGGTGACCGCTCGCGTGCCGCGGGCCTGGCCCGGAAGGGAGCCCGCTGATGCGGTTCAACCGAGATCGCCTCGCGCTCGAGGTCCAGCGGGCACGTGGACCGTTCCTGCTCTACATCCTCCTCGTGGCACTGGGAATCGTCGCGATGTGGTACCTCACACGCAACCTCGTCATCCAGTGGCCCTGGCAGGACACGAAGACGGCGAGGATCGTCGTCGACGACGCCAAGGGCATCGTGCCCGGCCAGCAGGATGTCCGGATCGCGGGCGTCAAGGTCGGCCTGATCGAAGACGTCGAGACCGACGGCAAGGGTGCCGTCGTCACCCTGTCGCTGGAGGACAAGGCCGGGCCGATCTACAAGAACGCCCGGATGCGGATCCGGCCGGTCACACCGCTGCAGGACATGTACGTCGCGATCGAGAACCGCGGCACGCCCGAGGCGGGCGAGCTCGACGAGGAGACCGTGCTTCCCGCGGGGCGCACCGAGACTCCGACCGACGTCTCGCGTGTCCTCAACGTCATGGACGCCGATTCCCGTCAGCGGGTCCAGGCGCTGCTCAGCGGGCTGTCGGAGGGTCTGCCCGACGGTGGCGAGCGGCTGCGGAGCGCGTTCGCGGCGGTCGGACCGTTCGTCGAGCAGGCCACCGAGCTCACCGACGCGATGGGTCGACGCCGATCGCAGCTCGCGCGCCTGGTGCACAACGGCAGCCGACTCGCGGCCGCGATCAACACCCGCGACCGGCAGCTCGCCCAACTCATGCAGGCCGGCAACGCGACGATGGCGGAGTTGGCGCAGCACAACGCCAACCTCGGATCGACGCTCGCTCAGCTCCCCGACACGCTCGCCGTGATGCGGAGCTCGTTCGCGCGGCTGCGCAAGTCGGAGGACCAGATCGACCCGGCTCTCCGGGCCCTCATCCCGGTCGCGGACAACCTCGAGGACGGCCTCGAGGGCCTGCGTCGGGTGAGCGGTGACGCGATGCCCGCGCTCGCGGCCGTGCGGACGCCGGTCAAGCAGCTGCGCCCGCTCGCCGGCGACCTCGAGACGACCTCCGATCGCCTCGACACCGCGCTCGGCGAGCTCGCACCGCAGGTGCCGCGGCTCGACCGGGCCACGAAGAAGGTCCTGCCCTGTCGATTCGCGACGGCCAAGTTCTTCCAGTGGACCCCGTCGGTCCTGAAGTACTACGACTCCGGCGGAGCCTACCCACGCGGCGAGATGGTCTACGGGACCGACGTCGTGCCCGGGCCCGGCAACACGGATCCCGCGCTGTTCCGGCCGTGGACCTGCACTCAGAAGGAGGGACGGCCGTGAAGATCGAATACCGCGGAGCGAAGGTCATGGCGATCATCGCCTTCCTCGCGCTCTGCCTCGGCATCTTCGTCTGGCTCTTCGGACTGGCCGGAGGCCGGATGCTCGGAGGGTCGTCCTACACGGCGGTCGTCCGCATGCCGGACGCGTTCCAGCTCGTGTCGAACGCCGACGTCCGCAGCGCGGGCGTCAAGGTCGGCAAGGTCCGTGAGGTCACCAACGACGGGGACCAGGCCCGGGTGACGATCAGCCTCGACGACGACCACGCGCCGCTGAACAAGGACGCGACGATCAAGCTGCGGACCAAGACGCTCGTCGGCGAGAACTACCTCGAGCTCATTCCGGGCAGCCCGAGGGCGGGCACCGTGCCGTCGGGCGGGACGCTGCCGCTGGAGCGGGCCGGGGAGTCGGTCCAGCTCGACCAGATCCTGTCCTCGATCGACCGGGAGACCCGGCGCGAGGTCCAGCGCAACCTCAAGCAGGTCGGCCCGGGCCTGGAGGGCCGCGGTAACGACACCAACGAGCTGTTCAAGGCCATGCCCCCGACGGTGGACAACTCCTCCGCCGTCGCCCGTGTCCTCGACGGCCAGCGCGAGCAGCTCGGCCGTGTGGTCGACCAGGGCGGGCAGCTCCTCAAAGCCTTCGCGAACCGGTCCGACGACGTCCGGGCGCTCGCCGGTGGCCTGCGCCGCACGACCGCGGCGGTCGCCGATCGCGACGCCGCCCTCCGCGAGGGGTTCCGCGAGCTCCCGGCGACCCTCGAGCAGATCCAGAGCACGGCCGGACGCCTGGGATCGGTGGCGCGCGAGAGCACGCCGGTGGTCGCGTCCCTGCGCACCGGGGTGCGCGCGCTGCCGCCCGTCACCTCCCGCCTCGCCGCCGCGGCGTCGGACGGACGCCGGATCTTCCGGATCCTGCCGTCGGTCTCGCGCCGCGCCGACCCGCTGCTCGAGAGCCTGCGCGAGTTCTCCAAGGACGCCAACCCGGTGATCCCCCAGTTCGCCGGGTTCCTCCGGCAGGTCAATCCCGCGCTGCGCTACATCGGTCCGCGCGCTGAGGACATGGTCACGGCCATCGCCAACCTGGGTTCGGCCACCGATAGCCGCGACGACGCGGGCCACCTCGCCCGCGTCCACGTGGTCGTCAGCGAGAAGTCGCTCACGGGGCTCGGCGTCACCGATCTCGTCGAGCGGTTCCTCGACCTCACCGGCGCCTCGTCGGTCTTCCGCAGCCGGCTCAACTCCTACCCCGTGCCGGGCACGCGCGACGCGCCGCAGCCGTTCAAGCCCGGCGACTACGCGCCGCTGAAGGCGGACCCCCCGATCGCCGGTGCCGATGGGTGACCCGGGCGTGAGAGGGTGGGGTCCGTGGCCACGTCGCTGACCTACTCGCGCATCGTCGTCCCCCGCTCGATCGGGGTGCCCGACGGGGCCTACGGCCTCGATCGGGACGGCGACGTACCGGCTCGCGATCGCGCCACCGGCCTGCCGCGGCGCTCCGACGGGGAGGACGTCCTCGTCGTCCGCAGCGACCGGATCGACGACGGGCGGGCCGTGTCGACCCGGGTGTCGATCGTCCACGGCGAGCGGTTCTCGGCCGCCGACGCCAAGGCGCGCCTGGAGCGCTGGCGTGACGACGTCGACGCCCGCCAGGTCGAGCGCGACGCGGTGATCGTCGCGGTCAACCGGGCGATACGCGCCTACCGCCTGGGCAGCGGCGACGCGTACGCGCTCGAGGTGACGGTCGAGGACGTCAACGAGTCCACGCTCGGCATCGTCTCGCCCGAGGGCGCGTTCCGCGGCGAGACCGGGGACGCGCTGTCGCCCGACCGACCCCGCTCGCGTCGGCCGTCCCGGCTCGAGGTCAACCAGGCCGGCGAGGCGGTGGGCCTGGGCCTGGGGTTCGGCGACCGGTTCCTCGAGGGCGAGGAGCTCCTCGTCGTCGCCGGTCGCGAGCACGTCCTCGGCCGTGAGCGGTCCGCGCGGGCCGCGCTCATCGCGGGCGCCGGCCTCATCGTCGACGAGCTCGCCGCCGACCCCACGGCCACCAACGCCCGCGCGGTCGCCGTGTCGGTCGCGTCGGGTCCCGACCAGGACGACGACGAGGACGTCGTCGACGCCGCCAGGCGGCTCCAGGTAGCGCTCGACGGCTGGCGGCGCGACCTCCGGGCGGTCGTCCCGGACCGGTGAGCGTGCGGGGAGCGACCGTGATCACCCCCCGCCTGATCTCACAGCGGCTCGAACTCGGACTTGCGGGCCCCGCAGACCGGGCACATCCACGTCATCGGGATGTCGTCGAACGCCGTGCCCGGCGGAATGCCGCCGTCCGGGTCGCCCTCGGCCGGGTCGTAGATGTACCCGCAGGCCTCGCAGATCCACTGGGCGTCGGGGTCGGACATGGTGCTCCTCGTCGTTCGGTCGTTCCGGGGTCCCATGCGGCGCAGCCGCATGCGCAGCCTATGCGGTCCCCGCGCACGACGGTTGTCGCCATCGACGGACGGGACCCCCGTCCCCTCGTCGTTCCCACCGACCGGCGAGCGGTGGCGGGGTCGTGAGGCCCCGGGGCGCCTCCCCGACCCCCAGCGGCCGCTCGCTGCCGGAGTGCTCGCCCGAGTCCGAGCGCCTCATCGGCGTCGTCGCGGGCCGGCTCGAGCAGCGGTCGCAGGACGTCGCGGTGCGGTTGATCCACGAGGTCGAGCTGCGGATGCCGCACCTCGCGGGCGACGACGAGTTCCACGAGACGCTCGTCGCCGTCGCCCGCGGCAGCGTCGAGCTCATCTCCACCATGATGCGCACGTGGACCGACCCGAGCGTCGTGCCGCCCCCGCACGAGGCGCTGGAGTGGGCGCGGGGCCTCGTCGGCCGCGGCGTGTCGATGAACGACCTGCTGCGGGTCTACCGCCTGGGCCAGGCCACCTACCAGGACCTCTTCTACGGCGAGATCGTGGACCAGGGCGCCGACCCGGTCCGGACGATGGAGGCGATGCGCGCGTGCTCCGCGTTCTCGTTCGCCTGGATCGACGCGATCTCCACCCCGCTGATCGAGGCGTACGAGGACGAGCGGGACCGCCGGCAACAGGGCGCCGAGGCGGTCCGCGTCGAGACGATCGAGGCGATCCTCGCGGGCGGGACCGTCGACCCGCAGGTCGCCGGCGCGCGGCTCGGGTACGACCTGGGGCGCCGGCACGTCGGCTTCGTCGTCTGGACCGAGGGCGACGGTGACGTGCCGTCCCGGATCGACCTCGACGAGGCCGTCGGCCACGTCGCGCGGGTCCTCGGGGGGAGCGGCCGGCCGTTGCTGTCGCGGACGTCTCCGCGGATGACCGTCGGCTGGACCGCCCGGGGCGCGCTCGCCGACGACGTCGAGGACGCGCTCGCCACCCGCCTGCGCGGCACCGGGTGCCGGGTCGCCATCGGGTCCGTCGCCGAGGGGATGGCCGGGTTCCGCACGTCGTACGAGCAGGCCAACCGCGCCCGACGCGTCGCACGGCTCCTCCGCCGCGGCGCGCACGCCACCCTCTACGCCGACGTCGCCGTCGAGGACCTCCTGACCCGGGACGTCGACGGCGCCCGGGCGCTGGCGACCCGCACCCTCGGCCCGCTCGCCTCCGACGACGACGCGACGCGGCGGCTGCTGACGACGCTGCGGGTGTACCTCGAGGAGGGCCAGAGCCTCGCCCGGGCGTCCCGGCGCCTCGGCATCCACCAGAACACGATCGCCTACCGGGTGCGGCGCGCGGTCGAGCTCGCCGGCCAGCCCGACGCCGGATCCAAGACCCTGCACGCGGCGGTGCTCCTCGGGCCGCTGCTGCGCGACGGCGGCGGCGACGGCGAGCCCTGAGCCCGGCCCGCCCCGGACGCTCGTTGTGACCCCGTCACAGCGAGACCGGTCTTTGCTGTGGCCAGAGGTCGGGCGCGACGGGGCCGGCCGGAGCAAGCTGTGCACGATGGAGGGATCCGGCGTGGCTCGTGGTTTCCACGAGCGGTCGCGGGATCGGTTCGGTGTTCGTCCCACACCGCGGATCCGTGGATGGGAGACGATGCGCCAGTCCACAGGGGAGAGGGATGAGCACGATCAAGGAACAGGGTGAGGCGCGGGGAGGCGTCGTCACCGGGGACGGCGCCACATGGGCGCTCAACGCCCCCCGCATCACCGAGCGGCGCCTGCGGGAGGACGTGCAGAGCGTCGTGACCTGGGCGATCGAGCTCGGGCACGCCGACGTGGGGCCGGACGGCGGTCCACCGTCGATCGACGACCTGGAGGCCGGGCACGACGCGGTGGGGGCCGTCCTGCGCTCGGCGCTCGAGGCGGTGCGCAACGGCACCGCGGCCGACGGGCCCGCACGCCGCGGCGCCGTCGACCTCGTGCTCGCCTGCCGCGACGTCGAGGCGCGGTTGCGCGACGCCGAGCGGGCCGCGGAGTCGGTCGCGCTCGGGTCGGTGCGCGAGGCGCTCGGCACGCTCCGCGACGTCGCGACGGTCGAGCAGCTCCTCGAGCGGGCCCCGACCGCCGCGGTGCGGCTCGGGTTCGACCGGGCGCTCGTGTCGGCGATCGAGCGCTCGGTGCTCGCGCCGCGCTCGTGCCTCATGGGCGGCGACGTCGAGCGGACGGAGGCGATGATCCGCGTCGGGCGGGAGCAGCCGCGACGGCTCGACCCGTCCCTGCCGGAGACGGAGATCGTCCGCCGGCGCCGCGCGATCATCGTCCGTGACGCCTGGAACTGCCCCGACGCGCACCGGCCGCTCGTCGAGGTGTCGGAGACGCGCGACTACGCCGCCGCGCCGATCATGGGCGGTGGGCGCGTCATCGGGATGCTCCACGCCGACCACTTCGAGAAGCGGCGGCGGGTCAGCCGGTTCGACCGCGACCTCCTGTGGATGTTCGCCGACGCGTTCGGGCAGACGTTCGAGCGGGTCGCGCTCGACGCGCGCGTCGAGGGGATCCGTCAGGCGGTCGGTCGGGCGTCGGCGCTCACCGACGCCGCGATCGGCCGCACGACCGGCGAGGAGCTCGTCCTCGGAGGCGGCCCGGACGTCGACGCCGACGTCGCGCCGACCGTCCGTGCGGCGCCGGTCCCGACGCCGACCCGCGCCCCGGTGCTCCCGGCCGAGGACCGGATCGACGCGGTGCTCACCCCGCGCGAGGTCCAGGTCCTGCGGCTCATGGCCGAGGGCGAGACGAACACCGGCATCGCCGAGCGCCTCATCGTCGCGCCCGGCACCGCCAAGACGCACGTCAAGCACATCCTCCGCAAGCTCTGCGCGTCCAACCGGGCGGAGGCGGTGTCGCGGTACCTCCAGCTCGAGCACGAGCGGGCCGCCGCCGGGCACGCGCGCGGCTGGTGACGGGACCCGCCCGCCGGTGAGGTGGCGGACGCTCAGCCGGGGGCGAGCGTCCGCGACCAGATCTCGCCGGTGACGCGGGCGAGGGCGTCGACGTCCGTCGGGCGGGGGTCGTCGCGCGCGAGCGCCAGCCGCGTGTAGGCGAGCTGGTCGAGCACGCCGCCGAGCGCGTCCGCCAGCAGCGGCAGGTCGTCGACGTCGAGTCGGCCGACGTCCTGCAGGCCGCGCAACCACTCCTCGATCCGGGCGAGGAACGCCCGCCGGACGTCGAGCCACGCCTCGTCGAGGAGCGGCTCGTGGCTCGCCGCGATCTCGCGCTTGTCGGTGAAGTGCCGGTAGAACCCGTCCTGCGACAAGCCCGCCTCGGCGGTGATGTCGGCGATCCGCGTGTGGGCGTAGCCGCGCTCGCCGAAGCACCGCGCCGCCGCGTCGAGCAACCGTGCCCGGGTCGCCCGGCCGCGGGCGTTGCGAGGGGTGGGAAGAGATGATGGACGCTGCGACGGACGAGCTCACGCAGGTCGGCGTCGGCCTGAGCGTCTTCGAGGACGACCGGGTCGTGGAGGGCCCCGTGGTCTTCCTGAACACGCCGAAGGCGGTGATCGACTTCGTCGCGTCCGGCCGCGTGCGGGAGAGCGAGCAAGGCCGCGCAGATCCAGGTGCTGCTCGAGTGCTACCTCGGTCAGACCCCGCACGGGTCCGAGGGCGACGCCCGGATGCGGGCCGACATGACGACCGGGGTGCTGGAGCTCACCGACGACAGCATCGACCGCGACCTCACCGTCGCGGAGCGCAACGAGATGCAGCGCTACATGGCGTGGAACCTGTGGGACTTCCTCGCGCTGCGTGCCGCCGAGGGCGAGTCCGGGCTCATCCCGCGCCAGGAGTACGAGACCTTCGGCTGCGTCATGCAGTGGATGCGCTACCCGGCGTTCTACCGCCGGATCCTCGACGCGGTCGGGATCGACGGCCTCGTCGACGTCGGCGCGACGGCCCGGCGCGAGCCCGGCAACAAGGTCAACCTGCTGCACGTCTGGTGCGCCGGGTTCGCGCCGCTGCTCGGTCGCGCGATCCTCGGCCGGCTCGGAGTCGAGGGCACCGTCTCCCGGCCCGAGGACGTGCGGTTGATCCTCCAGCTCATGCGCCGCCTGTACAAGGGCGTGTGGGGCGACGGCGCGATGTTCACGTCGATGCGCGGCCACCGCGCGCCGATGCTCGACCGGTTCGCGGCCGAGCAGACGTCGCCGGACGACCCGGATCGGCGGGAGCTGTTCACGGCGTTCAACGCGTCGACCGAGATGCTCGGGTTCCTCGTGGACTTCGACAACCGGTCGGGGCTCAACGACATCGGGCCGTACCCACTGCCGGACGGGCGGTTCATGATCGTCCGCGACCACTTCCTCCACGACCCGATGTACCACTGGCACGACGTCGCCGACGAGCTGCCGCACTGCATCACCCAGGCGATGGTGTTCCGTCCCGACGAGCCGCTGGACCTCGCGCTCATGGACGGCGGCACGCTCTTCGCCAAGCCCGGCAACGACCTCAAGCACCTCGAGTCGGCGGCGGTGTACGTCCGCGACCGGTGGGACACGCCGGCGTCGGAGATCCGCCGGATCGACGACGCCGAGGTCGAGGCGATCCGCGCCGCCTGCGGACCGGTCACCGACCGGCTGTACCGCCGCATCGCCGGCATGCCCAAGCGCGACAAGATCATGTGTCGCGCAGGTGTACTACGGCGACCTCGTCGGACCGGTCGCCCGCGCCGCCGGGGTGTGGGACGCGCTGCAGGAGGACGAGTTCTTCGAGATCGACCCGGTCGCGTCGGAGGCGTACTACCCGCTGGTCCGCGACGGGCAGGGCGTGGCGATCATGGGCGAGGCGTTCCTCACCGGCATGGGGTTCCCGCCGCTGTCGGACGGCGGACTCGTCGACGTGCCGCTCGAGCACCTGCACCCGATCGCGCTGCGCGGGTCGCTGGAGCGGCTGCCCGACGGCGTCGACGGCGATGCGCTCGTCGCGGCCGGTCTCTGCGCCGGCACCGCCGCGGGGTGGGTGCTCACCGGGGAGGGCGTCGCCCGTCACGCCCGCCTGCTCGAGGCGGAGCGCCGCACCCTGGACCTCGACGCGCTCGGACCGGTGTACGAGCGGTTCCTCGCCGCCAACGGGCCGTTCAAGGCGTTCAGCTCCCGCTGGCCCGGCCTCGACGAGGACGCCCGGTGGGCGGCAGCCGCCGAGGCCTGCGACCACGACCACGTCGTCAGCCCCCGTCACGACTCGATCCACGCCGTGTGGATGGAGGTCCACGAGGACGACCTGCTGACCCTCGGGCGCTCCCGCGAGGAGGAGGGGAGCTACTGATGCTGACCGCCGCCGACGAGTGGCACGTCCACCAGACCCCCGAGCCGATCGCGGTCGCGGGGACCGACCGCAACTTCCACGACCGCTCGTGGTTCAGCGGGTTCACCCCGGACCACCGGACGATGTTCGCGGTGGCGTTCGGGATCTACCCGCACCTGAACGTCGCCGACGCGCACGTGTCGGTCATCCGCGACGGCCGGCAGGTGTGCCTGCACGCGTCGAAGACGCTGCACTCCGACCGGGCGACCCTGGCCGTCGGGCCCGTGTCGATCGAGATCGTCGAGCCGCTCCAGCGGCTGCGGGTGCGCGTGGCCGAGCAGGACGGCATCGCCGCGGACTTCGAGGTCGTCGGCCGGCACTTCCCGGTCGAGGAGCCGCGGTTCATCCACCGCGTCGGACCACGGACGTTCATGGACTACACGCGCCTGTCGCAATCCGCCAGGATCTCGGGGTGGGTGTCGGTCGACGGCGAGCGGATCGACCTGGACGGCGCGCTCGGCGTGCGCGACCGCTCGTGGGGGATCCGCAACGCGGGCCTCTCCGACCCGCAGCCGTACCAGCCGCCGGTCGAGCCGCAGTTCTTCTGGGTGTGGACGCCGGTGCACTTCGCCGACCGCACGGTGTTCTGGCACGTCAACGACGACGCCGAGGGCCGGCCGTGGAACACCCGCGGGACGATCTGCCCCGACGGCGCCGACGCGGCCGGACTGGGTCACGCGGACGGCCGGTTGACCTTCAACCTGCAGCCGGGGACGCGCTGGCTCGCCGACGCCCGGATCGACATGTCCCCGCGCGAGGGCGCGCCGTTCTCGCTGTCGTACGAGCCGCTGATGTACCTGGAGATGCAGGGGCTGGGGTACTTCCACCCCGAGTGGGCGCACGGCACGCCGCACGGCGAGCTGCGGATCGGCCGCGAGGACCTGGTGCTGGCCGACGCGCGCCCGGACGAGCCGCAACGGCTACACCGCCAGGTGCTCTGCCGGGTCACCGCCCGCCACGAGGACGGGGGCGAGGAGACCGGCATCGGGATCATGGAGCACCTCGTCCACGGGCCGTACGCCCCGCTGGGTCTGACGTAGGGCCGCGCTTCGGCGGACGGGCGGCGCCGGTCGGTCCGGGGCACGACCGTCGGTTGTCGGAGCGATGCTTTGAGGTGGAGCGATCGACCCGTTCCTGGCGGGTCGATCGCTCCACTTCGCCGGGGTGCGCTTCCGGTCCTACGCGGTGACCTCGGCGACGAACGCGGCGAGCACGCCGATGACCTCGTCGCGGTTGGTCTCGTTGAAGACCTCGTGGCGCGCACCGGGATAGCGGTGGCTGCGCAGGTCGTTCCCGGCCAGGCGGCCGACGACCGGCTCGACGAGGTCGGCCGGCGACAGCGCGTCCTCGTCGCCGTGGACCCACAGCACCGGCACGTCGCCGAACGCGGGACCGCCGGCGACGGCCTGCACCGCCGCGAACACCGCGCGGAGCGTCGGGCGCTTGAACGGCCCGTGGTACACGAGCGGGTCGGCGACGTACGCCTCGCCGACGGCGGGGTCGCGCGACAGCACCGCCGGGTCGATCGGCACCTCGGGCAGCGGGTCCATCTCCACGAGCGGCTCGATCTGCGGGTTGCCGGCCACGAACGGCCCCGACAGGACGACGCCGCGCGGCAGGTCCGCCCCGAGCTGCAGGTGGCGGGTGACGATCAGCCCGCCGAGCGAGTGCCCGACGACGACGACCGGCAGGCCCGGGTGGCGGCCGGCGACGGTGTCGCGGACCGTGCCGAGGTCGACGGCCAGGTCGTCGAAGCTCTCGACGAGCGCCGGCTCGCCGGCCGAGCGGCCGTGGGCGTGGTGGTCCGGCGCGTAGACCGCGGCGCCGTCGGCGGCGAGCCGCCGGGCGACGTGGTCGTAGCGGCCGCCGTGCTCGCCGTAGCCGTGGGCGATGAGGACGACGCTCCGCGGCGCCGCCGGCACCCACGAGCGGACGACGAGCTCGCCGTGGCGGCCCGCGACGGTCAGGTCGTCGGTGGTGATCTGGTCGGACATCGTGCTCCTCGGTGGGACCCTCGACCGCCGGCGCCTCGGACGGCTCGGCGGGCGGGGCCGGTGTGGTGGATCGGTCTGGTGGACGGTCGGGCCGACCGGCGCGGCGCGTCGCCGCGACCGGCCGGTGGGGCGCCGGTCAGGCGACGGCGAGGACCTCGTCGAACGCGTCGACGAGCGAGCGCCGGAACAGCGGCACGTCGGCGACGGCGGCGGCGTCGAGGTTGGCCCCGACGCACGCGCGGTCGCCGTGCGACACGAGCGTGATCATCGCCGCGGCTCCCGGCAGCGGCGCGTACGGGTAGAGCCGCTCGACCCGGGCTCCGGCGAGGTACACCGGCTCGCGGATGCCGGGGACGTTGGACGCCTGCAGGTCGGTGCCGCGCATCGCCGGCGCGAGCATCCGGGCCACCACGGGAGCGGGGAGGCGCGCCATCACCGGGGTGACGTGGCTCAGCGCGTCGAGCGCCGGGTCGTGCCGGGCGGCCCGGACCGCGGCGCCGATCGCCTGCATCCGCCGGACCGGGTCGCGCTCGTCGAGCGGACCGGCCATCCGGGCGGCGGCGAACTGGTTGCCGCCGGCGGGGGCGTGGGCCTTGCGGACCGACACCGGGATCGCGATCGGGATCGCCGGCACCGGGGCGCCCTGCGCGTCGTGGTACCGCGCGAACGCCCCGAGCAGCGCCGCGAGGTACGCGTCGTTCACCGTGCCGCCGGCCGCCTTGCCGGCGTCGCGCAGCGCCTTGAACGGCATCTCGTGGGCGACGAACCGCCAGGTCAGGTCGCGGTCGGCGAGCAGCGGCGACGGGGCCGCCGGCGGATCGCCGAGCAGGCTCCGGGCCGACGTCACCGCCGTCGACGCGCCCCGGGCGAGCCGCGCCGGCCGGCGCAGCGCCCCGGCGGCCGACGACGCCAGCCCGACGACGCGGCGGGCGTCCGACAGGCCGAGTCGCGCGGCGGTGCCGGCCCGGCTGCGCGGCCGGATGACCGCTGGCAACGGCAGGTCGCGCTTCTCGGTCGGCTCGGCGGTGCGGGAGTGCATCGCCTCGAGCAGCTGGACGATCCCGATCCCGTCGGTCGAGCTGTGGTGGAGCTTCAGGACGTAGGCGGCGGCGCCGTCCGGCAGGCCCTCCAGGAGGATCGCCTCCCACGGCGGACGCGACCGGTCGAACGGCTCCATCGCGATCTCGGCGGCCGCGTCGAGCGCGTCGTCGAGCGTGGCGCCGTCCGGGAGCGTCCGGCGGCGCAGGTGGTGGTCGAGGTCGAACCGCTCGTCGCTCACCCAGCGCGCCGCACCGATGCCCGGATCGTCCACCCGCCGCCGAAACCGCGGGACGGCGCGCGTCGCCCACTCGTGCGCGGCGCGCAGCCGCTCGTGGTCGGGGGCGTGGGAGAGGAGCTCGAAGCCGACGATCGTGGAGCGCAGCGCCGGATCGCGCTCCGCCCGCCACATCACCGTCTCGATCGGGCTCAGGTCGTCGTCGGTGCCCCAACGGAACGACCGGTCCGCGGTCGGGGTCATCAGGCCACCTCGTGCTGTTCGCTCTGGGCGATGGTGCGGCGCAGGCCGCGGTAGGCCTCGCGCGGGTCGCGTCCGTGGTGGACGACCTGCTCGACCTCGTGGCAGATCGGCAGGTGGCAGTCGTACTTCGCGCCGAGCTCCATGACCGTCGTGGCGGTCCGGACGCCCTCGGCGACCTGCCCCATGTCGTCGATGATCTGCTGCAGCGTGCGGCCGCGCGCGAGGCCCTCGCCGACGCGCCGGTTGCGCGACAGCGGACTGATGCAGGTGGCGAGCAGGTCGCCCATCCCGGTGAGCCCTGAGAACGTCCGCTCGTCGGCCCCGAGCGCGACCCCCAGCCGGGTGATCTCGGCGAGGCCGCGGGTGATGACGAGCGCCCGGGTGTTGTCGCCTACGTCGAGCCCGTCGGCCATGCCGCTGGCGATCGCGATGACGTTCTTCAGCGCCCCGCCGAGCTCGGACCCGACGATGTCGGCGTTGCGGTACATGCGGAACCGGTCGGTGGCGAAGAGCGGCTGCAACCGGCACGCGACGCCCTCGTCGCGGGTGGCGACGACCATCGCGGCGGCGAGGCCGTCGAGGACCTCGCGGGCGAGGTTGGGCCCCGACATCGCCGCCACCGGGTGACCGGGCAGCAGCTCGGTGATGATCTCGGTCGGTCGCAGGTGCGTCCCGGGCTCCAGGCCCTTGGCGAGCGACGCGACCGGGACGCCCGGACGGATGTGGCGCGCGACCTCGGGCAGCGTCGCGCGGAACGCGTGCGACGGCACGCCCATGACGAGCACGTCGGCGGACGCCACCGCCGCCGCCAGGTGGGTCGTCGCGGCGAGCGCGTCGGGGAGCGGCCGATCGCCGAGGAACCGCGAGTTGCGGTGCCGCTCGTGGACGTCGGCGACGACGTCGGCGTCGCGGGCCCACAGCGTCGTCGGCCCGTGCTGGGCGGCGAGCGCGGCGACGGTCGTGCCCCACGACCCGCCGCCGAGGACGGTGACGCGGTCCGGGGCGCTCACGACGTGCGCTCCGTCAGCGTGCGGGGCGCAGGCTCGGGCCAGTGCGTGAGCGTGTCGACGAACCGTCCGCGCACGTCGGCGACGTGCTCGTCGATCGTCTCGCGCGTCCAGCCGCTCGTGTCGATCGGGGGCAGCACGGCGACGTCGATCGTGCCGGGGCGGATGCGTTGGGAGTTGCCCCACATCACCTCGCCGGCGTTGCGGAGCACGATCGGGACCATCGGGACCTCGGCCTGCATGGCGATGTGGAACGCCCCCTTCTTGAACGGGCCCAGGCGGGGCGACACGGAGCGCGTGCCCTCCGGGCTGATCGCGAGCGACACGCCCTCGTCACGGACCTTCTGCACCGCGGGGGCCATGACCTCGATCGCCTTCTTGGCGTCGCTGCGGTCGATGAACGCCACGTCGCCCAGGCGCAGCAGCGGGCCGAACACCGGGTTGCTGCGCACCTCCTTCTTCGCGACGCCGGTGAACCCGCCCCGCAGGAGGTGCATGAGGACCGGCACGTCGATGCCGCTCTGGTGGTTGAAGACGAAGACGCACGGGCGGGCGGACCACAGGTGCTCGCGGCCGCTGACGACGCGGACGTCGATGCCGGTGAGCGCGAGCGCCACGTCGGAGCCGACGCCGGTGGCGATGTCGAGCGCGGTGCTGCGCGAGCGGCGCAGGGCGCCGATGCCGACGCCGGCCACGAGGCCGGTGGCGACCGCGCCGTACAGCGTCCCGGTGCGGGCCCGGTCGCGCAGGCCGGGACGGTCGTCACGACGCTCGCAGCGCAGGACCGGCCAGCCCTCGTCGATCGCGCGCTCGCGCAGCCCCGGCTCGGGCTCCACCGCGGCCGGGTGGCCCACGGACTCCAGGAGCGGGACGTCCTCGTCGCCGTTGGAGTACGCGAACGCGTCGGCCGGATCGGCGCCCCGCTCGTCGAGCAGGTCGAGCAGCGCCCGGGCCTTGCCCGCCCCCCACGGGGGCGTGCCGAGCGCCCGGCCGGTCAGGCGGCCGTCGCCGTCGACCTCGACCTCGGTGCAGATGATCGTGTCGACGTCGAGCTCCCGGGCCGCCGGCTCGATCTGGAACCGGGTGGCCGACGTCGCCAACACGACGGCGTGGCCGCGCTCGTGGTGGGCGGCGATCAGCGGCCACACCTCGGGGTGCAGCCGCTCCGCGATCTCGCTGCGGAACAGGCGCCGCCCGAGCTGTTGCAGGTCCTCCTCGAACGCGCCGGTCCACGCGCCGAGCGAGAGCGCCAGCAGGTCGTCGAAGTCCTCGGCGGTGCGGATCCCGCGACGCACGAGCGCCAGGGTCTTGGCGAGCTCGACGGGGCCGATCTGCCAGTTGCGCAGGCGGTGGGCGTAGAACCGCGACGCGGAGAACCCCGAGATGACGGTCCCGTCGTAGTCGAAACACGCGACCGTCGACGGGCCCGCCGGCGCCGCGCGGATCCGCGCGACGAGCTCAGCGGTCGTCGCCATCGAGCACCTCCGCCAGCGCCGCGCGATCGAGGGCCTCGATGACCCTGAGTCGCCCGATGACCTCCTCGAGCTCGTCGAGCCACGCTCTCCGCGCGGCGTGCACCGGCTCGCGTCCCGGATCGACGAGGTCGCGGTTGGCGGCCAGGTCGAGCGCCGCGGCGAAGAGCTCGCGCGACACCGACTCGGCGCCGTGGACCTCGCCGCGCAGCACCGCCTGCTGGCCGGTGCCGAGGCAGGTGGTGAGCAGCTCCTCGCGGGACGCCGCCTCGCGCGGGTCGAGCGCGACGAGGCGGCGCGCGACGACGAGCTGGGCGTCGAAGAACGACCGCAGCGTGCGGTGCGCGACGAGCATCCGCTGCTGCGACAGCAGCTCGCCGGCCTCGGCCTGGGTGCCCATCCGCTCCTGCCATCCGGCCGAGAACCGGTCGGTCTCCTCGCGCAGCTCCTGCCGGAACCGCGCCTTGTCGTGGAAGAAGAACTCGAACTTCAGGAGGTCGCGCAGCGCGAGCGCGTCCTGCCACGCGCGCTCGAGCCGCTCCGGGCCCGGGGCCTCCGGCGACCGGGTGAGCCCGACGACGACGAGCTCGACGATCGCCCGCATGATGAGGTGGTGGAGCGCCCCGTTGCGGTAGAACGCGGCGACGCCGTGCCCGTCGGGCGCGATCGACCAGACCGGCTCGTCGCCGCCGTCGAACCGCGTCACCGCGTCGGCGTCGACGAGCGCGTCGAGCGCGCCGCGCAGGGTGCTGGGCCGGCGCAGGCGCTCGAGGTCGCCGCGGGCCCCGCGCTCCTCCAGCACGTCGAGCAGCGGCGTCGTGAGGGCGACGACCTCGTCGAGCGTCAACGCCCGGTCGCGGAGGCCCAGGAGGACGAACGACACGACCGACGTGCCGCGGACCGGGGTGACCTCGTTGATCCCGGTGCAGATCCGGAACGCGACCTTCTCGAGCTGCGCCCGACCGGGGCCCGCGTCCTCGAGCGCGTCGCGGAGCGAGAACGGCTCGCCGAACTCGACCCGCGCGGTCCCGACGTTGCGGCTCTGCGCCCGCACGTAGTCGACCCACCAGCGCAGGCCCTCGCCGCGCTTCTGCGCGCCGCGCTGCTCGGCGACCATCGCGCTCACCTCGTGCAGGCGGTCGTAGAGGATCGACGTGGGGACGAGCAGCACGTCGCGGTCGCCGTCGGCGACGGCCTCGGTGAGGTAGTGCAGCAGCCCGTAGCGCGGCGGGCGGAGCTTGCCGGTGCGGGTGCGTCCGCCCTCGATGTACCACTCGAGGTTGAACCGCTTGGCGACGAGGTACGAGAAGTACGCCTTGATCGCCAGCCGGTAGAGCCGGTCGCCCCCGAACTTGCGGCGGATGAAGATGACGCCGGAGCGCTTGCCGAGCGGCCCGAGCGGCCAGAACGACATGTTGTCGCCGCCGAGCAGGTGGTTGCGCGGCATGTCCGCGTTGTGGAGCAGCTCGCCGAGGACGAGCGGGTCGACGTACGAGCGGTGCGTCGGCAGGAACACGAGGGCGTGCTCGCGGTTGCGCGCCCGCAGCCGCTCGATGTCGGCGTGGTCGTACTCGACGGTCCACGCTCGCGCGTGCATCGGCCGCACGAACGCCCGGAACGCGTCGATCGCCAGCGGGCTCTGCGCCGCGACGAGCTCGTGGAGCCCCGCGGTCGCGCCCTCGAGCGCGTCCGGGAACGGCATGTCGATCTCGTCGGCGATCCGCGCGACGTCCTCGTGGAACGACGCCGACGCCGCGATCTGCTCGGCGACGTGGCGGGGCACCTTGTAGCGGTCGCCGAGGACCTGGCGCTCCGCGCGGTCGCACGCGAGCTGCGCCTGCCGGGCGACGAACGCCGCGCGCCGCTCGGGCGACCCACCGCCCTCCTCGCTGTGGAACCGCTCGTCGAGCTCGCGGGCGGTCGCGGGCTCGCCGACGGTCACCCGCAGCCGATCCGCGTTCCGCGCGACGGCGAGGCGCTGGATCCGGTCGCTGGGGCGCCGCGGGTCCAGCAGCGTGCCGAGGTCGCGGGTGCGTCCCGACGACGGCAGCCACGTCACCCGCACCGGCTCGACGAGCCGGTCGGGATCGGCGAGCTGCGGGGTGATGCCGGGGTCGCCGATGGTGGCGACCGCGGCGCCGGGGCGCTCGCGCGACGCCCACGCCTCGAGCGCCTCGCGCTCGGTCCGCGTCCGGGCGTCGGCGAGGACGAGGACCGACGGTGGCCGACCCGTGCCGTTCATCGGGATCTCGTGCTCACCTTCGCGCGTCGTCGTCACGGTGTGCCCACCATGACGCGTCGCCGGGAGCCCGTCCGGGAAGAGGGCCCTTCGGGGCGACGGATCTCCCCCGGACGGATGAGGTTCCCGGCCCCCCGGACGAGGGAAGCGGCGTGGCCGGGATCGCTCACGATCACGCCGCTCCGCCGGGGGCCCCGTGGGTCAGTTGGACGGGGCGGGGCAGGCGCCGCCGGCCGCGTCCCCGTGCGGCACCGGGCAGGTCGCGGTCTCGTCCGTGCCGGCGGCGGCGGTCGTCCCGGCGGCCGGCGGGGTCCAGCGGACCTGCAGGCGGTGGATGCCGTTGATGAAGTTGTTCGCCTGGTAGTCCGGCTCCTCGGCCTTGATGTCGGGCATCGTGCCGTAGACCTCGCGGATGAGCGACTTCAGCGTCGTGCGGCCCAGCGCGTTGCCGAGGCAGTAGTGCGGGCCGCCGCCGCCGAACGCGACGTGGCGGTTGGGGTCGCGGAGGATGTCGAAGCGGTCCGGGTCCTCGTAGACCTCCTCGTCGCGGTTGCCCGAGCAGTACCAGAGCACGACCTTGTCGCCCTTCTTGATCTGCGCGTCGCGGATCTGGACGTCCTCGGTGGCGGTGCGGCGCATGTGCACCAGCGGGGACGCGACGCGCAGGATCTCCTCGATCGCGCCGTCGATCCGGCCGTCCATGTCCTCCTGCAGCAGCGCGAGCTGGTCGGGGTTCTCCGAGAACAGGCGGATCGCGTGCGCGGAGGAGTGGCGGGTCGTGTCGTTGGCGGCGACGGCGAGCAGGACGAAGAACGCGCAGATCTCGTCCTCGGTCATCTTCTGGCCCTCCCACTCGGCGGCCAGCATCCAGCTGAAGAGGTCCTCGCCGGGGTTGTCACGCCGCTCCTCCGACAGCTCCTGGGCGACGGAGTGCAGGTCGATGACGCAGTCGGCGAACATCTCCAGGCCGGTCTGGTCGCCGCATGCCTCGGGGTCGCTCCAGGCGAGCAGGCGCTGGGCGGCGCTGATCGTCTTGTCGTACAGGTGGTCGGGGATCCCGAAGAAGCTCGCGAAGATCCGGCCCGGCAGGTGCATCGACACCATGTCGACGAAGTCACCCTCGCCCTTGGGCGCCATCTCCTGCACGAGGTCGCGGGCGTGACCGCGGATCCAGTCCTCCAGCCGCCGCATGTTCTTCGGCTTGAACGCGTCGAGGGTGATGCCGCGCAGCTGCGTGTGCCGCGGGGCGTCCATCGCGATGAACGACTGCGCCGCCTCGGTCATCATCGGGTCGAAGGTCTCCATCGTGATCCCCTCGGCGCTCGAGAAGATCTTCGGGTTCCGGCTGGCGTAGCGGATGTCCTCGTACTTCGTCAGCGACCAGAAGCCCTCGGTGTTGAGCTCGGGCGGCAGCAGGTCGGACTCGGGAGCGCGGCTCCACGGCACCGGGTTCTCGCGGCGCAGCACGGCGAACGCGGCGTCGCGGTCGGTCGGGTGCTGCGCCCAGAAGGCCTTCGCGGCCAGGTCGATCTGCTCGAGGGTGGTGCTCATGGTGCTCTTCTCCGTCGGGGTGTCCCCCTCGTTCTTCCCAGACGGGCGGGCGCCCATGGGCCGGAGGATCGCCGAACGCCGGACGAGGCCGTGGGCGAAATCCCCAAGCGACGCCGGCGGGCCCCCGACGCGGACCCCCGTCCCGTCGTTCCCACGACGACGCCCGGTCGCGTTGGGCGATCCCACCGACCGGTCACGACGAGGACGGACGTACGGTCGGGCTCGTCCACCCGAGGAGAGAGCGATGTCCGACCACACGATCATCGGCGCCGGCTCGGCCGGCCCCGACCGGGCCGTACGGCTCGCCGAGCGCGCCACCACGACGGCGGCCGAGGGGGTGGCCGCATGAGCGCCGCCACGCCGGTCCTCACGGGCCTCATGCAGCACGACGTCCCGCTGACGATCGGCTCGCTGCTGCGCCGGATGCGGACGGTCAACGCGACGTCCGAGGTCGTCGGCTACGGCGCGACCGGGTCGACGCGGGCGACGTTCCTCGAGGTCGCCGAGCGCGCCGACCGGCTCGGCGGCGCGCTGCGGGCGCTCGGCGTCGCCGAGGGCGACCGCGTCGCGACGCTCGCCTGGAACGCCCAGGAGCACCTCGAGGCGTACGTCGCGATCCCGTCGCTCGGCGCGGTGCTCCACACCGTCAACCTGCGGATGACGCCCGACCAGATGACGTACGTCATCAACCACGGCGCCGCCCGCATCCTCATCGTCCACCGCTCCCTGCTGCCGCTCCTCGAGGCGGTCGCCGACGGCCTGGAGACCCTCGAGCACCTCGTCCTCGTGGGCCCCGGGCCGGAGCCGGGCGACGCGCTGGCGCGGTTCACGCAGCACGACTACGAGGAGGCGCTGGCGGCGGCCACCCCGATCGCGGCGTGGCCCGACGTCGACGACCGCGCCGGCGCGGCGCTCTGTTACACGAGTGGCACCACCGGCAACCCCAAGGGCGTGCTCTACTCGCACCGCTCGAGCGTCCTGCACGCGATGGCCGCCGGCATGGCCGACACGCTCGCGGTGACGTCCGGCGACCGGGTGCTGCCGATCGTCCCGATGTTCCACGCCAACGCGTGGGGGCTGCCGTACGCGGCCGCGCTCGTCGGGGCGTCGCTCGTCTTCGTCGGCCACGACATGTCGCCGGCGACGATCTCGGGGGCGATCGCCGCCGAGCGGGTGACGATCGCGGCGGGCGTCCCGACGATCTGGATGGACCTGCTGCGGTACGCGCAGGAGCACGACGTCGACGTCTCGTCGCTGCGGTTCGCGCCGTGCGGCGGCGCCGCGGTGCCGCGGGCGCTGTTCGAGGGGTTCGAGCAGACGCTCGGCGCCGAGATCGTCCACGCCTGGGGCATGACCGAGACGAGCCCGCTCGGCGCGGTCGCGCGGGTCCCCGACGACGTCACCGGCGAGGAGCGGTGGAGCCTCAAGCTCTCGCAGGGCCGGATCGCCCCGATGGTCGAGGCGCGACTCATCGACGACGACGGCGCCGAGGTGCCGTGGGACGGCGAGTCGAGCGGTGAGCTGCAGGTCCGCGGGCCGTGGATCGCGTCCGGGTACTACCTCGACGAGCAGGCGTCCGCCGACGCGATCGACGACGGGTGGCTGCGCACCGGCGACATCGCGACGATCGACGAGCGCGGCTACCTGCGCCTCACCGACCGGGCCAAGGACATCATCAAGTCCGGCGGCGAGTGGATCTCGTCGGTGGAGCTCGAGGGAGAGCTGCTGGCCCACCCGGCGGTGGCCGAGGCGGCGGTCGTCGCCGCCCCGCACGAGCGGTGGACCGAGCGGCCGCTCGCCTGCGTCGTGCTCGCCCCCGGCGCCGAGGTGACGCCCGCCGAGCTGCGGACGTTCCTCGCCGGTCGCGTGGCGAAGTGGTGGGTGCCGGAGTTCTTCACCTTCATCGACGAGGTGCCCAAGACGTCGGTCGGCAAGTTCGACAAGAAGGTGCTGCGGGCCCGGCTCGCCGACGGTGATCTGGACGTCGCCGTCTGCGAGGAGGCGATCGCGACGGCCTGACGCGGTCGCGGGGGGCGGTCGCCGCGACCGCCCCGGCCGGTGGCCGTCGCTCCCCCGGCACCGTCGATACGGCGTAGCATCGAGGGATGGAGGGGAAGCGGTGACCGGCACGTGGCAGAGCGGCGCCCGTCCGATCGGCGACCCGCGGCTCGAGGACGAGCTGCGGGCCCTGATGGACCGGGCGCGCGAGATCGGTCTCGACGAGGAGGGCGGCACCGACGCGTCCGTCGACGTCGAGCAGGCCCGGGTGGCGCTGTCGCTCCTCGTCACCCGCGCCACCGAGCGCCTGACCGCCGACGGGGTCCACGACGACCCCGCGAGCCGCCGGGCGGCCGGCGACGTGCTGCTCGGCGCCCGCGAGCTCGACGAGCGGCTCCTCGACCAGGTCGACCGCGACCGCGACGCCGCCTACGGCGCCGTGCGTGACGCGCTCGGCGTCCTGCGCGAGGTGGCGACCGTCGACCAGATGGTCGAGCGGGCCCCGATCGCGATCGCCCGACTGGGGTTCGACCGCGCGATCGTGTCGGCGATCGAGGACGCGCGCTTCATCCCACGGCGGGTCCATATCGTCGGTGATGAGGCGTGGGCCGACGAGATCCTGCGCGCCGGCCGCGACGCACGGCGACGCCTGGACCGCACGTTGGCCGAGACCGAGATCGTGCGCCGTCGCACCGCGATCCGCGTCGACGACGTGCAGGGCAACACCCGCGTCCACAAGGAGATCGCGGAGCACTCGCGGTCCGAGAGCTACGTCGCCGCGCCGATCATGGCCGGCGGCGAGGTCGTCGGGTTCCTCCACGCCGACTACTTCCTCAAGCGCCGGATGGTCAGCGACCTCGACCGCGACATGCTGTGGATGTTCGCCGAGGCGTACGGTCAGGCGTTCGAGCGGGTCGTGCTCGTGTCGCGGATGGAGGAGCTGCGCCGCCGCGTGCGGGCCGCCAACGCGTCGACCGAGGACGCGTTCACCTGGGCGTTCGCCGAGCGTCCGGGCCTCACGGCCGACTTGGCCGGCGGGGCGCCGCGGGCGGTCGGGGGCGCGACGGTCGTCGCGCCGGCCCACGACATCCCGGGCGGCGAGGCGACGCTACTGGCGGAGGGCGCCGACGAGGTGCTCACCCGGCGCGAGCTCGAGGTGCTGCGGCTCATGGCCGCCGGGTCGACGAACAACGCGATCGCCGACCGGCTCGTCATCTCGCACGGCACGGTCAAGACGCACGTCAAGCACATCCTGCGCAAGCTCCACTCGGCCAACCGGGCCGAGGCGGTGTCGCGCTACCTGCAGATCCAGCACCGCCGGTCGCGCCTGCACTAGCGGGACGCGGCCGACGGACGTGCCGGGCCGAGGGCCCGGCACGGAGCGCGCTCAGGCGGCGGCGCCGTCCTTCTCCGCGACCATCTCGCGGTACATCGGGAACAGCGGCTTCGTCAGCGGCACGAGCTTGAGGATCTTCGCGACGGGGCCCTTCGCCTTGACCTGGCCCTTGGCGAGGCCGACGGCGAGGTTGTACTCGCCACGCCAGAACTTGTCGCCGATGTCGGACGGCATGTAGAGCTTGACGTCCGCGTCCTCGTTCTCGCCGCCGTCGACGACCTCGAGCTTCGGCTGGCGCATCTTGATCAGGACCTTCGCGTCCGGATCGCTGTAGTACACCTGCAGGTCGATGTCCGCCGCGGCGAGCTTCTCGCCCTCGGGCGTGTCCGCGGCCTTGCGGAACACCCCGCCCAGGTACTGCTCGACCTCTGCGCCGTCCTTGAAGTAGGGCATCTCTCGCTCCCGTCGTCGTGTTGCTCGGCGCGTGTCTCGCGCCCTGTCAGGACGGTAGTCCGGCGTCCCGGTGGGCGGGATCGGCAGGACGGGGGATGTTCGTCCTCCCTTCTGCGCGTCGGCGACGGCCCGGCGTCAGACGGAGGATCAAGGTCCCCCGATCGACGCATGGCCCGGGCGCCCCGCGCGCGGGTAGCGTCGGGTCACCGGTCGGCCGGACCGTCGGTCGTCCGACCACGTCGCCACACATCCCGGGAGGATCCATGCAAGCCACCGCCGCCGTCCTGCGCGAGGTCAACGAGCCGATGGTCATCGAGACCGTCGAGCTCGACGAGCTCCAGGAGGACGAGGTCCTCGTCGCCGTCAAGGGCGCCGGGATCTGCCACACCGACATGACGGTCATGGACGGCACGCTGCCGATCCCGCTGCCGACGGTGCTGGGCCACGAGGGCGCCGGGATCGTCGAGAAGGTCGGCTCCGCGGTGACGAACGTCGCGCCCGGCGACCACGTCGTCCTGAGCTTCGGGCACTGTCGCGAGTGCGACGTCTGCACGTCCGGCCGTCCCGCGTACTGCGAGCTCTTCGCGCCGCTGAACTACTTCGGCACCCGGCTCGACGGCACCGTCACCCTCCACCAGGGCGACGAGGACGTGCACGGCAACTGGTTCCAGCAGTCGTCGTTCGCGAGCCACGCGATCGCGAAGGCCGCCAACACGGTGAAGGTCGCCGACGACGTGCCGGTCGAGCTGCTCGGGCCGCTCGGCTGCGGGTTCCAGACCGGCGCCGGCACCGTCCTCAAGGTCCTGCAGCCCAAGGCCGGGCAGAGCATCGCGATCTTCGGCCTCGGCGGCGTGGGCCTGGCGGCGCTCATGGCGGCGAAGGCCGTCGGCTGCGACCCGATCGTCGCCATCGACACCAACCCGGAGCGGCTGGAGCTGTCGAAGGAGCTCGGGGCGACGCACACCTTCGACCCGAAGGAGCACCACGACCTGCTGTGGGACATCCAGCAGGTGACCGCGTCGGGCCTCGACTTCTCGTTCGAGACGGTCGGCACCGGGCCGATCGTCCGTCAGGCGCTCGAGGTCCTGCGCTCGCCCGGCCACGCCGCGAGCGTCGGGTTCCGCGGCCTGGAGAACGTCATCGAGATCGACCAGGGCCACCTCATGCTCGGTCGCCGCCTGTCGGGGGTCATCGAGGGCGACGCCGATCCGCAGACGTTCATCCCCGAGATGATCGACCTGTACCGCGACGGTCGGTTCCCGTTCGACCGGCTCATCGAGAAGTTCTCGATCGAGCAGATCAACGAGGCCGTGCAGGCGTCGATCGACGGCCGCGTCATCAAGCCGGTCGTCGTCTTCGACTGATCGACGGCGGGTCGGCCCGGAACGACGAAGGGCCGGCGATCTCACCGGCCCTTCGCGCTTCACGTGACGTCCGGCGGCGCGGGCGGGGAAGGGGAGCCCCCGCCCGGCGTCGTCAGGCCGACCGCTTCGACGGCGTCCAGGCGGCCTGCGCCGCGTGGATGCCGTGGATGAAGTTGTTGATCTGGAACTCGGGCGGCGCGGTGAGGTGCAGGTCGGGCATGCGGGTGTAGACCTCCTGCATCGACGCCTTGATCATCTGCCGGCCGAGCGCCGAGCCGATGCAGAAGTGCGGTCCGCCCGCGCCGAACGCCATGTGCCGGTTGGGCTTGCGCTGGATGTCGAACCTGCGCGGTTCGTCGAACTGGTCCTCGTCGAAGTTGCCCGAGCAGTACCACAGCACGCACTTGTCGCCGGCCTTGATCTCCTGGCCGTTGACGACGACGTCCTTGGCCGCGGTGCGCCGGAAGTGCTGGACGGGGCTGGCGTAGCGCAGGACCTCCTCGACGGCGGTGTCGATCCGGCCGTCCATGTCCTCCCGCAGCAGCGCGAGCTGGTCGGGGTTCTCGTCGAACAGCCGGAACATGTGCCCGATCGAGTGGCGCGTGGTGTCGTTGGCGGCCGACGCCAACAGCGAGAAGAACGCGGCGATCTCCCAGTCGTCCAGGGTCCGGTCCTCGAACTTCGCGTTGACGACCCAGCTGACGAGGTTCTCGGCCGGATGCTCGCGGTAGTGGTCGGCGCGCGCCATCGCGATCGACTGGATCCGGTCGGCCTCCTCGGCGAACGTCGTCAGCGCGTCGCGGCCGAGGGCGCAGTTCGGGTCGTCCCACGCGAGCATCCGCTCGGCGGCCTCCATGATGGTGTACATGTCGTCGCTGCCGGCGTCGACGCCGAAGAAGAACGCGAAGATGCGGCCCGGGAGCTGCTTGGCGTACAGGTCGACGATGTCGCCCTCGCCCCGCTCGATGATCTCGTCGACGAGCTCCGTGGCCAGGCCGTTGATCCAGTCGTCGATCTTGCGGACGTTGCGCGGCGTGAACGCCTGCGACACGATCCCGCGGACCTGCCGGTGGTCGACGCCGTCCATGGCCAGGAACGACGTGGTGGCGAGCGTCACCACCTCGGGCATGTCCTCCATGAGGATGCCCTTGCCGCTGATGAAGGTCTCCGCGTCGCGGGAGACCCGGCGGCAGTCCTCCCACTTCGTGATCGCCCAGAACCCGGGCGTGTCCTCGTCGGGCGGCAGCAGCGTCGACTCGTACGCCCGGTGGTACGACACGGGGTGGTTCTCGCGGAAGAAGCGGAACGTGTCGTCACGCTCGAGGAAGGGCTTCTCCCAGAAGCTCCGGGCGGCGATGTCGTGCTCCGGGCTCCACGACGGGCGACGGACGTCTACCTGGGTGCTCATGACAGGAGTGTCCTCCCCCTGAACCGTGCCGACCATCGTCCGTCCGGGAGAGATCCCCGCGCCGCGTGGAGGACCGGGCCCTCATCGCATCCTCGCGCCTTCACGAGCACGTACCAAGGCCGTCAGGGGGTCGGCGCGCGCTCGGACGGCGCGCGGGCCATCGCGCCGCGGCCGTGCGTGCCCCGTGGAGGGGTGGGGTAGGGTTGCCGGGGTGAGTGCCACCGTCCCGCCGGCCGACCCGATCCCCTTCACGCACCGCGCGCGCGAGGTGACCCTGGCAGGAGATCGCTGGGAGGGAGCCGGGCCTCCGGTCGTCATGCTGCACGGCGGCGGGCAGACCCGGCACTCGTGGGACCGGACCGCGCGGCGGCTCGCCGCCGCCGGGCGCCGGTCGATCACGCTCGACGCGCGCGGCCACGGCGACAGCGAATGGCACCCCGACGGCGACTACGCGATGGACGGGCTCGTCGAGGACCTCGTCGGGTTCGTCGCCACCCTCGACGAGCCGCCGGTGCTCGTCGGAGCGTCGATGGGTGGGATGACGTCGCTCCTGGCGTGCGGCGAGCATCCGGGCCTCGCGGCCGGCGCGGTCCTCGTCGACGTCGCGGTCCGGGTCGAGACGCAGGGGGTCCAGAGGATCCTCGACTTCCTCGCCGCGCACCGCGACGGGTTCGACAGCCTCGAGGAGGTCGCCGACGTCATCGCCGCGTACAACCCGCACCGTCCGCGGCCCAAGAGCCTCGACGGCCTGCGCAAGAACGTGCGCCTGCGCGACGACGGACGCTGGTACTGGCACTGGGACCCGCGGTTCGTCGACATCCCCGACGAGGCGCGCCGCACCGCGCGGCTCGACCGGCTGGAGCGCGCGGCGCGCGCGATCGACGTGCCGGTGCTCCTCGTCCGCGGCGGCAGCTCCGACGTCCTGACGCCCGAGGGCGTGGAGCACCTGCTGCGCCTCGTCCCGCACGCCGAGAGCGCCGACGTCAGCGGCACCGGCCACATGCTCGTCGGGGACGACAACGACGTCTTCACCGCGACGCTCGAGGGGTTCCTCGCACGGGTCGCCGGGCGCTGATCCGCGACGTCGTCCGAGGCGCGCGCACGGGGCGTCCCGTGCGACCTCGTCGCCCCGGGCGGGTCGGCGCTACCGACCGGTCAGCGCGCGGGCGGGGTGCGCGCCGGGCGGGCCGAGCAGGACGGGGTCGGGATCGCGGTCGCCGACGAGGTACCAGCGGCGATCCCCGCCGAGCAGCAGCCGGGCCGGCGCGTGGGGTCCCTCGTGCAACCGTACGTGGTCGGGGCGGCGCTCGGCGGCGTGCCCGGCGCGCGACGCTGCCTCCGTCGCCGCGTCCAGGGCGTCGTCGTCGATCACCGGGGCGGCGCCGCCGGTGAGCAGGCCCACCCCGACCGGGCCGCCGACGACCCACGCGTCGGCGAGCGCCTCGGCCCGGCCGACGGTGATCCCCGCGCCGGTCGCCGCGGCCTCCATCCGCGCGGGATCGCCGCGATGACGGGCGAGCAGGCGCGCCATGTCGGCGTCCTCGAGCAGGCCGAGCTGCAGCGAGCCGCCCGTGGCGAGGTCGCCCGCCCGGGCGACCGCGTCCATCACCACGGCGGTCAGGCGCGGATCGTCGGCGCGCTCCAGCCAGCCCGACCGCATCCCGCGATCGGGCTCCAGCGGCGCGGGCAGCCGCGCGGGTCGCCGCCGCAGGAGCTTGGCGGCCGGCACGATCCGCGGCGCGTCGTCGCTCACCCGTCCACCCCGTCCAGGGTCACGAGCTCGCGGAGCGCGACGTCGTCCAGCTCGGTGAGCCACGCCTCGCCGGTGGCGTCGACGACCGCCCCCGCCAGGCGTCGCTTCTGCTCGAGCATCTGGGCGATCCGGTCCTCCATCGTCCCCTCGCACACCAGCCGGTGGACGGTGACCGGACGGTGCTGGCCGATGCGCCACGCCCGGTCGGACGCCTGGTCCTCCACGGCCGGGTTCCACCAGCGGTCGTAGTGCACGACCTGGCTCGCGGCGGTGAGGTTCAGCCCCTTGCCTCCCGCCTTGAGCGACATGACGAGCACCGGCGAACCACCCTCCTGGAACTCGTCGACGAGTCGCTGGCGTTGCGGCAGCGACAGCGACCCGTGGAGGAACCCGGCGTCGATGCCACGGTCGCGCAGGTGGTCGCGCAGCAGGTGCCCCATCGTCACGAACCGGGTGAAGATCAGGGTCTGCTCGCCCTCGTCGGTGGCGATCGTGACGAGGTCGGTCAGCGCGTCGAGCTTGCCGGACCGGCCCTCCAGGCTCGGATCGGTCGCGTCGTCGAGCAGATGCACCGGGTGGTTGCACGCCTTCTGCAGCTGCGTGAGCAGGCGGAACACGAGCCCGCTGCGCTCGATGCCGTCCGCGTCCTCGATCCGGGCGAGGGTCTCGCGGACGATCCCGGAGTACAGCCGCCGCTGCTCGTCCGACAGCGGCACGACGCGGTCGAGCTCGGTCTTCGGCGGCAGGTCGGGCGCGATCTCCGGATCGACCTTGCGTCGCCGCAGCACGAACGGGGCGATCGCCCTCCCGAGCTGCTCGGTGGCGTCGACGTCGCCGTGGCGCTCGATCGGGACCTGGAACCGTCGACGGAACGCCTGTCGGGTGCCGAACAGGCCCGGGACCGACCAGTCGAGCAGCGCCCAGAGGTCGCCGAGGTGGTTCTCGACCGGGGTGCCGGTGAGCGCGAACCGCGCCCCGGCGGGGATCTGGCGCATCCGCCGCGCCGTCGCCGACGTCGGGTTCTTCATCGCCGTCGCCTCGTCCGCCGCCAGGGTGCGCCACCGGACGCCGGCGAGGAGCTGCGGCTCGCGACGGACGATGCCGTAGGTCGTCACGACGATCTCGTCCTCGGCCAGCCCCTCGAGCGAGCGGTGCGCGCCGTGGTAGCGACGCACCGGCGCCGACGGGGCGAACCGCGCCGCCTCGCGCTCCCAGTTGGCCAGTAGGCCGCCGTCGCAGACGACGAGCAGTCGGCCGTGGTCGCCCTGCTCGATCCGGTGCAGGTGGAGCGCGAGGACCTGCATCGTCTTGCCGAGCCCCATGTCGTCGGCGAGCAACCCGCCGAGCCCCAGGCCCTGCATCCGCGACAGCCACGCGAGGCCCCGCTCCTGGTACGGCCGGAGCGTCGCCTGGAGCGCGGCGGGCGCGGGCGTCGACGTCGCGTCGCTCGCCCTCCGCAGTCGCCCGGCGACGTCGGCGATCCGCTCGTCGACGTCGACCTCGAGCGTCTCGCCGTCGTCGAGCAGCAACCGGACGCGGCCGTCGTCGTCCTCCTCAGACCCGAGCGCCTCGGCGATCGCGTCGCCCAACCGGATCCGGGGCGTCCGGTGGCGCCACCGTCCCAGGCTCTCGTCGGTCGCGACGACCCACCGTCGGCCGACCCGCGCGACGCTCCGGCCGGACCGCAACAGGGCCGCGGTCTCCTCCTCGCTCAACGCGTGCCCGTCGACGTCGACCTGCACGTCGAACCGCAGCAGCTGCGACAGGTCGAGCAACCCCGGGCCGTCGGGACGGGCGCCGGGGATCGTCAGGCGCGCGCTCGCCCGGGCCGGGGCGCGCAGGAGCGACGTCGGCAGGAGCACGGTCAGGCCGTGCTCGCCGAGCGCCGTCGCGGTGCCGTCGAGCAGCTGGACGAGGTCCTCGTCGGTGATCCGGATCCGTGGGTACCGTCGCAGCACCCAGATCGCCGGCCACAGGTGGCTCACGGCGCCGATCGCGTCGCGCACGGCGGCCTGCGGGTCGGCGCCGAACCGCCGTCGCGCCGCGAGCGGCAGGCCGTCGAGGCGGTCGACGTCGACGGTGACGTCGGGATCCTCGCTGCTCGTGAGCTGCACGACGCCGACGAACGCCCCGGTGGCCGACCGCGGCGGCTCGATCCGCAGCTGCACCGACGGGGGGTCGGCGACCCGCGGCGCCTCGACGACCGGGGGTACGCGTGGCGCCAGGCGCGTGGCGATCTCGGGGTGCAGCCGGGCGTGGCCGGCGGTGCGGACGACGGCGTCGCAGATCGCGTCGACGGCGAGCGCGAGGAGCGCGTCGGGGGCGTGGACCGTCGGCGCGCTCGGGGCGCCGGCGTGCACGCCGAGCACCGCCGGGGGCATCGCCGCCGCGAGCTCGTCCAGGTGGGTGCGGTGGCGCTCGTTCAGCGGGCCGAGCCGCCAGGTGGCGTCGCCGCCGGCGCCCGGCGCGAGGTACACGCGCCCGACCCGGACCCGGTCGACGACGAACCGCACCGTCGCCGCCCACAGCGCGACGGTCGCCCGGACGCCGGTGCGGTCCTCGCGCGACAGCCGGTAGAGCCCGTCGACGAGCGACGCGATCGGCAGCCGCTGCACCGCGCGGACCCGGGGCTGCACCGCCAGCGGACCCTGGGCCACGAGGAACCGCACCGGCGTCAGGTCGTCGGACTCCGCGCCTCGCGGCGGCGGGGACCACGCGAACGCGGCGACCTCGTCGCCCGGCGGCAGGAACACGAGGTCCGCGCCCGGCGGCACGTCGAGGGACGGGGATGGTGCGGGGGAGGAGGGCACGGGCGGTGGGGCGCCGGTCGCGGTCCCGACGATCGGTCGGGGGCGCGATGGTCGGTCGACCACCGCCGGCGGCGGCGCATCGGCACACGCTACGCACTCCGTCGCGGTCGCGCGTCCGCCCGTCGTGCCGGTGGTGGGTCGTCAGCCGGCGACGTCGGGCGGGTCCGCGATGCGGGGCAGCGGGACCGCGTCGTCGATCCGCCCGTCCCCGTCGCGGACCGCGGCGGTGCCGAGGTACTCGCGGAGCATCCGTCGGCCGAGGTCCAGCGCGGCGCTGATGTCGTCCTCCGCCAGGCGCAGGCCGCCGGGCTGCAGCTCCAGGCCGACCACCCCGTTCCACGCGCCCCAGAGGAACCGGGTGAGCAGCCGGGCGTCGACGGGGCGCGCCTCGCCGGCGGCGACGGCGTCGTCGATCGCGGTGGAGAACCGGTCGAGCAGCGCGCCGACCCGCTCCTGCACCCGCCGGTCGGTGTCGGCGTCGGCCGGCGCGCCGTCCGAGCCGGCGCTGCGGAAGGTGATGAACCGGAACGCGCCGGGATGGTCGTGGTGGAACCGCAGGTAGGCGTCGCCGCCGGCGAGCACGCGCTGCAACGGCGTGAACGACGGGTCGTCGATCTGGGCCATGTACCGCTCGAACAGCTCGAGGGCCCGGTCGACGAGCGCGAGGTACAGGTCGTGCTTGCCGGCGAAGTGGACGTAGATCGAGCCGACCGACAGGCCGGCGCGCTCGGCGATCTCGTCGATCCGCGCGGCGTGGAACCCGTCGCGACGGAACGCCTCCTCGGCGGCCTCGAGGATCGCGGCGCGGGTGCGGGCACGACGGCGCTCGCCGCGGGACGCGGGCGTCGACGCCCCGGATGGCGCGGACGGTGGGGTGGGCTCCCCGGCGGCGGGCGGCGACGCGGCCGGGGCCCGGCCGCGGGTCGGCGACTCGTCGGGCACGGGACCAGCGTAGCCCGGGTCGCCGTCGAGGCCGGGGCCGCCGCCGCCCGGTGACGTCGCCGGGCGCCGGGACGTCAATGAACGGACTTGCAAAACACTCGGTAGTCGTGCACACTGCGCCCATGGGCCGACCGGGGGACGGGGGAGTCGAGCGGGTCGACGTCGTGGTGGTGGGAGCCCGGTGCGCCGGGTCCGCCACGGCGATCGCGCTCGCGCGACAGGGGCGGTCGGTCCTCGTCCTCGACGGGGCGCGGTTCCCGTCCGACACGCTGTCGACGCACCTGTTCTTCCCCGCGCACGTCGCCGAGGTCGCCCGGCTCGGTGCGCTGGAGCGGGTGCGGGCGCTCGGCGCCCCGACGCACGACGTCGCCGGCCTGTGGGGGGACGACGTCATGGTCGACGGGCCGTTCGCGCCGTTCGAGGGGCACGCGCACGGCTGGTCGGTGCGTCGGCCCGGGTTCGACCACGCGCTCGTCGAGACCGCGCGCGAGGCCGGCGCCGAGGTGCGCGAGTCGACGCGGGTGACCGACCTCGTGTGGGGCGGGGGAGGTCGCGTCGAGGGCGTGCGGTGGCGGGACCGCGACGGGGAGGAGGGGACCGTCCGCGCCGATCTCGTCGTCGGCGCGGACGGCCGTCACTCGACCGTGGCGCGCCTCGTCGGCGCCCGGGCCCACCACGAGGTCCCCAACCACCGGATGATGGCGTACGCCTACTACCGGGACCCGCCGCACGCCGACCGGCACGCGGCGTTGCAGTGGCGGTTCGGGCGCGAGCTCGGCACGGTGTTCCCGTGCGACGGCGGCCTGTCGATCGCGTTGCTCATGTCCCCGGCCGACCGCGCCGACGAGTTCCGCGCCGATCCCACGGCGACGTTCGAGGCGACCCTGGCGACGATCCCGCCGATGGCCGAGCGGTTCGCCGACGCCGAGCGGGTCACGAAGGTCCGCACGTCCTACAAGCACCCCAAGTACTTCCGTCACTCGGCCGGGCCCGGGTGGGCGCTGCCGGGGGACTCCGGGCACTTCAAGGACCCGGTCACCGCCCAGGGCATCCGCGACGCGATGCGGTTCGGCCGCCTCCTCGGCGAGGCGGTCGGGCCGCTCATCGGTGACCACGCCGCGATCGACCGCGCCACCCGCCTCTGGGAGCGGGACCGCGACGATCAGTGCCTGGACATGTACCAGTGGGCCAACGGCCTGGGCGAGGCGGACGAGGTGTCCCCGATCGAGTCCGCCGCCTACCGGTGGCTCGCGGCGCGGCCCGACGGCGCCACCGAGGTGCTCGACGTGTTCTCGCGCCGACGGCTGTCGACCGAGGTGTTCTCGCTCGGTCGCGCGGCCCGCTGGGCCGCCGACGCGCTGCGTCACCCGCGCGCCGGCCGGGCCGAGGTGTGGCGCACCCTGCGACGGGACGCGGTCCGCGAGGCCCGGCGTCGCCGCGAGGCGATCGCGTTCACCCGGGTGCGTGCGGCGTCCGCACGCGCCGGGCTGCAACCGCCGCTGCCGGCGTCGGTGGACGGTCAGGCGATGGTGAGCCCACCGTCGACGACGACGGTCTGACCGGTGATGTACCCCGCAGCGGGGGAGGCGAGGAACACCGCGGTGGCGGCCAGCTCGCGGGGGTCGCCGGTGCGCCCGGCGAGGATCCGCCGGCTCTGCTGCTCGAGGTAGCCGTCCTGGTACTGGTCGGTCATCTCGGACGCGAAGAACCCCGGGGCGATCGCGTTGACGCGGATGCCCCGCCGGCCGGTCCACTGCTGCGCCAGGTCACGGGTGAGGCCGAAGATCGCCGCCTTGCTGGCGGAGTACGCCGCCTGGGGCAGGCCCGCGGTGGTGATGCCCAGGACGCTGGCGATGTTGATGATGCTGCTGCCGGGCTCCATGACCGCGGCGGCGGCCTGGGCCGCCCAGTAGCTGCCGTTGAGGTTGATGTCGATGACCTGCCGGAACTGCTCCGGGGTCTCCTTGTGGGCGGGGACGGCGGTGCCGATCCCGGCGTTGTTGACCAGCACGTCGACCCGGCCGAACGCGTCCATCGCGGCCCGGACGAGGGCGTGGGCGTCCTCGGGGACCGCGATGTCGGTGCGGGCGGTGACCGCGCGACGACCGGTCGCCTCGACGAGCGCCTTCGTCTCCTGCAGGCGGTCCTCGCGGCGGGCGCCGAGGGCCACGTCGGCGCCCGCCTCCGCGAACGCCCGGGCGAAGGCGACGCCGAGGCCGGCCGACGCACCGGTCACCACGGCGACCCGGCCGTCCAGGCGGAACGCGTCGAGGATCTGATCGGACGGGACGGTGCTGGTCATCGCTTGCTCCTCCGGAGGGGTCCGGCCAGGCTAACGCGGCCCGGGTCGCATGGTGCAGACCCGCACCGGAGGTGACCCGCCCCGTGCGCCGCATGCCATCCGCCGTTCGATCAATGCGTCCCCGATTACCCCGTGATTCCCACGCCGTTGCTAGGTTCCGGGCGAACAGTCAACGATCCGGGGATCTGGCATGGCCGTCATCGACGACGCATTGAAGACGTGGAAGCAGCGCCTCGCGCAGCTCGAGAAGGAGCTTGCGCCGCTGCAGGCCGAGGCGGAGGAGCTCCGCGACGCGATCGGCAAGGTCGAGGGCACGCGCCCGGCGTCGACGAAGCCCGCCGCCACGCGTGGTCGTGCCGCCGCCAAGCCCAAGGCGCCCGCCAAGCGCACCGCGCGCCCGAAGGCCAAGCGCACCCCGACGGGCCGCAGCCCCCGTGGTCAGAACCGCACGTTGATCCTCGCGGCGATCGCGACCGACGCGAAGACCGCCGGCGAGGTCGCGGAGGAGACCGGCATCGGCCGGGGCACCGTCGCGTCGACGCTCCACAAGCTCGCCCGTGATGGCGCCGCGGTGAAGGCCGAGCGCGGCTACCGGGCCGCCGACCCCGCCGCCGACAAGGCCTGAGCGCCGTGACCGGGCTCGATCGCCGACGGTGGTGATCGGGCCCGCATGTCCACCTCCGACGCCACGCCGCGGGTCGACCCGGCCGACTACCTCGACGTCGACCGGCTGCTCACCGACGACGAGCGCGGCATCCGCGACGTCGTCCGCGCGTTCGTGCGCGACCGCGTCCTGCCGGACGTCGCCGACTGGTTCGAGGCCGGCACGGCGCCGCGGGACCTCTTCCCCGAGCTCGGCCGCCTCGGCCTGCTGGGGATGCACCTCGAGGGGTACGGGTGCGCCGGCGCGTCGGCGACCGCGTATGGCCTGACCTGCCTGGAGCTCGAGGCCGGCGACACCGCCATCCGGTCGATGGTGTCGGTGCAGGGATCGCTGGCGATGTTCGCGATCCACCGCTGGGGGTCGGAGGAGCAGCGGCGGGCATGGCTCCCGCGGATGGCCGCCGGAGAGGCGATCGGCTGCTTCGGCCTGACCGAGCCGGACTCCGGATCGGACCCGGGATCGATGCGCACCCACGCCCGCCGCGACGGAGCCGACTGGGTCCTCGACGGCCGGAAGACGTGGATCACCAACGGCTCGATCGCCGACGTCGCCGTCGTCTGGGCCCGCTGCGCCCACGACGACCGCGTCCGCGGGTTCCTCGTGCCCACCGACGCACCCGGGTTCTCCGCGCACAGGATCCACCGCAAGCTGTCGCTGCGCGCGTCGGTGACCAGCGAGCTCGTGCTCGACGACGTGCGCCTGCCGGCCGACGCGGCGCTGCCCGGGGTCGCGTCGCTCCGCGGACCGCTGTCGTGCCTGAACGAGGCCCGGTTCGGCATCGTGTGGGGCGCGATCGGCGCCGCCCGCGCGTGCCTGGAGTCCGCGCTCGACTACGCCGGATCGCGGATCCAGTTCGGTCGGCCGATCGCCGGGTTCCAGATCCAGCAGCAGAAGCTCGCCCGGATGGCGCTCGAGGTCAACCGCGGGCTGCTCCTCGCGCTGCACCTCGGTCGACTGAAGGACGACGGGTTGCTCGCCCCGGAGCACGTGTCGATGGGCAAGCTCGGCAACGTCGACGCCGCGCTCGACGTCGCCCGCACCGCCCGCCAGATCCTCGGCGGCAACGGCATCACCCTCGGGTACCCGGTCATGCGTCACATGGCGAACCTCGAGACGGTCGTCACGTACGAGGGCACCGCCGACATCCACAGCCTCGTCGTCGGGCACGCGCTGACGGGGCTCGACGCGTTCCGGTGAGCGGGGCGGGGCCCTCGTACGACCCGGTGCCCGCCCGCCACCCCCGGCCGCACGGCGGACATCCACGCGTTGGTCGTCGGCCAGGCGTTGACGGGGCTCGACGCGTTCCGGTGAGCGGGGCGGGGTCGGGCGCACCGATGGGGCAGCGGTCAGAGCATCGACGCGGTGAGTCCCCCGTCGACGACGAACGAGCCACCGGTCGTGAACGGCGTGGCGTCCGACGCCAGCCAGACCGCGAGAGGCACGAGGTCCTGGATCTCGCCCATGCGCCCCTGGCCGTGGTCCAGCAGGGCGCCGAGGTCGGTGCCGAGCGCCGTCGAGTACGGCTCGGCGATCGCGGCGACCATGTCGGTGCCGATGAACCCCGGGCAGATCGCGTTGACCCGGACGCCGTGGTCGCGTAGCTCGAGCGCGGCGGTCTTCGTCAGCGAGACCACCGCTGCCTTGGACGCGGCGTAGCTGGCGCCGAGGGGCACGCCGGCGAGCCCGGTCACCGACGCCATCGTGACGATCGATCCGCCGCCCCCGGCGATCATCGCGGGAGCGGCGTGCTTGATGCCGAGGTAGGCACCGTCGAGGTTGACGTCGAGCACCCGTCGCCACGCCTCGTGATCGGTGTCGACGATCGACGCGGGCCGCGGAGCGATGCCCGCGTTGGCGACGAGGACGTCGAGGCCGCCGTGCCGCTCCGTCGCGTGCGCGACGAGTGCCTCGACCTGCTGCTCGACGCGCACGTCGCACGCCAGCGACGTCGCGCCGTGCGGGAGGCGTGCCGCCACCGCCGCGGCGGCGTCGCCGTCGATGTCGGAGACCACGACGGTGGCGCCCTCATGGGCGTAGGCCTCGGCGACCGCGGCGCCGATACCCCGTCCGGCGCCGGTGACGATGGCGATCTTGTCCGTGAGATGACTCATGTCCGTGACTCCTAGAAGAGGGAGGCGGTCAGGCCGCCGTCGACGACGTAGTGGGCGCCGACCGTGAACGGTGCGGCGTCGGAGGCGAGGAACGCGACCGCGTCCGCGATCTCCTCGGGCGTCCCCGGACGCCCCTGCTTCGCGGCCACGACGGCGTCCAGCGACATGCCCGCCGCGCCCTCGATCGGCGCGCGCAGGTCGTCGTACATCGCGGTCTGGACGAGTCCCGGGCAGACGGCGTTGACGCGGATCCCGGCACCGCGCAGCTCGATCGCGGCCACGCGCGTCAGCTGCAGGACCGCCGCCTTGGATGCCGCGTACGCGGCGAGCAGCGGCGCGCCGTTCAGCGACGCGATCGAGGCGATGTTGACGATCGCACCGCCGCCCGTCGCGATCATCGCGGGAGCCGCGTGCTTCGTGGCGAGGAACACGCCCTTGACGTTGATGTCGAGCACCCGCGCCAGCTCCTCCTCCTCGGTCTCGACGAACGGCTTGGCGATCTCGACCCCGGCGTTGTTCACCAACAGGTCGACGCCGCCGAACGCGTCCGCCGTGGCGGCGACGAGCCTCGCGACGTCGTCCGACGAGCGGACGTCGGCGCCGGTCGAGCGAACGTCGGGTCCGAGCTCCGCGGCGGCGCTCGCGCAGCCGTCGGCGTCCACGTCGGCGAGCATCACCCGCGCTCCCCGGGCGGCCAGCAGCCGACCGATCGCGAGGCCGATGCCGCGGGCCCCGCCCGTGACGATCGCCCGGCGGCCGTCCAGCCGGAGCGCATCGTCGAGCGTGGCCACCGGTCGAGGTGCGGGTGTGGATGTCGTCATGGCGATGACGGTAGTCCGGGCGTCGGAGCTGACCGTTGGCGGGACACCCAGCATCCCCGTCGCCCGCTGTGATCGATCGACAACGCGTTCGGAGCCGGCCGTCGCGGCCGTGACCGGGCACCGCGATGCGGGTCTACCGGATGACCGTGCGGCTGTCGTGCTTCTGCCCGACGACGACCCCGACCGCGGTGACGGTGCGCCGGGCACGGTCGCGGGGCCGGGTCCCGTCGCATCTGCGGTCCTACGCGACGGTTCCGCGGTTGTTCGCCCGGGTGCAGGAGGCGATCGACCGCCGCGCGGCCGCGATCGACGTGCAGTACGCCGGCCGGACGGGACGCCCGGTGACGCTGGCCGTCGACCACAGCCTCATGATCGCCGACGAGGAGCAGCACGTCACCGTTCGCCGGTTCCGGCGCCTCGCGGCGAAGCGCTGAGGCGACCGGTCGTCCCGTGCGCTCAGGCCGTCGCCGTCGCGGCGGCGGTACCCGCCGCGACGGGCGCCGCCTTCTCGCCCCGGATGAACGCGGCGCACCGCTCGCCGATCATCAACGTCGGGGCGTGCGTGTTGCCGTGGGTGATCGTCGGCATCGCCGACGCGTCACCGATCCGCAGGTTCGGCACGCCGTGGACGCGCAGCTCGGCGTCGCACGCCCCCTCCTCGGGGGTGCCGATGCGGGCGGTGCACGTCGGGTGGTACGTGTGCTCGACGGTGCTGCGGACCCACTGCGCGAGCGCGTAGTCGTCCTCGACCCACACGCCCGGGTTGAGCTCCAGGCCGCGCGTGCCGGCGAGGGCCGGCATCGCCGCGACCTCGCGCGCCTTGTGCACGCCGCGCACGATGGCGGCGACCTCGGCGTCGGTCGACAGCATGTTCAGGCGGACCTTGCCCTTCTGCGTCGGGTCGGACGATCCGATCATCACCGAGCCGCGGCTCGTCGGACCGACGTACGACAGGCCGATGCTGAACGCGGGCCGGGGGTGCGCGACCTTGCCGTGCTCCCAGAAGAACAGCGGCGCGATGACGAGCTCCATGTCGGGCGCCGGCAGCGACGGGTCGGTGCGGAAGAACGCCAGCGCCTCGCCGACGTTGCTCGAGAGCTTGCCCTTGCGGGTCGCGACCCACTGCGCCAGGTGCTTGGGGTGGGTGATGTCGGCCAGCCCGATCTCGTCGCCGGCGAGCTCCCAGTTGACGAACTGGAACGGGTGCTCCATGAGGTGCCGGCCGACGGCGGGCAGGTCGACGATCGGGTCGACCCCGACCGAGCGCAGGTGGTCGGCGGGGCCGACGCCGGAGCGCTGCAGGATCTCCGGGGTGCCGAACGCGCCGGCGGCGAGCACGACCTCGTCGTTGGCGCCGACCGTCGTGACCTTCTTGCCCTGGGAGTACTCGACCGTCTCGACCCGCCCGTCGCGGACGATGACGCGGTGGACGAGCGCGCCCTTGACGATCGTGAGGTTGGGCCGCTTCTGCGCGGGGCCGAGGAACGCCGTGGCGGCGTCGTGGCGCATCCCGTTCTTGTGGTTGACCTGGGTGAACGCGACGCCCTCCTGCTGGGCGCCGTTGAGGTCGTCCAGTCGTTCGAAGCCGGCCTCGACGCACGCGTCGACGATCCGGCGCGTGACCGGATCGGGATCGTTCGTCTCGACGTGCATCGGGCCGCCCTTGCCGTGGTAGCGGTCGTGCAGGTCGGCGTTGTCCTCGCTGCGCTTGAAGTACGGCAGGCACTCCTCGGCGCTCCAGCCGGTCGCGCCCTGGTCGACCCACGAGTCGTAGTCGTACGCGCTGCCGCGCACGTACATCATGGCGTTCATCGACGAGCAGCCGCCCATGAGCTTGCCGCGCGGCTCGTGGAGGCTGCGCCCGAAGAGGTTCTCCTCCGGCTCGGTCCAGTACTCCCAGTCGAGCTTGCTGTTGAACTGGCTGGAGAACGCGGCGGGGGCGCGCACCGACAGGCGCTTGTTGTGGCCGCCGGCCTCGAGCAGCAGGACGCTGCGTCCCGGATCCTCGCTGAGGCGAGCCGCGATCACCGACCCGGCCGCACCGGCTCCGCAGACGATGACGTCGTAGCTGCTCTTCATGGGAGGCATGACCGCCAGCCTCCCCGATGGGGGCGATGCCGTGGTTCGTCGATCGGACGGAACGGGCCGGGCGGGGTTCGGATGTTCGACGACCGGGCCAAGTGATCGAGCTCGTCGATCGCGGTCGTGACAAGGCGCGTCGGACGACGCCGACATCAGCCGCGTTGGGGGACGGACACGCACGGGTAGGATCGGACCGTGGAGGCCGAGAGCACCGTGAGGACGGGTCCGTCGCACTCACGCGAACCGCTGCCGCTCGTCGTCCGCGAGCTCGCCGCGGACCTGTTGCCGAGGACGCCGGTGCTCGCCGAGGACCTCACGCGGCACTTCTTCGCGACGGTCGACGAGCTGCCTGCGCGCGACGCCGCCCTCTTCGGCGAGCTCCTCGGCAGCACCGAGGCGAACATCGCGCAGGTCATGCGGTTGCTGCGGCTCGGCGCCGCCGCCGGCGAGCTCGTCGTCCCGGTCGAGGCGGCGGACTTCATGCGGGGGCTGCTCCGGCGCGGGATCGGCGTCGCCGCCCTCCTCCGGGTCTACCGCCTCGGTCACGCGTGGGTCTGGGACTACTGGTCGCGCGCGTTGCGGGAGCGGATCGACGACGTCGATGCCCTGAACGACGCGCTCGAGCGCAGCTCGGCGTTCATGTTCGCGTACATCGACCGGATCTCCGACGAGCTCGTCACGGAGTACGGCACGGAGCACGAGCGGATGGCCCGGAGCGTCGATCACCTCCGTGCCGACACGGTGCGCGCGCTGCTGGCGGGCGAACCGGTGGACGAGGAGGCCGCCCCGGCCCGACTGGGGTACGAGCTGCGCCGATGGCACGTCGGGTTGCGGATCAGCGCCCGCGGGCGCGAGGTCGGGGGGCTGGATCGTGCCGTGGGCGACATCGCCGACGCGCTCGGACTTCGCGATCCACTGGTCGTTCGCGCCGGGGCCACCCAGATCGACGCCTGGATCGGCGGGTTCGATCCTCCCGACCTCGCGCCGCTCGACGCGCTGGAGCTCCCCGACGGCGTGCGGGTCGCGGTCGGGGAGCCGGGTGCCGGAGTGCCCGGGTTCCGGGCGTCGCACGAGGACGCCGTCGAGGCGGCCCGGGTGGCGGACCTCGTCGGCGAGCACGCCGGCCCGGTGACGCGCTACGCCCACGTCGAGCTCGTGTCGCTGCTGGCGGCCGACCTGCCCCGGGCCCGGGCGTTCGTCGCACGTCGACTGGGAGCGCTCGCGGCGAACGACGAGCCGACCGCCCGCCTCCGCGAGACCGCGCTGGCGTACCTGGCCACCGGCGGTGGCACGACGCTCGTGGCGAAGGAGCTCTTCATCCATCCGAACACCGTCGGGAATCGGATGAAGAAGGCCGAGGAGCTGCTGGGCCGGCGCGTCGCCGACGACAGCGTGATGCTGATCGCCGCCCTGACGCTCGCGACGGCGCTCGGCCCGGCGGTGCTCGACGGCGACCACGCCCGGCCGCCCGGGCGCTGACCGGTGCCGCCGGTCGTCAGCCCGCGACGACCGACGGCGCACGGAGCAGCTCCGCCAGCGCAGTCTCCGGATCGGTGAGCGCCGCGCGGTCCGGCGCGAGGCCCATGGTGATCGCGCGCTTCGCGAACATGAACTCCTGCGCCCGATTGACGCAGTCGGCGGCGATCAACCGTCCGTCGGCGAGGTAGAAGCAGGCGAAGTCGCGACCGGTCGACGGGTCACCGCGCAGCACGACCTCGTCGTAGCCGCCGCTCAGGCCCGCGATCTGGAGCTTCAGGTCGTACTGGTCCGACCAGAACCACGGTAGCGCCGAGATCGCCGCGTCCTTGCCGCAGATCGTCGCCGCCACGGTCTTCGCCTGCTCGACCGCGCTCGAGACCGCCTCGAGGCGCAGACGGCGGCCGTAGCGACCGTCCGGGTAGTTGGCGCAGTCCCCCGCCGCGAAGACGCACGGATCGTCGGTGCGTCCGTGTGCGTCGATGACGATCCCGTCGTCGACGGCTAGGCCGGCGTCCCGGGCGAGCTCGACGTTTGGCACGACGCCGACACCGACGATGACGCGGTCGGCGGGGACGACGTCGCCGTCGGTGAGCCGGACGCCGGTCACGTGGTCGTCGCCCTCGATCGCGGCGACGCCGACCCCGAGCCGCAGGTCGACGCCCTCCTCGCGGTGCACGCGGTCGTAGAAGGCGGAGACCTCCGGGGCGGTGACGCGCTGCAGGACCCGGTCGGCCATTTCGAGCGCCGACACCGCGATGCCGAGCTTGCGCAGCGACGCCGCGGCCTCCAACCCGATGTACCCGGCGCCGATGACCACGGCGCGCCCGACGCCGTCGAGGCCGGAGCGGATCGCCGCGGCGTCGGCGGCGTCGCGCAGGTAGTGCACCCCGGTGAGGTCCGCTCCGGGCAGCTCGAGTCGACGCGCCCGCGCCCCCGTGCACAGCACCAGCCGGTCGTAGCGCACGACCGCGCCGTCCTCGAGCTCCACGACGCCGGACGCCCGGTCGATCCGCGTGACGCGGCCCCGGCGGAACGCGACCCGCTGCTTCTCGTAGAACTCGGGCTTGCGGATGAGCAGGTCGTCGAGCGTCGACTCGCCGGACAGCAGCGCCTTGGACAGCGGCGGGCGCTGGTAGGGCAGCGACGGCTCGTCACCGATCAGCTCGATCTCGCCCTCGCACCCGTGCTGCCGCAGGCTCCCGCACAGCTGCGCGGCGGCGTGGCTGGCGCCGACGATGACGACCCGCTCTGCGTCCATCCCGTTCTCCGCTCTCCGTCGTCGTGTGGGCTCAGGCGGCCGTCGTCGCGGCGGCGCCGGCGACCACGGCGTCGGAGCGGTCGGCCTTGGGGGTGACCCGCACCATCATCCGGTCGTAGCCCTTGACGAAGTTCGACTGGACGTACTCGGGCTCACCGACGACGTCGATCCGGTCGAACCGCTCGAGGAGCTCCTCCCACAGGATCCGCAGCTGCATCTCCGCGAGCCGGTTGCCCATGCACCGGTGCACGCCGAACCCGAACGAGATGTGGTTGCGGGCGTTGGGACGGTCGATGATGAGTCGGTCGGCGTCCTCGAACTTCTCCTCGTCGCGGTTGCCCGACGCGTACCACATGATCACCTGGTCGCCCTTGCGGATGAACTGCCCGCCGAAGTGGACGTTCTGCTTGGCGACCCGCCGCATGTACGCCAGCGGCGTCTGCCAGCGGATGATCTCGGACACCATGTTGGGGATGAGCGACGGGTCGGCCTTGAGCTTCTCGAACTCGTCCGGGAACTGGTTGAGCGCGTAGACGCCGCCGGACATCGAGTTGCGGGTGGTGTCGTTGCCGCCGACGATGAGCAGCGTGAGGTTGCCGAGGAACTCGAGCGGCTTCTTGATGAGGTCCTTGGTGTCCTCGGACGTCTGCATCAGGGTGATGAGGTCGAACCCGTCGGGCTCGCCGGCCTCGCGGCGCGCCGCCTTGTCGTGCCACAGCGCGACGAAGGCCTCGGCCATCTCCTCCGCGGCGGCGTAGAACTCGTCCTGGTGCGTGGTGCCACCGGTCCCCTCGGCCGTGCCGCTGATCGCGTCGGACCAGTAGGTGAGCTTGCGCCGCTGCTCGTAGGGAAAGTCGAGGAGCGTCGCCAACACCCGGCCGGTGAGCTCGATGGAGACTTTGTCGACCCAGTCGAACGGCTCGTCGGTCGGCAGGCCGTCGAGCACCTCCTGGATCCGCTCGCGGATGAGGGACTCCATCTCGCGGAGGTTGCGCGGGGCGACGACGCCCTGGACGGCCTTGCGCTGGACGTCGTGCTTGGGCGGGTCCATCGCGATGAACATCGCGATGTCGAGCGGCGGCGGCCCGAGGATGATGTGCGGCTCGGCCGAGAAGAGCGTCGGGTTGGAGTCGACGGCCTGGATGTCGGCGTAGCGGGTGATCGACCAGAACGGGCCGAAGGGGCTGTCCGCGAGGTAGTGGACGGGCGCCTCCGCACGGAGCCGCTCGAAGTACGGGTACCACTTGCCCTGCCGGTTCATGAACGGGTTGCTGACGTCGATCTCGGTCAGCGGCACGTCGGCCGGGTCCGGGATCGGCTGCTCGGTGAACACCAGCGGCGGCTTGCTCAGGCGCGCCGCGCGCTTCGCCTTCTCGGCGAGGTGCGCCGCCCGCACCTGGCGGGGGACGGGCACGGTCGCCTGGACCTTGGCCGCGACCGCGGTCCTCGCCTTGTTGATCACGCTGTCGGTGGTCGTCATCGCTCTCTCTCCGCTTGCCGTTGGACGTCGGGACGCCGGCTACATCTGGAACTCGGGAAGGCGGACCTTGAGCCCGTCGAGGCTCGGGCACGCCTTGAGCTGGCAGGCGAGGCGCGAGTGCGGCTCGCACTCCGGCGACATCTCGATCATCTGGCTCTCCTCGCCGGACCGCGTGCCCGTCGCGGACGTCCACTCGGCGTCGACGATGACGTGGCACGTCCCGCACGACGCCTCGCCGCCACAGTCGCCGTCGATGCCGGGGATGCCGTTGGTCGTCGCGAGCTCCATGAGCGACGCGCCGTCGACGAGGTCCACGTCGTGCGTCGTCCCGTCGTATTCGATGAAGGTGATGGTTCCCATGCTCTCTCCGCCTCCGAGTCGAGGAATGCTCCGCTGCCGCGGCCCGCGAGGGACCCGGGCCGATCACCGCCTCTCACGGTGACGCGAGCACCTTACAGTCCTGGTTTACGGTTCGTCAAGTCCGGTGTCGGGCGGGGCGCCCAACCCGTGACGGCGGGCCTGCTCCGGAGGCGGCCGCGACGTCGGCTAGCGTGGGCGACGTGACCGATCTGCCCGCTCGACGCACCGCTGCCGAGGTCACCGCGTCGGTCGCCTACCGCGACCTGCTGGCAACGCTCACCGAGCGGATCCCGCCTCGCAGACGCGCGCCGCCCGCGGCTTCTCCCGCCGCAGCCTCGTCTACATGCGCCGCTTCTCAGTCCTCCGGCGGGACGCGGAGAACGTGCAGGCACTGTCTGCACAGTTGGGCTGGGCCCACCACCAGGTCCTCCTCGACGCGTACGCCGACGATCGCGACCGCTACGCCTGGTACGCGGCTGAAGGCCAGCGAACAGCGCTGGTCGATCCGTCACCTCAAGGGTCAGATCGACCTGCGACTTCTCGGGCGCGCCGGCGCAGCGCTCTCGAACTTCCCCGCCGCGCTGCCGGCCGAGGACGCCGAGCGGATGCTCGCGGCGAGGAAGGACCCCTACGTCTTCGACTTCCTCGACATCAGCGAGGCCGCCCCGCAGCGCATGTTCGGGGTCGGGCGGGGACGTCGTCGGACAATGCGCCAGGACCTCCGTGCCGCGACCGGGCGACACATGCCGGGTCCCTGGGCCGCGAGTGGGCGAATACCTCGCACGAGAGGAGAAATCGTGCGAGGGTATGATCCATGCGGTCGCTAGCGAGCACGCTGCCGAGCACGTTCACCACGAGCACTGCCCGGCGTCTGGGGGTCCACTCTCGCGAGCTGTATGCGTGGCGGGATGGCGGGGAGGTGGTGGAGCTCTCGCGCGGCGTGTTCCGGCGTGGCGACGCGCCGGCTGCGTCGTGGCCGGACCTGCTGGCGGTGGCCCATCGGGCACCGAGAGCGATCGTGTGCGGCGTGTCCGCCGCAGCAGTCCACGACTTGACCGACGAGCTGCCTGCGATGGTGCAGATCGCGGTGCCCACGCCGGCGCATCCGCCGCGGATCGCGTATCCGCCGACCATGGTGCTGCGCTTCGACGAGGCGACGTTCGAGTTGGGGCTGTCCCTTGTGGAGGCCGCCCCAGAAGAGCCTGTTCGGATCTACGATCCCGCGCGGACGGTGGTCGATCTGCTGCGCTTGCGGCACCGTTTCGGCGAGTCGGTCGCCTACGGGGCGCTGCACCGCTACCTGCGGCGCCGCGAGGCCAAGCCCGCGCGGTTGCTGGAGTACGCGGCTGCGCTCGGTGTTCGGGGTCCGATGCGCCACGCACTCGACGTTGCGAGCGCGCGATGAGTCGTCCGACGCGATCCACCCCGGCCGGACGAGCCTACCTCGATCTCCAGAGCCGAGCTCGACGCGACGGTCGAGGAACGTGGACGTCAACTTCGGCGATCCGGTCACCCCGGCACCGCAATTCGTCAGCCTGCCCGCGCTGCGTCCTGACGCTCCGACGATCCGCGTGCTCGGCTACCCGATCGAGACCGTCCTGGCTGAGAAGCTCGCCACCGCGATCGACCTCGGCCCGGCCAACACCCGCGTCCGGGACTACGCCGACATCTACAGGCTCACCGCCACGCACGACCTCGAGCACGGTGCCGTCCGCGCCGCGCTGATCGAGACCGCCCGCTTCCGCGGAGCCACGATCCAGCCCCTGTCGGCGGCGATCGGCGATCTCGTGGAGATGCGCAACCGCGCGTATGTCGCCCACCGCACGAGCCTCGGCTCGTACGGCGTTCACCTGCCCGAGCGGTTCGCAGATCTTGTCGACCGTGTCGTGAGCTTCGCCGATCCCCTCGCGAACGAGGTACCGGACTCGGTCCATTGGCTGACCTCCGAGGGACGTTGGGCACCGTTGTGAGCGGTCGAGGACGATGCGCACCTCCGTCCGCTGTGCTGATGACCGGACGAGGTCGGGACGGCGCATCTCGGTGTCGCTGGCTGAGGACCTGCCGCGCGAGGTGGCGGCCGAGCTGCGCGTCACGCGGCACCCCATGCCCCCACCAGGATTCGAACCTGGGCACACGGTTTAGGAAACCGATGCTCTATCCCCTGAGCTATGGGGGCTCAGGGGGCGAAGCGTAGCCGCCCGGACGGGACCGGTGCGGGCCGCGGCGACGGTGGGCGGCAGGGGGAGGATGCGCGACACTTCCGCCGTGATCCCGTTCAAGTTGCTGCGCCTGTCGATCTCGACCCTGCGCCAGTACCGGGCGCTGCCCGAGGAGCAGCGGCTGACCCTGCGGGAGGATGCGCAACGGGTGCGCGAGCTCACGGTGCGACTCGGCGGCGCACGGGTCCGGCAGATGCTCGCCGGCGACGGGCTGCTCGGCCCGGTGGACGGTGGCGGCGACGCCCCACGCGTCGCCGCGGCGGGCGTCCCCTCGCCGGACCCGGTCCCCACCGATCCCGCCCCCGCCGACGTGGCCGACGGCACGGGGACCTCCGTCGGCGGCACGTACGCCTCCGGTGATGCGACCTCGTTCGGTGACGGGCCGACGTCCGCAGCCGGGCCCGTCGTGGACGACGCGGTCGGGTCGACCGACCCGGCCGATGTCGCAGCGGCCGATCCCGCCGCGGCCGAGCAGGATCCGGCCGAGACCGGGCCGAGCGACCCGACCGAGGCCGAGACGATCGAGGAGCTGCGCGACGCGGTGGCGGCGCTGGCGATCTCGATCGCCGGCACGGGCATCGTCGGTGGTGACTCGCGGAGCGCCGCGCTCGGGCGCCGGCTGCTGCGGAGCGGCGTCGTGAAGGGCCGCTTCGGCGACCGCGGTCGCGACGGGTAGTCCGGCCGTTCTACCCGTCGCCCGGTACTACGCCACCGCCGGGCCCTACACCGGGTGCCCGGTCCTACGCCGCCGGACGGTCCGGGTATACGTCGTCGATCGTCGCGAGCGCCGTGTACGGGGCGTCCGCGGCGTCGGCGATCCGCTCGGCGCCGCCGGCCAGGCGGTCGAGGACCGACACGACGCCGACGATCGTGCGACCCTCGGCCCGCAGCGCCTCGATCGCCTTGACGGTCGACCCGCCGGTGGTCACGACGTCCTCGACGACGAGGCAGCGGTCGTCGTCGGTCAGCAGCGGGCCCTCGACGCGGCGCTGCAGGCCGTGGGCCTTGGACTCCTTGCGGACGAAGAACGCCTTGACGTCCGCGCCACCCGCGAGGGCCGCGCACGCGACGGGGTCGGCGCCCATCGTCATGCCTCCGACGGCGGTCGCGCCGCGTAGCTCCGCCTCGGCGGCGACGAGCTCGCCCAGCGCGCGGAACCCCTCCGGCAGCAGGATCGCCCGCTTGGCGTCGACGTAGTACGACGCGGTCGCGCCGCTCGTCAGGGTCACCTCGCCGAGGATCAGCGCGTGGTCGCGCAGGGCGGTGACGAGGCGGTCCTTGGCGCTCATGCGGCGGGAGGCTAGTGCACCGCGACGGCGCCCCGGACCCGGCAGCGCGTCGCCGCGACACGGCCCCCACCCGCGCCCGGCGGGGCCTCGACCGCCGGGCGCGGCCCGCTCACACGTAGGTGTCGACCCGCGTGCCGTGCCGGATCCAGTTGTAGATCGACACCGCGTCCTGCATCGGGACGCGGAAGCAACCGGCGCTGGCGTTGTACAACGGCACCGACTTGTAGCCGTGGATCGCGTAGCCCCGGATGAAGTACGACGACATGTACATGCCGACCGAGTTCGTGCCCGGCTCCTTCATGTACACGCGGTAGCTGCCCCGGATCGTCGGCGTCGACGGCTTGCCCGGCGACGTGTGGTAGATCCGCTCGACCTTGCCGCCCTCGCCGATGAGCGCCAGCACCTGACGGCGGATGTCGCCCTCGACGTGGCGGCCGTGCGACTTGAACCGCACGCGGAACCGTCCCTCGCCGCGCTGCAGCGCCCGGAAGATCGACCGGTCGGCGGTGTGGTTCCACGTGCGGCGGGTGACCTTGCGGAACGCGAGCACCGCCCGCTGGGTCCGCGCGTCGTACACGCCCTTCCGGCCGACGACGTACCCCTTGGCGTCGAGCATCTCCTGCAGCCGCTCGACCGCGTAGCCGCGCGCTCCGGCCTTGACCGACGGGGTCGACTGCACGACGACCTTCGTCTTCGCCTGCACCGGGGCGATCGGCTGCCCGGGCGCGATCGCGGCGCGCACGACGACGCGCGTGGCGCGACTGTTGACGTACACGGTGCGCGCGACGCCCTTCCCGCCCTTGCGGCTGCGCTTCAACGGCAGCGACTTGACCGGTCGCTCCTTGCCGTCGACGGTGAGCGAGACGTCGACGCGGGTCCCCTCGACGAACCTCCCGGTCGTGACGAGCACCCGCCACCGGTCGCCCTTGAGCGCCCGGCCGTCGCGCGCCCGCTCGGTCGTGATCTTCAACGTCGTGGCGACCGGCGCCGGCGCCGTCAGTGGCGCGGGCGCGGCGGGGGCCTGGGCGCCGGCGACCGAGGGCGCCGCGAGCACGAGGAGGGGCGTGACGGCCGACAGGGCCAGCGCGGGGCCCGCGAGAGGACGGTTCATGCGCGCAAGCGTAGACGGCGGTGACGTTCACGTCGACGCCCATGTGGCGGCTTCCCACCACGTCGCGCGTCGTCGGGCGCTCCGAGCGCCCCGACGTCCGAGGTCAACCGGGAAGCAGCCGGCGCTCCCATCCGCGCAACGCCAGCGCGAGGAGCGAGATGACGGTCACCGCGGCGACCCACACCGCGACCGCGCGGCCGACGGGCCAGTCGAGGCTCACCGCCATCGCGATCGCGTTGTTCGTCGCGTGGATGAGGATCGGGACGTAGAGCGACCCGGTCAGCTGGTAGGTGATGCAGAGCACCGCGCCGAACAGCGCGAGGATCGGGATGAAGATCGGGTCGGTCGCGCCGTGCAGCACCCCGAAGAGCACGCCGTTGAGGACCGCGGCGAGGGCGATCGCGGTCCCCCGCGGGACGAACCGCCCGAACCCCTCCCGCAGACCGGGGTAGACGACCCCGCGCAGGAAGAACTCCTCGCCGATCGGGGCGAGGATCGACGTGCACAGCCCCAGGACCACCCCGGCGAGGACCGTCTCGGCGGCGCCGAGCTTCACCGGCACGTCGTCCTGGGTGTCGCCGATGTCGATCGCCCACCCCACGAGCTGCGCCAGCAACGCGAACGCGACGTACCCGCCGACGATGACGCCGAGCGCCCGCCACCGCCGCTGCGGGACGTGGAGGCCCAGGCCGCCCGGCGTGAGCGACGTGCCCATCGCGCGGAGCACGAAGATCGGCACGGCGACGAACACGACGGCCGTCAGCAGCAGGCTGATCGCGTTGCCGGCGACCTTCGCCGTCGCGTCGTCGTCGCCGATCGCGATCGCGGGGATCGCGGTGAACGTCCACGCCCCCAACGTCGCGACGACGACGAGCAGCACGGCGAGGAACCCCCACCGGTCACGCGGGCGATCGGGCGGGGGCGCCTGCTCGGTGGTTCCCCGCCGCGGCTCGCTCACCGCCGCAACGGTAGCGGGACCCCCGGGGCGCCGCCCGGCCGGCGGTCAGGCCACGAACACCCAGCAGGCGGTCAGCCCGGCGGTCCCCGCCAACAGGACGAGGCCGGTCGCGAGCAGCGCCGGCGCACGCCACCGTGGTCCCCGCAGCGCCCACCAGCCCGCCCAGATCGCGAGCGGGAAGAGCACCGCGAGGAACCGCGGCAGCGACATCAGCGGATGCCCGTCCCCGACCACCGGGGTCGTCAACGGCAGCAGGATCGACCCGGCCGCGTAGGCGCCGTAGGCGAGCGGCAGCCGGCGGACCGCGCCGAGCAGCGCGACGACGCCGACCACCAGGGAGAGCAGGAGGACGACGTCCTGCCACGCGACCCGTGCGGGCAGGTGCGCCCCCACGCCCAGGATCGACCAGGCGCCGTCCGTCGCCGCCCGGATCCCCAGCCACGCGCCCTCCCACGGGCCGACGGTCTCGCGGCCCCACTCCTGCTGCATGAGGAAGCTCGTGTTCCACGGGTGCCCGGCGACGACGAGCGCGACGACGAACGCGACGAGCCCGAGCGGCACGAGCGCGGCCCCCACCGCCACCGACGGCAGCTCCGGTCGGGTGCGGGAGGGATCGGCCCGCCAGGCCTCCCACGCGCCGACGAGGATCGGCACGACGAGGATGATCCCCGCGCTGCGCGTGGCCGCGGCCAGCGCGGCGAGGGCGCCCGCCACCACCCAGCGACGGTCGCGGACGGCGAGCAGGCACCCGGCGGACAGCAGGAGGAACAGGCCCTCGGTGTAGACCGCGGTGAGCCACAACGACCCGGGGAACGCCAGGAGCGCCCACACCGACGCCGCCGCGGCACGGTGCCCGAGCTCGCGCTCCGCCAGCCGGTGGACGAGCATCGCCCCGACGAACCCGCAAGCGCCGGACAGGACGAGCCCACCGAGCAGCAGGGCCTCCTGAAGCGGGACGCCGAGCAGGGCCGGCGGCGACGCGACCGCGCGGACGAGCAGCGGGAACAGCGGGAAGAACGCGGTCCGCTCGACGTCGGTCAGGGGGTAGAGCACCTCGGCGACGTCGAGGAGCCACACGGTGTCCCATCGCGCGAACGGGCCGATCAGCGTGTCGACGAGCCCGCCCAGGCCGACGGTGAGGTCGCGCGGGTCGTACACCGCGACGTCGGTGTCGAACTCCCACAGCGCGACCGCGACCGATCCGGCGAGGACGATGACGAGCCGCGTGATGACGAACGCGGGCAGCACGACCCGGGCGGTGTCGGCCCACGACAGCGGCTCGCCCCCGCCCGCGCGCCCGTCGGGCGCGCCCTGCACGCCGACCGGGTCGGACGCCACGGGCCGCGGCGGAGCGACCCCCGGGGCGGTGGGCGTCGTGGGCGGGGGAGACGGCACGGAGAGGGGACGGAGGCGGTCGACGACGGATCGACCGGCAGACGACGGAGGACGACCGCCCGTCCCGATCGTGACGTACGACGACCGTCCCCGCGACCCCGGTGCGGGGGATCCGCGCCGCCCGCGCTCCCCGCGGCGCCGCCGCAATCCGGCCGCCACCGGGAGGAGTCCGGGTCGATGCGCTGTACTCTGGAGGGGATCCGGCCCCCGCCGGACGCCGGACGTCGGCGGTCCGCGGGCGTGGCCCCGGAGGATCGCCCAGGCCATGTCTCACGCATCTCGCAAGCGCCGGAGTCGGCGTGCCAAGGGCGGCGCCGCACGGGTCCTCATCGTGCTCGTCGTGACCGTCGTCGTGGGGATGGCGATCGCCGGCGTCGCCGCGTACGGCGTGATCGTCGACATCGCCGACGACGTCGACCTGGACCGGCTCACCCCCAAGCAGCTCGGCGAGCCCTCCGTCGTCTACGCCAAGGACGGCACCCGCCTGGGGTTCATCCACGGCGACATCCTGCGCCAGCCGGTGTCGAGCAAGGAGATGTCGCAGAGCATCCGCGACGCGACGGTCGCCGTGGAGGACCGCCGCTTCTACCAGCACAGCGGCGTCGACCTGGAGGGCATCTTCCGCGCCGCGCTGCGCAACTTCACGACCGGCGAGACGAAGGAGGGCGCGTCCACGCTGGAGATGCAGCTCATCCGCAACCTCTACACCGGCGACAGCGACGACAGCTACAAGCGCAAGATCCGCGAGGCGAAGCTCGCCGACCAGCTGAAGGAGACGCACCCGGGCCGCGAGGGCAAGCGCTGGGTGCTCACGACGTACCTCAACAGCGTCCCGTACGGCAACGCCCGCAACGGCCTGGAGATCATCGGCGTGCAGGCCGCCGCCCGGGTGTACTTCGACACCACCGCCGAGAAGCTCAAGCTCCACGAGGCGGCGATGATCGCCGGGTTGCCCCAGGCGCCGACGGAGTACAACCCGTACCTCAGCCCCGAGCGCGCGCTCGCCCGGCGCAACGACGTGCTGCGCCGGATGGCCGAGCAGGGGTACATCTCGCCGTCGCAGGCGACGGCCGCGCAGTCGCGGTCGCTCGGCCTCAAGGAGTCCGAGTACTACACCCGCCGCCGCGAGCAGCACTTCCTCGACTTCATCCGCAAGGAGCTCACCGACATCTACGGGTCCCGGCGCGTCCGCCAGGGTGGCCTGCGGGTGCACACGACGATCGACCTCAAGCGCCAGCAGCAGGCGCGGGCGGCCCTGGCCAAGAACTACGTCAACGGTGGTCCGGCCGGGGCGCTCGTCGCGATGAACCCGCGCACCGGCGACATCACGACGATGGCGTCGACGGTCCCGTACGGGGAATCCAAGTTCAACCTGCCCGCGCAGGGCAAGCGCCAGCCCGGATCGACGTTCAAGATCATGGTGCTCATGGCGGCGCTGCGCGAGGGGATCGACCCCGACCGCACGTCGTACGTGTCGCGCAGCGGCCAGACCCTGCTACCCGGCTGGGCCCCCAAGACCTACAGCGGCAGCAGCGGCGGATCGATGAACCTCGTCCGCGCGACGCTCGCGTCCGACAACTCGGTGTACGCGCAGCTGGACCTCGACGTCGGCCCGGCCAAGGTCACGAAGGCCGCGCGCGACATGGGGATCACCTCGAAGCTCCTGAGCGTCGGCGCCGAGGGCCTCGGCGGCCTGACCGACGGCGTCACCCCGCTCGAGATGGCTCGCGCCTACTCCACGATCGCCAACGGCGGCCGCAAGATGCGCGTCCGCTCGATCACGAAGGTCGAGTTCCCCGACGGCCGGGTCCGCCACCCGCAGAAGATCAAGGGCACCCGCACGTTCGACGCCGGGGTCGCCAGCAAGGTCACCGAGATCCTCGAGAAGAACGTCCAGGGCGGCACCGGGCGCGCCGCGTCGCTCGGCAGCTGCCGAGCCGCCGGCAAGACCGGCACCACCGACGGCGAGGCCGACGCGTGGTTCGCCGGGTTCACCCGCGGCATGGTCACGATCTCGTGGATCGGCTATCCGACGTCGCGACAGGCGACCGGCGAGCAGGGCGGCGGGCGGCCCGCCCGGACGTGGGGCGACTTCATGCGCGTCGCCAAGGGCGACAGCTGCGGGGACTTCCCCAAGGCGCCGTTCGTCGGCACCGTCGGCACCGGCCGCTACGCGTCCGGTGGCGGTGGGGGTGGAGGCGCCGACGACGGCTACGACGCGGATGGGACGGACGACGACGGATTCGGCGGCGACCGGTACCCGCCGTCCGACTACGAGTCCGCGCCGCAGAACCCGCCGGAGTAGGTCCCGCCCGTCGTCGGCAGGGGCGACGCGGTACCGTTGGGCGTCATGGCGAAAGAGGACAAGGTCGAGTTCGAGGGCGAGGTCGTCGAGGCGCTGCCCAACGCCATGTTCAAGGTGAAGCTCGACAACGGGCACGAGGTGCTCGGTCACGTGGCCGGCAAGATGCGCCGCTTCCGCATCCGGATCCTGCCCGGCGATCGGGTCCGCGTCGAGGTGTCCCCGTACGACCTGAGCCGCGCCCGCATCGTCTACCGGCACCGGTAGGCCGCGCCGCGGCGCCCCCCCCGGACCGCCCGTGACGACGCCGGCCGGTCCCCCCTCGCGCGGCGAGCGCGCGCTCATCGCGACGTTCACCGCCGGTCTCCGTCCCCGCGACGACCGCTTGGTCATCGGGCCCGGGGACGATGCCGCCGTCGTGCGGCCCGCCGGCGCGCTGGCGGTGACGAGCACCGACACGACCGTCCTCGGCGTCCACCTGCCCGACGACGATCCGCGGGTCACGCCGGACGTCGTCGCGCACCGGGCGCTCGCGACCGCCGCGTCCGACCTGGCCGCGATGGGCCTGGGCGGCGGCGAGGCGTACGTCGCGCTCACCGTCCCGCCGGCCTGGACCGACGACGAGGTGCTCGCCTTCGTCGCGGCGACCGAGCGGTGCGCGGCCGGCTGGGCGATGACGATCGCCGGCGGCGACGTCACCTCCGGGCCGACGCTCGTCGTCACCGTCACCGTCACCGGCTGGGCCTGCGACGCCGGGTCGCTCCTGCGCCGCGACCGGGCCCGGCCGGGGGACCGGGTCGGCGTCACCGGGCCGCTCGGCGCCGCCGCCGCGGGCCTCGAGGTGGTGCGGGGCTCCACGTCCGGCGACCCGGCGACCGACGCGGCGCTCGTCGACCGCTACCTGCGCCCCCGGCCCCGCCTCGACGTCGCGCCCGGCCTCGTCGCCGCCGGGGCCCGCACCGGCATCGACCTGTCGGACGGGGCGGCGGTCGACGCCGCGCACGTCGGCCGGGCGTCGGGCGTCGTGCTGCGGGTCGACGCGGCCGAGCTGCCCCGCGCGGCGGGCGTCGACGCCGTCGCGGTGGCGATCGACGTGGCGCCCGCCCGGATCGCGGCCGCCGGGGGCGAGGACTACGAGCTCCTCGTCACCGCGCCGCCGCCGGTCGCGGGGCGGCTCGCCGACGTCCACTGGGTCGGGACGGTCGAGGAGGCCGACGGCCGCGAGCCAGGCCTCGAGCTCGTGCACCGCGGAGCGCGCGTCGACTGGTCCGGCTACGAGCATCGCGGCGGCTCCTGACGACGGCGGCGGGCGCGGTCAGCCGGACGCCGCGCCGTCGGCCCGCAGCGTCGCGCGCTCCAGCCGCGCGAACACGATGATGCGACGGGCGGCGCTGAACGGCGGGTCGCACGCCGACAGCACGAGTTGGTCGTAGGCCCGACGGCGCAGCACCCAGACCGCGCTCGGCTCGACGCTGCGCAGGTGCGTCACCCGGTAGGTGAACCGGCCGTAGGGCATGTCGACATGGATCGCGTCGTCGGCCCGCAACCGGTCGATCCGCCGGAACGGCGCGCCGTACGTCGTGCGGTGCCCCGCGATCGCGGCGGTGCCCGGGGCTCCCGGCAACGGCTGCGACGGATAGAACCCGGGGCCGCGTCGCAGGTCGCCGGCGTCGGTGCCCCAGACCACGACGTCGCTCGCGCCGATCCGGGGGATCCGCAGCCGCGCGGTCGCGTCGCCGTGGCCCTGCTCGCGCTTGAGCCGTCGGGCGAGGAACGCCAGCCGCTCCGGATCGTCGCCCAGCGACGCCAGCACCCGCCGCTGCAGCGCCGACCCGTCGGGGCCCGGCAGGCGCTCCAGCTCGTCCTCGAGCCCGCCCTGACGCAGCAGCGCGATGACGCCGGTGACCGGCTCCTGCCAGACGACGGTCAGGCCGACGTCGGCCAGGACGAGCGCCCCCGACAGCAGCAGCACCGTCGACGCCCGCCGCAGCGCCCGCCGGGCGAGGCCGACGTCGTCACGCCGCGGGGGCGGCGGATCGTGCCGCGTCCGTCGCGGCACGGCCTCGCCCCGACGCCACGACGGTCGCCTCATGCCGCCTCGCGGGGCCTGCGGGGTCGCGGCCGGTCCCGCCGGCGGCGCTCCGGGCGGGGGTCGGTGCGGTCGCGGTCACGGCCGGACGTCGCGCGTCGCCGCACCGGCACGAGCGTCATCGCCGTCGCGATGAACGCCCCCGCGAAGAGGCTCACGACGAGGATCCCGACCGGGCTCGTGTGGCCGCTCGCCGCGACGAGCACGAGCGACCACGGCACCTGCAGCACCGGGATCCCGAGGTCCGAGATCACCGTGATCCCCGCCGCGACGGGCAACGCGGCCCCCACGACCGTGAGGAACGCCCGGTGCAGGGGCTGCAGCACCGGGAACGGCGCGATCGCCGCCGGCCACGCCACCGCCGCGGGCAGGACGAGCAGCGCGCCGACGGGGTTGAGGACGAGGAGCACGACGACGACGAGGAGCACCATCGCGAACACCGCGGTCGCGACCCCCGCCCGCGTGGGACGCGACCGGCCGGCCGCGTCACGGGTCAGCAGCGGCCGCGCCACGACGACGCCCGCGACGAGGATCGCCGTGAGCGCCACCACCGCCGCCCCCGCCCACGGCCCGGTCCGCACCGCGCTGCCGTCCAACGGCGCCGGGGTCGCGGGCCACACGAGGTCCAGGCGCCCGAGGAACAACGCGAGCATGCCCGCCAGCAACGGCCCGGCGGCGCACCCGGCCACCGACGCGGCGCCGGCGGCGAGCGGGTGCCCGTCGCGGGCGAGCGTCAGGATGACCATGACGACGCCCCCGACGAGCGGCACGACGAGCGCGAGGACGAGCAGGCGGATCGCCCACCCGGGCAGGACGCTGTCGAGCACGACGATCCCGTCCTGCTGCGGCCCGAGCGCGTCCGGGGCGCCGTCGATCGCCCGCAGCGCCCGCAGCGTGCCACGGACGTAGGCGGTGAACGCCTCCTCGTCGACCCGCTCGTCGCCGTGCAGCGGCGTCGTGCCCCCGCCGGCGACCGTCACCGCCGGGACGTCGCGCTGGTTCAGGACCCCCTGCGCGCCGGTCGTCCCCGGCAGCGTGCGGTGGGTGAGCTGCGACCACGGCCCGTCGGTCGACACCGGAGCCAGGCGCTCCTCGCGCAGCGCGTGCTCGACGGTGCGCTGCAGGCGCAACGGGGCGGAGCGGCCGCCGTTCGCCCACGGCACCACCTCGGGCGGTCGACCCTCGGTCCCCGACAGGTCCCCCAGGACGATGACGGCGGCGGTCGTCGCGCCGGACCGGGACGCGAACCGCGCGGCGCCGGCGGTCCCCCCACCCGACGCGGCCGTCGTCGACACGAACCGGATCGTGTGCGAGAACCTGCCCGCCCCGATCGCGCGGGCGACCGTGAGCAGGCCGGCGGTCGCCGACATCTCGCCGGCTGATCCGCGCTGCAGCGCGTCGCGGGACGCCATGAGCACGATCTCGTGCCCCGGCTGCCCGGGCACGGTCGCGATGACGTTGCGCAGGTGACGGTGCCCGTCCGGGGTGTCGGCGTCGAAGTCGTCGGTGGTGACGGTCGCCGACGGCAGGCGGGCGCGGAGCTCGGCCTCGACCCGGTCGGCGAGCGCCGCGTCCCCGACCGACCCGGGGCGACGGTCGGGGTGGCGCTCCACGAGGTCCCGCACGAGCGCCATGCCGCTCGGCGCGTCGATCGTGTCGGCGGCGAGGTCGGCGGTCAGCGGGGTCGGCGGCGTGCGCAGCGAGAAGGCCGCGATGAGCACCGCCAGCAGCAGCGCCCCGATGCCGACGCGAAGGGCCACGGACCCGCAGCGTAGCGGCGCCGTAGGCTGAGGACCGCCCCCGTCGGACGCACCGTCGACGCCGGTCCCCACCCGCCCTGCCATGGCCGCCGCCCGCATCCTCGTCGTCGACGACGAGGAGTCGATCCGCACGCTCATCGCCACGCCGCTGCGGCGCGACGGTCACCGGGTCGACCTGGCGACGACCGGCCCCGAGGCGCTGGAGCGGTTCGACGAGGTCCGGCCCGACCTCGTCGTGCTCGACGCGCGGCTGCCGGGGATGGACGGCCTGGAGGTCTGTCGCAGGCTCCGGTCGCGGTCGTCGGTGGCGATCATCATCGTGTCGGCGCGGGACGCGGAGCGTGACCGGGTGGACGGCCTGGACAGCGGTGCGGACGACTACGTCACCAAGCCGTTCTCGATCGCCGAGCTGCGCAGCCGGGTGCGGGCGCTGTTGCGTCGCGCGGCGCTGCCCGCGGTCGTGCCGGGAGCCGTCGAGCGGCTCACCGCGGACGGGCTCGTCGTCGATCCCGGTCGCCGTCGCGTCGAGGTCGACGGCGAGCCGGTCGAGCTGACCCACCTGGAGTTCGAGCTGCTCGCGACGCTCATGGGCGCGCCCGGTCGCGTGTTCACCCGCGACCAGCTCCTCGACCGCGTGTGGGGCGGGTCGGCGTTCCGGGAGCGCCGGACCGTCGACGTGCACGTCCTGCACCTGCGCGAGAAGATCGAGCCCGACCCCCGGGCGCCCCGGTACGTCGAGACCGTGCGCGGCCTCGGCTACCGGTTCGTCGACCCCGCCGACGGCTGATCCGGCCCGGTGGGGCCGTCCGGTGAACGGCCGCGCCCGGACCGCGACGCGAGCCGTCCCGGCCGGTACGCTCGGGGTCGTGTCGGAACCGCCCCAGTCGCCGCTCGTCCTCGTGTCGAACCGGGGGCCGGTGACCTTCGACGTCGACGGGGGGATCCAGCGTGGCACCGGGGGGCTCGTCACCGCGCTCACGGGCCTGGCGACGCACCGCCGGACGACGTGGATCGCCAGCGCGATGGGCCGTGGCGACGCGGACCGCTCCCGCGAGGCGGGCGGCAAGGCGTTCAACGTCGACTCGCCGGCCGGCGGGTCGTTCGACGTGCGGCTCGTCGTCAGCGACGACGTGGCGTACGAGCGGTTCTACTCGATCATCAGCAACCCGATGCTGTGGTTCATCCAGCACTACCTGTGGGACCAGTCCAACGCCCCGGACATCCGCTCCCACGAGGTCGAGGCGTACGAGTTCGGCTACAAGCTCGTCAACGAGGACCTGGCGGACGCCGTCGTCGAGGAGATCGAGGGCGAGCGCGACCCGGTGGTGATGGTCCACGACTACCACCTGTACCTGCTGCCGCGCATGGTCCGCGAGCGCCGACCGGACGCGTTCCTCCACCACTTCGTCCACATTCCGTGGTCGCAGTCCGACAGCTGGCGGGTGCTGCCCACGAAGATCCGCGACGAGATCTACCGCGGGATCCTCGCCAACGACATCATCGGGTTCCACACCCGCAGCTACCGACGCAACTTCCTGCAGTGCTGCGAGGACCTGCTGGACCTCGAGGTCGACCACAAGCAGGGCGTGGTGCGGATCGACGACCGCGAGGTGTGGGTGCGCGCGTATCCGCTGCCGATCGACGCCAACGCCACCCGTGAGCTGTCGCGCCGCGCCCGGGTGCGCGAGTTCGAGGACGAGCTGCTGCGCCGGCGGCGCGAGCACCTCATCCTGCGCGTCGACCGGGCCGACCTGTCGAAGAACGTCCTGCGCGGGTTCAGCGCGTTCGACCTCTTCCTCGAGCAGCACCCGGAGTTCGTCGAGCGGGTGACGTTCATGGCCCAGCTCATGCCGTCCCGGACCGACGTGCCGGAGTACAGCGAGTACCTCGAGAAGATCGAGGCGCTGGTGGCGGTGGTGAACCATCGTCACGGCACCCCGGACTGGATGCCGATCCAGCTCAAGCTCCGCGACGACGTGGAGGAGGCGATGGCCGCCTACCGCCACTACGACGTCCACATCGTCAACGCGATGTTCGACGGCATGAACCTCGTGGCGAAGGAGGGCCCGATCGTCAACGAGCGCGACGGGGTGTCGATCCTGTCGGAGAACACCGGCGCGCACGAGGAGCTCGGTCAGGACGCGTTGAGCGTCAACCCGTTCGACGTGCAGGCGCTCGCCAACGCGATCCACCGGGCGCTGACGATGGGCGCGGACGAGCGCCGGCACCGGATCGAGGGCCTGCGCGAGGTCATCACCCACCGCGGCCCCGGTGACTGGATCGACGACCAGCTGGCCGACGTGCGACGCAAGGCCGCCGGTGCGACCGCCGACGACGAGCTGACCGTCGTCGAGTCCGACGGCTGATTCGGCGCCCACCGGGCGCCGGTCGGCCGCGGGTCCGACGGTCAGGGCTGGCCGAACTCGGCCGCCGCGCCCGCGCCGCCACCGCCGCGCGGGCCGCCCGTGGACGCCGGGGCGGGGCGCCGGGCCGAGGGCGGACGGACGGGGGCCGGGGTGGCGCGGACCGGGGCGGGGGTCGGTGCCGCGCGGACGGCCGGGGGTGGGGTCGCCGCCGCCGCCGGACGCGGCGTCCGTGCCGGCGGCGCGGGACGCGACGAGCGTGGGCGGGACGCGCCCGAACGACGTCGTGGGGCCGGTCGGCGGGACCGGCGCGTCGTCGTACGGGTCGCGCGCCGGGCGCCCCCGGCGGCCGCGTCGGCATCGGCGGATGGCCGGCCCTCGCGTCGCCCGGCGTCGCCGGACCCGGACCCGGATCCGTCGCCGCGCGGTGGGGAGCCGTCGCCGACCGTCCGGTCCGGGGTGCGGGGGTCGTCGGGCTCGATGATCCGCGGACCGGCCGCCACGGGATCCGTCGCCGTGGCGTCGGGCGACGCGGCCGTCAGCGGACGCGGGTCGCCGTCGGGGACCGGCGGGCCGTCGCCGCCGACGCGCGGCCAGAGGGCGACGAGGGCGATCGCGCCGACGAGGAGGAGGACGGTCGCGGCGTTGCCCCAACGGACGCGGGCCAGCAGGGCGGGGACGGACGGGGACGTGCGCGGGCGGCGTGGCATGATGGGTCGAGCACCCTGCGGCGGGGCCGTTCTCTCCCCCCGGATCCGCACGACGGGGTCGCAACGGCGTGGGGCGTGCCGCTGCCGGGCGCGTCCTCTGGTACCGTCGACCGTCGCTCCAAAAGCGCATCTCACTCATGGCCGCCCCCGCACCCTCCTACGACCTCGTCCTCCTGCTTCTCGCCTCTGCCGAGGCCGAGCGGCGTCAGCAGCTCGTCACCGAGGTCGAGAAGCTGATCCAGGACCAGGGCACCATCCTCGAGGGACGGGAGTGGGGCGTCCGGCAGCTGGCGTACCCGATCGCCGACGAGACGACCGCGGAGTACCGCGTCTTCCGCTTCCAGGGCCCCGTCGAGCTGCTCCAGGAGCTCGACCGTCAGCTCAAGATCGCCGACGTCGTCCTGCGGCACCGGACGATCAAGCTCGACCGCAACCCGATCGACCTGCCCGACCTGCGCGAGATCGACGCGGCCGCGGCCGCGCCCGCCGCCTGAGCGACGCCCCGCCGGTCCGCCGGCGGATCCTCCGCAGTGCCACGTGCCGCCCCTCGGGCGGCACTTCGCGTCGAGGGGCGCGCCTCGCGCGGCTCCGTCGGCGGCGCGAGGGGCCGGGTCGTGGGCGTCCGGCGCTCGTGGCATGCTCCACTCTCCCGAACCGGTCGCCAACCGCGACGGAATCGTGCCGGCTCGGTGCCGGTTCCGTGCACGGCGGTCGTGGACGCCCGTCGGCCGGTACGTTCGGCCCACGCAACCGAGAACGAGGACCCATGCCCATCAATCGCGTCACCATCGTCGGGAACCTCACCCGCGACCCCGAGCTCCGCGGCCTGCCGTCCGGCGGCTCGGTCTGCAGCCTGCGCGTGGCGGTCAATGAGCGCCGCAAGGCCCAGGACGGCACCTGGACCGACGCGCCGAACTTCTTCAACGTCACGATCTTCGGCAACTCCGCCGACAACGCCGCGCGATACCTCGCCAAGGGGCGCCAGGTCGCCGTCGACGGACGGCTCCGCTGGCGCGAGTGGCAGGACCAGAACGGCAACAAGCGCGAAGCGGTCGAGATCGTCGCCCAGGACGTGCAGTTCATCGGCCCCCGCGAGGGTGGCGGTGGCGGCGGCCAGTCCGGCGGCTACGGCGGCGGCCAGCAGGGCGGCGACGACTGGGGCGGCGGCCAGCAGTCCGGTGGCGGTGGCGGTGGCTGGAGCGCGCCTCCGGCCCAGCAGTCCGGTCCGCCCGCCGGCGGCGGCTACGTCGACCAGGGCGACTTCGGCGGACCGCCCGCCGGTGGCGGCGCGCCGCCGCAGCAGCGTCCGCCGGCCGGCCCGCCCCCGGCCGACGACGACATCCCGTTCTGAGCCGCACCGGTCCCCGGCGACGAGCGCCGGGGACCACCGCAGCGCAGACCACCCCTCGGACGTGGCATCCTTTCCCGTCCGCGCCGCGCGGCACGCGACCCGCTGTGCCCGGCTCCCTCCGACCCTGAGCTGACCTATGCCCGAGGCGATTCTTCTCCAGGACGTTCCCGATCTGGGCGCCAAGGGCGCCGTCGTCGAGGTGTCCAAGGGATACCTGCGCAACTACCTGCTGCCGCGTGACCTCGCGGCCCCGGCGACGAAGACCGCGATCGAGCACGCCGCCCGCGTCGAGCAGGCCCGTGCCCGCCAGCGGTCCGAGGCGATCTCGCAGGCCCGCGCCCAGGCCGACGCGCTGACGAACACCGTCCTGACGATCACGCACCAGACCGGCGAGGACGGCCGGCTGTTCGGCTCGGTCACCGCCCAGGACATCGCCGACGCGATCCAGGAGGCCCGCGGCATCGAGGTCGACAAGCGCAACGTGCGCCTGGCCGAGCCGATCCGCGCGACCGGCACCTACGTCGTCGACGTCGAGCTGACCCAGGGCGTCATCGCGAACGTCAAGACGATGGTGGTCACCGAGCGCTGAGCGCCACGGCCCGCCCCGGCGGGCCCCCATCGCCACCCGGCCGGGTGGCCCAGCAGCACCAGCGGCGCCGTCCCCACGGCGCCGTCGTCGTTCCCGGGGAGGCACGCGGCGATCGGAACTCCACGCAACGTGCGGGGACGGACGTCCGCGCGCCCCGGGACGCGACCGCGACGCTGCTAGGTTCGACCCGGGTCGAACGCGACGTGGCGACGGTGGTCGCCACCCCGTCCGTCCGGCCCGTCCTCCGTACCGCAGCGCCCTTCGCCACCCTTCCGCATGCCCACCGATCCCGAGCTTCCCCCGCCCCTCGACGACGGTGGAGCCGACCTCGACCTCGGGGGGTTCGACCCGGGGTCGCACGGGGACCGGGCGGACGTCGCCCCGGTCGGGCCCGCCGGCCACGTGCCGCCGCACGACCTCGCCGCGGAGCGGGCGGTGCTCGGCGCGTACATGCTGTCGGAGCAGGCCCGCAACGAGATCTCGATCGACCACGGCCTGCGGCCCGACGACTTCTACGCGCCGCAGCACCAGGTGACGTTCGCGGCGATCCAGCAGCTGTACGAGGCCAACACGACGGTCGACGCGATCACCGTCAGCGCCCAGCTCGAGCAGAACGGCACGCTGGAGCAGGCGGGTGGCCGCGACGCGCTCTGGTCGCTCACCGCGTCGATCACCGAGGTCGGCGCGCTCGGGCACCACGCCCGGATCGTCCAGGGCCGCGCGAGGCTCCGGCGCCTGCAGCAGGCGACGTTCCAGATCCAGGCCGCGATCCAGCAGGGCGGCAAGCCGGCCGACACGATCATCGAGGAGTCGCAGGGCCTCGTCTTCGAGCTGTCGCGTAACGAGGACCGCACCGGACTCGTCCCCGCGAAGGACCTCGTCGACGGCGTGATCGAGGAGATCGAGACCCGGGAGCAGAACGACAGCGACGTCACCGGCCTGGCGACCGGGTTCCCCGATCTGGACAAGGACACCGCCGGCCTGCAACCGGGAGCGATGATCGTCCTCGCGGCGCGCCCGGCGATGGGCAAGAGCGCGTTCGTCACGAACCTCGCCGAGAACGTCGCGTTGCGCAACCGGGGCGCGGTCGCCCTGTTCTCGCTCGAGATGCCGGAGCGCGAGATCCTCGAGCGCGTCATCTCGTCGCAGGCCGGGATCCGCAACGAGGACGTGCGCCGCGGCCGGATCGGCGACCGGTGGCCCGATCTCCTCGAGGTCACCGACAAGCTCCAGTCCGCGCCGCTGTTCATCGACGACTCGTCCGACATCGGGATCATGGAGATCCGGGCCAAGGCCCGGAAGCTCGCGACGTCGCACCCGCAGGGCGTCGCGCTCGTCATCGTCGACTACCTCCAGCTCATGCGCGCCGACGGCCGGACCGAGAACCGCGTCCAGCAGATCGGCGAGATGTCCCGCGGCCTGAAGATCCTCGCCCAGGACCTGTCGTGCCCCGTCATCGCGCTGTCGCAGCTCTCCCGTGGCGTCGACAGCCGCGAGAACAAGCGGCCGCTGCTCAGCGACCTTCGCGAGTGCGTCGTCGGCGACACGCTCGTCGTCCGCGCCGACGGACGGCGCACCCCGATCCGCGATCTCGTCGGACGGGAGCCGGACGTGCTCGCCGTCGACGACGACGGAAGGATCGTCGAGGCGCGCAGCGACCGGGTGTGGTCGGTGGGACGGCGGCCGGTGCACCGGTTGCGCCTGGCGTCCGGCCGAACCCTGCGGGCGACCGCCGACCACCGGGTGCTCGCGGGCCCGGGCTGGAGGACGCTCGGGGAGCTCGAGGCCGGCGATCGCGTCGCCCTGTCGCGCCGCCTGCCGGAGCCGGCCGAGCCGGTCGTCTGGCCCGACGATCGCGTGATCCTGCTCGCCCACCTCGTCGGCGACGGCAGCTACCTGTCGGGGCAGCCGATGCGGTACACGACCGCCTGCGAGGTGTGCAGCGCCGCGGTGACGGGCGCGGCGGAGCGCGAGTTCGGCTCGACCGTCAAGCGCCACGCGGGACGGGGGCGGTGGCACCAGCTCGTGATCTCCGGGAACGGCAACCGGTGGCACCCCGCAGGGGTCAACCGCTGGCTCCGCGGCCTCGGGATCTTCGGCCAGCGGTCCGCCGACAAGCGCCTGCCGGAGGACGTGTTCCGCTTCGACGACCGGGCGGTCGGCCTGCTCCTGCGCCACCTGTGGGCGACCGACGGCGCGATCTGGAGTCGGATGCGGCCCGGCGGCCGGTCCGTCGACGCCCGCGTGTACTTCTCGACCTGCTCGGAGGCGCTCGCCGCCGACGTGGCCGCCCTCCTATTGCGACTCGGGATCGTCTCCCGCACGACGCGCACGACGACCCCGACGGGCGGCTGCGTGCTCTCGGTCGACGTCACCGGGCACGACGCGCAGCGCCGCTTCCTGGACCGCGTCGGGGCCTTCGGTCCGCGCGCCGAGGCCGCCGCGGCCCTCCGCGCGGCGATCGGCGATCGCGAGTCCGGGACGAACGTCGACACGCTGCCGCGCGAGACGTGGGACGACGTGCGCCGGTCGATGCGCGAGCGGGGCGTCACCCAGCGCGGCATGGCGGCGGCCCGCGGCACGTCCTACGGCGGCACGTCGCACTTCCGGTTCGCGCCGTCGCGGGCGACCCTCGCCTCCTACGCCGAGGTGCTCGACGACCCGGAGCCGTCGCGTCGGGCGACGAGCGATCTGTTCTGGGACCGCGTCGTCGCGGTCGAGCCGGACGGCGAGGAGGAGGTGTACGACCTCACCGTGCCCGGGCCCGCATGCTGGCTGGCGGACGGGATCGTCACCCACAACTCCGGCAACATCGAGCAGGACGCGGACCTCGTGATGTTCCTCTACCGCGACGACTACTACAACAAGGAGAGCCCGGAGCCCGGCGTCGCCGAGCTCATCATCGCGAAGAACCGATCCGGGCGGACCGGGTCGATCCGGCTGCTGTTCCAGGGCGAGTACCCGCGGTTCCTCACGATGGCCCAGACCGGGCAGCAGGACGGCGGCCCGCCGGCACGGGTCAGCGGGGCGCCCGGCGGCGGACCACCCTTGCCCGGAGGGGGCGGACCCCCGCTGCCCCAGACGTGAGCACCGTGCCGCATCCCGCGACGTGGCAGGGTGACGCCTGATGCGCTGCCCCTACGACGCCTGCGACGGGTCCGGCTGGGTCGTCGTCGACCGGGTCGCCACGGAGTGCCGCTGCATGCCGGAGCGGCGCGCGCGCCGCCAGGCCGCGATCCTGCAGGCCCGGATCCCCCGGCGGTTCCAGGACGCCGACTTCGACCGTCCCCCGGTGTCGCACATGGACCGCGTCCAGGTGCGACACGTCCGCGAGTACGTCGACGCCCTGGCCGACAACCTCGCGTCCGGACGCGGCCTGTGGCTCACCGGGCCGGCGGGCACCGGCAAGACGACGCTCGCGGCGGTCGTCGCCAAGCACGCGATCCAGGCCGGCTACACGGTGGCGATCTACTCGGTCCCGCACCTGCTGGCGACGATCCGCCGCACGTACGACAAGGCCGGCGGACCGACGACCGCGGAGCTGCTCGAGGCGCTGGCGAACGTCGACCTGCTGCAGCTCGACGACCTGGGCGCCGAGCAGCCGACCCCGTGGGTGCTCGAGCAGCTCTACACGATCATCAACTCGCGGTACGAGGCGTACCGGTCGGTGACGATCACGACGAACCTCGATCCGGGCGCGCTGCAGGAGCAGATCACGGAGCGCACCGTGTCGCGGCTCGAGGAGATGTGCAGCGTCGTCCTGAGCCCCGACCAGACCGACCACCGCAGGCCGACGCTCGACCCGCACGGCCCGCCGCTGCGCGGACCGGCGGCGGTCGACGGCTCGCGGCGCGGTGCGGACGTGGGCGCGCCCGGTGGCCACGCCCCGGACGTCGGCGGAGCATGGCCGCCCCCGGAGCGGCCCGCGGGGACGTGGGGGGACCCGGCGCCGCGCCGCGCCCCGGACGCACCGCTCCGCCCCGCGCCACCGGCGACGTGGGGGACCGACGGCGCGACCGACCTGCGCCCGCGCCGACGGCGCGTCGACGACGGCGGATGACCGCCACGCCCGGTCTGGCAGGCTCCCGCGCCATGGATCGTCACGCGCGCACCGTCGGGGTCGACGTCGGTGGGACGAAGGTCGCCGTCGCCCGGCTGGACGGCACGACGCTCGGCCCGTTCCGCGAGGAGCCGACCGACGGGTCGTCGACCGACGCGCTGCTCGATCAGATCGTGCGCCTGGTGGCGGACCTCGGCACGGTCGACGCGGTCGGGGTGGGGGCGCCGTCGGTCGTGCGCAACGACGACGGGACGGTCACCCGGTCGGCGAACCTCCACGCGTTCCGCGACGTCCCGTTGCGGACGGCGCTCGAGGACCGGCTCGGCGTCCCGGTGCGCGTCGACAACGACGCGAACCTCGCGGCGGTGTCCGAGGCGTGGGACGACGACCTGGCGCTCACGTACCGCTCGTTGGCGTGCCTCACCGTCGGCACCGGCCTGGGCAGCGGGTTCGCCGTCGACGGACGGCCGCTGCACGGGGCCCACACGTCGGCGTTCGAGCTCGGGCACCTCACCGTGCAGGTCGATCCCGACGGCGGCGCACCGGCCGGGTCGGCCGACGGGTCGCGCGCGCCGTACGTCTCGTCGCTGGAGCACTGGGCCAGCGGCCGGGCGCTCGACCGGCTCGCCGTCGCGCACGGCTACGCCGACGGTCGGGCGGTGACCGCGGCGGCGGAGCGCGACGACCCGACCGCGAGCGACCTCGTGCGGATGCTGGGCGAGCGGGTCGGGGTCGGGATCGCGGCGGTCGTCAACCTGCTGGAGCCCGAGGTCGTCGTCCTCGCCGGCGGGGTGTCGCGGGTGGGGGAGCGGCTCGTCGGCCCGGCGCGCGACGCCGCCCGCCGCCTCGTCCTGCCGGGGGTGGGGGATCGGACGACGATCACCGTCGCCCGGCACGGTCCGGCGGCCGGGGTGCGCGGCGCCGCGATCCTCGCCCGGCTCGACCCGGTGCGCTGACGCTGGTCAGTCGTCGGCGACGAGGCGCTTGAGGTCGGCGATCGCGGCGGCGGACTCGCGGACGCGGGCGGCGGGGATCCGGCCGGCGCGGACGTCGGCCAGGAGCTTGGGGTAGGCGTCGGCGGACGCCTGCTCGGTGCGGGCGTAGAGCAGCAGGTCGAGCCCGGCGTTGACCGCCCGGCGGGACGGCGTGGCGTGCGCGGTGACCGACGGGGTCTCCAGGTCGTCGCTGATCGTCAACGGGTCGCCTCCGGTCGCCAGCGGCAGCTCGCGGTCGTACGTCGCGGCGGTGAGCAGCGCCGGGTCCGGGCCGAGCGCCTGCGGGTACGACGCGCTGCTGAGCATGACGAGCGTCGTCGGGGCGTCGCCGCAGCGGCGGTACGGGGCGTAGTCGCGCCGCAGCCGCTCCAGGTCGACGTCGATGCTCGTGCGGTCGAAGTCGGTGTTCGTCGTCGCCACCCCCAGGCCGGGGAAGTGCTTGAGCGTCGCCGCCACCCCGCCCTCGCGCAGGCCGGCGACGAACCCACACGCCCGCTCGGCGACCCGGTCCGGCGACGTGCCGAAGGCCCGGGCGCCGAGGAACGACGACGGCCCGCTCGACACGTCCGCCACCGGCGCCAGGTCGACGTTCACCCCGACCGACCGCAGCAGCCGGGCGGTGCGACGCCCCTCCGCGCGCGCCGACGCCGCCGACGTCATCGCGGACGCGTCCGGCTCGGGCGGCCCCGGCAGCCGACGGATCTCTCCACCCTCCTGGTCGATCGCGACGAGCAGCGGCGGCCGGTCGCCGCGTCGGGCCTCGCGCTGCAGGCCGTCGACGAGCCGACGGGTCTGGTCGATCCCGCCGGTGACGTTGTCCTTGAAGAGGATGACCCCGCCGACCTCGCCGCGACGGATCCGGGCGCGCAGCTCCGGCGACGGCGTCGTCCCCGCGAACCGCGCGACGACCATCTGCCCGAGCGCGTCGGCGACCGGCATCGGCCGGTCCTCCGGCGTGGTGCGCGCGGTCGTCGCGGGCGGCGCGTCGTCGGTGGTGGCCGTGGGGGCGGGGCGCTGGGTGACGCTCGGCGGAGTCGTCGCCTGCGCCGTGGCCCGGTCGGTCGCGTCGTCGCCGCCGCAGCCGCCGAGCATCAGCCCTCCGGCGACGACGAGCGCCGCCGGCCACCGGCGGCGCGGGCGACGGAGCGGGGTCGGCGCACGCATACGGGCAGGGTAGGGCGGATCGACGCCACGCAGCGGGGTACGGGACGAGTACCCTGTCCTCGGTCATGCCAGGGATCGTGATCGTGGGCGCCCAGTGGGGAGACGAGGGCAAGGGGAAGCTCGTCGACCTGCTCGCCGAGCCGGCCGACGCCGTCGTCCGGTTCCAGGGCGGCAACAACGCCGGGCACACCATCGTCCACGGCGACGTGAAGTACGCCTTCCACCTCGTGCCGTCCGGGATCCTCTACCCGGGCACGACGTGCATCATCGGCAACGGCGTCGTCGTCGATCCCGAGGTGCTGCTCAACGAGCTGGCGCAGCTCGCGACGCAGGACGTCGACTCGTCCGGGCTGCGGATCAGCCCGAACGCGCACGTCATCATGCCCTACCACAAGCTCCTCGACCAGGCGGGCGAGCAGCGGCTGGGCAAGAACCAGATCGGCACGACGAAGCGCGGCATCGGCCCGTGCTACGCCGACAAGTCGCTGCGGCTGGGGATCCGCATCCAGGACCTGCTCGAGGAGCGGATCCTGAAGAAGAAGATCGTCGCCGCGCTCGAGCCGAAGGAGCGGCTGCTGCGCCCGTGGCAGCGCGACGCGGTGCTCGACCTGCAGGCGATGACCGAGCGCTACCTCGAGTTCGGGGAGCGGCTGCGCCCGCACATCGCCGACACGACGGCGCTCGTGTGGGACGCGCTCGACGCCGGCGGCACGGTGCTCTTCGAGGGCGCGCAGGCGGCGCTGCTCGACATCGACCACGGCACCTACCCGTTCGTCACGTCGTCCAACCCCGTGTCGGGCACCGCCGCCGTCGGGTCGGGCGCCGGTCCGAAGGACCTCGACGAGATCTGGGGCGTCGTCAAGGCGTACTCGACCCGCGTCGGATCGGGGCCGTTCCCGACCGAGCTCGATGGGACGCTCGCCGACGAGCTGCGCGACAAGGGCGCAGAGCGCGGCACCACGACCGGTCGCGACCGCCGGATCGGCTGGATCGACCTCGTCGCGCTGCGCTACGCGGCACGGCTCTGCACGCTCGACCTCATCTGCCTGACGAAGCTCGACGTGCTGACCGGGCAGGACGTCATCCGCGTCGCCACCGGGTACCGCACCCCCGAGGGGGAGCTGCTGGAGCGCTATCCGTACAACCAGTCGGTGCTGCACCGGGCCGAACCGGTGTACGAGGACCTGCCGGGCTGGAGCGAGGACATCACCGCCGCCCGCACCCTCGAGGACCTGCCGCAGGCGGCGCGCGACTACGTCGCCTACCTCGAGGACCGGCTCGGCACCCGGATCGGCATGATCGGCGTCGGCCCCGCCCAGGACCAGGTCATCTGGACCGACGCCGGCCGCGCGTCGCAGGCCGGACGCACCGTCGGGGTCTGACCGGGCCCTCCTCGGCCGGCCGCGTCGCCGGCTCCGGGCGCCCGGCCTCGGCCGGCCGCCGAGCGGGATGTTCCGGGACGACGATGTGACGAACGCCGCCGTCTTCGGCGGGTTTGGTCGCGCCGTGGCGGTGGTGGGGGGCCGGCGGTGCGGGCGATGTGACGAACGCCGCCACTTTCGGCGGGGTTGGTTGCATCGTGGCGGTGGTGGGGGGCCGGTGGTGTGGGCGATGTGACGAAGGCCGCCGTCTTCGGCGGGTTTCGTCGCACGGTGGCGGCGGCGGGCCCGGGGCCGGCCGCGTCGCCGGCGCCGGGCGACCGGCGCGCCGTCAGCCGGTCGGGCCCGCCCCGTGGCGGGTGACCTTCAGCGCGACGGTGCCGGTGAGCGGGGCCGCGTCGGCGTCGAGGACCTCCTCCTCGCCGCGACGCAGCGTGCGGCCGACGAGCGACAGCGACGCGAGGATCGCGATCGACGCCAGGGTGACCTGGACGCTCACCACGCCCTCCTCGGTCCAGTACACGTCGTCGAGCTTCAGCAGCAGCGCAGACTCGTCGAGCGTCAACGCGACGCCGGCCCCGAACGGGATCGCCAGCCACCGGTCCAGGCCACCGGACCGGACGACGATCGCCGCCGCGCCGCTCGTGAAGGCCAGCACGATCCCGGGCACGAAGTGATGGACGTGGGTGTCGCCCAGCACGACGTTGCGGACCGGGCCGAACGTGCCCCGGCGACGGATCGTGTGGGTCGACAGGCGGGTGAGGATCCAGGTCGTCGTGAACGACAGCAGCAGCGCCAATGCGGTGTTCTCGCGATCGGTGCCGCTGCGGAACCCGGCGACGGCGACCTGGACCGTCTCGCCGACCGCCTGCGTGCCGGCCCCGATCACCGTGTACTCGTCGTCGCTGGGCACCGGCGCCGACCCGCGCCGCCACACCCGCATGACCTCGACGGTGACCGCGGCGACCCCGGTCGCGAACGCGAACGCGGCCAGCGCGTGCGTGCGTCGGTCGGCCCGGCGATCGCGGCCCGTGGGCCGTCCCACCGTCAGTGCGTCGGGCCACCGCGGGCGGTCCGCGCGGCGGCGCGCGAACAGGCCGGGCCGGAGGACGGACGTCGGGCGCGGCAGCGGCATCGACCAGACCCTATCCCGACCGACGCCGACGCCGGGCGCGCCGAGGGCGACACGACGCCGGTGCCGACGGGGGCGAGCCTGACGCCGGGCGAGCCTGACGCCGGGCGCGCCGCGAGCGGACCCGACGCCGGTCGCGACGGGGACGGGCCCGACGCCGATCCGGCCGGCACGACGGTGGCGCGACGCCCGCCGGGCCCGCCTCACTCCCGCCCGGCCAGCCGCTCCTGCACCGGGACCTCGCCCGCGTCACGGGCCGGCACGCCCATGACGCGTCGGGCGGGCGGGACGTCCCGCGTCACCACCGCGCCGGCGGCGACGAACGCGTCCTCCCCGATCTCGACCCCGGGCACGAGGACCGTGCGGCCCCCGATCCGGGCGCCCCGCCGGATCGTGGCCCCCGCCAGCTCGATCGCGGACGGATCCGGCGCGCCGTCGGGGCCCAGCGGCGCACGGCCCATCCGGTCGTCGTTCGTCGTGTGCGCCCCCGGGCCGAGGAAGACGTCGTCCTCGACGACGCTGCGCGCCGTGACGTACACGTCGGTCTGGATGCTCACCCGATCGCCGACGGTCACGTCGCAGTCGACGGTGCTGCCCCGGCCGACGACGGTGCCCGACCCGATCGTCGCCCGCTCCCGCACGAACGCCTGGTCGCCGACGATCGACCGGTCGCCGATCGTCGCCCCGGCGTTGACGACCGCCGACGCGCCGACGGTCGACCCCTCGCCGATCCGGAGCCCCTCGACGGCGCGCCCGGCGGCGGCCGAGCCCTCACGCAGCCGCACCGGCTTGCCGAGCACCGCGTGGTCCCCGACGACGGTGCCCGCGCCGATCGTCGTGTGCGGGTGGACGACGACGTGGCTGCCGAGCTGCACGCCGTCTCCGATCGTCACGTCGCGGTGCACCACGGCGTGAGGGCCGATGATCGCGTCGGACCCGACGGTCGACCGGGCGTCGACGACCGCGTAGGGCGCCAGGCGCGTGCCGCTCCCGATCCGCGTCTCGGACCCGACCATCGCGCCGGTGGCGGCGCGCGCGGCCGGATCGCACACGGCCGACGGGTGGACGATGGCGCGGCGGGGATCGTGGCCGAACATGGCGGGAGCGTACGGCGTGCCGTCGGGGACCGGCGGGCCCGAGGCGGATCGCTAGGCTCCCGCGCGTGGCCGCCGACCCCGAGATCCGCCTACCGCCGCTCCGTGGGGCCGTCATCGGCCTGGGCATGATGGGGCGCCACCACGCCCGCCTGCTGCAGACGTCGCCCCGCACGACGTTCGTCGGCGCCGTCGACCCGACGGGCGACCGGCACGGCGCGGTCGCCGACCCCGCGCTGGTGTTCGCCACCGTCGACGCGTTGCTCGACCGTCCCGTGGACGAGCGTCCGCAGATCGCGATCGTCGCGGTCCCGACCGAGGAGCACGTCGCCGCGGTGGCGGCGCTCGCGGCCGCCGGGGTGTCCGTCCTCGTCGAGAAGCCGGTCGCCGAGACCCCCGAGCGCGCCCGAGAGCTCATCGCCCACGTCCGCGAGGCCGGGGTGCACGGGGCGGTCGGGCACGTCGAGCGGTGCAACCCGGCGCTGCTCGAGCTGCGCCGTCGCGCGCTCGAGGGGCAGCTCGGCCGGATCTTCCACATCCGCACCGAGCGGCACGGCCCGTTCCCCGCCCGGATCCGCGACGTCGGCGTCGTGAAGGACCTGGCGACCCACGACCTCGACCTCGTCGGCTGGCTCGGCGACGGGGCGGTGCGCACCCTGGCCGCGCAGACCCAGCACCGGATGGGCCGCCCGCACGAGGACCTCGTCAACGTCGTCGGACGGCTCGACGGCGGGGCGACGTTCACCGTCGCCGTCGACTGGCTGTCGCCGACGAAGGTCCGCCGCACGACGGTGCTCGGCGAGCGCGGGATGCTCGTCGCCGACACGCTCACCGCCGACCTCACCTTCCACGCCAACGGCGAGGTCGCCAGCGAGTGGGACGCCACCCGCACCCTGCGCGGGGTGAGCGAGGGCGACGTCACCCGCTACGCGCTCGCGCGTCGCGAGCCGCTGCTCGTCGAGCTCGAGGGGCTGTGCGACCTCGTGCAGGGCCGACCCGACCCGGCGGTCGTGACCCTCGAGGAGGGCCTGGCCGCGGTCGAGCTCGCCGACGCCGTCCTGCGCAGCGCCGCGTCCGGCGACGCCGTCACCATCACCCCGTCGGGCGAAGGAGCCACCGCATGAGGATCGTCGTCGTCGCGCTCGGCAAGATCGGCCTGCCGCTCGCCGCGTTCGCCGCCCAGCAGGGGCACGAGGTCGTCGGTTGCGACATCGACGCCCGGGTCGTCGACCTCGTCAACGCCGCCGGCGAGCCGTTCCCCGGCGAGACGGGCCTGGCCGACGCGCTGCGCGAGACGGTCGTCGGCGTCGCCCCGCCGCGCGAGGACGGGGGGAGCCTGCGCGCCACGACCGACACCGCCGCCGCGGTCGCGGAGGGGGCGGACCTCGTCCTCGCCGTGCCGCCGCTCGTCGTCGACGCCGACGCCCGCCCGGACTGGAGGGCGCTCGACGCGGCGCTCACCGCGGTCGGCGAGGGCCTCGCCCGCGGCGCCGCCGAGCGCGGGACCGTCGCCGGCCCCGACGGCGCGCCCCCGAGCATCGTCGTCGAGACGACCCTGCCGGTCGGCAGCACCCGCAACCGCGTCGCGCCGCTGCTGGAGCGGGTGAGCGACCTGACCGAGGGCGTCGACTTCCACGCCGCCCACAGTCCGGAGCGGGTGTACAGCGGCCGGATCTTCCGTGACCTCGAGGCCTATCCGAAGATCGTCGGCGGGCTGGACGAGCTCGGTGAGGCCCGCACCGCGGCCCGCTACCGCCGGCTCCTCAACGGCACCGGTGCGCGTGCGGCGAGCGCCGCGGCGGCCGCGGCCGCGGCACGGTCGGGGGGCGAGCCCGGCGACGCGGTCGAGGTGCGCGCGCTCGGCGGGGCCGAGGCGGCCGAGCTGACGAAGCTCGCCGAGACGACCTACCGCGACCTCAACATCGCGTTCGCCAACGAGCTGGCGCGGCACGCCGACGCGATCGGCGTCGACGTCGACGGGGTGATCGACGCCGCGAACAGCCAGCCGTTCAGTCACATCCACCGGCCGGGCGTCGCGGTCGGCGGGCACTGCATCCCGGTGTATCCGCGGTTCTACCTCGCGGGCGACCCGGACGCGACGCTGCCCGCCGCCGCCCGCGCGGTGAACGAGGCGATGCCCGCCTACGCCGTGGAGCTGCTGCGTGGCGCCCTGGCCGGGGCGGCGGACGGTGACGGCGGGAGCCTCGCGGGCCGCCGCGTGCTCGTCCTCGGGGCCGCCTACCGCGGTGACGTGCAGGAGACGGCGTTCAGCGGGGCGTTCGCGTTGCGCGACGCGCTGCGGGCCGCCGGGGCGGTCGTCCAGGTCGCCGATCCGCTCTACGACGACGCGCAGCTGCGCGACCTCGACCTCGACCCGTGGGACGGCGAGCCGGTCGACGGCGCGATCCTCCAGGCGGACCACGCCCCGTACCGCGCGCTCGTCCCGGGCGACCTTCCCGGGGTGCGGGCGATCGTCGACGGACGCAGCGCCCTGGACGTCGACGCGTGGCGCGCGGCGGGCGTGACGGTCCGCCGGATCGGGCGCGACGGGTCGCGCCCGGCGGGCTGAGCACCACCACGCCACCAGCCGAGACCGCGCGTCGCGACCCCGCGACGCGGCCCCTGACGACGCCCGCGGACCGCTCCGCGGGCGCGCTTCGTCGGGGACGACGCGGTTCGGCACCCCGCCGTGTGCAGGGACGTTGCCCGTCGCCCGACGGCCCCGCTCCCCGCCGGGCATCATGTCCGCGTGGCCATGACCGACACCGTCGCCGTCGACAGTCCCCCACTCGACCACCGTCTGCAGGGCGTGTACGACACGCTGCAGCGGCGCAATCCCGGTGAGAAGGAGTTCCACCAGGCGGTCCACGAGGTCCTCGAGATCCTCGTCCCGGTGGTCGCGCGGCGTCCGGAGTACATCGACGCCAAGCTCCTCGAGCGCATCTGCGAGCCCGAGCGGCAGATCATCTTCCGGGTGCCGTGGAGCGACGACTCCGGCGAGGTGCACGTCAACCGCGGCTACCGCGTCGAGTTCAACAGCGCGCTGGGCCCGTACAAGGGCGGCCTGCGGTTCCACCCGAACGTCAGCGCCAGCATCGTCAAGTTCCTCGGGTTCGAGCAGATCTTCAAGAACGCGCTGACCGGCATGCCGATCGGCGGCGGCAAGGGCGGGGCGGACTTCGACCCCAAGGGCCGCAGCGACGCCGAGATCATGCGGTTCTGCCAGTCGTTCATGACCGAGCTGCAGCGCCACATCGGCGAGTACACCGACGTGCCGGCCGGCGACATCGGCGTCGGCGAGCGCGAGCTCGGCTACCTCTTCGGCCAGTACAAGCGGATCAACAACCGCTACGAGTCCGGCGTCCTCACCGGCAAGGGCATCGGCTGGGGCGGTGCCCGCGTGCGCAAGGAGGCCACGGGCTACGGCACGGCGTACTTCGTCGGCGAGATGCTCGCCGCCACCGGTTCGTCGCTCGACGGCCGCGACGTCGTCGTCTCCGGCTCGGGCAACGTGGCGATCTACGCCGCGGAGAAGGTCCAGCAGCTCGGTGGACGCGTCGTGGCCTGCTCGGACTCCACGGGCGTGGTGCACGACCCGGACGGGATCGACGTCGCGCTGCTCAAGCAGGTCAAGGAGGTCGAGCGGGCCCGGCTGACGGTCTACGCCGAGCGTCGGGGCGGCCGGGCCCGGCACGAGGATGGCGCGTCGGTCTGGCACGTGCCGTGCACCGTGGCGCTGCCGTGCGCCACCCAGAACGAGCTCGACGGCGACGCCGCGAAGGCGCTGATCGACAACGGCGTGGTCGCGGTCGCCGAGGGCGCCAACATGCCGTGCACCCCCGACGCGGTCCGGGCGTTCCGGGCCGCAGGGATCGCGTTCGGACCGGGCAAGGCCGCCAACGCCGGTGGCGTGGCGACCAGCGCGCTGGAGATGCAGCAGAACGCGTCGCGGGACCGCTGGAGCTTCGAGCACACCGAGGAGCGGCTCGTGCAGATCATGCGCGACATCCACGCCGACTGCTACGCGACCGCCGACGAGTACGGCATGCCCGGCGACTACGTGGCCGGAGCCAACATCGCCGGGTTCGTGCGCGTCGCCGACGCGATGCTCGCGCTCGGGCTCGTCTAGGCCGATCGATCCCGGCCGGCCGGCCGACCCGGGCGGGCCGGTGTTGCGGGGCCCGTCCCGTCGGTGCGCGACGCCGTCCGGTCGACGGCACGCGCGTCCCCGGACCCGACTTTTGGCAGGCTCTCCCGCGTGAGCGCCCCCCGGACCGACCTCGCGCCGCCCGTCACGCCCCGGTGGGCGGCGGCGCTCGTCGTCGCGCTCGCGGTCCTGGTGCTCGGGGCGGCGGTGGTGCACTTCGACGTGCTGCCGAGCACCGGCGGCGAGCTCGGCACGCTCGGCCGGCTGGCGCGGTTCGTCGGCGCGACGCTCGTGGTGCTGCTGTTGCCGGGCATCCCGCTGGCGTGGCGGTTCGCTCCGGGCCCGCTGCGCCGCTGGTGGCCGGTCCTGGCGATCCCGTTCGGCCTGGCCGCCGCGACCGCGGTCCTCACCGCACTGGCGATGGTCGGTCTGCGCCCGCGTCCGGCGACCGCGGTCTTCCTGCTCCTGGGTGCCCTGTTGGCGGGACGCACCTTCCTGCCGCGGTGGCGGCGCATCCCGACCGGCGCCCCGCTGGACCGGCCGGGGACGGTGGCGATCCTCGCCGCAGCGTGCGCGGTCGGTGGCCTGGGTCTGATCCCCGTGCTGCGCAGCCAGCTGATCACGGTCATGGGACAGAACCCCGACGCCCACCAGGTCGTCGGGGTCATCTGGTTCCTGCAGGAGGCGCACCCGCTCTCGACCGACCTGTCGACGGCGCTCGACCGGGTTCCGCGGGCGTGGGAGGGCCGGATCCCGATCTTCCACGCGCTCGGGTCGGCGACCGAGATCGGGCTCACCGGGCCGATCCAGATGTTCACGCCGTTCGTCGCGGTGCTCACCGCCGGGTTCGCGGCGATGGCCGGTCTGTACGCCGCCACCGCGCTGCGCCTGTCGGGTGCCGGTGCCGGGCTCGTGTCGCTCGCGATCGGCGGCTCGTCCGCGACGATCTACACCGCGCTGCACCCGTACTACAACCAGCTCTGGGGGATGCTGCTGCTGGTCACCGCGCTGACGCTGGCGTGGGCGTGGCTGCGTGGACGCGATGTCCGCGCCGGCGGGTTGGCGATCGTCTTCCTGCTGCTGGCGTTCGTCGCCTACCCGTCGACGCTGCCGTACGCGGCACTGGCGATCGTCGCGGTCGGCGTCGCGGCGTGGCGGCTGCCGCCGGTGCCGGAGGGCTTGGCCCGCCGGCTGCGACGCTGGCTCCCCGCGGTCGTCCTGATCTTCGGCGTGTCGGTGGTCGGGGCGCTGGTCAAGCTCGGCGGGGTCTTGTCGCAGTTCATCAGCGGGGACCCGTTCTGGCAGGGCGACGTCAACATCCTGCCCCCCCACGGTGCCGCCTACGGCCTGACCGCCGACACGTTCGTGATTCCGCTCGTCGTCGCGGCGGGTGCCGTGCTGGCGCTCGTGTGGCGCGACCGCCGGATGGCGATCCCGTGGGCGGTGCTCGCCGTGGTGCTCCTGGCGGTGGACCTGATCCTCCGCGATCGCTCGACCGCCGAGTACGTCGATTACAAGCACGTGACGTTCACCGCCGTCCTGTTGCTGCCGTTGCTCGTCGGCGGCCTGGTGGCGCTGGTCGAGCGAGGCGTGACGGTGGGGCGGGCCGGCGTCGTCGTTCGGTGGGTGCCGCGGGTGGCCGCGGTCGCCGTGCTGGTGGCGTGGGCGGTCCCGGCGGTCGCGGCCTCGCGAGACGAGGTCGACCGGGCACACCCCAACGCGACCGCGGCGCTGCTCGACATCCACCGCTGGAGCGCCGAGCTTCCCGCCGGCAGCTCGGTCCTGATCGACCTGCCGGCCAGCGGCACGCAGCTCTGGGCGACGCTCTTCCTCGGCGACCGGCATCCGGTGGCGTCGACCGACCCGGTGTCGAGCCTGACCACGTACTCGGTCGCGCCGATCGGACGGCGGGCCGACTTCGTCCTGGGGTTGCGGCGCGATCTGGCGACCGGCGAGCCGGTGCCCGCTCCGCGGTGGTCGGTCGGCCGGCCGGTCCTGTCGGGTCACCAGTTCGCGATCTGGCGGATGCGGATCCCGGCGGACGTCGCCCGCACCGAGCCCGAGACCGCGTCCGTCAAGCTCGTCGAGCCCTACCCCGACCCGGTGCCCGACCAACGCGTGATGCTGACCCGCAACCCGTCGACGATCGACGGATTCGACCGTCCGCCGTTGCGCGCCGACGGCATGGGGTTCGCGCCCCCGCGCGAGGCGGCGTCCGGCACGCGCTGACCGTCCGTCGGGGCGTGGGCCGGCGGTGGGCCCGGTCGCCGGGCGGCGCGGGTGGGCCGACGCCGGTGGAGGACCGTGCGGCCGCCGGTCAGCGCGACGGCAACCCGCCCCGGCGGCGGCGCTTGGCCTCGTCGAGGATCCGGATGAGGAACGCCGGGTTGCCGAGCAGGTAGCGACGCCACATCCGGCGTGGCTCGACCGCCAGGCGGAAGATCCACTCCCAACCGTTGTCGGCGAGCCAGCCCGGCGCGCGCGGCACGCGGCCGGAGACGTAGTCGAACAGCGCCCCGACGGTCCACAGCACCGCGGTGTCGGCACGCTGGGCGACGGCGTCGACCCACAGCTCCTGCTTGGGGCTTCCCATCCCGACGAGGACGATGTCCGGCCGGTGCAGCGCGATGTCCTCGAGCACCCGCTCCCCGTGCGGGCTGTCGGGATCGAAGTACCCGTGGTGGGTGCCGGCGATCCGCAGGTCGGGGTGGGCGGACCACAGCCGCTCGGCGGCGGTGCGGGCGACGCCGGGGTCGGATCCCAGGAGGTAGAGCGACAGGCCGCGACGCTCGCACAGGGCGGCGAGATCCCAGATCCAGTCGGCCCCGGTCATCCGGTGCGGCGAGTCCAGGTGCATCATCCGCGCGGCGAGCCGCACGCCGTAGCCGTCGCAGTACACGAGGTCGGCCTCACGCAGCACCTCGCCCAGGTCGTCGATCTCGTGCGACTGGTTCAGGACGTGCGCGTTGGCGTACATCACCCGTCGGGCGGGAAGCCCGGCGCGATGCTCGGCCACCCACGACGTGATCCGGTCGAGCATGTCGGCGGGACTGTCGAGCTCGATCTCGACGTCGAAGATCCGGACGGCGGAATCGGACGGACGGGCGGCGGGGGTGACCATGCGGCGGGGCGGGCCGGAGGGAGCGTGGATCGCGGCAGGGCGCCACAGGGCGGCGCCTCCCCCTCGGGCCCGATCCGGACGCATCGTAGACACGATCGCCGACGCGCGTCCCCACCACCGCGCGTGGCCCGGTCCAACGGGCGGAGGGCCGGGACGGTGCAGGGGATAGGGCACCGCACGCGGGCCGCACCGGCGAGACGTCGTACACCGCTGGTTCACCCGGGTGAACCAGCCGCGAACCGCCGACCTGCCCGCGTCCATGATCTACGGTCGGGCCCTCGTCCGGGTCGGGGGTCCGACCCGTCGTCGGACTGCGGTCCGGCGGACGACACCCTCTTCCACCGCAGGAGCCCCATGACGCATCCGACCGTCCGGCCCAGCAACCCCGCGCCGGGGCGCCCCGGCGCCCATCAATCGCGACGTGCATCACGTCGCCGTACACCCCGAATCGTCGGGTTGGCGCTGCTGGCCGCCCTGGTGGCGGCTGCGCCCGCGCAGGCGGACCGCGAGTTCTCGCCGCGCTACTCGGCCACCGTGCGTGGCGACGTCGCCACGGCCGCGAACCAGCTGGTCACGTGCCGGCCGAGCACTCCGCCGAGCACTGCGTGCGCCGATCAGCAGACCAACGGCGGGCTCTACGACAACCCCACGCCCGGCGTGTACGTCGACGTCGACAGCGACGACACCACCGTGAACTCGTCGTCGGCGACGCTCACCGTCCCGGCCGGGGCGACCGTGCGTCACGCGTCGCTGTACTGGGGCGGGCGGGTGCCCAACGGGAACTACGCGGGCAATGTGCCCGATCCGGCGCTGCGCGAAGCGTTCGGTGAGGCGAGGCTCGCGGTGCCGGGCACCGCCGGGTATCAGACTGTCACCGCCCACGACGTCGACACCTCGGGCGGCGACAACGAGCGGACGTGGCAGGGTGTGGCCGACGTCACCGATCTCGTGCGATCCGCCGGGGCCGGCGAGTACACCGTGGCCGACGTGGCGATCGCGCAGCTCTCCAGCAGCCCCGGCGACTGGGGCGGGTGGACGCTCGTCGTCGTGTACGAGGACCCGACCCTGCCCCGCCGCAGCGTGTCGCTGTTCGACGGGCTGCTCCGGGTCGGCGGCGCGACGCGGACGGTGACCGTCGACGGCCTGCAGACTCCGCCGGCCGGCCAGGTCGATGCGACGATGGGGATCGTCGCCTACGAGGGCGACGGCGTGAGCGCGCGCGACACGTGGCAGGTCAGCGATCTCATGGACTCGCCGGCGGTGTACGCGCCCGTCACGGACGCGCTGACCCCGGAGGACAACGCCTTCAACAGTCGCATCACGCGCAACGGCGCGTTCGTCACCGACCGCATTCCGGCGTACACGACGACGGCCGGCTACGACTCCAAGACGGTCAACGCCGACTCGTGGATCCGTCCCGGTGCCGACACCGTCGCGCTCCGGTTCGGCTCCTCGACGACGGGCGAGACGTTCTTCCCGGGCGCGGTGTTCGCCTCGATCCGCCTGTCGGACGTCGAGGGCGTCAAGGACGTGGTGAACGTCACCGATCCGGGGGCGGTGCCGCAGCCCGGCGATCGCCTGCGCTACACGGCGCGGTTCTCCAACGACGCGGCGGCACCGGCGATCGGTGGCATCGCGATCACCGACGAGATCCCGGCCGGGACGAGCTACGTGCCCGGATCGCTGCGGGTCGGCGGCGCCGTACGGACCGACGCGGCGGGCGATGACGTCGCCGAGTACGTCAACGGGCCGGACCGCGTCGTCGCCCGGGTCGGCAGCGGCGCGAACGCCACCGACGGTGGCGTGCTCGCCGGCGGCGAATCCGGCGTGCTGCGGTTCGACGTCGTCGTCGACGACGCCTACGACCCGATCGCCGACGGACCGATCGAGAACGTCGCGAACGCGTCGTACCTGCTCGATCCGGGCGATCCGGGCAGCCGCGTCGACGTGCCGTCCAACACGACGACCGTCGTCGCCCCGCTCCCGCCGGTGCCGACGATCGACAGTCTCGTGCCGCGGGCGACGGTCGGGGACGAGTCGCCGGTCGACTTCGGTTGCACCGCGGCCACGGGTCGGACGGTCGCGTCGTGCGTGGCGGTCGTGACCCCGCCCGGCGGTGGACCCGGCGTGCCGGTGACCGACGGTGGCGACGTGCCCACGGACGTGCCCGGGACCTACACGATCACCGTGACGGTGGTCGACGACCTGGGCCAGACCCGCGAGACCACCGGGACCTACACCGTCTTCCCGCCGCCGGTGGCCACGATCACGGATGGCCCGTCCGATGGCGGAGACGTGCCTGCCGGGGGCAGGATCCCCGGGAGGTTCACGTGCGAGGTCGCGCCCGGCCTGACGCAGCAGTCGTGCGACGCGACGATCACGCTGCCGGACGGGTCGACGGTGCCGTTCGCCGACGGTGACGACGTCCCGACGGACGTTCCGGGCGACTACACGATCACGGTGACGGTCGAGGACGAGTTGGGCAAGACCCACACCGTCACGCGGACGTACACGGTCGTCGCGCCGGCTCCGCCGCCGGTGACCACGCCGCCGACGCCGACCACGCCGCAGGTCCCGCCGGTGGTGACGCCTGATGTGCCGACGCAGAGTGGTCCCGCGCTGCGGATCACGAAGCGGTTCACGCGGACGTCGTTGCGGCCCGGTCAGCGGACGACGTTGCGGATCCGGGTGACGAACCGGACCGGTCGGACGTTGCGCAACGTGCGGGTGTGTGAGCGGGTGCCGGCCGGCCTGCGGTTGGTGTCGTCGACGCCTCGCGCGAAGCGGTCCGGTGGCCAGTACTGCTGGACGGTGAAGACGTTGAAGCCGGGGAAGTACGTGAACCGGTCGATGACGTTGCGGGCGACGAACCGCCGTGGTCGGGTGACCACGCGGACGCGGGGTACGGCGAACGGCGTCTCGGCGCAGTCTCGCAACGCGTCGGTACGCGTCCTGGCTCCGCGCAAGGCTCGCCCCGGCGGCGTCACCGGCTGATCTGCGCCGGGGTGGGCGGCGATGATGCCGCCCGCTCCGCATGGCCGGGTTTGCGCCCGCCCCGCTGCGGGTATCGACCGGCAGCGGCCACCGGGAGCTTCCGGGGCCGCGTGACGCGATCGTCCCTTCCCACGCTCCCGGCCGACCCGGCCGGGGGCGTTCCGTCGGGGCACCTGCTGAACTGTGCCGGGTGCGTCCTCGGCCTCGGCACCGGATCGGCGGAGCGGTGCGGTCCGTGGGGCTCGCGTCGCTCGTCGCGCTCGCCATCGCCGGATGTGGCGGCGACGATCCGGACGGCGACGGGCCCGGCGGAGGCGAGTACGCCGCACCGTCCGTCCCCTGCGTCGGCCGTCCGGCGGTCCCGGCCACCGTCCCGCCCCCGACCGGCACGTCGACGACGGCGTTGGGTCCGCAGACCGCCCCGTACGAGCTGCAGGCGCCGGCGGCCCGGCCGCGCGGGGTCGCGGTGCTGCTCCACGGCGGCGGATGGGTCGAGGTGGGGCCCGGGCAGGTCCAGGTGATGCGCCCGACCGCCGACGCGTGGCTGGCCCGCGGCTGGGCGACGGCCAACCTGGACTACCGGCCGTGCGGCGCGGGTCTCGACGACGTGCTCGTCATGCACGACGCGATCCGGCGCCTCGTCGGGCCCGACACGCCGATCGTCGTCGTCGGTGAGTCCGCCGGCGCGCACCTGGGCCTGCTGCTGGCGGCGAACCGTCCGGACTCGATCGGCGCCGTGATCGCCAAGGCACCTCCGACCGATCCGCACGCCCTCGCCGACCAGCAGGCGTTCGACCCGGTGACCGGCGCGCCGAGCAACGTGCTGCCTCGGGCGCTCGCGGGCACCTGGCGGGCCGCGTTCGGCGAGCGGCTCGACGAGTCGTCGCCGGTCGCGCGTGCCGACGACATCGACGCCCGGCTCGTCGTCGCGTGGGGGGAGGGTGACGTGATCATCCCCGAGGGCCAGATCGACGGGCTAGAGAAGGCGCTGGAGGACGCCCGACCGGACGGCTGGCAGCGCGTGCTGCGCCTGGGCCGTGGATCCGAGCGGTTCCCCCACACCTCGATCTCCGCCGAGTCCGCGGCCCGTCTGCGGCTCGCCGTCGACGAGGCGATCGAGCCGTGGACGGACGGCGATCCCCGTGCACCGGCGGCGGTGCCGGGTTGGTGGTCGTTCCCGGGCCGCTGAGCCGCCGGGCGTCAACGGTCCCGGACGGACGGCCGGGATCAGGCGGACGGGTGCGGTCCGTCCTGCGGCGTGGCGAACCCGTCACCCTCGATGAGCTCGATCCGGTAGCCGTCGGGGTCCTGGACGAACGCGATCAGCGGCAGATCGTCGCGGCCGCCGGGACGGAACGCGGGCTTCTCCGGCTCGATCCCGGCCGCCGCGAGCTGCTCCAGCAGGGCGGGCAGGTCCGGGACGGTCAGCGCGACGTGGTTGTAGCCGTCGCCCAGGTCGTAGGGGTCGGTCCGTCCGACGTTCACCGTGAGCTCCAGCACGTCGCCGCCACCGTGCAGGCCCAGGTACACGTTGTACGCGGAGTCGAAGTTCAACCGGCCCCGCTCCTCGAAGCCGAGCCGCCGGTAGAACTCCAGCGACGCGTCGATGTCGAGGACCCGGACGCACGTATGGACGAACGCGTTGGTCATGCGAGGACTGTCGCAGACCGGCCACGGCGACCGTCGGTGGCCGCGGCCCGTGGCGGATCCGCCTCGGCGACAGAGGTCTGGTCGGGTCGCTGCGGATCCGCCGACGTAGGCGGTGACGTCGACCCGAGGTGGTGCGGCGGGCGCGCTCGCGTCAGACGCGCTCGACGGTGATGCCCGGCAGCCCGGCGGCGAGCGCTTCGAGGTCGTCCGGGTCGCCGGTGGCGACGACGCCGCCGCCGAGCGCCAGAGCGACCGCGACCACCGACGCGTCGACGTGGTCGGCCGAGCCTCGACCGGCACGGGCGAGGAGGTGGCCGATCCGGCGCGCCAGTGGGCGGGTCGTGTCAGCGACGTCGATTCCCGTGAGCCGACCGAGGCAGGCGTCGATCGCCTGATCGTGGTGCCCGCCGCGGTAGAGCTCGGCCAGTACCGCCGCCGGGACGACGACGCCGCGTCCGGTCTCGACGGCGGCCCGCAGGGCGGCGTGGATCGCGCCGGGACGCGATCCGGCGCGACTCCGGGCCAGCGCGGAGAGTGCCGCGGCGTCGAGGACGAGCGCGGTCACGCCAGTCCGCGCCGGAAGCGCTCGACCGCCTCCGGATCGGGCTCGCCGAACGTGGCATCGAGGTCGGCGACGAATGCCGCGAGGGCCGCGCGCTGGGCTCGCCGGTCGATCTCGTCGCGGAGCACCGCGTTGACCGTTGCGGAGAGTGCGCTCGCGTCGTCGCCCAAGGCGTCGATGACCTCCGGATCCAGGGTCAGCGTCTTGCGTACCTTGGTGCTCATATCAGGATCATACGCCTGTCGTACGTTGGTGGCGGGGCCTACGTGCTCGCGGCGCCGCCATCTACCCGTGGCGGATCGTCCCGGGGGGTGAGGTGGGCCATCGCGCGTGGCGGATCGTCCTCGGCGTTGAGCCGCCACGGGTCGCACGGGCCACCGCCCGTCCCCTTATCAGCCGACCTTGCGCAACCAGGCCACGGTGTCGGCGATCCCCCGGTCCAGCGGGATCCGGGACTCCCAATCCAGCAGGCGCTTGGCCTTCGACACGTCGGGCCAGCGGCGCTGCACGTCGACCTCGAACGTCGGCAGATGCTCGAACGTCAGCTCGTCGGTGCGGCCGCACTGCTCCCAGATGACGCGGCAGACGTCGGCGATCGTGCGCTCGTCGGCGGCGGAGACGTTGAAGTCCTCGTTGAGCGCCGCGTCATGGCCGGTGGCGGTGACGATCCCGTCGGCGATGTCGTCGATGTGGGTCAGGGTGCGGGTCTGGTCGCCCTTGCCGAAGATCGGCAGCGGGGCGCCCTGCGGCAGCGCCAGGACCTTCTTGATGACGTCGGGGACCATGTGCGCGATCCCGGGCTCGTCCTCGGGCATCTCGCCCGGGCCATAAGCGTTGAACGGCCGGCAGATCGTGAACGGCAGGTCGTGCTCGTCGTGCGCGGCACGGATCCACACCTCGCCGGCGAGCTTGCTGAACCCGTAGGCGGACCGGGGCACGGGCACGTTCCAGACCGCGTCCTCGGGGGTGGGGAAGACGTCGGTGGACTCGAACACCATCGACGACGACACGTACGTGAACCGCTCGACGCCGAGTCGCAGCGCCGCCCCGATGACGCTGTTGTACAGCGAGCTGTTCATGTCGGTCAGCGTGTACGGCAGCTTGTGGAAGTTGCCGATTCCGCCGACGATCGCCGCCAGGTGGATGACGTGCGAGCAGCCGGTCATCGCGGTGACCGCCTCTTCGCGGTCGCGCAGGTCGCCGCGGTGGATCTCGCACCCCTCGCGCATCCACTGCGGGGCGTCGCGCTGGTCGGACACGCGCACCTCGAACCGCGGGTCGGAGATCAGACGGCGGACGACCGCCGCGCCGATGGTGCCGGCACCGCCGGTGACGAGGACGCGAGACATCGGCGCGGAGGCTAGCGATCCTGCACCCCCGGACGCCGGTCAGCGTCCGTCGAGCACGATCTCCTCGGGAGCGCCGAGGACGGTGCCCGCAGGCCCCGACAGCGTGGCGAGGACCGACGAGGCCGGCCGCCCGGCCGGGACCGGCAGGAACAGCGCCCCGCCCTCGACCGACTGGCTCGGGGTGGCGCACGGCACGGCGGGCCCGGCGGTCGCGTCCTGGGTGAGCGTCACCGTCGACGGCGGCTGCCCGGCCGCCGCCGCGGGCAGGTGACGGATCGGCAGGCGCAGGAGGCGCGGGACGCGCCGCACGTCCGGCCCGGGCACGCGCACCCGCACCGGGGCGCTGCCGTCGGTGAGGGTCAGCTCGCGACCGCGACGACCGTCATCGGTGCGCTCCCACCGTCCGCGCTCGCCGTCGAGCGTCGGGGCGGTGAGCGCGACCGGCCGCCAGCAGACCTCGACGAACCCGTCGAGGTTGCGGGCGACGACCTCGGTGATGACGACCTTCGCGCGCCGCATCGCCTCGTCGCACGCTCCGGCGGCGAGCTCGTGCCACAGGCAGAACCGCTGGCCGGGCAGGACGCGGTCGCGGATGCTCGGACCGGTGACCGGGGCGACGAGCGACCGGTCCATCTGGGAGTCGCCGACGAGCAGGACGTCCCCGGCGGGCGGCGGGTCGGCGGGCGGCCGGGTGATGACGACGGTCTCGTCGTGGTCGATCCGCTCGCGGCCGATGAAGCGGCCGAGGTCCCCGTCGCGCCCCTCCTCGGGCCCCAGGTGGACGTCGACCTCGTCCGCCAGCCCGGGCCGCACGCGGTCGAGCACCGCCCGGACGAACGTCAGGCGACCGGTGGCGTTCCAGTGGGTGTCGCTGCGGAGGAACGTGGGTCGGCCGGCGGCCTCGAGCTCCAGCAGGCGGTCCCGGATGGTCAGGCCGCCCGGCGTCCCGTCGAGGCGACGGTGGACCCGCGACGCGCGCCGCTCCATGCAGTCGAGCTTCCTCGCGTCGACGTCCGGACGGTTCTCGCGCGCGATCGCGAGCTTGGAGCCCGCGACGAGCACGCCGGTCCGCCGACCGCTCGCGGTCAGCGTCCGGGCGACGAGCTCGACGGCGTCGGCCGGGTCGGCGCGAGGGCGCCCCTCGTCCTCGCACAGGCGCAGCGCCTCACGGAAGTAGAGCCACCGGTCGTCCCCCAGCAGGACGTCGCGGTTGGGGCTGTCGCCGAACACGTCGATCGCGATCCGGCCGCGCAGCGACAGCGCGTGCTGGCGCAGCGGCAGCCGGTCGACGATCGCCGCGTCGAGCTGCTTGAACGTCTCCTCCTTGCGCAGCGTCCCACGGTTGAGGTCGGGCGCGGCGGCCTTCGGTCGGTTCTCGAGGTCGGGCTGCCGCTCGCCCATGACGTACGCGGCGGCCGGCGCGACGAGCAGCGCCAAGAGCCACACGACGGGGAGGATGCGGATGAACGGTCGCATCAGAACTGGAAGTAGAGGAACGGGGAGTAGTCGCTGGCGAACGCGGTGACGAGCGCCAGCGGCAGGACGACCGCCAACAGCACCGTGCGGGCGGTCGCGACGCGCGGGCCGACCGTCTCGACGAGCCGGCGGCCGCCACTCATCGTCCCGGGGAGGAACGCGATCGCGGCGCCGACGAGCATCGCGGCGAGCGCCTGGTTCGTGAGGGCGACGTCGACCGCGCCGGCGTCCCCACCGGTCGGAACGAACATCGCGTGGTAGTAGTCGCCGGCGAGCGACAACGACTCGGCGCGGAAGAGCACCCAGCCGATGAGGACGATGAAGAGGACCGCCGCACGCCGCAGCCACGGCAGCCGGACCGGGCCGTCCAGGGCACGCCAGCCCATCCGACGCTCGATGAGCAGCCAGGCCCCGTGGTAGAGGCCCCACAGGACGAACGCCCACTCGGCCCCGTGCCACATCCCGGTGAGCGCGAACACGATGACGAGGTTGCGTCGCGTCGTCGCCTCGCTCCCGCGGTTGCCACCCAGGGGGATGTAGACGTAGTCGCGGAACCACCGCGACAGCGTCATGTGCCAGCGCCGCCAGAACTCGGTGATCGACTTCGACGAGTACGGCCGGTCGAAGTTCTCCGGCAGCCGGAACCCGAGCATCATCCCGATGCCGATCGCCATGTCGCTGTAGGCCGAGAAGTCGAAGTACAGCTGCAGCGAGTAGGCGACGATGCCGAGCCACGCCGATCCGGTCGTCAGCGACCCGTCGGCGGCCGACGCGAACGCCGCGTCGGCTACGGGCGCGATCTGGTCGGCGATGAGGACCTTCTTCGCCAGGCCGTGCGAGAACCGGATCGCGCCGGCCTGCGCCAGATCGACCCGCGGCTGCGGGCGGCGCAGGTCGTCCTGGATCTCGCGCAACCGCACGATCGGCCCGGCGATCGAGCGGGGGAAGAGGAAGACGAACAGCAGGACGTCGGTCGGGTCGCGGCGCGCCTCCACGTCGCCGCGCCACACGTCGACGAGGTAGCTCACCTTCTCGAACGTGAAGAACGAGATGCCGATCGGCAGCAGGATCTCGAGCGTGCCGGTGTGCCCCATCCCGAACGCGTCCGCGATCCGCTCCACCTGCTCCGACAGGAACCCCGCGTACTTGAACCAGGCGAGCAGGCCGAGGTTCTGGACGAGCCCGACGAGCAGCAGTCCGCGGGCCAGGCGGCCGCGTCCGTCCCGCCGTGCGCGTTGGATGGCGCGCGCGAGGGCCCAGTCGACGGTGGTCGACGCGATGATGAGGAGGACGAAGTCCTGCACGCCCCACGTGTAGAACCCGATGCTCGCGGCGAGCAGGACGAAACGCCGCAGCCGCGTCGGTGCGGCCCACGTCGCCAGCAGGACCGCCGGCAGGAAGAGGAACAGGAAGGTCGGTGAGCTGAAGACCACGAAGGATCGGCGCTCCGCGTGGCGCGCCGCGCCGGTGGGGGCTGCAGCGCACCGCGACCGGGGAACGACGCACGGTCGTCCCGCCGGCGGAGGGCGACCGTGACACTAACGATCGCGGCCGGAACGTGGTCCGGTTCGCCGACGCGGCGTCAGACGATGGTCGGCGCGGTGGCCGGCGGGGCGCTGTCGCCGGCGTCCGGGCCGGCGCCGTCGGCGAGGGCCCGCAGCTCGCCGAACACGGCGCGCTGGTCGAAGCAGTCCCATGGGTCGGCGAGGACGGCGCCCGGGGCGGCGAGCGACGCGATCCGCTCGAGCATCAGCGGGTCCTGCCACGAGGTGTGGTTCGTGGCGAGCACGACGGCGTCCGCCCCACCCACCGCCTCCTCGAGCGTCAGGGTGGACGAGGGGCTCATCGGGTCGTGCGCGGCGACGAGCGCCAGCTCGCGCTCCAGGAGCCGCATGAGCTTGAAGCTCAGCGAGTCGCGCTCGTCGTCGGTGTCGGACTTGAACGCCAGGCCGAGCACCGCGATCTTCTTCGCGCGCAGCGTGCCGCCCGCCAGCCGGCGCTTGAGCCCGTCGACGAGGAAGAGCGGCACCGACTCGTTGACGCGGCTGACGGCCAACAGCATCCCGGGGGCGGGGGAGCGCTCCTCGCTGAACGTGAAGTCCTTGCGCAGGCAGGTGCCGGCGGTCATGCCGGGCATCTTCATCCCGCCGCGGGGATAGTCGCGGTTGATGAGGTCGATGACCTCGAAGACGTTCGCCCCGTACTGCTCGCACTCCATCATGAGCCGGTTGGGGAGCGCGAACATCGTGTACCGCAGGATGTTCGTCCAGATCTTCGCGAGCTCGGCCTCGATCGGGCTGGTCGGCACGATCGGGGCCCCGAGGCCGGTGAAGAGCTCGGCGGCGACGTCGCCGGAGCGCTCGCCGATCCCGCCGACGATGCACGGCAGCGTCGAGATCTCCTCGAAGAACCGCGACGCCGCGATCCGCTCCGGGACGTGCGCGACGAACAGGTCCTCGCCGACGGTGAACCCGCGGTGCATCTCGAGGTAGCCGGCCACGAACTCCGTGGTCCCCGGGGCGATCGTCGAGCGCAGGACGATGCAGTGGCCCTCGCGCAGGTGCGGTAGCAGGTCGTCCAGCACCGAACGGATCTGGCTCACGTCGATCTCGATGTGCGTGAACGACGGGGTGCCGAGGGTCAGGACGATGTGCCGGGCCCGGGCGGCGAGGGCGACGTCGCCGCTGAGCTCGAGCATGCCCGCGTCCTGCACGCGGGTGAGGATCTCGTCGGCCCCCGGCTCGTAGAACGGCATCCGGCCGTCGGCGAGCGCCGCGAGCGTGTCGATCTTCTTGTCGATCCCGAGGGTGCGTAGCCCCCGGTCGGCGAAGGCGAGGGCGAGCGGCAGGCCTACACGGCCGATGCCGACGACGGCGACGTCGAGATCCACGAGGGGCAGGCTAGCGGCCGACGGTCGCCGTCGGACGCCTGCGCCGCACGCCACGCCGCGGGCGGCGGGCCGGCGGGGCGGACAGCACGAGCGGCGCGGTGCGTCGTCCCGACATGCGCTGCCGGACGAGCTGGGACGTGAACCGCCGGACGAACAGCGGGTTGTAGCGGGCGTATCGCCGCCACAACCGCCGCGGCTCCTGCAGCAGGCGGAACGCCCACTCCAGGCCCAGCGACTGGATCCGGTGGGGCGCCTGCGGGACGAGGCCGGCGTGGAAGTCGAACGCGGCGCCGACCCCGACGAGCACGGGCGCGTCGAGGCGCGACCGCATCCGGGCCATCCACTTCTCCTGCTTCGGCACCCCGATCCCGACCCACACGACGTCCGCCCCGGACCGGTTGATCTCGTCGACGATCGCGTCGTCCTCGGCGGCGCTCAGCGGTCGGTACGGCGGCGACCAGCCCCCGACGATCCGCAGGCTCGGGAACCGGCGGCGCAGCTCGCGGGCCAGGCGGTCGAGCGCCTGGCGGTCACGTCCGCCGTAGAGGTACACCCGGGTGCCGTTCTCGGCGGCGTGCTCGCAGTGGCGCTCCATGAGCGTCGGCCCGTACACGCGGTTGGGCTGCTGGTGCCCCAGCAGGTTCATCGCCCAGACCAGCGGCTGGCCGTCGGGGACGGTGAGCGAGCTGCCGAGGACCGCGTCGCGCAGCTCCTCGTCCTCCTGGCACACCATGACGGTGTGGGTGGCGGCCACGCACACGTAGCCCTGGCGGCGCGACGCGACCATCGCGTCGATCCAGCTGAGGGTGCGGTCGTACGTCGTGAGCGCCAGCGGCACGCCGAGGATCTCCACCTGGGGCGGGGGCGTGGCGAGCTCGCGCAGGAGGGCGGCGTTGGTGACCGGGGGCGCGGTGTCGTGCATGGAAGGGTGGCGTCGGCCGACGCTGGACGGGCGACGGCCGGATGGCCGGTACCCGGAACGAACCCCGGGACGTCCCGGAAGTTGCGTTGCGGGCTTTGTGGGGCGGGCCACGTCGCGGGGGACCTGGTGGGCGACGGGGTCCGCTGCGCGAATCCTACCGCGCGCCGCGCGCCCGCCACGCAGCGGACGTTGCGCCACCGTGGTCCGGCCCCCTCGCACGTGGGCGGGAGCCCCACGGTGGGTAGCCTGCCGTGGATGGCCGCCGACGCCGCACCCGCCCCTCCGGGACGCCCGTGACCCGCCGGGTCCTCATCACCGGGATCACCGGCCAGGACGGGGGGTATCTGGCCGAGCGGCTCCTCGACGGGGGCGACGAGGTGATCGGGGCGGTCCGCACCCCGGACGGCGCGCTGGAGCGCGCCGGGCTGGGGCATCTGGAGGGCCGGGTCGAGCTCGTGCCACTGGACCTGCTGGATCGGTCGTCCGTCCACCGGGCGGTCGCGGAAGTCGCGCCGGACGAGATCTACCACCTGGCCGCGCCCACGTTCGTCCCCACGTCGTGGGACGACCCGACCGACACGATCGCGGCGATCGCGACCGGCACCGCGATCGTCCTGGCGGCGGCGGGGGAGCTGCGGGACGACGCGCGGGTGCTGGTGGCGGCGTCGAGCGCGATGTTCGGCGACGCGGGCACGTCGCCCCAGGACGAGTCCACGCCGATGCGGCCCACCAACCCGTACGCGGTCGCCAAGCTGGCCGCCCACGGCCTCGTGGGGGCGCTGCGGGCCCACCACGGCCGGTTCCTCGTGTCGGCGATCACGTTCAACCACGAGTCCCCGCGACGGCCCGCCCACTTTCTGCCGCGCAAGGTGACGTCCGGGGTGGCCGAGATCGCGGCCGGCCGCGCGGACGCGTTGACGTTGGGCGATCTGCGCGCGGTGCGGGACTGGTCGCACGCCCGCGACATCGTCGAGGGGATGGTGCTGGCGTTGCGTCACGACGAGCCCGACGACTACGTCCTGGCGTCGGGGGCGCCGCACACGGTGGGGGACCTCGTCGACGCGGCGTTCACGGCCGCGGGGGTCGACCGGTTCGTCGACGGTCCGGATGGTGCGCGCCGCGACCGGGTGCAGGTGGACCCGCGGTTCGTGCGTCCCCCGGAGCGTTGGCCGTCGGTCGGGGATCCGTCCCGGGCCCGCCGGGTGCTCGGCTGGCGGCCCCGGACGTCGTTCGAGGACCTGGTGGCGGAGATGGTCGCCGCGGACCTCGGTCGGCTGGGGGCGTAGGTCCGGGATCAGAGGGCCGTGAAGCCGAGCGACTCGGCGACCGCGGCCTGCTGGTCGTCGCGGGAGGCGAAGCCGATCGGCTCACCGTCGGCGATCGGCAGGAGGGCGATCGACGCGACGGCCAGATGCCATGCGTCGAGGGTTCGCAGGCCGTGACGCCTGACGAGTCGGAGGGCGTGGCGCTCGACGGCGGCGGGCGACGCCTCGATCTCCGTGATCCGGGCGCTCGGGCCGAGGGCGTCGTCGAGCGCACGGAGCAGCAGGCCCTCGGACGCCATGCGGCCGGCACGGGCCGCGCGCACGAGCGCGCCCGGCACGCGCGGCCTGCGACGATCCGCCGCGCCGTGTCCTCTCGTCTGCGCGTCGCCCTGAACCTCGTCTACCTCGTGCCCGGCGAGACCGGTGGCATGGAGGTGTACGCGCGCGAGTTGCTGCCGCGACTGGCGGCGTTGGACGGCATCGAGCCGGTGGCGATCGTCAACCGCGTCGCCGGGCAGGAGCGGGACGCACCGTGGCACGACGTGCGGTGCGTCGTGGCCGACGTCGACGCCCGGGATCGCAAGCAGTGGGTGTGGGGCGAGCAGCGTCACGTGCCACGGATCGCGAAGGCCGTCGGGGCCGATCTGGTCCACTCGCTCGCCTCGACCGGGCCGGGGCGCCTGGCGGGCGGCCCCCCACGCGTGACGACCGTCCACGACCTGCACTACGCGGTGGCCCGGGGCGCGCACTTCGGGTTGCGTGGCCTGGGCATGCGGGTGCTCGTGCCTGCGGCGGTGCGGGGGTCGAGGCGCGTGGTGGCCGACTCGCAGCAGACGAAGGACGACATCGTCGAGCACATCGGCTACCCGGCGGACCGGATCGACGTGGTGCATCTGGCGACGACGTTGCCCGACGTGGAGCCGTCGAGCGAGGGCGATCTGCGGGCTCGCCTGGGGCTGGGCACCCGACCGGTGATCCTGAGCCTGGCGGCGAAGCGTCCGCACAAGAACGTGGAGGGCCTGATCGACGCGCTGGCGGGGATCCCGCTGGAGCGTCGGCCGGTCCTCGTCGTGCCCGGCTACGCCACCGAGCACGAGGCGTCCCTGCGGGCCCGCGCGGCGGGCCTGCACGTCGCCGACGACGTGCGCTTCCCGGGGTGGTTGTCGACCGAGGACGTCGAGGGCCTGTGGCGACTGGCGGCCGGGCACGTGTTCCCGTCGTTCTACGAGGGGTTCGGCCTGCCGGTGCTCGAGGCGATGGCCCGCGGCGTACCCGGCGCGTGCAGCGACCGGGCGTCGTTGCCCGAGGTCGCCGGTGGCGCGACGTTGCTCTTCGACCCGTCCGACGTGGACGCGATCCGGTCGGCGATCGAGCAGCTGGTCGGAGACGCGGGCTTGCGGGACGAGCTGCGGCGCCGTGGCCTGGAGCGCGCCGCCGAGTTCTCGTGGGAGCGGACCGCGGAGCGGACCGCGGCGGTCTACCGCACGGTGCTCGCGGGATGACGGGCCCCGCTGGTCAGCGCACGGTCGGCAGGGCGTAGCCCTCGGCGACCGTCCGTAGCGAGTGCTCGATCGACAGCCGCTCGGCGTTGGCGGCGAACCAGTTGCGGGTGGCGGTGCGCAGCGCGTCGCCCTCGGTGTGGCAGCGCACGATCGCGTCGGCGATCGCATCGCCGGTCGGCTCGGGTGCCACGTAGCCGTTGCGGCCTTCGTCGACGAGCTCGACGGCGGCGTTGTCGTCGCCCTCCACGACGATCGCCGGCACGCCGTGGGCGGACGCCTCCACGACGACCATGCCGTACCCCTCGCGCGACGACGGCTGCACGACGCAGAGCGCTTCGCGCATCGCCCGGTCGAGCTCCTCGGTCTCGACGAATCCGGGCAGCTCGATGGCGTCCTGCAGGCCTAGCTCGGCGATCCGCGCGGCGACCCGTTCGTGCTCGGGACCTTCGCCGAAGATCCGGCCGCGGAGCTCCGGGATCCGCTCCCGTGCGGAGGCGATCGCGTCGACGACGAGCCACGCGCGCTTCTCGGGGATCATGCGACCGGCGTAGACGACGGTGGGCGGGGTGGCGGCCGGGGTCGGTGCGGGCGGCTCGAGGCTGCCGGCGTATTCGCCGGTCAGCACGGTGACGTCGCCGCGAAGCCCGATGTGGCGGAGCCGCTCGGCATGGAGGCGGCTGAAGGCGTAGGCGGTCTGGGGCGCGCGGGCGCACAGGCGTTGGACGAGCCAGCCGATCCGCCCCCCGGTGCCGCCCAGGTAGTCGAGCCAGTAGTCGCGGCTCCACACCTCGTGCCAGTCGCAGCTGATGCGATACCGGCCGACCGGCCGCAGCACGGCGGCCGCGAGCAGCGAGAAGAACGGGAACGACGCGGTGTGGACGACGTCGTAACGGCGGCCGCGACGCGCCAGATGCAGGAAGGCGCCGATCCCGAACCGCAACGGCGGCCCGATCTTGCGCCGGTCGCCGACGTACAGCTCGAGCCGCGGCCCGGCGGTCACGACCTCCACGCCGGGAAGGTCCGGCGCGTCGTCCGCATCCCATTGCGTCAGAGTGAGGTACGTGACGTCGTGCCCCTCGGCCGCCAAGCGCTCGGCGAGGTTGCGATACCACCGCTCCGCCCCACCGACCGTCCAGGGGAAGAGGCAGTCGTAGACGACGCAGATGCGCACGGGCGAGCAGGTTAGAGGTCGTCCGCCGATAAGGTCCGCGCGTGGCCCTTCGTGAGCGAGTCCGTCGCCTGTACCACGTGGCGTCGGACGTCAACAATCAGACGATCATCGAGCAGGCGATTCCAGTTCCGGACGGCGTGCTCGTCGACCTCGGCTGTGGTGACGGTGCGTTCACCGCCGCGTTTGCGGAGCGTGCACGACCCGCGAGGACAATCGGCATCGAGACCGAGCCGACGTTGGCGGCTGCCGCCGAAACCCGGGGCATCGAGGTGCAGGCAACGGACCTCGGAGGCACGCTCCCGTTCGAGGACGGCTCGATCGATGCGATCGTCAGCAACCAGGTGATCGAGCACCTGCCCGACACGGATGTGTTCCTGCGCGAGATCCGCCGGGTGCTCAAGCCGAGCGGGTATGTCGTGCTATCGACGAATAATCTGGCCAGTTGGCACAACGTCCTGTCGCTCGTCGCCGGATGGCAGCCGATGCCCAGCCACGTGAGCGATGAGGTCATCGTCGGCAATCCGCTGAACGTCGACGACCGAGGCGCTGGAACGCCATACCCGATGCATCGCCGGATCTTCACGAATCGAGCGCTGCGGGAGCTCGCAGCCCACCACCGCCTTGTGGTCGACGTGGACCTAACCGCCGGCTATTACCCGCTCGGACCGCGGTGCACGCGCGTGGCCAACCGCGTCGATCGACGTCACGGTGCGTTCCTCGTCCAGCGCTACCGGCCGAGCTGACGGCTGCGCCGTCGCCGGCCCGTCTACTTCGACAGCAGCTCCAGGTCCGCTCGCGTCATCAGACGGATGAGCTCCTCGAAGCTGGTCTCAGGCACCCAGCCCAACTGCTCCTTGGCCTTCGTCGGGTCGCCGATGAGCAGGTCGACCTCGGCGGGCCGCACGAACTGTGGGTCGATGTCGACGTACTGCGAGTAGTCGCCGAGCCCGGCCTCGTCGAAAGCGACCTCGACGCAGCGGCGGACGGTGTTCGTCTCGCCGGTGGCGATGACGTAGTCCTCGGCGGTGTCCTGCTGCAGCATGAGCCACATCGCCTTGACGTAGTCCTTGGCGTAGCCCCAGTCGCGCTTGGCGTCGAGGTTGCCCAGGGCGAGCTTGTCACGCAGGCCGAGCTTGATCGCGGCGGCGTGCCACGTGATCTTGCGCGTCACGAACTCCAGCCCGCGACGCGGAGACTCGTGGTTGAAGAGGATGCCGCTCGTCGCGTGTAGGTCGTAGGACTCGCGGTAGTTGATCGTGATGAAGTGGCCGTAGACCTTGGCCACGCCGTACGGCGAGCGGGGGTAGAGCGGGGTCTCCTCGGTCTGCGGGACCTCGCGGACCTTGCCGAACATCTCGGACGACGACGCCTGGTAGAAGCGTGCCTCGGGAGCGGCCTCGCGCATCGCCTCCAGGATCCGCGTCACGCCGACGCCGGTGAAGTCGGCCGTGAGGGTCGGCTGCACCCACGACAGCCCGACGAAACTCATGGCGGCCAGGTTGTAGATCTCGTCGGGCTTGGACGCTCGGATCGTGTCGACGAGCGAACGCTGGTCGAGCAGGTCGCCCTGGTGGAGCGTGATCTTGTCGCGCAGATGCTCGATCCGGTCGAACTTCTCGGTCGACGCACGGCGGACCATGCCGTGGACCTCGTACCCCTGCTCGAGCAGCAGCTCGGCGAGGTAGGAGCCGTCCTGGCCGGTGATCCCGGTGATGAGGGCGCTCTTCGGCATGGCGGAGAGCCTAGTCGGGGCTCTCGCATCGCGTCTTGCTGGACAGGCTGAGCGGCATCGCGAGTCGCGAAGCCACTTCGACGCGAGCCGCTATCGTTCGCGTTGCCCTGAACTCGGTGCGACGCTAGCCTGCCGAGCCTCGGCTGGGCCGACAAAGCATCCCGAACGGGAATCATTTGTGGCACCGGAGCGATGTACCGAGACCCGAACGGGGAGGCGGCGACCTCTTAGGGGGGGCATCTTGCTGGGCGCAGCCGGGCGGGTGCTGGCTGCGGGTGGAGGCGCCGCCACGACTGTGATCGTCGCGCGTTTGCTTGGCCCGGCGGACACCGGAAGCTTTGCGGTCGCTGTGGCAGGCTTGGCGCTACTGCTGACTTTCACAACCCTAGGAGCAGAGCACGGGGTCGCCTACTACGTCAGTCGCCGGGAATGGAGTCCTCGGAACGCGCTCCGCGTCGTGGTTCGTTTGGCGCTTGCCACGGGGGGCGTGATCGGTGCTGGCTGCACTGCGGTCGTTTTGCTGTTGGACGTGCGCATAGGAGGACTGACGGCATGGCAGTTGGCGCTCGTCGCCGGAACATTGCCGTTCGTCCTCACTTGGTACTACGCCTCGTACGTCGCGGTAGCGGATGAGCGATTCGAGGTGTTTGTCATCCCGCCGGCACTCCAAGCCGTGGTGATGCTCGTTGCCGTAGCGGTGCTAGCGGTGCCATTCGGACTGTGGGGTGTACTCGCGGGCCTCGTACTGTCACACGCTGTACCAGCGACCGTAACGTTGCTTCAAGCAGCCGCCCAGCTCTCGCGCCGACCCGAGGACGGGGCTGAGCACGGACGAGCATTCTTGACCCGCGCCATTGGGTTCGGCATCAAGGGATACGCCGCCAATGCGCTGCAAGTATTGACGTACCGCGTGGACATTATGATCTTGGCCGGAGTCGCTTCGGCCGCGTCCGTGGGTCACTACTCAGTCGCGACAAGCGTGACGCTGACGCTACTTCTTCTGCCGCAAGCCCTCAACGAGATGCTGTATCCGCGTGTCGCTGCGCTCACAGCAGAGCAATCTGCGGACGCTGCGATGCAGAGGTATATCGTCGAACTTAAGACGGTCCGCCACGCCACGCTCGTTGTCATCGCCGGATCCGCGCTCCTTGCTTTGGCACTGGTGCTCCTCGTCAAACCGCTCTATGGGCCAGCGTTTGGTCCAGCGATCGAATTGGGTTTGATTAGGATGCCTGGGGTCGCCCTGCTTGGCGTCGCTGGCGCCATGTCTGCGGCATTCGTAGGGCGAGGATATCCGCAGTATGCGCTCTATGGCGCGTTGCTGGTGGTGCCCGTAACTATGGGTCTGTTCGGTGCGTTGATCCCTCTTTGGGGCGCAACGGGGGCGGCCGTTGCTGCGACGACTTCGTTCACCTTGAGCTTCCTCGCCGCCGCCTACTTTTATCGCCGAGTCACAGACCACAATCCGCTTGTCGCCATGTGGCCGACGCGAAGCGAGCTGTCTGACTACGTCGAGTTGGTCAACTTGTTGCGACGGCGCTTCAGTCGACGCTCGTGATCTTGCGCCAGCCTTCGATAGGCGTCGTCCCAACGAGCGAGCACCACGGCAGGAGCAAAGCGTGCGACCGCCGCCCGAAGGCGTGCCGGCTCAATATGGCGATCGAGGGTTTGGTGGATCGCGCGGGCAAGCGAATCGCTGTCCCCTGGAGGGACTAGCGTTCCCGTGTCGTGCGTGATCAGCTCGGGTACACCGCCGACGGACGTGGCAACCACGGGAGTGCCTGACGCAAGAGCTTCAAGTTGCACCCCGGGAAGATTCTCCCACCAGCTCGCGGAAACCAGCAGATCGGCTGCCCGAAGCTTCATCGCGACTGTGTCTCGATCACAGTGCCCTGAGAACTGAGTCGAGGCTTCGAGACCGTGTTCCCGTACAAGCCTCTCAAGCTTGAGTCGGTCGGGACCGTCGCCGACAATGTCCAGCGTTGCTTCTGGACGTTCGGTTAGAACCTTGCCGAACGCCCGGATCAGGGTGTCCACTCCCTTGATAGGAGTAAGGCCGCCGACAAATACCAAGCTAGATTCGGTCGATCGCGTCGAAACTGACTTAGCCGTGAAGCGAGTCGTGTCGACGGCGTTTGGAATTATATCAATGGGTCCAACGTGGGGGAAGCGTTCAATGGCTTTGGCCAAGCTCCCAGAAACAGGGGCGATCAGGTCTGCCGAGCGAAAGGCGCGTTTCGCGATCTCGTGATCCGTGCGAGAGAGTTCTCCTCGGGCGACGCCCGAATGATGCTCTGTCAATACGATAGGCAGGCGAGGGAAGGCCCACCTTGCTACGAGGCCGCCTACATAGACATGGGCGTGCACCACATCGGGAATGAAACCTTGTCGCCGTAGCGCGGCAGCGGATCTGCGAAGCGCGATCGTGGCGCCAACGAGATCCGGTATCGGGAACAGCTGCGGGCCTCGTCGCGGGCGGTGGACAGGAACATCCCGATGGTCTTGGCGCTCTGGGCCTCGCCTATGCCATCCGTAGGGATTCGGACGAAACGGTGCTGCGACTCGGACTCGGTGGAGCTCGGACACTAGGCGTGCTTGTTCGCTCACGAACACACCGGTGGCCGGCGCAGCTCGTTCAGGGAACCAAGGGGAGACGACGAGAACGTTCAGCGGCTGGTGTGGCATCTGTTAGTCGTCGCGGTGTGATGCGCTCGGGGCAGTCAGCCAGTGGTGAATCGCCTGAGCTTGCGATTCGGCCACCGTGTCCCAATCGTACTGTGCGGACGCAAGCTTCTGGGCGCGTACGCCGAGTTCCCGAGCTTCGTGAGGGTTCCTCAGTAGACGCACGCACGCGGCCGAAAAGGCCTCGGGGGTATCAGCGATGACGAGATGTTCATCGGCGCGGAACTCGAGCCCTGCGTTGCCGACGGACGTTGTAACGATTGCGCGCGAAGCGGCCGCGGCCTCGATCACCTTCAGTTTGGTCCCTCCGCCGGAGCGAAGGGGAACTACGGCGACGCCTGCTTGGGTGAGGTGGGGCTGCAGGTCGGGCACACGTCCGAGGATTCGCACACCAGGAAGCCGTCCCAAGCTCAAGGTCCGTTTCGAGGCACCGCCGCCTACGATGTCGATTGACGCACCTGGCACTTGTTCCTGAATGAGCGGCAGAACGGTGGTGCAGAACCACCAAATTGCCTCTGCGTTTGGGCCGTAGCTGAGAGTGCCGGTGAACACCATACGACCGAAGCAGGAACCATACGTCGGCACACCGGAGAAGCGGTTGATATCGGTGCCGTTGGGTACCACGCTCATTGGAATGTCAAACCGCGTGTGTAGGCGGTGTGCGTCCTCGCGACTACAGGCGAAGCCATGGCTGAGGCGGTGGATAGCGGAACGAATTTCGCGCTGGGCGATGCGAGCGTGGCGGCGAGCTAGGACAGCGTGCGGGCCCACTAGGCGTTCAGCGCGGTCCGAGATCAGCTGTGGAGTGATGTTGTGGAATGTTGCGGCGATGGGGACCCGTTTCGGAATGAATTGAGTCCACGACAGGGCCCAGTCGTGCTCCAAGATCACCCCACTCCAACGGCCGTCGCAGAGTAGTGAGGTGACTTGACCGCGGAAGTTCGCTTCGTACACTTGGGCCTGCCAACTAAGCCAAGAACTGGTGGCGAGGCGGCGGCCGAGGCTGAGATCCAAGCGCACGGCATTGGCGACCTCGACAAAGCGTGAGGATGGGCGGAGCGCGGCGTGAACGCGGATCCCCGACTCTTCGAGAAGTGGCGTCGATCGTTCAACCGCAGCGGATCTGCCTGGAGCGAGGACCGACAGGTCTATGCCTTTGGCTGGAAGGCGTGACAGGATCTGAAACAGCCGTTGCTCCCCGCCGTTCCCGTGCGGATCGGGGAATTCTGGGGAGAGGGCGAGAATGCGCATCGGTGCGAAGGGGGTGCCAAGCGTGGGGACCAAGGCGACGGTGTCTATCCACGCGCCGCTAGAGTGGCAACCGTGGAGCCCCGACACATCCTAGTCGCCACGTACTACTATCCGCCGTCGACGAACGTGGGTGCGCATCGGTGGGAGTCGATGACGCGGCACCTCAGGGCTCTGGGACACCGCGTGACGATTCTGACGTCGGCTCTCAACGGCCTCGCGCCTGACGATGCGGAGCAAGGCATCGTTCGCGCTTGGGACCTGCAGGCGTCGACCCAACTCCGCTCGATGCTGCGTCGTGCCCCGCTGGAGGCTGCGGCGAATGCCAAGGCAGGCGCCCCGTCTGATGGCACGACACCCCCGCGGTGGATGACCCACGGGCTTGTTCCCGACTCGGGGGTCGTGACATGGCTCCCATCTGCTCTCCGTGAGACTAGGCGGATTCTTCGCCGCGACCGAGTCGATTGCATAGTGACGACGGGTCCCCCTGACTCGGTGTCGCTTCTGCCGCTAATGCTTGGGCGTCGGAGGCCGCCGTGGATCGTTGACTTTCGCGACGGGTGGAGGTTCGAGCCTCTTCGCGACGGGTGGCCGACAGATTGCCAGGACCGGCTTGATGCTCGTCTGGAAGCACGTGTCGTGAGGACGGCAGAGGTGGCTGTCGGGGTGAGCCCGCCCATCGTCGACGATCTTGCCTCGCGGCTAGGGGCGCGCGCCGCTTGGGTCCCTAATGCTTGGGACCCGTGCATCGAGCAGACGTTGTCGCCTGACGCGGCCGTCGATCTTGACTCGAAGTTCTTCAACCTCGTGTATACGGGCCGCTTGACTGGGGCCGGCGGGCGCGTCATTGAGGGTTTGCTTGAAGCGCTAAACCGACTCGAGCTTCGCGGTGCGGATGCGGTCGGGCGGAAGCTCCGCTTGGTCGTTCTCGGTGGCCTTGACAAGCGGGAGGAAGCATTGCTTGCGCCGCTTCAGCAAGCTGGGCGGGTAGTGGCGGTCGGTCAAGTAAGTCGTGAAACGGCCATTATGACGCAGCGTGAGGCCGATGCGTTGCTTCTATTGACCGCGCCTGGTAGGGCTTCACATGCGACCGGGAAGCTCTACGAATATCTTGCGGCGCGTAGGCCAGTGATCGCATTGGCTGAAGGCAGCGCTGCGGCTAGTATCGTGCGGGACGCTCGCGCGGGCGTAGTCGTGAGTGCTGCTGACGCATCGGCTATCTACGACGTCCTAGCGAGGCTGGAGGCTGAGCCGCTAGCGTACCGGCCCGTGGAGCGAGAACTGGACCGGTATCGCTTTCCTGGTCCCGCGATGGAGATCGCGGGTCTTGTCGAAGACGCGATCGCGATGGCGGCACGCGGGAATCGCAGGGACGCATGACGAACTTGAACCCAACGGACCTTGCGACTCAGGCGCACTGGGACAGTGAATGGCGAGCGATTGCTGCCCCGCCAATTGTTCGAGGTCGTCGACGGTACATCGACGCGATTGCGGACGTGATCCTTCGATTTGGGCATGGTGCGGCCGGCGGACGAGTGCTCGAGCTTGGGGGGGCGCCTGGCCAATGGTTGTTGTTCTTGGGTCGCGAACTGGGTTGTCGACTTTCGCTGATTGATTATTCGGAGGTCGGTGTCGAGCGCGCTCGTGTGCTGTTTGACACCGAACAAGTTCCCGTAGATATTCAGCACCGCGACATGTTTGACGACCCTGGTGATGATGAGATCTACGACCTCGTCTATTCGCTCGGCTTGGTCGAACATTTCGACGACGTTCGGCCCGTGGTGCGTGCGCACGCGAGTCGCCTCGCGCCGGGAGGTGTTGTGGTACTCGGGTGTCCAAGCTTCCTAGGAGTTAACGGGGTGCTCAAGCGTTGGCTTCAGCCGGCTAGTTACGCCGTGCACAACGTTGAGGTCATGCGGGAGCGGAGTTGGGAAGGAGTCGGCGATGACCTGGGTTTGCGGTGCGTTTACCGAGGCTATGTCGGCGGGTTCGAGCCCTCGATGTTCGCATGGACAGAGAGACGCGGGATTGTCGCGCGCGGCGCGGCGTTCATGTTTAGGGTCCTTGGCGTAGCGGCAAACCTCCGCGGGCTGGCCTGGCTGCGGAAGAAGAACTCCGCCTTGTTTAGCGGCTATTTCATGATCGCGTTTGTGCGGGACGACGCGGCGTGACTCGCGGGCCGCACGCAGAAGTGCCTTGCCACCGCTCGCACTGACCTTTGTCTAGAAAGCCCGAGGCGTACGTGCCCGAAGTAGTGATAGTCACTGGTGGGGCAGGATTCATAGGGTCGAGCTTGGTGGACGCCCTCGTCGCGCGCGGCGATCTAGTGACGGTCATCGACAACCTAAGCACCGGGCATGAGTCGAACCTCAAGCATGCTCGAGCCTCGGGTGCCGCGTTCGTGAACGCTGATATTCGCGATGCGGGAGCGGTGGACGGCGTGTTCTCCCGTGTCTCTCCTTCCGTGGTGTTTCACCTTGCCGCGCAGATCGATGTCCGGCGGTCGGTCATCGACCCAGCTCACGACGCCGACGTAAACGTTCTAGGCACGGTCAACGTGTTGAGCGCTGCGTATCGATACGGGGCCCGCAGGGTGATCAACACCTCGACCGGCGGGGCGATCTACGGCGCGGCCGACACCATTCCGACGCCGGAGGAAGCTCCCGCGCGTCCGCTTGCCGCGTACGGGACGAGCAAGCTCTGCGGGGAGCAGTATTGCGACTGGTTCCGCAGGCTCCACGGGCTATCGACGGTCACGCTTCGGCTAGCCAATGTCTATGGTCCTCGGCAGGACCCGCTGGGGGAAGCGGGCGTCGTGGCAATCTTCTGCGACCAGCTGCTCGCAGGCCAAGCTCCGACGGTCTTCGGCACTGGCGCTCAGACCCGGGACTTTGTCTTCGTGGAGGACGTGGTCGTCGCGCAATTGGCGGCGGCGTCCGCGACTGTCGAGGGCATCATCAACATCGGTACGGGCAAGGCGACCACCGTGTTGGACCTCATCGGTGCTGTCGGACGGGCGGGAGCTGAGGAGGGAGCGCCCAGCATGCTGGCACCGACTGTGTTCGGTGAGCCGCGCGAGGGCGAAGTTGAGCATTCGTGCTTGGCGATAGGCCGGGCTCGCGACGATCTCGGTTTCTCGGCGTCGACGCAACTCGTTGACGGCCTGCGCCAGACCCTTCAATGGGTTGGCGGGCACCGGGCGCAGCGCGGGGCCGGCGCCGCTGATTAGCCGAGAGCGCCGAGCCGGCCGGGACCCTTGTGTGCTCGACTCGAGGGCCGCGGAGGTAGGGTCGAGGAACTCGGGGGGATAATCGTCCCGATCCGCGGGGTACCAAGACCATGAAGCTGACAACGAGTCGTTGGACTACTGGCTATCGGGTTGGGGCGGTGCTCGCGTTCACCGCCGGAGTGGGGGGCGCTGCGGCAGCGTCGACATCGGCAGCGCAGTACGAGGTTTGGACCTGCAAGGCACCGGACGGGGCGGGGATCATCGAATCGGTTTCGGGCACCGGTTGGCGACCGCTGACGGCGCAAACCAACGTGGCTGGTGGGAACTTGGCCGCCGACGAATGCGGTGCAGGTGGCGGCTTGAGGGCCGTGGTCGCGTGGAGCTTGGATCAGCCGAAGGTTGCGACCGCTGGATGGCGATTCGTAGCGCCCCCCGGACTCTCGTTGCGCGCATATGCGCTCGACCTTGATGGGTACGTCAGGCCGCCGCAGTCCGCCGATCAGCATTTTGGCGAAGTCTCGGTCGCGCGCGCTGGCCAGACCGACCCGATCTACGAGCATCGATGGATGGGCCTGTTCGCTCCGGGTGCGGTCACGCGTCGTGAGCTGCGCGGAGATGCCCAGGGTCGTGAATGGCTCTCGGTGCGCGCAATCTGCTCGGGCTACTCCGGCACCGAGTGGACCTGTACCCCGGACGCCGCCCGCGGCGTCGCAAGCTTCACCATCCACCGCGCCGTCTTCACCCTCGAGGACCGCGACTCGCCGATCGTGAACGCCGTCTCCGGGGACGCCGTGACGAACGACGTCTGGGCCGGGCCGACCGGGATCTCGGTCGGGGCGAGCGACGCCGGGGGAGGGGTCTACCGGCTCGCGATCGAGGTCGACGGGAAGATCGGAAGCCACGTCAACCTCGCCGACGCGCCCTGCCGGGCCTGGCCCGGGACCGAGCGGACGTTCATGGCGCCCAAGCCGTGCCCGAGCACCGTCGGCGGGCTCCACCGGATCGACACCACCACCCTGCCGGAAGGGGTCCACACCGTCCGCGTGCTCGTCGAGGACGCCGCCGGCAACCAGACCACCGCGTACGGGCCCACCACCAAGCGCATCCGCCACACCGACCCCGGGCCCAACAACGGCATCCCGTCCGTCGACCAGGCCCGCCTGCACGTCAACTGGGAAGGCCGCGAATCCGACGCGCGGACCATCAAGTTCGACCAGCGGCCCGTCCTCAAGGGCAAGCTCACGACCGCGACCGGGCAGCCCATCCGCGACGCCGTCATCCGCACCACCATCAAGCGCAGCGCCCGCAACTCGCCGTCGTTCGAGCGCACGCCGCTCAAGACCGACGAGGAAGGCCGGTTCCGCTGGAAGATGCCCAAGCGCATCAGCTCGCGGACCCTCACGTTCGCGTACCACCAGCGCGTCCGCGACGACGTGCCGATCGCCGTCCGCAAGATGCGCCTGACCGTCAAGGCGGGCATCAAGCTCAAGCTCAGCCGCAAGACCGCCCGACGCGGGCAGAGCGTGCGCCTGACCGGGACCGTCGTCGGACGTCCCATGCCGGCGGGCGGCAAGGTCGTCGAGCTGCAGGCCCGCGACCCCGGCAAGAAGTGGATCACGTTCCGCACCGTGCGCAGCAAGAAGAACGGCAAGTTCGCCACCACCTACCGGTTCCGCAACGCCGGTCCCGCCAAGTTCCAGATGCGGGCCCGGGCCCGCAAGGCCGGCGACTACCCCTACGCCACCGGCGTGTCGCCGACCCGCACCATCCGGGTCCGCTGAGCCCCGCTCCGGCACGCTCGCGCCACCCGCGAGCGTGCCGGCAGCGCACGACCGCAACTCCCGACCATCCCGCGGGTTGGCAGACTGACGGCACGAGTGCTCCCGGGGGCCGGGAGCCCGGCCGGATCCCTCATGCCGCGTCAACTCGCCATCGTCCCCGCCTACAACGAGGCCGACGCCATCGTCGCCACCGTCGACGACCTGCGCGCCAACGCGCCAGAGTTCGACGTGCTCGTCGTCGACGACGGCTCCACCGACGACACCGCCGACCGGGCCCGCGACGCCGGGGCCGACGTCCTCCAGCTCCCCTTCAACCTCGGGATCGGCGGGGCCGTCCAGGCCGGCTACATGTACGCGCTCGACGGCGACTACGACATCGCCGTCCAGGTCGACGGGGACGGCCAGCACGCCGCCGAGGAGATCCACGCCCTACAGGCCCACGCCGACCGCAACCCCGGCACCAACATGGTCACCGGATCGCGGTTCATGCCCTGCGACGAGACCACGGACCGGTTCCAGTCCTCCCGTGCGCGCCGGCTCGGCATCCGCTACTTCGGCCGGATGCTCAGCACCATGACCCGGCAGCCCGTCACCGACCCCACGTCCGGGTTCCGCCTGTGCGACCGCACCGCGATCGAGCTCTTCGCCCGCGACTACCCGCACGACTACCCCGAGGTCGAGGCGATCCTCATGCTCCACGCGCACCGCCTCACCCGCGACGAGGTGCCCGTCGCGATGCGCGAGCGACAGGGCGGCGCCTCGTCGATCCGGCCGTGGCACGCGGCGCTCTACATGATCAAGGTGACGCTGGCGCTCGGCATCGGGCTCCTGCGGGAGCGGCCGACCGTCGAGCCCGGCGACCCCGCCGCCGTCAGCGCCGACCGCGGCATCTGAGGGCACCGTGAGCACCCAGCTGCGCATCATCGCGATCATCGTCAGCCTGGGGCTGTTCCTGTCCGTCATCGAGCTCGTCCGGCGCCGACGGCTCATGGAGCGCTACGCGCTCCTGTGGCTCACCGCCACCGTCGCCCTCACCGGCCTGTCGATCTGGAGCGGGCTCCTCGACCGGATCTCCTCCGCCATCGGGGTGCGGTACGGCACCTCCACCCTGTTCGCGGTCGCCTTCGGGTTCCTCACCCTCATGGTGCTCCACTTCACGCTCGTCATCTCGCGGCTCGTCGAGCAGAACAAGATCCTCGCCCAGAAGATGGCGCTCCTCCAAGGCCGCCTCGACCGGCTCGAGAGCGACCCGGCTGTCGCCCCCGGCCCCGAGCCGCGCGCCGACAGCCCGGAACGCGCGCCGCCGGCCGCCACCGGCCGCCTACGCAGCGGCGACCCCCGGACCGGCGATGCCCCCCCGCGCGACGCCGAGCAACCGTCCGGTGGGGGCCCCCCGACCACGGCCCGCAGCCGGCCCACCGACCGTGAGCCGGTGGCCGTCGGCTGCGACCGCGACGACCGGTGACCGGGCCCACGACGACGGTCACCGTCGTCCTCGTCACCCACGACAGCGCCGACGACCTGCCCGGCACCCTGGGTGCTCTCGCACCACAACTCCAGGCCGGGGACGAGGTCGTCGTCGTCGACAACGCCTCACGCGACGACAGCGCCACCGTCGCCCGGCGCGCGCTCCCCGCCGCCACCGTCATCGAACCCGGGGTCAACCTCGGCTTCGCCGCGGGCTGCAACCGTGGGGTCGCCGCCGGCCACGGCGACCTCGTGCTGCTCCTCAACCCCGACGCCGTGCCGGCGCCGGGGTTCCTCGACGCGCTCCGGGGCGCCGCGGCCGGCCATCCCACCTGGGGGGCGTGGCAGGCGCTCGTGACGCTGCCCGGAGGGCGGGCGGTCAACAGCAGCGGCAACCACGTCCACTTCCTCGGATTCGGCTGGGCCGGCGGGCACGACGATCCGATCGAGCGGGCCCACGACGCGCCACGGACCATCGGGTTCGCGTCGGGGGCGGCGATGGTCGTCCGGCGTGCCGCATGGGACGCCGCCGGCGGGTTCCAGGACCACTACTTCATGTACGGCGAGGACCTGGACCTGTCGCTGCGGCTACGCCTCGCCGGATGGGAGCTGGGGGTCGTCCCCGCCGCCCGCGCCGAGCACGACTACGCGTTCGTCAAGGGCGACTACAAGTGGTTCCACCTGGAGCGCAACCGGTGGTGGACGATCGTCGGCGCCTACCCGCGCCGGCTGCTGCTCCTCCTGCTGCCCGCGCTCGTGGCGTTCGAGATCGCGCTGCTCCCGGCCGCCGCGGCCGGTGGCTGGCTGCGGCCCAAGCTCCGCGCCCAACGCGCCGTCGTCCGCGACCTGCCCGCCATGGTGCGCCACCGACGCACCGTGCAGGCCACCCGCACCATCAGCGCCCGGACGTTCGCCGACGGCCTGACCCCCGGGCTCGACTCGCCGTTCCTGGCGGGGGCGGCCCGGATCCCGGGCATCGCGGCTGCGCTACGCGGGTTCTGGGCGGTCGTCCGGCGCTGCCTCTGACGCCTGTCCAGCGCTCGACGCGCCGTGCGGAGGCGTCAGGCGTCGGCGAGGGCCAGGGCACGGAACGCGCGACCGACGCCCGGACGTCGTCGATCCACGAGACGGCGCGCGCGGGTCAGATCACGACGACGTGATCGTCGGTCGCGCCCGGGACCGCGGAGCGGGGAACCCGCCCGTCACACGTCACGAGGCGCCCGCCGTGCCGCACCGCCAAGGCGAGGAGGTAGACGTCCGTCACCTGTTTGGGGCCGTGGACGCGCCGCTCGTCGACGACCGAGCGATCGAGGAGGGTGATGTCGCACGGCCATCGCTCGTGGTGCGGGGTCGCCGTCGCCGCGCGGAGCATCGCGACCGCGGTGGTGGGCGAGACGTCGAGGGGATACCGGGGCTGGGAGATCACGCGAACGAAGCCGTTCTCCGTCAGCGCACACGACGCCCAGCCGTGGTCGACCTCGGCGGCGAACCACCGACGCGCTGCCGTGTGATGCACATGTGACTCGTCATGCAACGCGAGGAGCACGTTGACGTCGAGCAGGGCCCTCACGCATCCGCCTCTTCGAGCAGCTCGTCGACCAACTCGGGCGTGACGACCACGTCACGACGCGGGATCGTCCTGAAGCCGAAGAACGACTCGCCGGCGTCGAGTCGCTCGCCGGCCAGCCCGCGGCGCGCGAGCTCGGAGATGACCGCCCCGGCGCTGCGTCGCTCGCGTCGCGCAAGCTCCTTCGCCGCGAGGAGCACATCGTCCTCGATGTCCAGCGTCGTGCGCACGCATCTGATGCTAGCGCATCATCCGTGCAGGCAAGAGCGTCTGCCGCGACGCGACCCCGACTCCTTCACGCCCCCGACGGGCATCAGCGGCCGGGGCGCCGCCCGTCCACCAGCCCCCGCAGGGCGCCCTCGAGCCTCGCCCCGATCGCCCGCCAGTCGTAGACGTCCTCGGCGGTCCGGCGGCCGGCGTGGCCCAGGCGGCCGGCGAGCGCGTCGTCGGTCAGCGCCCGGACGGTGGCGTCGGCGAACGCGTCGGGATCGTCGGCGAGCAGGACCTGGTTGCCCTGGCGCACGTCGACGCCCATCGCGCCCATCGTCGTGCTCACCAGCGGACGGCCACTGGCCAGGCCGTCCAGCACCTTCAACCGGGTGCCGCCGCCGGAGAGCATCGGCACCAGCACCACACGCGCCCGGTCGAACCACGGCTGCATCTCGGGCACCCAACCGGCGAGGGTCACGCTCGGGTCCGCGAGGGTGGCGATCTCGTCCGGCACGTCGCGTCCGACGACGAGCAGGCGCGCGTCGGGCTTCCAGTAGCGCACCCGCGGCCAGATGTCGCGCAACAGCCACGCCAGCGCCTCGGCGTTGGGCGGGTAGCCGAACGTGCCGGTGAACAGCGCCACCGGCTCGTCGGGCAACGGCGACGCGACCAGACGGTCGGTGTCGACGCCGTTGGGGATCACCACCGACGGGCGGTCGCTCACGCGCCGCAGCTCGCGGTCGTCGTCGGCCGACATCGTCAACAGCAGATCGAACGCCGCCAGCCGGCGCGCGTCGAACCGACGGAACCGGGTCGCCTCGGCCCGCAGCGCGGCGGCCGCGACCCCGTCGGCGGCTGCCGCCCGGCGCGCGTAGTAGTCCCACGACAGGTTCTCCAGCCCCAGCGCCTTGGGGATGGCGGCGGGCAGGTCCTGCGCCCAGCGGGCCGCCCAGTCGTGCTCCACCAGCACCACGTCGGGAAAGCGCCCGATCGCCTCTCGCGCCCGCGCCCGCAGCGACGCCCAGAACACCTCGGTCTGCCACGCCACCGTCGGCATCGTCGCCGCACGCACCACGAGCGAGGGACGGCGCGCCAACGCGCCCAGCGCCTCGACCGCACGCGACGACGGACGGTCCACCGCCAGCAGCGTGGCGCCGGCGTCGGTCAGCGACCGGCGGCCCTCCTGCTGATCGGCGTGCACCGGGGCGACGACGTCGACCGCGTGTCCGTGGTCGACCAGCGACCGGATGAGCTGGAACTGCCGGGTCGATCCGCCGCTGCCCCCGGGCCAGTAGGGCAGCTCGGGGGTGATCCACGCGATCCGCACCCGGCGGACAGTAGACGGCCGGTGGCGGGGCGGGCGCCGCCACGACGCGTCGCTCGCCGCCGACGTCCCGGCCATCCCGCGGCCCGTACGATCCTCGCGACCGCCCGGCTCACGTCGCCGGTGCGCCGCCCGACGCGTGACTCCCGCCCCCACCACCCCGCCACCCGGTGGACCGCCGCCTCGTGACGGCGCGGCGGCCGGTCCTGATGCGTCCGGACCGGGCGCGTCCGTGGACGTCGGCGACCCCGCGCCCGGCGGGCCCACCGCCCGCGGCGCGTCGCAGACGGTGATCGCCCAGGTCGGGGCGCGGCTGGTGTCGGTGATCGCCGTCGTCGGCAGCACCGCGATCGTGGTGCGCACCCTGGGGATCGAGGCGTACGCCGACTGGGGCACGGTCGTGCAGCTCGCCGCGTTGATGGCGTTCGCGGTCGACCCGGGCGTGTCGCCGATCGTCGTGCGACGGATCCTGCAGGATCCGCGGACCGCGCCGCTGCCGTCCGCGCTGGTGCCCGTCCGACTGGCGCTCGCGACGCTGGCGTTCGTCGTGGTGGTCGCGGTGACCGTCGGGCTGCGCGGTGACGGGGCGGCGCTGCTGGCGGTCGCGCTCGGCGCGCAGGTCGTGCCCCGCGCCCTGGTGCTCAACGCCACCCCGTGGCTGCAGGTCGATCAGCGACTGCACCGCCAGACCGCGCTCGAGGCGCTCGCCGCGCTGCTCGGTCTGGCGCTGCTCGGCGCCGCCGCGGCCGGCGGGGCGTCCGCGGCGGTGCTGGGCCTGGTCGGGTTCACCGTGCCGACGGCGCTGCTGGCGCTGCTCATGCGTCGCGAGCTGCGGATCACCCCGTCGCGGACGCGCGACGTCCCCGGGCCGCAACGGGCCCGGGTGCGGTCGGTCGTGGCCGAGGTCGCACCGCTGGCGGGGGCGCTCGTCCTCGTCGCGGTCTACATGCGGATCTACGTCGTGTTCGTCAACGAGGCCGAGGACGAGGCGACGATCGGGCGGTTCGTCTTCGCGTTCCAGTTCGTCGACCAGCTCATGGTCGCCGCCGGGATCGTCGCCGGGGCCGCGCTGCCGCTGCTGGCGGTCCGGGCGACCGCCCAACGCCTGCTGCGCGACCACCGCACCCACGACCTCGTCGTCGCGGTCACCGCGGTCGGCGCGCTGATCGGCGTGGGGATGATCGCCGTGGCCACCCTGATCGTCGACGTCGTCGGAGGCCCCGAGGCGGCCGGCGCCGAGCGGTACCTGCGGCTGCTCGCCCCGATCGCCCCGCTGCTGCTGGCGTCGTTCGTGCTGGCCTACGTCTACGTCGCGATCGGCCAGAGCCGCCGCTACCTCGTGTTCAACGCCGTCGGGCTCGTCGTCAACCTGGTCGCCCACGCGCTGCTGACGCTCGATCACGGCGCCGAGGCGGCCGCCCGCATCACCTGGGGGACCGAGATGGTCGTCACCGGCCTGGCGCTCGCGGGGATCACGTTCGTCGCGTCCGGTCGCCGGGCGGCCGCCGCGACCGCGACCGTCGTCGTGGTCGTCGTGGTGGCCTCCGAGCTCGCGGCGGCCGGAACCGTCGCGCCGCTCGTCGCGGCGGGTGGTGCGGGGCTCGTCACGGTGGTCGTCGCCCACCGTCCGTTGCGGTGGATGGCCGACGCGGTCGGCGTGCCGCTGGGGCCGTTGGCGACGGCGACGCCCACGGAGGCGTCCGGACCGTCCGGCGCCGCCTGATCCGGGCGCGGGTGGCGGCCGCCCGCGCCGACCGTGGCATCCTCACGACCATGACCGCCGCCGCGATCCGCGAAGCGCGCCGCCTGGGCTACGAGACCACGCGTCCCGACGTCCAGCGTCAGGTGCCGCTCGGCGCCCGGCGAATCCTCGACCTGGGCTGCGCGTCCGGGGCGCTCGGCGCGGCGCTCAAGCACCGTCAGGACACCGAGGTCGTCGGAATCGAGCTGCTGCCCGAGTACGCCGCCGATGCCGAGCGGGTGCTCGACCGGGTGGTCCAGGGCGACGTCGCGGCCGGCCTGGAGGAGCCCGACCTGGGCGCGTTCGACTGCGTCATCGCCGCCGACGTGCTGGAGCACCTGCTCGACCCGTGGGCGGTCCTGCGTCGTGCCGTCGACCACCTGCGGCCCGGCGGCACCATCGTGGTGAGCCTGCCCAACGTGCAGTACATCCGCACGTTCCGCGAGCTGGCACGGGGCCGGTGGCCGCGCGAGGACGTCGGCCCCTACGACCGTACCCACCTGCACTGGTTCACGATCCTCGACGCCCGCGACCTGCTGCAGGGCGCGGGGGCGAGCGTCGTCGACGTCGAGTGGCTGTACTTCTACGGGCCACGGCTGACCCGGATCGCCCGCCGCCTGGGACCGCGTGCGGCGCCCTTCCTGGCCGGCCAGTTCGTCATCTCGGGCGTCACCGGCCCGTGAGCGCCGGGCGTCACGAGGGCGGCGCCGGCCGGCACGCGCGCCCCGCCGAGCCCCGCGCCCGCCGCCGCGTGCTCCTCGTCAGTCAGGATCGTCTGGACGGCCAGGTCGCGGGCACGAGCATCAGGGCGCTGGAGCTGGCGCGCGCCCTGGGCGCCGATCACGACGTCGTGCTGGCCGGCGTCGGCGAGCCGCCCGCCACCGTCGCCGGGCTGCCGTGCGTCGGTTACGACCCGCAGCACCCGGGCGCGCTGCGACCGGTGCTCGCGGCGGTCGACGTCGTCGTGACGCTGCCGCAGTGGCCGCCGCTCATGCGGCTGCTGCGCGCGTCGCGGGTGCCGGTGATCTACGACCTGTACGTGCCGCAGGCCCTCGAGATCATCGGTGGGTTCGCCGGCCTGCGGCCACGGATCACCCACGTGATGACCGAGTTCGCGGTCGACCGGTCCGTCGAGGCGCTGCGCCACGGCCACGCGTTCCTCTGCGCGACCGAGAAGCAGCGCGATCTGTACCTGGGGATGCTGCTCGCCGAACGGCTCGTCGACGGACCCCGCTACCGCGCCGACCCGTCGCTGCGCGACCTCATCGACGTGGTGCCGTTCGGCCTGCCCGGCGGGCGCGCCACGGCCACCGGCGCCGGGGGGCCACGCGACGCGTTCGAGGCGATCGGGCCCGACGACGACGTGGTCCTGTGGAACGGTGGGGTGTGGCCGTGGCTCGACCCGGTCACCGCGGTGCGGGCCGTGGCGCGCCTGGCCCGGCGTCGCCCGACCGTCCGGCTCGTGTTCATGGGTGCGGCGTCGCAGGTCGCCGCCCGACGCACCGCCGAGCAGGCCCGCGGCGAGGCGGCGCGGCTGGGGGTGCTCGATCGCCACGTCCTCTTCCACGATCGGTGGGTGGGCTACGAGGACCGCGCCGACTGGCTGTTGCAGGCCGACTGCGCCCTGTACGCCCACCACGACCACCTGGAGACGCGGTTCGCGTTCCGCACCCGCCTGCTGGACTGCTTCTGGGCCGGCCTGCCGGTGGTGTGCACCGGTGGAGACGACCTGTCCGACCGGGTCGACCGCGAGGGCGCGGGACGGATCTTCGCCCCCGGCGACGTCGACGGTTGCGCAGCCGCCCTGGACGAGGTGCTCGATCGGGGGCGCGCCCCCTTCGCCCCGGCCCTGGACCGGCTGGCCGATCGCTACCGCTGGACGTCGGTCGTGGAACCCCTCGAACGGATGGTCGCCGCGGTGGGGGCGGGGGCGGCGGCCGACGCGGGGACGGGCGTCGCGGTGGATGGCGGGACGGCCGGCGTCGGTCGGGCGCCGCGCCGGACGATGCGGCCGGGACACCTGGCACGCCACCACGGCTACCGGGCGCTGCGGGTGGCGCTCGACCTCGTCGGGCTGCGCGACCGGCCGCGGGTCTGACGACGGACGGGCCGACGGCGGTCGAGGGGCCGTGTGGCGGTCACGACGTCGGGCGTCGGCTTCGTCTCAGGCCCTGGTCGACCGGCGACCACCGACCACCGACCGGCGTCCCGCCCGGCCACCCCGGATAGCATCGGCCGGGTGCTCGACGCCGTGCTGCGCATCGCCCGTGAACGCGGGTTGGGGGCCCGCCTCTGGCCACTCCTGCAGGGCGTCGACATCCTCGGCGGCGAGTGGATCGGCCGGATCCCGATCCGCTGGATCCGCGACCGGCTCGCGCGCCGGGTGCTGGGGATGCGGGTCGATCCCTCCGCCCAGCTGTACCGCTGGCGCGAGGTTCGCAGCGGCCGCAACGTCACCGTCGGCGCCGGATCGGTGATCGGCCTGTGGGCGACGCTCGACGCCCGCGTCGGCGGCATCACCATCGGCCGGCACGTCAACTTCTCCAGCGACGTGGCGATCTGGACCCAACAGCACGACCCGCGATCGCCCGACTTCGCGGCCGTCGGCGGGCCGGTGACGATCGAGGACCGTGCGTGGCTGAGCTTCCGCTGCACCGTGCTACCCGGAGTGACCATCGGCGAGGGCGCGGTCGTCGCGGCCGGCGCGGTCGTGACCACCGACGTGGCGCCCTACACGATCGTCGGCGGCGTCCCCGCGCGTCCGATCGGCGAGCGTCCCCGCGACCTGACCTACGCCTTCGACAAGGCCGACGCCGCGTGGCTGATCTGACCAGTGGCGGCGGGGCGCCACGGCCCGCGGGTCACGAGCCGCCACCCGCGCCCGGTGTCGGCGCCGCACCCACCGCACCCGCCGACGCCATCTCCCACGTCGGCCTCAACCTGCTGTACCTCGTTCCCGGAGCGGTGGGCGGGAGCGAGATCTACGCGCACCGGCTCGTCGACGCCCTGGCGCGGCACCGTCCCGACGTGCGGTTCACCGCCTTCTGCGGGCGCGAGGCGGCGCCGTCGCTGCGCGACGTGGGGTGGCCGGCCAACGTGCGGGTGCACACGATCCCGGTGAACTGCGCCAACAAGCCCGCGCGGATCGTCGCCGAGAGCACGCTGCTGCCCGGGGCCGCCGCACGGGCCGGCGTCGACCTGCTGCACTCGCTCGGCACGACCGCGCCGCTGATCGCCGGCCGGCCGAGCGTCGTCACGATCCTCGACCTCATCTACGCCGCGTTCCCGACGACGTTCCCGCCTGCGGCGCGGATCGGCCTTCGCGCGCTCGTCGGTCCCGGCGCGCGGCGCGCCACGCGCGTCATCACGATCTCGGACGCGGTCAAGCGCGACGTCGTCACCCGGCTGCGCGTCCCCGCCGACCGGGTCGACCCGGTCCTGCTCGGTCACGGGATGCGGGCCCCCGCCGACCCGACCGCACCCGACGTCCTGCGCGCCCGGCTGGGACTGGGCGACGATCCGGTGGTGCTCTGCGTGTCGGCGGCGCTCGTCCACAAGAACCTGCCGCGGCTGATCGACGCGTTCGCGACCCTCGCCGACGGCCGCTCCGGGCCGCGTCTGGTGATCGTCGGTCACCACGGGCGCGAGCGCGACGGACTGGAGCGGCGGATCACCGATCTGGGGCTGGACGGTCGCGTCGTCCTGACCGGGTGGATCGACGACGCCGACCTCGAGGGCCTGTACGGCCTGGCGGCGTGCTGCGCGTACCCGTCGCTCTACGAGGGGTTCGGCCTGCCGGTGCTCGAGGCGATGATCCGCGGGGTGCCGATCGCCTGCTCCGACGCGACGTCGCTCCCCGAGGTCGCCGGCGACGCCGCGCTGCTCTTCGATCCGCGGGACCCGCAGGCGATCGCCCGCGCGATCACGACGCTCCTCGACGACCCGTCCCACGCCGCCCGGCTCCGCGAGCGCGGCCTGGCCCGTGCCGCCCGGTTCACCTGGGAGCGCTGCGCGGCCGGCGTCTGGGAGACGTATCGTCGCGTGCGCACCGCGACTTCGGGACGCCGTGCGGGTTCCTAGGACCGCACCCCGCGCCCGGGACGGTCGGCCATGCGTCGGCGGCCATCGATCCCCGTGGAGCGCGTCGGCCCACCGCGGCGCCCTCGTCGACCGACGTCATCGCTCATCCCACTGACCTCCGTGCCCGACCCCGACACCCGCGCGCCCACACGCCGCCGACCATGGTCCGCGGTACCGGCGCCGCTCCGTGCGCTGCTCGTCGCCGTCGCCGCGATCGCGCTCGCCTGGTCGCTCGTCACCCCGGCGTTCATGGGGCCGGACGAGCCGGCGCACTTCGGCTACGTCCAGACGCTGGCCGAGGACGCTGCGCTGCCCGGAACCGACGACGACGCGGAGGGCTTCTCCAACGAGTTCCGGCTCGGCGCGGGACTGTCGGGCATGGGCAACGCGGCCCAGCAGCCCGGGATCCGCATGGAGTGGAACGCGTCGGTGCAGGAGGAGTGGAAGCGCCGATCCTCGCGGCCACCCGAGAACCGACGGGACGACGGTGGTGGGCCCGGCAACTCGGCCGCGTCCAACCCGCCGCTGTACTACCTGACCGCCGTCCCCGCCTACCTCGTCGGCGAGGCCACCGGGATCTTCACCCGCGTCGGGCTGGTGCGGTCGGTCTCGATCGCGTGGTTGCTCGTCGCCGTCGTCGGCGCCTGGCTCCTGGCGGGCGAGCTGCTCGGTCGCGATCGTCGCGCGCAGACCGCCACCGCCGGCGTCGTCGGGCTGCTGCCGATGAGCCAGTTCATCGCCGGGACGGTCAGCCCGGACACCGCGGTCTTCGCCGCCTGGGCGTTCACGCTCTGGCTCGGCGTACGGCTGCTCCGGCACGGACCGTCGGTCCGCGGCGTGCTGTGGCTGACGCTCGCCCTCGGCGTGGCGTGCGTCCTGAAGGCGGCGTCCTACGCCCTGGTGCCGGCGGTCGGCCTGCTCATCCTCCTCGTGCTGTGGCGCGCGCGCCGTCGCGACGCCGACCCGATCGACGGGCGCGCGGTCGTGCGGCTCCTCGGGGTCGCCGCCGCAGGGCTGATCGGCACCCTGGGGGCGTGGCTCGTCGTCTCGCGGATCGCGGGCGTGTCCGCCGTCGGGCAGGCGTCGGCGGTGACCGGTGGCGAGGGCGGCAGCCTGACGGGCCTGCTCTCGTACCTCTGGCAGTTCTACCTGCCGATGCTGCCCGGGATGAGCCCCGCGCCGGGGCAGCCCGCCCTGCCCGTCTACGACACGATGTTCACCACCGGCTGGGGCGCCTTCGCGTGGATGGAGGTGCGCTACCCGGGCTGGACCTACGTGCTGCTGCTCGTGGGGTGCCTGGGGGTCGTGGCCGTCGCGGCACGCGTCGCCTGGGAGCGGCGCTCCGCGATCTCCTGGCCGGTGCTCGGCTACTTCGCGCTGATCGTGGTCGGCCTGCTGGCGGGCATGCACATCACCGAGTTCAACATGGGTGGCTACGGGTTCATCCAGGGCCGCTACCTGCTGCCGCTGGCGCCGCTCGCCGGCCTGATCCTGGCGGTCGCGATCGGGCGCCTGCCGGTCGCGACGCGCACCCCGGCGCTCGCGACGGTGCTCGGAGCGCTCGTGGTGCTCAACGCGTGGGCCATGGGCCTCATGACGGAGCGGTTCTATGCGTAGCCCCGTCAGGTGGCTGCTGGCCGTCGTCGCCGTGGGCGTCGTCGCGGCGGTGCTGGCCCTGACGCTCCGCACGACCCCGGACGCGTTCTCGTTCAACGCCCCGCCGAGCGCGGTCGCCGTGGAGCTCGCGCCCGGCGAGGAGGCGTGCCAGGGCCCGATCCGCGTGCCGCGGGGCGGCGCGTTCAGCACGGTGCGGGTCCCGCTGTCGACCCCCGGCCGACCCGGACCGCGGCTCGACGCGACGGTGCGTGTCGGAGACCGGGTGGTCGCCCGTGGCGGCGTCGACGCCGGGTACCTCGACGGGGGCGATCCGCCGATCACGCTCGACCGCACCGTGTCCGCCGCCCGGGTGACGCTCTGCCTGCGCAACGCCGGCGACGTCGGCATGGGGATCTACGGCACCGCCGGCGCGGCGGTGCAGTACTCCCGGGTCCACGTCGGGGGGCAGGAGCACGAGGTCGACCTGGCGCTGCGGTTCGAGCGATCGGAGCGCTCGCTGGCGTCGGCGGTCCCCGACGTCGTACGGCGGATGGCGCTGTTCCGCGCGGTGCGCGTCCCCGGCGGCGCGTACGCGATCGGGATCGTGCTGCTCGTCGTCGCCGGGGTGGGAGCGCTGGCCGTCGCGCTCCGCCGACTCGAGGACTGACGCCGCGGCCCGGCGCCTGGATCCGGCATCCTGTCCGGCGATGGGCGCGCAGCCGACGGACACCTCGACCCCCGGGCCTCCGGCCGCGGCGACCACCACCGACGCCCCGGCCCGGCTGGCGCGCCTGCGTCGCCGGTTCCGCTCCTCGCCGCAGCGGATGCTGCTCGCCGCGCGCCTGGCGCTCGTCGCCAACATCGGGATCATGCTCACCGGGGCGCTCGTGCGCGTCACCGGGTCCGGGCTGGGCTGCTCGAACTGGCCCAAGTGCGAGACCCGCGTCGTCCCGACCGAGACGCACAGCCACACGTTCATCGAGTTCGGCAACCGCCTGCTGACGATCGGCGTGAGCATCACCGCGCTGTTCGCGATCTTCTGCGCGTTGACCCGCGTCCCCTACCGGCGCAGCCTCGTCTGGATCTCGGTGTGGATCCTCGCCGGGGTCGTCGCCCAGGGCGTGATCGGCGGCCTGAGCGTCCTGTACGACCTGGACTGGATCTGGATCAGCGCCCACTACATGGTGTCGATCCTGCTGCTGCTCGTCCCCGCGGCGGTGCTCGTCTGGAAGGCGGGCCAGGGCACCTCCGCGCCGCGCGACCACCAGGCGCCGGACCGGCTGACGTCGCGCGCGGTCGCGGCGCTGCTGCCGATCGGGGCGCTGGCGCTCCTCGCGGGCACCCTGTCGACCGCCGCCGGGCCGAACAGCGGCGGGGAGGGCACCGGCGACGTCGTCAAGCGGTTCGACGTGCACGGGGCCGAGACCCTGGAGTGGATCGTCGTGCGCCACGGCGTCATCGCCGGGGTGTTCGCGGTCGCGCTCGTGGCGGTCTGGGCGCTGGCGCAGTACCGCGAGGCGGGACGCCGGCTCACGCTCACCCTGACCGGGGCGACGTTGCTCGTCGCCGCGCAGGGCCTCGTCGGGCTCGTGCAGTACGGGATGGAGCTCCCCGGGGGCCTCGTCTGGATCCACGTGCTGCTGGCGACGCTGACCTGGGTGGCCGTCGTGTGGGCGTGGCAGGTCGCCGGGCCGGCGCGGCGCGCCACCGCGACCTGAGCCCGTCGCGGCCCGCTCCCGCACGGCGACGTCCCGGGACGGCGGCCCTCGCCGCCCGCGGGACGGAGCGCCGGGCCCGCGCCCGGACTACTCGACGGTGACGCTCTTGGCGAGGTTCCGCGGCTTGTCGATGTCGCGGTCCAGGGCCAGGGCGGCGTGGTACGCCAGCAGCTGCAGCGGGATGTTGAGGAGGATCGGGTCGAGCTCGGGCTCGGTGCGCGGCACGACGATCGTCCGCTCGGCGAGCTCGGGCGGCAGCTCCTCGTGGGCGATCGCGAGGATCGGGCCGCCCCGGGCCTTGATCTCGTGCAGGGTCGACCGCTGCTTCTCGCCGAGCTCGTCGTCGGGGACGATCGCCACGCACGGCATGTCGGCCGAGATGAGCGCCAGCGGACCGTGCTTGAGCTCGGCCGACTGGTACGCCTCGGCGTGCATATAGGCGACCTCCTTGATCTTCTGGGCCCCCTCGCGCGCGATCGGGTACCCGCGCACCCGGCCGATGAACATCGAGTTGTCGAACCCGGCCAGCCACCGGGCGGCCTCCTCGATCCGGTCCTCCTGCTCGAGGACCGCGGCGATCTTCGCCGGCAGCTCGCGCAGGGCGTTGATCATCCGGTCGCCGTCGGCGGGGGAGAGGTCGCGGATGCGGCCAAGGTGGATCGCGAGCATCGCGAACGCGACGCAGGTCGACGTGAAGCTCTTCGACGACGCGACCGACACCTCGGGCCCGGCGTGGATGTAGATGCCGCCGTCGTTGGCGCGGGCGATCGCCGAGCCGACCTGGTTGATGACGCCGAGCACCCGCGCGCCCTTGCGGGTGAGCTCCTCGACCGCGGCGAGCGTGTCGGCGGTCTCGCCGGACTGGCTCACCGCGATGTAGAGCCCGTTGGGGTCGATGACCGGGTTGCGGTAGCGGTACTCGCTGGCGGGCTCGGCGGTGGCGGGGATCCGGGCCAGGCTCTCGATGAGGTGCGCGCCGACCTCGCCGGAGTAGTAGGCGGACCCGCACCCGAGGATGTGGACGCGCTTGATCGAGCGCAGCTCGTGCGGGTCGAGGTTGAGCCCGCCGAGCTTCACCGTCGAGAACCGCTCGTCGATCCGGCCGCTGAGGGTACGTTCGACGGCCTCGGGCTGCTCGCCGATCTCCTTGCGGAGGAAGTGGGCGTGCTCGCCCATGTCGTAGTCGTCGGCGTCGAAGTCGACCCGCTCGGCGATCTTCTGGACCGGGCGGGCGTCGAGCGTCGACGTCGTGAACCCGTCCGCCTCGAGCAGCGCGATCTCGCCGTCCTCGAGGTGCACGACCTGCTTGGTGTGCCGGACGATCGCGCCGACGTCCGACGCGACGTACATCTCGCGGTCGCCGAGGCCGAGGACGATCGGGCTGCCGAGGCGGGCGACGATGACGCGGTCCGGCTGCTCGGCGTCGACGACCGCCAGGCCGTACGCGCCCTCGACGTGGCGCAGCGCGGCGCGCAGCGCGTCGACGGCGTCGTCGTGCTCGCGGGCGGCCTGCCCGAGCAGGTGGGCGACGAGCTCGGTGTCGGTGTCGGACGTCACCTCGATCCCGTCCTCGGCCAGCCGGTCGCGGATCTGGGGGGCGTTCTCGATGATCCCGTTGTGGACGATCGCGAACCGACCGCTGAAGTCCACGTGCGGGTGCGCGTTGACGTCGTTGGGGACGCCGTGCGTCGCCCAGCGGGTGTGCCCGATCGCGGGGGTGCCCTTCAGGCGCTTGGGGAGCGTCGCCTGCAGGTCGCGGATGCGCCCCGTGGTCTTGTGGACCTTGAGCCCGGACCTTCCGGCGACGGCGATGCCGGCCGAGTCGTAGCCACGGTACTCCAGGCGCTGGAGTCCCTCGAGGACGATGGGCACCCCGTCGCGGGCCCCCACGTAACCGACGATGCCGCACATGACTGGGTGTTCCTCCTACGTGTAGACGATCCTGCGCAGCTGTCGGAGCGACAGCGGCGGGGCGGTGAACCGGCGGGACGGCAGCTCGGCCGCGATCCGCTCGAACGCCTGCTCGTTGCGCAGGCCGCGACGTTGCAGCTCGGTGTGGCGTCGACGCACGAACCCGGGCGGGTCCTCGTCGAACCACGCCAGCACGTCGGCGATGACGCGGTCGGCCTCCGACGGGCTCAGCGACGTCGACTGGACCAGGTGCTGGCGCAGCTCCGGGAACGACGCGGTGGGCGCGACGGCGGTCACGGGCGGCCATGTTGGCGAATAGCGCACAGGAACTCAAGCGTTCTGCCCGATAACGGGCAGAACCAGCGACATCTCGTCGACTTGTGTGACGGATGACGCATCCGCGACGTGACCGACGACGCCGGGAGGACTCCCGCGCTCGGCGTACCCTTGCGCGCATGGCGAAGAAGACCGACGCGTTCGGACGCGAGATCGACGAGGACCCGCTCGCCGGACTCCGCGCCGCGCCCGGGCCGGCACGGTCGTCAGCGCCCGACCCGTGGGGGCGTGGAGGCGCCGGGACGGACGGCGGGGACGCGGCGGCGGGGCACGCGACGATCGGCGCGTCGTCGTCGGCGACGCCGTTCGGGTCGGGGGCGTCCGACGCGTCGCCGATCCCGGAGCCGTTCCGGGCGCTCATGACCGAGACCCTGGGGACGGACGACCCGGCCGAGCTGGAGCGGCGGGCCGCGATGGCGTCCGTCACGGGACGGTCGTCGCTCCCGCAGGACGGCACGTCGCGCATCGTCCGTTGCGTCGTGGGATGGCTCGTCCTGTCGGCCGTCCTCGCCGTCGTCGCGGGCATCGTCGGCGCGGTGATCTCGGCGGTCGACTCGTCGAAGGACGTCGCGGCCAGCGTGCAACGGATCGGCGACGGCCTGTCCGGTGGGGCGGCGTCCACGCCGTCGACGTCGAGCGGGTCGGTCCCGTCCGACCCGCCGTCCGACCCGCCGGTGGGGCTCGCCAAGGGCTCGATGCTGCGACCGGGCGAGTTCGGCCGCGCGCTGACGCATCTGCGGGCCGCCGGCGGTCGATCGCGGTCGCTCAGCGTCCGGCCGGACCGGGTCAACGCCGTGCTGCGGCTCAACGACGGTCGGTCCCGCAACGTCAGCATCGACTGGAAGGGCGCGCGTCGGATCATCACGACCCCCGGCTCGTCCTCCACGGTCGGCCTGACGTCGTTGCGGGGCGTCGAGTCGCGCGCGCCGAGTCGCGCGGTCAACGGCGCCGCGCGGTTGCTGGGCCGCCCCGTCTCGCGCGTCGACTACGTCGTGCTGAGCACAGCGGGCACCCTCGGCACCCGCTGGATCGTGTTCTTCAAGGGCGGGGGCAACCCGGTGTTCACCGACGCGTCGGGCCGCAACGCGAGCCGGACGCCGGGCTGACCGAGGCGCCGGGCCCCGGCGTACGTGGGGGCGGTGGGCGTCGCGCGCCGATCGACGAAGCGGCCCGCCGTCCGCGTCGGACGGGGGTCGTTCGTGTCGGACCGGGGTCGTTCGTGTCGGAATCGCGCCGATCGCGGACCGATCCGGACGCGACGACGACGTGACGTCGGCGGGCTGGCACGGTCGGGCGCATGACCTCGCGATCGCCCCTGGAGCCGTGGCCCGCCGCATGGCGGATCGACGATGCCGACGACCGGTGGAGCCGCACCCGCGGCCTCCTCGGCACCCGCTCGATCGACCGACGCCACGGCCTGTGGCTGCCGGTGCGCTCGGTCCACACCGTCGGCATGCGTTACCCGCTGGACCTCGTCTGGCTCGACCGGCGTCGCGCCGTCGTGCGGGTGGACGAGCACGTCCGGCCCGGTCGGGTGCGGTGGTGCCGGGCGGCGGACGGTGGCGTCGTCGAGGTCGCCGCGGGATCCGGGCGGAGCCTGGCCCGCGACCTCGGCGCCCGGCACGGCGGCCACGCGTTGCGGCCATGCGATTCGCATGGGATGATGGGGGCGTGGTGATGATCCAGGTCCGCAACGTCCCCGACGACCTGCATCGCGCGCTCCGCGCCCGCGCCGACCGGGAGGGCACGACCCTGTCGGAGCTCATCGCCCGTGAGCTGCCGCGCATCGCGCGCACCACGACGTGGGAGGACGTGTTCGCCGCCATCGACCGCGACGGGCCCGTCGCGGGGCCCCCGGCCGCCGATCTGATCCGCCGCGACCGCGACGAGCGATGACGGTGGTCCTCGACGCCGGTGCGGCCGTCGAGCTGATCCTCGACCGACCCGTGGGCCGCGTCGTGCGCGAACGCCTCACCGACCACGCCGGAGACGTGCACGCTCCGCATCTGATCGACCTCGAGGTGGCGAGCGCGGTGCGCAAGCTCGTCCTGCGTGAGTACGTCGACCCGGACCGCGCGACGACGGCGCTTCGTCGCATGGCCTCGCTACCGCTGGATCGTCACCAGCACCTCCCGCTCCTCGCCCGGGTCTGGGATCTCCGTGGTGTCTGCACGCCCTACGACGCCGGATACCTGGCGTTGGCCGAGGTGCTCGGCGGCGCGTCGGTGGACCTCGTCACGACCGACGCACGGTTCGCCCGGGCGATCGAGCGCAACAGCGACGTGCGCGCCGTCCTGGTGTGACGGCGACGTCGCGTGGGCGTCGCGCGATCGCTACCGCTCGTCGGGGTCCCGATCCTCCGGGCGCGAGCGGGTGCCACGGCGGAGCAACAGGATCGCCATGCCGATGACGATCGTCATCAGGACGATCGTCAGGACGTCGGCGGCGGCGGAGGCGGCGGGCACCCGGCCCATGCTACGCCCACGAGTCGGGCGCTCTCCGGAGCCCGACGGGTCACCGGCTCCGAGCACCACGAGCGCGCCGCCGGGTGGTGCTGGGCTACCCTGAAGAGGGTCGGTGTGCGGTGTCCCGTCGGGTTACGGCGTGGAATCGCCGTGGCAGGCCGCCGCCCGACGCATCCGCATGAGCACCACGACGCCCCCACGGACGCCGCCGGCGGACGAGCCCACCACCGCCGACGAGCTCCTCGTCTCGGTCGTGATCCCCTGCCTCAACGAAGAGGAGAACATCGTCGCGGTCGTCACCCAGGCCCGCGACGCGATCGCGCAGGCCGGTGTGCCCGGCGAGGTGGTCGTCGCCGACAACAACAGCACCGATCGCTCCGCCGAGCTCGGCGCGCAGGCCGGGGCGCGGGTCGTCCACGTCCCGACGCCCGGGTACGGGGCCGCCTACCTCGGCGGGTTCGCCGCCGCGCGGGGGCGCTACATCGTCATGGGCGATGCGGACCTGACGTACGACTTCCACGAGCTGCCGCGGTTCCTCGAGCAGTTGCAGGACGGGGCCGACCTCGTCATGGGCAACCGGATGAACAACATCCAGCCCGGCGCGATGCCGTGGCTGCACCGCTACGTCGGCAACCCGCTGCTGTCGGGGTTCCTCAACGTCCTCTTCAAGACCGGGGTGCGCGACGCCCACTGCGGCATGCGGGCGGTCCGCCGCAGCGCGCTGCCGGCGATGGACCTGCGCACGCCGGGCATGGAGTTCGCGTCCGAGATGGTCATCCGCGCGAGCAAGGCCAAGCTCGACATCCGCGAGTTCGACATCCAGTACCACCCGCGCGGTGGCGAGTCCAAGCTCTCGACCTGGCGCGACGGCTGGCGGCACCTGCGGTTCCTGCTCGCCCACAGCCCCACGCACCTGTTCCTCATCCCCGGGGTGGTGCTGCTCGTCCTCGGCGCGCTCGTCATGGGGATGGTCCTCAGCGGCATCACCGTCTTCGGTCGCGACTGGAACGTCCATACGATGATGGGCGGGTCGCTGCTGACGATCGTCGGCGTGCAGACCGTGTCGCTGGGCCTCGTCGCCCACGCCTACGCGATGTACTTCATGGGCGACGTAGACCCGTGGTTCGACCGGATGAGGGCCCGGTTCAAGCTCGAGCACGGCCTGTGCATCGGCGGCCTCGTCATGGCGGTCGGGTTCGTCGCCCTGCTGTCGATCTTCATCGACTGGGCGTCGTCGGACTTCGGCGAGCTCAGTCGGGCCCGCGGCACCATCGGCGCGGCGACGCTCGTCGTGGTGGGCGTGCAGGTCTTCTTCTCGAGCTTCCTGCTCTCGATCATCGGGCTGCGGCGCGGCGACGACCGCGCCTAGCGCGGGGCGTGCGAGGCCCGCCGTCGCGGGTGGGCCGCTGCGACACCCGCCGTCGCGGGTCGGCCCGTTACGGGTGGGACCGCCGCGGGGCCGGCCGCTCAGCCGCCGACGACCACCCGGCGGGCCGGGTCCACCGCCCGGTCGGCCAGATCGACGTACAGCCGCTCCAGGGCGTCCAGGCGTCGCGGCCAGGCGTACTCGGCGGCGGTCTCGCGGCCCGCGGCGACCAGGCGGGCCCGCAGCTCGCGGTCGTCGAGCACCCGGCGCAGCGCGGCCGCCACGTCCTGCGGGTCGCGACCGGGCATGAGGCAGTTGACGCCGTCGCGGCAGAAGTCGCGGTTGCCGTTGGAGTCGGTGCACACGACCGCGGCGCCGGCGGCCATCGCCTCCAGCGGCGGCAGGCAGAACCCCTCGTGGCGCGAGGTCTGCACGAGCGCGGTGGCCCGGTTGAGCAGGACGTTGACCCGCTCGTCGGAGGGGTACTCCTCGAACGTCACCGCGTCGCCCAGGCCCTCGGCCAGCTCGGGCTCGGTCCCGAACAGGGTGAGCGCGGGCTTCGGGTCGGGCAGCAGCCCGTACGCGGCGCGGGTGAGCGGGAAGTCCTTCAGCGGGTTGGACCGCGCCGTCGACAGGATCGACCGCTCGTCGCGGGGGACGCCGTCGAGCTCGCGGTACATGTCCGTGTCGAGCCCGGGGGTGAACGTCGTCGGATCCGGGATCCCGATCCGGCGCAGCTCGTCCGCGACCCACACCGATCCGGCGAGGTACGTGAACTCGGGGCGGTAGCTCGCCAGGACCTTCGCGTGGTCGCCCGGATCGGCGTAGTACGACGTCTCGACGTCCTGCACGAGGTAGACCGGGATCCCGTGCAGCACCGACGCCTCCCACACCCACGACGACGTCTCCCACCAGGTCGCGACCTTGATCGCGTCGACCGGGCCGAGCTCGTGCGCCAGCTCGCGGTAGGAGTCGAACCGCCGGACCGGCACGCGCAGGTCGAACCAGTCCGGGCCCTCGGCGTCGAGCGTCCACAGCTCGGGGTGGTGGCCGCGCTCGAGCAGGCCGTTGAGGTGCGTGTAGATCACGCGGTGCCCGCCGCCGACGCCGGTGTCCTGGGTCACGTAGATCACCCGCAGCCCACCGTCGTCGGCGCGCACCGGCCGGTGGTCGAGCTGCTCGCCCCAGCGGTCCCAGAACCGCCGCTGCGACGCGATCTCGCGCTCGCCCTGCGTCGTGCCGCGCGTCTTGCTCTCGTGGTGGACGAGCACCGCCTGCGGGGCGTAGCCGACCCGGTGGCCGTGCGCCCACGCGCGCAGCGCGTAGTCGACGTCCTCGAACGCCATGCCGTAGCCCTCGTCCAGCTCGCCCAGGTCGTCGAGCGCCTCGCGGGTGACGTAGAGGCACGCGCCGGTGGCGGCGATCGTCGGGCCGTCCACGTTGGCGATCGGATCGTCGGCGGGACGGAACCGGAACCGGTGGTCGAACCACTGCGGCTGGTCGCGGTTGCGCAGGATCCCGCCGTACTGGATCGTCGTGTCCGGGTAGAGCAGGCGCGCCCCGACGAGGTCGTAGTCCCGGCGGATAGCGGCGTACTGCAGGGCGGCGAGCCAGCCGCGGCGGGCGACGACGTCGCTGTTGAGCAGCACGACGTCCTCGTCGGGCCCGCTCGCGCGCAGGCCCCGGTTGCAGTTGGCGGCGAACCCCCGCTGCTCGTCGCCGAGGACGAGCTCGACGTCGTGGCGGGCGGCCATCGCGCGCAGGCCGGCGACGTGCTCGGGGGCCGAGCCGTCGTCGGCGACGATGATCCGGGTGCGGTCGCGGTCGGTGGTGCGCCGCACGCTGCGGACCGCGGTCGTCACGAGCGCCGGGTCGCCGTAGGTCGGGATGACGACGGCGACCGGGCGTCCCTCGCGGGCGTACCAGGCGCGGGCGGGGCCGCTGCGGTCGGTCAGCCCTACCGCGCTGCCCGGCAGCAGCCGCAGCGGCGCCGTGCCGATGCGCCGCAGGAGCTCGCGCCACCCCAGGTGCTGGACGGTCAGGCGCGCGCGACGGGGAAGCCCCGTCAGCAGGCGTCGGAGGTGGCGGAGGTAGAGCGAGAGATCCATGGGTCGGGGCCGCAGCCCAGGGTACGTGCTGCCCGCGGGGCGCGGCGGCGGCGTCGGGCTCGGCGCGGCCGCGCCGATGCTCAGGCGATGCCGTCGCGCGACAGGCGGCGGCGCAACGCGGTCGGGATGCGATCGGCCCGCGAGCCGGCGGCCGCGGCGAGGGCCCGCTCGACGTGGTGGCCCAGCGACGCGACCGTCGCCCGGTCCAGCGCGCGGCCGGGCGTGCCGTTCGCGGACGCCCACGCCCGGTCGGCGCGCACCCGGGCGCGGACGTCGCCGAGGACCCGTCTGGGGTGGACGTCCGTCCGCAGGCCGTACACGTCGTGCAGCGCGCGGAACTCGTCGAAGATGCGGCGGAACCGCTCGCCCGGCGGGTAGTCGTGCGAGTGCACGACGGCCGCCGCGGGCACGAACGCCCGTGACCAGCCCGCGCGGAGCAGGTCGAGCGCGAGCCACTGGTCCTCGGCGTACGGCACGTCGCGGAACGGCGTGCGCTCCCACGCGCGACGCCGTAGCGCGCCGTTGGCGTCGGTGTGGAAGGTCACCGGGGAGGGGGTGAGCGGCACGGGGAGCTCATCCGGTCGGTGGACGCGCGGGCCACCGTCGGGGCCGGCCATCGCGGCGAACGTCGCCTCGAGCTCGCGGGCGGTGGCGACGCTCGCGTCGGGACGGGGCCGGTACGGGCCGCAGGTCAGGGCGACGTCGTCGTCGCCGAACGGCTCGGTGAGCGCCCGGAGCCATCCGTCCCCGTCGGGCGTCGCGTCCTGGGTGAGGAACGCGACGACGTCGCCGCAGGCCTCGCGCATGAGCAGGTTGCGCGTGCGGCCGTGCCCGAACGACCGCCGGTCGATCGTCACCACCCGTGCGCCCGCGGCGCGAGCGACGTCGGCCGAGCCGTCCGTCGACCCGGAGTCGCACACGACGACCTCGGCGAGGTCCGCATGGTCCTGCGTCGTGACCGCGTCGAGCACCTCGGCGAGCAGCGGTCCGCCGTTCAGGACCGGGATCGCGACCGAGACCGAGGGCACCGGGGGATCGTAGGCGCGCGGCACGGTCGCGCGCCCCGCCGCTAGCCTCCTCCGGGGTGGTGGTCGACGGTGCGGACCGTCCCGTCACCGTGCCTCCCGACCCGGTGGTGCCGGGCCGACGTCCCGTCCCACCCTCGCCCGTGACGCCTCCGCCCGACGATCCCCGCGCGCCGCGCCGTCCCTCGCGACCGGGCACGGCGGCCGGCTGGGCGGCCTTGGCGCTCGCCGTCGCCGCGATCGTCGTCCTCCTCGCGATCCCCTTCGTCGGGGCGGCCACCGGTCGTGTCGAGGGCCTGCTGAGCAGCAACACGCAGGTCCGCGTGAGCTCGAGCGCCACGGTGCTCGAGCCGGGGGACCGCGCCTGCGTCCGTGGGGTGTACGTCCCCGACGGCGCCCGCGTCGTGCGCGTGTACCCCGGGTACGTGGCGGAGCGCTCGCCGACCCTCCGGTTCACGGTCCGCGGAGACGGCGGACGGGTCGTCGCCGGCCGGGCGACCCGGTTCGCCACGGGCGAGCCGCTGCTCGTCGACCTGGGCCCGCTGCCGACGTCGGCGTCGGCCACCGTCTGCGTCCACAACCGGGGCCCCTCCGGGGTGTCGCTCGCGGAGGCCCGCGGGCACTTCGGCGCGGCCGAGGCCCGCCCCCCGATCCGCGTCGGGATCCTGTCGGGCGACCATCCCCGTGCCGTGGCGCTCGTCGATGACGCGCTCGAGCGCGCCGGGCTCTTCAAGTCCGGGATCGTGACGCCCGCGCTCATCGTGCTCCTCGGCCTGGCCGTCCTCGTCGGGGTCGTCGGGGCGCTGGTGCTCGTGCTGCGCGACGAGGAGGGCCCGTCGTCGTGAGCGCGCTCCTCCGTCGGTTGCCGCTCGCCGCATGGGCCATCGTGCTCGTCGCGTTCCTCCACGGGGCGGCGTGGTCGGTCCTCACCCCGTCGTTCCAGGGCGCCGACGAGATCGCGCACTGGGGCTACGTCCAGTACGTCGGCGAGACCGGCAAGACCCCGGACCGCTCGTCACGGTTCGCCGAGCCGGCGCGGGACGCCCTCGCCGTCCTCGACGGGATGCCGTGGTCGATCGACGGCCAGCCGTCGTGGTCGGAGGAGGCCGACCGTCGCACCGACGCGCTGGTCGACCGGCTCGACGACGACCGCGCCAACCGCATCGACAAGGACGGCGCCGCGTACCAGGCGTCGAACCCTCCGCTCTACGCCTACGCCATGGCGGTCCCCTACCGCGTGACGGGATGGTTCGGCGGGGACGTGCTCGACCGCATGCTCGCGGTACGCCTGGCGTCGTCGGCGCTCGGGGCGCTGGCGGTCCTCTTCGTCCTGCTGCTCCTGCGTGAGCTGTTCCCCCGCCGTCGCCTCGCGTGGTACGTCGGCGGGTTGGCGGTGGCGCTGCAACCGGTGTTCGGCTGGCTCATCGGGTCGGTGAACAACGACATCCCGGTGTTGGTGTCCGGCGCCGCGCTGCTCTGGCTCGTCGCGCGGACCCATCGCCGCGGGTTGTCGCCGGGCATCGCGGCCGGGCTCGGCGCCGCCGTCGCCGTCGGGCTGCTGTCCAAGGTGTCGGCCTACGGCCTCGTCGCCGTGCTGGCGTGGTCGTTGGTGTTCCTCGTCTGGCGGGAGCGTGCGCGATGGCGTAGCGCGGTGCCGCTGGCCGGCCTGGCGCTGGCGGTCGCGGTCGTCCCCCTCCTCGTGCTCGACCTCGTCCGCGACATCGGCGCCGCGACGCCGGCGCCCGACACGGGCGTCGTTCGCGAGGGCGCCGCCGCGACCGTGGCCGATCCGGCGGCTGCGGCGCCCAGCCGCTCCCCACGCGACTTCCTGTCGTACCTGTGGCAGTTCTGGCTGCCGCGGCTGCCGTTCATGGACGACCAGTTCTCGACCTACCCGACCTACCCGGTGTGGGAGACGTACGTCCAGGCGTTCGCGGGGCGGTTCGGCTGGTTCGCCTACGGGTTCTCGCCCGAGGCGTCGCGCGGGATGGTCGTCGTGCTGGCGGCGTTGATCGCGGGGGCCGGCGTGGCGCTCTGGCGGCGACGCGTCGCGCTGCGTGCACGCTTCGGCCTGATCGTCGCGCTGGTCGGCGGGTTCGTCGGCTACGCCGTGATGGTCAACCTGCGCGGCTGGCAGTACCGGATCGACACGCGTGGCGAGAACTTCGAGCAGGTCCGCTACCTGTTCCCGATGATCGGCCTGTACGGGGCGCTCGTCGGCGCCGCGCTGCTGGCGCTCCCGGACCGTTGGCGGCGTACCGCGGTCGTGCTCGTGGTGCTGGCCGCCACGCTCCACGTGCTCGCGTCGTGGGGCGTGACGCTCCAGCGGTACTACATGTGACGCGAGGGTGACCGCGCGTCGGGCGGCGCACGGTCACGATCCCCGGCCGGCGGCCTCACCCCGGGCCGCGCGCCGCCGAGGGTCGGCTCAGCCCCGCAGCCGCTTGCCGGCCCGCAGGCCCTTCGTCACCCGCCAGCTCAGCGACTGCTCCATCTGGGCGCGGACCTGCTCGGCCGACGCCATCCGCTGCGGCGAGCGGGGATCGCTCGCCGGGGGCGGGCTCCACGGCAACGCCGAGAAGAGCAGCTCGACGTCGATGGTGTGGATCTCCTCGTGGGTGACGTGGGTGCACGACCACGCGAGGATGCCCTCGCCGTGGTGCGACGCGAACACGCCGTTGCCCAGCGACACCGCGTGGACGAGCTCGAGCTGACCGGCGAACGCCTGCTCCTCCAGCCGCAGCTCGATCGGCTCGTCGCGGTCGCGGACGTGCAGCGTCACCGCGATCCGGTCGAACCGCACGATCGCGGGACGCTCGCCGAACCGGATCTGGATCCGGTCGACGTGGCGCCCCCGCAGGGTCGTGCTGGCGTAGGAGCGACCGTGGACGTTGCGGCGCGGCACGTCGCGGTACGCGGCGGCCTGCTCGACCGCGACCCCGCCGGCCGGCTCGATGCACAACCGGCCGGTCTCCAACGGCGTGCTCAGCACCCCGTCGGGGAGCTCGCCGGACGCGTGCAGCAGCGCACCGTGGGCCAACGCGGGGTCGACGGCGCGGGCGACGCCGTAGGGCCAGTAGATTCGCTCCATCGGCACGGCCGGGATGCCGTCGGGCGACAGGTAGCCCATGACGGTCGTGGCGTGCTCGTCCAGCAGCGGATCGACGTGCGGCGACCCCTGGTTCTCGTCGTGGTGCCACGCCCCGAACCGGGCGGCCTCCTCGGCGGTCGGCGCGGCGACGGCCCGGGCGATCTGCGGGGCGATCGCCTCGCCGTGGGCGGCGAGCGACGCGGTCTGGCCCTCCAGGCGCACGTACCGCAGGTACTCGCGCTGGAACGCACGGATGCCGCGGCGCACCGCCTCGGCCTGCACGCCCTGCGACGCCGGGAGCGGCTGGTCCTCGTAGACCGGCTCCAGCTCGGCGGTCATGTCGATCTGGGTGCCGTGGTCGGGCATGCAGACCTGCTCGAGGATCTCGGGCGAGCGGACGATCGTGCGACAGGCGCGGTCGGGCGCGCCGAGGTTGGCCAGGTACCCGTAGACCTCGCCGCCGGCGGCCACCGTCGTGCTCGCCCCCTCGTGGGTGACGAGGTAGAACCCGGCGACGTGCCGCGGCTCGCCGGTCTGGTTCAGCAGCGTGATGAGCTTGCGCTGGATCGATCCGCCCCAGCCCAGGTCGGCGATGAGCACCGGGCCGTCGGGGGACTCGCGCTCGATCGTCGCCACGACGCGCTCGCGCAGCCGGCGGGCCCGCGCCGCGATCTCCGCCTGCAGGACCGGGTCGGCGCCGATGACGCGGACGAAGGCGTCGCGGGCGGTCGCGTCGCTCGACGGGAAGCCCAGGTGCTCGCGCAGGTCCGGCACCCGCACCGGGTCCACGTCGAGCATCCGCAGCAGCCGGCCGACGGTGGCCGACGTCCGACGCTCGGTGAGGGCGAGCAGGTCGCCGCGGCCGGCGTCTCCGATCGCGGCGATCGTCGACAGCTGCCGGTTGAGGTGCAGCCGGTGGGTCCGCAGCGGCAGGCCGAGGGTGCGGGCCGCGTCGCCGATCAGATCCTCGAGGAACGCGCCCTCCCGCATGAGGCAGAAGAGGTGGCCGGTGCCGTACCCGGCGGCCAGGCGCGCCGCCCACTCGGCGTAGCCGGCGAACGCCGGACCGAGGATCTGGGCGCCGTAGCGCCAGTACGGCTGCAGCGACGCGGGCACCGCGTGCAGCTCGGCGTTGTGGGCCATCTTGGCCCGCATCTGGGTCAGGCCGCTCTCGGCGAGCTGGGCTCCGCGTCGCGCGCGACGGTCCGCGTCCGCGATCTCCAGCGGCTCGGCCTCGGCGAACCGCTGCTCCTGCTCGACGATCGCCTGGAGGTCCGGATGACGCCGCTCGAAGAGGAACGCGTGCATCTTGCGCTTCTGCGCCGGCGCGATGTCGGCGCCCGGGTTGTCGCCCAGGTGGACGACGCGGCCGGGGGCCACGCCGATCCGCTCCAGCGCCCGGTCGAACAACGTGCCCGCCTTGTTCACGCGATGGTCGGACGACGTGACGATCGCCCGCCACGTCACCGCGTCCAGCCCGGGACGCTCCAGCAGCGTCCGCAGCTGGTCGGACGAGAAGTACGTGTCGGACACCGCGACCACCGGGATGCCCCGGTGGGTGGCGAGCGTGAGCAGCGCCGCGATGTCCAGGTCGGGAACGGTGATCTCGCGCTCCAGGGCGATCTCGCGCGCGACCGCATCGGCCCGGGTCAGGCCCGGGTGGACCCACTCGGGGATCCGCGTCCAGATCTCGTGCAGCCCCACCTCGGGCGACCCGGTGCCCTGGGCGAGCACGCCGCGCGCCTCGGTCTCGGCGCGGCGGCGCAGGTGCCCGAACCCGCGGGGCGACAGCGACCCGTGCAGGCGCCCGTCGGCGTGCAGGCGCTCGCCGAGGCTCGTGAAGAGGTCCTCCGGCTCCGTCACCCGGCGCCACAGGACGGTGTCGAAGACGTCGGTGAAGACCGCGTCGACGGCGCCGGACTCGATGAGGTCGTAGGCGCCGGACAGCGCGGCGGGGTGGGCGGCGGGCCGCCGGTCGGCGACGGGCGGGGCGGCGTCCGGGACGGTCGGGTCGTCGGGGCGCTGGTCGAGGGTGCTCACGCGGGGCCTCCGGCGGTCGGGACGGGGGACGCGCCGGACCGGCCGGCGTCCTTCAGGGCGGCGAGCTCCTCGCGCAGCCGCAGGTTCTCGCCGCTCACCTCGGCGTAGCGGGCCTCGAACCGGGCGCGGTCCTCGTCGTAGGCACGGGCCAGCGCATGGCCGTGGTCCTGGAGCTCCAGGAGCTTCATGTACAGCGCCAGCCGGTTGCGCTCCAGCCGGGCCAGCAGCGGGGACCGGTCCAGGGGCTGCAGCAGCGCGTCGACGGCCGGCGCCCACGGGGCGTCCTTCGGGTAGAGGAACCCCAGGCCGAAGACCGCGGGCACGATCCGCAGCACCAGGTCGTCGCGGTCGGCGATCGCGTCCTCGATCGCGGTCCGCACGCCGTTGCGCTCGCCCCCGGCGTGGTCGGCGATCGCGTAGTTGCCGCGCGAGCGCATCCCGCCGCCGGGGATCGGGTCGTGGCTGAAGACCGACACGCCGGTGTCGAAGCGGTGCGCGTGCACGCCGGCCGGATCGACGGCCGACGGGTCGTAGTACAGGTCGCGGCGCGCCCACGGGAAGCAGACGTCGTGAAAGGCGACGAACGGCGGAAAGCCCGCCGCGTCGGCGCGGGCCAGCAGCCTGCGGGTCTCCTCGACGACGACCGCGTAGTTGTGGTCGCCGTCCACGACGACGAACTCCGCCCGCTCGGGCAGCTCGTCGATCGCGGCGGGCGAGAACGCCCGCACGAGCTCCAGGCGGGTGGTGTCGGCCAGCTCGACCAGCGCGGCGCTGGGGGCCGAGTCGACGCACAGCACCCGTGCGTCGAGCGCCTCGGCGTGGGCGAGCAGCTCGCGGGTGAGCAGGCCACCCTCGCCACCGATCTCGACGACGGTCGTCGGGCGGACCGCGGCGACCAGATCGCCGAACAGCTCGCGCAGCACGCCCATCGAGTGCAGCAGCAGCGGCAGCTCCGCGGCCTCGTCCTGCTCGACGTACGGGTCGTCCCGCGTGCTGAGACGCGCCAAGCGCGAGTCGTCGTCGGTCGTGTCGGTAGACATGCGCGGGACAGCGTAACGGCGGCCCCGCCGTGCGGACGCGCCCGCGACCCGACGTGCGGCGTCAGAGCCGCTCGGCGATCCGGGGCGCCTCGCGGTTGAAGTACCAGAACCCGACGGCCAGGAGCCCCAGGGTGATGGCGACGGGGATGACCAGCACCCACCAGGCGCCGGCGGAGTCCAGCGCCGTCGGGTGGCTCGGGGCGATCATCGCGTGGCGCGCCTGCTGCAGGATCGTCGAGAACGGGAACATCATCATGATGCGCTCGATCCGGTCGCCGAACTCGGCCTGGATCGCCTGCACCGGGACCAGCACCCCGGACGCGTAGAACATCGCCTGGAGGAAGACGTCCCAGATCGGGCGCACGTCGCGGAAGCGCACGTACGCCGCCGACAGGATCATCGCCACGGCGATCGCCAGCACCGCCAGCGCCGCGATCAGCGGGAAGATCTCCAGCCACGTCCAGCGGACGTCGGCGCCCATGATGAACAGGGTCACGATCACCGGGACCATGTTCAGCGCGAGGTTGAACAGCGCGGTGATGACGACCGCCAGCGGCACCGCCATCCGTGGGAAGTCGATCTTGCGGACGAGGTTCTCGCGGTCGAGCATCGCGGACACCGCCCCGCCGGTCGCCTCGCCGAAGAACGTGAAGAGGACGATGCCCAGCAGCAGCGTGGGGGCGTAGAGCTCGATGTCGTTGCCCAGCCGGACGACGACGGTGAAGACGAGCAGCAGGACGCCGAAGAGCATCATCGGCCGCGCGAGCTGCCAGAAGTACCCCAGCGCCGACCCGTAGAACTTGAGCTTGAAGTCGCTCGTGGCCATCGTCCAGGCCAGGCCGAGCATCCGGCGCGGATCGTGGCCCATCGCCGAGGGGCCCTTGATCGGGGCGCCGAGGGCGTCGCGGTCGATCGCGTCGAAGTCGCGCGCCTCGGGACGCTCGGGAACCGTCTCGACGGTGCTCATGCGGCCGGCCCCGTCGTGGCGTCGTCCGTGGCCTCGTCGACGGTCAGCGTGAACGGCGGGTGCATCGTGCCGAGCGTCTTCACCGTGCCGGTGACGAGCAGGCTGTGCATCTTCGGTCGCCGGTCGAACCACTCCAGCGCGGCCTCGTCACGGCAGAGGGCGGGCGTCAGGTGGTAGCGCCCCGGCGCCAGGTACGACGCGAAGGCGATCCGCACCTCGCGGGTCTCGCCGGCGGCGAACCGGCCCATCGGCGGCAGGTCGAGGTTGTTCGGCTCGAACACCGTGACGCCCTGATCGGTCAGGACGCTGATGCCGAACAGCGGATCCTCGATCGTGTCGTGGAACGTCACCCGCATCGCGAGGGTGCACGGCGATCCGAACGGCAGGTGCTCGACCCGGCGCCCGGAGCCGTCCTCGACCCACGAGTCGACGATCTCGGCGCGTCCGCTGCCGTGGCGGTCGGTGTCGTCGATGATCGTGCCCGGGGCCGGGCCGCCCAGCGCGGGGGCGTCCTCGGCGTCGTCGGTGTCGGCGGCAATCTCGGCGGCGACCTCCTGACGGGCGTCGGACGAGAAGTTCATGTCCAGGTAGCGGTCGCCGATCTCCTCCGGGTCGCCGATCGCCACGACGGTCCCACGTTCCAGCAGCAGCGCGCGGTCGCAGAACCGCTTGACCGCGGTCATGTCGTGGGTGACGAGGATGACGGTGGCGCCGCTCTCGCGGATCCGCTCGAACTCGTCGAAGCACTTCTGCTGGAAGGCGGCGTCACCGACGGCCAGGACCTCGTCGATGAGGAGGATCTCGGCGTCGACCTGGATCATCACCGCGAACGCCAGCCGGACGAGCATGCCGGAGCTGTAGTTCTTGATCTTCAGGTCGGCGAAGTCCTGCAGCTCGGCGAACTCGAGGATCGCGTCGAACCGCCGCCGTGCCTCGGCGCGGCCCAGGCCCAGCATCTGGGCGTTGAGCATGACGTTGTCGAACGCCGCCAGATCCGGGTTGAAGCCCACGCCCAGCTCGATGAACGTCGACATCCGCCCGTTGACGAAGATCCGGCCGTCGTCGACGCCGTAGATGCCCGCGAGCGTCTTGAGCATCGTCGACTTGCCCGACCCGTTGCGGCCGACGACCCCGAAGAACTCGCCCGGCTCGACGTGGAAGCTCACGTGGCGCAGCGACCGCATCTGCCGGACCTTCGACCGCCGGAACGGGTGCAGCGCCCGCTCCTTCAGCGTGTGGGCCTGCTCCGTCGGGATCCGGAACGTCTTGGAGATGCCGTCGACGACGATCGCCGGCGGGCGGTCGACGGCGGCGGACGGGGCCGGGGCGGCGGGGGCGGGGGGGACGGGAACAGTCATCCGCGACCCGACAGGGTAGAGCGTGCGGCGCCGGGGGCCGCGGGCCCCCCGGGTCCGGCCGGGCGCCGTCACCGCGACCGACCGTCCCGATGGGACGCCGCGGCGGGGCCCCGGACGTCGTCCGGGGCCCCGCCCTCCGCCCGCCGGGTGCGGCGCGCCCTACGCGACCTGCGGGACCTCGGCCACCCGCTCCTCCAGCGCGATCTCCAGCACCTCGCCGAGGTGCATCGTCGGGTGGAACGTCACCGCGTCGCGGACCTCCTCGGGGACGTCGTCGATGTCGCCGCGGTTGCGCTCCGAGATGACGATGTCGGTGAGGCCCGCCGCGTGGGCGGCCAGGCTCTTCTGCTTCAGGCCGCCGATCGGGAGCACGCGACCCTGCAGCGTCACCTCGCCGGTCATGCCGACCGTGTGCTTCACCGGGCGACCGGTGAGGAGCGACACGAGCGCCGTGACCATCGTGATGCCCGCCGACGGGCCGTCCTTGGGGATCGCGCCCGCCGGCACGTGGACGTGGAACTCCGCGTCGACGAACTTCGCCGGGTCGATCCCCAGCCGCTCGTGGTTGGCGCGGACCCAGCTCAGCGCGATCCGGGCCGACTCCTTCATGACGTCGCCGAGCTGGCCGGTGAGCTGCAGCGTGCCCTTGCTCCCCGGCACGGGGACCCGGGTCGCCTCGACGAACAGCACGTCGCCGCCGGCGCCCGTGACCGCCAGGCCGGTCGCGACGCCCGGCACCGCCGTGCGCGCCGCGGACTCGTGGAACACCTTCTGACGGCCGAGCGCGTCGCGCACCACGTCCAGGTCGATCGTCACCGGGGCGGTCGCCCGGCCCGACGCGATCCGGGTCGCGGTCTTGCGCAGCAACGTCCCGATCTGACGGTCGAGCTGGCGGACGCCCGCCTCGCGCGTGTACTCGTCGACGACCGTGCGCAGGATGCCGTCGGCGAACCGCACCTCGTCGTCGCGCAGGCCGTTGACGTCACGCTGGCGCGGCACCAGGTGGTCGCGGGCGATCGCGGTCTTCTCCATGACGGTGTAGCCGTCGAAGGGGATGACCTCCATCCGGTCCAGCAACGGGGCCGGGATCGTGTCGAGGCTGTTGGCGGTCGCCAGGAACAGCACCTGGGACAGGTCGAGCTCGACGTCGAGGTAGTGGTCGCGGAAGCTGTGGTTCTGCGCCGGGTCCAGCACCTCGAGCAGGGCCGCGGACGGGTCGCCCCGCCAGTCGGCGCCGATCTTGTCGACCTCGTCGAGCAGGACGACGGGGTTCATCGTGCCCGCGTCGCGGAGCGCCCGGACCAGCCGGCCGGGGAGCGCCCCGATGTACGTGCGGCGGTGGCCGCGGATCTCGGACTCGTCACGCACGCCGCCGAGCGCGATCCGCACGAACTCGCGTCCGGTGGCGCGGGCGACCGACTCGCCGATCGACGTCTTGCCGGTTCCGGGAGGCCCGACGAGGGTGAGGATCGTGCCGCCGGTGCGCCGGCGGCCCGTCGTGGGACGCGCGGTGGGGTCGGAGGCCGGATCGTCGTCGGACCCCGTGCCGTCGGACCCGTCGGCCACGTCGTCGGTGGTGCCCGGTCGCGCGGTCGCGCCGGGGCCCTCGTCGGCCGCGACCGGGTCGATCCCGCGGTCGCGACGGAGCTTCTTCACCGCGAGGAACTCGACGATCCGGTCCTTGACGTCGTCGAGGCCGTGGTGGTCGGCGTCCAGCACGTCGCGGGCATGGGTGGGGTCCAGGTTCTCCTCGGACCGCTCCCCCCACGGCACGGCCAGCAGCCAGTCGAGGTAGTTGCGGATCATCTGGGCCTCGCCGGAGCCCTCGCCGCCCATCCGCTCGAACCGGGCCAGCTCCTTCTCGGCCTGCTCGCGCACCGCGGCCGGCATCCCGGCGTCCTCGATCTTCGCGCGGTACTCGTCGACGACGGAGCCCTCGTCCTCGCCGAGCTCCTGGCGGATCGAGTCCATCTGCTTGCGCAGCAGGTACTCCCGCTGCTGCTTCTGGGCGCCGGACTCGACGTCGTCGCGGATCTTGCGGCGCAGCTGCAGGTCGCTCAGGCGCTCGCCGATGAGCTCGGTGGCGCGCTCCAGGCGCTCGGTGACGTCGAGCGTCGAGAGCAGCTCGATCTTCTGCTCGGTCGTCAGCTCGGGGTCGTAGCCCAGGGCGTCGGCCAGGGCGCCCGGGTCCTTGATCGCCCGGAGGATCGTGGCGACCGACCCGTCGTCGCCCCGCAGCTGGAGGATCTCCTCGATCGTCGCCCGCAGGGTGCGGGTGAGCTCACGCGTGCGCCCGTCGACGGGCACGTCGTCGGGACGCTCCTCGACGACGACGCGCAGGTCGCCGCCGGCGTCGGTCTGCGCGGCGCCGGCGACGCCGCGCGCCTCGCCCTCGAACACCGCGCCGTGGGCGCCGCCGGGCAGCCGCACGCGGCGCTTGACCCGCGCGATCGTGCCGACCGACGCGAACTCCCCGTCGGTCCGCGGGACGAGGAGCACGCGCTCCTCCTCACCGGGATCGACCGGGAGCGTGACGTCCATCGTGGGGAAGACGACGACGTCGTCCAGGGGGATGAGCAGGAGCGTCCGGGTCATGTCCTCGCCAATCGGTCTCGTGGGGCGTCGCGCAGCACATCGGCAGTGCTCGCGATGCAATGACATGAGTGTAGCGGACTTAGATCGTGTGATTCAAGGGTTGGAGATCGTGGGGGCTGGTGGTGGTCGCGAGGCATCGTCGAAGCCGTTCGGACGACCGCGGTCCGCCCCCGATCGGCCGATCCGCGACGATCCTGCGATGACCGCGGGCCGGCGCCTCACCTGGGACCGCGACGTCGCGACCGCCCTGGCCGAGACGGCGCGGCGGGCCGTCGACCTGGGATCCGCCCCGGCGCGCCTGCTGCGACTGGGGACGAACGCGAGCTTTCGCATCGGCGACGTCGTCGTGCGGATCGCGCCGCAGGGGCGCCCGGTGGACGCCGCGGCGCGCGAGATCGAGACGGCCCGGATGCTCGAGGAGCACGGGGTGCGCGCGGTCCGGCCCGCGGCGGACGTCCCGTTCGTCGTCGGCCGCGCGGCCGCCGGATCCGGCGGCGCCCGGCACGTCGTGACGCTCTGGCGGTGGGTCGACCACGACCCGCGCGCGATCGTCGACGGATTCGGCTTCGGCGCGCTCCTCCGGGCGTTCCACCGCGCCACCGACGCGGACGACCGGCCCCTCCCGCCGTGGCCGCAGTGGGACCTCATCGGCGGCCGGATCGCCGGGCTGCGGACGAACCCCGCGTTCAGGCCCGGCGAGGTCGACCTCCTGGACCGGGCGCTCGACGACCTGCGCCGCCGGCTGGCCGACGACCCGGCCCCGCACCGGCCGATCCACGGGGACGCGCACCCGGGCAACGTCATCGTCGGTCCCGACGGCCCGGTCCTGCTCGACTTCGACCTCGTCGGACGCGGCCCGCGCCCGTGGGACCTCGCCCCGGCGGCCCTGCACGTGCGGCGCTACGGGGGCGATCCGGCGTGGTTCGCCGCCGCGCGCGCGGGCTACGGCGAGCCCGCGCTCCCGCACGAGGCGGACTACGTCGACCTGCGCGAGCTCGCGTCGGCGGTCTGGCGGCTCGCGGCCGAGGGCGCCCCCGACCCCACGACGCGCGCGCCCGAGGTCGACGCCCGCCTGGCCGCGCTCGCCGGCGAGCGCGACCCGCCGACGTGGCGGGCGAGCTGACGCGGGCCGGTCGCCGCGCCACGACCTGCGCGATGCCCGGCGATCACGCACGCGATGCCCACCGCCCCGGGCCCGGGTGGCAGGATGCGTCCATGGGCAGCGCCACGACGAACGCCAACCTCGCCAGCCTCCTCGCGGAGACCGCGGCCGAGCACCCCGACAACATCGCGATCCGCCTGGACGCGCTGGCCTTGCCGTACGCGGCGATCGAGGCCGGGAGCCGGCGCGTGGCCGGGCTGTTGCGCTCGCTGGGCGTCGGGGCCGGAGACCGCGTCGCGATCCTCCTGCCCAACGTGCCGCACTTCCCGCTCGCGTACTACGGCGCGCTGCGGCTCGGGGCGGTGGTCGTGCCGATGAACCCGCTGCTGTCGCGGCGCGAGGTGCAGTACTACCTGGAGGACTCGGGCGCGAAGGTCCTGCTTGCGTGGCACGGGTTCCGCGAGGCGGCCGAGGGCGGGGCGCAGGCCGCCGGGGTGACCTACGTCGACGTCGAGCCGGACGCCATCGCCAAGCGCGTGGCCGAGGCGGAGCCGATCGACGAGGTCGTCCATCGCGACGGCGACGACACCGCGGTCCTGCTCTACACGTCCGGCACCACCGGGCAGCCCAAGGGGGCCGAGCTCACGCACGACAACATCGGCAGCAACGTCCGCGCCGCGATCGGCCTGTACGACCCGAAGGCCGGCGACGTGCTCTTCGGCGGGCTGCCGTTCTTCCACTCCTTCGGCCAGACCTGCGCGCTCAACACGGCGGTGGCGGTCGGTGCGACGGTGACCCTGCTGCCGCGGTTCGACGCCGGTCAGGCCCTGGAGATCATCGCGCGCGACCGGGTCAACGTCCTGCTCGGCGTGCCGACGATGTACGTCGGACTCGTCAACCACCCGGATGCGGCGAAGACCGACGTGTCGTCGTTGCGGATCGCGGTGTCGGGCGGGGCGTCGCTCCCGGCCGAGGTGCTGAGCGCGTTCGAGCGGACGTTCGGGTCGAAGATCCTCGAGGGGTACGGCCTGTCGGAGACGTCGCCGGTGGCGTCGTTCAACCAGCTCGACGTCGGCACCAAGGCGGGGTCGATCGGCACGCCGATCGAGGGCGTCGAGATGCGGGTCGTGGCCGACGACGGCACGGTGCAGCCCGACGGCGAGCTCGGCGAGATCCAGATCAAGGGCCCCAACGTCATGAAGGGCTACTGGAACCGGCCGGACGCGACGGCCGAGGCGATCGACGCCGACGGCTGGTTCAAGAGCGGTGACATCGGTCGGCGCGACGAGGACGGCTTCTACTTCATCGTCGACCGCAAGAAGGACCTCATCATCCGCGGGGGCTACAACGTGTACCCGCGCGAGGTCGAGGAGGTCCTCTACGAGCACCCGGCCGTCCAGGAGGTCGCGGTCGTCGGCATCCCCCACGACGTCCACGGCGAGGAGGTCGGCGCGGCCGTCGCGCTCAAGGCGGGCAAGGACGCCACTCCCGACGAGCTGCAGGCGTTCGTCAAGGAGCAGGTCGCCGCCTACAAGTACCCCCGCCGGGTGTGGATCGTCGACGAGCTGCCCAAGGGCCCGACCGGCAAGATCCTCAAGCGCGAGATCACCGCGCCGGACGCCTGAGCGCGACGGTCCCGCCGCCCGCCGCCCGCCGCCCGCCGACCCGGCCGGGCCCGGGCCGGCAGGGTCGGGCGGGGGTCGGCCTGCCCGGGCGCCGGGCGCGGGTGGGCATCGCGCAGGGTGGCGGTCCGGCGGCGGGACGCGGTGTTCGGTACCCAGACACGATGTACGGCGCGAGCTGATCGCGCCGGTCCGCCTCGGTCGTGGGGCTCTGGATCTCCTGTTCCATCGGGCGTTCGTCCGATGGTCACGGCATCCACCCGGCCGGTTGGTAGGGTCGCTCACGCCAGGCCAGACACCGTGTCGGGGTGTGCTCCCCGTGGGGTGGTGGGTTGGCGGACCGGCGGTCGTCGACCGCGCGACCGAGAGGAGACCCGTGACCACGAACGCCCCCGTCAGCGAGATCTGGGGACCGCTGAGCCTGCCCGCCCGCACCGACGACCCCGGGGTCGACGCGCCGTGGCGGGACAACATCTTCATCTGCCTGTGGGACCCGGCGCGGTCGGTGTCGGCGATCCTCCACACCTCCGCGTCGCCGAACGCCCGCGGCCGGCGCACCCGGTTCAGCGCCCGGCTGCGCAACACGACGGTCGAGGTCATCGAGGAGCCGGACTTCGGCTCCTGGTCGACCCCGTCGATCACCGTCGACGGCGGCGACGCCTTCACGGTCTCCTCGCCGGACCTGTCGGCGGAGATCACCACCGAGCCGCTCTTCGCCCTGGGCGACTTCACCGGCGACCAGGCGCCCGAGGCGTTCTCCGTCGACCCGTCGGCCCCGATCGCCCACTACCAGCGGGCGGCGCGGGTCACCGGCCGGATCGTCGTGGAGGGCGAGGAGGTGCAGGTCGACGGGTACGGATTCCGCGACCGCACGTGGGGGTTCCGCGACGAGTCGGCGAACATGGCCGAGTACTACGGCCACATGTGGGTGTTCCCCGACTTCGCGATCAACGCGATGCGGATCCTCGGCACCGACGGGCGCGACATGACCCTGGGGTTCCACCTCGACGCCGACGCGGCCACCGCCACGCGCGAGGTGACGATCGTGCGCGACGCGGCGGGCCTCCTCGCGTCGTCGCGGATCGAGCTCGTCGACGGCCGCGTCTTCGACGTCGAGGCCACGCGGCGCCACTCGACCTTCTGGTGCCCGATGGGGTGGACCCGCTCCGGCCCGGTCCTCTCCGCCTACGACGAGATCAACGACCTGCGCACCGCCGAAGGGGTCGTGGGCCACGGCCTGACCGAGCAGGGGATGGTGCGCCGGATCCCGTAGGGCCCCGGGGCCGTCAGCCGCCGAGCCGGTCGGGCGGCAGCAGCTCCGCCGGGTGCGCGCCGCCCGCGACCGCGCGGCGCAGCCGCTCCACCGGCAACGGCGCCGTCCCGCCGAGCAGCAGGACGTTGCCGGCGTGGCGGCCACGCGCGACCTCGCGGCCGCCGAACCCGACGACCGCGCCGAGCGTGCGTCGCAGCCGCTCGGCGTGGTCGACGGTCACCGACCACGGGGGCTGGTCGACGACGTTGAGCAGGTACCGGCCGTCCCGTCGCAGCGCCCGCCGGACCTGCGCGGCGTAGGCGTCGTCCGACAACCGCTCCGGGATCTCCGTGCCGACGAACGCGTCGCCGACGACGAGGTCGAACGACGCCGCGTCCAGGCGTGGCACGACGTCGGCCGCGTCGCCACGCAGCACCCGCAGCCGTGGGCCGCGGCGCAGGCGCAGGTGCTGCTCGGCGAGGCGCACGACCGCGGCGGACCGCTCGATCACCGTCTGGGTGGCGTGCGGGCGGGTGGCCGCGACCATCCGCGGCAGGCTGAACGCGCCGCCGCCGACGTGGAGCACCGACGCCTCGGCCCCGCGGGGCAGCAGCACCTCGAGCGCCGCGCCGATCCGGGCGACGTAGTCGACCTCCAGCCGGGTCGGGTCGTCCAGGTCGACGTGGCCGTGGGTCAGGCCGTCGATGAGCAGCGTCCGGCCGCCGCGCCGGACCGGGTCGGGCACGAGCTCGAGCGTCCCCACCCCGCACTCCACGAGCACCGGGGCGGGACGCCCGCCCCGGCCGCGTCGGTCGTTGCGACGCGCCACCGTCGCGCTCAGTCGCCGGTGCCGAGCACCTTGGTGTCGATGCCGGGCATCGGCTCGCCGCGCGGGTCGCGGTTCTGCACCAGGTGCCCCTCGAGCGACACGTTCGGCAGCAGCCGGTCGAGCCACTGCGGCAGCCACCACGCCTTGTCGCCGAGGATGACGACGACCGCCGGGGCGACGACGAGCCGGATGACGAGCACGTCGACGAGGATCGCGACGCCGAGGCCCAGGCCGAACATCTTGATGAACGTGTCGTCCATCGTGACGAAGGCGAAGAACACCGCCGCCATGACGAGGCCGGCGACGAGGATGACCTTGCCGATCCGCGACAGCCCGACGATGACGCTCTGCCGCGGCCCCGCGCCCTCCTGGTACGCCTCGTGGATCCGCGAGAGCAGGAAGACGTTGTAGTCCATGCTCAACCCGAAGAGGATCGCGAAGAGCATCACCGGCAGGAACGACACGATCGGGATGCCGGAGTCGACCCCCAGCAGGCTCGCGCCCAGGCCCTCCTGGAACACCGCGACCACCGCGCCGTACGCCGCGCCGACCGACAGCAGGTTGAACGCCGCCGACACGAGCGGGATCCACAGCGACCGGAACGCCATGATGAGCAGCAGCACCGACAGGCTGATGACGACGGCGATGAACACCGGCAGGCGCGAGGCGACCTTGTCGGAGAAGTCCTCGAACCCGGCGGTCTGGCCGCCGACGTAGACCTTCAGGTCGGTCCCCCGCACCGCGGCGGGGATCACCTCGTTGCGCAGGCGGTCGACGAGCTCGCTGGTGCGGGCGTCCTGCGGGGCGGTGGCGGGGACCGCGCCGATCGTCGCCATCTCGCCGTCGGGGCTCGGCACGGCGGGGGACGTCCCGACGATCCCGTCGGTTTCCTCGACGGCCTTCCGGACCTGCTCGAGCCGGGCGTCGAGCCGGGGGTCGTCCTTGTCGGCGATGTCGACCGCCAGGAGGAACGGGCCGTTGGATCCGGGCCCGAAGCCCTTGCTCAGCTGGTCGTACGCGGTCCGCTGGGTCGTGCCCTCGGTCTGGTTGCCGTCGTCGGGCTGGCCGAGGCGCATCTGCGTCATCGGCGCGGCGAAGACGAGGAGGACGAGCACGCCGGCGCCGATCGACATCCACGGGCGCGCGGTGACCCGCTCGCCCCAGCGCAGGAAGAACGGCGACGGCATGACGTGCTCGGCCGCGCGCGGCTTGAGCCGCTTGGCGAACGCGCCGACGAGCGCGGGGAGCACGAAGATCGCCGACAGGACGACGCCGAGGATGCCGACCGCGGCGCCCAGGCCCATCTTGCCCATGAGCGGGATGCCGATGACCATGAGCCCGGCGATGGCGATCATCACGACGAGGCCGGCGGCGACGACCGACGCGCCCGCGGTCGCGGCGGCCTTCGCGGACGCGTCGCGGACCGAGTCGCCCGACGCGAGCTGCTCGCGGAACCGGGCGATGATGAGCAGCGCGTAGTCGATCCCGGCGCCGAGGCCGAGCATGATCGCGATCTGGGCGGCGAACTCCGGCAGCGCCAGCGGCCGCGAGACGGCGGCGATGAGGAGCTGACCGAACATCACGCCGAGCAGCGCGCCGAGCAGCGTGGCGCCCATCGCGGCCTTCGACCGGAAGAACAGCGTGAGCAGGATGATCGCGATGCCGATGCCGATGAACTCGCCGACGGGGACGCTCTGCTCGGCGGCGAGGTCGATCGGCATGCCGCGCAGCGACACCGACACCGCGTCGGACTCCGCCGTCCCGGCCGCCTCGATCAGGGCCTCGCCGTCCTCCTTCTCGAGGTCCATCGGCTCGGTCGTGTAGCGGACGGTCGTCTGCGCGATCGTCCCGTCCTGCGACACGGTCTCGCGCTCGAGCGGCGACGCGACCTGGTCGACCCCCGGCAGGGCGCGGACCTTCTCGATCGCGGCGTCGATCGCGGACTGCTTGTCGGCGTCGGTGATCTTGCCCTGCTCGGCGGTGAAGACGATGTTCGCCTCGGCGCCGGCGAGCTCGGGCTGGTGGGCCTCGAAGAGGTCCAGGGCCTTCTGCGTCTCGGTGCCGGGGATGGCGAAGTCGTCGGGCGGCGCGGTGCCGGCCGCGCCCGCGATGCCGATGAGCACGGCGATCGTGGCGAGCGCCGCGAGCAGCGTGCGCTTCCAGTGGTGGGTGATCGCGCGGGACGCGCGGGCGAGGAACTCGGACATGGGAGGAGGCGGGCCGGGGGCGGGGGAGGCCACGGGTCAGCGGCGGGGCGGAACGGTAACGGATCGCCACGATCTCTGCAACGACTGCAGAAATGCGCGACCTGCAGAACTGCAGCGGTTGCAGATCGGGTACCCTCAGGGCGTGGGACCTCCCCTCGGCCACCGCGAACGCAAGAAGCAGCGCACCCGCGAGGCGATCCTCGCCGCGGCGCTCGCGCGCTTCGACGAGCGCGGGTTCCACGCCACGACGATCCCCGAGATCGCGGAGGCGGCCGGCGTGTCGCCCCGGACGGTGTCGTCGTACTTCCCGGCGAAGGAGGACCTCGTCTTCCCCGAGACGGAGGAGACGTTCGAGCGCCTGGCGAGTCGGCTGGCCGACCGCGAGCCGGGAGAGACCGCCGTCGACGCCCTGCGCGCGTGGATCGCCGACGAGGCGCCGCGGTGGGACGCCGCCGACGCGCAGGCGCGGATCCAACGGCGGATCGTGGCGTCGGAGGAGACGCTCCAGGCGCACGAGCAGCACCACAAGGCGCGGGCGCAGCGCATGGTCGCGGCGGCGATCGCCGACGACCTCGGCGCGTCGATCGACGACCTGGAGCCGCAGATGGCGGCCGCCGCGACGTTCGCCGTGCTCGAGGTGCTCGGGCGCGACGTGGAGGAGCGCGAGGCCCGGGTGGGTGACGTCGCCTGCATCGCGGAGGGGACGGTCGACGCGGTCGCGCTGCTCGACCGGGCGTTGATCTTCGTCGCGGCCGGGGTCCGGGCGCTGCAGGACGACCCGCCCGGCATGGGCTGACACCGGTCCGGCGCGGCCGGCAGCCGGGCCGCGGGCTCCCGGGGCTCCGACCGTGGGCGGTCGCCCGTGCCGTGTGGGCCACCGCCGCCGGCGGGCGCGCGCGGGTCGGAAGGTCAGTCCGCGTGGGAGCGGTGACGACGCGGTGCGGTGCGGCGCGGCCGGTCGGGCCGCTCGGCGGCCAGCGCCTCGGCGACCTTGCGCCGCGGCAGGTCGAGCTCCTTCGCGAGGCGGTCGACGAACGCCTCGCGCTCGGCGCGCAGGGCGCTCCGCATCCGCCTGCGCTCCGCGTCGGCGGCGTCGTGGCGGGCCTCGAGCGCGTCGGTGACGCGCTCGACGTCGACCTTCAGGCGCTTGGCGAGGGCGGCCGCGAACGCCTCGCGGTCCTTGGCGCGCTCGGCCTCGGTGGGCCGGGCGGTCGCCTCGTCGCCGCGACGGTGGGGCCGGGCGCGTCGGTCGGTCGGGCCGCCCGGCTGTGGGCGCCGGTGGTGGGGGCGGTGGGCCGGGCGGTCGGTGTTGCGACGCAGCGCCCGGAGCGCGGTGCGGAGGTCGTCGGGGGCGACGCCGATCGCCGTGGCCAGGCGGTCGAGCTCCTCGTCGCGACGGTCGGCGGGATCGGGGCGATCGGGCCGTGGGCCGCGGGCGGCGTCGAACGCGGCGTCGAGCCGCTCCTGCGTGATGCCGAGCCGGTCGGCGAGCCCCGACGACGGTGCGCCGCCACGGTCCCGGAAGGTCCTCAGGGGTCCGTGCCGTGGCCCGTCCGCGCCGCCGTGGCCGGTGGCCGACGCCCCGGACGGGGCGCGGCGATCGGTCGTCGGGCCCGCGTTGGCGATCGCCGTCGCCGCGCCGCCGGCGATGGCGCCGGTGGCGAGGAGGGCGGTGGCTTTGAGGCGGATGCTCATGCGGGACGGGGTGGCGCGGGGGAGCGGACGGCCTCCACCGTAAGGCGCGCGGCTCTCCGTCCCCTGAGACGCGGATAAGTGATGGCTTTAGGTTTGGGGTCGCCCCGGCGAAGACACGTGTCATTTCGACTTGACAGGTGTCGACCACGAGGGGTGCGGTCGGATCGTGAGCACCTCGCCAGCCTTCCCCAGCACCGTCGGCCGGATCCTGTCGCGGAGCGCGGCGCGCTCCCCCGACCGCGTCGCCCTCACCTTCGAGGAGCGCTCGTGGACCTTCGCCGAGCTCGATCGGGCCGTCGGTCGCGTCGCGGCGCGACTGCTCGCCCGCGGACTGCGACCGGGCGACCGGGTCGCCGCCTACGGCACGAACTCCGACGCCTACGTCGCGCTCTACCTCGGGTGCGCCCGCGGCGGCCTCGTCCACGTCCCGGTGAACTTCAACGCCACCGGCGACGAGCTCTCCTACCTCCTCACCCAGTGCGAGCCCTCCCTCGTGCTCGTCGATCCGTCCCTCGCCGGCCGGGTCGACGACGTGGCCTCCGACCTGGGCGACGCCCCGCGCGGCGCCCTGCGCCCCACGGCGGGCGACGACGTCGGCGACGACGTGCTCGGTTGGATGCTCGACGCCGACGGCGTCGTCCACGAGGAGTCCATCGCGCGAGGTCGAGGAGGCCCTGTACGGCCACCCGTCGGTCGGCGAGATCGCCGTCGTCGGCCTGCCGCACGAGCGCTGGATCGAGGCGATCGCCGCGGTCGTCGTCCCCCGCGAGGGCGCCGACGCCGACCCCGACGAGCTCATCGCCTACGCCCGCGAGCACCTCGCGCCGCACAAGGTCCCGAAGTCCGTCCACGTCGTCGACGCCCTGCCGAAGAACCCGTCCGGCAAGTTGCTCAAGCGCGAGCTACGCGAGAGCCTCGGCGGGCACGCCTCGGCGATCGGCGTCGGGACCGCCTGAACGACCCCGCACGCCACCCGCCCCCGCACGCCACCCCCCAGCCCTTCCGCGGACGACCGACCCGGTCACCGGCCGCACCGTCCGCCACCCGCAGATCCGCCCACCGCCCGCACCGCCCCACCATCCGGAGTCCACCATGGCCACCACCGCACCCGCCCCGACGTCCATCCCGCCCACGCCCGACGTCGTCGACCACGAGGTCGTCGTCGTCGGCGCCGGGATCGGCGGCATCGGCACCGCGATCAAGCTCGACGAGATCGGCATCCACGACTACCTCGTCGTCGACGAGGCCGACGACGTCGGCGGCACCTGGCACTGGAACCGCTACCCCGGCGTGGCGGTCGACATCCCGTCGTTCTCGTACGAGTTCTCGTTCGCGCCGCGCAAGACCTGGTCGCGGTCCTACGCCCCCGGCGAGGAGGTCCGCCAGTACGCCCACGAGATCGTGGAGCGGTACGGCCTGCGGTCGCGGATGCGCCTGAAGGCCCGGATCGAGGGCGCCCGCTACGACGACGCCCACCTGTGGAGCCTCGTCACCGACGCCGGCGACACGATCGTCGCCCGCCACGTCATCCTCGCCACCGGCGCGCTGAACACGCCGAAGAAGGTCGACATCCCCGGCGTCGACGACTTCGCCGGCGACACGATCCACACCGCCAGGTGGAACGACGACATCCCGCTCGCCGGACGCCGCGTCGGGATCATCGGCACCGGCGCGTCGGCGATCCAGCTCATCGCGAAGATCGCCCCCGACGTGCAGCACCTCACGGTCTTCCAGCGCACCCCGATCTGGTGCCTACCCAAGCCGGACGTGGCGCTGTCGCGCAAGGTCCACAAGGCGTTCAAGCGCGCCCCGGTCACCGGTCGCATCGCCCGCGCGCTGAGCCAGTCGCTCGTCGAGCTGCAGTTCCCGCTGGCGCTGAACTACCCGCGCCAGTTCCCGACCGCCGCGGTGGCCGAGAAGCTCGGTCGGAAGATGCTCGAGCGTCAGGTCGAGGACCCGGAGATCCGCCGCAAGCTCACCCCCGCGTACTCGCTGGGCTGCAAGCGGCCCGCGTTCCACAACACGTACCTCAAGACGTACAACCGGCCCAACGTCACGCTGGAGACCGACGGGATCGCCCGGATCACGAAGACCGGCATCGAGACGGTGGAGGGCACGAGCCACGAGTTCGACGTGCTCATCCTCGCGACCGGGTTCAAGGTCTTCGAGAAGGGCAGCATGCCGCCGTTCCCGGTCGCCGGCGTCGGCGGCCTCGACCTCGACGGGTACTGGGCCGAGAACCGCTACCAGGCGTACTACGGCCTGCACGTCCCGGACTTCCCCAACCTCCACATCGTGTTCGGGCCGTACGGGTACAACGTCACGTCGTACTTCACCCACGTCGAGAACCAGCTGCGCCACATCGGGCGACTGCTCGCCGAGGCCCGCTCGCGCGGGGCCACCCGGATCGAGGTGACCCGCGAGGCGAACGACGCGTACTTCGCCGACATGCAGCGTCGTCGGCCGCGCCAGCTGCTCGTCCGCGGCAACTGCAGTCCCGCCAACTCGTACTACTTCGACCACAACGGCGACTCGCCGTTCCGCAACGCGTCGACGATCGAGGTGCGGTGGAGGTCGACCCGCTACCCGCTCGGCGACTACCGGTTCGCCGCCGGCGGGGCGGCGACGGGCGGCGCGTCGGCGGGAGCCGGCGGATCCGCGGTCGGCGGGACGGCGGCCGACGCCGACGGCCGCGGCGCGGCGGCGGACGGGACGACGGATCGGGCTGACAAGATGGCGGTCAGTGGCGACTGAGTCCCCCAACGCGCTTCCGGCGCTGCAGTCGCGGCGCACCGAGCCCAAGGGCGAGGTGCGCCGCGCCGCGTTGCTGGAGGCCCTCGAGACGCTGTTGCAGGAGCGCGACCTGGCGAAGATCAGCGTCGGCCAGATCGCGTCGCGCGCCGGCCTGACCCGGTCGGCGTTCTACTTCTACTTCTCGAGCAAGGAAGCGGCGGTCACCGAGCTGCTGCGCGAGGTGTGGGCCGGCATGGTCGACGGCGCGCAGAAGTGGAACGAGGGGACCGACGACCCGCGCGCCGCGCTCGGCGACGCGTTGCGCGGCACCACCGAGCTGTGGCGTCGGCACCGGCGCCTCATCCTCGCGCTGCTCGACGCCCAGGGCGACCCGGCCGTGCGCGAGCTCTACGACAGCTGGATCGAGCTCTTCGTCGAGCCGCTCGCCGGCACCGTCGATGCCGAGCGTCGTCGCGGCCGCGCCCCGCAGGACGGGCCGCCCGCCGACATGCTCGTCCGCCTGCTGCTGGGCATGAACGAGCGGGCGCTCGAGCGTCACGTGCGGCGCGACGAGGACGAGGCCCAGGCCGCCGCGCTCGCCGAGGCGATCACCCAGACCTGGCTGCTGGCGATCTACGGGACGAAGGACCCGTAGGGGCGGAGGCCTCCGGGGATGCGTTCCGGGATGCGGTCGCGGGAGCGCCCGATCCCGGAGCGGAGGGGCCGGAGGGCGGAAGGACCCCGTAGGGCGCGGGGCGGCGGGGACGGTCGGACCGGCTCCGGCCCACCGGTGCGGCGGGCCGGAGCCGGGGCGGATCAGCCCGCGGTGACGGGGGCGACCCGCGCGAGGAACTCGAGCTGGTCGCGCAGGACGTCCGCGTGGGCGGGCTGGCCCGGGTACGGATCGAAGTGGTCGCCGGGGTAGCGGCGGATCGTCGCGCGGGCGGCGACGCCGGCGCGGATCGACGACGCGGGCGGGACCGACCGGTCCCCGTCGAGGACCTGGGCGAGCGCGGGGCAGCGGACCCGCGACGCCATCCGGCCGGGGCGCTGGGACGCGAGCACGAGGAACACGGCGGCGGCGACCTCGTTGCGCCAGTCGGGGCCGGCCACGTCGTGGAACGCCTCGACCGCGCCCGGCGACGTCAGCGCGCCGGGCCGGCCGGGCGGCGCGACGATCGGGGCCATGACGCGACCGCGGCCGCGCAGGCGCGACACGACGTCGCGGACGCCGACCGCGACGAGCGGCAGCATCGCGCCGATGCCGTCGCGCCGGACGAGCTCGAGCACCACCGCGAGGCCGTCGGTGGCGCCGGTCATCGAGATCATCCCGGCCAGCCGGTGGTCGGCGGCGGCGACGCGGTAGACGTGGCCGCCGGAGTAGCTCGTGCCCCACACGACGATCCGGTCGGGATCGACCTCGGGCAGCGTGCGCGCGTGAGCGACGACGGTGCGGTAGTCCCGCACCTGCCGTCGGGCCGACACCGTGTTGGGCGTGCCGCCGCTGGCGCCGAAGCCGCGGTAGTCGAACGCCAGCACCTCGTACCCCGCGGCGGCGAACGCCTCGCCGAACCCCTCGAGGCCCGACCGGACCGTGGCGCCGAACCCGTGGGCCATGACGATGCACGGCCCGCGCCCGGTGCGGCCGGCGGCGTGGAACCGGGTGATCGCGATCTCTCCCGTCCGCTCGTCCGTGCGTCGGACCGTCGCGGTCGTCGGCGACGCGTCGGCCGTCGCGACGGCGCGCTCGTCCTCCACCTGCTGCATCTGCACCACTCCTCCGGGATCGAACTCGGTGCGACCGACCGTACCGGCGCGACTGACGGTCGTCAACCATAAACCACACCTGTCAAGTCGCGGCGTGGGTCCGGTGCCCGGACTCAGGTCCCGACCGACGACAGCAGCCAGAGTCCGACGCTCGTGAACCCGACCATGACCGCGAGCATCCAGTACTGCGAGCGCAGGACGGCGCGCGGACGACGGAACACCGTGAGGGCGCGGTCGTGGGCGAGGACGAGCCCGCCGACGTGGCCGACGATGAGCGTCACCGTCTGCACGTACCAGATGACGTCCGGGGAGACCGCGCCGCGGTCGATCGTCCAGTCGGCGGCGCCGAGCAGGTCCGCGCCGTCGCCGAGCGGATCCGAGAGCAGCGCCGGCAGCGCCTGCCCCTGGAAGACGACGAACGAGAAGTAGTGGGCGAGGACGTAGGCGAGCGCGATCGGGACGAGCGAGTGCACGAACGCCCGCGACAGCTCGTCGTGGGTGCGGCGACCGCGGGCGACGCCCACCATCCCGCGCACCCCGAGCTGGTAGACGCCGACGACGAGCGCGATCGCCAGGAGGATCCCGATCGTGCCGGTGAGCTGGTGGGCGAGCGCCGGGCCCATCCCGCCGTCGATGAGGTCCTGCGCGACGGCCCGTCCGGTCGACCCCCACGCGGGTCCGCCGGAGACGCCGTCGAACGTCGTCACGCCGAGGCTGACGCAGAGCAGCGCGACGGTCCCGCTCGTCGGGCGCAGCGCCGACAGGCCGCTCGGCCGGCGCCGCAGGCGCACGCGGTCGGTGTCCCAGTCCAGCGGCGACAGGCGGGCGAACAACGCGAAGAGCGCCCCGAACCCGTCGCCGTTGCGCGACCAGGCGCGACTGCCCCACAGCGCCTGCCCGCCGAGCTGCACGACGAGGTACAGGAGCGCGAGCACGCCGAGGACGCGGGGGCTCTGCCCGTCGACGGAGACGAGCTCGAGCCAGCCGAACGCGAGGATGGTCAGGGCGGCCGGCCACTGCCCGAGCCGGGCCGGGTACTCGCGGACCGGCAGCACGCGGCGGAGCCCGAGCGCCTCGGCCGCCCGGCCGACCGATCGCCACGGAGAGAACAGGGCGAAGAGGTCGCCGAACGCGGCGCTCGCCAGGGCGATGACGACCCAGAACAGGACGTAGACCGCCGTCGGCGCGAGGTTGTCCGTCGGCTCGGTCGTGCCCGCCAGGGCGGCGACGACGACGAGGGCGAAGAACGCGAAGCCGACCAGGCCGCACGCGACCTGCACGGGCACGGGGATCCGCCACTCGCGGCGGGCGTCGTCGCGCTCCAGGCGCGGGCTCGACCACAGCGCGCCGAGCGCGAGGAACGACGCGACGAGGACGATCGCCGCGGCCCACGCGAAGAGCCACTGCGGGACCGGCAGGTCGGTGTCGCCGACCAGCCCGTGCGCCGCGGCCCCGGGCGGCGCGATGAGCAGCGCCGTCAGCGTCGTGACGGCGAGGGCGGCGAGTGACGGTCCCCGGTGCATGCCCCGAGCGACTGTAGGCCAAGGGCGACGGACGCGGCCCGTGGCGCCCGTCACCGCGCCGGACGGGCCCCGGGCTCCGCCCGCGGCGGCGCCGTGTCGACCGGCGCGTCGGCGTCGGCGTGCGCCGCGGCGAGGACCGCGGCGGCGACGGGGGCGGCGGTCCGTCCGCCCTGGTGGTTCTCGGCACGCATGACCGTCACCACGATCGGGTCGCCGGGCGTCCCGTCCGCGGCGTCCGCGAACGCCGTCATCCACGCCGTCGTGCTGCGCCCGTCGCGGTTGCCGCACGCCCCGAGCGCCGGGGCGCCGGCCCCCGACACGGCGGGCGGCTCGCAGGCCACGCCCTGGGTCGCGCGCAGCTCCGCCGTGCCGGTCTTGCCGGCGACCGTCAGGCCCGGCACGCCCGCGGCGCCACCGGTGCCGTCGGCGACGGCGGCGACCATCAGGCGACGCACCTGTCGGGCGACGGTCGGCGACACCACCCGCACCGCGTCGGCGGGATCGGTGCGACGGAGGAACGTCGGCGTCGGCCGTCGACCGTCGTTGGCGATCGTCGCCGTGACGAGCGCGACCTGCAACGGGGTCGCGGTCGTGCGCGCCTGGCCGATGCCGGTCTGGGCCAGCTCGCCCGGACCGTTCGGCCACGGGACCGAGCTCACGGCGGACCCGGCGACCCCGAGCGGGCGGTTGAACCCGAACCGCTCGGCCGCGCGAACCAGGCGCTCCGCCCCGAGCCGCTGCGCCATGGGCGCGAACACGGAGTTGCACGACCGCGCGAACGCCACCGTCAGCGTGCCGCCGCACCGCGCGCCGTCGGCGTTCTCGATCCCGGCCGCGCGGGTCGTCGACGCGTAGCGGGCCGAGCGTCGCGTCACGCCGTGCTCGAGCGCCGCCGCGACGGTCACGATCTTCATGACCGACCCGGGCGGCTGCAGCGCGCTCCACGCCACGCCGTCGAACGCCAGCACCTCGCCGGTGCGGGCGTTGAGGGCGACCGCCCCGTGCGTGCTCGGTGCGGTCGACTGCGCCGCGCGCATCGTCTGGATCAACGGGAGCGACACCGCGCTCCGGACCGGTCCGGCGGCGACCGGGTCGGCCTTCGCGAGCACGCGGTCGCCGGCGCGGAGCACCCCTCCGGGACGACCGGTGAGCGCCTCGTCGAGCAGGCGCTCGAGCCCGCCGGCCCCGACGTGCACGTCCGACGGCACGCCGAGCCGCTCGAGCGCGGGGCGGTCGTCGGGGTGGGCCGGCCCGAGCCACCCGGCGACGGCGCGCGCGGCGTCGGCGTACGGCCCGTCGGTCGGTCGACGGGCCGGACCGGACACGATGACCCGACCGTCGCGATCGAGCAGATCGGCCCGCGGCGGCATGCGGGTCGTGCGGCTCACCGTCTCGCCGGCGCGCAGCCCGGGGAACGTCATCTCGGGCGACCAGCGGACGCGCGTCGCCTCGCCGTCGCCGGTGGTGCGCACCCGCAACGTCGCCCGGAGCTCGCCGAACATCCGGGTGTGGACCGTCACCGGGACGTCGTGGACGTCGCCGTGCGACACGGGCGCCCCCACGTCGACGCGCTCGGTGGTGGCGGTGGCGTCCGCGTCCCGGTGCAGCTCGCGGAAGCGCTCGGGGCTCAGCCCGGAGCGGCTCGTCGGATCGATGAGCTCGTACAGCGCGGCGACGTCGCGATCCGCCCATGCGTCGGCGAACCGCTCCACGAGCGCCGCGGCGTGCATCCGGTCGCCCCAGCCGTCGTCGAGGCCGCGGGCGGCGACCGCGGTGACGGCGAGCAGCGCCACGGCGACGAGCGTCCGACGCCGCCGGACCGCGGCGCGGCGCCGGGCCCGCCGTGACCGTGGCGTGGCCGCGCCGGCCGCCGGGGTCCCGGACGGACCCCGCGAGCCCGCCCGGGGGATCGCCGGCCGGCCGCCGCGACCCGCGACGGTGAGCGGAGCCGGGCCGCCGCGTCGACGGGAGTCGGACGGCGGGCGGCGTCGCCTACGGCTCGCGTCCACGTCCGACCGCTCATCGGCGCGGGTGGTCTGCGGGTGGAGCGTCGTCGGCATGACCTGTCGTTCGACGTCGGTTCACCACTCCCCCGCCTCCGGTCGGTGACGATCGCCGTACGACGCGTTCACGGTGACCGATGCTTCACCCGGCCCGACGACGGTGCATCCCGTGCACGGGTGACCCCCGCCGGTGGCGAGCCGGTGCCTCCGCACGTCGTGGATCGGTCGTGGGGTGCATGCGGCGTCGCCCGCGGCGCGCCGCTCCACCGGCGGCCGACGGGCCGCTCCGGGTGATGACCTGACGGCCTAGTACCGGACGCGCACGCGTCGGGCGGTGAGTCGGTCGACGCCCGCGCGCCCGTTGACCCTGGTCACCCGGAACCGATAGTGACCCGGCGGGACGCGTCCCCAGCTGCGGGGCTTCGAGCAGACCCGCTTGGCGCCGAGGTTCCTGACCGGGGTCCCGCGGACGATGCGCCACAGCTCGACGGTGGCGTAGGGCGCCTGTCGGCGTCGCGCCGGGGTCGCGTTCGTCGACCGTTTCGTCGCGACCTCCTGCCCGGTGGTCGGGCTCGGGGTGGTGCCCCCGCCACCGTGCGCGGCCGACGGGGCGGGGCTCGGCGCAGCGGGATCCGGCGTCGACGGGGCGACGGCCGTGGACGCGGCGACGCTCGTCGTGCGGCAGCCGGTGAGCGTGATCGTCGTGGGGCGCCGCGTCCGGCCGCCGTCGAACCACGTCCGTGACTCGAACCCGGACCCGACGTTGCGGACGAAGGACGTGAACGACCCCTCGGCGGACGCGGCCGGGGCGCCGATCGCCAGCACGACGCCGGTGGCGGCGGCCGAGGTCGACAGCCACGCGGTCAGCCGCGTGGCGATCCGTGCCCGCCGGTGACGCGGCGGGGGCGAGGACGTCGGGGAGGTGAATGTGGTCGTGCGGTGGCTCATCTCGGGGCGTGGCGGACCAAGGTATCAGCGGATGACGGGCCCACCGTCCACGATCCGCGAACGGTCGGTGCATCGATCGTGACCCTTCACCCGGGTGCACCCGGGGTGTGGTCCGGGGAGGCGGCCGGGTGCACCCCGACGTCCGCTATCCCTTCATCGGGTGACCGCCGCGACGCCGCCCATCGACCTGCGTCTGCTGTCGTCGTTCGTGGCCCTCGCGGACGAGGGGAACTTCGGGCGCACGGCCCGCTCGCTGCACCTGTCCCCGTCATCGTTGAGTCAGCAGATCAAGTCGTTGGAGGCGTCGTGGGGGGTCACGCTGTTCACCCGGGGCGCGCGGGGCGCGGTGTTGACGCCGGAGGGGGCGAGGCTGCTCGCCGGCGCCCGGCGGCTCGTCGCCGGGGCGTCGTCGTACCGTGACGAGGTCGTCGAGGTCGCCGACGGCCTCGCGGGCACGGTGCGGCTGGGGTTCGTCGAGGGGACGCTCGGCGACGCGGTCGTCGCGTGGCTGCGTACGCTGCGCCGCGACGCCCCCGACGTCCGGTTGGTGAGCCGCGGCCATCGTCGACGGGAGCACGCGCTGCGGAGCCTGCGTGCGGGCTGGCACGACGCGGCGGTCGTCGTCGATCCGCCCGACGACGGACTCGACCGCGTGACGCTGGCCCGCGTGCCCTACGTCGTCGTCGTGCCGTCCGGCGATCCGCTCTGGGGACGCGAGGCTGCGCCGTGGACGGCCGTGGTGGAGCGCTCGGCGGACATCCGCCTCCCGCCGTCGCTCGCCGACGTGGGCGACGCGGCGGGCGCGCGGGGCGGCCGGGACGGCGGTGCGCCGGGTCGCGCCGCGGGTCGTCCCGGTCGGTCGGGGGCGGTGACGAGCCACGTCACGGACACCATCCTCGACGTCGTCCAGCACGACCGACCCGCGTTGCTCACCGCGCTGGACGCGGCGCGGCACCGGTTGCCGGACGTGGCCTACCTGGAGGTGACGGGGGACGACGCGCCCGTCGCGAGCGTCGAGCTCGTGTGGCGCGCCGAGGACGTGACGCCGTCGTTGGCCACCGTCGTCGACGTCGCCCGCCGTCACGCGGCCCCGTAGGGCGGTCGCGCCTGCGAGGCTGCGCGGCATGGCCCGCGACGCCACGACGATCGAGGTGGCCGGGCACGACGTCCGGTTGTCGAGCCCGGGGAAGGTCGTCTTCCCCGCGCGGGCGGACCGCGACGACGGACGGGGACCGGCGCGCGCGATCACGAAGCTCGACCTCGTCGAGTACTACCTGGCGGTCGCCGAGGTCGCCGGTCCCGTCCGCTCGGGGACCGGTGACGCACCCGGGGGCCGCGACGGGTCGACCGGCGGCACGCCTGCGGTGCGCCCCGCGTCGCCCGGCGGCGCGCTCGCCGGCCTGCGCGACCGTCCCGGGGCGCTCAAGCGGTTCCCGAAGGGGATCGACGCCCCGCCGTTCTTCCAGAAGCGGATCCCCGACTCCGCGCCGGAGTGGCTGGAGACCGCGGAGGTGACGTTCCCCAGCGGCCGCACCGCGCGCGAGCTCGTCGTCCAGGACGCCGCCCACCTCGTCTGGGCGGTCCAGATGAACGTCGTCGACCTCAACCCGTGGCCGGTGCGCCGGCCCGACCTCGACCACCCGGACGAGCTGCGGGTCGACCTGGACCCCGAGCCCGACGTGGGCTGGGACGCGGTGCGGCGGGTGGCGCTCGTCGTCCGCGACGTCCTCGCCGAGCACGGCCTGACCGGGTGGCCGAAGACGTCGGGGTCGCGCGGGATCCACGTCACCGTGCCGATCCGTCCGGCGTGGACGTTCGACGAGGTCCGTCGCGCCGCGATCGCGCTCGGCCGCGCCGTCGAGCGCCGCGCCCCCGACCTGGCGACGACGAGCTGGTGGAAGGAGGAGCGCCACGGGGTGTTCCTCGACTACAACCAGAACGCCCGCGACCGCACCGTCGCCGCCGCGTTCTCCGTCCGGCCGCGCCCGGACGCGACCGTCTCGACGCCACTGCGGTGGGACGACGTGCCGGACGTCGAGATGGAGGACCTGCGGATCGACACCGTCCCCGACCTCGTCGCCCGCCACGGCGACCCGCACGCCGGGATGCACGACGCGCCCGGATCGCTCGACGCGCTGCTGGCGCTGTCCCGCGAGGACGAGGAGGAGCGCGGCCTGGGCGACGCGCCGTGGCCGCCCCACTACGCCAAGCGCGAGGGCGAGCCCAGGCGCGTGCAGCCCAGCCGGGCGAAGGACCGGGACGGCTGAGCGGGACGGGGTGGGACGACGGACCGGACGCATCGGCCGAGCGGGACGGGGTCGTACGGCCCGGCCGGGGCCCTGGGGCCCTACGCCGCCGGGTCCAGCTGGTCGATCGTGCACTCCGCCGGCCGCTTGTCGTCGCGGCGGCGCTCCAGCCGGGCGCCGTGGCGGATCCGGCCGGCGGTGACCTGGTCGTAGCTCACCTCGACGACGAGCTCGGGTCGGACCTCGGTCCACGCCGCGTCGGACGCGCTGCGCCACCGGCTCGGCTCGCCGCCCCCGGTGGCGCCGGTCGCCAGCGGTGCGAGCTCGTCCGCCCACTCGCGCTTCTCGGCCGCCTTGAGGCCCGACGTGTGGCCGACGTGGCGGAGCTCGCCGTCCGGCCCGTACAGGCCGAGGATGAGCGATCCGACCGTGCCGGCCTGCTTGCCCTCGCGCCAGCCGATCACGACGCAGTCGGTGGTGCGGCGGCGCTTGATCTTCGCCATCCCGCGCCGGGCGCCCGGCGCGTACGGCGCGTCGGCCTCCTTGGCGACGACGCCCTCGATGTCCTGCAGCCATCCCCGGGCGTCGGCCGGGTCGCTCACCTGTGGGGTCAGCGCGAGCGTGGCGGCGTCGGTGTCCAGCCGCTCCAGCAACGCCTCGAGCGCCGCCCGACGCTCGCGCAACGGGCGCTCCAGCAGGACCTCGTCCTCCTCGGCGAGCAGGTCGAACGCGACGTACCGGGCGGGAAGCTCGACCGACAGCCGGTCGATCCGCGACTGCGCCGGATGGATCCGCTGGCTCAACGCGTCGAAGTCCACCTCGTCGGTCGACGTCGGTCCGTCGTCGCGGCCGGTGGCGGCCCGCACCGTCGCGTCGGCGTCGACGACGAGCTCGCCGTCCAGGACGTACCGGCCCGGCGGCAGGCGCACCTCGGGGAAGTACCGCACGAGGTCCTTGCCGCCGCGCGACAGCAACGTGAGCGCGTCGCCGTCGACGAACGCCACGGCGCGGAACCCGTCCCACTTCGGCTCGTACACCCAGCCGGGGCCTTCGGGCAGCGCGGTGCGGGCCTTGGCGAGCTGCGGGGCGAACGGCGGCGTGAGCGGCAGCGGCACGGGACGAGCCTAGTGGCCGTGGGCGGTCGCGGCCGCCCACGGCTTCCGTCGGGGCGCCGGATGGTGCAGGCTGTGCGGGGATGGGAGTCATCGTGCTGGTGCGACACGGGCAGGCGTCGCTCGGGGTGGGGGACGTCGACCGGCTGTCGGTCAACGGGGGACGGCAGCTGCGCGCCGTCGGCGCCGAGCTGCACCGACGGGGCCTCGACGTCGGACTCGTCGCGCACGGTGGCCTGCGTCGGCAGCGCCAGTCGGCCGAGGTGCTCGCCCGGGCGTACGCCGACGCCCGCACCGCCGCCGACGCCGGCCGCCGCCGCAACGCACCGCTGCGGACCGTCCCGCGGACCGGCGGCGCCGGCGACGCCGAGCCACCGGCGCGCGGCGGCCGCAGCCGCAAGTACGCCGACCGGGACTTCGCGGCCGAGACGCGCGCCCGCAACGAGCGGGTGGAGCAGCTGACCCCCGGCCGGGTGTCGCGACGGATCCTGCGCCTGACGCCCGGGGTCGGCACCGCGATGGACCTCGCCGAGAAGGCGGCGGAGCGGGCGACCGAGGCCGCCGGCCGCACCGTCGACGCGGCGGGGCGCGCGGTCGAGACCGCCGGGCGGACCGTCGACGCGGCCGTCGACGCCGCCGGCCGGACGGTGGAGTCCGCCGCCCGCGCCGTCGAGGGCGTCGCCCGGATCGAGCGCTCCCCGGACACGGAGATCGTCGACATCGCGTCGACGTACCCCGGACAGCCGCCGATGCGCCAGGACCCGCGCTGGGACGAGTACGACCACCGCGACCTGCTCGTGCGGCTGCGCTCGCGGTACCGCAGCCAGACGGTGCTCGCCGCCGAGATGGCCCAGACGCTGCGTCCGGGCGAGGCGTTCCAGGACACCCTCGACGAGGCGCTGCGCCGCTGGACGGAGGGCCGCCACGACGGCGAGTACCGCGAGCCGTTCCGCGAGTACACCATCCGGGTGCGGCGGGCGATCGACGCGCTCATCGCCGACCGCGCCGGCGACGACGCCACCGTCGTCGTGTCGTCGGCCGGCACGATCAGCGCCGTGTGCGCCGGGATCCTGGGCCTGGGAGCCGACGGCTGGATGGGGCTCAACCGGGTCATGGCGCACGGGGCGATCACGACCCTCGCCACCGGACCGCGGGGCCTGGCCCTGCAGACGTTCAACGAGCACGCGTTCATCGACGCCGACGCCTGATCCCGGGCGGCGTCGGGACGACCCCGGCGGTGCGGGGCGAGGGCCGGCCAGGGCCCGGCCGTCGACGGCCGTGGTCGTGATCAGCGGCGCTGCGGGCGCAGGCTCACGATCCGGGCCTTGCGCTGCCGGTTGCCGGCGCGGTCGACGGCGCGGAGCGTCAGGCGGTACCGACGGTCGGCGAGCCGCGGCGTCGTGATCCGCCAGCGGTCGCCGGGACGGGAGACGGCCTTCAGGCGCCGGGAGCGCTCGCGCTTGCACGTCGTGCGTCGACCGTCGCGCACGCAACGGCGTCGGACCGTCCAGCGCAGGGTCGCGTCGACCCGACGGATCCCGCTCGTCGGACGCTCGTCGAGGACCTTCGCGAGGACCCGGCAGCGGATGCGGGTGCAGGTCCGCCGCGGCCGCTGCATCGTCGGACGCGCGGTGTCCGTCGGCTCCGTGACCGGGGGCGTCGGCGCGGGCGTGGGGGGCGTCGTCGACGGCGTCGTCGGCGAAGGCGCGGGGGTCGTCGTCGGGGGGGCGTCGGCCCCCGACGCCGGCAGGCCCGCCGCCTGACGGACCCACGCGGCGATCCCCGGGTGCGCCAGGCGGGTGTAGACGCCGGGAGCCAGGGCCGCGCCGCAACCGATGCCGAAGCTCACGACCCCGGTCAGTCGGGGCGCGGCCCCGTCGACGACGGTCATCGGGCCGCCGCTGTCGCCCTGGCAGCTGTCGATGCCGCCGCCGCCCTCGCCGGCGCACAGCATCCGGTCGGTGATCGCCTCGCCGCGCAGGAGGTACGCGGTCGTGCACAGCAGGGGGGAGTACAGATGGGTCGTCGCCGCGCGTAGCTCGACGGGACGGTAGGCGGGATCGCCGGGCCCGGCGCCGGACGCGAGGTCGCCCCACCCGCTGATCCGGACCGCGGAGCCGCGATCGGGGGACGCCACCAGGGCCTCGCGCGCCGGGTCGAGGAGGGCCACCGGCGCGACGTCCGCGGACGGCGCGGCCGGGTCGTACAGCGGCGTGGCGGTCGTGAGGACCGCCACGTCGCCGTCGGAGGTGGAGGGCCCGTACCCGGGGTAGACGGCGATCGCGGTCACCGCCGCGTCGCGGACGGCGGGCGGGTCGGGCGGACCGTCGGGGCCGCGGAGCGTCGACGTGCCCGCGAGCACGCGGACGGTCGCCGTGGGCACCGGGGCGCCGCCCGCGTCGGTGATGCAGTGCGCGGCGGTGACGATCGTCGTCGGGGTGACGATCGACCCTCCGCAGAACTGGCCGGCCCACGGCGTGGTGTCCGGTCCCAGCGCGGCCGGGTCCCACAACGCCACCTGGTACGGCACGTCCTGGATCGGGACGGGGGATCCGCCGACGATCCGTGGCGCGGCGGTGGCCGCCGCCGCACCGGCCGGGACGCTGGCGAGGAGCAACGCGACGAGCAGCGCCGGCGGGGCCGACGCGGTCGTCGCGCGGTGACGGCGGCGCGTGGGCCGGGGACGCCGGTCCCGGGCGGGGCGGGGGCGATCCGGGGTCCGGCGTTGCACCGCTGCATCGTCGCACGGCCGGCGACCGCGCGCGGCGGTCGAAGGTGGGGCGGTCGCGCGCCGACCGTCGGGGCCGGCGGTGGGCGCCGTCGCCGGTGCGTCCGACGCGCCGGCTCCCCCGCACGACGCGTGGGCGTAGGGTGGCGGCCGCCCGGCGACCGGTGCTGTAAAGAGTGTGGGCGTGCTCGTCCTCGTCCCCCCGACCCGGTCGTCGCGGCCGGCCTCACCGGAGGACTGAGCGTGCGCGTCGACCGGTGCTTCGCGTTCCTCGACCTGTCGGGCTTCACCGCCTACACCGAGGAGCACGGCGACGAGGAGGCGGTGTCGGTCCTGGCGATGACCCGGTCGGTGGTCCGTCGCGCCGCCGAGCGCCGCGGGGTGCGGGTCACGAAGTGGATGGGCGACGGCGTGATGCTGTCGTCGGCCGAGGCCGGCGGGATCGCCGCCTGCGTGCTCGAGGCGCGCCACCACCTCACCGGCGCGTCGCCGCTCGACGTCCGCGGGGGCGTCGCGCGGGGCAAGGTCATCATGTTCGAGGGCGACGACTACATCGGCTCGACGATCAACCTCGCGTCACGCCTGTGCGACGTCGCCGAGGCCGGCCAGATCCTCGTCGCCGTCTCGTCGGACATCGTGCTGCCGCCGTGGGCGTCGACGAGCCCCGTCGGCGCGGTCACCGTCGCCGGGGTTCGTCGCCCGGTCGAGGTGGAGGCGCTCGAGATCCTGCGCACCCCGGGTCGCCGTCCGGTCGTCGACCCGGTGTGCGGCGTGCCGATCGACGTCGCCGTGGGCGTGCGTCCGGAGGGGCTGGCCGACGACGACCCGACGCTGTGCTGCTCGGCGGACTGCGCCGGGCGCTGGCTGGCGATGGCCGAGCGTCGCCGGGCTCCACGGGGGACCCGATGAGGTCGACGGGGTCGATGCCGCCCACCGCCGTCGTCGCCGCCGCGACGCTCGTGCTCGGGTTCGCGGTCGCCGACGTCACCGGGGTCCGGCCGCTCGGCGGGATCGTCCTCTTCCTCGGGGCGCTCTGGTGCGGCCTGCGGTGGCGCGCCGCACGCGGCCTGCCGGTCGCCCTGGGGCTCGTCGCCGTGTTCCTCGTGGCGTTCGGCCTGTCGCACGCCGTCGCCGACGTCCTCGGATCCTGGGGATCGGTGCTGACGCTCAGCGCGATCGTCGGCCTGGTGACCTGGTGGGTCGCCGATCGGCGACCGGCGTAGGACGCACCCGGCCACGCACTCGGACGCGCGCCGTCGGCCGTCCGCGTCGCGCCGCCGCCCGGCCGTTCGCGTCGCACCCCCGGCGCCGCCGGGCCGGGCGCGTGACGAAGCCGTGACGGACTGGACGTGGCGCCCCATGGTGCGCGAGGATCGAGGCGGCCCGCCGGGCGGCCCCGCCGCGCCGGCCGCCGCCTCGTCCGTGCCCGCCCTGCCGTCCTCCGTCGCCCAACGTCTGCACCACCTGGGTCGCCGGGTCGCCTGCGGTCCGCCCGTGTCGGTGGCCGACGGGGTGACGCTCCTGCGTGGCGGGGCGTTCCGGGCGATGAACGTCTACCTGCTCGACGATCCGTCGGGCGGGGTCGTCGCGTTCGACAGCGGCGAGAAGGGCATGGCCGGCCCGATCCTCGACGCGGCCGCCGAGCGCGGCGGGCTGCGGCGCGTCATCCTGGGCCACGGCGACACCGACCACCGCGGCGCCGCCCCGGCGTTGCGCGCGGCGGGCGTGCCGATCGCGTGCCACGCCGACGCGGCGCCGTACGCCGAGGGTCGCGGCGGACGGGAGTACTGGCGACCGGAGCTCCTGCCGCGGGCGGTGCGCGCGTTCCACGCCCTGTCGCACCGCGCGGTCTGGGACGGAGGACCGGTGACGATCGACGAGACGGTCGCCGTCGGCGACGACGTCTGCGGGTTCGAGGTCGTCGACCTGGCCGGGCACGCCCCGGGTCAGATCGGGCTGTGGCGGGCGTCCGACCGCGTCGCGATCGTCAGCGACGCGTTCTACGTCACGAGCATGTGGGGGCGGCCGCAGGAGCCGGCGCTGCCGGTGCGCGCCTACGACCACGACCTGGAGCGGGCGCGCGAGAGCCTGCGCCGCCTGGCCGCGCTCGACCCGGCGACGGTCCTGCCCGGCCACCTGGGGCCGGTCACGGGGGACGTCCGCCGGCGGCTCGAGGCGGCGGCCGAGGCCGATGTCCGGTGACCGGCGCGGTCGATCGGCGTCACCGCTTGACGGACCGGAGCCCCAACTTGCATACTAGTGTCCAATGTCGTTGCTGACCGCCGATCGCGCCGCCGTGGGATCGGCCCGGACCCGGGTCTACGCGGCGTTGCGCGACGCGATCCTCGACGCCCGCTACGCGCCCGGCCGCAAGCTGTCGGAGAACGAGCTGGCCGGGCAGTTCGACGTCAGCCGCACGCCGATCCGCGAGGTCCTCGCGACGTTGCGGGACGAGCGGCTCGTCGAGGTCGTGCCCCAGGTCGGCACGCTCGTCACCCGGATCTCGGACGAGGGCGTGCGCGACGCGGCGTTCGTCCGCGAGGCGCTGGAGTGCGCTGCGGTGCGGCTCGCCGCCGAGCGCGCCCGCCCGGACGACGTCGCCGGGCTGCGGGACGACCTGAAGGCGCAGGGGCGGGCGGTCGCCGCCGGCGACCACCGGCTGTTCGACCGGCTCGACGACGAGCTCCACCAGCGGCTGTGCGTCATCAGCGGACGCGCGATCGCGTGGGACCTCAGCCGACGCGCCAACGGGCACCTGGCCCGGGTCCGCCGGTTGAGCCTGCCGGACCCGGACTACCTCGACGCGATGCTCGCCGAGCACCGTGGCGTGGTCGAGGCGGTCGCCGCCGGCGACGCCGACCGCGCCGAGGACGCCCTGCGCCACCACCTGCGGATGGTCCTGTCGGCGCTGCCGGCGCTGCGGGCCAGCCGTCCCGAGTACTTCGCCGACCCCGACCCCGAGGGCTGATTGGTGACCCCCGCCGTTCCCGCCGACGATCCCGACCCGCAGGAGACCCAGGAGTGGTTGGAGGCGCTCGACGCCGTCCTCGACCACGACGGTCCCGACCGCGCCGAGGCGTTGCTGGAGGCGCTGGTCGAGCGCGGCGTCCGCCGCGGCGTGACCGCGTCGCTGCACGGCACCACGCCGTACGTCAACACCATCCCGGTCGAGCTGGAGCCGCGGCCCGACACCGACACCGGGCTCGAGCGCCGGATCCGGTCGCTCGTGCGGTGGAACGCGCTGGCGACGGTGCTGCAGGCGAACGCCGAGTCGTCCGAGCTGGGCGGCCACATCGCGTCGTACCAGTCGGCGGCGACGCTCTACGAGGTCGGGTTCAACCACTTCTGGCGGGCGCCGGGCGACGGGCACGGCGGCGACCTCGTGTACTTCCAGGGCCACAGCTCGCCCGGGATCTACGCCCGGGCGTTCCTCGAGGGTCGGATCTCCGAGCAGCAGCTGCGGAACTTCCGGCAGGAGTCCGGGGCGCGCGGCCTGGGCGTCCCCGAGCGGGTCGGCGGCGACGGCCCGGGCCTCTCCTCCTACCCGCACCCGTGGCTCATGCCGGAGTTCTGGCAGTTCCCCACGGTGTCGATGGGGCTCGGCCCGATCATGGGCATCTACCAGGCGCGGTTCCTGAAGTACCTGCAGGGCCGCGGCCTCGCCGACACGAAGGATCGCGACGTCTGGGTGTTCTGCGGCGACGGCGAGATGGACGAGCCGGAGTCGATGGGCGCGATCGGCATGGCCGGCCGCGAGAAGCTCGACAACCTGACGTTCGTCATCAACTGCAACCTGCAGCGCCTCGACGGACCGGTCCGCGGCAACGGCAAGATCATCCAGGAGCTCGAGGCGGAGTTCCGCGGCGCCGGGTGGAACGTCATCAAGGTCATCTGGGGGTCGCGCTGGGACCCGCTGCTGGCCGCCGACGTCGACGGGCACCTCGTGTCGGTCATGGAGGAGGTGCTCGACGGCGAGTACCAGACGATGAAGTCCCGCGACGGCGCCTACGTCCGCGAGCACTTCTTCGGTCGCCGGCCCGAGACGGCGCGGATGGTCGAGGACTGGACCGACGACGAGATCTGGGCGCTCAACCGCGGCGGCCACGACCCGCGCAAGGTCTACGCCGCGTACGCCGCCGCCCGCGCGCACGAGGGCCAGCCCACGGTGATCCTCGCCAAGACGATCAAGGGCTACGGGATGGGGGCGTCCGGCGAGGGCCAGAACATCACCCACCAGCAGAAGAAGATGACCGAGGGCGTCCTGCGGACGTTCCGCGAGCGGTTCGGGCTGGACCTCAGCGACGAGGAGGTCCACGACATCGCGTTCAAGAAGCCCGCCGACGACAGCCCCGAGATGCGGCACATGCTCGAGCGGCGCAAGGCGCTCGGGGGCGGGCTCCCCGTCCGGCGCACGCGGGTCGAGGACCCGCTCCCGGTGCCCGAGCTGTCGACGTTCCGGTCCGTGCTCGAGGGGTCGTCCGGACGCGAGAACTCGACGACGATGGCGTTCGTCCGGATCCTGTCGACGATCCTGCGCGACGCGCACCTCCGCAAGCACGTCGTGCCGATCGTGCCCGACGAGTCGCGGACGTTCGGCATGGAGGGGATGTTCCGCCAGCTCGGGATCTACAGCCAGGTCGGGCAGCTGTACCAGCCCGAGGACTCCGAGCAGCTCATGTTCTACCGCGAGGACCGGCAGGGTCAGATCCTCCAGGAGGGCATCAACGAGCCCGGGGCGATGTCGTCGTGGATCGCCGCGGCCACGTCGTACTCCAACAACGGGGTCCAGATGATCCCGTTCTACGTCTACTACTCGATGTTCGGGTTCCAGCGCATCGGCGACCTGGCGTGGGCGGCCGGGGACAGCCGCGCCCGGGGGTTCCTCATCGGCGGCACCGCGGGACGCACGACCCTCAACGGCGAGGGCCTGCAGCACGAGGACGGCCACTCCCACGTGCAGGCGTCGCTCATCCCCAACTGCGTGGCGTACGACCCCGCCTACGGGTACGAGCTGGCGGTGATCATCCACGACGGCCTGCGGCGGATGGTCGCCGAGCAGGAGGACGTCTTCTTCTACCTCACGGTGATGAACGAGAACTACGTCCAGCCGGCCATGCCGGAGGGCGCCGAGGAGGGCATCCTGCGCGGGATGCACCCGGTGGCGCCGGTGGACGGGCCGCAGGTCCGGTTGCTCGGGTCGGGGACGATCCTCCGCGAGGTGCTGGCGGCCGCCGAGCTGCTGCGCGACGACTTCGGCGTCGCCGCGGACGTGTGGAGCGTCACGTCGTTCAGCGAGCTGGGCCGCGACGGCCACGCCGCGGAGCGCCACAACCGGCTGCGGCCCAAGGAGGCGCCGCGCGGGGCGTTCGTCAGCGCGCAGCTCGCCCCCGGGGCGAGCGTCGACCGCGCCGGGCGCGCGGTCGGCGAGCACGTGCCGGTGGTCGCCGCGACCGACTACGTCCGCTCGCACGCCGAGCAGATCCGGCCGTGGGTGCCCGGCGACTACCACGTCCTGGGCACCGACGGCTACGGCCGCAGCGACTTCCGGCGGGCGCTGCGACGGTTCTTCGAGGTCGACCGGCACCACGTCGTGGTCGCCGCACTGAACGCGCTGGACCGGCCCGAGGACGCGCAGCGGGCCATCGACAAGTACGAGATCGACGCCGACGTGGAGGCCCCGTGGCGACGCTGACCGAGGTACCGACCCCCGACATCGGGGACTTCGACGACGTTCCCGTCACCGAGGTCCTCGTCGCCGTCGGCGACGTGGTGGCGCAGGAGGACCCGCTGGTCGTCCTGGAGTCCGACAAGGCGACGATGGAGGTGCCCGCGCCGTTCGCCGGCACGGTCGCCGAGATCCGCGTGAAGGAGGGCGACACGGTGTCGGAGGGCACGGTGCTCGTCGTCCTCGACACCGACGGGGCTCCCGGTGGTGGCCAGGGCGACGGCGGTGGTGCGTCGTCCGACGGCGACGGCGGCGCGTCCACGGCCGGTGGGTCCGGTGGTGGAGCCGGGTCCGGGGCCGGTGGGGGTGGGCGCGCCGGCGGCGGCGCCACGGCGCCCTCCGGGTCCGGGTCCGGGTCCGGGTCCGGGTCGTCGGACGGTGGCGGCTCGGGGACTCCCGGGACGTCCGGGGGCCCGTCGGGCGGGTCGACGCCGGGCCCCACGGCCGGCGAGGGCGCCGGCTCCGGCTCCGGTGCGCGCTCGGCCGGCGGAGCGGCGGCCCGGACCGGCTCCGGCGGCGCCGTGTACGCCAGCCCGACGGTGCGGCGGCTGGCCCGCGAGCGCGGGATCGACCTGGACGCCGTCGAGGGCACCGGCCGCAACGGCCGGATCACCCGCGAGGACGTCGAGGAGGCCGCGACCTTCCCGCACGCGTCGGACGAGAGCGCGGTGCGGCCGAGCAGCCCGTCGTCGGCCCCGTCCGACGCCGGCGCGAGCCTGGGCCTGGCGCCGTGGCCGAAGGTGAAGTTCGAGCGGTTCGGCGAGGTCGAGCGGATCCCGCTCACCCGGATCCAGAAGCTGGCGGGGGCGAACCTCGCGCGCAACTGGGTGAGGATCCCGCACGTCACCCACAGCGACGAGGCGGACATCACCGAGCTCGAGGCGTTCCGCAAGCGGCTCAACGCCGAGCAGCAGGACGTCAAGGTCACGATGGTGGCGCTGCTGCTCAAGGCGGTGTCGGCGTCGCTCAAGGAGCACCCGCGGTTGAACTCGTCGCTCGACGGCGACGAGCTCGTGCTGCGCAAGTACCACCACCTGGGGTTCGCGGCCGACACGCCCAACGGGCTCGTCGTCCCGGTCATCCGCGACGTCGACCGCAAGGGCATCCTGCAGCTCGCCGCGGAGCTCACCGACCTGTCCGGCAAGGCCCGCGCGGGCACGCTGTCGCCAAGCGAGATGAGCGGCGGCACGTTCTCGATCTCGAGCCTCGGCGGCATCGGCGGCACGGTGTTCACCCCGATCGTCAACGCGCCCGAGGTGGCGATCCTCGGCGTCACCCGGTCGGTGATGAAGCCGGTCTGGGACGGCGAGGCGTTCCAGCCGCGGCTCATGCTGCCGCTGTCGTTGTCGTACGACCACCGGGTCGTCGACGGCGCGCTCGCCGCACGGTTCTGCGTGCACCTGTCGAAGGTCCTGAACGACCTGCGTCGGGTGCTGCTGTGAGCGCGCCCGCCGTCCCCCGCACCCCGTCCCGGAGGTCCGTGTCGTGAGCATCGAGGTGAAGGTCCCCGACATCGGCGACTTCGACGACGTCCCCGTCACCGAGGTCCTCGTCGAGGTCGGCCAGGAGATCGCGAAGGAGGACCCGCTCGTCGTCCTGGAGTCCGACAAGGCGACGATGGAGGTGCCGTCCCCGCAGGCGGGCGTCGTCGAGGAGATCCGCGTCAAGGAGGGCGACAGCGTCTCCGAGGGCGCGGTCCTGCTGACGCTCGTCGGCGACGCGTCCGGGGACGGGGGCGACGGTGGCTCGAACGGTGGCGCCGGGGCCGGCGCGGCGGCCGGAGGCTCCGGTGGCGCGGGGTCGGCCGGATCGTCGGCGGGTGACGCACCCGCCCCGGTGGGCGCCGCCGCGGGCGGGTCCGACGGATCGCGCGCGACGGGTGGCGACGGGCGCGTGCCGCGCCCGACCGGGCTGACCGGGTCCGACGCGCGTGGCGGCGGTGGATCCGGCCCCGAGCCGGTCGAGGCCCGCGGACCGAAGCCGGGCGAGGGCGACGAGCACGCGCAGGTCCTGGTGCTCGGGTCCGGGCCGGGCGGGTACACCGCGGCGTTCCGCGCCGCCGACCTGGGCCTCGACGTCGTCCTCGTCGAGCGGTATCCGACCCTGGGCGGGGTGTGCCTCAACGTCGGGTGCATCCCGTCGAAGGCGCTGCTGCACGCGGCCAAGGTCATCACCGACGCCGACGCGATCGGCGCGCACGGGGTGACCTTCGGCGACCCGCAGGTCGACGTCGACGCGCTGCGCGGGTGGAAGGACCAGGTGGTGTCGACCCTCACCGGCGGCCTGGCCGGCATGGCCAAGCAGCGCAAGGTGCGGACGGTCACCGGCGTCGGGACGTTCGTCGGCACCCACGCCGTCGAGGTCGTCGGCGCCGACGACGACGGCGCGGAGACGCGCACGGTCGTGACGTTCGACCATGCGATCGTCGCCGCCGGCTCGCGGCCGATCGAGCTGCCCGGCGTCCCCGACGACCCGCGCGTCATCGACTCCACCGGGGCGCTCGACCTGGAGGACGTCCCCGAGCGGCTGCTCGTCATCGGCGGCGGGATCATCGGCCTGGAGATGGCGACCGTCTACGACGCGCTCGGCAGCGAGGTGACCGTCGTCGAGCTCGCCGACCAGCTCATCCCGGGCGCGGACAAGGACCTCGTCAAGCCGCTGGCCAAGCGGATCTCGAGCCGGTACGCGGCGATCCACCTGGGGGTGCGCGTGGAGTCCGTGGAGGCGACCGTCGACGGGCTGCTGGCGACGTTCGCCGGGTCGGGCGACGACGACGGCGACGACGAGCCGGGCCCCGACCCGCAGCTCTTCGACCGGGTGCTCGTCGCGGTCGGACGGCGGCCCAACGGGGCCGATCTGGGCCTCGACGCCGCCGGCGTGACGGTGACCGACCGCGGGTTCGTGCCCGTCGACGAGCAGCAGCGCACGAACGTGCCGCACGTCTTCGCGATCGGCGACGTCGTCGGCCAGCCGATGCTCGCCCACAAGGCCACCCACGAGGCGAAGGTCGCCGCCGAGGTCATCGCCGGTCACGACGTCGCGTTCGACGTGCGCGGGATCCCGTCGGTGGCGTACACCGACCCCGAGGTCGCGTGGGTCGGCCTGACCGAGACGCAGGCCAAGGCCGACGGGACGCCGTACGAGGCCGCGGTCTTCCCGTGGGCGGCGTCCGGGCGGGCATTGACCACCGATGCGCCGACGGGCCTGACCAAGCTCCTACTCGATCCCGAGTCGCGGCGGGTGCTCGGGGCGGGCATCGTCGGCGCGAACGCCGGCGAGCTCATCGCCGAGCCCGGGTTCGCGCTGGAGATGGCGGCCGAGGTCGGTGACCTGGCCCTCACGGTCCACGCCCACCCGACGCTGTCCGAGACGATCGCGTTCGCCGCCGAGGTGGCGGAGGGCACGGCGACCGACCTGCCGCCCAAGCGCAGGCGGGCGAAGAAGGGATAGCGCGGCGCGCAGGGGTGGCGGGACGGGTCGGGCGACCGCGATACTCGGCCCATGCACCCCTTCCGTGCCGCCGTCGAATCCCGTGACGTCGAGGCCATGCGCGACCTGCTGGCGGACGACGTCGTCTTCAACTCCCCGATCGCCCACACGACCTACCGCGGGCGCGACGTCGTCGGCGGGGTCCTCGCGGCCGTCGTGCAGGTGTTCGAGGACTTCGTCTACGAGGGCGAGCTGACGGGCGAGGACCCGGCCGACCACGGCCTGGTCTTCCGCGCACGGGTCGGGGAGAAGGCGTTGCAGGGGATCGATCTGGTGCGCACCGGCGACGATGGCCGGATCACCGAGCTGACCGTCATGATCCGGCCGTTGTCGGCGGCGATCGCGGTGCGCGACGCGATGGGGGCGATGCTCGCCAAGGCCGGCGTCGATCCGAAGGCGCTGTCGGGCGGGGGGTGAGGCCGGTGGCGACGATCCCCCTCGAGCGGGTCCGCGCGATCTGCCTGGCGCTGCCCGAGACGCACGAGCGGGTGAGCCACGGCGCCCCGTCGTTCTTCGTCGGCTCCGGCAAGGGCAAGCAGTTCGCGATGCACCACGACGACCACCACGGCGACGGTCGCCTGGCGGTGTGGGTCGCCGCGCCCGAGGGGGCGCAGGAGGCGCTGGTCGACGCCGCGCCGGAGCACTACTTCCGTCCGCCGTACGTCGGCCACCGCGGATGGATCGGCGTGCACCTGGACCACGGGATCGACGAGGACGAGCTCGCCGACGTGCTCGAGGACGGGTGGGTGCAGGTCGCGCCGCGACGGCTGACGCGTGATCCCTGAGCCTCTCTGCTGCAAGTCCCTGCCGGAACGACGTGCCTCGACGCCCGTATGTCGAGAACGTCATGGAATATGACCTCGAGGTCATACGACGGGAGGCGATGCGCGCTCCGGCGATCTAAGGGCGGCGCGTTCGTCGCGGCCCACGGCATACGCTCCACCGGTGGCCGTCGATCGTCGAGCCCGCACCACCGTGGCCGGAGCCCCCACCGCGGTTGCCACCGTCTTGGTCCTGGCGCTTGCGGCGACCGGCTGCGGGGACGACGGCGGCGACGAGGGACGGCGATCCGACGGGGCCGGGGACGGCCCGACCAGCGCGTCGACCCGTTCCACGACCAGCACGTCGACCCGCTCCACGACGAGCACGCCGGGCACCACGACGACGCCCGGCACGACGACCGAGGACGCTGCGGGATCGCCGACGACGCCCGGGACGACCACCTCAGGATCGCCGCCACCGGCCACCACACGGCGGGATCCGCCACCGCCGCCCGCGTCGTGGACCGCCACCTGCCCGACGCCGACGCCGTCCCCGCGGTATGGGTGCCGGGCGGTGCGGGGGACGGTGATCGCGATCGAGTCGGTGGACCCGGACGGGGACGGCGACCTGCACGTCATCGTCCGCGAGCGACACCCCGACGGCGGCGTCACCCTGCCCGGGATCAGCGTCCTCGACGTGAGGCCCGCGCTACGGCCCGAGCGCGATCCGCGCCGCGGCGAGTGGGTCACCGGATCGGGACCGGTGTTCCGCGGCACCTACCGGCAGAAGCAGGTCCAGACGGACGTCTTCCGCGTCTGGCGTCCCTGAGGCCCGGCGGCGTCGCGGCCTCGTCACCCGGTGACCCCGCCCGTCCGGGTACCGTTTCCGACGTGGAGAAGCTGACGCCCGCCTACCGTGCCGTGATGACGCTCGCGGGACCGATCGCCCGCCGGTGGGGCCGGCTCGAGGTCGTCGGCACGGAGCTGCTCACCGACGGACCGCTGCTGCTGCTGGGGACCCACGACAGCTACTGGGATCCGGTCATCGTCGGGGTCGCCGGACGGGAGCACCGCCAGATCCGCGCGCTCGCGAAGTCCACCCTCTGGCGGTTCCCGCTCCTGGGTCCGGTGCTCGACGGGATGGGCCAGATCCCGATCGAGCGTGGCAAGGGCGACGCCCGTGCGCTCGAGGCCGCGATCGGCGAGCTGCGCGACGGGGCGTGCATCGGCGTGTTCCCCGAGGGCACGATCTCGCGCGGGGGCTACCTGCGACCGCGTAGCGGCGCAGGCCGGCTCGCCGAGGCGGTCCCCGAGGCGATCGTGCTGGGCGTCGCGATCACCGGGGTCGTCGACGTCATCCGGTTCCCCAAGCGCCCCACCCTGCGGGTCGAGTTCTTCCAGCCCGCGGCCGGCGCGCGCCTGCTGCCGGGCGAGACGCCGGCCCAGCTCGCCGAGCGCGTCATCGGCGAGGCCCGCGAGCGCGCCCCGATCCAGATCCCCGGCCGGAGGAAGACCGCCGCGAAGTACCTGGCGCGTCAGCGGGCGGCGGCCGAAGCCGCGGTGGACGGCGGAGCTCCGGCGGACGCGACGGTCGCCGACCGGGTCGGCTGACCGCCCGGCGGTCGGCCGACCGACCGTGGGTCGTCCCACCCGCCGGCCGCCTCAGCCCGCCGTCCGACGGATCGTCCGTACGCCGATCGTCAGGCCGGCCGCGGCGGTGCCCGCGGCGGCGAGGACGCCCCAGAGAACCGTCGTGGCGCCGACGTCGCCGGCGAAGAGGGCGCGCTCCGCGTCGACGACGTAGGTCAACGGGTTGGCGGCCGACAGGGCACGGAGCCAGCCGGGGCCGTCGTCGATCGGCAACAGCATGCCCGACAGCAGCATCAGCGGGAACAGGAACGTCTGCTGGACCATCCAGAACATCCACTCCTGGTCCCTGACCGCCAGCGCCAGGGCGTAGGACAGGGCTCCCAGGCCGACGCCGAACGTCGCCAGGAGGACCAGGCCGATCAGGCCGCCGGCCGCGTGCGGATCGAACCCGAACGGCAGCGACACGAGCACGATCAGCACCGCCTGGCCGATCACCGGGACGATCTCCTTCAACGCCCGGCCGACGATCAACGCCGATCGGCGCAACGGGGTCACCAGCATCCGCTCGTGCGACCCGTTCTGCACCTCGGCCAGCAGGTTCGATCCGGTCATCGACGTGGCGAACAGCGTCGACATGACGAGGATCCCCGGCACGAACCACTGCAGCGTCCCGGCGTCGCCCAGGCCGGTGGTGCTCACCAGCAGCGGGCCGAACAGGGCCAGGAAGAACAGCGGCTGGACCATGCCGAACACGAGCGTGAACGGCTCCCGGACCAGCGGCTGCAGCTCACGGCGGAACACGGTCCGCACGTCATGGGCCAGCGATCCGCGAGCGGACGCGGCGGCCGGACGGCGAGTGATGGGGGCGGTGATGCTGGACATCGGGAACTCCTGGGGTGGGAAGGAACGACGGATGGGTGGCGCCGGCCGAGGGCGTCGGGCGGCGCGGTGCGGCTCAGGCCGAGGGCGTCGGGCGGCGCGGTGCGGCTCAGGCCGCGACCGGCGGGGCGAGCGGCGCCGTGACCGGGGCGATGAAGCTCTCGCGCAGGCTGCGGCCGGTGAGATCGAGGAAGACGTCGTCGAGCGACGGACGATCGACGCCGGTGCGGCGGGCCAGGTCGGCCTTGAGCCCGGCGGCGGTGTCGTCGGCGATGACCCGGCCGGTGTCCATCACCATCACCCGCTCGGCCATGCCGTCGGCCTCGTCCAGGTAGTGGGTGGTGAGGAAGATCGTCATCCCCGTCTCGGCCCGCAGGCGCAGGATGTGGCCCCACAGGTTGGCGCGGCTCTGCGGATCCAGGCCGGTGGAGGGCTCGTCGAGGAACAGCAGCGCCACGTCGAGCCGGCGCCGCTGACCGCCGGACAGCATCGAGGCCTTGCGGTCGGCCAGCTCGGTGAGCTGCAGCGCCTCGAGCAGCTCGTCGGCCCGGGCGTCGGACGCCGCGCGGGACATGCCGTACGCCCGGCCCTGCGTCACGAGCTCGTCGCGCACACGGTGGCTGTGGCCGGCGCCGTCGCCCTGTCCGACGTACCCGATCCGGCGCCGCACGCCGTCGGGATCGGCGGCGATGTCGTGCCCGGCGACGGTCGCGCGGCCACTGGTCGGCGGCAGCAGCGTCGTGAGCATCCGGAGCGTCGTCGACTTGCCCGCCCCGTTGGGCCCGAGGAACGCGACCAGCTCGCCCTCGTCCACCCGCAGGTCGATGCCGCGCACGGCCTCGACGGTCTCGTCGTCGACCCGGAAGGTGCGGGTCAGTCCCTCGGCGTTGATCATGCGACCAGCCTCCGGGGGATTCAGGCCACATCCTGACCGGAAGCCGCGCGATCATGGCGGCATGGCCGATCCGACGTCCCGCATGCTGCGGTTGCTGTCGCTGCTGCAGACCCACCGCTACTGGGCCGGGCCCGAGCTGGCCGACCGGCTCGACGTCAGCGAGCGCACGCTGCGGCGCGACGTCGACCGGCTGCGCGAGCTGGGCTACCCGGTCGATGCGGCGCGCGGAGCGGGCGGCGGGTACCAACTGCAGGCCGGCAGCCAGCTGCCGCCGCTGCTGCTCGACGACGAGGACGCCGTCGCGATCGCGGTCGGGTTGCGCACGGCCGCGGGGGGATCGGTCGCCGGGATCGAGGAGGCGTCGGTCCGGGCGCTCGCCAAGCTCCAGCAGGTGCTGCCGCCCAAGCTGCGACGCCGCGTGGAGGCGCTGCAGTCCGCGATCGCGCCGACGCTCGGTCCGCCGAGCGCGGTCGACGCGGACGCGCTGGCGACCATCGCCCAGGCGTGCCGCGACCGGGAGCGCCTGCGCTTCGGCTATCGCCGGCGGGACGGCGAGCGGAGCGAGCGCACCGTCGAGCCGCACCGCCTGGTCAACCACCAGCGGCGGTGGTACCTGGCCGCGTGGGACGCGCGTCGTCAGGACTGGCGCACCTTCCGGGTCGACCGGATCGCCGACCCGCGGCCGTCGGGGACGCGGTTCGCGCCCCGCGTGCCGCCGGGCGGCGACGCGGCGGCGTACGTCCGCTCGTCGATCGCGTCGATGCCGACGCGGTACGAGGCGGTGGTGACCGTCTTCGCCCCGGCCGAGGAGATCCCGCGCGAGGTCGGGTGGTTCCGCGGCGAGATCGAGCCGGTCGACAACGCGACCTGCCGGATCCGCACCCGCGCCGACTCGCTGAGCTGGCTCGCGGTCCACCTGGGCTTCCTCGTCCACGACTACCGCATCGACGGTCCGGCGGAGCTCGTCGCGCACGTCCGGGGATGCGCAGGGCGGATGGGGCGGGCGGCGTCGGGGCCGCCGCCGACGTGATGCGACGCGGGCGTCGGTCGGGTCCGTCCGCGCACCCGCGCGCCGGACGGCGCCGCGGGCGTCGAGGGGCGCGCGGTCACGCCCGGAGGTACGCGGCCTTCATCCGCCGGGTGAGCAGCGCGCTGGCGTGGACGTCGATCTCGACGGCGCCGAGCGCGACCGCCTGGAACCGCAGGTCGGACGGCAGGTCGTAGTGGTCCTTCCACGGTTGGCCCGGCCGGGTCTGGAGCCACTGGCGGGGCAGGCCCAGTCGCGCGGCGAACCGCAGCAGCTCGTCGGGGGAGTCGGCCCGCAGGTGGCACCACAGACGGCCGCGCCACGGCCAGATCGCCGGGTCGACGTAGACCGCCACCGTGCGCGACCCCGGACCGGGCGCTCAGGAGCGGGTGGCTCGTCCGCCGGGGCCGTCGGCCGGTGGCGTGGCGTCGTCGGTCGCGCCGCCGGCGTCGGTCTGCGGGGCGTCGGTCGCGGTCGCGGTCGCGCCGGCGTCGGCCGCCGGCTCGGGCGACCGGGTGGCGACGTGGTAGACGAGCGTCTCGGGATCGTCGGCGCCCTGCACCGTGTACAGGCGCTCGTCGGGCACGTCGGCGGGGCGCTCCACGTGGAGCCGGGCGAAGAACGACTCGCCCGGACCCGGCACCTGGACGAACGGCAGCCGGTGGGCGAGACGGTGCGTCTCGCCGTCCAGCGGGCCCCCGACGAAGCGTGCGTTGATCGGCTCGGCCTGGATCACGACAGGGATCGTGGCACGGCCGGCGTGCGCCCGGCGTGCGGCGCGAACCCCGACCGGACCGCCACGAGCGACGCGCGTCCCGGGTGGCTCGACGCGAACACCCGCACCCGTCCGCTGTCGACCTGGGCGCTCCAGCGCAGCGTGCGCCAGGTGACCGGGGTGGCGATCGTCGTCGTCGACACCGCCACCGGGCCCAGGCGCAACGCCCGTGATCCGGTGCGCCGCGGCAGGCGCGCCGGGGTGGTGAACGCGCGCCGGACCGCCATGAGCGCGGCGTAGGCGTGCCGGTCGGCGTCGGCCGCGTCGGCCCAGGTCAGGCGCGCGGTGAGGGTGAGTCCGTCGCGGTGGTCGACGCAGCAGGCGAGCGTCGCGCCGCCATCCTCGTACCAGTGGGTGACCGTGCCCATCGTCGCCTCCTCTTGTCCGCCCGTGGGATCGGTTCGTACGACGGGCATCGGCGCGCGGACGCCCGAGCTGAACCCCGCTCGACGGAAGGGGGAGGGGACGGAGGGACGCCGCTAGTTCATGTGCCGCTGCCCCGCGGAGATGACGGGCGGCTCCTGGCCCCGCACCGCCACCTCGTAGAGCCAGCGGTCGATCTTGCCCTGGTAGATCGGCACGCCGTGCTGGATGCACATGGCGATGATCTCGGTCCGGTCGACGCCACGGGCGTCGGCCAGCTCTTCGGGGGTCAGGTGGTTGGCCACGGGGCCTCCTGGGGGAGTGGGTTCTCCCCTCCGTCTTGTACCAAGGCGACGGGCGCGGGGGCAAGGGCCTTCGGCCGGACGCGCCGTCGACGCGGGAGCGGGATCCTTGACCGATGACCCACGACGACGGCACCGGCCCACGTGACGATGGCGACGCCGGCGGCGTCGACCCCGCGGGACCCGACGCGCCGGCGACGCCGGAGGCGGGCACGCTCGACGCCGAGATCCTCGAGCACGCCGCCGAGGCGGTGATCTACGCCGACCGCGAGGGACGGATCCGACGGTGGAGCCGCGGGTGCGTCGCGCTCTTCGGGTTCACCGCCGAGGAGGCGCTCGGGCAGAGCCTCGACCTCATCGTTCCCGAGCGCCTGCGCGACGCCCACTGGCGCGGGTTCCACGCCGCGATCGAGCGCGGCGCGACGGCCGGTGGTCGTGACGCGCGCCTGACCCGGGCGCTCGCCAAGGACGGGGGGCGGCGCTACGTCGAGATGGGCTTCGCGGTGGTCCTCGGGGCCGACGGACGCGCGCACGGCTCGGTCGCCGTGGCCCGCGACGTCACCGAGCGCGAGCTCGCCGCGCGGGCGGCACGCGAGGCCGCGAAGGGCGGCTGACGACGATCGCCGTCGGCGCGATCCCCCCGGCCCGCGGGGCCGCGGGCCATAGTCGTAGACACCGGTGTTCATGACGATAGGGTGGGGGCATGGTGTCGCACGCGTCCCCCGACCGGCCCGCCGGGCCGGCCGACCCGCGGGATCGATCGAACGTCGCGTCGACCGCGGGCACGCCCCGCATCCCCCCCGGCGGCCTGCGTGAGCTGGGCCTGCCCAACTGGGCGTTCTCGCGCCTGTCGGGCCTGGCGACCGGCACGACGCCGCCCAACGTCTTCACGACCCTCGGCCGGCACCGCGGGCTGTTCCGCGGCTGGCTCATGTTCGCCGGGCGGCTCATGCCGGGCGGGCGGATCGGTCGTCGGGAGACCGAGATGCTCATCATCCGCGTCGCGCACCTGCGCGGGTCGCGGTACGAGTTCGAGCACCACGTGCGACTCGGTCGCCGCTGCGGGGTGACCGCGGCCGACGTCGACCGCCTGGTCGCCGGACCGGACGCCGACGGGTGGTCCCCGCGCGAGCAGGCCCTGCTGCGGGCGGCCGACGCGCTCGTCGCCGAGCGACGCCTGGACGACGAGCGCTGGGCCGAGGTGCGACGCCACCTCGACGAGCGCGAGGCGATCGAGCTGCTCATGCTCGTCGGCCACTACGACATGCTCGCGATGGTCATCGAGACGTTGCGCCTGGACCTCGACGAGCCGCGCGGACGACGGGGGCGGCTGTCGTGAGCGGGCCCGACGTCACCGACTCCCCGGTCCTCGACGGGGCGCCCGCCCGCCTGCCACGCGGTCGGCACGGCCTGTCGCGCGACGAGGTCGAGCGGTCCCAGCGCGGCCGGATCCTCTTCGCGATGGCCGACGCGATGGCCGAGAAGGGCTACGGCGCCACGTCGGTGGCGGACGTGCTGCGCGGCGCCGGGGTGTCGCGGCAGACGTTCTACGCGCTGTTCACGTCGAAGGAGGACTGCTTCGCGTCGGCGTTCGACGCGGCGGCGCAGATCGTCCAGCAACGCGTCGTCGACCGGGCCACCGCCGACGGTGCGGAGGCGGACCCGGCCCCGTCGGGCTGGACGGCCGGGGTCGCGCCCGCGTCCGGGCCCGACGTCCTGGCGGAGCGCCTGGACCGGCTCCTCGGCGCGTTCCTCGACGCGATCGCCGACGAGCCGGCGTTCGCGCGGCTGTTCCTCGTCGAGGTCTACGCGGCCGGTCCCGAGGCGCTCGACCGGCGGATCGCGTCGCAGGAGCGGTTCGCCGCGCTCATCGCCACGCTCGTCGGCGCGCGCGGGGAGGACGAGCGGTTCCTCTGCGAGGCGGTGGTCGCCGCGATCAGCACCCTCGTCACGACGCGGGTCGCGACCGGCGACATGGACGCGGTGCGACGGCTCCGCGGGCCGCTGTCGCGACTCGTGCGGCGCGGGATGCCGCTGCTGGTCGACGCCGACGGGGCCTGAATCCCACCGGAATCGGTTTCACATACCGACCGGTCTCTGACATAGTCCGCACCGTGAGCTCCGCACCGTTGCAGGCCGATGTCGTCGTCGTGGGGGCGGGCCTCGCCGGGCTGGCCGCCACCGCCGAGCTCGCCGAGCGCGGGCGCACCGTGCTCGTCCTCGACCAGGAGCCCGAGGCGTCACTCGGCGGGCAGGCGTTCTGGTCGCTCGGCGGGCTCTTCCTCGTCGACTCGCCGGAGCAGCGGCGGATGGGCGTGAAGGACTCGTTCGACCTGGCGTGGCAGGACTGGCAGGGCAGCGCGGCGTTCGACCGCGACGAGGACGCGTGGCCGCGCAGGTGGGCGCGCGCCTACGTCGAGTGGGCCGCCGGGGAGAAGCGCCGGTGGCTGCACGACATGGGCGTCCGCGTGATGCCCAACCCCGGCTGGGCCGAGCGCGGCGGCCACGGCGCCACCGGGCACGGCAACTCGGTGCCGCGGTTCCACATCACCTGGGGCACCGGGCCGGGCCTGCTCGAGCCGTTCGTCCGTCGCGTGCGCGCGGCGCAGGAGCGCGGCCTCGTGCGGTTCGCGTTCCGTCACCGCGTCGACGACCTCACCGTCACCGACGGGACCGTCACCGGGGTGAGCGGTTCGGTCCTCGAGCCGAGCGCCGCCGCGCGGGGCGAGGACAGCTCCCGCGAGGTCGTCGGGGCGTTCACCGCGCAGGCGCAGGCGGTCGTGCTGAGCTCCGGCGGGATCGGCGCGAACTTCGACCTCGTCCGCCGCAACTGGCCGGAGCGCCTGGGGCCGGCGCCGACCAACCTCATCTCCGGGGTGCCGATGAGCACCGACGGCCGGATGCTCGGGATCGCCGAGGACGCCGGCGCCAACCTCATCAACCGCGACCGGATGTGGCACTACGTCGAGGGCATCCGCAACTGGGACCCGGTGTGGAGCCACCACGGCATCCGGATCCTTCCCGCCCCGTCGTCGCTGTGGCTCGACGCCACCGGCAAGCGCCTGCCGGTCCCGCTGTTCCCGGGCTTCGACACGCTCGGGACGCTCGCGCACATCGGCACCACGGGCCACGACCACACGTGGTTCATCCTCACCGGCAAGATCATCGAGCGGGAGTTCGCGCTGTCCGGGTCGGAGCAGAACCCCGACATCACCGGCCGCAGCATCCGCGAGCTGCTGCGCCAGCGGCTGGCGTCCGGTCCTCCCGGGCCGGTGCAGAAGTTCATGGACCACGGGCCGGACTTCGTCGTCCGCGACGACCTGCGCGACCTCGTCGCCGGGATGAACGCCCTGACCGACGCGCCGCTGCTGCGGTACGAGGACGTCGAGCGCGAGGTCGTCGCCCGTGACCGCGAGATCCTCAACCCGTTCACGAAGGACTCGCAGGTCACCGCGATCCGGGCCGCCCGCCGGTACATCCCGGATCGCATCACCCGCGTCGCCGCGCCGCACCGGCTGCTGGACCCGAAGGCCGGCCCGCTCATCGGGGTGAAGCTCAACATCCTCACCCGCAAGACCCTCGGCGGGCTGGAGACCGACCTGGAGGGCCGCGTGCAGACCCCGGCGGGCCAGGCGTTCCCGGGCCTGTACGCCGCCGGCGAGGTGTCCGGGTTCGGCGGCGGTGGCATGCACGGCTACAACTCGCTCGAGGGCACCTTCGTCGGGGGGTGCATGTTCAGCGGTCGCACCGCCGGGCGGGCGATCGCGCGGGCGTTGGGATAGGTCGCGCCGCCGACCTCGGCCAGCGCGTCCGCCAGGCGGCGGACGGCCTCGTCGAGCGCCGGCGCGGGGTGGGCGGCGTAGCCGACGAGCAGGGACCGGGGCGTCATGCCGTAGACGCGGACCGACCGCTCGGCGAGCGCCGCGTCGAGCGCGAGCGGGTCGATCGGCCGGGGGAGCGCGACGGTGGCGTGGAGCCCTGCGGCCACGCCGAGCACGCGCGCCTGCGGCAGGTGCCGGGCGAGGGCGGCGGTCAGCGCGTCGCGGCGGGCGCGGTGACGGCGCCGCAGGGTCCGCAGGTGACGGTCGTAGCCGCCGGTCTCGACGAGGCGCGCGAGCGTCAGCTGCGACAGCGCGTCCCCACCCATGTCGTCGAGGAGCTTCTCGCCCACGACCGGGGCGACGAGCCGGTGGGGCAGGACGAGCCACCCCAGGCGCAGCGCCGGGGCGAGGGTCTTCGACACGGACCCGACGTGGACGACGTCGTCCGGGGCCAGGCCCTGCAGCGCGGCGAGCGGCGGCCGGTCGTAGCGGAACTCCGCGTCGTAGTCGTCCTCGATCACGAGGCCCCCGGACCTCGCCCACGAGACGATCGCGGCACGTCGCTCCTGCGACAGCGCGACCCCGGTCGGCATCTGGTGCGCCGGGGTCACGAGCGCCGCCGTCGCGTCGCCCAGGCCGTCCACCCACACCCCGTCGTCGTCGACGGGGACCGGTCGGATCCGGACCCCGGCGTGCTCGAGCGCCCGGCGGTGGTCGGGCAGGCTCGGATCCTCGACGGCGACGACCGCGGGGCCGCCGGCCGCGAGCGCCCGCGCGAGCAGCGCGAGCCCCTGGACGGCGCCGGACGTGACGACGATCCTCTCCGGGCCGGCGACCACGCCGCGCGCCCGCGCGAGGTAGTCGGCCAGGACGCCGCGCAGCTCGGGGACGCCCGCCGGGTCCGGGTAGCCCAGGCGGTGGTCCGGCAGCGCCCGCAGCACGTCGCGCAGCGCCCGCGTCCACGCGGCCCGCGGGAACGCGGAGAGGTCCGGACGGCCGGGGAAGAGGTCGAACCGCGGTGGCGCCGGGGGGACGGTCGCCGACCGCGTGCGCCCGGTGGTCGCCGGGACGCCCGCCACCGCGGAGCCACCGGAGACGGCCGGGCCCCGGGGGGCGACCGCGCCGCCGGAGGCGAGCGGGCCACCGGTCGACACGGCGCCACCCGCCGTCCCCGCCACGAACGTGCCCGCCCCGGGGCGGGTGGCGAGGTACCCCTCGGCGACGAGCTGGGCGTAGGCGTCGACGACGAGGCGGCGCGACACGTCGAGGTCGCGGGCCATCGCCCGCGACGAGGGCATCGCCGCACCGGGCGCGAGCCTGCCCGCGTGGACGGCGCCGCGCAAGCCGTCCTCGAGCTGGGCGCGCAGCGTCCGCGTCGCGCTCCGGTCGAGCTCGACGAGGAGCTCCGGTCCCGCCGCACCGGTACCCGATCCAGGCATCGAAGTGGATCTTGGCAGGGGACCGGTCGCGGTCTAGCGTCCCCGCCATGGGCTCCCCGGACACCGTCCCCCGCAGATCGCCGACGACGCTCCCGCCCGAAGCGGTCACCGCGGGCATCGTCGGCCTGGCGCTCCTCGCGACGCTGCGGTGGCCGGCGTTGCGCTCCGGGGTGCTCGCCGCGGCGACCGCAACGCTCGCGTTGCACGCCGTGAACCACTGGGTCGACCTGGGCGAGGCGCACCGCGACTGGGTCGGCGTCTTCGACGGGGTGACCCTGACCGGGATGGCGCTGCTCGGCGCGTCGCTCACCGCGAGCGCGATGCGCGGCGGCGGCGCGGAGGGCGCCGCCGGCGGAACGTCGCCCGGGGCCCCCGCCGCGGGACGGGGGAGGGGCGGATGAGGGTCCTCGTCGCCGGCGCGAGCGGAGCGATCGGCCGGCCGCTCGTGCCACAGCTGCTCGCCGCCGGGCACGACGTCGTCGGCATCACCCGGCGCGACGACCGCGCCGCCGCGATCCGGGCCACCGGGGCCGACGCGGTGGTCCTCGACGTCCTCGACCGGGGCGCCGTCGACCGCACCGTTCGCGAGCTGCGCCCGGACGTCGTCGTCGACCAGCTCACGAGCCTGCCGGAGGAGTACGACCTGCGCCGCCTCGACCTGCTCTACGGCGAGACGAACCGCGTGCGCCGCGACGGCACCGGCGCGTTGCTCGCCGCCGCCGAGGCGCACGGCGTCGGGCGCTACCTCGTCCAGTCGATCGCGTTCCTCTACGCGCCCGAGGGCGACCGCGTGCAGGACGAGGACGGGCGGCCCTGGACGGACGCGCCGGAGCCGATGGGCGAGGCGATCCGGATCATGGTCGACAACGAGCGTCGCGTCATCGGATCGGACCGCCTCGTGGGGCTGGCGCTGCGGTACGGGTTCTTCTACGGGCCGGGGACGTACCTCGCGCCGGGCGGGTCGTTCGAGCGGATGACCCGCCGGCGGATGCTGCCGATCGTGGGGCGGGGCACGGGGCTGACGTCGTACGTCCACGTCCACGACGCCGCGTCGGCGACGGTCGCCGCGGTCGAGCGCGGCGGACCGGGGATCTACAACGTCGTCGACGACGAGCCGGCGGCGCAGCGCGAGTGGACCCCCGAGCTCGCCCGGGCGCTGGGGGCGGGACGGCCGCTGCGGCTCCCGCGGTGGGTCGCCCGCGTGGCCGCGGGGCCCCTCGTCGCCGGGATGGCGCTCGAGATGCGCGGCGCCGACAACGCGCGGGCCCGGCAGGAGCTGCGGTGGGAGCCGGCGCTCCCGTCGTGGCGCGAGGGGTTCCGGACCGCGCTCGACGCGGACCCGCCGCGGTAGGCGGGGGCGCGCGTCGCGGGCCGTCCTCGCGGACCACCGTCGAGGGACGACGGCGATCCGCGACGACGACGGCGTCAGGAGCCGACGCGCTTGACCCGCCGGAGCCCGCGGTCCAGGCGCTTGAGGCTCGCCGAGCCGTACATGCGGCGGTAGCTCTTGCGGGCGTTGCGGAGCGACTTCTTCTGGCCCAGGGCCTTGCGGTGCGCCGCGATCACGCCGCGGACCGCGCGCTGGCCCTCACGGGCCTGGCGTCCCTTGGACTTCTTCAGCCGCGAGAGCTTCCGCGTGGCGCTGCGGAGCTCCTTGCGGTGGTCGCTCTTCCTCGAGGCGCGCTCCCAGCCTCCGCGCTCGCCCTTCGTCGGCGAGTACGTGTACCAGGACTGGTACGGGTAGCGCGCGGCCCGCGACCAGTCGAGCGACTCCCACCGCGGGTCGCCGACGCGGATCCGGCCCTTGCCGTCCGTGATGATCGCGGTCGACCCGCTGTCGAGCGTGGAGTGCCGCCACGGGCCGTCCTGGCCGCGGTGGTAGCCGATGGCCGAGAACGAGCCGCTCGCTCCGCCGGTGTTGAGGACGGCGACGACCTCGGGCGGATGGAACTCGTCCGGGGTCTCGGCGTGGACGATCATGCCCTTGCCGCGCAGGGAGTCGTGGCGCGGGTAGTCGACGACCGACTGGCATCCGCCGGCGATGCCGCCGGCCTCGGGGCAGTCGAGGTCGCGATCGGGCCGCAGCACGGTCTCCAGGCCACCCTGCTCGTGGCGGACCGCGATGCCGATCGGCCCTCCTCCGCCCTCGGCGGCGTGCAGGGTGAACTGCCAGTTCTTGTGCGAGATCGACGAGCGTTGCGGGCTGTCGGGCTCGGCCGGCTGGGCCGCGGTGGCCGACGTGGCGCCTGACAAGGCGAGTGCGGCGGTACCCAGGACGGCGAGGTGCCACCGGGGACGGAACGGACGGGTCGTCATCGGACGATCTCCTTCGTGGGGGGTGCTGCGTGGCGCAGCGGGACACGATCACCCTCTCACGCCGGACCGGGCCGGTGGCGCACGCCCGAGGTGATGCGCCGCGACAGCGTATGCGCGCCAGGATGGCGGCGCGCCTCCGCGGTCGACTCAGCGCACCCCGACGAGGTCCACGATGAAGACGAGCGTCTCGTCCGGGCCGATGACGCCGCCGGCGCCCTGCTTGCCGTACGCGAGCTCGGGCGAGATCGTCAGGCGGCGGCGACCGCCGACCTTCATCCCCTCGACGCCCTGGTCCCAGCCGGGGATGACCATGCCGCGGCCCAAGCCGAACTTGAACGTGTCGCCGCGGTCCCACGACGCGTCGAACTGCTTGCCGGTGGCGAACGACACGCCGACGTAGTGCACCTCGACCGTCTGCCCCTTGCGGGCCTCGTCGCCGTCGCCGACGGTGATGTCGCGGACGTCGAGCGCGTACGGCGCGGGCTTGGCGTCGGGGATCTCGACCTGCGGCTTCTCGGTGGGCATGCGCGGCACGGTACCCGTGCGGCGCCCCGGGCCGTCGGGCTCCGGGTTGGACGCCGCGCTCCCGCGGCGTTACGATGGGACGAAGCAGGGCAGTTTGTCTCAAACCGATCGAGGTCGACGACCATGCACGGCCCCTCCGCCAATCCCGCCCCGGCCACCTCGCCCACCGACTCCGGTGACGCCGCCGAGGCCCCCGGCCGGACCGACCCGGGCGCGAGGACCGCTCCCGAGCTGCTCGGTCCCGACTCGATCATGTGGGACGTCACCGGCAACACGCTGGGCCTCATGACGACGTCGTCGGCGTTCGTCCTGCAGGTCATGCACCCGACGATCGGCGCGGCCGTCGAGCGGCACTCGGTGTACCGCACCGATCCCGGCGGTCGGGCGCAGCGGTCGCTCGACTCGGTGCTGCTGTGGATCTACGGCGGGCAGGCCGCGATCGAGGAGGGCGAGCGGCTGCGGCGGCTGCACGCTCCGATCAAGGGGACCGACGAGCAGGGCCGCCGCTACAGCGCGCTGAACGCCGAGGCGTACGCGTGGGTGCATGGCACGGCGTTCGCGGCCACCGTCACGAGCTGGCCGTACGTCAAGGGCCGGCCGATGACCGACGACGAGCAGGACGCGCTGTACGAGGAGATCCTCAAGCTCGGCGACATCCTGCAGGTGCCGCGTCGGTTCATGCCGCCCACGCGCGAGGCGTACTGGGAGTACTACGACGAGATGATCCGCGAGCGGCTGGAGGCCCACCCGGAGGCCCGGTTCCTCGTCGGCCCCGGGTTGCACCTGCCGGCCCCGCCGTTCCTCCCCCGGGCGCTCCGTCCGCTGTGGAGGCCGGTCGAGGAGACGGTGGCGCACCTCGCCTACCTCGTCACCGTCGGGTTCATGCCCGCCGACGCGCGCGAGAAGCTGGGCCTGGACTGGACGCGCCGCCACGACGTGGAGCTCGAGCTGCTGTTCGCCGTCGCCCGTCCGGTCCACCGTCGGCTGCCCGAGCGCCTGCGCTACTTCCCGCTCGCCGCCGCCGCGCGTCGGAAGGCCCGTGAGGTCCAGCGGATCCGGGGGCGGGCCCGGACGTCGTTCGTCTGATCCCGCGCGGCGTCAGCGCGTCCGGCGGATCGCGGTGATCGTGCGCGCCCGCTCGCCGCGCGGGGTGACGCGCAGGCGCACGCGGTAGCGGCCGGCGGGAAGGGCCTTCAGGCGACGGGTGACGGTGCCCGCGCGACGCGTCGAGAACGAGCTGCGGCGGACGGCGATCCACACGCGCTTCCGGCCACGGGTGCGACGCCGCTCGATCCTGATCCGGCCGCGCGCCGCGCCGGGCAGCACGAACCGCACCCGCGCGCGGGTCAGGCGGATCGCGGACCGGAGGATCCTGGCGCGGCGGACGACCGGGCGGCCGGTCGCCGGCGGCGTCGGTGCGGCGGTCGGCGGCGTCGCTGCCGCCGCCGCGCCCGGATCCCCGACGTCGGCGGGGCTGTCGGCCGGCTCGATCCCGGGCGGGCAGGGCACGTGCGCGCAGGCGGCGCGCACGTCATCCGTCAGGTCGGCCACCCGCATCGGGACCCGATGGGGACTGTCGGCCGCGTTGGTCGCGACGACCGCCGTCGCCTCGTACGCGTCGCGACGCACCGCCTCGTCCACGACGATCGGGATCGTTCCGGCGGCGAGCATCCGCAGCACGCCGTGGCGATGCCCGAGGACGTCCCCGGCACGACACGGCAGGGCGACCCACGACCGGCCGTGGTCCTCGCACCGGAACAGGGCGGCGTCGCGGCCCTCGAACCGCACCTCGCGGATCCACAGGTCGTCGTCGCCGTCGTTGGCGATGGGGATCTCGTAGCTGTTGAAGCCCCATCCGCGGACGAGCCACGGCGCGTCGCCGAACGCGTCCGACATCCACATCCGGAACGGCTCGGTCCGTGCGATCGGCCCGGTGACGGAGCCCGGGTGCGGGGTCTCGTCGATCGGGTAGCGCGGCGGCGGGTAGGTGCCGGACGACGACGCGTCGTGGCCGTCGTGGTGCGACCCGTACTGGTCGATCGCTAGGTGCGGCAGCCGCGCGGCCAGCTCGATGTCGACACCGGGACGGTCCTCGTCCGGAGCCACGACGAGGCGGTTGCGTGCGGGGCCGCCGCCGGGCTGGGGCCCGAGCCAGTGGCCGGGCAGCCCGAACCGGCTCTGGGCGCTCACCGACACGGGGCCCGCCGGGACGAGGGCCTCGTAGCGGCCGTCGGGGTGGACGGTGACGTCGTCGAGGCCGCCCTGCTCCCCCTCGGGGTGCACCCACACCTGCAGGCGCTCGCCGGCGGGCGCGCCACCGCGGACCGTGATCCGGCCGGACACGGTCGCCGACCGCCGACGCATCACGAGGTCCACCCGCTCGACCTCGCCGGCGCCGGGCCGGACGTGGCGGATCGTCCAGCCGGGCGTCGGCGGGTCGGGCTTGCCGCTCGCGCCGCCTATGTAGCCGGGCTTGCGCGAGGTGACCCCGAAGCCGTTGCCGAGCAGGTCGCAATCCTCGACGAGGACGATGCGGTACCGGCCACGATCGTCGGTGGTGTCATGCGATCCCACGGAGCGGGATCCGCCGTCGACCCGCCGGGTGGCGCTCGCGTCGACGACGGCGTCCTCGACCGGGCGACCGTCGTCGTCGACCACGACGCCGTGGACCACGCCCCGATCGCCGTGGGGCGTCGACCACGCATCGCTCGCGGCGGCGAGGGTCGGCGTCGTCGGCCCGACGCCGAGCAGCATCGCGACGACGACGGCCAGCGCGCCCGTGGTGGTCGCGGCCGCGCGGCGTGGGCGGCGTCCGGGGGCGGGGATCGGGGACGTGCGCGGGCGACCCATCCGGTCGCCATCGGTCGTGACGGGCTCGGGCTTGAGCGGATGGCGCTCGCGCGGACGTCCCGCCACGACCGCGCCGCCCGTCGCGGGCACCCCGCACGGCCTCCTCCTTCGGAGGTGATGACGGTGGTCGAGGGAGGGATCTTCGGCGCGGGACGCCGGCCGGGGGCCGTCACGGGGCTACGGTCGGCGACCATGCGGATGCTCCCGGCCGGACGACGACGATGAGCTGGCTGGCCTACGCCGCCGTCGCGATCGTCGGGTTCGCGAGCTGGGGCGTCGTGAGCAAGGTGGCGCTGGACCACACGGGCTGGCCGCAGGCGTCGTTGCTCGTCGGACTCGTGACCGTCGCCGTCTCGGTGGTGGCGCTGGCGCTCTCGGACGCCTCGTGGTCGACGAAGGGGGCGACCGTCGGCGCGGCGGCGGGCCTGGCGGCCGCCCTCGGCTTCGTCTTCTTCTACCTGGCGCTCGACGCCGGCCCCGCGAGCCAGGTGGTGCCGGTCGTCGGCGTCTACCCGGTGCTCGCGGCGGTCCTGGCGGTGGTCTTCCTGTCGGAGGGCATGAGCCCCGTGCAGGTCGCGGGCGCCGGGCTCGCCGTCACCGGCGTGCTGCTCGTCGGGCTGGGCAGCTGAGTCGGCGGGTCGCCCCACCCGGCCCCGCGCTGGTCGATGGCCTGCAGGATCGTGACGTTCGTCGCGAAGTGGTGTAACGACAGGTGCTTGATTCTGTGGCCGTGACCAAGGAGGTCCTCATGAACGGCCTGTCCAACGCCCACCACTTCCGTCGCCTCGTGGCGGCGTGGTGCATGATCGCCGCCCCCGTGGCGCTGTTGGTGGCGATGATCGCCCGGTCGGCGATCGGCACGAGCGAGCGCGCCTACGTCATCGGCAAGGTGGGGAGCCCCGACACGGGGTCCTTCTGGCAGATGGCGCTCGTCGTCGCGCTCGTCCTCATGGTGCCCGTCGTGCTCGGGCTCATGCACATGCTCCGCGAGCGCGAGGTCCTCACGGGCCACGTCGGCGGGGCGATCGCGATGCTCGGCCTTCTCGTCCTGCCCTGGGCGCTCATGGTCGGCATCGTCGTCCTGGCCTACGGGCTCTACCGGGCGCGCGCCGTCCAGTCGACCGTGGCGCTGATGCTCGCCGTCGGCGCGGCGGTGCTGGCGCTGGCGGCGATCACGACCACCGAGTGGATCGCGTTCGTCGGCGTCGCCGCGCTGCTCGTCGGCCTGGGATCGATCGGCATGATGGTCCTGGGCGAGACCGACGACGAGTGGGAGCGCACCCCCGAGGCGCCCGGGTTCCGGCCGTTGCCGGGCCTGCACTGATGATCGGGTCCCCGGCCTCGCGAGGGGCCGGGGGCTCCGGGAGCTGCGACCCGCCGTGCGACCGGGGGGGGATATGGGGTCGCACGGCGGGTGTCGCAGTCGGAGGTCGACGTTGCGACCAGCGCTCCCGGCCGCGATGGGGGTCATGCCGGGAACGAGTCCAACCTACGACGGGCCCGCCGCGTCAGGGCCCCGGATGGACCGATGTACGAGCCGGCCGGGCGACCTCGTGCGAGGTGGACCGAAGGCCGACCCGCCCGCCCGGTCGGCGACCCGCCCGGCCCGCCGCCCCGCCCGACGGGGCGCTCGGCCGTCGGGCGCGTTACGGCGTCGTGGTCGTGGGGTCGTCGAACGGGTCGTCCTCGGGGAGCGGGGTCGATCCGCCGCCGGTGCCGCCGCCCGACCCGGATCCGTCCTCGATGCGACGGACGCGCTCCTCGAGGTCGCGCAGGTCGTCCTGGACCCGGGTGACCGCCGACGCGTCCGGGGCGTCGTCGCCGTCGGCGTCGCCACCCGCGGACGAGCCGTCGGTCACCTGGGTCTGCAGCGCCTCGAGGTCCTTGCGGACCTTGTCCAGGTCGCCCTTCGTGGAGCGGGCGTCGATCCGGTCGTCGAGCGCGTCGATCCGGCTGCTCAGGCCGTTGGTGTCGCCCCCGAACGACGGCTCGTCGTCCCCGCCGCCCCCGTCGACGAGCGCCCAGAACGCGATCGCGAGCGCGACGACGGCGACGACCGCCACGACGGTGACCGTCGTGCGGGCCGACTCGACCTGCTGCTCCAGCTCCCGGATCTGCTCGCGCTCGCTCGGCGGCTGCTCGCCCGACGGCGGACGCGGGACCGGGCCGCCGCCGTAGGGGTCGTCCGGATCCTGACCGCGGTACCGCGGCGCCTGGGGCAGCGCGCGCGTGGGGGGATCCGGTTCGTAGCCCATGGGGGAGCCATACCGGACCGGGGGGCCGGGCACAACCCGGGAGGGCGCCCCGACCCGACGGCGTCCGGGCGGTGGCGCGCGTGCATCGGGCCGCCCCGGTGGCCCGTCGTCGCCGGCCCCGGAGCCGTCGCCGACGGCTCCGCCGCGCGCCAGGCGGGTTTGCCCTGGCCTACCGCAGTCCGCCGTCGCCTACCGCCGCGACACGCGCCGGTAGGTCGTCGTCGAGCGCGTCGACGCGCCGCGCAGCGTGACGCGGAGTCGCACGCGGTAGCGCCCGGCGGCCAGGGTCCGGACGCTCCGTCGGACCGCTCCCGCCCGACGCGCCCGCAACCGCACGTCGCGCACCTTGCGCCACCGCGCGGCGCCCGCGCCGGGCCGTCGCCGGTCGATCCGCACCCGCACCGCGCCCGCCGCCGGCAACGCCAGGCGCACCGCCGATCGGGTGAGCTTCAGCGATCGCGTCGGCGACGCGCGCCGGGCCGTCCCGGACCGGGTGGCCGCCGCGGGCGGCGTCGACCGGGACGGCGTCGTGGACGCAGGCGGTGGCACGGCGGACCCCGGGACCGTCGTCGCGCCCGCACCGGCGTCCGGCGGCGTCCAGCCGGGTCCGAGCGGGGGCGGCTTCAGCCGGGTCACCTCGAACGGGACCCGGTGCGGGCCGCCCGGCGCGTTCGTCTCGATGGTGAGCGTGGCGCGGTACACGTCACGGGGGGTGTCCTGGTCGAGGACGACGGGCACGGTCGTCGTGCGGCCGGGCAGCACCACCGCGGGGGCGCACGACTGCGGGCCCTGGGCGAGGTCGTGCGGGGTGCAGGAGAAGAGCGCGGCGTCGGGGCCGTCGAAGCTCGTCCGGCGGAGGAAGAGGTCGGCGTCGCCGTGGTTCGTCACCGCGACGGTGAACCGGTTGTACCCCCATCCCTCGACGACCCAGCGGGCCTCCTCGAGCCCGTGCTGCTCGAGGAGCTTCGCGAACCCGTGGAGCGGCCGCCCGACCTCCGCCCGCGCCCCGACCGTGGACAGCACCGACGGCGTGTCGTCCTCGGGGTAGCGTCGCGGCGGGTCGGTGGCCGGCCGGTCCGGGTCGGTGCCGGCGTGCGCCTCGCCGTACTGGTCGGTCGCGGCGTACGGCAGCCGGGGACGCAGCACGATGTCGACGTCCTCGCGGACCGCGTCGCGGCCGAGCACGAGCGGCGGACCGTCGTAGCGTGCGCCGGGCAGATCCGGCCAGTAGCCGCGCAGGCCGAGCGGCGACGTCGCCTCGATCCGGTGCTCGCCGGCCGGGAGGTGGATCTCGTAGCGGCCGTCGTCGTCGACGGTCGCGGGGGTGGAGTATCCGGCCGCGCCCTCGGTCCGTACGCGGATCTCGGGCCTGCCGGCCGGCAGCCCGCCGCGCAGGGTCACGCGCCCGCGGATGACCGAGCCGATGGTCCGCAGGGTCAGGTCGACGCGCATGCGCTCGCCGGCGGCGGGGTCGACGTAGAGGTCCTGTCCGTCGGGCCCGCGCGCCGCCTCGGTGGCGTGCCCCGGCGCCGAGCCGCGGACGGTGAACGAGGTGCTCGTCGGGCTCCGGGCCGGCAGGCCGGTGATCTCGTACCGGCCGTCGGCGTCGGTGACGTCGGCGAACGGCCAGTCGTCGTGGGTGTCCCACACCGTGTAGCTCACGCCCGTCACCGGTGCGGGCACGACGACGCGCGCGCCCTCGAGTGGTCGGCCGGCGTCGTCGCGCACCGTGCCGTGGACCGCGGCCGTCGACCCGTGGGCGACGCTCGGGACGAGCACGGAGGCGAGCAACGCGGCGAGCAACGCCAGGAGCGTCGTGGCCCGACGGTCGACGGTCCCGGACGGCGCACGCATCTCCGGGTGATCGGACGCGGCGCGGACGACCGTGAGCCCGGGCCGCGCCGCCTCGGACGATCGTCCGCGCCGGTCCGGGTCAGGTGGTCGCAGCGCCCTGGCGGGACTCCCACGCCTGGCGCAGCGCGGCGAGGAGCGTGTCGGACGGCTGGGCGCCGGTGACGAGCATCCGCCGGTCGAGGACGAACGCGGGGACGCCGCCGATGCCGAGCTCCTGCGCCTCCTCGTATTCCGACCGGACGGCGTCGGCCAGGTCGTCGGACGCGAGCAGCGTCCGCACGTCGTCGGCGTCGAGCCCGGCGTCGGTCCCGATCCGCACGAGGGTGTCGTGGTCGCTGACGACCTCGCCGTCGACGAAGTACCCGTGCAGCAGTCGCTCCTTCACCGCGTCGGCCAGCCCGTGGGTGCGGGCGTGGTGCAGCAGCCGGTGCGCGTCGCGGGTGTTGGCGGGCCTGGCGCGGTCCAGGTGGTACTCGAGCCCGTGCTCGGCGGCCATCTTCGTGACGCCCTCGTTCATCTGTCGGGCCTCGTCGAGGGTCTTGCCGTACTTGCGGGCGAGGATCTCGTCGAGCCCGCGGTCGACGGTCGCGGGCATGTCGGGCGCCAGCTGGAAGCTGCGCCAGGTGACCTCGACCTCGTCGCGGTGCTCGAACCGGCCGAGGGCGTCCTCGAACGACCGCTTGCCGATGTAGCAGAAGGGGCAGGCCACATCGGACCAGATCTCGACGTGCATGGACCGACCATACGGGGCCGGGCGTGGCGGCCCGGCGGCGTGCGGGAACGGGTCGGCCCGGGCGGGGCGGACCACGGCGCGTCGCACGTCGGCGTCGGCCCGGCCCGGTGCGGGTGGGCGGACCGTCACGCGGCCCGGCCAGGCCGTAGGGTCGCGCGATGGACGTCGCGCTGTGGATCGTGGCCGGCCTGGCCGGGCTCGTGTTCTTCCTCGCCGGGTTCCTCAAGCTCACCAAGCCGTGGAACGAGCTCCACGAGCAGATGCCGTGGACGGTCGACGTCACCGCCGCGCAGGTCAAGCTCATCGGCGTCGCCGAGCTCCTCGGCGGCCTGGGCCTCATCCTGCCCGGAGCGTTCGACACGGCGACGTGGCTCACCCCGGTCGCCGCCGCCGGCCTCGTGCTGACGATGGCGGTCGCGGCGGCGATGCACCGCCGGCGCGGGGACGGCCCGGAGAACCTGCTGCTCAACGCGATCCTCGGCGGGATGGCGTTCGTCGTCCTCGTCGGGCGGACGGTGATCGAGACGCTGTGATGCCGTCAGCGGCACGTCCGCGACGACGCCCGCAACGTCGATCGGGTCCCGTCCCGCCAGCGGACTCGGGCACGGAGCGGCGCGGCGCGCATCCGGTGGGCGCGGCGGACGCGGAGGGTGCGCGCGAACGGGGCCCGCACCGCGACGCGGCTCGCCGCCCCGGCGCGCAGGAACCGGACGCTGCGCACGTCGTGCACGTCGCCGGTGAGCGCGGCGCGGACGCGACGCGGGCCGACGCAGGTCGCCGCCGGGACCGGTCGCGGGACGGGGACGGCGAAGGTCAGCGCGTCGGGGCGCACGTAGTCGCGAGGGTCCTCGATGAACCGCAGCTCGGGTCGGATCGCGGCCGGCACGTCGCGCTGCAACGCGCGCTCGAGCACGGGGCGCATCGCGGCGGCGCGGGTGGTGATGCCGGGCTGCCAGTCGTCGTGGTGGGTGGGGACGAACACCCGCGGCCGGATCGCGCGGACGTAGGTCATCGGGTCGCGCAGGCCGTTGGTGAACTGGTTGAACCCCTGGATCGCGCCGACCTGGACGTCGGCGGGGCCCTGGGCGCGGAGCGCGGCGACGACCGCGTCCCCGGCCGCGGTGCCCTCGAGCGGCCCGGCGGAGTCGTTCCACGTCAGCGCGTGGTCGCCGACCTCGAACCGGTACAGCAGCGTGCCGCCCTCGGGGTCGGCGAGGTGCGAGAGGAGCTCCAGCGCGTCGGTGACGTTCGTCGGGTGCTCGAGGATCGTCGGCGACGGCAGCGGCACGAACGGCTCGCGCAGTTCGCTCGGCAGCGACGGGCCGGAGTGGACGTGGCGCATCGCGGTGACGGCCACCCCGGCCGGGCCGGGCGCGCGCCGCGTGGAGCCCGGGCCGGCGTCGGCGGGGCTCACCGCCACGCAGTCCGGGGCCGGCTCCTCGCGCCGCAGGAACGCGCAGTGCTCGGCGCTGCCGACGAGCGTCGCCCCCGACGCTCGGGCGATCGGCACGGCGTCCATCGCGTGGTCCCAGTGCCCGTGGCCGATGTAGACGTGCGACGGCCGCAGCCGCGCGAGCTCCGCCGCGTCGGTCGGCACGTACCCGGAGTACACCCCGCGCGGCACCCACGCGTCGAGCAGCACCACGTGCCCCCGGATCGCCATCGCGAAGTTCGTCACCCCGAACCACGACAGGACGATCCGGTCCGCGCGCGGCCGAGCGGTGCGCTGGTCGACGTTGGCCCTGCCGAAGAACCGGTTGCGGGTCTCGAGGAGCCGGGGGTCGGGCGTGGCGCGGGTGGGGGTCGTCGTGGAGCCGGTGGTCGCGGCGGCGGTCGTCGTGGGGCCGGTGGTCGCGGGGGCGGTCAGCGTGGACGCGATCGACGGCGAGGGGACGAGGGCCGCGAGGGCGATGAGCAGGACGGCCGCGGCCGACGCGACCGGGCGGGTCGCGGATCCGCCGCGTCGACGGGGCGTCGATGAGTGCCGCATCGTCCCGACGCTACCGCGGCAGCCCGGAGCGGGGGAGGTGGTTCGCGGCTGCTCGGACGTGCGACGCCGCGCCCGGGAGAGCATCTCGATCACAGCGATAAGCCGGATTATCAAAGAATCTAAAACGCACACGCGCGACGCCGCTACGGTTTGTCGCGACACCCGACGAGGTGGAGCCCCATGCAGACGCAGACCCTCACGATGCAAGGCATCGCAGACTTGGCGCAGGTCAGACGGCCTGTGGTGTCGGTCTGGCGCACGCGCTACCCGGCGGCGAGCGTCGCACCGTTCCCGGAGCCGCTGTCGACGGAGCCCCTGCGGTTCGACGCGGAGCAGGTCGCCGAGTGGCTGGTGTCGACCGGGCGTGGCAATAATCGTGATGCCGGCCTCGAGACGGCGCTGCACGCCGATGCGATGCAGCGGCTCGCGGGCGATCCCGACCGGGCGTCCGCGCTGTTGCTCCTGCACGACGTGGTCGGCGGGCCCGTACGGGGAATGGCCGTCGAGGCGGCACGGCGACACCTCGACGATCGTCGGCTCGGGTTCCTCGTCCCTCCCGACACCCTGGGGTCGGCGCTCGCCGACGCCGAGCTCTGCCGGGCGGCGGACGAGGTGGCCGAGGCCGCGTTCTCAGGCGCGCGGGCGCTCGACCGCCTCGTGGACGGATTCGAGGGTGCCGGCGGACCGTGGGCGGACGAGGCGTTGACCGCTTCCGCGAAGGAGCTGCTGGCCGCGACCGTGGTGGAGCTGCAACGCGCCGAGCCGCGGGTGGTCGTTCCCGCGGGCCCTGGAGCCGCGGTGGTGGCGGGCGCGCTCACGCGGCACCTCGACGAGCATGAGCTTCCGACGGTGTCGCTGCCGCCGTCGTCGCTGGAGCGGGTCGCGGACCGGGCGGCCTGGCGGCGACTCGCCGCCTACGGTGCCTCCCTTCTCGGCCAGGACGCCGAGCGCGGGTCGATGGTCGCGGGGCCGGCAGTCGCGGCCGGGACGGAAGCGGCGTCGACGGGCCAGCAAGGTCGTCTGTGCCTACTCGTGGCGCAGGGCGCTCGACGTCAGGAGCTCCGCGATCTGATCGACGGCCTCCTGACGGATCTCACGGAGCAGGACCTCCTGATGGTCGTCGGTCCGTCGCTCCTGCTGACCGATCACGCGGGGCGACACGATCGCGTCCGCCTGCTGGAGCGCTCCCCGGGCGACGTCACGCCCCTGCGCTACGTGGCGCGGTTGCCCAAGGGGCTCGGGCGGTTCGGCGGCCGGCGACGCCTGGGCGTCTGGGTCCTCGGTGGCCGCCCGACCGGGTGGACCGTCGTCGGCGCGCACGCCGACCTGCGCCTCGACGCCGCGGCGGTGTCGGCGCTGGCGTCCGACGTGACCGTTGCGGTGTCCGATGTGGCCGACGTCCGCGCCCACGCCTTCCGCTCCAGCGCGGTGCGCGACACCCGCCGCCTGGTCCGTCAGGGCGAGCTCATCGTCCCGGCGGATCCGGCGGTCGCGTCACCTTCCGGTGGTGAGCGCCTGGCGCGCGCGTGGGCGTTGTCGGACGACCTCGCGCGGAAGCGTCCGAGCGAGAGCCTGATCGACGGCTTCGACCTGTTGGCGGGCGACACGGCCGACGGGCGCACCGTCGGCTTCACCGAGGCGACGCCGCGACTCGGCCGCGACCTGCCCGGGGCGCGGATCCCCTCCGAGCGCCTCGACGTACCGCGACCCGGTTGGGCGATCGTCGTCGGACCCGACGAGGTGCGCGGAGTCGCGCCCATCGGGGACCGCGGCATCGACCGTCTCGTCCTCGAGCGGGTGGCGCCGCGGGCCCGCCTCACCGAGCCGGGGGACGTCGTATACGTCGCCGCCGGTGGGCCCGCGGCCATCGTCGACGACCACGGCGGGCATGTCGTGCTCGCCCCCGCCCGCATCTTTCGCTGCCTCGACACGGACGGCGACCACCGGCTGCTGCCGTCCGTCGTCGCGAGCGACATCGCGGAGCAGCCCGGCCGTGACCGCGCCACGTGGCGCGTGCGGACGGTGCCCGGCGACGCCGCCGGGCCGCTCGCCGCGCTGACCTCCCGCACGGGCGAGCACCGACGTCGCCTGCTGCGCGAGCTGCAGACCCTCGACGCCCTGGAGCGCGAGCTGATCGCCGGCTTCGCCGACGGCACGCTCCACGCCGACGTCACCCCACCTCCGACCGATCCGATCCCGACCCCGAAGGCGGCGCGATGACCAAGTCCGACCCCAAGACCGAGCCGGCACCGTCGACCGCGAAGGAGCTGCAGGACACGCTCTGGAAGGCGGCCGACAAGCTGCGCGGATCGCTGGACGCCAGCCAGTACAAGGACCTCGTCCTCGGTCTGGTGTTCCTGAAGTACGTCTCCGACGCGTTCCAGGAGCGTCGCGACGCGATCGTCTCCGAGCTGGAGGGCGAAGACGAGGCGTACGTCGCCGAGTCGCTGGAGGACGTCGACGAGTACCTCGGCAGCGGCGTGTTCTGGGTCGCGCCGCACGCGCGCTGGAGCTTCATCGCCGACCACGCGAAGGGGATCCCCGCCTCGCCCGGACAGAACGCGCGCAGCGTCGGCGACCTGATCGACGACGCCATGCGCGCGCTGGCCGACGACAACCCGTCGCTGAAGGCCACGCTGCCGACGATCTACGGTCGCGACAACGTCGACCAGCGCCGGCTCGGCGAGCTCATCGACCTGTTCAACTCCGCGCGGTTCACGGGACAGGGCGCGACGAAGGCCCGCGACCTGCTCGGTGAGGTCTACGAGTACTTCCTCGACAAGTTCGCCAAGGCGGAGGGCAAGCGCGGCGGCGAGTTCTACACCCCGCCGGTGCTCGTGCGGACGTTGGTGGAGATCCTCGAGCCGCACCAGGGCAGGGTGTACGACCCGTGCTGCGGATCGGGTGGCATGTTCGTGCAGGCCGAGAAGTTCCTGGAGCGCCACGGCGAGGATCCGACGAACATCGCCGTCTACGGCCAGGAGTCCAACGAGCGCACCTGGCGCCTGGCGAAGATGAACCTCGCCATCCACGGGATCGACTCGACGGGACTCGGATCGCGGTGGCAGGACACGTTCGCCCGCGACATCCACCCGGAGATCCAGGCCGACTTCGTCCTGGCCAACCCGCCCTTCAACATCAAGGACTGGGCGCGCAACGAGGACGACGCCCGGTGGAAGTACGGCGTGCCGCCCGTCCGCAACGCGAACTACGCGTGGATGCAGCACATCCTCAGCAAGCTGACGGTGCAGGGCGAGGCCGCGGTCGTGATGGCGAACGGCACGATGGCCTCGAACACCGGCGGCGAGGGCGACATCCGCCGCGCGATGCTGCAGGACGACGTCGTCTCGTGCGTCATCGCGATGCCGCCGAACCTCTTCCGCTCCGTCGCCATCCCGGTCTGCGTGTGGTTCTTCGCCAAGGACAAGGGCGTCGGCGCCAAGGGCAACGTCGACCGGCGCGGCGAGGTGCTGTTCGTCGACGCGCGCGAGTTGGGCCACATGGTCGACCGCGTGGAGCGCACGTTCTCCGACGAGGACATCGACCGGATCGCCGGCGCGTTCCGCACCTGGCGGGGCCGGGAGTCTGCCGAGGGCGACTACGCGGACGTGCCCGGGTTCTGCCGGAGCGCGACGCTCGAGGAGATCGAGACGGCCGGCTGGGCGCTCACGCCGGGCCGCTACGTCGGCGCGCCCGAGGCGCCGGAGGACGCCGAGCCGATCGACGAGAAGATCGCGCGGCTCACCGGCGAGCTGACCGCCGCGCTCGACGAGTCCGCGCGGTTGGACGCCGTCGTCCGCGAGCAGCTCGGGCGGCTCGGATGACCCCGCCGGCGCCCCCGGACGATCCCGGGCCCGACGTCGTGCTGTACCAGGCCGACGACGGCAGCCCGAGGATCGAGGTGCGGCTGGAGGACGAGTCCGTCTGGCTGTCGCAGGCGCAGATGGTCGACCTGTTCCAGTCGAGCAAGGCGAACATCAGCGAGCACATCAAGCACGTCTTCGAGGAGGGCGAGCTGGACGAGCCGGCAGTTGTTCGGGATTTCCGAACAACTGCGGCCGACGGCAAGAGCTACCGCGTCAAGCACTACAACCTCGACGTCATCATCTCGGCCGGCTACCGCGTGAAGTCGCTGCGCGGCACGCAGTTCCGGCGCTGGGCGCTCGGGGTGCTGCGGGAGTACCTCGTCAAGGGGTTCTCGATGAATGACGAGCTGCTGAAGTCGGCTGGCGCCGGGAGCTACTGGCGCGAGCTGCTGGACCGGATCCGCGACATCCGCTCCAGCGAGAAGGTGCTGTACCGCCAGGTGCTCGACCTGTACGCCACGAGCGTCGACTACGACCCGCGCACCCCCGAGTCGCAGGCGTTCTTCAAGGTCGTGCAGAACAAGCTGCATTTCGCCGCGCACGGCCACACCGCCGCCGAGCTCATCGCGGAGCGCGCCGACGCCGGCAAGCCGTTCATGGGCCTGACGTCGTTCGCCGGCGAGCAGCCGACCCGACGCGAAGCCGCCGTAGCGAAGAACTACCTGACCGAGGACGAGCTGACGACGCTGAACCGCATGGTCTCGGCATTCTTCGAGCTCGCCGAGCTGCGCGCGATGCGCCGCCAGCCGATGTACATGAAGGACTGGATCGCCGAGCTCGACGACTTCGCCGAGCGCTACGGCGAGGGCGTGCTCCCGGGTGCCGGGTCGATCAGCAACAAGGCGGCGGTGGGCCGGGCCGAGGCGGCGTTCGACGAGTATCGCGCGCGGACGGTCGACGAGCCGACGGCGGTGGAGCGGGACTACCTGGAGAGCCTGAAGCAGGTGGCGAAGCAGGTTGAACGGAAGGCGAAGAGGGATGGGGATGACGACGCTCGGTGACGCTGCGGCACGTGGTGGGATCCAGACGGGGCCGTTCGGCTCGCAGCTGCACGCGGAGGACTACGTGCAGTCCGGAGTGGGCGTTGTCATGCCCCAAGACATCGGCGACAACGAGGTCGACGGTTCCCGGATGGCTCGCATCACGCCTGAACGGGCGGAGAGCCTTGCGAGACATCGCTTGCGGCCGGGTGACATCGTCTTCTCCCGCCGAGGCGATGTCACGCGTCGCGCGCTCGTCAAGGTGAACGCCGACGCGGTGATCTGCGGAACCGGATGCCTGCGTGTCAGGGTCGACGAGACAAGAGCGAACCCGCGCTACGTCTCCTACGCAGTGGGCACACCGGAGGCCAAGGCCTGGCTGATCCGCCATGCCGTCGGCGCGACCATGGCCAACCTGAATACCAGGATCCTCAGTGCCCTCCCCTTGAGTCTGCCGCCTCTCGCGGTGCAGGCCGCGATCGGCGAGGTGCTCGGGGCACTGGACGACAAGATCGCCGCCAACCGGCGCGCCCTCGAGCTGGGTAAGGCATTGCTCGACGCGCGCTGGAGTGAGATCTCGGCCCACAGCACGGAGTCTGTTCCGCTCGCAGACATCGTCGAGATCTCGCCTCGTGTGCCGCAGTGCAAAGACGGAGAGCCGCCATACCTGGACATGAAGAACTTGCCTGAGCACGGCCTACTGGTCGCCGACTGGGGCTCCAGAGCACCTCGAGGCGGCACCCGGTTCCGTAACGGGGACACGCTGGTTGCTCGAATTACGCCTTGTTTCGAGAACGGCAAGATGGCATGGGTCGACTTTCTCGATGTCGAGGAGACCGGGTACGGCTCGACGGAGTACATCGTCCTGCGGGCGAAACGTGGGATCCCGCGTCTGGTCCCCTACGTCATTGCAGCCAGTCCGGGCTTTCGTACGTTTGCGGCCCGGCATCGCACGGGGACCTCGGGTCGCCAGCGCGTCCAGGCTCGCGAGCTCGCAGCGTATGAGGTCAGCCTGCCCTCTGCCGGTCACCTCGCCACGTTCGGGACGTTCGCAGAGACCTTGGCCGCACGCCTGGGTGCCGCGCGGACGGAGTCTCGGCGTCTCACCACCACCCGCGACGAGCTCCTCCCGCTCCTCATGAGCGGACGCATCACCGTCAAGGACGCCGAGCGGCGCGTCGAGGAGGAGGTCTGAGATGTCCGGTGAGATGGACGAGGCGGCGCTCGAGGGGTGGGTGCAGGAGACGCTCGCGGAGTTCGAGTGGGAGCCGCTCGAGGGGCCGAAGGTCGCTCCCGGATCCGGGTATCGCGAGTCGTGGCAGGAGATCGTGTTGCGCGGTCCGCTCGACGAGGCGCTGCGCGACCTCAACCCCGACGTGCCCGCCCAGTACCTGCACCAGGCGGCGAACGAGGTCCTGACCCCGCAGTCGCAGGACGCGATCACCGAGAACTTCCGGCTGCACAAGGTGCTCACCGAGGGGTACCGCGGGATCAGCTACGTCGACGACGACGGCCGGCAGGTCGAGCCGACGATCCACTTCCTCGCGGCCGACCCGCAGCGCAACCGCTACCAGTCGGTCAACCAGGTGACGATCCGCAGCCGCGAGCACGAGCGCCGGTTCGACGTCGTGCTGTACGTCAACGGCCTGCCGCTCGCGATCGTCGAGCTGAAGAAGGCCGGCGCCAAGCACACCAGCGCCGAGGGCGCCTACAACCAGCTGCAGACCTACGTCGGCGAGTTCCCGATGGCGTTCCGGTTCGCCGCCGTCGTCGTCGCCAGCGACGGCGTGACCGCGCGCTACGGCACGCCGTTCACGCCGTGGCACCACTTCGCACCGTGGAACGTCGACGACGACGGCCGGCTCGTCGGTCCCGGCGAGATCGGCGTCGACGGCCGGCCGTCCACCGAGCTCGGCCTCACGCTCTGGGGGCTCTTCAACGTCGAGCGCCTCGGGCAGCTGCTGCGCGACTACGTCGCCTTCGACGAGCACGACGGCGGGCTGACCAAGCGCATCGCCAAGCCCCACCAGTACTTCGCCGTCACGAAGGCCGTCGCGAGCACGGTGCGGGCCGTCGGCAGCGACGGTCGCGCCGGCGTGGTGTGGCACACCCAGGGCTCCGGCAAGTCGATGGAGATGGAGCTCTACGCCGCCAAGGTGTTGCGGCACCCGCGCCTGGCGAACCCGACGATCGTCGTCATCACCGACCGCACCGAGCTCGACACCCAGCTGTTCGACGGGTTCCAGGTCAGCGCGCTGCTGCCCGAGACGCCGCAGACGGTGGCCAACCGCGAGGAGCTCCGCGACCAGCTCGCGCAGCGCCGGTCGGGCGGCATCTACTTCACCACCCTGCAGAAGTTCGGGCTCACCACCGGCGAGCGCGACGCGGGGTCGGAGCACCCGATGCTCTCCGACCGGCGCAACGTCATCGTCATGGCCGACGAGGCGCACCGCAGCCACTACGATGCGATCGACGGGTACGCCGCCCACCTGAAGAACGCGCTCCCGCACGCGACGCTCATCGCGTTCACCGGCACGCCGATCGCCGAGGGCGAGCGTGACACGCGCAAGGTCTTCGGTGACGACATCGACGTGTACGACCTGCACCGGGCGGTCGCCGACGGCGCGACGGTGCCGGTGTCGTTCGAGCCGCGCCTGATCAAGCTCGTCCGCGTCAAGGACATCGACGACGACGACCTCGACGATGCGGCGGAAGAGGCGACCGGCAAGCTCGACGACGCCGACAGGGAGCGCCTGCAGCGCAGCGTGGCGGTGCTCGACACCGTGTACGGGGCGCCCGAGCGGCTGAAGGTCCTCGCCGAGGACCTCGTCACGCACTGGGAGGACCGGCGCAAGGCGATGCGGTCCTTCATCGGCGGCCCCGGCAAGGCGATGATCGTCTGCGCCACGCGGGCGACCGCGGCCCGGCTCTACGACGAGATCGTGGCGCTGCGGCCCGACTGGCACGACGACGCCGACGACAAGGGCACGATCAAGGTCGTCTACACCGCGAGCCCGTCCGACCCAGAGGCGCTCAAGCGGCACATGCGCCGGCCGAGCGCCACGGCGGCCGTCAAGGCGCGCGTGAAGGACCCCGACGACCCGCTCGAGATCGTGATCGTCAAGGACATGATGCTCACCGGGTTCGACGCGCCGCCCCTGCACACGCTGTACCTCGACCGGCCGCTGAAGGGCGCGCTGCTGATGCAGACGCTGGCCCGCGTCAACCGCACGTACCGCGGCAAGCAGGACGGCCTGCTCGTCGCCTACGCCCCGCTGACCGAGAACCTCACCAAGGCACTCGCCGAGTTCACGCGCGACACCGCGCAGACCGGAGACCGCGTGGTCGGCCGGACGGCCGACGAGGCGGCGACGATCGTCCGTGACCTGCTCGGCTCGCTGAAGGACCTGGTCGGTGACGACTGGAAGGCGACGAACAACGCCGACCCGAAGAAGGGCTGGATCAACGCCGTGCTGGGCGTCACGTCGATGCTGCGTTCGCCGAGCACCCCCGGCAACGCCGTCGCCGACGACCCCGACGCGCGACCGCTCGCCGACCGGTACCGCGGCCTGGCGTCCAAGCTCGCCCGGGCCTGGGCGCTGGCGGCCGGAACGGCCGACCTGGAGACAGCGCGGCCCGACGTGCGCTTCCACGAGGAGGTCCGGACCTGGCTGGCCAAGCTCGACGCCCAGGAGCGCGTGGCGCGCGGCGAGCCGATCCCCGACGACGTGCGCCGCCTGCTCGGCGACATCATCGCCGAGTCGGCGACGGCCGACGGCGTCGTCGACATCTACCGCCAGGCCGGACTCGAGCGCCCCCGGCTCGACGCGCTCACCCCGACGTGGCAGCAGCAGGCGACCGACACGCCGAGCAAGGCGCAGATGGCGCTCGAGGCGCTGAAGGCGAGCATCCTCGAGGAGGTCCAGGCCGTCACTCAGGGCAACGAGCTGCGCCGCAAGCGCTTCTCGGAGCGCATCAACGACCTGATGACGCGGTACGTCAACCAGCAGCTCACCGCCGCCCAGGTGATCGCCGAGCTCGTCGAGATGGCCAAGGACGTCGTCGCCGAGGCCGACCGTGGCAAGGCGTTCGACCCGCCGCTGGAATCCGACGAGCTGGCGTTCTACGATGTCGTCGCCCAGAATCCCTCTGCGCTCGAGGAGATGGGCGACGATGTGCTCGCCCAGATCGCCCGCGACCTGGTGCAGACGATGCGTCGCGACACCCGCACCGACTGGACCGTGCGCGACGACGTGAAGGCGAAGCTCCGCGCCAGCATCAAGCGGCTGCTGCGCAAGTACGGCTACCCGCCCGACCAGCAGCGCGAGGCGATCGTCAGCGTGCTGGCGCAGATGGAGGCGCTGGCGCCGCGGTACGCCGGGGAGGGGCCCACGTCGTGAGGGAAGCCCCGTCTGCGTTCCGGTGCCGCGGGCGTCAGAGCACCTCGACCGGGCACCGGATCCCGGGGGCGCGGGCCAGCCGGGCATCGGTGGTCATCAGTGCGGCGGCGTCGGCGAGCTCGGCCAGCCCGATGGGTGCAGGTTGCACCCATCGTGCAGCGCGTGTACGAGGAGCGCGGCACCGGCGAGCTCTGGCTCGTGGACACGAAGGCACAGACGGTGCTCGTCTACCGTCGCTCGGCCCCCCAGGTCCCCACGTTCGACGTCGAGCTGGAGCTCGGCGCGGGGGATGCGCTGGCCTCGCCGCAGCTGCCGGGGTTCGCGTTGGCGGTGGACGGGCTGTTCGCGGGCTGATGGCTCCGCCGTTCCGTGGCGGGTTGGCACCGAGGGGCGGTGCTACACCGCCACGCAGCGACGAGGCTCGGTGGTTCGCCCGCACCGGACGCCGCCACCACCGCCACGCTGCGCCGTGTCCAACCAACTGCGAGGGGCCGCTCGCGCGGCCCCTCGGAGCCCTCCGCCGCTCCGTGGCGAGCAGCCCGAGTAGTGGGTCACGTCGCCACGGAACGCCCGAGGGCCGCTCGCGCGGCCCTCGGGTACTTCTTCGCGGGTCCGACGTGGACGCGCTGCCGGATCAGCCGCGCCGGATCAACCGCAACCGGTGTTGTTGCCGCAGCTGGAGCACGTGTAGCACGCGCCGGTGCGCTGCATCATGCCGCCGCACTCGCCGCAGACCGGCCCCAGCTCGATGTCGCCGCCGGTGGCGTGGACGCGCGCCGGGACGACCGGCGGGGTGTCCGTCGCGGCGGACAGCGCCGGGCGACCGGAGCCCGCATCGCGGCCCTGCGGGTTGATCGTGCCCGCCGACCCGACGGCACCGCCGGGCGAGACGTCGACGCCGGAAGGGCCGGCCGTGTCGCCGGCTGGCTGGGCCTGCTCGGCCTGGCGGCGGCTGCGCACCGCAGTCGTCTGGATGCCCAGCTCCTCCTGGATGTCGGCGTCGAGGAACCGGCTCGCCAGCCACCGCATGAAGTAGTCGGGCATCGACTTGGCGAACGGGATCTCCGGGTTGGTGGTGATCCCCTCCGGCTCGAACCGCATGTACGCGAACTTGCGCACCAGCGTCTCGAGCGGCACGCCGTACTGCAGCGCGATCGACACCGACGTCGCGAACGAGTTCATCATCCCGCGGACGGCGGAGCCCTCCTTGCCGATGTCGGTGAGGAAGATCTCGCCGACCGAGCCGTCCTCGTACATCCCGGCGGTGAGGTAGCCCTCGTGGCCGCCGATCGAGAACTTGTGGGTGATCGACTGGCGCTCGCGCGGCATCCGGCGCCGCTGCGGCCCGAGCTCGGCCCGCAGGCGCGCCTCGGTCTCGGCGACCGCCTTGTCGACCGCCTCCTCGACGAGCCGGCCGACCTCGGCCTCGCCGATCACGCCGTCCTCGGACTGCGCGTCGGTCCGCAGCGCCTGCGCGGTCTTCGACCCGTCGCGGTAGATCGCCAGCGCCTTGACGCCCAGCCGCCACGCCTCGGTGTACGCCTCGGCGATGTCCTCGACCGTCGCCGTCCTGGGCATGTTCACGGTCTTGGAGATCGCGCCGGAGAGGAACGGCTGGGTCGCGCCCATCATCCGGATGTGGCCCATGTGGCTGATCGCGCGCTCGCCGACGGCGACGTCGAACACCGGCAGGTGCTCGTCCTTCAGGCCCGGGGCGCCGACGATCGTGCGGTGCTCGTTGGTGTAGGCGACGATCTGATCGACCTGCTCGGCGGTGTAGCCGAGCTCGCGCAGCGCCAGCGGCACCGTGCGGTTGACGATGACCATGTTGCCGCCGCCGACGAGCTCCTTGAACTTCACGAGCGAGAAGTCCGGCTCGATCCCGGTCGTGTCGCAGTCCATGAGGAACGAGATCGTCCCGGTGGGGGCGAGGACCGTCGCCTGCGCGTTGCGGTAGCCGTGCTCGTCGCCCAGCCGGACCGCCTCGTCCCACGACCGCTGCGCGGCGGCGAGCAGGTCGCGGTCGTGCGTGTTCTCGGCGTCGATGTCGTACGCCGCGTCGCGGTGCATCCGCATCACCGCGTTGTGCGGCTCGCGGTTCTCCTCGTACGCCTCGTACGGGCCGATCGCCGCGGCGACCTCGGCCGAGCGACGGTAGCCGCGGCCGGTCATGAGCGCGGTGATCGCGGCGGCGGTCGCCCGGCCCGCGTCGGAGTCGTACGGCATGCCGCCGGCCATGAGGTACGCGCCGAGGTTGGCGTAGCCGAGGCCGAGCTGACGGAACCGGCGGGCGTTCGCGCCGATCTCCTCGGTCGGGTAGCTCGACGGGCCGACGACGATCTCCTGCGCGAGCAGCACGACGTCGACGGTGTGCTCGAACGCCTCGACGTCGAACGTGCCGTCGGGACGGCGGTACTTCATGAGGTTGATCGACGCGAGGTTGCACGCCGAGTCGTCGACGTGCATGTACTCGGAGCACGGGTTGGACGCGTTGATCCGGCCGCTGTTGGGGCACGTGTGCCAGCGGTTGATCGTCGTGTCGAACTGGATGCCCGGATCGGCGCAGCGCCAGGCGGCCTTGGCGATCTCGTCCATGAGCTCGCGCGCCGGGTAGCGGGGCGTCTCGACGTCCTGCGCGTCGGGGTTGCGCGGGGTGGTGCGCCACTCCTCGTCCGCCTCGACGGCCTGCATGAACGCGTCGGTGGCCCGGACCGAGTTGTTCGCGTTCTGGTACTGGATCGACGTGAACCCGTCACCGTCGATCGACATGTCGAACCCGGCCTTGGCGAGCGCCTCGGCCTTGTCCTCCTCCTTCGCCTTGCACTGGACGAACTCGAGGATGTCGGGGTGGTCGACGTCGAGCACGACCATCTTCGCCGCACGGCGGGTCTTGCCGCCCGACTTGATCGTGCCGGCCCACGAGTCGGCGCCGCGCATGAACGACACGGGGCCCGACGCGGTGCCGCCCTTGGACAGCGGCTCCATCGACCCGCGGATGTTCGACAGGTTGATGCCGGACCCGGAGCCGCCGCGGAAGATCCGGCCCTCCTTCGTGTTCCAGTCGAGGATCGAGTCCATCGAGTCGTCGACGCTGAGGATGAAGCAGGCCGAGCACTGCGGGCTGTCCTCGAACCCGACGTTGAACCACACCGGGCTGTTGAACGCGGCGAGCTGGTGGACGAGGATGTGGGTCAGCTCGGCCTCGAACGCGTCGCCGTCCTCGTCGGTGGCGAAGTAGCCCAGCGAGCGCCCCCAGTCGGCGATCGTCCCGGCGACCCGGCCGATCATCTGCCGGACCGAGCTCTCGCGGGCGGGGGACCCGAGCTGGCCGCGGAAGTACTTCTGGCTGACGATGTTCGTCGCGTTCTGCGACCAGCTCTTGGGGAACTCGACGCCGTCCTGCCGGAACGCGGGGCTCGCGGGATCGCCGATCACCGCGTCGCGCCGCTCCCACTCGATCCGGTCGAAGGGGTGGACGCCCGGCTCGGTGAACCGCCGCTCCACGGTGAGGGCCCGGGCGGTGTCGGTGGTCAGGGGGGTCTGGGCGGAGTCCATGCCGGTGTCGCTCCTGGGAACGGGGTGGATCGGGTGGGGCGGGAGAGCGGCCGGTCCGGCGCCGGAGACACAAACGCCGGACCGCGCAAAGGCGGCCCGGCGCAAACACGAGCGTCGGACGGAGCTGCTCTCGGGCGTCGCGGCGAGCACCACCGCGGCTGATGTCGGAACACCCTCGCAGAGCCGTCGGATGGACCGCGAGGTCGGTCTGGCGTCCAGCGTGGCACACCGTGGGAGAACCCCTGCAACGGTGGCGTTCCCGTGGTCGGACGCGTCGGCCGGGCCCGAAGGAGTTGGCGCGCCGGCGCTCGTTTCCGGGTCGGGATGGGGCCCCTCGGGGACGGCCCGCGGCGGGACGGGCGCCGTACCGGACGGGGCGGGCCGCACCGGACGGCGCGGGCCGGGACCGTCGGCGTCAGCGGCTCGTGCCGAGCCGGAGCCAGTCGACGAACTCCGCCCATCGGGCGCTGATCCGCCAACCCGCCTCGCCGAGCGCGTGGCCGACCGGCTGGAGCCAGGTGATCCGGCCGGTGGCGGTGATGAGGAGCCACCCGCCGGCCGCGGTCGCGAGCAGCACGACGGCGAGGACGATCCACGTCCAGGGCGCCGGGCGACCGTCGAGCTGCGGGGCGGCGACCGCGGTGATCGCCCCGTCCTGGGCCTGGGGCGCGGGGACGACGACCGGGGCCGGGGCCGGGGTCGCGGGCGCCGTCGTCGTCGTGGGGGCCGGGGCGGTCGTCGGGCCGGTCGGCGTCGGCGTCGCGGGGGTCGAGGGCGGGGTCGACGATCCGCCGCCCGCCACGCCACCACCGGACGACCCGGACGACGAGCCCCCCGAGCCGCCACCGCACGACCCGCGATCGGCGATCGCCTTGTCGAGCGCCGCGGGGAACTCCGGGGCGTACTGGGCGATGTCGCTCGGGATCCGCTTGCGCGCGTCCTGCAGCTCCTTCGCCGTGTACTCGCACGGGTCGATGCCCGCGTCGGTCTGCGACTCGGCGACGAGCTTGCTCACCGACACCGCGGCCGACGCGTCGGCCGTGCCGAAGGCGGCGGGCGCCAGCGCGAGCGCGAGCGCGAGGAGCACGGCCGGGAACCGGCCGCGACGGTCGCCGGCGACCCGCGGGGTGCTGCTCCACGTCACGGGCCGATGGTACCGTCGTGCCCCGGAAGGCGACCCCGGGTCGGGCCGCCGACCCGTCCCGCCCGCCGATGCCCGTCGCCGTACGCACGCTCGGGGAGCGCCTCACGTCCCGTGATCCGGTGGCGACCCTCGGCGCCGCCCTGCTCCTCCTCCTCGCCCTCCTCGGGATCGGCGTCGCGCTCGCCGGCGGGGGGTTCGGTCGGACGGCCCAGGCGGCCGCGGTCGTCGGTGCGGGCCTGCTGGCCACCGTGACCGTCGCGCTCACCGTCGGCGGCGCCCGACGGCTGCTGCCCCGCCACGAGGCGGCGTGGGGCGTCGGGCTGCTCGCGACGTTCGCGATCTGGGCGCTGCTGTCGACCGCGTGGAGCGTCCGACCCGACCTGTCGCTGACGTGGGGCGCGCTCGTCGGCGGGTACGCGCTCCTGGTGCTCGTCGCCGCCGCGGCCGCGCGCGCCACCCCGCGGGCCCGGTGGGTGGCCGTCGGGGTGCTCCTGCTCGGGGCGGTCGTCGTCGCGGGCGCCGCGCTCGTCCAGCGCGCGCAGCCCGACAGCGCGGTGACGATCGGTGGCCTGAAGAACGCGATCCGCCTGCGCGGCCCGCTCGACTATTGGAACGCCCTGGGGCTCGTGGCGTCGACCGGGGTGCTCGTCTGCGCGGCGCTCGCCGCCGACGCGCGCCGCCACGTCGCCTGGCGGCTCGCCCCGGCCGCGCTCGCTCCGCCGCTGGCCGCCGTGACGATCCTCAGCCAGTCCCGCGGGGCGCTCGTCGCGCTGGCGATCGCGCTGCTCGTCACCGTCTGGTGCGCGGGGACCGGGCGGCTGCGCACGCCGCTGCTCGCCGGATGGTCGTTCGTCGCCGGCGCGCCGCTGGCGGTCGCCGCGGCGGGACGGGTCGAGGGCGACGTCGTCGTCGCCGAGCAGGGCACGGCGGTGCTCGCCCTCGCCGGTGGCGGGGGGATGGCGCTGGGGGCCGTCGCGCTGCTCGTGCTGCGCCGGCTCGAGCGTCCGTGGCCGGCGGCCCGCACGGTCCGGATCGCGCGCACCGGGCTCGTCGTCGGCCTCGTCGCGCTGGTCGGCGCCGGCGGCGTCTACACCGCGCAGCAGGGCGGCCCCGGCGATGCGTTGCGCAAGATCACCGACGAGGTCGCCTCGGTCGACGAGGTCGCCCCGGTCGCCGGGTTCGACCGGTTGCTGTCGGCGTCGTCGTCCAACCGCACCGAGTGGTGGTCGGAGGCGTTCTCCGCCTACGCCGACCGGCCGCTGCAGGGGTGGGGCGCGGCGAGCTTCGGCACGATCCGCAAGCGGTACCGCACCGACTACACCGACGTCACGCAGCCGCACAGCCTGCCGCTGCAGGCGCTGGCCGAGACCGGCATCGTCGGGTTCGGGCTGCTCGCCGCGGCGCTGTGGATGCTGGTGCTCGGCGGCGTGCGGCGGTTGCGTGAGCTCCGCCGGACGGGGGCGCGGCGCGAGATCGTGCCGCAGGCGATCCTCATCGGGGTCGGCGTCGCGTGGATCGCCCAGTCCGCGGTCGACTGGCACTTCGACCTCGCGGGCGTGACGATCCCCGCGCTCATCGCGCTGGGGGTGGCGGCGTCCGCGCCCGGCACCTGGCGCGCCGCGCGACGCCCGGACGGCGCGGTGGTGCCGGCGTCGGTCGAGGACCTCGTCGAGCGCGGTCAGGCCGACCCGACCCGGCCGGCGCACGTCGCCCGCGGCGGACTCCTCGTCGCGACCGTCACCGGCGCCCTGCTGCTGGCGGTGGTCACCGTCGTGCCGCTCGTCGGCGAGCAGCTGGCGCAGCGCGCCAACCGGGCGCTGTCGCAGGACCCGACCCCCGAGCGCCTGCAGGACGCGACCCGCGACGTCGCGCTGGCCGCCGACCTGGATCCGCTCGGGCTGCTGCCGCTCGCCGTCGGTCAGCAGATCAACCTGCGACGCGACAACCTGCTCGAGGCGCGGAGGCTCGCGATCCGCGGCACCGAGCGGCAGTCGCGCAACCCGCAGGCGTGGATCGCGCTGGCCCAGGTGGCCGGCGCGCTCGCCGACCGCGACGGCATGCGCGCGGCGGCCCGGCGCGCCGCCGAGCTCGACCCGTACGGGGTCCAGGCCCTGACGGTCCTGGCCGACGCGGCGGGCCAGCAGGCCCCGCCGGAGGCGTCGCCGACCGCGACCGGCACGCCGTTCGGGACGCCGTAGGCGGACGGGCCGGGGCGAGCCCGGGGCGCTCGGCGGGCGCCGGCGCCGGTGCGGCCGGACGACCGCGTACCGGACGGCCACCCGAGGGATGGCCGCCGACCGACCGCTCGCGGTCGGTCAGTCCTCGTCGCCCGCGCCGGCGTCCGTCGGCTCCGCGTCGTCCGGCCCGGACTCCGCGTCGCGGTCATCCGACTCGCCGGGCCCCGCGTCCCGGGCGTCCACGGCATCGGGGTCGTCCTGCGCGTCGGCGTCGAACGTCGGGGCGTCGTCGCGGTCCTGCTCGCCGTCGGCGTCGGCGTCGGCGGCCCGTGCGAGCGCCGCGTCGTGGGCCTCGCGGGCGCGGGAGAGCTCGGCGACCGCCCGGTCGCGCAGCTCCTCGGTCGCGACGATCCGGTCCTCGGCGTCGGCCAGCGCGTCCGTCAGCTCGTCCACCCGGGCACGGGCCTCGTCGAGGTCGGCGCGCAGCCGCTCCCCGCTCTCGGCGTCGGCCTGCAGCCGCTCGGCCGCGGCGCCGTGGCGTCGCTCCGCCTCGCGCCGGGCCGCCTCGGTCTCGCGGCCCGCCTCGAGCGCCGCCGCCAGCCGACGCTCCAGGTCGCCGACGCGCTGCTCCAGCCGCCGTCGCTCCGCCTGGTCGGCGAGCGCCCGCCGCGGATCCTGGCCCGCCCGCGCGCTGGCCTCGCGCGTGCGCAGCGCCGCGCGCGCCTCGCGCTCGGACCGCTCGGCCGCGGCGACCCGCTCCCGGGCCCGGCGGACGTCCTGCTCGAGCTGCGCGAGCCGCTCGCGACCCTGCCGGCTGACGTCGCCGGACGCCGACCGCAACCGCTCCAGCTCGCGCTCCCGCTCCCGACGCTCCGCGGCCTCGCGGTCGAGGCGGCGCTTCGTGTCGCGCAGGCCCTCCTCGGCGACCGCCAGGCGCCGCTCCAGCTCGTCGGACACCGACCGTGCGCCGTCGGCCTCCTCGGTCGCGCGCACCACCTGCGCCTCGAGCTCGACGCGGAGCGCGGCCAGCTCGTCGGCGTGGCGCTGCTCGCGCTCCTCCAGCCGCCGGTCCTGCTCGGCCGCCAGGTCCTCCTCGCGCTCGCGGCGCTCCCGCTCGCGCTCCTCGTCCCGCTGCTCGCGGGCGACCTCGTCGGCGGCGCGCTCGCGCTCGTGGGCGAGCGCCAGCTCGTCGCGCTCCGCCTGCGCGGCCGCACGGATCTCGCGCTCGCGCCGCTCCAGCTCCTCGGCGGCGGCGGTCTCGATCCGCTCGGCGTGCCGGTGCGTGTCCTCCAGGCGCTCCAGCGCGGCGTCGCGCTCCGCCTCGAGCGCCGCGACGCGATCGTGGAGCGCGATGAGCTCCTCCTGCCGGTCGCCGGTCGCCTGCAGCGTCTCGCGGTCCCGCTCCTCGCTGAGCCGCTCGACGGCGGCACGGTGCTCGTCACGCAGCCGCTCGATCTCGAGGCCGTGGGCCGCGGTGATCTCGGCGATCTGGGCGTCCTGCCCCTCCTGCAGCGTGCGGACCTGCAGCGCCTGGTCGAGCGCCAGCGCGTGGAGCCGCCCCTCGAGCTCGGCGGTGCGGCGCTCGAGCGCGGTCGCGTGCGCCTCGGCCTCCTCCTCGCGCCGCCGCTCGTGCTCGGCGTCGCGGGCGGCCAGCGCCTCGTCGATCCGGGCGTCGGTCGCGTCACGGACCGCCGCGAGCTCGCGGCGGAGCGCCAGCATCTCGGCCTCGTGCTCGTCGCGCAGCGCCTGGGCGGCGCGCTGGTGGTCGAGGCGGGCCTCCTGCAACCGCGCCTCGCCGGACCGGGCGGCCTCCTCCAGGCGCTGTCGCTCCGGGTCCAGGCGGGTGCGCAGCGCGTGGATCCGCTGCTCGGTCGTGTCGCGGAGCTCTTCGAGGCGTCGCTCCGCCTCGACGGCCTGACGACGGGCCTCCTCGCGCTCGCCCTCGAGGCGCCGGCGGAGCTGGTTGGCGTCCTCCTCGGCCCGCTTCCGCTCCCGCTCGATCCCCTCGACCCGGCGCAGCGCCTCGATCCGGGTCTGCTCGATCTCGTCCGCGCGCCGCTCGGCCTCGGCGACCCGGGCGTCCGCCTCCCCGGCGCGGGCGACCGCGGCGTCGGCACGGTCCTCGGCCTCGGTCAGCCGGTCCGACAACGCGTGGGCGATGTCCTCGGGGGACACGTCGTCCGCGACGCGGACCTGCTCACGCAACCGGGCGAGCGTCGCCTGCGTCGCGGCGAGTCGGCCGGCCATCGCGTGACGCTCGTCGTTGGCGCGCCGTGCCGCGGTCCGGAGCTCGTCCGCGACCTCGTCGGCCTGCGTGCGGGCCGTGGCGAGCTCGTCCCGCAGCCCGGAGATCACGTCCGCGTGCGCGTCGGCGTCGGACGACCGGTCGTCGAGCTCCCGTCGGACCCGACGCAGCTCGTCGAGGAGCTCCTGCTCGACCGACTCCTGGGCGTCGAGTCGCCGACGCAGCTCGGCGGTCGACTCGTCCGCCCGGGCCTGCAGCTCCGTCCGCTGGAGCTCGGCGTCCCGGAGCCCCGTCTCGAGGCGCTGCCCGGCGTCGCGGGCGGCCTCCTCGGCGGCCTCGAGTCGCGACTCGAGCTCGGCGATCCGACCGAGCGCGCCGTGACCGGTGCGCTCGGCGGCGTTCGCCCGCTCGGCCTCGGCGTCGGCCCGCTCGGCGGTGGCGGCGACGTCGTCGCGGGCGGCGGCGAGCGCGTCCTCGTGCGTCGCGAGGAGGTCGCGCAGTCGGTCGACCTCCGCGGTTCCGGCGGTCACGCGGTCGCGCAGGGCGTCGCGCTCCGCGGTCGCGGCGTCGAGCGCCGCCTCGCGCGCGTCCAGCGCCTCGCGGACGGTCGCGACCTCCTGGGCGGCGGTGGCCGCGGCCGCGGTGGCCTCGTCGCGGAGCCGGGCGAGCGTGGCGTCGCGGTCGGCGAGGTCGGCCTCCACGCCGGCCAGCCGCGCGTGGACCTCGTCGAGGTCGCGCTGCAGGCCCTCGGCGCGGTCGAGGGCCGCCTGGCCGGTCCGCTCGGCCCCGTCGGCGCGGTCCCGCTCCGCGTCGCGCTGCTCCGTGACGTCGGCGATCCGGGACTCCGCGTCGGCGCGGGAGGCGGTCAGCTCGTCGCGGAGCGCGTCGACGGTCCTGGTCGTGTCGGTGCGGAGGTCGGCGAGCGCGGCCTCGAGGTCGACGACGGCCCGCTCGGCCTCGGCTCGCGCGGCGGTGGCGTCGGTGAGCGCGGCGGCGTGCTCGCGCTCGAGCTCGGCGATCCGCTCGGCCTGGGTCGCCTCGAGCGCGCGGGTCCCCTCGGCGATGGCCTGCTCGTGCTCGGCGTGCGCGGCGGCGAGCTCGTCGTGGTGCCGGGCGACCGCCTCGGCGTGCTCGGACTCGAGGGCCTGCAGCGCCGCGGCGTGCGCGGTCCCGAGCCGGTCGAGCGTCGCCTCGTGCTCGGTGCGGAGCTCGTCGGCGTGGCGCTCGGCGTCGGAGAGTCGGGTGCGGAGCTCGTCGAGGTCGCGCTCGAGGGCGGTGGCGCGGTCGAGCGCGGCCTGGCCGGTCCGCTCGGCCGCTTCCGCCCGCTCGGCTTCGGCGTCGGCGCGCTCCCGGGCGTCGGTGGCCCGGGCCTCGGCGGCGTCGGCGCGGGTGGTCGCGTCGTGTAGCTCGTCGGTGAGCTCGGCGATCCGCGCGGCGGCCCGGTCGGCCTGCTCGGACGCGTCGGCCCGCGCCGCGTCGCGCTCGTCGCGCGCGGTGGCCAGGTCGTGCTCGACCTTCGCGACCGCGGACTCGAGCTCCTGCCGGGCCGCGGCGCGGGCGGCCTCGACCTCGCGGGCGGCCACGTCCCGTGCGGCGTCGAGCTCGTCACGGAGCGCGGCCTCGGTGGTGGCGGCGGCGCGGAGCGCGGCGTCGTGCTCGGCGCGGGTGGTGGCGACGGCGGCGTCGTGCTCCGCGCGGAGGTCTGCGATCGCGGAGTCGCGGGCCTGCGTGGCGGCGTCGAGCTCGTGCGCGTGCGCGGCCCGGAGTCGGTCGAGCGCCTCCTCGTGCTCGGCGCGGAGCTCGGCCAGGGCGGTGTCATGGGACGCCTCGTGCGCGGCCCGGAGCCGGTCGAGCGCCTCCTCGTGCTCGGTCCGGAGCGCGGCGATCGCGGCTTCGTGGGCCTGGGTGGCGGTGGTGGTGGCGTGCTCGTGCTCGGTGCGGAGGTCGTCGGCGGCGCGCCGGGCGTCGGCGAGGTCGCGCTCGAGGGCGGTGGCGCGGTCGAGGGCGGCCTGGCCGGTCCGCTCGGCGGCATCCGCACGCTCGGCCTCCGCGTCGGCGCGCTCCCTCGCGTCCGTGGCCCGGGCCTCGGCGGCGTCCGCGCGCTCGTGGGCTGCGGTCGCCCGGGCTTCGGCCTCGCCGGCGCGGTCGGCGTGCTCGGTGGCGTCGGCGCGGGCGCGCTCGGCCTCGGCGGCGGCGGTCGTCGCGGCCTCGCGTGCGGCCGCGAGGGCTTCGTCGTGCGTGCGATCGAGGTCGACGATCCGTGCGTCGTGCTCGGCGCGGATGGTCGCGAGGGCGGCGTCGTGCTCGGCGCGGAGGTCGGTGATCGCGGCGTCGCGGTCCTGCGTGGCGGCGTCGAGCTCGTGCTGGTGCGCGGTCCGGAGCCCGTCGAGGGTCGCCTCGTGCTCGGCGCGGAGGTCGGCGATCGCGGCGTCCTGGGACGCCTGGTGCTCCGCCTCGAGGCCGGTGAGCGCGGCGTCGAGGGACGCCTGGTGCTCCGCCCGGAGGTCGGCGATCGCGGCTTCGTGCGCTTCGTCGGCCGTGGCGGTGGCGTGCTCGTGCTCGGTGCGGAGCTCGTCGAGGTCGCGTTGGGCGTCGGCGAGTCGGGTGCGGAGGTCGTCGGCGTCGCGCCGGGCGTCGGCGACGTCGCGCTCGAGGGCGGTCGCGCGGTCGAGCGCGGCCTGGCCGGTCCGCTCGGCGGCGTCGGCCCGCTCGGCCTCGGCTTCGGCCTGCTCGCGGAGGCCGTCGAGGTCGGTCCGCAGCGCGTCGGCGACCCGCTCCGCGGCGTTCGCCCGCTCGGCTTCGGCGTCGGCGCGCTCCCGGGCGTCGGCGGCCCGGGCCTCCGCGGCGTCGGCGCGCTCGGCTGCGTGGCGGGCGGCGTCGTGGTGCTCGTCGGCGCGGGTGGTCGCGTCGTGCAGCTCGTCGGTGAGCTCGGCGATCCGCGCGGCGGCCCGGTCGGCCTGCTCGGACGCGTCGGCCCGGACGTCGGCGACCTCGCCCTCGGCGGTGGCTGCGACCGCGCGTGCGGCCGCCAGGTCCTGCTCGGCCCTGGCGCGGACGGCGTCGAGCTCGTCACGGTGACGGGCGGCGGCCTCGTCGTGGGCGGCGCGCGCGGCGTCGAGCTCGTCGCCGAGGGCGGCCAGCGCGGCGTCGTGGGCGGCGCTCCGGGCGGTGGCTTCGTCGCGGGCGACGGCGAGGTCGCGCTGGGCGGTCGCGAGGGCCTCCGCGCGTGCCGCCAGGGCCTCTCGCGCGGTGTCGAGCTCGTGCTCGTGCGCGGTCCGGAGCTCGGCGAGGGTCGCCTCGTGCTCAGCCCGGAGCTCGGCGAGCGCGGCGTCCTGCGACGCGTGGTGCTCCGCCTCGAGGCCGGTGAGCGCGGCGTCGAGGGTCGCCTGGTGCTCGGCCCGGAGCTCGGCGAGCGCGGCGTCGTGCTCGGTCCGGAGCGCGGTGATCGCGTCGTCGTGCTCGGCCTGGAGCGCGGCGATCGCGGCCGCGTGGGCCTCGGTCGCGGTGGTGGTGGCGTGCGCGTGCTCGGTGCGGAGGTCGTCGGCGTGGCGCTCGGCGTCGGCGAGTCGGGTGCGGAGCTCGTCGAGGTCGCGCTGGGAGTCTCCGAGTCGGGTGCGGAGGTCGTCGGCGTCGCGCCGGGCGTCGGCGACGTCGCGCTCCAGGGCGGTGGAGCGGTCGAGGGCGGCCTGGCCGGTCCGCTCGGCGGCGTCGGCCCGTTCGGCCTCGGCTTCGGCCTGCTCATGGGCGGCGGTGGCCCGGGCCTCGGCCGCGTCGACGCGCCGGGCGTCGACGTCGGCCTGCGCGCGGAGCCGGTCGACGGCATCCCGGAGATCGCCGGCGGTGCGCTCGGCCGCCTCGACCCCGGCGACCGCGTCGTCGCGTTCGCGCTCGAGGTCGGCGAGGCGCTCCGCGTGCTCCGCCACCACCCCGCCGATGCGCTGCTCCGCGACCTCGTCGGCCTGCCGGCGAGCGTCCTCCAGCGCACGCTCCGCGTCCCGTCGGACCTCCTCGAGCTCGACCCGATGGCGCTCCTGCGTGGACTCGACCTCGTCGCGCGCCGCCTGCAACGCGTGCTCGGCCGCCCGCAGCGCCTCGGCGTGCTCGGCCCGGAGGCCTGCGAGCGCGTCCTCGTGCTCGACGGCGAGCCGGGCGACGGTCGCATCGCGGTCGGTGCGGAGCTCGTCGGCGACGCGCTCGGCGTCGGCCAGTCGCGTGCGGAGGTCGTCGAGGTCGCGCTCCAGCGCGGCGGCACGGTCGAGCGCGGCCTGGCCGGTCCGCTCGGCGGCGTCGGCCCGGTCGGCCTCGTCGCGTGCGGCGTCGGCCTGCTCGTCGGCGCGCGTGGTCGCGTCGCGCAGCTCGTCGGTGAGCTCGGCGATCCGCGCGGCGGCGCGGTCGGCGTGCTCGGTGGCGTCGGTGCGCGCGCGCTCGGCCTCGGCGGCGGCGGTCGTCGCGGCCTCGCGTGCGGCCGCGAGGGCCTCGTCGTGCGTGCGATCGAGCTCGACGATCCGTGCTTCGTGCTCGGCGCGGATGGTCGCGAGGGCGGCGTCGTGCTCGGCGCGGAGGTCGGTGATCGCGGCGTCTCGGGCCTGCGTGGCGGCGTCGAGCTCGTGCTCGTGCGCGGTCCGGAGCTCGGCGAGCGCGGCGTCCTGGGACGCCTGGTGCTCCGCCTCGAGGCCGGTGAGCGCGGCGTCGAGGGTCGCCTGGTGCTCGGCCCGGAGCTCGGCGAGCGCGGCGTCGTGCTCGGTCCGGAGCGCGGCGATCGCGGCTTCGTGCGCTTCGTCGGCCGTGGCGGTGGCGTGCTCGTGCTCGGTGCGGAGCTCGTCGGCGTGGCGCTCGGCGTCGGCGAGTCGGGTGCGGAGCTCGTCGAGGTCGCGCTCGAGCGCGGTGGAGCGGTCGAGGGCGGCCTGGCCGGTCCGCTCGGCGGCGTCGGCGCGGTCGGCCTCGGCGTCGGCCTGCTCGAGGGCGGCGGTGGTCCGGGCCTCGGCCGCGTCGACGCGCTCCCGGGCGGCGGCGCCCTCGGCCTCGGCGCGGGCCGCGCGGTCGGCCTCGGCGGCGACCCGATCACGGAGCCCGTCGAGGTCCGCCCGCAACGTGTCGACGATCCGCTCCGCGGCCGCCGCCCGCTCGGCCTCCCGGCGCGTGGCGTCGGCCTGCTCGTCGGCGCGGACGGTCGCGTCGTGCAGCTCGTCGGTGAGCTCGGCGATCCGGACGGCGGCCCGGTCGGCCTGCTCGGACGCGTCGGCCCGGACGTCGGCGACCTCGGCCTCGGCGGTGGCGGCGACCTCCCGCGCGGCGTCGAGCTCCCGCCGCGACCGCTCGGCCGCGTCGGCCAGCGCCCGGTCGCGCTCGTCGCGTGCGGTCGCCAGGTCCTGCTCGGCCTGCGCGAGCGCGGCCTCGAGCTCCTGCTGCGCCGCGACGCGGACGGCCTCGACCTCGCGCGCGGCGACCTCGCGGGCGGTGGCGAGCTCGCGGTCCGCGTCGTCGGTGGCGGCGGCCAGCTCGGCGGCGGCGGCCCCGCGGGCGGCCTCCAGCTCGGCTGCGGCCGCGTCCCGGGCGGCCGCCAGCTCGGTGGTCGCGGCGTCCCGGACGGCCTCCAGCTCGCGCGCGGCCTCGTCCTGCGCCGCCCGGAGGTCCGCCGCGGCCTGCGACCGCACGGCCTCGACGCGCGCGTCGGCCTCGGCGCGGACGCGCTCCGCGTCCTGCGCGGAGCGCGTCGCCGCGGCCTCGAGCCCGGCCCGCGCGCGGTCGCGCTCCTCCTCGGCCGCGGCGACGTCGCGCGCGGCCCGGGACCGCAGCTCGTCGAGCTCGGCACGGACGGCGAGCAACGCCTCCTCGTGCGCCCGGCGGTCGTGCTCGAGCGCGGCGGCGCTCTCGGCCGCGTGGGCGCGCCCGAGCTCCTCGCGCAGCGCCTGCAGATCGCGGGCGTGGGTGACCGCGAGCTCCTCGCGCACGGCCGCAGCGGCATCGGCGCGTGCGGCCGCGACGGCTTCGGCGGCCCCCTCGTGGGCCGCCACGACGCGGGCGTCGGCGTCCGCCCGGGCGGCTTCGAGCGCCGCGTCGCGCTCCTCGACGAGGCGCGCCAGGGCCGCCTCGTGCTCCGCGGCGGCGCGCGCCGCCGCGTCGGCGTGCTCCTCGACGGCGCGCGCGACGGTGGCCCGCGCCCGCTCGCGCTCGGCCTCGAGCTCCGCCCGGGCCTCGTCCTCGACGGTCCGGACGGCCGCGTCGGCCGCGGCGCGGGCCGTGGCGATCTCGTCGGCGTGGGCGGCCTGGAGCTCCGCGATCCGACGGGCGGCGTCCTCGTCGGCCTCGCGTCGCGCGGCGTCGGCGGCGTCACGGAGGGCCGAGAGCTCGTCGGCGGCGTCGGCCGCCCGGGCCTCGGCGTCCCGGCGCGCCTCGTCGAGCGCGTCGCGTGCGGTGGCGGCCGCCAACTCCTGCTCGCTCGCGCGGTCGAGCGCGGCCTGCGCGGTGCGCTCCGCCGCCGCCCGGCGCTCGTCCGCGTCATCGGCCCGCTCTCGGGCCTCGTCCGCGGACCGCACCGCATCCGCGTACGCCCGCTCGGCGTCCTCGCGCGCCGCGGTCTCCTCCTCCGCACGGCGGACGATCTCGTCGCGCGCCTGCTCGGCCTCCTCGGCGCGCCGCGCGGACTCGTCGCGTGCCGCCTCGGCCTCCTCGGCCCGCCGCGCGATCTCGTCGCGCGCCTGCTCGGCCTCCTCGGCCCGCCGCGCGGCCTCGTCGCGTGCCGCCTCGGCCTCCTCGGCACGCCGCGCGATCTCGTCGCGCGTCGCCTCGGCCTCCTCGGCACGCCGTGCGGCGCCGTCGCGCGCGGCCTCCGCGTCCGCCATCCGACGCTCGGCGTCGGCCCGCGCCGCGTCGGCCTCCCCGCGGGCCCGGTCGAGATCCCGTGCGGTCGCGTCGCGGACGGCGGCCAGCTCGTCGCGGATCGCGGCGATCCGCCCCTCGGCGTCCTCGCGCGCGGCGTCGAGCGCGGCACGGAGCTCCTCGGCGGTGCGCTCGTGGGCGTCGGACCGCGCGGTGGCCTCGGCGACGCGGGACCCGGCCTCGTCGCGCGCGGCGCGGAGCTCGGCGTCGAGCCGATCCCGGTCGGCCTCGACCGCGGCGATCCTCGCCCCCAGCTCGTCGGCCCGTCGCTCTGCGTCGAGCGCCCGGTCCAGGGCGCCCTGCCCGGTCCGCTCGGCGGACGCCAGGCGCTCCCGCTCGTCCTCGAGCCGACGGTCGACGTCGTCGCGCTCCTCGCGGGCCGCGGCGATCGCGGCGTCCGCGTCCGCCCGTGCCGCGGCGATCCGCTCCTCGGCGGCTGCGGTGACGGCGGCGATCGCCCGGTCGCGCTCCTCGCGCGCGGCGTCGAGCGCGGCGGCCCGCTCGCGATCGGCCGCCGCGGTGGCCTCGGCCGTCGCATGCCGGCGCGCGTCCTCGGCCGCCGCGTCGACGGCGGCCGCGAGGTCTCGCGCGTGCGCCTCGGCGAGCTCGGTCCGGAGCGCATCGAGCGCGGCGTCCCGGACGCGGGCCGTCTCGGCGACCGCCTCCTCACGGATCCGGTCGTGGGCGTCACGGGCCTCGGACTCGGCCTGCTCGGCGCGCGCATCGGCGTCCGCGCGGGCCCGCGCGACATCGGCCTCCGCGGCCCGGCGGGCGGCGTCCGCGGCCCGGGCGGCGGCCTCGGCGGCCTCCACCCGCTCGTGCAGCTCGGCGAGGCGCCGCTCCAGGTCGGCCGCCTGCTCGAGCGCGGACCGGCCGGTCCGCTCGACGGCGGCGGCCCGCTCGCGCTCGTCCTCGAGCTCCAGCCGGGCGTCGTCGGCCTCGCGTCGCGCGGCGGCGGCGTCGCCCCGGGCTGCGTCGGCTTCGCCCCGGGCCGCGTCGAGCGCGCCCCGCAGCCGCTCGAGCTCCTCGTCGTGGCGGCCGGACGCGGAGCCCGCCGCCTGCAGCTCGTCGGTGAGCGCGGCGATCCGGGCGTCGGCCGCCGCGGCCCGATCGAGCGCGTCCTGCGCCGCGCGCTCCGCGGCCGCCGAGCGGTCCCGCTCCACGTCGACCCGCTCGGCGGCCTCGGCGGCGCGGGACCTCTCGGCGGCGAGCTCGGCGGCGTGGCGCGCCTCGACCTCCTCGATCGCCTCGACCTGCGCGTCGGCGGCCGCGGCGCGCAGGGCGTCGAGATCGGCGTCGTGGCGGGCCTCGAGCTCGTCGATCCGCCCGGCGGTGGCGGCCCGCTCCCGCTCGAGCTCGTCGCGGATGCCCGCAAGCTCCTCCTCGAGGCGGACCCGGACCGCGTCGCGCTCCCGCTCCGCCTCGTCCCGGCCGGCGAGCGCGGCCTCCCGGGCGGCCTCGAGCTCGACCCGCAGCGCGTCCCGCTCGCGCTCGACCGCGGCCGCGCGCTCGCCCTGTCGAACCGCGTCGCCGGCCGCCTGCTCCGCCCGCTCCCGCAGCCGCTCGCGCTCCTCGTCGGCATCGGCGGCGGCGCGCTCGCGGTCCTCGAGCTCGCGCTGCAGCGCCGACATCGCCGACCCCGTGCCGGCCGACGCCTCCTCGAGCGCGTCGAGGCGCTCGCGAAGCTCGGCGAGCCGGGCCTCCGCCGCCTGCCGCTCGGCGTCGAGCGCGGCCTTCGCGTTGTCGCGCTCCCGGGCGAGCAGCGCGGCGGCCGCGTCGCGCTCGGCGGCGAGCGCGCGATCGGCCTCCAGGCGCTCCGCGTCGAGGCGGGCCTCGACCTCCACGCGCTCGGCGTCGAGCCGCGCCCGCTCCCGCTCCACCTCGGCCCGCGTCCGCTCGCTGGCGTCGAGTCGCTCGCCGAGCGCGCGCAGCTCGGCGGCCAGCGCGTCGCGCTCCTCGCGGCCGGCGTCGCGCTCCCGGTCGGCCTCCTCCACCCGGGCGCGCAGCGCGTCGATCCGCGGCAGCAGCTCGTCACGGACGCGGGCCGCCTCGTCGCGCGCGGCGCGGGCGTCGCGCTCGGCCTCCGCGATCGTGGTGCGGGCGTCGAGCTCGGCGGCGGCGCGGGCCTCGCGGGCCGCGCGCTCGGCCGCGGCGATCCGCTCGGCCGCGTCGCGCTCCGCCGCCTCGAGCCGCTCCCGGACGGCGGCGGCGTCACGCTCCGCGTCGCGCCGCGCCCGCCGCTCGTCGTCGACCCGTTGCTCGGCGCCGAGCCGTGCCTGTCGTTGCTGCTCCGCCTCGCGCTGGGCGGCCAGCCGTCGGGTGCGCTCGGCCTCGAGGTCGCGCGGCGACGGCAGCGAGCGTCCCGCGGCGGGGGCGGCGATCGTGCGCGACACCGCACCGGCGAGCCGGCCGGCCGGTGGGGCGTCGGCGTCGGGGCGGTCGGCCGGGTCACGGTCGCCGGGCGCGTCGTCGCGGGGCGGCGCGTCGGTCCCCGCGTCGGAGGGCGCGGCGGGCTCGCGCGCCGGCGGGCGACGGCCCGGATCGCGACGGCGGGGACGCGGCAGGTCGACGAGCAGGTCGCCGCCGAGGTCGAGGGCGAACGCGACGCCCTCCGCGTCGAGCAGGGCCGGATCGGCGGGGAACGCCACCCGCCAGGTCGGCGACGCGTCGAGGTCGCGCGCCGCCAGCGGTGCGCTGTCGCCGGGGGACGGCAGCGGCGACAGCCGGTGGGTGCGGCGCCCGTCGTCGACGAGCAGGCCGGGCACCGCGAGCCGGCCGCGGCGCGGCGCGGTCCAGCGGCCCTCGATCCGCAGCAGCACCGTGCCCGCACCGGCCGGGACGGCCTCGAACCGGTCGCAGGTGAACCGCGGCGTGGTCGCGGGGTCGCTCACCCGTATGGCTCCGCCGGCACGCGCGCGAGTCTATGGGCCCCGGGCACGGGCGTGGAGGGGCGTCGGGTCAGGCGCCGGCGGTCGTGGGCAGGAGGTCGCGCAGCGCGTTGAGCGCCTCGGCGCGCACCTGGTCGACGGGCAGGTGGGCGTCGAGCACGCGGAACCGGACGGCGTCGGCGGTCGCCAGCGCGTCGTACGCCCCGCCGACCTTGTCGAAGAACGCGTCGTGCTCGCGCTCGAACCGGTCGGTCGCGGTCCCGCGCCGGTCGAGGCGCTCGCGTCCGGTCGCGAGGTCGAGCCGCAGGAGGAGCGTGCGGTCGGGACGGCACCCGTCGACGGCGATCTCGTTGAGGCGGGCGACGGTCTCCACGCCCAGGTCGCGGCCACCGCCCTGGTAGGCGAGCGAGCTGTCGACGAACCGGTCGAGCAGCACCCACGCGCCCTCGTCGAGCAGCGGCCGGATCCGCTCCACGCAGAGCTGCGCCCGGGCGGCGGCGAAGAGCATCGCCTCGGTGAGCGGCGCCATCTCGAGGTCCGGGTCGGACACGAGGTCGCGGATCCGCTCGCTGATGAGGACCCCGCCCGGCTCGCGCAGGCGCTCCACGCGCAGGCCCAGGTCGGTGAGCGACGCGGCGAGGCCCTCGGCCAGCGTCGTCTTGCCCGCGCCGTCGAGGCCCTCGATGCTGATGAGTCGTCCGCGCGGGCCGGCCATGGCTCCCCACGGTACCCGCCGTGACCGGCACGGCCGGTCCTGGTCGTCGTCGCCGTCGTAGGATCGGCGCGTGATCGTCCTTCCCGGCACCGAGCGACAGGCCCACGCGCGCGCCGTGCTCGCCCGGGCGGTGGGGGACGCCGATGCGCCCGCGTCGCCGTCGCACGCCTACCTCTTCCAGGGCCCGCCCGGCAGCGGCAAGCGGACGGTCGCGCGGGCGCTGGCGGCCCGGCTGCTCGCCGAGCCGGCGGCCGGACCCGGCGTCGGCCGGCCCGCGGACCCGTCGGCCGTCGCGGCGGTCGCGGGTCGGATCGAGCGGGGCGCGCACCCCGACCTGACGTGGGTGCGGCCCGCGGGTGGGCTCATGCGACGCGAGGACGTCGACGAGGCGGTCGTGCGGGCGGTGGTGCGTCGGCCGTTCGAGTCGACCCGGCGCGTGTTCGTCCTGGAGCGGGCGCACACGATGAACGACACGGCCGCCAACCGGCTGCTGAAGACCCTGGAGGAGCCGCCGGCCTACGTCGTGCTCATCCTCCTCACCGACCGCCCCGGCGAGCTCCTCGACACGATCCGCTCGCGCTGCCAGGCGGTGCGGTTCGACCCGCCGCCGGAGGCCGAGCTCGCCGACGCGATCGTCGCCCGCAGCGGGGTGGGCCGGGACGTCGCGACGGCGTGCGCCCGGCTGGCGCTCGGCGACGCGACGCTCGCCCGGTCGCTGGCGGACGGGGACGGCGCGCTGCTGCGGACGGCGGCGGAGTCGCTGGCGCGTCACGCGCTGGCGGGCGCCGGCGGGGCACCCCCGTGGCGGGTGATGGCCGACGCGGCCGCCGCCCGGGGCAAGGCGGCCGCCGCCGCGTACGAGCGCGAGGTGGCCGAGACCGCCGAGCAGCTGGAGGAGCGGGATCGCAAGCGGCTGGAGCGCGACGCGAAGGAGGACGCCAAGCGCGTGCTGCGCCGCGAGCGCACCGTCGCCCTCGACGTCGGCCTGCGGCTGTGCGGCCTGTGGTTCCGCGACGTCGCCGCGGTGGCGCTCGGCGCGACCGACGCCGTCCACCACGCCGACCGGCTCGACGCGCTGCGCGAGGACGCCGGCCGCACCGATCCGCACCGGGCGTTGCGCTGCGTCGACCTCGTCGACGGCGTGCGTCGGTCGTTCGCGGTCAACGCCACCGAGGATCTGCAGCTCGACGCGTTGACGGTCCGGCTGCAGGCGACGCTCGCCGGGCGGTGAGCGTCCGCGGGGCCACCCGGCCCCGACCCGTCGCCACGCCGTGACGATCGGACGACTTGCGGTCAGGTGTCCCGAGGCGTACGGTCGACCCCGGAGAGGTCGCCGGGGGCGGTGGCCGAGGGGAGGAGCGGGATGCGCAGGCCACCGTGGGGAGGCACCCGACCGGACCGGCGAGCACGCCGACGGCGGATCGCGACGATCGCGGTCGCGCTGGGGGCCACGCTCGGCGCGTCGCCCGCGGGCGTGGCGGTCGCGCACGTCGAGCGTCCCGCGTACTGGCCCACCCCGGCCGCCGACGCCGCGCCGGACCGCACCGACGTCGTCGCGGACGCGGTCGGTGGCAAGGTGCCCAAGGCCCGTCCGCTCGGCACCGCGTTGGACCGCACGCGGGCGGGGGCGACCCACGTCGTCTGCCAGCCCGACTCGATCGCCCGGCTGCGGCGCTCGATCGACGAGGCCCGGACCGACGGGTACCGCCTGCGCCCGAGCCAGCCGCTGCTGACGCTGTCGGAGCGCGAGGCGGACGACCTGCTGGCGATCAACCGCAGGCTCTTCCGACGCTGTCGCAACCGCTCGATCCAGGCGGCGGTGAACGTGTCGGGCAACCACGACCGCGTGGTGATCCTGCCCGGCGTGTACACCGAGCCGAGGTCGCGCGCGCAGCCGACGTTCGACGAGCGCTGCAAGCACCTGCTGCAGGACACGGACTTCGGTGGCGGCGGGCCGATCGGCCTGTCGTACCGGTACCAGACGCAGTGCCCCAACGACCAGAACCTCATCGCGGTGCTGGGCCGGGCGGCGGTCGACGGGCACGACCCGAAGCCCGGGGTCGAGCGGCACGGCATCCCCAACATCGGCGAGTGCATCCGCTGCGGCATGCAGATCGAGGGGACCGGGGTCAAGGCGGAGGACGTCGTCATCGACGCCGGCGACGTGCACGCCGGGTTCGGCGGGCCGTCCGCGGCCGGTCACGCCAAGGACGTGGGACTGCGGATCGACCGGGCCGACGGCACCGTGCTGCGGAACTTCAGCGTCCGGCACGCCCGCGAGCACGGCATCTACATCATCGAGACCGACGGCTACTACAACGAGCGCACGAAGTACTTCTACAACGGCGAGTACGGCCTGCTGACCTTCGCGTCCGACCACGGCCTGACCGAGCAGTGCGAGGGGATGGGCAGCGGCGACTCCGCGGTGTACCCCGGGGGCGCGCCCGACACCGGGTCGCAGACCCGCGAGCCCCGGCAGCGCGTCAACCAGGAGATGCGCCTCTGCGACCTGCACCACAACACCGCCGGGTACTCCGGGACGATGGGCAACGCCACCCGGCTGGCGCACAACGAGATCTACGACAACGCGCTGGGGATCTCGACCGACTCGTTCTTCGCCGGCGGCCACCCCGGGTACCCGCAGGACAGCTCGCGGTTCCAGAGCAACCGGATCTACGACAACAACTTCAACCCGTACGCGTCCGGGTCCGACGTCAAGCCGATCATCCCCGTGCCGGTCGGGTCGGGGATCCAGATCGCGGGTGGCAACGACAACGTCGTCAGCGGCAACCACATCTTCGACAACTGGCGTGACGGCGCGCGGCTGCTGGCGGTGCCGGACCTCGTGAGCTGCCCGCCGGGCGAGCCGACCTGCGTGACGAGCGGGCTCGTCGCGTCGACGTCCAACGGCAACCGGTTCCATGACAACGTCATGGGGACCGCCCCCGACGGCGCCCGACGGCCCAACGGCACCGACTTCTGGTGGGACCAGTTCCCGCTGAACCAGGGCAACTGCTGGTACGACAACGGGCGGTTCACGAGCGATCCGGCGCCGACGCCGATCCCGGGCGGGTCGATGCCGGGGTTCCTGCCCGAGGACTGCGCCACGAGCGTCGGCACCGGCAACGCGGGCAAGGAGGCGACGTTGCTCTACTGCGCGTTCGCCCCGGCCGGCGACCCGGGCTGCCCGTGGTTCAGCACCCCGACGCGTCCGCCCGGCGGACAGGGGTCGGCCCGGCGGGCCGATCGCGGCGCCGGGGTCCGGGCCACCCCCCGTGCCGACGGGTCCCCGCGGGTGGACGCGGCGGAGCGCGACTGGCGCCCGGACTGCGGCGGCGTGCGGCTGTGGCGCGCGACCGACCCGGCCGCGTCCTGTCGGACCCTGCCCGACGTGGCCCGGGACGTGCCCCGCGGCGGCACCCAGGCCCTGCAGGCGATCGACTGCTCGACGTGGAAGGCGGCCGGTCCGGAGCGACGGCTGGGGATCCTCCACTACCTGCGGGCGGCGGCGACCGAGCCCAACCCCGAGACCCCGGGACCGACGCTCACCGACGCCGAGGGCCTGGCGGTCATGGGTCGCGTCTGCTCCGGCCCCGTGGCCGACCGGTTCCTGCTCTACGGGGTCTACAACCGGGCGGCGGCGTACCAGCGGGGGCGCGTCGCCGACTGACTGACGGACGCGGGGATCGGCGTGGGCGACGGGCCGCCGCGGCGTCGCGAGACCGGAGTGCCGTGGTCAGAGCTCCCGCTCGTACACGAACATCACCGGGCCGTCGGGGCCGCCCTCGCGGTTGATGAACCCGCGGCTGGCGTAGAGCGCCCGTGCGGCGACGTCGTCCTCGCTGGTGCCCAGGTCCATGTGGTCGGCGCCCTCGCGGCGGGCGAGCGCGATCGCCGCGTCGAGCAGCGCGCCGCCGAGCCCGCGTCCGCGCAGCTCCGGCACGACGTAGAGCTCGGCGAGGTACGCCTCAGGGGCCCGCGAGTAGAGCGACGGACGCAACCGCAGGACCGCCAGCCCGTCGGGGGCGTCCCCGGCCAGCAGGACCTTCGTGTCTCCGATGGCCATGAGGTCCCGCACGCGTTCGGCGAACAGGTCCGCCGAGGGGCCGGGCAGGCCGTACTCGGCGTCGAACGCCTCCAGCACGCGGCCGACGGCAGGTGCGTCGTCGAGCGTGGCGAGGCGGACGGGCGGGATCATGCGGGCGGTGCGTCCGTACCTCGCCGGGGATCGGGCGACCGGGCCGTCACGCCTCGTCGACCAGCGCCAGACGCGCCAGCGCCAGCGCCCCCTCGCGCGACCCGGCGACCGCGAGGAAGCGGGCGACGTGGCAGAAGACCGCGTCGGTCACGCCGGTGGCGCGCTGCAGGTCCTCGCCCTCCAGGCCGGACCACGCCTCCGGCAGCGACCGGCGGTTGGCGAACCCGTGGGCGGCCGCCGGGGCGCACTGCAGCGTCCACTCGCCCGAGGACCGGGGCGCCAGCACGTACAGCACGTCGGGCGCGTCCGACAGCACCGCGTCGCGCCACGGCATGCCCTGCTCCAGCTCGAGGATCCGCGGGTCGTCGCGACGGTCGAGCGCCTCGCGCACGAGGACCGTCGCGCGCTCGCGCGCCTGCGCCCGTGCGATCTCGCGGCGCAGGACGGTCGACGCCAGGTCGACGGCCGCGTCGAACGCCGGCCGCTCGTCCTCCTCGGGCTCGTCCCACGCCGGATTGAGGGCCGCGATCGCGCCGCTCACGGTGTACGGCGCGACGTCGTCGATCCGCAGGTCGAAGAGCTCCTGGCCGTTGTCGGGGGCGTCGATCGCGGAGACGATGTGGGCGTCGACGGCGGCGGCGATCGCGTCACCGCCGCAGATCGCGGCGCCGTGCTCCCGCCACACCAGGCCGAACGACGCGTAGCGGATGCCGTTGGGACGCTCGCCGACCCCGCCCTGGTGGTGGTCGAAGTCCCCGGACGCCGGATCGTGGCGCCGCCCCACGTCGACCCGGAGCGCGCACCCGTCGAGCACGTCGCGGTCGCGGGTGCGGACGATCTCCAGCGGGCCGTGGACGAGGCGCAGCGCCGCCAGCGCGAACACCTCGTCGGCGTGGAACGACCCGGAGTGGGTGCCGACGCGCAACGGCGCGTCCGGCTCGGCGGAGGAGGTCACGACCGGGGACGGTACCCCGTCACCCGGCCACCGGGATCGCCCGGAGCGCGCCGCGCCGCGGCGACGTCACGGCGTGATCGTCACCTGGAACCGCTTGCGGGCGCCGGCGGTCGTCGGCGACCCGTCGCTGTTGCGGGGGCTCACGACGAAGTGGTTCGCGTTGTTCGTCCCCGCCGGCGCACAGGCGACGATCCCGGTGATCCCGCAGCGACTGGCGGTGACCTCGCCGCTGAACTCCGGGTTCGCGTCGGGCCCGGGGGCCTTGCCGTTCATCACGCCGTCGCCGTCGACGTCGGTCTGGTTCTGGAGGCCCAGGGTGGCGGTGATGCCCTGGTCGGTGAGGTCCTCGCCGGCGTCGACGTAGACGTTCTCGGACGCGCCGGCGGGGTTGCCGACGTACCCGGACTTCACGGTGAACCCGCCGGACTGCGCCTCGATCCGCCCGTCCTCGTCGATGAGCACCCAGCGCGTGCGGTTGCGCGCCAGCGCGGCGTCGACGGCGGCGTCGACCTTGTCCTCGAGCCGCGCCTCGAGCGCGGAGAGCAGCCCGTCGAGGTCGGTGGCGCCGGACGCGACGCGGTCGACGGCCGCCCGGATGATGCCCTCGGCGTCGAGCCCGTCGACGCGGTCGGCGTTGAGGCCGGTGGCGACCCCGGTGGCGTTGGTCGTGAACGGGCGCTTGCCGTCGCCACCGGCGCCTGCGGTGATCCGCCCGACGACGTCGCCGGCGGTCGCGTGGAGCTCGAACGCCAGGCCGTCGGCCAGGTTGTTCGCGCGGACGCACGGGTTGCGCTCGTCCTCGGGGGCCTTCCGCGCTCCCGACCGGCAGCCGTAGATCGCGCCGCCGCCGGTGGTGGAGCGGTTGGACTGCCGGGTGGCGTAGCCGCCCGTGCGGCCCGGCCCCGCGTCGGCGTCGGCGATGATCGACGTCTCGCCGGCGACGGTGCGGTTGCGCACCCCCTGGCGGACCTCGTCGCCGGTGGCGGCGACGGCGAACGGCGACACGCCGATCGCCAGGACGCCGGCCGCGAGCACCACCGATCGGGTGCGCGGGGACCGTCGCCCGCGCCGCGTCGTCCGGTCCCGCCAGGTTGCGCGCTGCTCGTCCGTGCCCATGGTCCTCGTCCCGTCTACGGTGGCGTCGCGGGTCGTCCCGCGACCTGTTGGCTCGCCATCCGTCGCGGGCCGCTCATGCGAGCCGCCGGCGAACGGGTCGGCACGAGGGACAACGCGCGGGACGCCGTGGTGGATGCACGCCAATCGAGCGCGGATACGCAGGCACGGCCGCCGCCACGCGGTCGAGGGCGGCGCCCTCCGGTCGAGGTCGCCGACTCCCGCCCGGCCGTGGTCGCGGCGAGCCCGTAGGGTGGACCGCTACCGGTGACGCGCGGGGGCGCTCGCCACCCGCTCCACCGGTGGAGCACCATCGATGCGACGGATCCTGCGCGACCAGTGGAGTTGGCGGGGCGGGCTCACCCTCGACGAGCTGCGCTACCGCCCCGAGCTCGCGGACGCGACCGCCGGGCCGATCACGGGACCCCCGGTCCGCCACTGGCCGTTGCTCGTGTCGGCCACCGACGCGCTCGCGCTGGTCGCGGCGACGGGGGTCGACGAGCGTCGGTCGTTCAACGCGGCGGTCCTGTGGGTCATCCTGCACGAGCGGACCGGCAGCTACCACGCCACGGTCCCGCGGCACGACCCGACCGTCGCCCGCATCATGGGGCGGCTGCGCGGCGGCGACGACGGACGCCCGGACCCGGAGGCGGTCCGCGACGCGCAGGACGCGCTCGAGGCGGCCGGGCTGCTCGACGTCGCCCCGACCCGGATCGGCGTGCTGCGCCCGTGCGGGCCCGGCCCGGACGAGCTGCGCGCCGCGTCCGACGCGCTCGACGCGATCGAGCAGGACGACGAGTGGCAGGCGTTCGAGGCCCGCGCGTGGCAGCTGTCGCGGCGCCTCATCGCGGACGGGCCCGCCGCCCGCCGGTTCCACCAGCTGTCGTCGTACGGTCGGACCCGGGTGACGATCTCCGCGCCCGACCCGGCGTTCGAGGACCCGCACCGCCTGTACGCCTGCGGCCTGTCGACGTTGCCGCCGCTGCACCTGGCGTTCGGGTTCTCCCACGACGAGATCCACGGGGTCCGCGGGGGCATCGCGCTCGCCGGGGCGTCCTACGACCGACCGGACCTGCCGCCGGGCCCGGGAGCGTCGGGCGGGCCGGTGCTCGTCGCCGCCTACGAGGTCGCGGCGCGCCTGCTCGGACGGGCCGAGGGGCGCAACGCGGTGCGGCGGGCGGTGCGTGGCACGGTCGTGTGGCTTCTGGCGCTCGAGGCGACCGGGGGGCGGCTCGGCCGGTTCGAGACGACGAAGGCCGAGCTGTCGACGGGGTTCGCGCGGACGGTCGGCCTGGACGCCACCGCCGATCACCGCTCGACGGTGCGCCAGCTCCTCGGCGACCTGGAGCGCGTGGGCGCGCTCGCCACGGTGCGCGGCCCCCGGTCGCTCACCGTCGACGTGCTGGGGGTCGAGCCGCCCGCGGACGACGACGTGCGGCACTTCGCACGGCAGTGGGCGCTGTGGCGGGCCGGCGTGGGCGCCGACCATCGCGACGAGGTCGGACCCGGGCTGGGCCTGGCCCACCGCCACCTGCAGCGGGTGCGCGACGTGTGGGTGGAGCTCCTCGACCGGCGTCGCGTCCGGGTCGAGATCCTGCCCGGGCCGCCCGAGGCGCCCCCGGTTGCGGGGTGATTCGCCCCGGATCGCCCCGGGGGGTCGGTGTTAGCGTGCCGGGCGACGTTTGCGCCACCCCCGTCCGGCAGCACCGGTGGCGCGGCGTCTCGTCCCGTCCCGTGTGCCCCCTGGGCACCGGTTCGCGCCGCTCGTCGACAGGGTCCCCCCGATCAGCGCCCTGCGCATGCGGCGACTCTGCCCCCGCCGGCCACCCTCCACGAGGGTGGCCGGCGGAGCGCCTTCGCGATCAGATCTCGGCGGCGGCGTTCGGGTCGATCGCGCCGGCCGCGATGAGGACGAGCAGCACGACGCCGAGCACGACGCGGTAGACGACGAACGGCGCGAAGCTCCGCGTGCTGATCCAGCGCATGAGCCACGCGATCACCGCGTAGCCGACGACGAACGAGATGACCGTCGCGAGGATCGTCGGGCCCCAGTCGGGCGCGTTCGACCCACCGATGTCCTTGAGCTCGTAGAGCCCCGACGCCAGCACCGCCGGGATCGCGAGGAGGAACGCGTAGCGCGCGGCCGCCTCGCGTCGGTACCCCAGCAGCAGCCCGGCGGTGATGGTGCCGCCGGACCGCGACACCCCGGGGATCAACGCGAGCGACTGCGCCAGCCCGTACAGCAGGCCGTCGCGGGCGGTGAGGCGCTCCAGGACCCGCTCGTTGCGGGCGACGCGGTCGGCGAGGCCCAGGAGCAGGCCGAACACGATGAGCGTCGCCGCGATGAGGTGCATGTCACGGAACGCGGTCTTGATCGTGTCCTGCAGGAGGATGCCGAGGACGCCGATCGGGATCGTCCCGATGATGATGAGCCAGCCCATGCGGGCGTCGGCGTCGAGCGCGGCGAACCGCGCGGCGATCGTGGTCCGCCCTGCGGCCACGCCGGGCGGGGCCGCCGGGCCCGACCCGTCTCCGGCGGTGGACCGGCCGCCGGTCGCCGACGGGACGGCGGCCCCGGTGGCGGCCGCACCCGGCCGCAGCGACCCGGCCCACGCCCGCAGGATCCGGGCGATGTCGTGACGGAAGTAGAGGAGCACCGCCAGCTCCGTCCCGATCTGGATCACCGCCGTGAACGCCGCGCCGGGGTCGTCCCAACCGGCCCCGGCGGCGGTGATCCGCAGGTGGGCGCTGGAGGAGATCGGGAGGAACTCCGTCAGCCCCTGCACGACGCCGAGGACCATCGCGTGGAAGGCATCCATCAGCGGGCAAGGGTAGAGCGCGTCGTGCGCGGACGAACGTCCGGGGGGCTACGACGGCCCGGCGCTCACCGTCCGGTCGCCGGCGCGGGGCCCTGACGAGGGCCCCGCGCCGGCGGCGGGTCAGCTGCGGTCCGGCCGCACCACGTCGTAGAGCAGCGCGCCGACCGGGCCACCGACGAGCGGGGCGACGATGAAGATCCAGACGTCGTCCCACTTCCACGCGACGAGGTCGGGGCCGAGCGTGCGCGCCGGGTTGACCGACGTGCCGGTCAGCGGGATCGCCACCAGGTGGATCGCGGCGAGCGCGAAGCCGATCGCGAGCCCGGCGAACCCGGGGGTGACCCGACGGTCGGTGGCGACCGCGACGATGACGAAGAGGAACACCGCGGTGAGCACGAGCTCGGCGACGAAGCCCGAGCCCCAGCCGACGTCCTCCCCCAGCGCGTTGTTGCCCAGGCCACCCGCGTCGCGGGCGTCCGGGAACACCGCCCACAGGACGAGCGCGGCGAGGATCGCCCCGACGACCTGCGCGGCGACGTACGGGGCGACGTCCTGCGACTTGTGGCGGCCGATGACGGTCAGCGCGAGGTCACCGCCGGGTTGAGGTGCGCGCCGGAGATGTGGCCGACGGCGTAGATCGCGGCGGTGATGCCGAGGCCGAAGCCCAGCGCGATGCCGGTGTACTGCAGTGCGGCGACCTCGCCGGGAATGGCGGTGGTCAGGGCCACGGCGCTGCCGCAGCCGAAGAGGACGAGGATGAAGGTGCCGATCGCCTCGGCGATGGCGCGCTTGGCGATCGGTGGGTCGACCGGCTCGACCGGTTCGATGGTGCTCATGGGACCTCCTGGGGTCGGGTGGGACGTGTCGGTGGTGTGTCTACCAGCCGGATCGGCCGTCGCCCGTACGGGATCGTGCACCGCGGCGATCACGGACGCTGCACGAGCGGGCGCCGTCCGACGTCACCGGGTCGTGACGCCGTCGAGCGCGTCGACGATCGCGAGCGGGCGTCGCGACGCGCGCCCTCGTGGCACCCGCCCCGCCGCCTACCGCTCCGCGTCCGCCAGCACCCGCACGAGCGCCTGGGTGAGCTGCGCGTGGATCGCCGGGGTGCGCACCGCGATCCGGACGTACCGCTCGTCGAGGCCGGGGAACGTGATGCACGGGCGCACCGCGAGCCCGTGGCCGTGCAGGCCCGACGTCACGTCGATCCCGTCGGGCGCGCGGACGAGGACGTAGTTCGCCGCGCCCTCCCACACCTGCAGGCCCGCGATCTGCCGCAGCCGGGCGACGAGGTCGTGGCGGTGCCCGGCGACCCGCGACGCGGTCCGGAGCATCGCCTCGGGCCGGCCGGCGTACGCCTCCAGCAACGCCAGGGCCGGGGCCGAGCAGGTCCATGGCGGCCCGGCGTCCCGGATCCGCGCGACCGTGTCCGGGTCGGACAGGAGGTAGCCGCAGCGGATGCCGGGCACCGTGAGGACCTTCGTCAGGCTGCGCAGCACGACGAGCGACCCCTGGCCGCCGTCCGCCTCGCGCTCGTCGGCGAGCGCGTCGACGCCCCGCTCGCCCCCGTCGACGAGGTCGATGAACGCCTCGTCGACGACGAGCGTCCGTCCCGGTCGGCGCAGTCGCAGGATCACCTCGCGCGGGTCGAGGGTGCCGGTCGGGTTGGCGGGCCGACCGAGGACGACCATGTCGGCGTCCTCCGGCACCGTCGACGGGTCGAGCGCCCAGTCGGTGCGCGGGTCGCGTCGCACCCGCGCGACGTCGGCCCCGACCGCGCGGAGCGCCGCCTCCGCCTCGGTGAACCCGGGCACGAGGACCGCCGCCCGGCGCGGGCGGAGCGCGAACGCGGTGCGCCAGAACCCCTCGACCGCACCACCGAGCGGCAGCACGCCGTCGGCCGGTCGGCCGTGACGGGACGCCAGCGCGGCGACCGCGGCCCGGTCGTCCGGGTACGCGTCGGACCGGTCCAGGCCGGTGCGCAGCGCCTGCACCGCCCAGCCGGGCGGGTCGCCGGCGACGACGTTCACCGCCAGGTCGTGCATGCCATCGGGGACCATCCGGTCGCCGTGCAGTCGCAGCGCCGGATGGGTGGGGGTGGCGTCCGGCAGCGGCTCGGCGTCGTCGTCGGCGGTGCCGTCGACGATCCCGCCATCGTGCTCTGCGGGGTCGCCCGGGACGACCTGGGCGTCGGGCACCGTGCCGTCGCCCGGCGGCGGCGGGTCGACGGCGATCGGCGCGACCGGGGTGGCGCGGGTGACCGCGGTCGACGGGGCGCCCGGGTCGGCGGGCAGCTCGACGGTGCGACCGGCGACGACGAGGAGCGCCCGTCCGGCCCGCGACGCCAGGCGCTGGTGGGCGCGGCCCAGCAGGTCGACCCAGCGGCGGGTGCCGCGGTCGGCGGCGACCGGGGCCATGCCGGCCTCCTCGCCGACGACGATCGTCGAGCCCGGCCGCGACGCCGCGGCCTCGGCGAGCAGCGCGACGGCGTCGCCGATGGCGGCGATGGTGGCCGCGCCGTCGATCCCGTCCGCCGGGTCGGGGTCGTTCCCGTCGTCGTCGAGCAGGCCGGCGCGGTGCAGCGCGTCGGCGATCCACGCCCCCAGCCCGTCGAGCAGGACGGTGGTGGACGGCCCGGCGTCGTCGAGCAGCCCGGCGAGGTCGGTGGTCCCGGTCGCGTCGACGGTCTCCCACCCGACGGGGCGCCGCGCCCGGTGCTCGGCGATCCGGCCGGCGTCGCCGTCGGGCCCGTCCGGGGCGGTGGCGAGGTACCGGACCGGACCGCCGGCGTCGAGCGCGAGCCGCTCGGCGACGACGCTCTTGCCCGACCGGGCGCCGCCGAGGACGAGCACGAGGCGGGACGGCGTGTCGGGGACCGGCGGGTCCACGGGGTCCGGGGGTGTCGGGGACGCCGGAGCGGACGACGGGTCGTGGTCGGGGCCGGACGGGTCGACGGCGGACACGTCCAGCATCCTGACGGGTCACCCGGGCGTTCGTCACGTCGGCGCGGCCTGTGGCGGCCCACGACGGTCCGCGGTCGCAGGCGGAGGCGCCCCCGGCCCGGTGTGCGAACCTCCCCAGGGTGAGCGATCCGACGACGCCGCAGACCTACCCGCAGCGCCTCTTCCGGCTGCCGCCGACGTCGAAGGAGATCGTGCTCGTGCGACACGGGGCGTCGCTCGCGCACGTCCCCGGCGAGGTCCATCCGTTGACCGAGGACGGGCACGGCGACCCGCCGCTGGCCCCGGAGGGCGAGGAGCAGGCGCGCCTCGTCGGCGAGCGGCTGGCGCTCGAGCCGATCCGGCGGATCTTCGTCACGACGTTGCGGCGCACCCACCAGACCGCGGCGCCGCTCGTGGAGCGCCTGGGCCTGGAGCCGACGGTGGTGCACGACCTGCGCGAGATCCACCTGGGCGACTGGGACGGCGGCGAGTACCGGGCGCGGATCGCCGACCGTGACCCGATCATCGTGCGGTCGTTCGTCGAGGGGCGCTGGGACGTCATCCCCGGCGCCGAGAACGACGAGGCGTTCGGCGAGCGGGTGTGGCGCGGGTTCCAGTCGGTGGTCGACGCCACCGACCTCGGCACCCTGTCCGTGGCGGTGGTCCACGGCGGCGTCGTCGCCGAGATCTGCCGGCGCATCATCGGCCCCGACCACGGCTTCGCGTTCCTCGGCTGCGACAACACGTCGATCACCCGCATCGTCGTGCACCCCGAGGGCCACCTCCGCGTGCGGACGTTCAACGACAGCGCCCACCTCGACCGGCTGCGACTGCACACCGAGGAGGAGCTGGTCTGACGCTCCCCGGCGTCAAGGCATGAGCGACGGGGCGGGCGCCGGGCGTCGTCGGTCAGCCGACGTCGACGGCCCGCCGTCGCGTGCGGCGGTCGGCGGGCGGGAGCGGCAGTCCGTCCGCGGCGACGACCGATGCGGCCACGCGCTCCAGGAGCCCGGCGAGTCGCTCGACCTCGTCGAGGTCGAGCGCGTCGAACCCCTCGGCCGGGTCGCCGACCCGCCGGATGATTCGCTGGCGTAGCCGCACCCCGGCCGGGGTCAGGTCCAGCGTCCGCACGCGCCGGTCGGTCTCGGACGGGCGGCGGACGACGAGTCCGCGGGCCTCGAGCCGGTCGCAGATCCCGGTGAGGTTGGAGCTCTCGCAGACGAGGGCGGTGGTGAGCTCGCCCATCGGGCGGGGCCGCCCGGGCTCCAGGTAGCGCAGCGCCCACATCTGCGGCGGTGAGAGGTCGAGGTCACGGGCGATCGCCAGCACGCGCCGCCGTTGGACCTCGGCGAGGTCGGTGAACGCCCGCCACGCACGGTCGCGCGCATCCGTCACCGGACGGCGCTCCCGGGGCCGCCGCTCGTGTCGGCGGAGGCACCGTGGACCGGAGGGAGCATGGCGTCGGAGACTAGAGGCTGCCGTCGCGGGTCGGTCCGGAGCCGGTGCGGCATCGTCGTGACGCAGCCGCGGATGGGCCCCCGACGCCCGGGCGCCCGGCCGGGCGCGGCGCGTCGACGGCGGGAGGCGTCGCCGCCCGGCCGGCGGCGTCGCCCCCGATCGGTCAGGCGGTGGCGAACGCCGCCGGATCGATGATCTGGTCGTAGCTGCGGCCGCCCTCGACCAGGTCCCAGGACTCGAGCCACGAGTACTGGTTCGCGAACCGCTCCTGCGAGTACGGCTGGGCGTGCACGTAGCGGTGGTAGTCACCCGAGAGCTCCTCCGGGGCGAGCGCCCCGCCGGTCGGCTCGACGACGTGGGCGGCGTACCGGGCCGGATCGGCGTTGATCAGGTCGACCGCCTCGTTGACCGCCGCGATGAACCGGCGCTGGTGCTCGACGGGCACGTCGGTGCCGAACGCCTGGGCGCCGCGGTAGAAGAACGAGCCGAGCACGTGCGCGCCCTGCTTGATCGCCAGGCTGAGGAACGGCTCCATCAGCGCGACCGCGCCGAACGTGCCCTCGTGCAGGTGGTCGACGAGCTCCTGCGGGCCGCCACCGTGCGCCAGATCGATCTGGTCGCGGGTGAGCGCACCCTCGAGCAGCTTGATCGTCGTGAAGTGCTGCCCGGTCGACTGGTTGATGCCGACCTTGCGACCGATCAGGTCGTGCGGCTCCTGGACCGTCGGATCGAGCGTCACGAGCGCCTGGGCGACGACCGCGGGGCGCAGGTAGACGATGCGCACGTCGCGCTCCGCGTACTCGACGCGGTGCAGGACGCCCCACTCGCACATGTTGAACGTGTCGGAGCGGCGGGCGTCGAAGAGCTTGACCGGATCCTTCTCGTCGTCCTTGATCGCGTGGTTGCGGGCGCTCCACTCGGCGTCGGTGACGATCTCGACGCCGTGGCGCTCGAAGATCCCCTCCTCGACGGCGACGCGCTCGGGGACGTAGAAGACGCTGTTGCCGGCGGTGAGCCGGATCGGGGCGAGGTCGGTGCTGGCGGACATGGGGTCTCCGGTCGAATTGGTACGGGAAGTGGACTACGTTGGTCCTGAAGTTCTAGCGCATCTCGGTCGATTTGTGGCAAATCCGGATCGGATATGCTTTTTTTGAGAGGCGGACCTTCCGCTTCCCGAAGCAATCGCCCACCGACCCGCAGCCGATCGGCCGTCGATGACCCACGCACCGTTCTCGTCCACCACGTCACGCCGCGCGTTCCTGCGCCGCGGCGCCGCCGGAGTCGCCGTCGTTCTCGGCGGCAGCACGCTCCTCGCCGCCTGCGGTGACGACGCCGACGTCGGTTCCGGGGGGCGCACCGAGGTCGGCGTGTCGCTCCCCACCGGCGGCAACTCGCTGTCGATCTGGCGTCCGATCTCCGAGAAGCTCGGCCTCGAGGATCCCGCCGTCGACCTCAAGTGGGTCGGCGGCGACCCCGGTCAGCTCCAGACCCAGTTCCTCGCCGGCTCGGTCGACATCTCGACCTTCGGGCCCCTGGGCGTCGCGTTGTCGCAGATCAAGGGCGAGCCGATCTCGATCGTCGGCCCCGGCATCAACGCCCACCACAAGTGGCTCGTGCCGGCGTCCTCCTCGGCCCGCAAGGTCGCGGACCTGCGCGGCAAGCGCGTCGCCACGGGGCTCAACACGAGCGAGGTCCACCGGGCCACGCAGCTCGTGATCGCGATCCAGGGCGGCGATCCGCTCGAGGACATCGACTGGATCCACGCCAAGGGCGCGTCGGCCAACGCGCTCTTCGAGCGTGGAGACGTCGACGCGATCTACGTCGGTGAGCCCAACGCCACGATCCTCGTGTCGCAGGGGGCCCGGCAGATCGGGTCGCTGCAGGACGAGTGGAAGTCCGCGACCGGCAGCGACGTTCCGCTGTTCAACGCCGGACCGACGGTGCGCGACACGTGGGCGGACGAGAACCCCGCAGCGGCCGTCGCCGCCGTCGGGATCCTCACGAAGGCGAGCATCTCGGTCGCGGAGGACCCCTCGCAGCTCACCGAGGTCGCCAAGTCGATCGGCGTCAAGCCGACCGAGCGCGAGGCGCCGAAGCTCCTGCCCACGCGGATGGCCGACGTGTACCAGACCGGTCTCGACGGTCCGGCCCGTGAGCAGCTCGACGAGGTCATCCGGCTGGGCGTCAAGCACGGGATCCTGCCCAAGGCGCCGCCGGCCAAGCCGCTGCGAGATCTTCCGGCGGCGTCGTGAGCACGCGCCCGACCGCGTCGGCGGGCGCGTCCTTCCCGGTGCGGCGTCCCGCGGGGTCGGGCCGGTCGCCGCGTCCCGGCCGCCGCGGGATCGCCCCCGAGACGATCCTCGGCCCGCTGCTGCTCGTCGGCCTCGTCGTCGGCGGCTGGCACGTCATGGCGTCGACCAGCGACTCGACGCTGCTGCCGGGGCTCGGTGAGATCGGCGACGCGATCGGCCGCATCGTCGGGGACGGCGCGGCGAGCACGCTGTGGGTCACCGTCGTGCGGGTCCTGCTGGGCTTCACGCTCGCGTTCGTCGCCGCGATCGCGGCCGGACTGCTCATGGCCCGCAGCCGCTGGGCGCGGGCGATCCTCGAGCCGGCGGTGCTCATCGGCCTCACCGTCCCGGGCCTCGTGTGGGCGTTGCTGGCGGTGATCTGGTTCGGCCTGGCCCAGACCGGTCCGGTGCTCGCCGTCGCCCTCAGCGCCGCCCCGCCGCTGGTCCTCAACGTCTACCAGGGCGCCAAGGCCGTCGACCCGGGGCTGATCGAGATGGCCCACGTCTTCCGCTTCGACCGCCGCACGCGCCTGACCCGGCTGTGGCTCCCGGCGCTCGTGCCGTTCCTGCTGAGCGGTGCGCGACTGGGACTGTCGCTCTCGTGGAAGGTCATCGTCCTGGTCGAGATGTTCGGGGCGTCGGAGGGCGTGGGCTACGAGCTCAACACGGCGTTCTCCGACCAGGACGTCGCGGCCGTCCTCGCGTGGACGATCGTCTTCGGCGTGGTCATGGTGCTCATCGAGTACGGGATCCTGCGGACCGTGGAGCGACGCGTCACCCGCTGGCGGAAGGCGGCGATCGTATGAGCGCCCACGTGCGGCTGGAGGGCGTCGACAAGGCGTTTCCCGCCCGTCGCGGCGGCGGGGTCGAGCAGGTGCTGCAGGACCTGTCGCTGGAGATCCGCCCGGGTGAGCTCGTCGCGCTCGTCGGCGCGTCGGGCTGCGGCAAGACGACGATCCTCAACCTCCTGGCGGGACTGGAGCGACCGGACGCCGGGCGGGTCGTCGTCGAGGGCGAGGACGAGGGCGGCGCGGCGCGTGCCCCACGGCTGGGGGTCGTCTTCCAGCAGCCACGGCTCCTGGACTGGGCGACCGTCCGCGACAACGTCGCCCTGGCGGCCCGCAGCGCCGGTCTCGGCGCCGACGGCGTCGACGACGCGCTGCGCGACGTCGGCCTGGGCGACCACCTGGACGCGTTCCCGACCACGTTGTCGGGCGGGCAGCGCCAGCGGGTGGCGATCGCGCGGGCGTTCATCGTCGATCCCGACCTGGTGTTGCTCGACGAGCCGTTCAGCGCCCTGGACGAGCTGACCGCCCGCCGGCTGCGGCTGCAGCTGCAGCGGCTGTGGCTCGACGGATCGCGGACCGGGGTGCTCGTCACCCACAACCCGCAGGAGGCGGCGTTCCTCGCCGACCGGATCCTCGTCCTCGGTAGGCGCCCCGCCGAGATCGTGGAGGAGCACGTGGTGCGGGCCCGGCGTCCCCGGTCGCCGGAGGACGACGAGGTCTTCCGCCTGCACGCGAGCATCGTCGCCGGTCTGGCGTGAGCGGCCCGGACGGCCGGTGGCGGCCGACGACGTGGGCGGTGACGCTCACCGCTGGGCTGCCGTTGATCTCGATCTCCGCGCCCAACGTCGCGCTGCCGGCCATCGCCGCCGACCTGGGTGCGCGGTTCGACGGCCTGTAGTGGATCATCGCCACGTACACGTTGGCGCTGGCGTCGCTGCAGCTCGTGGCCGGGCCGCTCGCCGACCGGTTCGGGCGACGCCGGGCGACGGTCGGCGGCCTGGCGCTGCTCGCGCTCGGAGGGATCGGCGCGGCGGCGGCGCCGAGCATCGGCGTCCTCATCGCCGCCCGCGCGGTGCAGGGCGTCGGCGGTGCCTTCGTCCTGACCGGCGCGCTGGGACTGGTCGCGGTGCAGTTCCCCGACGGGGACCGCCTGAAGGTCCTCGCCCTGCGCAGCGCGATCATCGCCACGGCGTTCGCGATCGGGCCGCTGGCGGGCGGGGTGCTCACCGATCTGCTCGGGTGGCGGTCGGTGTTCGCCTTCGACGCCGCGCTCGCGGTGCCGCTGCTGTTGGTCCTCGCACGGGGGCAGGAGGAGCTCGGGCCCGGTCGCGCGGCCCGGCTCGATCCGCCGGGACTGGTGGCGCTGGCGGTCACGATGCTCGCGGTCGTCTTCGTCGTCATCCGCGGCAACGCCCAGGGCTGGACGAGCGGCCCGATCGTCGTGGCGCTCGCGGTGACCGTCGTGGGCGCCGTGACGGTGGCGGTGCGCCAGCGTGCCGGACACCACCTGGTCCCGGTCGAGCTGTTGCGCGACCGGTCGCTCGCCGCCTCGGTCCTGGCGCTCATGGCCCTGTACGTGACGGTGTTCGGCGGGTTCATCTACGTCACGATCTTCCTGCGGACCGTCGGCGGGCTGGGCCCGGCCGCCACCGGCGGCCTGTTGGTGAGCTTCGCGGTGGCGTCGTTGGCGGCGGTGCTCGTCGTCACCCGATCCCCCCACCGCGACCGCCTGGACCGCCTGGTGCCGGGGTCGCTCCTGCTCGCCGCGCTCGGCCTGGTGGCGGTGGCACTCGCCGCGCCGAGCCGGGAGCCGGTGACGCTGATCCCGGGCCTGGTGCTCGTCGGCCTGGCGTCCGGGATCGTCAACCCGATCCTCACCGCCAGCCAGATCGCGGCGTTCAAGCCGAGCGACGGCGGGATCGCCGCGGGGCTCAACGGCGCGTCCCGCCAGTTCGGCACCGCGCTGGGGACCGCGGTCCTCGGCGCGGTGGTCCTCCAGGCGATCGGGCGGCGGTTGGTCGCCGTCGGCGATCTGGCGCCCGCGGTGCGCGACCGGATCGCCGCCGGCGACCTGGACGCCGGCCTCGCGGCGGTGGCCGCGCCGCTGCGCCCGATCGCCGAGGAGGCCTACCGAGCCGGACTCGTGCACGGCCTGCAGGTGGCGACCCTCGGCGGCGCGGCCGTCCTGCTGGGGGCGGCGGCCCTGACCGCACGGTGGCTCGGCCGGGAGCGCGCGGCGCGGGACGCGGGCGAGCGGGCCGTCCGGTCGACCGGACGCGATCTGCCGGCGCACGGCGGGTGACGGCTCAGGGTGACCCGCTCGGGGTGGCCCGCGTGCCGGTCCGCGACAGGGTGACCGTCGGCACCACGATCGTCGCCGCGACGAGCCCGGCGGCGACGAGTCCGATCACCGCGAGCGCTGCGCTCACGACGAAGGGATCCACGCCACTCGCGGCCGGACCGAACCCGACGCCGATGTAGAGCGCGACGCCGGACGCCCCACCGAGCTGGTCGGCGGCGCGCTGGACGCCGGACGCGACGCCGGCGTCGGCCTCGGTCGCTCCGCTCACCGCGGCGTACTGCAGTCCCACGAGCCCGAAGCCCATTCCGACGGCGAGCAGGAGCATCGCCGGGACCACGGCGAGCGTCCCGGCGCCTGACGCCGCCGGGACCGCGATCGCGACCATCCCCAGCGCGGTCGACCCGATACCCGCCAGCACCGTTGCGCGCACGCCCCAGCGGGCGAGCAGCCGCGGCGCGACGGTCGCCGCGCCGATCAGGCCGACCGCGAGCGGCAGCAGCGCCAGCCCGGCTTCTAGCGGTGACAGCCCCACCCGCTGCTGTAGGTGGAACGTCAACAGCAGGAAGGACGTGGAGAGCGCCGCGCTGAGCAGTGCGGTCCCAAGGTTCGCCTGGCTCCGGACCGGCTGGCGGAGGAGCCGCAGCGGGATGAGCGGCGCCGGCGCCCGTCGCTCGACCACGACGAACAGCACCGCGGCGAGCGCCGCACCGACCAGCGCCGCGGGCCCGATCCACGGTGTGCCCCCGGACTCACTGATCTCCACGACGCCGAGCACGAAGAGCAACGGGGCCGCCGTCAACAGCGTCGCTCCCGGGAGGTCGAGCGGCGCACGCGTCTCGGGACGCCCCGGGGAGACGAGCACGACGGCCGCGCCGATCACGACCAGCGCGAACGGGACGCTGACGAGGAACACCCACCGCCACCCGAGGAGCTCGGTGATCACGCCCGAGAGCGCGAACCCGACGACCAGCCCGGTACTGGCCACGGCCGCCCAGACGCCGAGGGCGAGTGACCGGCGCGGCCCCTCGGGGAAGAGCATCACGATCGTCGCCATCGCCGCCGGTAGGGCCAGCGCCTCGCCCACGCCCTGCAACAGGCGCGCGGCCACGAGCAGCGAGAACGACGGAGCGAGTCCGGCCAGCAGGGACGCCGCCCCGAACAGTGCGGTGCCGACCAGCAGCAAGCGCCGTCGGCCGAGCACGTCGCCGAGGCGCCCGCCGAGCATCAGGACTCCGCCGCCCGTGATCGTGTACCCGACGACGACCCAGGTGAGCTCCCGGGGGCCGACGTCGAACTCGCGGCCGATCGACGGCAACGCGATGTTGACCACGGTCACGTCGACCGCGATCAGGAACTGCAGCATGGCCAGGAAACCAAGGGTGACCCATGCCCGGGCGCGCGGCGGCGCATCCCGGGACGGGGCCAGAACATCAGAAGTCATGTAGTGCTCCGTCGCTCGATGAGGAACCGAGCAGCACGAGGTGGCCGCTTCGGTGAATACGCGAAGCGACGGGACGTTCAGGAGTGGAAGCGCGCCGTCGCTAGAAGCGGAGCGCGCGCGTCACTGCAGCAGAAGCGCCAGACACGGCCGCCAACGTACCAAACGCATGCGGGCGAGTCGGTGCCTCCTGCGCGCCTCAGTCGCGCAGCAGATATCCGACGTCGGTCTCCCACCGGGCGGGGTCGGGGTGGTCGGTCGGACCGACCCGGAACCACTCGTACGAGCCGGCGTGCGCGGTGCCGTCGTCCCGCACCTCGTGGTCGATCCGCAGTCCCTCGTCGCCGACCCAGCGGTGGATCAGCGCGTGGACGTCGGGGAGCAGTGCATACGGGCCGCGGTGGTGGACCACGACCCACCGACCGGCCGGAAGCGCCCCGGCGTGGAGCACCTCGTCACCGTCCGCGGCCTCGTGGAGCGGCACGCACATCTCGAACGTCGACGGCGGGATCGAGCCCGGCGTCAGGTTCCGCTCGTCGACGAGGACGTACCGAAACCACGGCCCGCCGGCCGGCGTCAGGCCGCGGGCGAGCACCCGCCGGAACAGCTCCGGCAACGTCCTGTCGACGATCGCGCGGAACGTCGCCTCGTCGTCGGCCCGGGCACGTGTCGCCAGGTACGGACGTTCGGGCAGAACCTCGATGCCCGGCTCCGCGGGCTTGAACGGCATATCGGACGTCATGTGGACGGAGACCGCCGACGGGCACCGGACTCATCGGCGCGTGCCGCGTCGGTCGCACGGGTGGGCGGCGCGACCATCGGGGCGGGGCTCACTCACCCGAAGATCGCTGCCACGTCCACCGCGAACCCGGGCAGGAGCGCCGACGTCAGGGACTCGTCGGCGGTGCGTTCGGTGACGGTGTCGAAGCGGGGTGCGTCGGGCGTGGTGCGCGCGAAGACGAGGACCGATCGCGCGGCGGGGTCGACGAGCCACAGCTCGCCCGCACCGTGGCGCTCGTAGAGGTCGCGCTTGATCCCGACGTCACGCGCCCAGGTCGAAGGGGATCTGACCTCGGCGACGAGGTCGCCCAGGGGTTGCGGGCGCCGGGTCGCGTCGAGCTCGCGACCCGGCGCGTACCACTGCAGGTCGGGCAGCAGGACGTTGTGGCGATCGAGCTGGGTGTCGACCTCGAGCGCCACGAGTCCACGGTCCGGCTCGGTACGGCTCCACGTCCACAGGAGCCCGTAAAGATTGCCGAGCGCGAGCTGGTGCTGGAGCAGCGCGCCTTCCATGACGATCAGCTCACCCTCGATGAGCTCGAGGCGCTCGCCCTCGCGGGCGGGGATCGCGAGGAACTCCTCGGCGGTCATCGGTGCGGGCGATGCGGCGGGCATCGAGGTCATCGTAGATCGGGCCTCCGGTCGTGTCCATCGACCGTCTACCCGCGACGGCGCCGGTTCTCGCTCCCCCGGTCGGGCGGCGAGGCGCCGGATCGACCCTACGCGACTCCCGCCCGGCGGTCGTGCGCGCGACCGACTACGCGCCCGTCGGCTCCTGCGCCGCCGGAGGGTCGTCGACCGCCACCCCGTCCCGGTCCAACCGTGCGGGCAGCCCGAACGACGCGAACAGCTTTGGCGGCAGGAACGGCTGCAGGACGTTGTGGATCTCGGTGATGCCGTCGTCGGACATCTCCAGGACGGTCAGCGACCACGGGGCCCAGCCGTCGCCGTCCTCGGCGGGCTTGTACGACCCGAACGCGGGGCAGCCGTTGGCGCGGGTCGCGATCGTCCGTGACCCGCGGCAGGCCGCGCCCTGACCGAGCATGAACCGGCCCACCTCGACCGGGCCGCGCAACCACAGCGGCAACGGGGGCATGTCGAACACGACGTCGTCGCGCAACAGCGTCGCCAGGCGCTCGATGTCGTACGCCTCGAACGCGTCGAGGTACCGCTCCAGCAGCTCGCGCTCCCGGGGATCATCGATCCGCGGGGCCACCGTCGACGAGTCCAGATCTAGGGTGTCGAGCGTCGCCCGTGCCCGCTGCAGCGCGCTGTTCACCGACGCGACCGACGTCTCCAGCAGCGCCGCCGTCTCGCGGGCGCTCCAGCGGAGCACGTCGCAGAGGACGAGCACCGCGCGCTGCCGCGGCGGCAGGTGCTGCAGCGCGGCGACGAACGCCAGGCGCAACGTCTCGCGGCCGGCGGCGACCGCGGCGGGATCGCCCGCGCCCCCGGGGCCGGTCGCCGTGACGCTCGCGTCGGCGATCGGCAGCACCCATGCCGACTCGGTCAGCGGCGCGCCGAGCAACGCGTCGGCGGTCTGCGGCTCCGACAGGTCCATCGGCATCGCGCGCCGCGACCGCCCCTGCAACAGGTCGAGGCAGACGTTCGTGGCGATCCGGTAGAGCCACGACTTGAGCGCCGCGCGCTCCTGCAGCCCGTCGGCCTTGCGCCACGCGCGGATGACGGTCTCCTGCACCGCGTCCTCGGCGTCGATCCCCGACCCCAGCATCCGGTAGCAGTAGCCGGTCAGCGCGGGCCGCAGCGCCTGGATCTCGGCGTCCAGCGGGCGCGCCGCCGACGGGTCGGTCGTGCGCGGGGCGGAAGGCATCGAGGCCATCGTACGGGCCGGGGCGGCACGCGCAACGTCGTTCCACCGTGCGGGTTGGCGGGCAGGTGGCGCGCCGGGCGGGGAGGGGGCGGGGCGTGGGTGATCGGCGTCGGGCATCGCCGGTGGGTGGTTGCTCAGGGCAGGGTTGGTGGGTCTCCCAGGGCTGGTTGGCGGGTCGCTCAGGGCGGTTGGCGGGTCGCTCAGGTGGATCACCGGACGGTCCTGGGACGGCTGCTCCACGTGGGCGTCGCGGAGCGACGTCTCGGTGGCGTGGCGTGCTCGGGGTGGGCGGGTTCACCACGTGGGCGTCGGCTTCGTGGGTCGGAGCGCCGGCTTCGTGGGGCGCGCCGCGGACGTCGCGTGCCCTCCGGCGCTCAGGGGGATGACCGGACGGATCAGGGACGGCCGCTCCACGTGGGAGTCGCCGAGCGACGCTCACGTGGAGAACCGTGCTCGGGGGTGGTGGGGTGCGTCACGTCGGCGACCCCTTCGGTGGGCGCGCCGGCGACGCCTTCGATCGCCACCCGGCGACGCCTTCAATGGGCGCACCACCCGGGCGACGCTCGGCATGCGGCGGGAGCGGCGCCGGTCAGCGGACGACCCACGGCCCCGCGACCGGAGCCAGGTCGGCGACGCCGGGCTCGGTCAGGCGGTCCGGTCCGGACGGAGCGATCCCGGGTCTCCACACGAGCCCGGGGACCGGGGTGGCGGAGTGGACGCCGGTGACCGGATCGGTGCCGTGGTCGGGGCACACCGCCAACGTCGCCCCCAGGTCCATCGCGATCCCGGCGAGGGGCGCGACGAGGTCACGGTCGATCCGCGACAGCTCCCGGGCCTTGGCCTGCGGGTCGCGGGCGTGCGCGGCCTCGTCCGGGCTGCCGACGTGCACCACCACCGTCGACGCCCCCTCGCGCAGCAGGGTCACGGCCGCGCGGGCCTTCGCGGCGACGTCGGTGCCGGGCCGGCCGGTCGTGCCCGGCGGGTGCAGCGTGCGGGCGCCCATGAGCGTGGCCACGCCCGCCATCGTGCTGCCCTTCGCGCACACGACGACGGTGTCGGCGTCGAGGATCCGCGGGGGCACCACCCCGTCCGGCCACAGCTGGAACCACGGTCCGTCGTGGGAGGGGACGCCACCGATCCGCGCGGCGCCGCCACCCGCCTCCGCGCCGGCCGGCCCGTCCTGTGGCCGGTCGTCCGGATTCCACAGCCCGCGGGCGATCGCCAGCTCGGCCAGGTCGGCGCGGCGGGGGAGGACCGGGTCGACGTGGCCCATGACGAGCAGGCGGTGACCGCCGAGCGCGAGGACGTGCAGGCCCTCCTCGGCGACCGACGCGCGCAGCAACGACAGGCCGATCCCGGCGAGCTCGGGCGCCGCGCGCCCGTCCGGCCAGCGGACGTCGACCCGGTGGACGACGGCGAGGTCCGGCTCCAGCGCCCCGTGCGCCGCCGCGTCGACCCGCCCACGCGAGACCACCCCGTGCGGCGGTCCGCCGAGCAACGACGGCAGGCCGACCTCGCTGCCCGGCGGCAGCCCGTCCGGGGTGGTGCGCACCGGCCGCACCGCGCCGCGCCGCGCGACGGCGTCCAACGCCAGGGTCGGGGTGCGGTCGAGGGTCGTGCGGGCGGCGTCGCCGGGCCGGGGAGGCCACGGGTCGGCGAGGCCGTCGGGGATCAGGAGGATCCGCGGTGCCGGGGCGCTCATCGACGACCGGTCACGGTGCGACGAAGGCCACGGCCGGGGGCGGGCGGGGAGGCGGTCCGCATCACGGCCAGTGTGCCACCCGGCGCGGCCGGGCCGGTCGGTCGGGCTCGCGCACGTGGCGCGCCGGGTGCGCACCGCCGGACGGCCGACGGCATCGAACATCCGTCCGTCCTCGCTCATGCGCTCGATCGATCGCGTCGACAGGACGATGTGGTGCGTATGGACCAGGCCAGCCGGAGGGACGTCGTGACCGCCGGTGCGATCGGCGTCGCGATCGCGCTGGGCGCGGTCGGCCTGGGCTCCGCGTTCGTCCCGGGCGACGAGCAGGCCGCGACGCTCGTCGCCGGCGACGTCGACCGCGGGAGCCTGACGGTGCCCGGTGGGGACGGCGGGGCCGCCGGCGCCGGTGACCGCGGGCAGGGGCGCGACGGCGCGTCGACGACCGACGGCACGGCCTCGACCCCAGGCTCCTCGTCCGACCCTGCGCCGGACGCCCCGACGCGCGGGACGCGCGACCGGGACGGCGACCGCGGTCCCGCGCGAGGCGGTGACGCCGCCGCGGGAGCCGATGCGGCCGACGGAGCCGACGACGACCGTGACGGCGCCGTTCCCGACGCGCCGGGCGCCGCCGACCCCGCCGATCCCGCGACCCCCGACGGCGGTGGTGGCGCCGGTGGCGAGGATGGGGCCGACGACCCCGACGCGACCGACGACCGTGCGCCCGTCCGGCTGCGCGTCGTCGCGTCGTCGGTGAGCGGGGCCGAGGACGACGGCCTGCGCGAGGGCACCGTGGTGCGGCTGCGGGTCGAAGCCCGCGACGGCGAACGCACCCTGGCGTCGTGGGCGTCGACGGGGCCGGTCGTGCGGTTCGCGTCGACCCATCGCGCCCGCGGGCACGGGGCCGACGACGGCGCCTTCGTCGTCGGCGATCCGGCCCGCCCGACGACCGACGTGGACCCGGACGACCCGCGCCTGGCGCCCCCGGCGGCGGTGACGGTCCGCTCCGCGGTCCCGTCCGGCGCCCGCAACCGCTTCGACGTGACCGTGCGGCTCGGCGCCGCCGACGCGCACGCGCTCAACGCCCGCGGGACCGGGCTGACCGGACGGGTGGCGCTGCGCTCGTGGGTCGACCTCGTGCCCGCCACGGCCGACCGCGACCGTGCCGAGGCGGGGGCGATCGGCGGACGGGGGCTCGAGGTGCGCTGGCGGATGGACGTCGTCGGCGTCCCCACGGACGACCCCACGACCGCGCCCGACCCGACCGAGCGCGACGCCGACGGCGGCGTGAGCAACGTCGTAGAGGTCCAGACCCCGCTGACGACCGACGACGGCGACCCGGTCGTGCCGGACGACCTCGGTCCGGCGCCGGCCACCGCCGACGGCGAGGGCGATGCCGCGACCGGGCCCACGCCGGACGGTCGGCCTTCCGGCGCGCCGGCCGGTGGGGACGCGGCCGGCGGAGATCCCGGACCGGAGCCCGCGCCGGGCGCCCCCGCGGCCGCCGGCTCGGACGACGACGGCTCCACGACGACACCGGACCGCGGCACGGGTGACGACGGCCCCGCGGCGGCTCCGGGCGACGTCGGCGCGGACGACGCGGCCACCCCGGAGCCGTCGCCCACGGACGTCCCTCCGCCCGCCGAGCTGCTGCCGGACGTCACCGTGACGCCGGACGAGGTCTCCGTCGGCGTCACCACCGGGGGTGGGATCGCGGTCGTCGTCGCGCTGCCCGACGTCGGCGAGCCGACCGCGAGCTGACGCCCCGTCGCGGTGGGCCGCCCCGCGCCCCACGCCGGTGGCGGGCCCGCCACCGCATCGGCCCGACGCACCGAAGTCCTAAGATCGGGTAAAGGGTCGCGCGGCGCGGCCCCGGACCGAGGTGGTGCACGATGGACGAGACGGCACGTGATCTGATCCTGGCGGCGGCCTGGCTCTGGTTGGGGATCGTGGTGGCGATCTCCTTCATCGAGGCGCCGATCAAGTTCCGGGCGCCGGGCATCACGCTCGCGCTCGGGCTCGGGATCGGCCGGCTCGTCTTCCGGGTCGTCAACGCGGTGGAGGCGGCGCTCGGCATCGTCATCGTCGCCGCGGCGCTGCTCGGCGACGCGGACGGCACGACCGGCGTGCTCGTCGGGGCGCTCGCGGTGCTGCTCGCGCTCCAGCTCGGCCTCGTGCGGCCTCCGCTCGACCGGCGCGCCGCCCGGGTCGCCGCCGGCGAGGAGGTGCCGTCGTCGCGGGTGCACCTGGCGTACATCGCGGCCGAGGGCGTCAAGGTCATCCTGCTCGTCGTGCTCGGGGTGCACCTGCTCGGATGAGTCGACCGGCGGGCGTCACGCCCCGGACGGTCCCCGACGCGACGGTCGCCGGCCGGGGAGGGGGCCACGGCGGTCCCGGGACGGCGCTCCTCCTCGCGGTCGCGGTCGGCGGCGCCGTCGGCAGCATCGCCCGGGCGGCGCTCACCGACGCGGTGGCGGCCGACCACGGGACGTGGCCGTGGGCGACGTTCGCCGTCAACGTCGCCGGCGCGTTCCTGCTGGGGATCGTCGTCACCGCGCTCGGGGGCCGCGACCGTCGGTCGGTCGGTGGACGGATGCTGCTGGGCACCGGGCTCTGCGGCGGCCTGACGACGTTCTCGACGCTGCAGCTCGAGGTGCTGGAGATGCTCGACGACGATCGGATCGGCCTGGCGGCGGGGTACGTCGGCGTGAGCGTCGCCGTCGGCCTGCTGGCCGCGGCGGCCGGGGTCGTCGCCGGACGGCGCATCGCGGTCCGACCGCCGGCGGGCGCCGGACGGGGTCCGGTCGCGTGACCGCCGGGACCCTGCTGCTCGTCGGGGCGGCCGGCGGGACCGGATCGGTCGTGCGCGTCCTCGTCGACCGGGCGGTGCTCGCCCGGACCGGCGCGTCGCTGCCGCTCGGGATCCTCGTCGTCAACCTGTCGGGCGCGCTGCTGCTCGGGCTCCTGGCCGGGCTGGCGGTCCCGCACGACACCGCCCTCGTGCTCGGCGCGGGCCTGCTCGGCGGCTACACGACGTTCTCCACCTGGATGGTCGACACGATGCGCCTGGCCGACGGGCGACGCGCCGCGTGGGCGGCGGCCAACGTCGGGGCGAGCATCGTGCTCGGGCTCGTCGCCGTGGCGCTCGGGCGGACGCTCGGCGGCGGGTAGGCGGAGGCCGCGCCGCGCCCGCGGGCCCGGTCGACGCCGAGGCCACCGGGGGCGAGGGCCGTCGGCGTCCGGCGTGTCGCGGGAGCGGGCCGGGCGGGCGGACGGGGATGCGTCGGGCGAGGCTCGTCGCCTCACCCCGGCGGCGCCACCACCGCGGGCGTCACGTCGAGCGGCGCCCGGGGCGGGGTGCGGCGCAGCTGGAGCGCCATGACGAGCGTCAGCAGGACGAGGACGCCGGCGAGCAGCGCGACGCCGTCCCATGCCCGCCACGACCAGGCCGCGCCGCCGAGCGGACCGAACACCGACGAGCCGACGTACGTGCACAGGACGTACACCGCCGACGCCTGGCCGGGGTTGCGCAGCGCCCGCCGTCCCACCCAGCTCGAGCAGACCGAGTGCGTGGCGAAGAACCCGATCGTCACCACCGCGATCCCGACGACGACGAGCCCCAGCGGTCGCGCGAGCGTCAACGCCATGCCGGCGACGACGACGAGCACCGCCGCCGGCAGCACCGCGCGGCGGCCCACGACGTCGGCGGCGCGCCCCGCGAGCGCCGAGCTCGACGACCCCAGGGCGTAGACGAGGAACACCGCGCCGAGCGCCGCCTCGCCGAGTCCGTACGGCGCCGCCGCCAGGCGGAACGTCATGCCGTTGAAGATCGCGAGGAACGCCCCCATCATCAGCACGCCGATGACGTTGAGCCGCACGAGCCCCGGCTCGCGGAACTGGCGGACGATCCCGTCGAGCGACTCGCGGGCCCGGAACGGCCGCGCGACGAACCGCGTCGACGGCGGCCGGCGCAGCAGGAACACCGACGAGCAGGTGAGGCTCAGCACCCCGATCCCCAGCAGCGCCGCGCGCCAGTCGAACGCGTCGGCCAGCCCGCCGCCGAGCAGCCGGCCGACCATCCCGCCGATGCCGTTGCCGGCGAGGTACAGGCCGATCGCGGTGCCGAGCGACGACGGGTGCACCTCCTCGGCGAGGTACCCCATCGTCACGCCGGCGATCCCGGCGACCGAGATCCCCTGCAGCGCCCGGACGACGAGCAGCGCCTCGAAGCTCGGCGCCGCCGCGGCGAGCAGGCCGAGCAGGCCCGACGCGACGAGCGACGCCGACATGACCCGGGTACGGCCCCACGCCTCCGACAGCCACAGCGCCGGCAGGAGGCTCAGCGCGAGCGTGGCGGTCGTGACGCCGAGCGTCAGCGACGACGTCGCCGGCGACACGTGCAGCTCGCGCGAGAGCACCGGCAGCAGCGGCTGGGTGGTGTAGACGACGGCGAACGTCGCCAGCCCGGCCGCGAAGATCGCCGCCGTGAGCCGCCGGAACTCCGGGGTGCCGCGCCGGATCCGCGTGTCGACCGGTCCGCCGTCCGCCCCGTCCGGTGTGGCTGGCGGGACGTCGGGCACGACCGGCCACGGTAGTCGATCGACGGCCCGGGCCCCACCGCCGAAGATGGTCGGGAACGACCATCGACTTCACGGCGCCCCCGCGAGACCATATGACGCATGTCGAGTTCCGCGGCACCTCTCAGCGATCCCGAATCCGGGCTTCCGGTGACCGAGGCGCTGCTGCGCGCCGTCGAGGTGGAGCTGACCGAGCTGCGGGCGGAGCGGGCCAAGCTCGGGAGCGACGGGCACGGCGCCGCGGCCGACGCCCACGCGGCGGTGACGTCGCGGATCAACGAGCTCGAGCACACGCACGAGACGGCGGTCGTCGTCCATCCCGGCGCGGACGGGTACGACACCGTCGCGGTCGGCACCACCGTCACCGTCGAGGAGGGCGACCGGTCCCGCACCTACCGGATCGTCCTGGAGCGCGGCGACGCCCCCGTCGTCGGCACCGTCTCGGCGACGTCGCCGGTCGGCCGTGCGCTCGTCGGCCGGGCGGTGGGCGACGCCGCCACCGTGACGCGCCCCGACGGGCGCGCGCGTCGGCTGACCGTGCGCGGGGTGGTGGCCGACGCCGCGCTCGACGCATAGTCGCGGCGCGGTCTGCCACGGTGGAGGGGTGCGCGCCGCGATCGAACGCATGTCGCTCGAGGGCCAGGTGTTCCTGGCCGTCGCGGCGTTGCTCGGCACGGCCGCGCTCGTCCTCGTCCTCGTCCCGGTCCGGATCGGGGGGACCGAGGGGTCAGCGACCTGGATCGTCGTCGGCGGGACCGCCGGCATCCTCCTGCTCGTGCGGATCGCGTTGCTCCGCGCGCTCAGGCCGCTCCGTCGCCTGACGCGGATCATGGCGACGGTCGACCCGATGGCCCCGCCGGGCGACCTGCGCGAGCAGGTCGTGCCCGACGACCGCGACGTCAAGCGGCTCACCGCCGCGTTCGAGGAGATGCTCGTGCGGTTCCGCGAGGAGCGGCGGGCGAGCGACCGCCGGATGGTCGCCGCCCAGGAGGCCGAGCGGCGTCGGATCGCCCGCGAGCTCCACGACGAGCTCGGTCAGACCCTCACCGCGCTGTCGTTGCAGATCGGCCGGGCGCCGATCGACGCCGACGCGCGGGCGCCGCTCGCCCAGACCGTCGGCCGTGCGCTCGACGAGGTGCGCGAGCTCGCGCGCCGCCTGCGGCCCGAGGCGCTCGACGACCTGGGGCTCGTCAACGCGCTCATCGCGCTCGGCACCCGCGTGTCGGAGGAGAGCGGCCTGCCGATCGACCGGCGGATCAGCTCGCCGCTGCCGAGCCTGCCCCCGGACGTCGAGCTCGCGATCTACCGGATCGCGCAGGAGGCCCTGACGAACGTCATCCGCCACGCCGGCGCCACCCGCGCGGCGGTCGACCTGGGCGTCCGTGGTGACCGGCTCGTGCTCGTCGTCGAGGACGACGGTCGCGGTCACGGTGGGCCGGGGCGCCCGGGCGGCGGGATCGACGGGATGCGCGAGCGCGCCGACCTCGTCGGGGCGACGCTCGACATCGCCCGCCGTCCCGAGGGCGGCACCCGCGTGACCGTGCGACAGCCGCTGGGGGTGAAGGCGCCGTGACCGTCCGCCAGCCGCCAGGGGTGCAGGACCGTCCGCCGGCCGGCGGGGGTGGTGGCGCCGTGCCGGCGCCCGAGAACGCGACCCCGGATCGCGTGGGTCGGGAGGACGCCCGATGAGCGTGCCCGTGGTGACCCGGATCCTGCTGGCCGACGACCACACCCTCGTCCGCGACGGCGTGCGGTTGCTGCTGGAGTCCCAGCCCGACCTGAAGGTCGTCGCCGAGGCCGGCGACGGGGTGCAGGCCGTCGACATGGCGCTGCACGAGGACGTCGACCTGGCGATCCTCGACGTGTCGATGCCGCGCCGCACCGGGCTGCAGGCCGCACGGGTGCTGGCCGGTCGCCGGCCCGACCTCAAGATCCTGCTGTTGTCGATGCACGAGAACGAGCAGTACCTCTTCGAGGCGCTCAAGGCCGGCGCCGCCGGGTACGTGCTGAAGTCCGCCGCCGACCGCGACCTCGTCGAGGCGTGCCGCGCGGCGATGCGCGGCGAGGCGTTCCTCTACCCGCGCGCGGTGCGGGCGCTCGTCCGCGACGTGCTCGAGGCCGGCCGTCACGGCGCCCCGGTCCCCGACGACCTGCTCACCCCGCGCGAGTCCGACGTCGTGAAGCTCATCGCCGAGGGCCACACCACCGACGAGATCGCCGAGCTGCTCGTCATCAGCCCCCACACCGTCGAGCGCCACCGCTCCAACGTGCTGGAGAAGCTCGGCCTGCGCAACCGGGTGGAGCTGGCCCGGTACGCGATCCGACGCGGGCTCGTCGAGCCGTAACCCGGCCCGTCAGCGCACCCCGTCCCACGCCCTGCGGCGCTCCCGCTCCGGGTCCTCGACGATCCGCCGCCCGCCGTCGGAGAGCACGCGCACCGTCCGCCGGTCCGGGTCGTACGCGGGCCAGTCGGGCGCGTCGCCGCGCGCGAACGCGACCCACGCACCGTGTAGCTCGGCGGCGAGCGCGTCCGGCGGGTCGGCGCCGACGAGCGGCCGCGCGGTCGTGGTGCGGTGGGTGCCGAAGACGAAGGGGATCTCGACGGCGTGCGCCGCGCCCAGCCCGTCCGGGATGTCGTCGGTGGCGAACGCGGGGGAGCGCCACGTGAACTCGTACAGGTGGGTGGGCGCGGGGCCGGCGGCGCGGGCCTCGGCGATCCGGATCGCCGGCACGCGGAAGAACCAGTCGGCGATGAGCGCCTCGACCCGCGCGCCGGGCGGATCGATCGCGGCGTACGCCTCGAGCCGGTCGTCGGGGAGCCCCAGGCCGGCGGCGTTGAGCGCCACGTGCTCGTCGCGGACGTGCGGCAGCACCCCGAGCGGCACGAGCCAGAACCGGTACTCCTCGGCGTTCGTGCCGGTGAGCAGGGGCACGTCCGCCCCGACGCCGTCGCGGATCGCGTCGAGCGGCACGCGGGGCAGCACGTCGCCGTCGACGACCGGCTCGTACGGCATCGCGTCCCACCCCAGAGGCCCCCACGCGTCGCGGTCGGTGGTGCTCACCTCGGTCCCGAGCTGCAGCTGCGCGGTGACGAACGCGTCGACCGGCACGTCGGCGAACCCGGCGGCGGTCGGCTCCACCCCCAACCGGTCGGCGAGCGTCCGGGCGACCCGCTCCGCCGACGCCGGCGACTGGACGTGCTGGCCTCCGCCGCTCTGGGCGATCACCCGGTGGAGCAGCCCGCGCGCGCGTGGCATCGTCAGCAGGCAGATCGCGCTCATCGCCCCCGACGACTCGCCGAAGACCGTCACCCGGTCGGGGTCGCCGCCGAACGCCGCGATCTCGTCGCGTACCCACTCCAGCAGCGCGACCTGGTCGAGCAGCCCGCGGTTGGCCGGCGCATCGGGCAGGCGCCCGAACCCGTCCATCCCGAGCCGGTAGTTGAACGTCACGCACACCACCCCGTCGCGCGCGAACGCCGACCCGTCGTAGATCCGCGCCGACCCCGCGCCGCTGCGGAACGCCCCACCGTGGATCCACACCATCACCGGCAGGCCGGGGTGGGGGCCGGGGGCGGAGTCGAGGCCCCCGTCCAGCGCGGCGAGCGGCGTGAAGACGTTGACGTTCAGCGGCTCGTCCCCGGCGAAGACCGGGTCCTCGAGCAGCCTGCCGGTGGGGGACGGGATCGTCGGCTTGGGCATGGTCGCCCCGTCGACGGTCGCGTCGCGCACCCCGTCCCACCCGGCGTGGGGCCGCGGCGCCGCGAACCGCAGATCCCCGACCGGCGCCGCCGCGTACGGGATCCCGCGGAAGGCCGCCACCCCGTCCGCCACGGCCCCGCGCACCGCACCGCGCGAGGTGGTCACGACCGGGGCGGCGCTCGACATGGGCGGCACGGTAGCCCGTGGGGCCGGGACGGGGGAGACGGGTCGGTGACGATGCGCCGCCCCACGCCGACGACGCCGCGCCGCCGCCGCCCCACGCCGACGGCGGCGCGACGTCGTCGGTGGATCGTTCGCGGTGTCACGCTCCACCGATGACCGTCGCCCGGGTGGTGCCCAACCTCGAGTGCACGTCGCTGGAGGACGCGGCGGCGTTCTACGTCGACGTCGTCGGCCTGGAGGTCGTGATGGACCTCGGCTGGATCATCACCCTCGCGGACCCGCGCGATCCGACGGTCCAGCTCAGCCTCATGACCGAGGACGAGACCGGGCCGGTCGTGCCGGTGGCGTCGATCGAGGTCGACGACGTCGACGCCGCCTTCCGCGCCGCCCGCGACCGCGGCGCCGAGATCGTGCACGGCATCACCGACGAGGCGTGGGGCGTGCGCCGGTTCTTCGTCCGCGATCCCGGGGGCAACGTCGTCAACGTGCTGGCGCACCGGTAGCGCGGGGAGGACGTCGAAGCTCGCCCCCGCGGTCCGATCGAGGATCGGACCGCGGGGGGGGGGCGTCGTGGGCCATCGGTCGATCATCGCCCGCCGGTCCCCGGCACGGCAACGGCGCCGGCCGAGGCGGTGGGGGATGGACCGGGAACGCGATGTGGGTGGTCACGAAGTCGGTCTACCCCCTCTCGAGCGCCAACGGAGCGTCGCTCAGGCGGCGAACCGCACCCGCTCCAGCGCGGCGCGCCCCCTCGACGTCGTCCTGAGTCGCCCGGGTGGCGCACCCCGTGAGACGCCGGCCGGTTCGCCCCACCAGCGACGCTCCGCTGGTGACACCGCGCCGGCGACAGCCCACCGGCGACAGCCCACCGGCGCCACCCCACCAGCGACGCTCCGCTGGTGACACCGCGCCGGCGACAGCCCACCGGCGACAGCCCACCGGCGCCACCTCACCGGCGACGCTCCGTCAGCGACACCCCGGCGACACCCCGCCGCCGCCCTCACGACCAGCTGAGCCCGCCGCCCGCCGCCCCTCGACAAGTCCGATCCGGACGCCCGCCCCGAGAGCGGACGACGCCTCCGCTCAGCGGCCGGCCGGCGCGCCCGCCGCCTCGAGCAGCCGCCGGACGCGGGCGGCGGTCCACTCGACGACGACGAGCGACGCGTGGAGGCCGGGGGCGGACCAGCCCTCGGTGCGCCGGCCGATCGTCCAGGCGGGACGCTCGCCGGTGGTGAGGTCGAGGACGACCGCGGCGCTCGGACGACCGACGCGCCGCTCGCCCATGCCGTGCACCGGACCGTCCGTGGTCGCGAGCAGCTCGACGGCGCCGGGGACGCCACCGCGACCCGACCCGGCGACGACCGGCAGCAGATCGCACATCGGGTGGCCGTCGAGCGTCCGGGCGAGGAACGCGACGCCGGCGCCCTCGGCGACGATCGGCCGGCCCGCACGGTGGTGGTCGGCGACCGCGTCGCGCAGCGCGGCGTTCGCGCCGATCCGGTCGGCGTGGGGCACCGGCGCCCCGTCCCCCAGGACGAGCGCCACCGTGCCGTCGGGCAGCGCGGCGTCGGCCGTGATGTCGACCGGCGCGACGACCGCGCCGTTGGCGGTCGCCGCGTCCAGCAGGCGCACGGTCGGGTCGAGCAGGGCCGGGCCGGCGGCGACGGCGATCACCGGGCGCGGGGTCACCGGACGGCTCCGGTCCGGGGTGACGTCGCGTGGCCGCCCGCGCGGTCAGCGGTGCGGTGATCGACCCCGCGGAAGGGCACGCTGGACGGAAGGCACGTCGCGGTGGGCACCGGCCCGCGGACGCTACCAGCGCCGCGTCGTCGGTCGACGGCCGCGCCACCGGTGGGCCCGGTCCGCGCCGTCGGCCGCGACGCGGGGGCGGCCTCGCCCCGGACGCGACGGCACGTCCCACGACGGTCCACGGCGACCCGACGTCGACCGTCACCTACTGATGAGTAACCAATGCGCGTCGTCCGGGTACGATCCGACCATGGGTAGGAACGTGAACGGCAAGGTCGTCCTCATCACCGGCGCCGCGCGCGGCATCGGCGCGCAGACCGCGCGGGTGCTGGCGGAGCGTGGCGCGCGGGTGTCGCTCGTGGGGCTCGAGCCCGAGCGGCTCGAGGCGCTCGCCGGCGAGCTCGACGGGATCAGCCGCGCGGCCGGCCACCGGCCCAAGCACGCGTGGTTCACCGCCGACGTCACCGACCAGGAGGCCGTCGACGCCGCCGTCCAGGGGACCGTCGACGCGCTCGGTCGGATCGACGTCGTCGTCGCCAACGCCGGGATCGCGAACAACGGCACCGTCGCCGTCAACCCGCCCGACGCGCTCGTGCGGACCGTCGACGTCAACCTCAACGGCGTCATCCGGACGGTGAGCGCCGCGCTGCCGCACGTCGTCGACGCGCGCGGGTACGTGCTCGTCGTCGCGTCGCTCGCGTCGTTCACCGCGCTGCCCGGCATGGCCGCGTACTGCGCGTCGAAGGCGGGCGCCGAGGCGTTCGCCAACGTCCTGCGGCTCGAGGTCGCCCACAAGGGCGTCAAGGTCGGTAGCGCGCACCCGTCGTGGATCGACACCGACCTCGTCCGCGACATCGGGGAGGACCTGTCGATCTTCGAGGAGGTCCGCCGTCGGCTGCCCGGCCCGCTCGGGTCGACGACGTCGGTCGAGGAGTGCGCCGACGCGCTCGCCGACGGCATCGCCAGGCGCAGCCGCCGGATCTACGTCCCGGGGTCGCTCGTCGCGGTGCAGAACCTGCGCACCGTGATCAACAACCCGCTCACCGAGATCGGGATCCTCCGCCAGGCCGCCAAGTCGGTGCCGCGGCTGGAGGACGAGGTGCGCCGCGTCGGCCGCGCGTTCGGCCGCCGCACCGTCGGTACGGACGACCGGGCCGCCTGACGCGGCCGCCGGCCGGACCGGGGCCGCCGACCCGACCGCCGGATCCCGATCGCCGGACCCGACCGCCTGGCCCGGGGCCCGGGGGTCGGTGGGCTACCGCCGGCTGCTGCTCGAGGACCGCTTCTTCTTGCTCTGCGACGAGCGGGCCGTCCGCTTGCGGTCCCGGGCCCGCAGCTTCCACTGGACGTACTCCTTCTGCGTCGGCTGGCCGCTGGCGAGCATCCGGAACCGGACCTCGCCGCTGTCGGCCGCACGACCGGTCGGGCGGACCTTGACGGTGACGTGCTTCGTCCGGCCGGACACGAGCACCCCGAGCTTGCGGGTCTGCTTGCGGCTGCGCGCCGCCTTGCCCTTCACCCCGCCGATGCGCAGGTCCATGCCCTTCGGCACCCGCACCTCGAGTCGGGTGTCGGACGCGTCCCGGCCCCCGACGTTGCCGACGCGCACGCGGATCTTCTTCCACCGGCCGCGCTTGAGCGACCCCAGCGTCGGCGCGTTGAGCCGGATCTCGGCGTCCTGGCGGTACGGGCCGGTCTCGGTGCCCGGCACGACGGTCAGCGGCACGGGGCCGACGGTGTCGAGGTCGCCGCCGCCGACCGACACGCGCGCGCTGACGCAGTCGTAGATCCGTCCGGCGAGCTCGCCGTCGGTGGCGCCGATCGTCAGGACGTTGCCGATGAGGCTGCGTTGCGCGGCGCCGGATGCGGCGGACGCCTCGCCGACGTCGGACCGCGACCACCGTCCGACGGCGTCCGGCCCGGCGGTGAACCCGAAGATGTCGGCGGCGGGCGCGCGGCATCCCCCGGTGGTGTCGCGCCGTCCGAACGTCACCGATGCGGTGTCGGGGAACGTCGGGATCCCGCGGAAGGTGATGTTCGCGACGATCATGCCCCGCTGGTCGTCGTACGTCGCCTGCAGGCCGACGATGTCCGATCCCAGGTCGCTCTCGCGACCGGTGACGCCGATGAACGGCTGCCCGTCGACGATCCGACCCTCCGGCGCGGACGTCGACACCGCGAACTCCGTGGCGGACGCGGGGGTGGCGGCGGTCGACGCCAGCGCCCCGGCGAGCACGACCGCACCGGTCGCGGCGAGCGCGCGCGGACGGCGTGGCCGTCCGGTCGGCGTGGAGGTGGCGGAGGGGGTGGGGCGGGTCGCGGTCATGGGACGGGCGCGGGTGGGGAGGGACGCGCTCCGGTGACGTTAGCGCCGCACGCCGCGACACCTCCCCGGTCGCCCGCGAGCGGTGGCCCGGCCGAGCTTCCCGGCCTGTCCCACGGGGGGCTCGCGAGCCGCCCTGCGATCATGCTCCGGGTGAGCACCCTGCCCACCGAGCCGCTCGCGGTCGAGGACGTCGCCCCGGGCGTCACCCGGATCGCGCTGCCGGTGCCGTCGCTGGAGCACGGGGTCAACGTCCACGTCGTCCGTGGTGACGGGCCGACGACGCTCGTCGACACCGGCATCCCGCTCCCCGGCACGCTCGACCTGCTCGCCGGCGCGCTCGCCGGGATCGGCGTGCCGCTGGCCGACGTCGAGCAGGTGCTGCTCACCCACCACCACTTCGACCACCTGGGCCTGGCGTCGTCGATCGCGGCACGGTCGGCGGCGCGGATCGTCGGGCTGCCCGAGCTCGACCGGGTCCTGTCCGATCCGGCCGGGCACTTCCGGGTCGAGCTCGACTGGGGCGAGCGGCACGCCGCCCGTCACGGCGCCCCCGACCGGCTGCTCAGCGGCACCCGCCGCGCGCTGCCGCTCATGGCGACGCTGCCGCCCGGTCGCGTCGACGTGCCGGTCGACGACGGCGACGTCGTCCGCGCCGGTGACCTCGACCTCGTCGTCCACCGTCGCCCCGGCCACAGTCCGACCGACACGGTCTTCGTCGCCGCCGGCGCGGGACCGGCGTTCGTCGGAGACCACCTGTTCGTCGGCGCGCCGATCACGCCGGTGCTCGGCTCGATGGTCGCCGACGACGGCCGGCCGGCCGCCGCCTACCTCGAGGGCCTCGACCGCACCGCCGCCGAGGCGCGCCTGCTGCTGCCCGGTCACGGCCCGGCGATCGCCGACCCCGTCGCGCTGCTCACCGAGCGTCGCGCCGCCCTGGACCGCAAGGTCGACCGGGCCCACGCCGCGCTCGGCGACGATCCCGTCACCGCCTGGGAGCTGGGTGGCCGGGTGTGGCCGGGACGGATCTCGATGACCCACGGGCTCACCCGCCTCGCGGCGCTGCTCGCGTCGCTGGAGCTGCTCGAGGCGCGCGGGCGCGTCGCGCGACGGGTCGACCCGGACGGCGTCGTCCGCTGGGCGCGCGACGACGGCTGACGGGGCGCCGCCGACGGGCGCGGGCGTGCAGGTTCGTGGGGGGACGCACGGTCGGGTCACGGTCCTGCGAGGATGCGCACGTGGAGCGGCGGCCCACAACGACCGACCGGGCGGAGCGCGCCGACGGGGAGCCGGAGCCCGAGGGGGCGTCCGCGACCGACCGCCCATCCGGGACCGGTCCCGCCGTCGACCCGTCGACCGACCCGTCGGTCGGTCCGCGGACCGACGTCGGCGACGGACCGGACGGTCGCGGTGGGGGAGGCCCTGGGGAGGACGGCGTCGCGGACCCGCCCGGGGAGCGGGCGACGCCCAGCGAGCCCCCGGCGCTCGCGGGGATGCTCAAGCACATCCTCGTCGGCGTCGCGGTCATCGTCGTCATCCTCATCGCGTTCCGACTGCTGGCGCCGCACGTCGGGTTCCTGCAGGACACGTGGGACAAGGTCCAGCAGGGCAAGCCGGCGTGGCTCATCGCGGCGGTGGTCCTGGAGCTCTTCTCGTTCCTCGGGTACGTGTGGGTCGTCGACGCGACGTCGCGTCGCGCGGGACTGCACCTGCCGCGGTTCACGGCGTGGCGGATCACGCTCGCCGGGGTCGCCGCGACCCGGCTCGTCGCGACCGCGGGGGCCGGCGGGATCGCCGCGACGGTGTTCGCGCTGCGCCGGCACGGGCTCGACGCGCGCGCCGCGGCGGCGACGGTCGCGGCCCAGATCGCGATCGTCTACGTCTGGTTCATCCTGCTCATCGCGGTCGTCGGCGGGATCCTCTTCGGGCTCGGCCACGCGCACGGCGCGATGACGATCATCCCGGCGAGCATCGCGGCCGGCGTGCTCGTCGTCGCGTTCCTCGGCCGTCCCGGGCTGCGGTACCTCGCGCAGCACACCGTCCGACGCGGCGGACGGATCATGCGCGCGTTGACGGCGGTGCCCGCCGCGCTCGACGAGGCGGTCCACACCGTGTCGACGCTCGTGCGCGAGCGGGACCTGGCGATCGCGGGCGGCGCCCTGTGGTGGATCGCCGACGGTGCGGTGCTGTGGGCGGCGTGCGAGGCGTTCGGCGCGTCGCCGCACATGCTCGACGTGCTCATGGCCTACCTCCTGGGCCAGGTCGCCAACCTGCTGCCGGTGCCGGGTGGCCTCGGCGTCGAGGCGGGCATCACGGCCGCGCTCATCGCGTTCGGCATCGACCCGGGCGTGGCGGTCCTCGCCGGCGTCATGCAGCGGCTGATCTCGACGTGGCTCCCCGCCGTTCCCGGCGCGTTCGCCCTCGCGTCGATCGGCCACGCCTCGCCCGACGCCCAGGTCGTTCCGCCGCCCGACGACGATCCCCCGGACCGCACCGCCGCCGACGACCGCTGACCCGACGCTCCCGCTCAGGCTTCGACGTCGTTCCGGTCGGCCCGGGAGCCGTCGGCGTCCCCCGGGGCGACCGGGTCGTCCAGGTCGATCGGGCCGCCCATCGTGGTGGCGAGGCTCGCCGGGTACGGGGCGTCGCGCGGGACCGCCGAGATGATCCAGCGGATGAACGCGAGCAGGCGCTCGGGCGGGTACTCGTCGGGCTTGGCGAGGAGCATCCGCGCGCCTTCCTCGGCGTTGCCGATGAGCAGACGGGTGAGCAGGTCGACGTCCGGGTCGCCCGGGGTCCGCCGCACCGCCAGGCCGATGGTCACGAGCTCGGTGACGAGCTGGACCAGGCCCTCGCGGATCTCCTCGACCTTGTCGCGGATCTCGCGCGGGGTGCCCTCCAGCGGGTGCAGGACCAGGAGCCACCGGCGCGGGTTGCGCTGGACCGCGTCGAGGAACGTGGCGACCGCGTCGACGAGGACGTCGTCGGGGTCGGCCTCGAGCCACGGGCTCTGCGGGATCGCGGCGGCGAGCTCGTGCAGCGTGTGGCGCTCCTCGCGCTGGATGAGCGCCGACAGCAGGATCGTCCGGTTGGCGAACAGGTCGTAGACGACCGGCTTCGTCACGCCGGCCTCGCGCGCGACGGCCTCCATCGACACCGGCTCGAAGCTCCGCTCGCGGGTGATGAGCTCGAGCGTCGCGTCCAGCAGCTGCTCGCGACGCTCGGCCGCGGGCATCCGCCGGGCGGGTCGGCGGCGGGACGGGGTGGGCGAGCGGGAGGCCACGGGGCGGGTGCGCGGCGCGTGCGGAGCACGCGCTTCCTACGCTGACGTAGCCTAGTCGATCGCGGGGCGGCCGGAGGGGGCCGCGTGCGGCCCCGCCGCCGTTCAGTCCAGGTCGAGCGAAGCGTCCGCGTACTCCGGCGCCCGCTTGCCGAACTGGGCCTGCACGGTCTCCATCTGGTTCGGCGACCCGATGAGGACCTTCTGCATCCGCGACTCGAGCATGAGGCTCTCGGCGTCGTCGGCCGTCCAGGTGTCCTGCAACAGACGCTTGCCGAACCGGATCGCGTCCGGGGACTTGCCGGCGATCTCGCGGGCGAGGGTCAGGGCGGCGTCGCGCGGGTCGTCGGCGACGCGCGTGCCCAGGCCCAGCTCGACCCCCTCGGCGCCCGACACGATCCGGCCGGTGACCATGAGCTCCATCGCGACGTCGCGGCGCATGAGCGGCGGCAGGGTCACCGTCAGGGCCATGTCCGGGATGAGGCCCCACTTGATCTCCATGATCGACAGTCGGGCGTCGGGGGCGACGAGTCGGATGTCGGCGCCGAGCGCGATCTGCATCCCGCCGCCGAAGCAGTTGCCGTGCACGGCGGCGATCACCGGGACCGGCACCCGCCGCCAGTCGTAGGCGACCGCCTGGAACGCGTTGACGAGCTCGCCGTCCAGCCGCTCGTCGAGGCTGTCGGCCTGCGCGAGCGCCCCGGACGTCACCGCGTCCTGGACGTCGAGGCCGGCACAGAAGCTCGGCCCGTCGCCCGACAGGACGACCGCACGCACCGACCGGTCGTCGCGCAGGGCCCCGGCCGCCTCGCGCAGCTGCGCGAACATCGCGCCGTCGAGTCCGTTGTGCTTGTCGCCCCGCGTCATCCGCACGTCCGCGACGTGGTCGACGATCTCGATGCTCACCCGTTGCTCGGCCATGCGCGCATCTTGGCGCGTCGACGGGGCGAAGAGGTGGAAGACTGGGCCGATGCCCCTCCACCGGCGCTCCTCCGACGAGCCCCGAGCCCGGAGGGAGGTGTCGCACTGGTGGACGACCGCCGGTCCCCGTTCGCCACGGGCTCCGCTCGCGAGCGGTCGCGACGCCGACGTGTGCATCGTCGGTGGCGGCTTCACGGGCCTCTGGACGGCCTACCACCTGATCCGGGCCCGCCCCGGGTTGCGGATCGTCGTGCTCGAGGCCCGCCACGTCGGGTACGGCGCGTCCGGGCGCAACGGCGGGGCGCTGACGGCCGACATCGCGGGGACGCGCTCACGGCTCCTCTCCCGGCACGGTCGTGACGCCGTCGTCGCGCTGCAACGCGAGATGGAGGGCGCCGTCCGGTCGGTCCTCGAGGTGTGCGCGGCGGAGGGCATCCGTTGCGACCAGCACCGTGGGGGATCGCTCCGGGTCGCCCGCAACCGGGCGCAGGAGCGCCGCCTGCGCGAGGCCGTGGCGGAGGACCGGGCGCTCGGACGGGACGAGGACGACGTGCGGATCCTGGGGCCCGGAGAGCTCGCCGACCGGGTCCGGGTCAGCGGGGCACGGGCGGCCCGGTTGGACCGGCGCGGCGCCCGCATCCAGCCGGCACGCCTCGTGCTCGGACTGGCCGCCGCGGTCGAGCGTCACGGTGTGACGATCCACGAGGACACCCCGGTGCGGCGGATCGTCGGGGCGCGTGGTCGCGGTGTCGCACCGGGCACCGCCGCGGTCGGCGAGGGGGAGCTCGGCTCCGGACGGAACGCCCGTGCGGTGACCGACCGCGGCAACGTCCGTGCCCCGTGCGTGCTGCGGTGCACCGACGGGTTCACGTCCGACCTTCCGGGGGAGCGCCGGACGTGGCTGCCACTGAGCGCGTCGATGGTCGTCACCGAGCCGCTGGATCCGCGGACGTGGGGGCGGATCGGATGGGACGGGGCCGAGACGTTGAGCGACGCCGCCCACGCCTGCGGCTACGCGCAACGGACCGTCGACGGACGGATCGCGTTGGGCGGACGCGGCGCGCCCTACCGGTTCGGGTCGCGTCGGCGCGATCGCGGCCCGACCCCGGACCGCACGGTCCGTCGGCTGACCGACCTCGTCCACGCCTGGTTCCCGGGGGCCGCCGACGTGCCGATCGCCGATGCCTGGAGCGGTGTCCTGGCGGTTCCGCGCGACTGGACGCCGACGGTGGCGCTCGATCGTGCCGCCGGCCTCGGGTGGGCGGGGGGCTACGTCGGGACGGGGATCGCCGCGTCGGAGTTGGCCGGTCGGACGCTGCGCGACCTCGTCCTGGCCGATGACACCCCGCTGACGCGGTTGCCGTGGGTCCGCGACCGGTCGCGGCGGTGGGAGTGCGAGCCGTTGCGCTGGCTCGCCGTGCACGGCGTCGAGGCCCTGTACCGGACCGCCGACCGCCGGGAGGACGCCCGCGATCGGGATGCCGGATCCGGGGGGCTCGCGGGTGATCACGGTGGCCGGGACGCTCACGACGGACGTCGTGCCTCGGGGAGCGGCACGGCGGACGGGACCGTCGCCGGGACGCCGCCGTCGCCGGGTCGCGACCGCGACGATCGCCTGGCCCGGATCGCCGACCGGGTGGCGGGGCGGTAGGCCACGGCCGCGGTGGAGGACCCGGCCGGGCGACAACCGGGAGCCGGGCCCGTTGTGCGTCGCGACAGGTGGAGGCCTTCCGGTGTCCGCTAACACTCGGTCGCATGACCGCTGGGAGGCCGCTGTTGGATCTTCGTCTGTTGACCGCGTTCGTGGCGTTGGCGGATGAGGGGCACTTCGGGCGTACGGCGCGGCGGTTGTACATGTCGCCGTCGGCGTTGAGTCAGCAGATCAAGTCGTTGGAGGCGTCGTGGGGGGTGTCGTTGTTCGCGCGTGGGGCGCGGGGTGCGGTGTTGACGCCGGAGGGGGTGCGGTTGCTGGAGGGTGCGCGGCGGATGGTGGCGGGGGCGGCGTCGTATCGGGAGGAGGTGGATGAGGTCGCTGACGGCTCGGTGGGGACGGTGCGGTTGGGGTTCGTGGATCAGGTGCTCGGCGAGGTGGTGGTCGGGCTGTTGCGATCACTGCGTCGGGAGGTGCCCGAGGTGCGGGTCGTGGCGCGCAGTCACCGCACCGGCGAGGACGCGCTCCAGCGGTTGCGGACGGGCTGGCACGACGCGGTCGTCGTCATGGACGCTCCCGACGAGGGGCTGGCGCGGGTCACCCTCGCGAGCGTGCCCTACGTCGTGGCGGTCGACCCGGACCACCCGCTGTCGGCGCAGGACGCGGTCGCGTGGTCGGCCGTGGCCGACCGGTTGGACGAGATGAGCGTGCCGGCGTCGCCGGATCGGGGGGCGAGCGCTTCGGCCGGGGGCGACGGTCGACCGCTCGGCTCCGAGCCCGTCGGACCCGGCCGGATCGCGGACGCGCTCCTCGAGGTCGTGCAGCGCGGGCGACCGGCGTTGGTGACCGCGTCGGAGGCGCGACGGTTCCGGGTCCCGGACGTCTCGTACTGCATCGTGACCGGCGAAGGGGCACCCCGGGCGAGCATCGACCTGGTGTGGCGGCCGGAGGGCGTCACGCCGATGTTGGCGGGCGTCGTCGACGTCGCCCGGCGCCACGCCCCGCGGTGAGCTCGTCGGGTCCCCCCTCGAGGGAGGGGATACCGCGGCCTCGGCGCCGCGAGGACCCGCCACGGCGCGGTGTGCGTCCGGCGCTTCCGGGCGCCGGTGTGGTGATCCGGGCGGTCGTCCGCACCGCGGTCGGCGGTGCGGACGACGTGCTGGTGGCTAGCGGAGCCCGCGGGGCACCGTGTAGGTGCCGATCCGCGCGCCGCGCTTGCCGCGCTTGCCCTCCTGGCGCACCTCGGTGGCCAGGCGGACGAGCTGGTAGCCGCCGGACCTGGGCGCGTCCACGCGGACGTTCGCCCGGCCCTTGCTGTCGATGCGGGCGTTGCCGACCTGACGCCAGCCCTTGTCGCCGCAGTCGTCCATGACCATGATCCGGACGCGGGCGCCGGCGATGAACGGTCGGCTCACGCTGGACCGGACGGTCCACCGGTCGCCGCTCGCGCGGACCGACGTGATGCGGTAGCGCCGGGTGAGCTTCATGTCACCGGAGCGCTCGCCGCCGATCTCCGCCCGGAAGCGGCGACGGTTGGCGTTGGTGCGGTCGCGCTGGTCGCGGTCGGCGACGTTGGCGACGAACCGGCCGTTGGAGCGCACCTTCGGACGCGCGACGACCTTGCTCGTGCCGAGGTAGCGGATCGCGACCCGCTCGCCGACGTGCTTCGTGTCGGCGACGCCGACGATGCGCGTCTTGCTGTAGCGCTTCGTGGACTTGCTCTTCGCGCCACGACGGACGTCGACCAGCGCCAGCGGGATCTCGCCGCACTGCAGCCGGATGTCGTCCTCGCTCTTCGGCGCGCGGACCGTGTCGACGGGCGGGGCCGGCGTCGTGATCGTCGGGGCCGGGGCCGGGGCCGGGGTGGTCACCGTGACCGTCGGCGGGGGCGTCGGGGCCTTGCACGCCGGGACCTTCAGCTCGCCGCTCAGCGCGCTGACCTGGCCGTCGGTGGCGATCTGTCGGGCCGTGAGCGTCGTTCCGCACGCGACGGGTCCGGCGACGGTCCAGCCTCCGTCGGACCTGACGAGTGCCTGACCGACGAGGCTGCCGTCCTGGTCGTAGACCTGGATCGTGGCGCCGGGCTGGCCGGTTCCGCGGGCCTTGCCGTCGTCACCGACGGCGTCGAGCGTCGGGGCCGCCGGGGCCGGCGTCGACGGGCAGTCGTCCGTCTTCATCGGGTCGCTGACCGAGGAGACGTGACCGTCGTTGTCGGTCTGCGTCGCGGTGAGCGTGGCGCCGCACGGCACGGGACCACTGATGTCCCAGGTGCCGTTCGGGCGGACCTTGGCCGTTCCGACGACGCGACCGTCCTGGTCGCGCACGGTGACCGTCGCTCCGGCCTGGCCGGTGCCGTCGACGTTGCCGTCGTCGTCGATCGCGGCGATCACGGGTGCAGGCGGGCAGGCAGCCGTCTCGAGCGTGTTGCTGTCCGGGCTGACGTTGCCGTCGCCGAGCGTCTGTCGCGCGACGAGCGTCGTGCCGCAGGGCAGCGGGCCGTCGAGCGTCCAGTTGCCGTCGGCGTCGGCGGTCGTCTCACCGACGAGCTTGCCGTTCTCGTCGTAGACACGGACCGTTGCGTTGGGCAGCGCGGAGTCGCCCTCGAGGTCACCGCTGCCGGCGACCTCCTTGATTCGCGGTGCGTCGATGCAGTCCGGCGTGTCGACGGTGTTGCTCGCGGTGCTGGTGTGACCGTCCTTCGTCTGGGTGGCCGACAACGTCACGCCACACGGCAGCGGACCTTCGAGCTTCCAGTTGCCGTCCGCGTCGACGGTCGTCGTACCGACGACGGTGCCGCTGTCGTCGCGCACGGTGACCTCGGCGCCGGCGTCACCGGTGCCGACCACGGCGCCGGTGTCGTCGATCTCGCTGATCGCCGGCGTGCCGACGCAGGCCGGGGTCGACAGCTCGTCGCTGACGTCGCTGGCCTCGCCGTCGGCATCCTCTTGGGTCGCCTTGAGCTTCGTGCATCCGACGCCGCTGACGTCGACCGACCAGTTGCCGTCCGCGTCCACCGGGGAGGTGCCGACGACGTTCCCGTCGGAGTCGGTGACGGTCACCGTCGCGCCCGGCTGACCGGTGCCGACGAGATCGGCGTTCACGTAGTCCAGGAGCCTCGGCGGTGCCGGCGCGATCGGGGGTGCCCCGGCCGGCAGGATCGGCGAGGAGTACTGCGAGTAGTTGCCGTCCTCGTCGATCGTCTGGACGCGGATGCGGCCGTTCGTCTTCGTCAGCGGCAGCGAGTAGTCGGTTCCGACGACCGCGTAGTCCGGGTTGGCGGGGTCGGCGATGCTTCCGATCCGGCCGACGTACTCCTCGGCGGTGTCGTCGGCGGTCCAGAAGACGTCGACGACGACGTTCGACGGGGCGGGGCTGTTGCCGGCGACCGCGTCGGTCGGCGGTGCGACCTTGAGCGTCACGTTCGTGCCGTCGAGCGTCGCCTCCGTCGGGCGCCACGTCTGGATCCGGTTGTTCGCGGCGCCGCCGCGGTTCGTCACGAACCAGTTGCCGCCGGCGGACTCGCTCTCGGTCGCGATGATCGTGCCGCGGCTGCTCGTGCCGAAGGTGTTGCCCTCCATCCGCGACTTGCCGTTGCCGAAGTTCGTGATCGGCCCGCCGACGTTGCTGACGTAGCCGTCGACGTGGTTGCGGATGAACGCCCAGCCGGTGTCATCGGTCGCGGGGACGTTCGCCCCGTTGTAGATCGCCCAGCGGTTGTGGTCGGCGTCCGCGCTCTGCGTGAAGCGGTTGTTGCTGATGACGTTGTTCGTGCCCTTGGGTCGGATCTCGATCGTCGCCTGCCCGTTGCCGCGGGCGTCGACGAAGTCGTTGTCGTCGATCAGGAGGTCCGTATAGTCGCCCTGGTCGAGGTTGATCGTCTGGTAGAGCGTGTCCTCGAAGAGGTTCCTCTCCATCCGCAGACCGGTGTGGACGTTGCCCCCGTTGTCGGCGAAGCTCCAGCGGTTGCTCTTGAACTCCGAGTCGAGGATGTGGAAGTTCGTCGTCTCGGCGTTGCTGTAGATCCAGATCGCGTTCGCGTTCTTGCCGAGGAACTTGGAGTCCTTGATCGTCAGGCCGGTGATCTCCGACCCGCTCTGCACGCCGACGCCGTAGCCGCGGGGACTGTTGAGCTCTGCGCCGTCGATGGTGAAGTTCTGCACCTTGGCGTCGAGCTCGAACCAGATGTCGCCGTAACCCTCGACGTCCTTCGAGTTCAGGTTCGTGATCGTCACGTTCGAGACCGGGTTGTCGCCCGTCCGGAGCCGGTCGACGAAGACGCTGAAGTAGTACGGGCTGTCGACGTCGACGTCCGTGATCGTGACGTCGCTCGTGTTCGACAGCAGGCCGACGCAGACCTCGAGGATCGGAGAGTTGGGATCGAGGCAACCGCCGTTCTGGATCGTCGTGTCGGTCGCCGCGTGGTCGACGGTGATGCTGCCCGCACCGGCGCGGAGGTTCTTGAAGTTCTCGATCGTGACGTTCTGCGACTTCACGAGGAAGATGCCGTAGTTCGCGTCGTTCTCCGACTCGATGGAGATCTTCCGGTCGCCGCCGTCACCGAGGTCGATGCGCACCGGGCGCTCGGCGTCGACGGCGTAGAAGAAGCCGTTGCCGAGGTAGGCGTTGGACGTGCCGTTGTGCGACGCGCCGTCGGCTTCCATGCGTAGGCCGTTGCCCGGCAACTTGATCGTCGCCTCGTCGTCGAGCAGGGCCTGCGAGAAGTTGATCAGGATGTCGTCGCCGGGGCTCGCCGGCATGGCGTTGGCCTGGTCGAGCGCGGCGCGCAGGGTGCAGGTGCCCGCGGCCGTCTTGCACTCGTTGTCCGCGAGATTCGCGTCGAGCGTGGCGGCCGCCTGGTTGGTGTTCAGTGCCGAATCAACCGTGAACGTCGTCGTCGCGGCCTGTGCTGAGGTGGCCTGGAGGCCCAAGGCGAGGCAGGCGCTCGTCGCGAGTGCCGTGACGAGAGGGCCCGTCCGGCCACCACGACGGGCGCGTCGTGTGTGGGAGGTGATCATGTGTCCCTTCGTGTTCATCGTGGGAGTGGTGGGCTCCGCGCCGATGGACGTGGCCGTCGCGGGGCGGTGTCGCCGCCCCGTGTCGCCGCCCCTCATCCGCAGAAGCGCACCCGGGCGGGAATGTCGGCGGACGTCAGCGTCGATGCCCCACCCGGTTGGCGATGGTCGCCGCCGCGGAAGGGCTCCGGTATGGCCCTGGTGACAACGGCGCGACCGTTGCGTTGTGCGCCGTGACAACGGACGCGCGGGGGATGTCGCACGGCGACGGCGGCGGCTACAGTGATCCGGAGCCCGTCTTCCGCGGGTCGGGCCGCCCCGCCCGCGCGACCTGCAGTCGGGCGGATCTGCCCCATGTCATCACGCGACCGATCGATCGTCTTCCTCCAATCGCCAGACGGTCCGGTGCCGTCGGGCGGCACGGGCGGCGACCGGCCGGCCCTGCGTGATCTGTCGGCCGAGGCGCAGGACGCGGTCCGCCTGGCGTCTCGCGAGTTCTCGGTCAGGCTCGAGCCGATCCACGACGCGATCGTGCGCGAGGCGCTCCAGCGGGTGCCGCTCGCGGAGGACGGATCGCACCTCGTGACGAGCCTCAGCGACGCGGTGATCGCGAACCTCACGGCGTTCGTCGCCACGGTCGTCGGTCGTCTGCAGATCCGAGAGCACGCACCGGTGCCCGAGGAGTTCCGCTGTGCGGCGAACCTGGCACGTGCGGGGCGCCCCGCCGACGACCTGCTGAGGATCTACCGCACGCTGCAGTCGGAGCTCGAGTCGCAGTGGCGGCGCAGCCTGCGCGCAGCGGCCCCCGACCTCGCGACCTTCGCGGACGCGGACGCCGTGACGACCCGCATGATCTTCGAGATGGCCGACGCGGTCGTCCCGGCGCTCATGCATCACCACGCGCTCGAGATGCGACGCGAGCCCTCGGTGCTCACCACCCGGCGTAGCGGCACCCTTCGGCGGGCACTGTTCGACCCGGACATCGACGTCCATGCGGCGAGCGCCCGCCTGGGGTACGAGCTCGATCGATGGCACGTCGCGGTCGCGGCGTGGACCGACCCGGACGCCGCGGACGTCGATCGCCGTCTCGACGCGATCGTCGAGGCGGTGGAACGCGCGGGCGGGCGGCGACCGTTGGCGACCCGCACCGGCACCAACGTCGTGCACATCTGGTCCGGGTCCACGACCGAGCCGACCGACCTGGAGATCCCGGTCGTCGAGGGTGCGGTGCTCGCGGTGGGGCGTCCCGGCCGGGGCCTGGAGGGATTCCGGCGATCACGGTACGAGGCGGTGCGCGCCCTCGACCTGGCCCGCGGCATGTCGCGCCCGGCCGGCACCGTCACGAGCTTCGCCGAGCTCGAGGTCCTCGCGCTGCTCTACGCGGATCCGGAGGAGGCCGCACGGTTCGCGACCGAGGTGCTCGGGCCGGTGTACGCCACCGAGGCGGGGCCGAGCTTCGTCGAGACGATGCGGGTCCTCTACGAGGAGGACCTCAACGCCGGCCGGGCGGCGGAGCGCCTTGGCGTGCACCGCAACACGGTGACCTACCGGTTGCGCAAGGTCCTCGAGCTCAGTGGCGAGCTCAACCCGACCGCGCTGCGGCTCCATGCCGCGGTGACGCTCGCCCCGTTGATGCCGTGGGCGGCCCCCGGCGCGTCACCGGTCGCGCCCGAGACCACCACCACGGGGTGACGCCGTCAGCATCGGGCCGGCCCGATGCCGGCCCGTGGTGCGCCGCGACGCCGCCGGGACCTCGAGGGTCACGCGGGTGCCGCCCTGGGGGCGCGGCTCGACCGACACGCCACCGCCGAGAACCTCGGCGTGGCGGTCCAGCCGCCACAACCCCGACCCGAACGACGGTGGTGCGCCAGCCGCGGCGACGCCGACGCCGTCGTCCTCGACGGTGAGGCGCAGGCGCCCTCCGGTGACGCGGACCGTGACGAACGCACGGTGGGCACCGGCGTGCCGGCGGACGTTCGACAACAGCTCCCGCGTGGACTCGACGAGCAGGACGGTGTGCCGCCAGTCGATCCCGTGCTCGACGTCGAGATCGACGCGGAGGTCGCCGTCCGCTTCGGCCTCGGCCGCCGCACAGGTCAGGGCGGCCGACGGCTCCACCTCCGCCAGCACGTCCTGCCGGGCGTCGAGCGTCAGCCCGCGCAGGGCCTGCAGTGCACGACCCAGGTGCGCTTCGGCGGCGTGGACCGCGGGTGCTTCGCGCGGGGCGTCGCGGAGCTCCTCCAGCGCCTGCATGACGTAGCGCAGGGAGTGATCGTGGACGAGCGTCGCCAGTCGTCGGCGCTCGTCGAGACGGATGTCCGCGACCTGGGCCAGGCGACCCACTCTCGCCCACGATCGTCCGGGGCGCATCGGGGACGCCACCCGTCGCGACTCCGTGCCAGCACGGAGAGAGGCTCGCAACATACGGCGCGGGATCTACGATGGACGGCGGCATGGCCGACCGGGTGCTCGCCTTCCTCTACGCGCGGCTCGGCCCGTCGATCCTCTGCCTCGTCCCGGTCTGGGGCGCCCTGGTCGGGCTCGGCATCTTCGCGGTCGTCGCGAGCGGCACCGCGCACCTCCTGCACGCCGACCCCTGGACCGTCCTGCTCGCGTTCGGCGGCTGGCTCGTCGTCTGCGGGCTGATCGCCGTGCAGGTCATGTGGCGGGCCCGGCAGGACCTGGCACCGGTGCTCGCCTGGGCCGACGCGCCACGCACGCCCGAGCAGGCGGCCGACACCTGCCGGGCGCTGGTGCATCCCAAGCGGGCGGCACGCCGCTTCAGCCTGGTCCTCATCGCCCTCACCCCGCTCCAGGCGGCGAGCATCACGGTCATCCTCGCGCAGCCGTGGTGGTTCGTGCCCCCGGCGCTCGTCACGGCGGTCGCGGCGATGGGCGGCATGGCGACCGCACTGACCGCGGCGACCGACGTGCTGCAACAGCCGTTGCGTGACGACGTGTTCGGCCACCTGCCGCCCGGGTTCGAGATGGTCGAGCGGCGCACGCCCCTCGCCCTGCAGCCGGTCGTCCTGACCCCGATCCCGGTCCTCCAGACCGCGCTCATCGTCGGCGTGTTCGGCGACGTCGCCGACGGCGGTGTCGGCCGGTTCGCGGTCGCCGCCGGGATCGGGGTGGTGATCGTGGCCGGCATCAGCCTGGTCGTCGCGGTGCGTGCGATGGCGTGGGTCACCCCGATCAAGGGGCTCAGCGCGGCGGCGCAGCGGGTGCAGGCCGGCGATCTCTCGGCGTCGGTACCGGTCGTGAGCAACGACGAGACCGGCACGCTCGCCCACCACTTCAACGAGATGCTCGTCGGACTCCGCGAGCGGGAGGAGCTGCGCACCGACCTCGTCGCCCGCGAGGCGGAGCTGCGCGCGTCGCGCGACCGCATCATCACCGCCGCCGACGCCGAGCGCCGCCGTGTCGAGCGCAACCTCCACGACGGCGCCCAGCAGCGGCTCGTCGCGTTGCAGCTCGACCTGCGGCTGTTGGAGGACGCGGCGGCCGACGCCGACCGGCCGGAGCTCGCGGAGCAGGCGGCCGAGGCCCGGGAGGCGCTGAAGGGCGCGTTGGCCGAGCTGCGCGACCTCGCCCGGGGCCTCCACCCGACCGTGCTCGACTCCGACGGCCTGGCCCCGGCGATCCGTCAGCTCACCGACCGCTCGCCGGTGCCCGTCGACGTCGACGTCGACGTCGGGCGCCTGCCGACGCCGGTCGAGTCGACGCTGTACTTCGTCGTATCGGAGGCGCTCGCCAACGTCGCCAAGCATGCCCGGGCGACCGCCGCGACGGTCCGGATCGACACCGTCGACGGGGACGTCCGACTGCAGGTGACCGACGACGGCGTCGGCGGGGCCCACGCGCCCGCCGGGTCCGGCATGAGCGGGCTCGCCGACCGTGTCGACGCCGCGGGCGGCACGTTGCGGATCGTCAGTCCACCGGGGGCGGGGACCACCGTGATGGTCGCGATCCCCGTCGCGGTGCCCGTCCCCGTCGGAGGTGCTCCGCGGTGAACGTGCTCATCGTCGACGACCACGCGGCGTTCCGAGCCCGGGCCCGCCGGATGCTCGAGGGGGCCGGCCACACGGTGGTCGGCGAGGTGGGTACGGTGTCGGCGGGCCTCCGCGAGAGCGAGCGGCTCTCGCCCGACGTGGTGCTCCTCGACATCCAGGTCGGGGACGGGGACGGCCTGGCGATCGTGGACGAGTTGCTCGAGCGGCCGCGCCCGCCGCACGTCGTGCTCGTCTCCGGGCGCGAGGCGGAGGACTACGGCACCCGACTGCAGGACACCCGTGCGGCCGGATTCATCCACAAGCCCGACCTGTCGGCCGAGCGGTTCGCCGCCGCGCTCGCACCCGGTCGGGGACCGGCACGCGACGCGCGGCCGGCGCGCCGTGGTCCGGCCGGTGCGCGGCGGCCGACGGGGGGCGCTCCCGACGACACGGATCTCGCCGTCGTCGTCGCCGACGATTCGATGCTCATCCGCGCGGGCATCGGCAAGGCCCTGTCCGCCCGGGGCATCGTCGTCGTCGCTGAGGCCGAAGACGGCGACGAGCTGGTGCGCAAGGTCGCAGCCCACCGGCCGGACGCGGCCGTCGTCGACATCCGGATGCCACCCACCGGCACCGACGAGGGGCTCCGGGCGGCCGTCGTGCTCGCCGACCGTGCGCCGTCCGTCGGGGTCCTCATCCTCTCCGACCACCTCGAGCCGGCGTACGCGACGCGCCTGCTGGAGGAGGGCACCCGGGGGCGGGGCTACCTGCTGAAGGAGACGATCACCGACCTCGACGCGCTCGCCGAGGCGGTCCGGCGCGTGGCCGCCGGAGAATCGGTCGTCGACCCGGCGATCGTGCGCCACGTCATCGAGGTCCTGCGCGCCGACGATCCGTTGGCCGCGCTGACCGGGAGGGAGCGCGAGATCCTCGAGCTCATGGCCGCGGGACGGTCGAACGCGGCGATCGCGACGGAGCTCGTCATCTCGCCACGGACGGTGGAGAGCCACGTGTCGAGCCTCTTCGGCAAGCTCGGCCTGCCCGACCGACCCGACGACCATCGCCGGGTCCTGGCGGTGCTCGCCTACCTCCGCGCGTAGGCGTCGACCTCCAGGGTGGCGCTGGTGCCGCCGCGGGCTCGACGCTCGAGGGCGAGCCCCCCGCCCAGGATCTGGGCGTGGCGCCGCAGCCGCCAGGTCCCGGACCCGAACGTGGGCGGACCTTCGCGGGGGCCGATCCCGACGCCGTCGTCCTCGACGACGAGCCGCAGCCGACCGTCCGCCTGGCGGACCGTGACGAACGCCGTGGTCGCCCCGGCGTGCCGGCGGACGTTGGCCAGCAGCTCGCGGGTCGACTCCACGAGCAGGACGGTGTGGCGCCAGTCGATGCCGTCCTGCACGTCGACGGCGACGTCCAGGTCCCCCCTCGGCCTCCGCCTCGGCTGCGGCGTACGCGACGGCGGCGGACGGCTCGATCTCCGCCAGCAGGTCCTCACGGAGGTTCAACGTGAGCCCGCGCAACGCCTTGAGCGTGTGCCCGAGCTGCTCCTCGGCGGCGAGCACCGCCGGTGTCTCGCGCGGGGCGTCACGAAGGTCCTCCAGGGCCTGCATGGCGTAGCGCAGCGCGTGGTCGTGCACGAGCTCGGCGACCCGGCGACGCTCCTCGACGCGTAGCAGCTCCGCCTCGGCCCGGGCGCGCCGCGCGGTCTCGTTGGCGGTCGCCGCCACCCGCACGTGCCCGATGAAGAACGTCCCCGCCATCCAGAGGGTCGCGACGGCGCCCGTCTGCAGCAGCGCGGCGATGGCGAGCTCGTCGACGCCCGCGTCGTTGAGCAACCGGTGGGTGAGCAACCAGGCGCACGCGTGACCGACACCGGCGATGAGCAGGAAGCGCCCCTCGACGGCCAGCACCGTCGCGGTGAGGACGACGAACGACTGGGCGACCGCGAACGCGGACGTGGGTCCCGGGCCGACCGCGGCGACGAGGAAGCCCGCGAAGACGGCGACGCCCGACGTCACGGTCCAGTAGTGGGTGTTGCGGGGGAACGGGCCTCCGCGCCACAGGTGGTACGACCACACGACGGCGCTGAACGCCATCAGGCCGGCGACGACCCCGGCGGCCGCGACCGGCCGCACCGGCTCGTCGGTGATGAGGACGAGCGCGACGAACGCGGGCAGGAGCACGAACGGCGCGACGAGGAAGATCTTCACCCGCAGCACGGCGACGATCGGGTCCTCGGTCGGCAGGGCGCCCGGCTCGTTGCGGGTCAGTGCCGCCCATGTGCGGTGCAGGACCCCGGACCGAGACCGCCTTCTCCGGATCCGTTGGACGAATTGCGGCACCGGCGATCGAGGATAGCGGCGTGGCGACCCGCCCGATCGAGGCCGACGTGACCGATCGGTGAGGCCTGACCGGACACGGGATCGGGCTCGTCGGTTCACCCGCCGCCGACGTCCAGCGGCCGTCCGCCCTCGCGGGGCACGTCGGGGCGCAGCACCGAGTCCTTCACGGCCTTGAGCCGGGCGAGGACCTCGCGCACGCCGCTCTGACGACCCTTGGGCCCGTACCCGCGCAGGTCGCTCGTCAGTCCGGACGCGTCGATCCCGGCGCTGCGGGCGAGGAACAGCGCCCGACGGATGTGGAACCCCTGCGTGACGGCGATCGCCCGTCGCACCCCGAACGCGTCGTGGGCCCGCCGCATCGAGGCATAGGTGTTGTCCCCGCGGTCGTCGATCGCGATCACCCGGTCGGGAACGTCGGCGCTCCGGAGCGCTGCCCGCATCGTCGCCGGCTCGTCGTAGTCCTCGGCCGGGCGCGTGCCCCCGGACACGAGGATCCGTGCCACCTTGCCGGACCGCCACAGCTCCACCGTGCGCGCCACCCGGTCGGCGAGCATCGCGCTCATCCTCCCGTCCTCGTGGACGAGCGCACCGAGGACGATCGCCACCGGCGCCGCGTCGACGTCCTCCACCCGGTCGACGGCACCGCCGCCGCGGACGACGACGTAGAGGTTGAGAACCATCACGAGCAGCACCGCGGCGACCGTGGCGGCCAGCACGATGCGGACGGGACGGGGGACGCGCACGAGGAAGCAGGCTACGCGCATCGCTCGACCACCGGTCGGGGTCGCCGTACCCCCGACGGCGCACGCCCGCCGTTCGGCGGCCCGGGGACACCTCGCCGCACGACCGCTTGCAGACCCCCGTCGGGCGACGCGGTCGTCGGGGCCCCGGGCTACCGTGAAGGGTCCGCCGATGTCCGAACCGCCCCGTCGTCCCCGGCCGCCCGTGTCCGGCTCGCCCCGCCCGCGTCCGCGCCCCGACGACGTGGACGCACCCGGATCGCGCCGCCGCCCGGACGGCCGCGCACCCGAGGATGCGGCCCCGGGGCGCCGGCGGCCCGCCGGAGCGGAGCGCGGTGCCGGAACGGGTGGACGCGGCCCGACCGGGTCCGAGGACGACCCGTCGGGATGGTCCGGTGGTCGGGCGTCCGGCCGGTCCGGCCGCCCGGGCGACCGTCTGACCGGTGGCCGGAGCCCCGGCTCCACGGGACGGCGCGGTCCCGGCGGCCCGGGTGACCGTCGGCGGCCGGCCGGCGCCGGCGAGGACGGGGCGCGGGCCGGCGCCCGCCGTCCCACCGGCACCGGCGGGCAGCGACGCAGCGGCGTCCTCATCGTCGGCGTGGGCGCGGGGGCGCTGCTCCTGCTGCTGCTCGTCGCGGGCCTCGTCGTACGGGCCTCCAACGACGGCAAGATCCTGCCCGGCACGCGCGTCGCCGACGTCGGCGTCGGCGGCCTGACCCCGGAGCGGGCCCGCGAACGGCTGCGTCCCGCGCTCGGGGACGAGGGATCGGTCCGCCTGCGTACCGAGGGGCGCACCGTCGACGTGGCGCGCTCCGACGCCGGCTACAGCGTCGACATGCAGGCGACGATCGACGCCGCCGAGCGGTCGGGTCGCGAGGGCGTGCTGGGCGGCCTTCCCGCCACGCTCCGGGGCCTGCTCATCAGCCGCAACGTCGACGCGCGCGTCCGGGTCGACGACGAGAAGCTCGAGGCCGCGGTGACGCAGGTCGCCGAGAAGATCGACGGTGACCCGTTTCCCGGCGGGCTGCAGATCGACATCAACACGCGCGAGGTGACGATCAAGCGACCACGCGCCGGCCGCATGGTGAACCGCGACGAGCTGACGAAGCGGCTGCGTCGCGAGTTGACGCGCGGTGGTCGTGGCCCGATCGACGTGCCGGTGCGTACCGTCGAACCGGTGTCCGACGACCGTCTGGCCGAGATCGCCGACGAGGCCCGCGAGTACCTGCGCCAGGACCTCGTGCTCACCGGGGCCGGCGAGCCGCTGACGCTCGGCAAGGGCAAGATCGCCCGGCTGCTGGCGGTCGAGAGCAACGACTCCGGCCGCACGGCGTTCCTCGGCGTCGACCGTGAGCGACTGTCGCAGCTCGTCGCTCAGCTCACCAAGCGCGGCGCGGTCGCCGCGCGCAACGCCCGGATCAGCGCACCGGCCGTCGGCGGCGTCCTCACGGGCAAGGACGAGGTCACCTGGAAGGCCCGGTCGGCGAAGACGACCGTCACACCGGCCCGGCAGGGGCGGGCGGTCAAGCGCGAGGAGGTCGGCACCGCGCTGCGCAAGGGCATCGCCGCCGGACGGCACCGGATCGCCGTGCCGATGAAGACGACGGATCCCGAGATCTCCACCGCGGAGGCGCGCAAGGTCGACCAGCTCCTCGGCACGTTCACCACCCCGTACGTCGCCGGGCAGCCGCGGGTCACGAACATCCAGCAGATGGCCCGGACCGTCGACATGACGTTGATCCCGGACGGTGGTCAGTTCTCGCTCAACGGGATCACCGGCGAGCGGACGAAGGCCAAGGGCTACGTCGAGGCGCCGTTCATCGCCAACAACCGGATCGAGCCGTCGGTCGGTGGCGGGGTGTCGCAGTTCTCCACGACGATGTACAACGCGGCGTACTTCGCCGGCCTGCCGCTGGACGCCTACCGTCCGCACAGCCTCTACATCGACCGCTACCCGCCCGGGCGCGAGTCGACGTTGAACTTCCCCGACATCGACATGAAGTGGACGAACGACACCGGTGCGCCGATCCTCGTCCGCACGAGCTACGACGCGGCCGGCGTGAGCGTCGCCCTGTACGGCCACAACGGCGGCCGGCGCGTCACCGCGTCGCCGGGCGCACGCCAACCGGTCGAGGGCGGGGACTTCTCGATCACCGTCACCCGCAGGATCCGCTACGGCGACGGCCGCACCGTCGAGCAGCCGATCACCACCCGCTACGAGACGGAGAGCAAGGCCCAGCCGCCGGCCGAGGGCGACGCCGCGCCGTCGGGCGAGTAGGACGGCGTCGCGGGGCGGGCGCCCGGATACCGGGACGCTCCGGCCGGTCCGGCGGCGGGGCGTAGGGTGGGCCCATGAGCGAGACCGTCACCCGCGTCACCCTCCAGGACCACACCGGGGAGCGCTTCGTGCCGCTCCGCCGCGCGCTGGGCGTCACGAGCTTCGGCATCAACCAGCTCGTGCTGCAGCCCGGGCAGCGGATGCGGATCCACCACCATGAGCGGCAGGAGGAGGCGTACCTCGTGATCTCCGGCCGGTTGACGCTCGTCGTCGAGGGCGAGGACCACGACCTGGTTCCCGGCGAGATCGCCCGGATCGCCCCCGACGTGCGCCGCCAGGTCGTCAACCGCGGGCCCGACGTCCTGTCGCTCGTGGCGCTCGGGGGCGACGTCGCCGTGGAGCACGCGTCCCGCGACGCCGAGGCGTTCCACGACTGGGACGACCACGATCCGCACCCGATCACCGACGTGCCGCTCCCCGACGACCTGCCCGACGCGGAGCGCCGGACGGCATGAACGTCGCCGAGCAGTTCGTCACCGTCCTGCGCCAGGCGGGCGTCGAGCGCGTCTACGGCGTCGTCGGCGACAGCCTCAACCCGGTCGTCGACGCGATCCGCCGCACCGACGGCATCGACTGGGTCCACGTCCACAACGAGGAGGCCGCCGCGTTCGCCGCCGCGGCCGAGGCCCAGGTCACCGGACGGCTCGCGGTCTGCGCGGGGAGCTGCGGCCCCGGCAACACGCACCTCGTCCAGGGCCTCTACGACGCGCAGCGCTCCGGGGCGCCGGTCCTCGCCCTGGCGTCCCACATCCCGTCGGCGCAGATCGGCACCGGGTTCTTCCAGGAGACCCACCCCGAGCGGCTGTTCGTCGAGTGCAGCGTCTACTGCGAGACGATCTCCCGGGCGGAGCAGATGCCGCGGATCCAGCGGATCGCGATCCAGCGGGCGATCGCCGACGGCGGCGTGGCGGTGCTTGTCGTCCCCGGCGACGTCGCCGACCTCGATGTCGCGCACCCGACGGGCGAGAGCCGGTTCGTCGTCGAGCGTGCGGTGGCCGCCCCGCCTCCCGCGCAGGTCCGGGCACTGGCCGACGCGATCGACGCCGCGGAGCGCGTGACGATCTTCGCCGGGGCAGGAGCCGCCGGCGCCCGCGACGAGCTGCTGGCGCTCGCCGACGCGGTCAAGGCCCCGATCGGCCACACGCTGCGCGGCAAGGAGCACCTGCAGTACGACAACCCCTTCGACGTCGGGATGAGCGGCCTGCTCGGCTACGGCGCCTGCTACGAGGCGACCCACGAGGCCGATCTGCTGCTCCTCCTGGGCACCGACTTCCCCTACGACGGGTTCCTGCCCGGGGAGCGGACGATCCAGGTCGACCACGACGCCGCGCGGCTGGGCCGACGCACGCCGCTGCTGCTCGGGGTGCACGGCGACGTCGGCGAGACGCTCCGCGCCGTCCTACCGCTGGTGCGGACGAGGGACGACCGATCGTTCCTCGACGACATGCTCACCCGCCACGCCAAGGCGTTGGAGCAGGTCGTCGGCGCGTACACCGACGCGTCCCGGGCGCGTCCGCCGATCCATCCCGAGCTCGTCGCCGACGCCCTCGACGACCTGGCCGCCGACGACGCGATCTTCACGGTCGACACCGGGATGAACAACGTGTGGGCGGCCCGTTACCTGACGCCGAACGGCCGTCGTCGGGTGATCGGCTCGTTCCTCCACGGCACGATGGCCAACGCGCTGCCGCACGCGATCGGGGCCCAGCTCGCCCAGCCCGGCCGCCAGGTCGTGTCGATGTCGGGTGACGGTGGCCTCGCGATGCTGCTCGGCGAGCTGCTGACCGTCCGTCGCCATCGCCTGCCGGTGAAGATCGTCGTGTTCAACAACTCGTCCCTGGGCATGGTGAAGCTCGAGATGCTCGTCGAGGGCCTGCCGGACTTCGGCACCGACCACGACCCGATCGACTACGCCACGATCGCCCGCGGCGTGGGGATCGACGCGATCCGGATCGAGCGGCCGGAGGAGCTGCACGACGGCCTGGCCCGTGGCCTCGCCGGACCCGGGCCGATGCTCATCGACGTGGTCACGGACCCCAACGCCCTGTCGATGCCCCCGCACGTCACCGCCCAGCAGATCCGCGGCTTCGCGATGGCCGCCGGCAAGACCGTCCTCGGCGGCGGCGTCGGCAAGATGCTCGAGCTCGCCCGGTCGAACCTGCGTCATGCGCGGGGGCTGTGACCCGGCGCGACGACCGGTGCTCCGGCGGGCTGGGACGGGCGTGCGGCCGGGGTGCGCTGCGTGACCGGCGTCCCACGTCCGTGGCGCAGCACACCCCTCCGAGCGCGGGTGGCGGCCGGCCGGGGTGCGCTGCGCGACCGGCGTCCCACGTCCGTGGCGCAGCACACCCCCTGCGCGATCAGGCTCCGGCGTCGGGGTCGCATCACGAGGCGTCACCCTGGGCGCCGATCCCCACGACCGTGACCGACCCCGGACGACCATGACCAGCACCGACCTCCCGCCCGTCCCCCCGGAACCAGACCGCCTGACCACGCCCGACGGTCGCGGCATCGCCTACCGGCGCGTGCCCGGCCGCGCGCCCGGCGTCGTGTTCCTCCACGGCTACATGTCGACGATGGACGGTGACAAGGCGCTCGCGCTCGAGCGGCACTGTCGGGACCGGGGGGTGGCGTTCCTGCGCTACGACCAAGCCGGTCACGGCGCGTCGTCGGGAACGATCGTCGACGCCACCATCGGCGGTTGGGTGGATGACGCCGTCGCCGTCCTCGATGCGCTGACCGACGGCCCACAGATCCTCGTCGGGTCGAGCATGGGCGGCGGGGTGATGTTGCCGGTGGCGCTCGCCCGACCGGAGCGCGTCGCCGGGCTGATCGGGATCGCGGCGGCGCCGGACGTGTTCGCCGAGCGATTCGCCTCGCTGTCGGACGAGGACCGTCGCGACCTGGAGCGCGACGGGCTCCTGCGGCGTCCCTCGCGCTACGACCCGAACGGCTACGTCTACGGTCGGGCGTTGCTCGAGGATGCGCCACGACGCTGCCTGCTCGGCGGTCCGATCGCCATCGACATCCCGGTGCGCCTGCTGCACGGCCGGCGGGACGAGGACGTGTCGTGGGAGACGAGTCGACGCCTGGCGGACGCGCTGACGTCCGACGACGTCCACCTGGAGGTCATCGAGGACGGGGACCACCGACTCTCGCGGCCCCAGGATCTCGAGCGACTGCTGCGGACGGTGGACGACGTGCGGGACCTGGCGGGCCGGGCCACTCGCTACCGTGCGCGGTGATGACGGTCGAGGAGTACCTGGAGCGCATCGACGCCGCGGAGGACGAGGCCGCGTTGCTGGAGCTGCGTCGCGAGCTGCGCGCCGACCGGGCGCTGCCCGACGACGACCGGCGGGCGCTCCAGGAGCGGATCGCCGACGCGCGCGCCGACCTGGCCTGAGCGACCGGTCACCGTGGCCCGCAGGTCGGTCTCGCGGGCCGGACGCCGTGCCTGCAACCCGATCGGGGCGGAGCGGCCACTGCGGCCGCCCGGCGTCGACCGGCGAGGCCTGCCGACCGACCCGGGGCTCAGCCCTTCGGCGCGTCGCCGCGCTTCTTCGCCTTGGCGAGCTTCTGGCGCTCGGTGGTGTTGAGCACCGCCTTGCGCAGTCGGACGAAGTTGGGGGTGACCTCGACCTGCTCGTCGTCGGCGATGAACTCCAGCGCCTGGTCGAGGGTCATCTCGCGCGGCGGGGTGATCTTCACGAGCTCCTCGGCGGTCGAGGAGCGGATGTTGGTGACCTTGCGCTCACGGACGGCGTTGACGTCGAGGTCCTCGGCGCGCTTGTTCTCGCCGATGACCGATCCTTCGTACACCTCGTCGCCGACGGAGACGAAGAGCGTGCCGCGGTCCTGCATGCCGATCACCGCGTAACCGGTGATCTTGCCCATCCGGTCGCAGACCATCGACCCGGTCTGGCGCGAGCGGATCTCGCCGGCCCAGCCGTCCCAGCCGTCGAAGATCGAGTGCATCATCCCCGCGCCACGGGTCTGGGTGAGGAACTCGGTGCGCATGCCGATGAGGCCGCGCGCCGGGATCCGGTAGTCCAGCCGGATCCAGCCGGTGCCGTGACCGGTCATGTTGCGCATCTGGCCCTTGCGCTCGGCCAGCAGCTGCGTGACGTTGCCCAGGTGCTCCTCGGGCACGTCGATCGTGACCGCCTCGTACGGCTCCTCGCGCGACCCGTCGTCGTTGGTGCGCACGAGCACCCGCGGCTTGCCGACGGTCATCTCGAAGCCCTCGCGGCGCATGTTCTCGACGAGCACCGCCAGCTGCAGCTCGCCGCGACCGTGGACCTCCCACGTGTCGGGGCGCTCGGTCGGCTCGACCTTCAACGACACGTTGCCGATGAGCTCCTGCTGCAGCCGCGCCTCGATCATGCGGGCGGTGAGCTTGTCGCCGTCGCGGCCGGCCAGCGGCGACGTGTTGACCCCGATGGTCATCGCCAGCGACGGCTCGTCGACGGTGATCGGTGGCAGCGGACGGGGATTCTCGACGTCGGTGAGCGTGTCGCCGAGCTTGATATCGGGGAACCCGGCGATCGCGGCGATCTCGCCTGGGCCGATCTCCTCGGCCGGCACGCGCTCCAGGCCCTGGGTCTTGAACAGCTCGCCGACCTTGGCCCGCACCTCGGTCCCGTCGCCCTTGACCCACAGCACCTGCTGGCCGCGGCGCAACGTGCCGTGCGAGATCTTCGAGATCGCCAGCCGGCCCAGGTACGGCGACGCGTCGAGGTTGCCGACCTGCGCCTGCAGCGGATGCTCCGGGTCGTGGGCGGGGCCGGGGACCGCGGCGAGGATGCCGTCGAGCAGCTCGCTCAGGTCGTCGCCCAGCTCGTCGGGCCGGATGCCCGCGCGGCCGTCGCGGCCGATCGCGTAGTACACGGGGAACTCGAGCTGGTGGTCGGCGGCGTCGAGCTCGAGGAAGAGCTCCTCCACGCCACTGATGACCTCGTCGATCTGGGCGTCGGGACGGTCGACCTTGTTGACGACGAGGATCACCGGCAGGTCGGCCTCGAGCGCCTTGCGCAGCACGAACCGGGTCTGGGGGAGGGGACCCTCCGCCGCGTCGACGAGCAGGACGACGCCGTCGACGAGCGCCAGGCCGCGCTCGACCTCGCCACCGAAGTCCGCGTGGCCGGGGGTGTCGACGATCGTCACCGTCGTGTCACGCCACTTGATGACCGTGTGCTTGGCGAGGATCGTGATGCCCCGCTCGCGCTCCTGGTCGTCGGAGTCCATGATCCGCTCGGTGTCCTCGCCGCGGTGCAGCGACCCCGACTGGCGGAGCATCGCGTCGACCAGCGTGGTCTTGCCGTGATCGACGTGGGCGACGATGGCGACGGTGCGTAGGTCTTCGCGAACAGCGGGCATGCGACCACGGAAGGGTACGGACCCGCGGCCGTATGGTGGTTTCCGGTAGGTGGCGGGGTGTCCCGGCGCGTTGGTCGGGCCCGCGGGGGAGACGACGGGGCGGCTCTTGACCCGCGCGCCGGGGACGTGCTCAGCCGGTCGCCGCCGCCCGCCGCAGCAGCGTCGTGAGCTGGGCTCCGCGCTCCGCCTCGACGTGGGCCGCCCACGCGTCGGCGGCGTTGCGACGCAGGGTGCGGGTGGTCAGGCGGGCGAGGACCGGGTCGGCCGCCGGCGCGGCGGCGAGCTCGACCGCGCGCTCCACGACCCGGTCGGCCGGGACCGCGTCCCACGCCAGGCCCAGCGCGACCGCCCGGTCGCCGTCGATCTCGCGGTCGAGCAGGCCGATCGCGGCGGCGGCGGCGTGCCCGGCCCGGCGGCGCAGCAGGTGCAGGTGCCCGCCGCCGGGATGGACCCCGATCCGGGCGAACCCCGAGATGAGCCGGGCGTCGTGGGCGACGACGGTGACGTCGGTGGACAGCGCGAGGTTGAACCCGGCGCCGACCGCGGCCCCGTGGACCGCGGCGATCGTCGGCACCGGCGCCGCGCCGACCCGCAGGAACAGGTCGTAGACCGCGTCGAGCTCGGCCCGGGCGGCCTCGTCGAGCGGGTCGCCGGCGCGCTCCAGCAGGCCACGCACCGCGCCGGAGCAGAACCCGCGTCCGGCCCCGGCGACGACGATCGCCCCCACCGCCGGGTCGGCGCCCGCCGCATCGATCGCGTCGCCGATCGCGCGCGCCCGCGGACCGTCGAGCGCGTTGCGCTGCTCCGGCACGTCGAGGGTGATCGTGGCGACGCCGGACTGGACGGACGTGCGGACGGTCATGGCCCGACCCTATGCGGTGTCGGCCCGCGCGGCGACCTCCTCCGCCGTGGCCGCCGCGAGCGCGACGCACGCGTCGACCGACGCCCGGTCGACGCGTGCCGGGACGTCCTCGCGCACGTGGTACGACCCGTACGTCCCGTCGCCGGCGACCGACAGCAGCGACACCGTCGGCAGGCCGGCGAACCGGGCGAGGATCGGGTCGGTGTACGCCCCGATCCTCCACCGCTCCGGTGGCTCGAGCCCTGCGCGGCGGGCGCCCGCGTCGACGACGTCGAGGTCGTCCGGGTCGTAGCGGTGGGGCAGGAGCACCCCCTCGGCGTGGGCGACGATCGGGGTGCCGGCCCCGAGGGTGTCGAGGCCCAGGACGAACGTCCGCCCGCCGCGCAGCCGGGTGCCGTGACGGGCGAGGAACGCCCGCATCCCACCCATGCCCGGCTCCTCGCTCCCCGGGGAGACGAGCACGACCTCGAGCCCGTCGGGCCGGTCGGCCACCCACCGGCCGGCGAGCGCCAGGAGCGCCGCGACCCCGGTGGCGTTGTCCGACGCGCCCGGCACCGTCGGGGAGCGCTGGACGTCGGCCATCGCCGCGACGGTGAGCGCCCCGAGCGTCGCCCCGACCCGCCGACCGATCCGTCCGCCGACGACGGCGGCGAGCCCGGCCACGCCGACCGGCCACCCGGTCGGCTCCATCGCCCGGGTGCGGACCCGCCGCGCGGCGCCGGCCCGGGTGAGCGCCGGATGCCAGATGAGCCCGGTCCGCGCCGCGTCGTGGTGGGCGACGAGCACCAGGCGGGCGCGCAGCGGACCGCGCGAGGGGAGGCGCCCGACGACGTTCACGCCGTCCCCGGCCGGCAGCCACCGCCGCGTCCACGGCAGCCGTCCGCTGACGTCCAGCTCGTACGACGCGAGCGCGGCGGCGGCGAGGAGCCGACCCCCTCGTCCGCCGGCGAGCGCCCCCGCCGCGATCGCCGCGCCGTGCAGCGCGTAGGCGGGGGCGTACGTCGGGCTGAACCGGTACGGCTCGGTGACGACGTCGTCGACCCCCTCGTCACGCAGCCGTCCGGCGACCCATGCGGCGGACCGGCGCTCTCCGGGGCCGGCCGAGTCGCGGGTCATCGCCGCGAGCGCCGCGACGTCGTCGTGCAGCCGATCGGTGGTCATGCGGCGAGCACCGCCCGGGCCGCCGCATCGCCGGACGCGACCGCGCCGTCCATGTACCCCATCCCCACCGGCGACGTCTCCGATCCGGCCCAGTGGATCGGGCCGACCGGGGCGCGCAGCGCGTCCCCGAACGCCGTCCACGTGCCGGGCGGCAGGAACGCGCCGTAGCACCCGCGGCTCCACGGCTCCGCGGACCAGTCGCGCTCCACCACCGACACCGGCGATGCGGCCTCGGGACCGAGGAACCGGGTGAGGCAGCCGAGGAGCGCCGCGCGGCGCTCCTCCGCCGACCGGCGTCCCATCTCGCGGGCCTGCGCGCCCTCGAAGAACCCGACGAGGATCCCGGGCGACCCGTCCGGCGGGCTGTTGTCGAACACGATCTTCACCGGCCCGGCAGTGCTCACCACCTGCCCGGAGAGGTCGCGGTCGCGCCAGAACGGCCGCGGGTACACCGCCATCGCCTTGATCACCGACCCCTGCGGCACGCGTTGGGTGAGCTGGTCGCGACGGGCCGGCAGCGGCGGGTCGTAGGTGATCCGTCCGGCGAGCGTCGGCGACATCGCGACGATCACCCGCCGCGCGTCGACGGCGAGCCCGTCGGCGTGCACGGTGACGGTCCGGTCGGTGACCTCGATCGACCGGGCGGGGACGCCGGTGACGACCCGGTCGCCGAGCTCCGCCGCGAGCGTCAGCGCGATGCGTTGCGATCCGCCGACGACCCGCCGTTGCTGCGCGCCGTCGCGGGTCGAGATCAGCCGCTCCAGGCCACCGCCGCTGCGGGCGTACGCCAACAGGTGCAGGAGCGACAGGTCGGCCGGGTCGGCCGCCCACACCGCCTCGCACATGACGGCGAGCATCTGCCGCGCGAACCGGGTCCGCACGTGACGGTCGATCCACGACGCGACGGTCATGGCGTCCCACGCCGCGGCGCGCCGCGCCGCCCACGGCCGCTCGGGCGACACCGACCGGCCCATCCAGGCCAGCCGCCACAGCGCGATCTGCAGGTCGACGAGGCCGGCGGGCCCCACGCGCGGGACGTCGCCACGGTAGGGGATCAGGCGACCGTCGTGCTCCAGCAGGTGCCGGCCCGCGGCGTGGGTGGGGAAGGTCTCCAGGCCCAGCTCGTCGAGGAGCGCCAGCACACGGTCCTGGCCCGGACCGACCCACTGACCGCCGATCTCCGCCTCGACCCCCGGGGCGACCTCGACGTTGAGCGTGCGACCGCCGACCCGGTCTCGGGCCTCCAGGACGAGCACCGTCCGGCCGGCGCGCACGAGCGCCCGGGCCGCGACGAGCCCCGCGAGGCCCGCCCCGACGACGACCACGTCGACCGTCGACCGGTCGCGGGTCGGCGGGCTCGGGTCGGGGGCGGGTCCTGCGTCGGGTGACATGCGGCCATCATCGCCGCCCGAGGGGCTCCGCGCCACCCGCCCGAGGGGCCTCGCGCCACCCGCCCGAGGGGCCTCGCGCCACCCGCCCGACGAGCCTCGCGCCATCCGCCCGCGGGGCCCTGCGCCACCGGCCCGAGGGGCCCTGCGCCACCCGCCCGGGGAGGCACCGATCCTGGGGTGGGCCCCAGTGTTCAGGCGGGGTGCGCGGGCGTACCGTCGGGGCACTCACCGACCGCGACGTGCGATCGGCGAGCGGTCACTCCCACCACACCAGAGTCCCCCAAGGAGACGTCCCCGTGTCACCCTCTCGACGCATCGCGATCGCCGCCGCCGGCGCGGCTGCCCTGGCCCTGCCGGCCACGGCGTCGGCCACCCCGGCGCCCGCGGCCGGATCGGTGCCGCTGGCCCCCGTCCTCACCCCCGGCGCCCCGACCATCCCGCTCGTCGACGCGGGCGACCGCGTGCAGTGGGACTTCATCCCCAGCGACCCGCTCTTCACGAAGGGCCTCGTCCTCGACGGCGGCACGCCGACCGCGTGGCACTTCACGAAGGCGAACTTCCCCGCCGCGTGGGACAAGGCGCAGGGCCGCGGGATCCGGATCGCGGTGATCGACAGCGAGTTCGACACGTCCAACCCGGACCTCACCGACAAGCTCATCGTGCGGCGCAACGCCGCCGACGGCACGCCGGAGTACGGGTCGGCGGACGTCAAGCACAAGCGCGCCGAGGCGTTCCACGGCAGTCACGTGGCCGGCCTGGCGGCCGCGAAGTCCGACAACGGGGTCGGGGTGACCGGCGCGGGGCTCGACGCGTCGATCGTCGCGATCAAGGTCACGACCGTCGGCGATCCGAACGGCACGTCGCTCGGCGCGGCGGCGGTCAAGGACATCGTCGAGGCGATCGACTTCGCGTTGACCCAGAACGTGCAGGTCATCTCGATCTCGATCGGGTTCCAGCGGCACTACCCCGAGCTGGAGGCGGCGGTGAACCGGGCGATCGCCCGCAACGTCACCGTCGTCGCGTCGGCCGGCAACAGCCAGCTCACCGCGCAGTCCGGTCAGCCGAACTACCCCGCGGCGTACGGCCCCGTCATCGCCGTCGCGGCGACGGACAAGAACGACGCGATCGCGGACTTCTCGACCCAGGGGACGTTCGTCGACATCGCCGCGCCGGGCAAGGACGTCGTGTCGACGACCGACGGCAACGAGCCGGGCGCGCTGACGTTCGAGGACGGCCCGGACAACCGCGTCGCGACGAGCCTGAAGTCCGGCACGTCGATGGCGACCCCGATCGTGTCGGGCCTCGTCGCGTTGATGAAGAGCGTCAGGGGCGACCTGACCCCGGCCGAGGTCGACATGCTGCTCAAGCGCACCGCCCGCGACCTGGGCTCCGCCGGCCACGACCCGGTGTACGGCGCGGGACGGATCGACGCGCTGGCCGCGGTGAACGCCGCGGCGGCGTACGTGCGTCCCACGCCCCCTCCGCCCCCGGTCCAGCAGCCCGTCGCCCCGCCGCCCCCGCCCGTGGCGGTGAAGTACCCGTCGCTCGTGACGAAGAAGCTCAAGGCGTCGAAGCGCTGGCGGGTGACGGTGAAGGTGAGCCGCGGCAGCGTCCCGGCGAAGGTCGAGGTGTCGCTGCGCACGTCCAAGCGCGTGAAGTCGGGCGGCAAGCGCCGCTACGTCACCCTCGCGAAGAAGCGCACGGTGACCGTCAACCCGGGCAAGGGCAGCCAGAGCGTGACGCTCAACCTCACGAGCCAGGGCAAGTCGATGCTGCGCCGCGCGTCCAAGCGCAAGGGCGTCAAGTCCTACCTGCGCGTCGCGCCGAAGGTCAAGGGCGCGAAGGCGACGAGCCGGACGCTGTCGCTCAAGCGGTAGCGCCGGCCTCGCCGGCCAGGGCGGGCGCGAGCCCGTCCCGGCCGGCGACGCCGAGCTTGCGGTAGACGTTCGTCAGGTGGTACTGGACGGTCTTGGGCCGCACGACGATCGCCTCGGCGATCGCCGCGTTCGTCATCCCGGCGGCCGCCATCCGCGCGACCCGCAGCTCGCCCGGGGTCAACGACGCGACGCCCTCGGCCGCCGCGCGACGCGGACGGAGCCCGGTCGACAGCAACTCGGCGTGGGCGCGCTCCGCGATCGCGGTCGCGCCGAGCGCGTCGGCGTCCGACAGCGCCCGGCGCAGCACCGTGCGGGCCTCGTCGACGACGCCGGAGCGGTGCAGCGCGACCCCCAGGGCCAGCAGCGCGTGGGTCCGCTCCAGCCGGGCGGGCGACGGGCCGAGGATCGCCACGGCCTCGCGGAGCGCCGCCATCCCGTCCGCGGACGGTCGACCGGTCGCCGGATCGACGGTCGCCAGGCCCGACAGGCGCAACGCCGCGCCGAGCGGACGGGCCAGGCCGTAGTCGCGCGCCTCCTCCACCGCGACCGCCGCCAGCGCGACCGCCCGTCCGCGGTCTCCGGCCCGGGCGCACGCCAGGGCGGCCAGGGGCTTCCACGGGCAGAACGGGTGCGGCGCGCCGATCGTCGCGATGAGCGCGCCACAGGCGAGGAACGCGTCGCGGGCGACCTCGGCGGCCCCCCGGCGCAACGCCAGCCGCCCCCGGGCCTCGAGGAGCAGGCCGTACGGCAACGACCCCGACCAGCGGGCCTCGCGCTCGCCGACGTCGAGCCACCGCTCCGCCTCGTCCGGGTCGGCGCGCTCCAGCGCGACGAGCGCCACCACCGCGCGTGCGGACGGCTCGTACATCTCCCAGCCGTCGGTCGCGAGCGCCAGCCGTGCGTCGGCGTCCGCCCCGGCCAGGTCGCCGCGGTACAGCCGCGGCCACGCCCGCAGGTAGGCGGCGGTCGCCCGTCCGTGCGCCGCGCCGGTCCGGTCGGCGTGCTCGAACGCGGCCGTCAGCACCGCCTCGGACTCCGCGACGGCGTCCGACCAGGTGAGCGTCGCCGCGAGCTGCGACAGGACGATCCCGTGCGGGTCGAGCTCGTCGAGCACCTGCCCGTCGGCCCACGCCCGCATCGCCAGGTCGATCGCGTCGCGTGGCGGGGCGCCACGGATGCCGCGCTCCAGCGCGACCTCGGCGAGCAGGGCGCGCTCGGCGCGGGTCGCGCCGTCCCCGCCGCGGTCGAGGAGCGGCTCCAGGCGGCGCTGGGCCTCGGGCTGCAGGCTCGCGTCGAACCGTGCGGCGCTGATGAACGCGGCCTGCAGCTCGAGCGCTAGGTCGTCGGTCGCCGTGCGCGCGACGTGGGCGCCCGTGCCCCCGGCGTCGTCCGCCGGTGGCCCCGCGTCGGCCGTCGCGCGCACGGCGTCGGCGTCGAGCGCGTCGAGCCCGGCGTCGAACGCGCGGGCCGCGGCGGCCAGGTCACCGGCGCTGAACCACACCCGTCCGCGGAGCAACAGGACCTCGGCCCGCGGACGGCCGTCGGGCAGGTCCGCCAGGACGTCGTCGAGCACGGCGCCGGCGCCGGCGTCGCCCGCCGCGGCGAGCGCCCGGCCCAGATCGAGGAGCACCGCGGGCCGGTCCTCGACGCCCGGCGGCTCCTCGAGCGCGCGGCGGAGGTAGCCGGCGGCCGATGCCGGCTGCGCCCGCGCGATCGCCTGGGCGGCCGCGGACCGCAGCAGGGCGACGTGGCGCGGGCGGGCCTCGGGGGCGGCGCGCAGCAGGTGCGCGGCGACGCGCTCCGCGTCGGCGTGGTCGTCGGCGAGGAGGCGTGCGGCGCGCCCGTGCATGAGCGCCCGGCGGGCGCTCGGCAGGTCGTGCAGGAGCGCGTCGCGCACGACCGGGTGGCTGAACGCGACCGGCGTGGCCCGCTCGAGCAGTCGGACGTCGCCCAGGCGGTCGACCGCGTCGGCGGCGGCGTCGAGGTCGACGCCGGCGAGGGCCCCGACGTGCCGCAGCGTCGACCCGTCGCCGAGCACCGCGGCGGCGCGGGCGACCGCGAGGACGTCGTCGGGGAGCCCCGTGAGACGTCGCCGGACGTGGCGCCCCACGCTGGGCACGCCGTCCGCGACGAGCCGGTCGAGCGCGGCGACGGCGTCGGGGGCCGGGTCGGGGGAGCCGTCGAGGTGCGCGCCGAGCGCGTCGACGAGCGCGGTCGCGAGCAGCGGGTTGCCGGCGGTCAGGCGTCGGCAGGCCTCGCCGACGGCCGGGTCGACGATCCCGACGTCGGCGGCGAGGGTCGCGATCGCATCGGCGCTCAGCGGCCGTGGTCGCACGGTCGTCGAGGCGGCGTCGCGGAGCTGGCGGAGGATCGTGGGGTCGCTGCCGGGCTCGCCGTCGCGGATCGACGCGATGATCCGCAGGCGCGGGTCGGTGGCGCGCTCGGCGGCGTGGGCGAGCGCCCGCAACGTGCCGGGGTCCGTCCAGTGCACGTCGTCGACGACGAGGCAGACCGGACCGTGGGCCGCCGCGGCGCTCCACAGGCGGAACAGGCCGTGGGCCACCCGGGCGGCGTCGATCCCGTCGGCCGTCGCGGACGCCGACGGGTGGGCCGGATCGAGCAGCACGCGGACGAAGCCGGCCGCGTCGGCGAGCAGCTCCGCGGGGTCCAGGCCGGGGTCGGCCAGCAGCGGCTCGACGAGGTCGAGCGCGGTGCCGAACGAGATCGCCGAGCCGAGCTCGGTCCCGCGCCCGCGCACCGTGCGGTGGCCGCGGCGGGCCGCCGATGACGCGGCGAGGTCGAGCAGGCGGGACTTGCCGATCCCCGCCTCGCCCTCCACGACGAGCAGCGGGCGGGGACGGGTGCCGCCCGGGGTGAGAAACGCCCCGATCGCGTCGCGTTCGTCGTCACGCTCTAGCAACCGGACCGGTCGGCCGGCCCCGGTGGCCCGCCGGCCCCCGGCGCGGCGGTGCGGGCCGTTCATGATCGCGGGGACTGGTGGTGCTGGACCATCATGCTCGGACTGCCCGGGGCCGTGTACGCCATGCACGCATGAAACACCGCCGGGCGGACGCGGGCCATCCCCCGGACGGGCCACCCCGGCCCCTTCGACGGGGTCACCCGCCACGGTCGCACGTCGGCGGTCCTCCGCACTGCCGGCGGGCGTGCTGGAATCGACCCGACATGCCGTCGCGCGACCGATCGACCCCTCCCGTCGTGCGTCGCGCGACGTCGGACGACCACCGGGCGATCGTCGCGCTCGTCGAGTCCGCGTACCGGGGCACGTCGAGTCGCGCGGGGTGGACGACCGAGGCCGATCTCATCGACGGACGGCGGACCGACCTGGCGATGGTGCGCGAGATCGCCGCCGACCCCGACGGGGTGTTCCTCGTCATCGACGCGTCGGCCGGCGACCTGCCCACCGTGGGCCCGCCGCGCGTCGTCGCCTCCGCGGGGCGGTCACCCGTCGACGAGCGGGGGGCGGGGGCGCTGCTGGCGTCCTGCCACGTGCTTCGCCGGCGCGGGGTCGCGCACATCGGGATGGTGGCGGTGTCGCCGACGGCGCAGGGTCGCGGCGTCGGCCGTGCGCTGCTCGCCGCCGCCGAGGCGTTCGCCGCCGACGTCCTCGACCGCGACGCGACCGAGATCGCGGTGATCGTCCAGCGCACCGAGCTCATCGCCTGGTACCGGCGGCTCGGGTACGCGCCCACCGGCGAGCGCCGGCCGTTCCCCTACGGCGACGAGCGCTACGGAGTGCCGAGCCGCCCGGACCTGGAGCTCGTCGTCCTCGTCAAGGGCAGGTGACGAGGGGCGGGCCGGTAGGTGCGGACGGAGACGTGCGAGCCCGGTTGGCCTGACGGCACGCGTGGCGGATCCCGGTCGCCTCGCGGGCACCGTCCGCCACAAGTGGGCTGCCCCGGCCGGTGTCGTCCCGGTCAGAGCTTGCGCTGCAGCGCGGTCGCGCGGGAGCTGATGAACCGCATGACGAGCGTGTACGGCCACTCGAACTTGCGGGTGAAGAAGTGCCCGAGCTGGATGTCGCGCGACGTGTACACCCAGTAGCGGTCGCGGCGGACGCCCCGCAGGATCGCCGCGGCGGCCTCGTCGGGCGTGGCGGCGTGGCGGCTGAACCGGCCGACGAGCTTCTGCACCCGCGGGTCCTCTCGGTTCACGCCGGCGATCTGCACCGTGCCGACGAGCGGGGTGTCGACCGCGCCCGGCAGGACGAGGCTCACCTTGATCCCGTGCTGACGCAGGTCGAACCGCAGCACCTCGGACACGCCGCGCAGGCCGAACTTCGTGGCGCTGTAGGCGGCGTGCCACGGCAGCCCGAAGAGGCCGGCGGCCGACGACACGTTGACGAGGTGCCCGCCGCGACCGGCCGCGATCATCGGCGGGATGAACGTCTCGATGACGTGGATCGGACCCATGAGGTTGATGTCGACGAGCCGCCGCCAGTCGTCGTGGGTGAGCTTGTCGACGGTGCCCCAGCGCGAGATGCCGGCGACGTTCATCACGACGTCGAGGCTGCCGTGCTCGGCGTGGATCGCGTCGGCGAGTTCCCGCACCGCATCGTAGTCGGAGACGTCGGCGGCCCGTGCGACGGACACCCGACCGCCGCGGGCCCGGATCTCCCCGGCCGCGGCCTGCAGCGCCTCGTCCTGGATGTCGGTGAGGAAGAGCTCGGCGCCCTCCGCGGCGGCGGCCATCGCCGTCGCCCGGCCGATCCCGCTCGCCGCGCCGGTGATGAGCGTCTTCTTCCCCGCGAGGGTCGTCATGGGATGCACGGTAGCGGACCGGACCGGTTCATGAACAGTGATGTTTGCCGATGCCTGGGTGACGGCGGCCGGTCGTCTGCCCTAGCCTTCGCGGGGCGCGCGTCGACCGTCCCACGGGACGGCGGCGGTCGTGGTGTGCCGGGAAGGCTGGTCGGCGACGTCCGTCGTCGACCCCCGGGAGCGCCACGCCGTGATCACCGACCCGCCCGCAGCGACCGATCGTCCGCCACCGGTGGACGAGCGCGGATCGCGGTCGCTCCTCGCCTTCGTTCGCACCGAGACGGGCGGCGCCGGGTTGCTGCTGGTCGCGACGATCGTCGCGCTCGCGTGGGCGAACTCGCCGGTCGCGGACGCCTACGAGGACCTGTGGTCCACGCACGTCGTCGTCGGCGTCGGTGGCCGCGCGATCGACGAGAGCCTGCGTCACTGGGTCAACGACGGGCTCATGACGCTCTTCTTCTACGTCGTCGCGCTGGAGATCCGACGCGAGCTCGCGCTCGGCGGCCTGCGCGACCGGCGGGCGGCCGCGGTGCCGGCGCTGGCGGCGCTGGCCGGCATGGTCGTCCCGGCGCTGGCGTTCACGCTCGTCAACCTCGGTGGCGACGGCGCGCGCGGGTGGGGCATCGTCATGGCGACCGACATCGCCTTCGTCCTCGGCGCCGTCGCGATCCTGGGCGAGCGCGTGCCGCCCGGCGTGCGCGTGTTCCTCCTGACGCTCGCGATCGTCGACGACGTCGGGGCGATCGCGGTCATCGCGATCTTCTACTCCGACGGCGTCGAGCCGGCGTGGCTCGTCGTGGCCGCCGGGATCCTGGCGCTCGTCTGGATCGCACGACGGTACGGGCCCCCGTGGGGCGGACCGGCGTACCTCGCCGCCGGGATCCCCCTGTGGCTCGCGACGACCGCGTCGGGCATCCACCCGACGATCGCGGGCGTCGCGCTCGGGCTCATGACGACCGTGCACCCTCCGCGGCCGGCCGACATGGAGCGGATGGCGCGCCTGGCGCGGCTCCTCCACCGCGAGCCCTCGCCCGCGGGAGGCCGTGCGGCCGTCCGTGAGATCGGCTCGACCGTGTCGCCCAACGAGCGGTTCCAGCTGGCGATCCATCCGTGGACGAGCTACCTCGTCATCCCGCTGTTCGCGCTGGCCAACGCCGGCGTGCCGCTCGGCGGCGACGCGCTGTCCGGCGCCCTCGGGTCGCCGGTCACGCTCGGCATCGTGGTCGGGCTCGTCGTCGGCAAGACGGTGGGGATCACGCTCTTCACCCTCGCGGCGGTGCACTGGCGGCTCGGGCCGCTGCCGCACGGGATGACGCCGCGCCATGTCCTCGGGGTCGCGGCGGTCGCGGGGATCGGCTTCACCGTGTCGTTGTTCGTCGCCGAGCTGGCCTACGTCGATCCGGCGCTCCGGGATGAGGCCAAGGTCGGGGTGCTGCTCGCGTCGGTCGTCGCGGCGGTCGTCGGCCTCGCGGCCCTGCGTCGCGCCGGCCGGTCCACCGGGGAGGCGTGAGCGTCGGGCGCGAGGCGTAGCGTGGGTCGCGTCCCACCCAGGAGGTCCCCACCATGCTCCGCTACCTGCCGTCCCTCCTCGTCGCCTGCGCCGCGCTCGTCACGACGGCGCTGGCGCTCCTCGCCGGCGCCGGGTGGTGGTGGGCCGCCATCCCGCTGCTCCTGCTCACGGCCGTCTCCGCCTGGGACCTGCTCCAGACCCGGCACGTCGTGCTGCGCACGTTTCCCCTGACCGGTCACGGTCGATGGATCGCCGAGGCGCTGCGACCCGAGATCCAGCAGTACTTCGTCGAGAGCGACACCGACGGTCGACCGTTCGACCGCGACACCCGCTCGATCGTCTACCAGCGGGCGAAGGGCGTCGAGGACGAGTCGCCGTTCGGCACCGAGTACGACCTGGACGACCTGGACCGCGAGTACCTCGTGCACTCGATGGCTCCGCTGCGGCCGCCGGCCGACGACGCCGACCCGCCGACCGTGCGGATCGGCGGCCCGGACTGCGCGCGACCGCACGACCTGGCGCTCCTCAACGTGTCGGCGATGAGCTTCGGTGCGCTGTCGCCACCGGCGATCCTCGCCCTCAACGCCGGTGCCCGCGCCGGCGGGTTCGCCCACGACACGGGGGAGGGCGGGATCTCGCGCTACCACCGCGAGCCGGGCGGAGACCTCATCTGGGAGATCGGGACCGGGTACTTCGGGTGCCGCACGCCCGACGGCGGGTTCGATCCGGACCGCTTCGCCGAGCAGGCCGCGGACCCCCAGGTGAAGATGGTCTCGCTGAAGATCTCGCAGGGGGCGAAGCCCGGGATCGGAGGCCTGCTGCCGGGGCCCAAGGTCACGCCGGAGATCGCCGAGGCACGCGGCATCCCGGTCGGCGAGACCTGCTACTCGCCTCCCGGCCACCGCGTGTACTCCACCCCGCGGGAGCTCGTGACGTTCATCGACGAGATGCGCCGGCTCGCCGACGGCAAGCCGGTCGGGCTCAAGCTCTGCGTCGGGTCGCGCGTGCAGTTCCTCTCGGTCTGCAAGGCGATGCTCGACACGGGGATCACCCCGGACTTCATCATCGTCGACGGCGCCGAGGGCGGGACGGGGGCCGCGCCGCTGGAGTTCGAGGCGAGCGTCGGCCTGCCGCTCACCGAGGGGCTGCTCTTCGTCCACAACGCGCTGACCGGCTGCGGGCTGCGCGACCGCATCCGGATCGGCGCGAGCGGCAAGGTCGCCACCGGCTCCGACGTCGTGACGCGGCTCATCCAGGGCGCGGACTTCACGCTGTCGGCCCGCGCGATGATGTTCGCGATCGGCTGCATCCAGGCCGAGCGCTGCCACGACAACCACTGCCCGTCGGGGGTGGCGACCCAGGACCGGTGGCGGTACCGGTCGCTCGTCCCCACCGACAAGGCGCCGCGGGTGACGCGGTACCAGCGGGCGACGGTCCGCAGCGCGCAGCGCCTCATGGCGGCGATGGGCGTGGCCGACACCGCGGAGCTGCGACGGTCGCAGCTGCGACGGCGGGTGACCCACGCCCGCTCCGCGCACTACGGCGAGCTGTACGACTGGCTCGACGAGGGGGCGCTGCTCGGCGACGTCCCGGACCTGTGGAGAGTGTGGTGGGACGCCGCGGACCCGGACCGCTTCACCGTCGACTACCCGTCGCTGCCGGGCGTGGACTGATCGGTTCGCGGTGGCCGGGGCCGCGAGCGCCCGCCGCCCGCCGCCCGGCGCGCGACGCGCTCGGCGGGGGTCGTCCACGCGGCGTGGACGACCCCCGCGGTCGGGCGCTACTTCACCGTCTCGAACTCGAGGCCCGTCGCGGCGGGCGACGTGACGTCCTTCTCGACGGTCTTCAGGCCACCCTTGGCGCTCGGATCGACCGTGTAGATCGTGTTCGACCGCGACGGATCGCGGTCGCCGTCCGGCCCGTAGGTGTAGGACGAGATCAGGCCCTGGAAGTCGACCTCGCCCAGGCCGTCCAGCGCCTTGCGCACCCCGTCGCGGGACAGATCGCCGGCGGCGACCGCCTTATCGAGGATCGCCGCGATCGCACGGCCCTGGTTGTACCCGAACGTGAAGTACAGATCCGGCTCCTGCTGCGGCGAGTACTTCTCGACGTCGGCGAGCATCTCCTTCATGCCGGGGATCGAGTCGTCGCCCCAGTCCGCGCCCTCACCGACGAGCCACAGCGTCTGCTGCAGGTACTCGGTCAGCGGCGACTTCGCGAACGCCCCGGTCCACGCCGGCGCCTGGGCGATCCAGCGCGGAGCGAACTTCAGGCGGGCGGCGGTGCCCCAGATCGTGGCGGCGTCGGTCGGGGTGGCGGCGAGGCTCACCGCGTCGCAGTTCGCGCGGCTCAACCGTTGGATCTGGCCGGTGACGTCCTTGTCGGCGACCTTGAACTTCTGGCCGCTGGTGATCTTCACGCCGTCGGCCTTCGCCGCGGCCTCCACGCCCTGCAGCGCGGCCTCGCCGTACACGTCGTCCTGCGTGAGCGTGCAGAGGACCTTGTCCTTGCCCTCCGCCTCGACGTAGTGGTGCAGGCCGTTGGCGGCCTCCACCTGGTAGGGCGCGCCGACCGGGACGAGGTTGGGCTCCTCGACCCAGAACCCGTCGAGAGACGCGGGCGCGGCGACCATGTTGTCGCGGCGCAGCTGCGGCAGCAGGGCGAGCGTCGGGGCGGTGCCCAGCACCTGCCCGATGGCGACGACGTCGCTCTTCACCCGGTTGTACCGCTGGACCGTCGTGTCGGCCTCGTAGCGGTTGTCCTCGTTGACGAGCTCGACCTTGTACTTGCCGGCGATGCCGCCGCCGGCGTTCACCCGGTCGAACCAGACCTTGATGCCGTTCGTCAGCGGCTTGCCGATGACCGCGACCGGACCGGACTGCGCGCTGAGCGTCGCGATCTTGATCGTCGTGCCGTCGAACCCGGGCGCCGAGGTCAGCTCCCCGCCGTCGCCACCGCCCCCGTCGTTGTCGTCGTCGGCGCCACCGCACGCGGTGACGCCGAGGGCCAGGACCGCACTCGCGGCGATCGCTCCCCATCGTGCCCTGTTGCGCATGTTCTCTCTCCCTTTCGTGGAACCGTTGGTGCGTGGCCGTCAGTACCTGAACGGCCACGTCCGGAAGTACGTCTTGACCCGCAGCCAGATCGCGGCGAGGCCGCGCGGCTCCAGCAGCAGGAACGCGACGATGAGCACCCCGAAGATCGCCTGGTTCAGCGAGTAGACGCTGATCCCGCTGTCGCCGGCCTTCGCCGCGACGCCGGGGATGGAGTCCGAGTACTCCTCGATGACCGACGGCAGCGCGCCGATGAACAGCGCCCCCAGGATCGTGCCGAAGACCGTGCCGACCCCGCCGACGATGATGATCGCGATGTACTGGATCGAGAGGAAGAGGTTCCACTCGTCCGGGCTGACGTACTCCTGGTAGGACCCGTACAGCGCACCGGCGGCCGCGGCGAACGCGCTCGAGATCGCGAACACCCAGATCTTGTGGCGGCCGATCTCGATCCCGACGACCTCGGCGGCCAGGTCGCGGTCCCGGATCGCCTGGATCGCGCGGCCGGGACGGGTGCGGACGATGTTCTTCGTCATGAGCGCGGTGAGCGCGACGATCGCCCAGATGAGCCAGAACCAGCCCTGCTCGCGCGAGTAGCTCTGCCCGGCGAAGCTCAGGTCGGTGACGTCGAACGACCCGATCGACGGGCTCGCCGACACCGGCGTGCCGGTGTTGCCGCCGGTGATGTCCTTGAGGTTGCGGAAGACGTGCTCGGCGATGAAGACGAGGCCGAGCGTCACGATGACGAGGTAGTTGCCGCGCAGGCGCAGCGCGAACGGGCCGATGATCGCTCCGACGAGGCCGCCGATGAGCGCCGCGGCCGGCAACCACACGACGATCGGGATGTCGCCGCCCTCGCCGATCTGCGCGGCCGCGTACGCGCCGACGCCGAGGAACACCGCGTGGCCGAGCGAGATCTGGCCGGTGTAGCCGGTGAGGAGGTTGAGCCCCAGGGCGGCGACCGCCGCGATGCCCGCGTAGTTCAGGACGCTGAGCCAGAAGTCGTCGGTGACGAACTGCGGGACGAGCGCCCATCCGGCGACGAGCAGCACCAGGCCGAACCGGGCCCACGGCGTGCCCCACAGGCGGACCGCGTCGCGGTGGCTTCGGTGCAGGCCGGCGGCGGGACCGTCGCGACGGCCACGGAGGAGGGAGCGCAGGTCGCGCACGTCAGATCCTCCGGACCTCTCGCGTGCCGAACAGCCCGTAGGGGCGCACGAGCAGGATGAGGATCATCACGACGAACGGCATGACGTGGTGGACGTTCTCGCCGGCCCACGGCAGCACGTCCTCCTGGTAGCCGGCGGTGAGCGACTGGACCAGGCCGATGATGAGCCCGCCGACGACCGCGCCGCCCGGGCTGTCCATCCCGCCGAGGATCATCGCCGGGAACGCGATGAGCGCGACGGTGGAGAGGCCGGGGCTCAGCGCGTTGGGACCGGCGGCGAACGTCACGCCCGCGACGGTGGCCAGCGCGGCGGCGATGGCCCACGAGACGGCGGTGATCCGGCCGGCGCTGATGCCCTGCGCGAGGGCGGCCTCGGGGTCGGCGGCGGTGGCGCGCATCGCGACCCCGATCCGGGTGTACCGCAGCAGGACGAAGAACGCCGCGAGGGCGAGCGCGGCCAGGCCGATCGTCCACAGGTCCTTCACCGGCATGACGACGTCGCCGGCGGTGACGGTGTCGAGGCCCCACGGGTCGCCGAGCGTCAGCGCGTTGTGGCCCCAGATCGTCGTGGCGAGCTGCTCCATGATGAACAGCAGGCCGACGGTGACCATGATCGCCGCGTACACGGGCCTGCCGACGAGGGGACGCAGCGCGACCCGCTCGACGGTGGCCCCGAACGCCGCGGTGCCGAGCATCGCCAGGACGACGGCGAGCGCGAACGGCATGCCGGTGGCGATCAGCGCGTACGCGAAGTACGCCCCGAGGAGCATGAGGCCGCCGTGGGCGAAGTTGATGACCCCGGTGGCCCGGAAGATGATGACGAACCCCAACGCGACGAGCGCGTACCGGGACCCCAGCGCGATGCCGGCGAAGCTCAGCTCGAGGAACTCGCTCACGACGCCCCTTCTCCCGCGTAGAGCGACTCGATCGTCGCGGCGAACTCGCGCTCGATCGCGGCGCGCCGCACCTTCTGCGTGGCGGTGAGCTCGCCGTCCTCGTGGTCGAGCTCCTTCTCCAGCAGCGCGAACCGCTTGATCGTCTCCACCTGCGCCAGGTCGGCGTTGGCGGCGGCGACGACCCCGTCGACGAGCTCGCGGACCTCGGGCTTGCGCGACAGGTCCGCATAGGTCGTGTACGCCAGCCCGGTCCGCGTCGCCCAGTCGCCGACGGTGTCCTGCTCGATCCCGATGAGCGCGACGAGGTACTTGCGGCGGTCGCCGACGACGATCGCCTCGCGGACGTACGGCGAGACCTTCAGGCGGTTCTCGATCTCGGACGGCGACACGTTCTTGCCGCCGGCGGTGATGATGATGTCCTTCTTGCGGTCGGTGATCCGCACGAACCCGTCGTCGTCGACCGTCCCGACGTCGCCGGTGTGGAGCCACCCGTCCTCGTCGACGGTCGCCCGCGTCGCGTCCTCGTCGTCGAGGTACCCCAGGAACGTGCCCGGGCCGCGGGTGAGGATCTCGCCGTCGTCGGCGATCCGCAGCTCGCTGTCGGGGTAGCTCGTGCCGACGGTCCCGATCCGCACGTCGCCGTCGGGCATCGCGGTGCCGACGGCGGTGTTCTCGGTCTGGCCGTACACCTCGCGCACCGGCACCCCGATCGCCCAGAACGCCTCGAGGATCTGCGGGGCGATCGGCGCCGCCCCGGACGCGGCCATCCGCACGCGGCGCAGGCCCAGCCGGTCCCGCAGCGCGCGGTACAGGAGCAGCTCGCCGACGGCGCTCCGCACGCGGTCGCCCGGTCCGACCCGGCCCTGCATGCGCGCCCGGGCGGTGCGCACCCCGGCCGCGGTGAGCCGCCGGTGCACCAGCCGCTTGAGGCGCGAGCTGTCGCCCATCCGCACGTCGACGGTGGCGTGCATCTTCTCCCACACCCGCGGCACCCCGACGAAGAACGTCGGCTGCACCTCGCGCAGGTCCTGGGCGAACGCCTCGCCGCCCTCGCCGAAGTTCACGACGTAGGCGGACTCCAGCGCGGCGATCAACGACACCACGCGCTCGGCGACGTGGCAGAGCGGCAGGTACGACAGGATCTCGTCGCGGGGCCCGGCGGGGAACGCCTGCGCGAACGCGTCCCCGGCCGCCCGCAGGTTGCGGTGGCTCAGCAGCGCCCCCTTCGGCGGGCCGGTCGTGCCGGACGTGTAGACGATCGTCGCGGGGGACTCCGGGTCCAGCGCCGCCACCCGGTCCGCGAGGTCGTCGACCGTGCCGGCGGCGCCGCGCTCCTCGAGCGCCTGCCAGGTGACGAGCGACGCGTCGGACAGGTCGACGTTGCGCGGGTCGACGACGACGATCGTGCGCAGCGCGGGCAGGCCGTCCCGGACCTCGAGCGCCTTGTCGACCTGCTCCTCGTCCTCGGCGACGAGGACCGTGGCACGGGAGTGCGACAGGAGGTACTCGACCTCGGCGGGCGGGCAGGTGGGGTAGACGCCGACGGTCATCGCGCCGAGGCCCTGGATCGCCAGGTCGGCGAGCACCCACTCGATCCGGTTCTCGGCGTGGACGGCGACCCGGTCGCCCGGCCCGACGCCCAGGTCGGCGAGCCCGCGGGCGATCCGCGCGGTCCGCTCGGCGTACCCGCGCCACGTCGTCTCGTGCCACACGCCACGGTGCTTCTGGCGCAGCGCGACCGCGTCGGGGGTGGTCGCGGCGAGCTCCAGCAGGCGCGCCGGGAGGCTCGGCGCGCGCGCCTCGACCTCCTCCTCGAGGTGCGCGTCATCGGGGAGCGCGTCCGGCGCGACGCCGCCGGTGGGGTCGGATGGGCGGCGGGCGCTCACGCGGCGCCCCCGAGGTAGGCCTGGATGACCTGCTCGTCGGCCTGGACCTCGGCCGGGGTGCCGGACGCCAGCCGTCGACCGAAGTCCAGCGCGGTGACGCGGTCGGCGAGGTCCATGACGAGGTGCATCTCGTGCTCGACGAGGAGCATCGCCAGGTCGAGCTCGCGCCGGACCTGCATGAGGTAGCGGGCCATGTCCTCGGTCTCCTCGAGGTTCATCCCCGCCACCGGCTCGTCGAGGAGGAGGAGCTTGGGCTCCATCGCCAGCGCGCGGCCGAGCTCCAGGCGCTTCTGCAGCCCGTACGGCAGCAGGCCGGCGGGCCGGTGGCGGTGGGCCTCGAGCTCGAGCAGCTCGACGATCCGCTCGACCGCCTCGCGGTGCTCGATCTCCTCGCGCCGCGCGCGGCCCCACCACAGCGCGCCGCTGACGAACCCGGTGCGCATGAGGTGGTGGCGGCCGAGCATGAGGTTGTCGACGACCGACAGCGCGACGAACAGCCCGAGGTTCTGGAACGTGCGGGCGACGCCGAGCCGGGCGATCCTCGCGGGTCGCTGGCCGATCAACTCGTGGCCGTCGAAGGTGATCGACCCGACCTGGGGCCGGTACACCCCGTTGATGCAGTTGAAGATCGACGTCTTGCCCGCGCCGTTGGGGCCGATCACCGCGTGCAGCTCGCCGGGGGCGATCTCCAGGCTCACCCCGTCGAGCGCGGTCACGCCGCCGAACCGCAGCGTGACGTCGCGCAGCGCCAGGAGCGGCTCGTGGTCGTCGACGCCGGTCGCGGTCGGCTCCGGGGCGCCGCCCGGGGATTGATCGGTCATGCGCCCCACCGCTTGCGTCGCCGGTAGGACTTGACGTCACGGAACGACCGACGTTGCGCGCCGTCGCCCCCGGAGATCCCGAGGTAGAACTCCTGGATGTCCTCGTCGCCGAGGAGGTCGGCGGCGGGGCCCTCCTTCACGACCTTGCCGGTCTCGAGCACCGTGCCGTGGGTGGCGATCGACAGCGCCATGTTGGCGTTCTGCTCGACGAGGAGCACCGTGGTGCCCTGCTCGTTGAGGGTGACGATGATGTCGCGGATCTGCTCGACGATCCGCGGGGCGAGGCCGAGCGACGGCTCGTCGAGGAGGAGGAGCTTGGGCGACGCCATCATCGCCCGGCCCATCGCGACCATCTGCTGCTCACCGCCCGACAGGTACCCGGCGGTGGAGTCGCGGCGCTCGGCGAGCTTGGGGAAGAGGTCCATCACCCGGTCGTAGGCCTCGCGGTTCTGCATGCGATTGCGGGTGAACCCGCCGGCGCGCAGGTTCTCGTCGACGGTCATCTCGGCGAACACCCGCCGGCCCTCCATGACCTGCGCGACGCCGCGTCGGACGATCGCCGGGGCGTCGCGGCCGTGGATGCGGTCACCGTCGAGGAGGACCTCGCCCTTGGTGATCCGTCCGCGGTGCACGTCGAGGAGTCCGGTGATCGCGCGCAGCAGCGTCGTCTTGCCCGCGCCGTTGGCGCCGAGCAGCGCGACGATCGCTCCGGTCGGCACCTCGAGCGACACGCCGCGCAGCACCAGGACGACGTCGTCGTACACCACCTCGAGCCCGTGCACCGCGAGCATCGGCGGGGCGCCGGTGGGCGGTCCTGAAACGCCGGTGGGGGACCCGGCGCTGGAGGGGATGGACGGCATCTCTGGTGCTACCCAAACAGATGTGAACGCGCCAAGCCCTAGGTGAATCCGTCACGGTCCTGGGTGAAAGCGACACGCCCGGCGACGCTCTCGCCGTTCGGCCATTCGTCCGACGTCGCAGGGTCGGACGGATCGAACGCTCGTCCGTCCGCCTTGACGGGGCCGGCGCGTCGCGCGGCGTCGGGCGGCGCCGTCCGGCCGGGGTGTGAGGCGTCCGGGAGGACGTACGGGGACGGTCACCCGTCGTTGACCTCGGCGGCCGACCGGGTCCCTACGATCGCCGGTTCGATGTCCACTCGCGAGCTCCCGGGCGAGGCCCCGTCCCGCGCGACGGTCCTACGCGAGTGGGGCCGGATCGGTTGCCTCGGGTTCGGGGGTCCCCCGGTGCACGTCGCGATGCTCCGCGAGCTGTGCGTCGACCGGCGGCGCTGGATCGACGACGAGGCGTTCGAGGACGCGGTGGCGGCGACGAACCTCCTGCCCGGTCCCGCGTCGAGCCAGCTGGCGGTCCTCACCGCGTGGCAGGTCGCGGGCACGGCCGGGGCGATGATCGGCGGGTTGGCGTTCGTCCTGCCGGGGCTCGTGGCGATGATCGCGCTCGCGGTGGTGCTCCTCGCGGCGTCGCCGCCGGACGTCGTCCGGGGCGTGGGGGCCGGGGCCGGGGCGGTGGTCGCCGCGGTCGCGGTGCACGCCGGGGTCGCCCTGCTCGGCCCCAGTCGCCGACGGACGCGGGGCGCGCGGACCGTGCGTTGGGCGGTGTACGTCACGCTCGGCGCCGTCGCCGTGATCGCCGTCGGACCGTGGCTCGTGCTCGTCCTCCTCGCCTGCGGGGCCGCCGAGCTGCTCGCGCGGCGCGGGGGCGGGCCCGGCGGCCGCGAGGGCGTCGACCGCGGCGCGGGGGAGCGTGGCGACGGGGCGGCGGACGACGGACCCGCGGAGCGAGCGCGTCGGGCGCGGGCGGGCCGGGGGCCGACGCTCGGGGTCCACGCGTGGCCGCCGCTCGTCATCGCCGCGGTCACGACCGGCGGGATGGGCGCGCTGGCGTGGACCGCCTTCAAGGTCGGCGCGCTCTCCTACGGCGGCGGGTTCGTCATCATCCCGTTGATGCAGGCCGACGCGGTCGACCTGCACGGGTGGATGACCGACGCCCGGTTCCTCGACGCCGTCGCGCTCGGCCAGGTCACCCCCGGCCCGGTCGTGCACACCGTCGCGGCGGTCGGGTACGCGGCGCACGGCGTCGGCGGGGCGCTGCTCGCGGCGCTCGTGGCGTTCGCCCCGTCGTTCGCGCTCGTCCTGCTCCTCGCGGGACGGTTCGACGCGCTCCGCGCCGCCCCCGGCCTGCGCGCGTTCCTCGACGGGGCGGGACCGGCCGCGATCGGGGCGATCCTCGGCGCGGCGGTCCCGCTCGCGCTGGCGCTGCAGGAGCCGTGGCAGATCGGGCTGCTCGCCGCCGGCGCGGCGGCGTTGCTGGGCCTTCGCACGCCGGTCGTGATCACCCTCGTCGCGGCCGGGGCGGTGGGGGCGGTCATCGTGGCCGTGCTCGGCGGGACGGCGCCGGGCTGACCCGCGACGCGGACGGGCGTTCTACGTTCTGGTCCGCGCTGGTGCGGCGTAGATGCGAGCGCTCGTGGGATTTCCGGGGAGCAGGAGCGAGAGGGCGCCGGCGGCGAGGACCATGATCGCGGAGCCCCAGAGGCACGCCTGGAGTCCTTGCCACTGGTAGAGGGCGCCGGAGAGGACGGTGCCGGAGAGGCGGCCGAACGCGTTGGCCATGTAGTAGAAGCCGACGTTCATCGCGACCTTGGAGCCCTCGGCGTAGGCGAGGATGAGGTACGAGTGCACGGCGCTGTTCATCGCGAACACGACGCCGAAGGCGATGAGCCCGGCGACGATCACGACGTCCGGATCGATCGACGTGCCCATGGCGATCGCGATCGCGGCCGGGAGCGCGGCGAGCGCGAATGCGAGCTTCGCGGCGGTGCGACCGTCGGGGTCCTTGACGAACCGGGGCGCGGCGGCCTGGACGATGCCGTAGCCGATGGTCCAGACGGCCATGAAGATGCCGACCTGCCAGAACGACCAGCCCATGACGGTGCGGAGGTAGACGGGCAGGCCGACGACGAACCACACGTCGCGGGAGGCGAAGAGGAAGACCCGGGCGCCGGCCAGCAGGTTCACCGACCGGTCGTTGGAGAGCATCTGCCGGAACCTCGCGGTGGCGTCCGGGGTGCCGAGATCCCCGCGCATGAAGATCAAGGTGCCCGCCAGGCCGCAGGCGACGAGGCCGGCGATGCACCCCAGTGCGGTCTGGAATCCGACGAGGGTGAGGAGGAGGCCGCCGAGGAAGAACCCGACGCCCTTGAGGGCGTTCTTCGATCCGGTGAGGATCGCGACCCATCGGTAGAGCGCCCCGGGGGCGTCCTGGGGGACGACGAGCTTGACGGCGGACTTCGAGGACATCTTCGTGAGGTCCTTCGCGATTCCCGACAGCGCCTGCGCGACCATGACGTACGCGACGACGAGCCACGACTCGGGCGCGAGCGCGAGCATCGCCAGCGCCACGAGCTGGAACGACAGGCCGCCCAGCAGCGTCGACTTCAGGCCCCAGCGCGCGGCGGCGTAGCCGCCGACGAGGTTCGTGACGATCCCGAAGACCTCGTAGAAGAGGAACAGCGAGGCGACCTGGAGGGGGCTGTAGCCCAGCTCGTAGAAGTAGAAGAGGACGAGGACGCGGATCGCGCCGTCGGCGATCGTGTCCGCCCAGTACGCGCCGGTGACGACCGCGTAGTTGCGTAGATCGCCCCCGCGCCCGGCGGAGGGCGCGTCGGTGCTCACGGTCGCGGCTCGAGGTGCTTGGCGACGATGCCGGCGAGCTCGACCCACCGGTTGACGTAGCCCCACTCGTTGTCGTACCAGGCCAGGACCTTGACCTGGGTCCCGTCGGTGACCATCGTCGACGGCGCGTCGACGATGCCCGACCGTGGGTCGTCCTTGAAGTCGACCGAGACCAGCGGCCGGGTCTCGAACCCGAGGATGCCGTCGAGCGGTCCGTCGGCCGCGACGCGCAGCAGCTCGTTGACCTCGTCGACGGTCGTCTCGCGCGCCACCTCGAAGACGGCGTCGGTCAACGAGGCGTTCAGGAGCGGGACCCGGACCGCGAGACCGTCGAGCTTGCCCTGCAGCTCGGGGAAGATCAGGCCGATCGCCGTGGCCGACCCGGTCGTCGTCGGGATCAGCGACAGGCCCGCGGCACGAGCGCGGCGCAGGTCCTTGTGCGGTGCGTCGACCATCGTCTGGGTGTTGGTCAGGTCGTGCAGCGTCGTGATCGACCCGCGCCGGATCCCCAACCCCTCGTGGATGACCTTGACGACCGGCGCCAGGCAGTTGGTGGTGCACGACGCCGCGGTCAGGACGTCGTGGACGGTCGGGTCGTAGCGGTCGTCGTTGACGCCGACGACGACGTTCAGCGCCCCGCCGTCCTTCACCGGGGCGGCGACGATGACCTTCCGGACCCCGCGCGCGAAGTACGGGTCGAGCGTCGTCCGGGTCTTGAGCCTGCCGGTGCCCTCGAGCACCAGGTCGACGCCGAGCTCGTCCCACGGCACGTCACCCGGGGCCGGGTGCGCGCTGTAGCCCAGTCGCCGCCCGTCGATGACGAGCTGGTCGCCGTCGGCGGCGATCCCGTGGTCCCAGCGTCCGTGGACGGAGTCGAACTCGAGGAGGTGCGCGGCGGTGCCGGCGTCGCCGGCGATCTCGTTGACGTGCACGAACTCGAGGTCCGTGCGGTCCCAGCCGGCGCGCAGGGCCAGGCGCCCCATGCGCCCGAACCCGTTGATCCCGACCCGGACGGTCACGAGCCCGCCCCGGCCGTGAGGTGGCCCGGCCATCCGGACCGCGCCGGGGCGTCCGCTGGTGCTCGGCGTTCGGTGACGGTGGTCATGCCGGAAACCGTATCGATTGACGTTCGTCACTTCAATCGATAAGAGTAGATCTATGAACGTCGATCTGGAGCTCGCGCCCAAGACCAAGCGTCCGGCGGGCGAGCCGTGCTGCGAGCCGGTCGTCTACCCCGACGTCGACCGCGACCAGGCCGTGCGGATGGCCGAGGTCGCCAAGGCGATCGGCGACCCCGTCCGACTGCAACTCGTCGACGTCCTGCGCAGGCACGCCGGCAAGGTCTGCGTCTGCGAGCTCGTCCCGCTCTTCGACATCTCCCAGTCGACGCTCTCGCACCATCTGAAGAAGCTCCGCGCCGCCGGGATCGTCGACTCCGAGCGCCAGGGGCTCTGGGCGTACTACTACGTGCTGCCCGACGCGATCGACGAGCTCGCCGGCTGGCTCGCCTGACCGGTCACCCGTGCGGCCCGACCGGGAGTCGGCGCACGGCCCGCCGTCACCGCCGCCGGTCGATCAGTGCGCCACCCGGCGCTCGTCGCGCGGCACCCCGCCGACGTGGCGACGGAACGCGGCGAGGAACGCGCCCCGGTCCTGGTAGCCGACGCGGAGCATGACGTCGCGGACGCTCATCGTCGTGCTGCGGAGCAGGTCGCGGGCCGCCTCGACGCGCACGCGCTGCAGGTAGTCGCTCGGCAGCTCGCCGGTCGCGGCGCGGAACCGGCGCGTGAGGGTGCGCCGGCTCACCGCGAACCGGTCGGCGACGTCGCCGAGCGCCACCGGCTCGGCGTGGTGGGACTCCAGCCACTCCTGGATCCGCAGCACCAGCGCGTCGCCGTGGTCGCGTTGGGCGCTGAACCCGATCGTCGTGCCGTCGTACCCGCGCCGCAGGTCCACGAGCAGCCACTGGCTGATCCGGTGCGCGATCTCGCACCCGTGACGGCGTTGCACCAGGCGCACGAGCAGGTCGCAGGCGGACGCCAGCCCCGACGCGGTGCACACCCCGCCGGCGTCGACCATCGGCCGCTGCGGCTGGACGTCGACCGACGGGTACCGGTGCTGCAGCTCGCCGGCCAGCGGTGGGAACACCGTCGCGGACCGGCCGTTCAGCAGGCCGGCCTCGGCCATGAGGAACGCCGCGTCGGCGACCCCCGCGATCGTCGCGCCACCGGCGCGCGCCCGGCGCAGGAACGGCATCACCGGTGCGTTCTCGGCGATCGTCCGCTCGGGGGCGCCCCACGACGACCCGATCCAGACGAGGTCGCACGCGTCGACGGCGTCGAGGCCCGCGTCGACCTCGAGCGGACGACCGGCGACGCCACGGGCGGGACGGCCTCCGGGCGAGGCGAGCACGATCCGGTCCCCGCTCGGCGGGTCGAACGCCGACAGCGCCGCGGCCGCGCCGAGGACGTCGGAGGCGAGCGTGACGCTCGCGGTGACGCACGAGGTGGGGGCGAGGACGACGAGGGTGGCCACGGACGCCGGTCCAGCCTATGCGCTGGACGGGCCGGTGGGGCACGGAGTGCGCCTCACCGCCGCAGTTCGCGGGTCAGGTCCTCGCGGGCGCTGATCCCGAGCTTGCGGTAGGCGTTGGTCAGGTGCAGCTCGACCGTGCGACGGGTGAGGAACATCGCCTCGGCGATCTCGCGGTTGCCGCACCCCTCGGCCGCCAGGTGCGTCACCCGCCGCTCCTGCGGGGTGAGCGCGTCGGCGCCGTGGACGAGCGGGCGCCGGGGGCGGGCGCCGGTGGCGCGCAGCTCGCGCAGCGCCCGGTCCACGAGCACGCGCGACCCACAGCGGTGCGCGAGGTCCATCCCGCGGCGCAGCAGGTCGCGCCGCTCGGTGACCGGTGCGTCGGCCGCCCGGCCGCCCAGATCCACGAGCGCCCGCGCGTACTCCAGGCGCGCCCCCGACCCCTTGAGGACCCGCACCGCGTCGCGCAGGTCGGCGATCCCGTCCGCCCCGTCGCGCAGGACGCCCCGCGCGCGCAGCGCGATCCCGATCGCCCGCGGCGCCCCGGGACGGCGCGCGGCCTCGAGCTCGTCTTCCACGAGCCGCAGCGCCGTCGCGTGATCGCCGCGCTCGGCGTGGATCGCCGCGGCGAGCGACCGGTGTGGACGCGACGCCGGGTTGAGGTACCGCGAGCGGACGGCGCGTCGGCCGACCTCGTCCAGGTCGGCGAGCGCCCGGTCCGGGTCGCCGTCGGCGTGCCACAGCCGCGCTCGCGCCATCAGGAGGTGGTCGATGGTGCCCAGGTCGGGCAGCGGGCCGTGGAGGAAGCACCGCTCGAGCGTCTCGCGCACCCGGCTCGTGTCGCCGCGCTCGAGCGCGGCCTCGATCGCCCACCCGAGCGAGATCGCGAAGCACATCGGGTCGGCCTCGGCGAGCTCGTCGAGCACGAGCGCCGCGTCGGCCTCGGCCTGCGGGATGTCACCGACGTACACGCACGCCCCGGCGCGCAGCGACGTCGCGTAGGCCAGGCCGACGAGCGACCCGCGGTCCCGGGCGGCGGTGATGCCCGCGTCGGCGTGGGTGCGCACCGCGTCCCAGTCCCCGGCCCAGGCCATCGCCGTCCCGGCGTAGACGAACAGCGGCGACGCCGGTCCGACATCACGCAGCAGCGCGCCGTCGCCCGCGGCCCGGCGGGCGAGCGTGGCGACGTCGACCGCGGGACGCTCGCCGGTGGCGGCCCGGTCGGCGGCCAGGTGGGTGAGCACCGCACGCTGCCCCGGGGTCTCGGCGGCGGCGACCCGGTCGGCGAGCGCCTCGGGCCGGTCGCGGTTCTCCCCGACGAGCGCCTCGGCGTTGAGGGCGTGGCCCTCCAACACGAGGGCCAGCTCGGCCTGTGCGGGATCCCCCGCGTCGAGCGTGTCGATGGCGGCCCGGCAGACCGCCGCGCACTCCGGCAGCCGGGCGAGGTGGAACAGCGCGTCGGCCCGACGGATCGCCACGTGCGCGGCGGTGACCGGGTCGTCGGCCAGGGCGTGGGCCGCGGCGAGCTGGTCGATCCCCTCGGGGTCGCGGGCCTGGTCCAGGACGATCCCGAGCATCGTGCGCAGATCGCGCTCGACGGACGCCGACGTCGGCTCGTCGAGGCCGCGGCGGAGGTAGCCCGTCGCCTCGTCCGGGCCGCCGCGGGAGCGCGCCGCCTCGGCGGCCCGCAGCAGCGTCGGCGCGACCCACGACTCGTCGATCGGGCCCAGCGACGCGGCCGCCAGCAGGTGGGTCGCGGCGCGGACCGGGTGGTCGGGGTGCAGGTGCCGGGCCGCCTCGAGGTTCAGCCGGGCGCGCTCGGCGTGGGGCATGTCGTCGAGTACCGCCTCACGTACCACCGGGTGGACGAACCCCATCCGGGGGGCGGCGTCGAGGAGCTCGACCGTCGCCAGCGCGTCGAGCGCGGCCAGCACGTCGAGCGCCGGCCGGCCGGTGACCGCGGCGAGCTCGGCGACGGTCGTGGCGTCGCCCAGCGTGGCGGCGGCGCGGGCGACGGGCCGGACCGCGCCGTCGAGCGCGGCCAGCCGGCGGCGGGCGAGGCGGGCGACGGTCTCCGGGGTCGCGCCGACCGTGGGCTCGCCCGGGTCCCGCCCGTCGGCGTCCTGCTCGTCCGTGGCCGCAGCCTCGCGCAGCAGCTCGACCGCGAACAGCGGGTTGCCGCCGCTGCGCCGCCAGATCGGGTCGGCGAGCGTCGCGATCGACGCCACGTCGGCGGTCGCCGCGTCCGCCGCGACCGGGGTCGCGTCGGCGGTGACCGGGTCCGCCGCGGTCGGGGTCGGGCGGGTCGGCGTCGGGCCGACGTCCGCGGCGCCCGGGTCCGCGTCCGCCACGACGGTTCCGCGCAGCCGGGTGGCGGCCAGTCGGCGGACCCCCTGCTGCGATAGCGGGGCGGGACGGACGGTGGTGGCGCCGGTCGTGGCGAGCAGCCCCGCGGCCGGGGGCTCGCGCCCGTCGTCGGGCTCCCCGGTGCGGTGGCCGACGACGAGCAGCAGCCCGAGATCGTCGACCCGCTCGGCGAGGTAGGCGAGGAAGCGGCGCGACGGTGCGTCGACCCACTGCAGGTCGTCGACGACGAGGACGAGCGGCGACCGGTCGGCGATCGTCGCGCACAGCCAGTGGAGCCCGTGCAGGAGCGGGAAGATCCCGCCATCGTCGGGCGCCGGGTGGCCGTGGAGGAAGAGCGGGAGCGCCAGTCCGGCCGCGCCCTCGAACGCCTCCGGACCGTCACGCCGGAGCTCCTCGACGGTGGGCCCCAGCAGCTGGAGCACGACCCCGAGGGCGAAGTCGCGCTCGAGCTCCGCACCCCGGGCCCTCCCGACCGTGGGCCGCCCGTCGGTCGCCGCGGCGTCGGCGAGGTCGCGCAGCAGGGCCGTCTTGCCGATGCCGGCGGGGCCCTCGACGAGGACGACGGAGCCCCGGCCGTCGATCGCCGCGTCCAGGGCATCCCGAAGTGATCGGCACTCGACGTCGCGCTCCAGCAGTGGCAGCCCCGAGCCGCCCCCGCCGCCGGAGGGTGCTGAAGCCGATCCACCGTGCACCGTACGCAACACGGCCCGCAGGATACGCCCGACGAGCGCCGCAGCGCCATGTTCGAATCGGTGCCGCTAGGACGATCGGCCGGACGAGGCGTCGTCGGCCGGCGGCTCGAACGCCGAGTCCAGTCGCCAGCGCCCGTCCTCCCACACCAGGTCGTAGACGAGATCCTTGGCGGGCCGGTCGCGCGTGGTGGCGAACCGTACGTTCGCGCTGGCGATGACCGTGTCGACGCCCGTGATGCCCCGCACGCCGGCGGTCTCGACGAAGGTCACGGTCGCCCCGTCGGCCCGGAGGCCCCGCAGCACCTGCAGGCACGATCGGCGGCTGCCGGAGAGGTTGCTGCGCAGGAACGCCGACGTCACGTCGCCGGTGCACGAGCGCTCCGGATCGCGGCCCAGCAGCACCCGCTCGGTCGTGGCGCGCACCGCGGCCGCCATCGACGCCGACGGACGGCGACTGCACGGGCCCAGGCCGAGCTCGGCGGCCGACGCGAGCAGGGCGTCGCCCCGGTCCAGGTGCGCCCGCACGGTCGGGCGCCACGCCGTCTCGTCACCGGCGGCCGACGCCCTTGCGGACGCCTCGAACGCGTCCGCGTACGCGGTGGCCGCGCCGACGAAGGCGGCGAACCGATCGCGCAGCTCGGGCGGTGGGCGCAGGGCCCGCAGGCGGTCGGCCTGCGCACGGACGGCCTGGGCCCGGCGTGCGTCGACCGGTGCCCGATCGGCGAACGTCGACGGCGTGCCGAGTTGCCTCGTCAGCGTGCGCACGTCGCGGGCGTGGCGGACGCAGACCACGTCGACCTCGGCGAGGAACCGCGACGACGGCCCGGACCGTGTGGGGGCCGGGCCGGGCGCGGGCGCGGTCGTCGTCATCGGCGGTGCGGCAGGCCCGGACGGGGTCGTCGTGCCCCCGGTGGCGGTCGTCGTCGCCCCGGCCGCGGCGCCGTCGCCGTCCCCGGGGTCGTCCCCACCGCAGCCGGCGAGCGCGAGCGCGACGATCGCGGCCGCCGTCGGGACCGCCCGGAAGGCCCTGATGGGACGCCGCGGCCGGGTGGCCGAGGCGTGGGATCGCGGCAGGCGCACGGCGCGAGCATGACGGTGGCATGGGATCCTCGCCACCCGTGGCCTCCGCAGGATTCGGTCGCCGGCTCCGTAGGGTCGGGAAGCTGCGGACCCGCCGCCGAACACCTACGGACCCCGCGTCTTGTCGCGATCGCGGTGCCGGGGCATGGTGGCCGGGTGCGCCACTCATACACCCGCCGGCTTGCCGGTCCGCTTCCGCGATCGACGACCTGCGTGCTGCTCGTGACCGTGCTCGCCGGCTGCGGTGCCGAGGTGAGCATCGGGGAGCGCCGGGCCCGCCAGGTCTCCGGGGCCGACGTCGCGCGGGCGATCACGGCGAAGTACGACGAGCAGGAGCGGACCGCGAGCGGCGCCACGCTCACCCGGCTCACCTGTCAGGAGGCCGAGGGCCGGGTCGACGCGACGATCTCGTGCACCGGCCGAAACTCTCGCGAGGTCGACCTCGCGATCGGCGGCACGGTCACCACCGTCGGCGACGACGGCCTGGACTATCGCTGGCGGATCGAGCGGGCGTACGCCCCCGGGGTCGGCTACGCCCGCGGTGCGCGCCGAATCATCGAGCGGCGCGCCGGCGCCCCGGTCCTCGACGTGCGGTGCCCGGACCGGGTCGAGGTCCGCGTCGGGTCGACCGTCACCTGCGTGGTCCGGGTGACCCGCACCAGCATCGCCGCGGCGCGGCTCACGTTGACCGACCTGGACGGGGCGTTCCGGCTGAGTGTCACGCGGCCGCGCTCGGTCGGGGTCGCCACCACGCCATGACCCCGGCGGGCGGGGACGGTCCCGGGCGGGTCGGTCCGCGACCTCCCCGGTGCCGTCCGGCAGGGCCGCGGCCAGGTCGGTGGACAGCGGGGCGGCGGAGACGGACGAGCCGGGCACGCCGGCGTCGTCGGCGGGTGCCTACGGAGGTGCGTACGAAAGCCTACGGAGCGCGGAGCTTGTCGCGTCGCCGCTCGTCCGGCACGGTGGCGTGGTGCTTCGTCCACCGGCGTTCCTGCTCGTCACCCTGGCCGTCCTGGCGGTCGTCGGCGTCCCATCGTCGGCGACCGCGGCCGGCTGGGTCCCCGGACCGTCGCAGCTCGTCCCGCCGACGACGACGGTCATCGACGACCTGCGGGTGGCGCACGCCCCGGACGGGCGCGCCGTGGTCGTGTGGCGGCAGCTCGACGCCGTTCCTTCCGTGCAGCGGGTGGTCGTGAGGCTCGTCGGCGTGGACGGCGAGTTGGGCCCGGTGCGGTTCGTCTCGCCCGACGCGAGTGCGGTGAGCAACGACTCGCCGCGCGTGGCGGTCGGCCCGGATGGCACGGCGATCGTCGTCTGGAAGCGGGACCTGGTCGAGGGGGTGCGGATCGCCCCCGACGGCACGATCGGACCGGTCCGCGCGCTGTCCGTCCCCGCGCGCAACGCGACCCTGCCGCGCGTGGCGATCGGGCCGGACGGCGCAGCGTACGTCGCCTGGTCGAGCGTCCCCGTCCCGATGCTGCCCGGCGGCGACCACCGCCGGGCCGAGGTCGTGCGCCTGGACCCCGGGGCGTGGCCCGCGGGGGCGCCCGCCCCGCCGCAGTGGGCGGTGTCGTCCGACGGCGAGCTCGTCGACGACGTCGACGTGGTGGTCACCCCGGACGGGAACGCGACCGTCGCCTGGCGCTACCGCTACGACGCGACCCCACTCTTCCGGATCGAGGCGCGCCGCGTGGGCCCCGGCGGGCCGGTGGGCGCGGTGGCCGCCCTGTCGGCCAACGGCGACAACAGCCACGGACCGACCCTGCTCGCCGGGGCGGACAACCGGACGACCGTGGCCTGGCGGCACACGGTGGCGGGCGTCTCGCGGAGCATCCGGGCGGCGCGGGTCGACGCCGCCGGCGTCGCCGGGCCGGCGGTCGAGGTCGAGCCGAGCCTGTCGCAGCAGCTGATCGCGGGCCTCGCCCCCGGTGCGGGCGGGGCGACGGCCGTCGTGACGAGCGGGGGCGTCCCCGGGCGGGTCGTCGTGCGTCGCCTCGACGCGGCCGGTGCGCTGCACCCGGCCGCGGGCGCGGATCCCACGGTGGTCTCGACGCCGGGCGCGGCGACGGCCGACGCGGTCGTCGCGTCGACCCCCGGTGGGTCGGCGACCGTCGCGTGGCGGCACACGAGCGGGGACGTCGGCGCGTACGGCGCCCGGATCGCGCCCGACGGCGCCGTCGGGCCGGTGACGCTGCTCTCCGAGCCCGGCGCGATCACCGGCGACCAGGTGGTGGCGGCGGCACCGGACGGCAGCGCGACCGTGGCCTGGATCGGGACGTCCGGAGCCGACCTCACCGTCGACGGCGCGCACTTCGACGCCACCGCGCCCCGGGTCGCCATCGCCGCCCCGGCGACGGCGACCGTCGGCGTCCCGGTGTCGCTGACGGTGACCGCGGGGGACCGCTCGACCCCGCTCGTCCGCGCGTGGAGCCTGGGCGACGGCACGACCGCCGGCGACGTCGGCGAGGTCACGCACACGTTCGCGACCGCCGGGACGCGCACCGTGTCGGTGACGGTCACCGACGCCCGCGGCAACGCGCGCGTCGCGACCCGCGCGATCACCGTGCGCGACCCCGCCGTGATCGTGCCGCCGGTGACCGGGCCGACGACGCCGGTCACCGGCGGCGATCCGCCCCCGACGACGAAGCCGGGCACGGCCACCGGCCGACCCGCGCTCCGCGCGCTGCGGGTGTCGCCCCGGACCGCCCGCCGGTCCGGGCGGGCGTCCCGCACGACCCGCCGCCTGCGGGTGCGGTTCGTCACCGACCGCGCCGGCGTCGCCCGGGTGACCTTCCGCCGCCGCACCGTCGGTCGCCGGTCGGGCACGCGGTGCGTCGCCTCGACCCGCAAGCTGGTCCGTCGCGGCGCCCGCCGCTGCGTGCGGTGGACGTCCCGCGGGACGGTCGTCCGGCGCGTCGCCGCCGGCCGGTCGACGGTCACCGTCACCCGGCTGCGGGTCGGTCGTCGCACGCTCCCGGCCGGTCGCTACCGCGTCGCCGTGCGGGTGACCGACGCCCGCGGCATCCGCTCGGCCGAGCGGATCGCGGGCCTGCGGGTGCGGGCGCGGCGGTGAGCGCCGGACCGCGCGCCCGCGTCGTCCGCGGTCGATCAGCCGCCGACCGGCGCCCTCCGGTCACGGCGGGGGCGGCCCACCGCTGCCCCCGGCGTCGCGTCGACCACCCGGCGCGGCGCCGGCCACCGTCGGATTACGCTGCACGCATGGCTTCACCGACGTCCCGTCTCGCCGTGCTCGCCCCGCTCGTCGTCGCGGGCGCACTGGCCCTGCCCGTGGCCGCATCCGCCGCGGGACCATCGACCGTCGACGATGCGGTGGGGGACCGCGCACCGGACCTCCCCGGCGTGTCCCCGACGGGACCCGCGGGCGACATCCGCCGGGCTCGCGTGACCGGGACGAAGGACCGGTGGATCCGGTTCGACGTCGACACGACGGCCGAGACCCCGGCGTCGTGGCTCTTCATCCATCTCAAGTCCGGCAAGGCCCGCTACCAGGTCCGCGGGTCGTCGGTGTACGCGGTGAAGTCGTTCGACGTCGAGGACGGGCGCGCGCGCCGGGTCGGTCCGGCCAAGGTCACCCGCGTGTCGCGCACCCGCACGCGGATCGAGCTGTCGCCGGCGTCGCTCGGCGGCCCGTCGACGCTGCGGTGGCGGGTCGACGCGCTGCGCGAGCTGCGCCTGCTTGACAGCGTCCCCGACGTCGACGCGGACGACGCCGAGGACGCGTTCGCGCGCTTCAGGATCCCGGGCGGCCGGATGCGCGTGACCGGACCCAGGCGAGTCAGGGCGGGCCGGTCGGTGCGGCTGCGGGCCACCGGGTTCCCCGCCCGGACGCGACTGGCGGTGCAGTTGCAGCCGAGCGCGCACCGGGACGGGAACGCGTTCGGCATCGCGATCCGCCCGCGGTTCAGGACCGACGCGAAGGGCCGGCGCACGATCCGGTTCACGATGCCGCGGCGGCACTACCGCTGCAGCCCGGGCGGGGACTGTCGGCGCGTCGCCTGGCGGCGTCGCGCGCGGGTGGACGTCAACGTCTGCACGTTCCCGTCGGCGGCACGGTCGCACTGCGTCCGCCGCGTCGTCCGCCTGCGCTGACGCTCGCCCCGGTCGCCCCGTGGCGACGGTCGCCCGGCGGAGGCGGTGGCGACCGTTGGACGGTCTACCCTGGGTCGATGCAGGCGCCGCCCCACGCCCCGCGGCACGGCGCGCACGCCCTCCGGCGCCGGGGCGGCCGTGCGTGGAGGTCGACGGCCGGGGGCGCCCGTCGGGCGTGGACGGTGGCGTTGGCCGTGCTCGCGGGCGGCGGGGTCGCCGCGACCCCGGCGTCGGCCGTCATCGGCGGCGTCGCCGAGCGTCGCGACGACCGCCCGTGGGTCGTGCCGCTGGCCGGCGTGTGCACCGCGACGCTCATCGCGCCCGACCGACTGCTCACCGCCGGGCACTGCATCACCCACGTGCGGCCGGGGAGCACCGTCGTGCGGATCGGCGCGCCGCGCGTCGACCACCGGGTCGCCGCCGTCGCGCGGCATCCCCGGTTCGGCTACCTCACCGACGAGTTCCCCGCCGAGCCGGTGCGCGACGTCGCCCTCGTCCGCCTGGCCGAGCCGGTCGTGGGGGTCACGCCGCTGCGTGTGTCCCGCGGCACGATCCGGGGCGGCAGCCGGGTGCGGACGTTCGGGTTCGGCACCGACGACGCCGACCGTCCCGGCCGGTTCGGGCGCCTGCGCGGGGGAGCGGTGCGGGTGCGGACCGTCGGGGCCTGCCGCCGGCTGCTCGACCGGGCCGAGCGCGGCCAGGGGCGGTTGTTCCGCGGCACGCTCATGCTCTGCACCCAGGGCGACCGTCGCGCCGCCGACGACGACCGGCCGCGCACGTCGGGCTGCCACGGCGACAGCGGCGCGCCGCTCCTGCGTCGCCGCGGCGACGGGTGGGTCGTCGTCGGGGTCGACTCGTGGGGCGTGGCCTGCGGGGCGCGCGACGGCGATCCCGAGGTCTACGTCCGGATCGCGCGCGAGGCGGACTGGGCGACGTCCGCCGAGCCGGGCTGGTCGACCGTGCCGATCCGGGCCGGTCTCGAGGCGTGGGCCGGGGGCGGATCGGCCGTCCAGGCTAGGGTGGGTGGGTGACCGCCGCGACACCCGAGGAGACCGCCGTCAGGCTCCGCCTGGCCCTGACGCGGGTGGCGCGGCGGCTCCGGCAGAACGCCCGCGGCGGCCTCGGGCCCTCGCAGGCGTCGGCGCTGGCGACGATCGCCGCCCACGGCCCGCTGACCCCCAGCCGGGTCGCGGAGCGCGAGGGCATCAAGCGCCCCACCGTCACCCGGATCGTCGCGGCGCTCGAGGAGATCAGGTTCGTCGTCCGCGAGCCCGATCCCGCCGACCGTCGCTCCTGCCTCGTCGACGTGAGCGTCGAGGGGCGTGCGTACCTCGACGAGGTCCGCTCCCGCAAGGACGCCTACGTCCGTCGCTGGCTCGAGACGCTCGACGAGGAGGACCGCGAGGTCATGCATCGCGCGGCGCTCATCCTCACCCGGTTGACCGAGACGGCCCCGCCCGATCCGGACGCCTAGTGTCGGCCCGGAGGGCCCGGCCACGACGCGGGCCCGCGACCGCCACGGAGGGACCGGGCCCGGGGTGGCCGTGGATCCGCGGCGGATCGTTTGCTAGAATAATTAGCTGCGCGTATGACCCGTCCGGTCGACGGTCGCCGCCCCTGACGCGACCGTCGCGTCGCCCCCGGTGCGGCCGACGCCCGAGAGGCGCCGCCCACGTGACGGCCGGATCGCGCTCCCCGCCCCACCGACGAGAGGCCCGCCCTGACGCTCCGACCTGCCGCCATGTCCCCCGCGCTGCACCGCACGTTCGACGCGCTCCGCGTCCCCAACTACCGCCGCTACTTCGCCGGCCAGGTGGTCTCGACGAGCGGCAACTGGATCCAGAACGTCGCGGCGATGTGGCTCATGGTCGAGCTCACGGGGGACGGCCTGGCGGTCGGGCTCGTCGCGGCGCTGCAGTTCGTCCCGCTGCTCCTCCTCGGGCAGGTCGGCGGGGTGCTCGCCGACCACGTCGACAAGCGGCGGCTGCTGCTCGTCACCCAGGTGCTCATGATCGTCCCGGCGGCGATCCTCGCCGTGACGACGTTCGCCGGGGTCGTCACGCCGGCGGTGGTGTACGGGGCGGTGCTGTTGCGTGGGATGGTGCTGGCGCTCGACAACCCGGCGCGGCAGGCGCTGCCGATCGAGCTCGTCGGGCCGGACCGGGTCGTCAACGCGGTCGCGCTCAACAGCGTCGTCATCCACAGCTCGCGGATCATCGGCCCGGCGATCGCGGGGCTGCTCATCGCCGTCGTCGGGATCGCGTGGTGCTTCGTCCTCGACGGGCTGAGCTTCGTCGCGATGCTCGTGGCGGTGCGGAGCCTCGACCGGTCGCAGATGCACAGCCCGCCGCCGGCGGAGCGCCGCCCCGGAGCGATCCGCGAGGGGATCGCCTACGTCCGTGGGTCGGCCGAGCTCCTCGTCCCGCTGGCGATGATGGCGCTCGTCGGGCTGCTGGCGTTCAACTTCGCGGTGGTCCTGCCGCTCATGGCGCACGACACCTGGGGTGGCGGCGCCGGCACGTACACGATGCTCACCATCGCGATGGCGGCCGGGTCGGTCACCGGTGGCCTCGTCGCCGGCGCCCGGGCGGCGGTCACGCCCCGGCTGCTCGTCGTGTCGGCGACGGCGTTCGGCGTGCTGCAGATCGTCGCGGCGATCGCTCCGCTCATCGCCGTGCAGGTGGCGGCGCTCGTCGCGCTCGGCGTGGCGACGGTGACGTTCTCGTCCGGTGTGCAGTCGACGCTGCAGCTGCGTGTGGCCCCCGAGATGCGCGGGCGGGTCATGGCCCTGTACTCGCTGGTGTTCCTCGGGTCGACCCCGTTCGGTGCGCCGTTCATCGGTTGGCTCGCCGGGACGGCCGGTCCTCGCGTGGCGCTCGCGATCGGTGGCCTGGGAGCGCTCGCGGCCGCCGCCGGGGCGTCGGTGGCCTACCGGCGGATCGCGAGGGCGCAGGCGTCGCGGACGGGCGCGCCGGTCGCTCCCACCGTCGACGGTGGGAGCGACGACGCCCGGCCCGACCCCGGCGCGACGTCGCCGCGTCACCGACACCGGCACGATCCCGGCGGTCGCCGCCCGCTGACCTACCGCGCCCGCCACAGCGCGCGACTGAACAGCGCGAGGATCGTGAAGAGCTCGAGGCGGCCGAGGAGCATGAGGAAGCTCAGGCCGAGCAGGCTGCCGTCGTCGACGGCGCCGTAGGACTCCAGGCCGCCGAGCGACCCGAGCGCCGGGCCGACGTTGAAGAGGCACGCCGCCGACCCCGACCAGGCCGACACGAGGTCCAGGCCCTGCGCGGTGAGGAGCAGCGTGCCGAGCACCAGGGCGGCGATCGCGACCGCGATGAACGCGAACGCCGCCCGGACGGTGTCCTCGGGCACCGCCCGCCGGCCGACGCGCACGACGACGATCCGCTGCGGCATGACCTGGCGCTGCAGCTCCGACCGGATCCCACCGCCGACGATGAGCCACCGCCGCACCTTGATCCCACCGGTCGTCGACCCGACGCACGCCCCGGACGCCATCGCGACGAGCACGAGGATCCGGGCGGTGTCGCCCCACAGGTCCGGGTCGGCGGTCGTCAGGCCCGTGCCGGTCGTGAGCGACGCGGCGGTGAACACGCCGCTCAGCAGGTTGCCGGGGGCGTCGCTGCCGTGGGCGGTGAGCGCCAGCAACGCCCCGACCGCGACGACGAACAGGAGGTACGCCCGCAGCTCCGCCCGGTGTGGGCCCAGGCCCCGCCGCAGGACGAGGCGCCACCACACGACGTAGCTCACCCCGGACGCGACCATGACGACGGTCATCGCCGCCTCGACCGCGGACGAGTCGAACGCGCCGGCCGACGCGGTGCGGGTGGAGAACCCGCCGGTGGCGACCATCGACATCGCGTGGTTCACCGCGTCCCACGGCGACAGGCCGACGAGCACGAGCAGGGCGAGGATCACCGCGGTGGCGGTGAGGTACAGCGCGCCGGTGATCCGCGCGGTCTGGCGCATCTGCGGCGCGACGGTCTCCTCCGTCGCCCGGCTCGCCTCGCCGAGCAGCACGCGCCGTGCGGCGCCACCCGCCGCCGGGGCGATCGCCACGAGCAGCACGACGATGCCGATCCCGCCGATCCAGTGGGTGAGCGACCGCCACAGCAGCACCGCGTCCGGTTGCCCGTCGACGTCGGTGAGGACGCTCGCGCCGGTGGTGGTGATGCCGCTCGTCCCCTCGAAGATCGCCTGGGCCACCCGGGGCGTCGCCCCGCTGAGCAGCAGCGGGATCGCGGCGAAGAGGCTGACGAGGAGCCACGTCAGGCCCGCGGCCATCAGGCCGTCGCGGCCGGTCGGCGACGGCATCGGTCGGCGCGCCCACGTGCCGTACAGCAGCGCGGTGAGGACCGCCCCGGCCACGGCGGTGACCGCGAAGTCGACCGTCGCGCGACCGTCGCGGACGAGCGCGACGACGACGCAGACGAGCGCCGCGACGGTCATCGCGGCGAAGCCGGCGGTCATCGCGCGCCGGGTGAGCGGCCCGATCCGACGGCCCAGCAGCAGGCGCGGGCGCTGCATCTAGTCGCCGAGGACCCCGGCCAGGTCGGTGGCGTGGCTGCCGCGCGCTAGAACGAGCAGCGAGTCCCCGGCGCGGTACCGCTCGACGTCGCCGGGGAACCGCACCTCGCCGTCGCGGACGATCGCGAAGAGCGAGGTGCCGTGCGGGAGCGACGCGGCGACCGGCCGGTCGTGCAGTCGGCTCGTGGCGGTGATGCCGTACTCGAGCGCCTCGAGGCCGTCGGTGAGCAGCGCGCTCTTGCGGGCCCCGGTGCCGCGCGCGGTGCGGAGGATCCGCTCGGCGGCCGCGAGCCGCGGCGACACGGTGCCGTCGACCCCCAGGCCCTCCCCGAGCGGCGCGAACTCCTCGCGCGACAGCACGGCGAGGACGAGGCCGATGTCGAGCCGGTCGGCGTGGGTGCACGCCAGCAGGGTCGTGCGGTCGTCGCCGGCGCAGCTCACGAACGCGTCGCAGGTGTCGATCCCGGCCTCGCGCATCGCCGTCTCGGACGCGCCCTCGTCCCACAGCACCTCGATCGACGAGTCCTCCAGCTCCTCGGCGGCGTCGCGGGCGCGGGCCTCGTCGGGCTCCAGGACGATGACCTCGCGGCCGCGGCGGGCGAGCCGGGCGGCGAGCGCGGTGCCGATCCGCCCGGCGCCGAAGATCCCGACCCGGTGGACCTGGCGGGCGTCGGGGTCGATCTCGCGGCAGGCGTCCTTGAGCTGCTCGCGCGGGGCGGCGACGACGACCTGGTCGCCGGGCATCGGCACCGAGTCGCGGGTGACGAGGTGCACCCGTCCGTCGCGCAGCAGCGCCCCGATCTTCGACTTCGTCTGGTGCGGCCGGGTGACGACGGTGCGTCGGGCGGCGGGGGAGCCCTCGGGCACCTTGCACTGGGCGATCGCCAACCGGTCGTCGGCGAACTGCTCGACCCGCACCGCCCCGCGCACCCGTAGCGCGCTCTCGAGGTCGCCGACGGCGGTGAGCTCGGGGCTGACGAGCATGTCGATCCCGAGCGTGCCGACGGCGATGTCCGCGCCCGGCTCGTAGTACCCGGCGTCGCGGACGCGGGCGATGGTGCGCCGCGCGCCGAGCTCGCGGGCGAGCAGGCAGGCGAGGAGGTTGTCGGCGTCGCTCGTCGTGACGGCGACGAACAGGTCGACCTCGCCGGCGCGGTGCTCGGCGAGCGCGCGGGGGCTCGTGGCCTCGGCGCGCTCCATCCGCACGTCGGCGCCCTGACGGGAGCGGCGCAGCAGCAGGTCGCGGTCGCGGTCGAGCACCACGACCTCGTGGCCCTCGCGGGCGAGCCGTCCGGCGAGGTACCAGCCGACCTCCCCGGCGCCGACGATCAGGGTGCGCATCGCGGGACACTGTGACCGAACCGGAGGGGCGACGCGGGACCGGCACGGCGTCCTGCGTCGACGTGGCGCGTCGGCGCTCCGGTCAGCGCGCCGGGTCGAGCACCGTGCGCACCGTCGGCAGGCCGGTCGGGACGCCGCCGGCGATGATGGCGCACAGCGCGGCGGTGTCGAGGTGCTCCTCGACGAGGTCGCCGAGGACGTCGAGCCGGCGGGCGCGGAGCTCGGCGAACCGTGCGTCCGACGGCCGGAACTCGCGGCCCCGGCGCGCGGCGACCCAGCGCAGCAGCGCGTGGCGCACGTCGTCGCCCTCGAGCAAGCCGTGCCACGACGTGCCCAGAACGGCGCCTCGCCGGCAGCCCTCGTCGGCGGGATCGTCGGCCCCCGCCGTGCCGACGCTGCCGCGGACGACGCCGTCGGGGGTGGCGGAGCCCTCACGCACGAGGAGCGGCTCGGCGCCGTGGCGTCGCACCCGGCCGTGGCGGATCTCGTAGCCGGTGGCGGTGCTGCCGGCCGGGCCGAGCGGATGCTCGTCCACGTCGGACGACGACGCGGAGGACGGGCCGGTGACGGGCCCGGGCCAGGCGCCGCGGTCGACGTCCATCCGCCAGCCGCCCGCCTCGCGCTCGGGCGTCCAGGCGCCGTGGTCGGGATGCCGCGCCCCGCCCGCGGATCCGCCCGCGGCGTGGTGCGACCCGTCCGTGGCGCTGCCGTGCACCCGTCGGGTCACCTTGTCGCCGTGCATGACGGTGGTGACCGGGAGCAGGCCCAGCCCGGGGACGGTTCCGTGCCCGGTCTCGATCCCGGGATCGCGGATCTCGTCGCCGAGCATCTGGTAGCCGCCGCAGACGCCGAGGATCGGGTCGCCGGCGGTCGCGCGCGCGACGAGCACCCGGTCGAGCCCGTCGCGGCGCAGCTCCCGGAGGTCGTCGACGGTGGCCTTGGTTCCGGGCAGGACGACGAGGTCGGCGGCGCGCAGCCGCTCGGGGTCGCGGGTGAGCGTCAGCTCCACCTGCGGCTCGGTGCGCAGCGCGTCGAGGTCGGTGACGTTGCTGATCCGTCCGAGCCGCACGACGGCGACGCGCAGCGGGTCGGGAGCCGTCGCGGCCCGGTCGAACCGGTCGAGCGCGAGCGAGTCCTCGGCGTCGAGGTCGAGCCCGTCGGTCCACGGCAGCACGCCGAGCGTGGGTCGGCCGGTCCGGCGCTGCAGGTCCGCGGTCCCGGGGTCGAGGATCGTCTGGTCGCCGCGGAACCGGTTGACGACGAACCCGGCCACGTGCGCCTGGTCGTCGGGGTCGAGCAGGGCCAGGGTGCCGTGGAGCTGGGCGAACACGCCGCCGCGCTCGATGTCGCCGACGACGATCACCGGCAGCCCCGCCGCGCGGGCGAGGCCCAGGTTGACGAGGTCGTGCCGGCGCAGGTTGATCTCGGCCGCCCCGCCGGCGCCCTCGCAGACGACGACGTCGAACCGCGCCCGCAGCTCGGCGAGCGCATCCAGGATCACCGGCCGCAGGTCGGGGGCCATCCGGCGGTAGCCGTCCCAGTCGGTGGTGGCGCGGGCGACGCCGCGGACGACGACCTGACTCGTCCGGCGCCCGGTGGGCTTGAGGAGGACGGGGTTCATCGCCGCCTCGGCCGGGATGCCGCACGCGTCGGCCTGCATCGCCTGGGCGCGCCCGATCTCGGCCCCGTCGGCGGTGACCGCCGAGTTCAGCGCCATGTTCTGCGCCTTGAACGGCGCGACCCGCACCCCCTGCCGCGCGAGCAGGCGACAGATCCCGGCGGTGAGCAGCGACTTGCCGGCGTCGGACGTCGTGCCCGCGACGAGCAGCGCGCCGCGAAGCGTGGGGGATGGGGAGGGGGAGGGGGAGGCGGATGCGGTCATCGGATGGCGGACGCCCCGGCCTCGCCGGGCATATGTCCTGGAGGTCATATTCCATGCTGTCGAGGACATATCGCCGCGACGGCGAGGGCATCGCGTGACGACGCCATCGCGTCGCCATGGACGATCCGGCCCCGAAACGCGGCCGGCCGGCATCGACCGCGTCAGCCGGTCGGCCGGTCGGCGATCGACGGCCGGTCGACGCCCGTCAGTGGGCGCCCATCCCCGCGGGCGGCTCGTGGGCGGCCAGGTCGTCCCGGCCGGTGCGGACGAGCAGCGCGACGAGGACCGCGCCGAGGAAGGTCAGGCCGGCGGCCCACCAGAAGATCGTGGTGTAGCCGTGCAGCACCGCGTCGACCCCGACCGACGGGCCAGGGTGGTCCTCGGCGTAGCCCGACACGGCGCTGGCGAAGAAGGTCGACAGCAACGCGATGCCGATCGACCCACCGACCTGCTGGGCGGTGTTGAGCATCGCCGACGCTACCCCGGTGTCACGCTCCTGCACGCCGAGCGTCGCGGTCGAGAACGTCGTCGGGAAGAGCAGCCCGCCACCCACGCCGATGACGAGCAGGCCCGGCAGCACCCCGTCGACGTAGCCGGCCCGACCGTCGATCTGGACCGCGAAGTACGCCGACCCGGCGGCCGCCAGCAGCAGCCCGACGACGACGAGCAGCCGCGGTCCGAGCTTCGGCAGCAGCAGCGTGGCGGTGAATCCCGACACGACCATGATCGCGAGGTTCATCGGCATGAACGCCAGCCCGGCGCGGGTCGGGCTGTACTCCAGGTTGTCCTGCAGGAAGTACGTGAGGAAGAGGAAGACCCCGAACAGCACGATCCCGAACACCGCGATCGCGACGAACGACCCGCCGCGCGTCGGGTCGAGCACCACCCGCAGCGGCAGCAGCGGCTCGGCGGTGCGGCGCTCGATGAGCACGAACGCGATGAGGACGAGCGGGGCGATGACGAGCGCGGCGATCGTCACCGGGTCGCCCCAACCGCTGCGCTCGGCGTTCGACACGCCGTAGACGAGGGCGAAGAGGCCGACCGTCGCGGTGATCGCGCCCGGCAGGTCGATCCCGATCCGCTGGTCGCCCGCGGTGCGATCGCGGTGGTGCGCGCGGATGACGCCGGCCGCCCAGATCGCGGTCGGCAACGCGAACAGCAGGTTGACGTACAGGCACCAGCGCCACGACAGGACGTCGGTGAGCACGCCCCCGAGCAGCAGGCCGATCCCGGCGCCGACGCCGGCGATCGCGCCGTAGATCCCGAACGCCTTGCCGCGCTCCTCGGGGTCGGTGAACGTCACCGACAGGATCGCGAGGGCGGCCGGGGCGAGCAGCGCCCCGAACGCGCCCTGCAGCGCCCGGGCGAGCACGAGCACCCCGAAGCTCCCCGCCATCCCGCCGATCGCCGACGCGACCGCGAACCCGATCAGGCCGATGACGAACACCTGCTTGCGCCCGAAGAGGTCGCCGATCCGGCCGCCGAGGAGCAGCAGCGACCCGAACGCCAACGCGTAGGCGCTGATGACCCACTGGCGGTCGTCGTCGTCGAAGCCCAGGTCGTCCTGCGCCGACGGCAGCGCGATGTTCACGATCGTCGCGTCGAGGACGACCATGAGCTGGGCGATCCCGACGATGACGAGGATGACCCAGCGGCGGGCGTGGTTGACGTCCGGCGACGGACTGGACGGGGTGGCGCTCACGGCACGCTCCTGGGGGGACGGCGCGCCGGATCGACGCGACCGACCGGGCACGATACGGGGCGCCCGATCCGGGCTGCGTGATCAGGTCGATTGACGTTTGCGCCGGAACCTGGACACTTCATGGTGACGCGCCGCCGCGAGCATGGCGCCGGTCAGCGCCGCGGCGGCCCCGACCCGCAGCGACAGGGCCGCGGCGCGACGCAGGTCGTCCGGCCGGGGGCCGGGGGCGTCGTCGTCGCCGAGCGTCGGGCGCTCCTCCACGCGCCCGCCGTAGACGTTGCGTCCGCCGATCCGCACGCCGAGCGCCCCCGCGAAGGCGGACTCGACGTGCCCGGCGTTGGGACTGGGGTGCCGGGCGTGGTCGCGGCGCCACACGCGCCAGGCGGCGGCGGGCCCGCCTCGACCGGACGCGTGGCGCCCCGGAGCGCCGGCGGGTGGCCCGATGCCGACGTCCGCGCCCTCGGGCACGCGACGCGGAGCCACCGCCACCGTCAGGAGCGCCGCGATCCGGGCCGCCGGCCACCCGGCGACGTCGTCCGCCCGGGCCGACGCCCAGCCGAACCGCGCGTAGCGCTCCGACCGGTACCCGACCATCGCGTCCATCGTGTTCAGCGCCCGGTGCAGCGCCACCCCGGGCGCGCCGAGCAGCCCGCCCCACACGAGCGGCGCGACGACGGCGTCGGAGGTGTTCTCGGCCACCGACTCCAGGCCCGCCCGGGCCAGGCCGTCGCCGTCGAGCGTCGCCGGGTCCCGACCGACGAGCGTCGGGGCGAGCGCCCGCGCGCCCTCCAGGTCCCCGGCGGCGACGAGGTCCCCGATCTCGCGACCCGCCCCGGCCAGCGACCGGCCACCGAGGGCGGCCCAGGTGACCGTCGCGGTGAGCGCGGCCCGGGCGACCGGACGCCGACGCCAGCGCCGGTCGAGCACGACCACCGGCACGGTCGCCAGCGTCGCCCCGACCGTGGCGTAGACGACCCCGGCGGCCCGGTCGTCGCGCCAGATCCGCGCCTCGACCGCGCCCATCGTCCGACCGAACAGCGCGACGGGATGGCCGCGGCGCGGATCGCCGAGCGCCCGGTCGGCGGCCCAGCCCAGCAGCAGGCCGGCGGCGACGGGCACACGGGCCCCGACCCGGTCGGCCTGGCGTCCGGCGTGGCCCGGACGGGTGGGGGTCGCGTGCGCCATGCCGGGACGGTAGCCCGTGGACCCGGACCGTCGGCCGACGGGCATCCGTCCGTGGCCGGCGCCGGCCTACGTCGCCAGCGCCCGGCCCAACGGCCCGAGCCGCTCCCGCATGCCCAGCCCGTCGACCTCGGCGAGCGCCATCGCCCGCAGGTCGGGGTCGAGGGCGGCGGTCGGGCCGCTCAGGCGCTCCAGCAGCGTGGCGTCGAGCCCACCGAGGATGCGCACGCCGATCGGCCACAGGCCGCCGGACCGGGTCGCGTGGAGCATCGGGCCGATCCGCTCGTCCAGGCCGTCGGCGAGCAACCGGTCGGCGATCCGGTCGAGCTGATCGGACCGCATCCGCCCGGCGATGCGCAGGAGCGGCTCCCACAGGTGGTGGCGGGTCACCTCGTCGGCCATGTCACGCACGATCCGCTCGTCGACGTCGCCGACGACCTCCGCGACCCGCTCGAGTCCGGCGTCGTCCATGTGCTCGGCCGCCAGCGGCACGAACGTCGACCACAGCCGGTGCTCGTGCACCGTGGTGACGAGCGCCGTCAGGCGGTCCGGGTCCAGGCGCGCCGCCAGTCGCGCGACCTCGTCACGCGACGTGGGCGGCATGTGCGTCACGAGCGGCAGCAGCGCCGTCCACAGCCCGTGGCGCTCGGTCGCGTCCACGAGCGCGAGGAGCGCCCGCTCGTCGCGGATGACCTCGAGGTGCGCCAACGCCGCCTGGGTGTCGGGCGACAGCCCGGGCACGATCGGCAGCAGCGCGTCGACGAGGTCCTGCTCGAGGATCGCGCCGACCAGGCCCTCCAGCACGCCGAGCGCCGCGGCCCGGTCGCCGAGGTCCCGCAGCCGGTCGGGGGCCACGTGGTCGAGGAGGTCCAGCGCCTCGGGCCACAGGCCCTCCCGGTCGGCGGTGCGCAGCACGCCGTCCAGCCGGTCGGGCGACAGCAGGCCGATGAAGTGGTCCAGCCGCTCCTTCCCCTCGATGACGAACGCGACGCGGAGCAGCGACACGTCGTCGAACGCGTCGATCGCCGCACGCAGCCGCGGGTCGTCGAGGAAGAGGACGAACTGACCCATCTCGACCCACGCCCGGCGTCCGCTCAGGATCCGGGCGACCCGGGCGATGGTGTCGACCGGGATCGCCGCGATGACCGTGGCGGCGCGGCGCGGGTCGAGCTCCACCGCGATGTCGGCGAGGAACGCGTCGGGGACGCGGCGGGCGATGTCGACCGCCTTGCGCGGGTCCAGGAGCCCGGTGACGCGCGCGCAGAGCACCGGTCCGAGGGCGATCTGGGCGAGGCGGGCGGCGATCGCGCCGGGCACCGCCTTGGCGGCGAACGCGACCTTGCGGAGTCGGTCGCGGTCCCCGTCGAAGCACGCGTCGGTCACCTGCTCGCGCACGCGCCGCAGGTCGTCCGGCGCGACCGCGTCGAGGTACCCGAGCGTCGGCGGGTCGACGCCCAGGACGCGGGCGAGCTTGAGGATCTCGGCACGACGCTCCAGCGTGGCGCTCATCGCAGGATCCGCTCGACGGCGCCGCGCAGCACGCGGGGCAGGTGGGCCAGGGCGGCCCGCTCGGCGTCGTCCAGCGCTCGCGCCTGACGCCGTCGGGCGTCGGTGACGGTCGCGGCCAGCGCGCGCAGGGCGTCGTCGTCGAGCGCCGTGACGAGGCCGTCCGGCGGGTCGCCGTCGAGCGCGTCGCGGAGGACGGTCCGGGCGTCGGGCGGGGTGGGCATGCCCCATCGTGCCCCGGCCGGCGAGTGGCGGTCAAGTCCTTCCTACCGAGGGTAGGAGTCGCCGTCACGGCGCGGCGTCGTCGTCCCGCGCCCGCCGCAGGTCGTCCCGGACGGGGACCCAGTTGCTGCGGAGCAGCCGCCACCGGCCGTCGTGGGCGTGCAGCTCCGTGATCGACCCGGGCGACGCGTCGATCCGCCACGCCAGGCCCGGGTCGACGCCGAGCGCGGCGACGATCGCGGCGCGGACCACGCCGCCGTGGGTGACGGCGACGATCGGCCGGGCACGGTCGCGCGTCGACGCGCCCGGACCACCCACCGCGGCACCCGGTCCGCCACGCCCGGGCCCGGTGTCGGTCGGCCCTCCGCCGCGGCCCGCCGCCCGCTGCACGAGGCCGTCGAGCCACCCGCCGACGCGGGCCGTCAACGCGGTCAGCGACTCTCCGCCACCCGGCGGGGCGAACGCCGGGTCGGTCATCCACGCCGCCATCGCGGCGGGGTCCTCGGCGTGCACCGTCGCCGGATCGCGGCCCGCCCACGCCCCGAACGACGCCTCGCGCAGCGCGTCGACGACGTCCGCGTCGGGGTGGCCCAGCTCGACGGCGGTCTCGGCCGCGCGCCGCGCCGGGGAGCGCACCACGACGACGCGGCCCGGCAGATGGGGCCGCAGCGCCCGCGCCTCGGACCGGCCGCGGTCGTCGAGCGGCTCGTCGGTCGGGAACGCCGCCGCCCGCGTCGCGGTGGTCGTCCCATGACGGACGAGGAGGAGGCGGACCGGCGACACGCCCGTCGATGATGACGCGTCGGTGGTCAGGCGGGATACAGGTCGTCGGGCGTCACCAGCCGGACCCGCTCGGGCTGGCTCGCGGCGAGGTCGTGCAGCGCCGGCGTGAAGCCCGACCGCGAGCAGTAGTACCGGCGGGCGTCGTCGGCGAAGCCGGGGATCGCGGGCGACAGGGCGGTGAGCAGGCGCTCCTCGTCGAACCCCATCGGGACGTTCGTCCACTTGCAGCTGCCGAGCGCGATGACGCTCCCTGCGGCGTCGACGGCGACGACGTCGACCTCGCGCTGCTCGCTGCGTCGCGGTGCGGTGCGCACCGTGCCCCACCAGGCGCCGACGGCTACCGCGTCCGGCTCCCGCTCGCGCACGTAGGCCTGGCACAGGCGCTCCCACGTCGGCTTCGACACGAACGCGTCGAGCGCGGGCAGCACGGTCTGCTCCAGGTGGCGGCGCGCGTCGTCGCGGGTCCGCAACCGCGACCGGTACGGCTCGACGAACCGGAAGTGGAACCCGAGGAACCCGTCGGCGATCGCGTAGGTCGTCTTCTTCGACCGGACGGACGCCGTGACCGGTCTGAGCTGCTCGACGAGCTGCAGGCGCTCCAGCACCGCCAGCGTCTGGCGGACCTCGGACGAGCTGAGCCCGGTCCGGGTGGCGATCGTGGAGTTGCGGTCGTCGCCGCCGGCGATCGCGGCGAGCACGCCGAAGTGCCGCCGGGGGTCGGGCAGCTCCTGCCGCAGCAGCAGCTCGGCCTCCTCGTGCAGCAGCCCATCGCGGTACAGCACGTTGCGCAGGATGTTCTCGGCGATCGGGACGCCGTCCGAGAACGTCGTCAGGTAGTACGGCATGCCCCCGCAGACGGCGAACGTCCGGACCTTGTCCTCCGCCGAGTACCCGGGAGTGAAGAGCGCCGCCGACGCCGCGTCGAACGGCCGGACCTGCAGCTGGCCGTCCCGGCGGCCGTACAGCTGCCCGGCGAGCACGTCGTCGCGGAAGAACGAGACCTCGCTCCCGGCGATGACGAGCAGCAGCGGGAGCGACCGCCCCGTCGTGCGCCACCAGGTGCTGAGGAGCGTGGCGAGCTCCGGTTGGCGCCGGGCGAGGTACTGGAACTCGTCGAGCACGACGACCGTCCGCTCCCGTCCGGCGACGAACTGCTCGATCGCCGCCAGCGCGCCCGACCACGTCGTGACGGGTTGCTCGTGGAGCAGGCGGTTGTCGCCCGCCGCCGCCAGCTCGGTCGAGAGCGCCTGCAGCTGCGCCCGCTCGGTGGTGTCGGTCGCCTCGAAGAACAACGATCGGCGACCGTCGGCGAACCGCGACAGCAGCTCGGTCTTGCCGACCCGCCGCCGCCCCCAGACGATGAAGAACCGTCCGCCGTCGGCGTCCCACTGGTCCTCGAGCGCCGCCAGGTCGTCGGTGCGGTTGAGGAACTCCACGTCCGAATGATTGCAGAAGAGAATGTCATCGTCGAGGTGATCATCGTCAGGACTGTAATCTTTTGCCCTCGCGCCTTGACGAGAGCACGCAAGACCGTGAACGAGGGGGCTACTTGAGGCCGTAGGCGTTGACGATGGCCTCCGCCAGCGCTTGCTCCAGGTCGATCGGCAGCCCGGCGGCGTGCGTCCCCGTGCCAGCGGTGACGAGAGCGCGTGCCGCCAACGACGACGGCCGCCCCGGGGGACGGCCGTCGTTCAGGCGGAGAGAGGGGGATTCGAACCCCCGAACGAGTTTCCCCGTTACACGATTTCCAGTCGTGCCCGTTCAACCACTCCGGCACCTCTCCGAGTGGACGCATCAGGGTAGCGGAGGGGCCCGCGGGTGCGAGGCGCGCCGGGTCGGTTGCCGGCCAGGCGGGCCACCCGCAGGTCGTCGCGCCGGAGCCCCGGGTCGGATCGGGAGTGGAGCGCGATCGCCCGTCTCGCGTCGCGGCGCGACCGAGGACGGCCGGTCCGTAGGGCTCCGGTCGAGCCCAGGTTGATGCTGGCGCACAACGTGAGTACGATGGGTGCATGTCGTCCGTCAAGAGCCACCGCCTGAACGTCCGGGTCGAGCCCGCGGACGACGCGCTGTTCCGGCAGGCAGCGGAGACCGCGGGGCAGTCGCTGTCGTCGTTCGTGATCGACAGCGCCCGCGAGCGGTCCGAGCGCGTGCTGGCCGACCGGACGCGGTTCGTCCTGGACGACGAGCAGTGGGACGCGTTCTGCGTCGCGTTGGATCGACCGGCCGAGGTAGTTCCGGCGGTCCGTGACCTGCTCGCGCGGCCTCGCCCGGCGTGACCGGACCACGCTTCGCTGATCCAGCGCTGCTCGCGCGGCAGCGGACAGTGGGCTTTCGTTGTGGGCGCGCGGCGCTGGATACGTGGCTGGTCGAGCACGCGCGGACCGCGACGGGAGCCGGGTCGGCCCGGACGTACGTCGTCTGCGATCGTGAGCAGGACGATCGGGTCGTCGGCTACGTCGCGTTGAACGCGGGCGCGGTCGAGCCGGCCCAGGCGCCGCGCCGGGTGCGCGCAGGGATGCCGCGACACCCGATTCCGGTCGTCCTGCTCGCGCGATTGGCGGTGGACCTGAGCGTTCAAGGGCATGGGCTCGGGGCGTTCCTGCTCGCCGACGCGATGCGGCGCTCCCTGGCCGCGGCGGAGTCGGTCGGCGTGCGTGCGCTGCTCGTGCAGGCAAAGGGCGCGTCCGCCCGAGCGTTCTACGAGCGGTTCGGCTTCGCCGCGTCGCCGACCGATCCGCTGCAGCTGATGCTGCTGATGAAGGACCTGCGGGCGAGCCTGCGGTAGGAATCGCCCGGTTCGACGCGCTTCACCTGTGTGCAGGCTCCGCGACGCGAAGGACGGGCTTGCGGGTCTTGGCGACCATCGAGCGATGAACAGGTAGATGGGCCTTCGTGCGCGCAACCGGCAAGGCGGGGACGACGCGTCCCCGTCGCCGGCGGATCGCGGAGGATCCCGAGTTCGCGGCAGAGTTCGAGCGGCAACGCCGCGCCATCGCGGCGATCGATGCGATCGTCAACCAGCTCGATGCGCTCCGCGAGGATCATCGGCTCAGCAAGGCCGAGCTTGCGCGCGCGATCGACAAGAACCCGTCGAGCGTGCGACGCCTGCTGACCGCGAAGGGCAACCCCGAGCTGGCGACAGTCGTCGCGATGGCGGACGCCCTCGATGCCGATGTCGTGGTCGTGCCGCGCAACACGGCTGGCCCGCGCCGACGGTCCGCTATCGCGTCGTAATCCCGGCGGCGGCGACCGCCGCGCGGCCTAGCATCGGGGTGCGCATGACTTGGGGTATCGCCTACTACGAGACCCTGGCGGGCGACGTCCCCGCCGAGACGTTCCTCGACGGTGGACGCGGGATTCAACGCGATCCTGGAAGCCGTCCGCGCCGCGCCGCCACCGGCGTTCAGCGGTGGCGGCAAGTGGGAAGCGATGCACGGGTCGATGGCCGGCTACTACGAGATCCGGCTCACCGGTCCCGGCCGTCGCCACTACAGGTTGTTCTGCATCCTCGAGAACGGCACGTCCGACGATCTCGCAGCACGCGGATTCGACGCGCCCCAGATCGTCGTCGTCAACGGCATGGTCAAGCCCAACGCAACGCTGTTCACCGACCGCGAGTACGCCAGGCACGTCCGCGCCCTCGGCGACGACTACCGCTCGCGCCTCCCGCGCCCCGTCGCCCGGTAACGATCGCCACCGGCGGCGGGCTGGGGCCATCACAAGGGGTTGGCGCGGGTTCCGGACACCGGTGGCCGTTTCCTTGCCTGGCCCCTGGGACTGGGGCGCCCGACGCGTGACCCGATCAGCACGCCGCCTGGCCGTCAGACCTTCCACGCCCCCCGCTCCAGCACCACCGTCTCGGCGCCGTCGGCGGCGACGCCGATCGCGGTGACGTCGGGCGATCCGACCATGAAGTCGACGTGGATCGCCGAGCGGTTGGCCTTCGGGTGGTCGGCCTCGTCGTCCAGGCACATGAGGTAGGCCGAGCCGAGCGCCAGGTGGCTGGCGGCGTTCTCGTCCAGCAGCGTCTCGTGGAACACCGTGCCGGTCTGCCCGACCCGGCCGTCACCGTCGACGAGGGCCAGCTCGCCCAACCGTCGGGCGCCGGCGTCCCGCTGGATCCAGCCGCGCAGCACCTCGACCCCCACCCGGGCGTCGACGCGCACCGCCTCGCCACCGCGGAACTCGACCTCGATCCCGTCGACCGTCGTCCCACCGAGCGTCAGCGGCTTCGTCGCCCGCACCACGCCGTCCACGCGCGCCGGGTCGGGGGTCGTGAAGACCTCCTCCGTCGGCACGTTCGCCTGGTGGGTGATCCCGCCGGCGGTGTCCATCCCCGCCGCGATGAACCGCGACGACGGCAGCAGCCCGATCGTCAGGTCGGTCCCGGGGCCGACGAGGCGGATCGCGTCGAACCGCCGGTCGTTCAACCGGCCCGCGTTGGCCTGCAGCTCCGCCGCCCGCTCCCGCCACGCGGCGACCGGGTCGTCCGCGTCCAGGCGGCACACCGTGCGGATGTCCGCCTCGAGCCGCCGCAGCGCCTCGTCCGCCGGCAGGTCGGGGAAGACCAGGCCGGCCCAGCCGACGTTGGGGGCGGGGATGACCGTCCAGTTGAGCTCGCGCCGGTTGATGACCCCGGCGGTCTCCTTCAACGCCGGCAGCTGGTCGCGGCCCACCCGCGACGGGTCCAGGTCGGTGAACGTCCCCGGGCGGACCTGGCCGACGAGCGAGATGTTCGCGCCGCGCTCGCGACCCAGCGCCTCCATCCGCGCCCCGAGCCACCCCGGGACGAACTCCAGGGTGCCCTCCTCCGCCTCCAGCAGCCGGGCGCGCTTCACCAGCGGGTCGAACCACGACACGTCGACGAACCGCGCCCCCGCCCGGTACGCCTCGGCGGCGATCGCCCGCACCACCGGCTCGTGCCCGCCGATATGACCGCTCACCCCGACGATCTGGCCCGGCTGCACGTTCGCGCCGCCGCGGACCGCCAACGCCGCGAGGCGCTCCAGCAGATCGGGGTCGGGCTGCGGAGGAGCGACGGTCGCGTTCATCGGGCAGACGCTACCGCCCCGGTGGGTCCGCACCCGCGGTCCGGACCCCCGTCGGTCGCACGGCGCCGCGGGCCGCCGGGGGCTCGCGCCAGTGGCGCGGGACCGCCCGCGTCGGGGTCCCCTACGATCGCCCGCATGGCGTCGGCGCCGTCCTCCCCGCCCACGACCGCCGTCGAGGACTACCTGAAGGCGGTGTTCGCCCTCGAGTCGCGCCTCGGTGGCGCGGTCCCCACCACGGCGCTCGCGGAGCGGCTCGGGATCACGCCCGGGTCGGTGTCGGCGATGCTGCGCCGCCTCGCCGACCTCGACCTGCTCGAGCACGAGCCGTATCGCGGCGTGCGGTTGACCGACGGCGGGCGGCGGGTCGCGCTGCGGACGATCCGCAACCACCGGCTGCTCGAGCTCTTCCTCGTCGAGATCCTCGACGTGCCGTGGGACCGCGTCCACGACGAGGCGGAGCGACTGGAGCACGCCGTGTCGGACGACCTGGTGGAGCGGATCGCGGCGAAGCTCGGCCATCCCGCGTTCGACCCGCACGGCGACCCGATCCCCGACCACCGGCTCGAGATCGCCGAGCAGGCCTCGACGAGCCTCATCGACGTCGACGTGGCCGGCGAGGTGCGGTTCGTCCGCGTGTCCGACGCCGATCCGGCGATGCTGCGCTACCTCGCCGCCCGCGGGATCGTCCCGGGGGTGACGTTGACCGTCGTCGACCGTCAGCCGTTCGGGGGTCCGCTGACCGTCCGGGTCGACGGTGACGAGCACGCGCTCGGCCCGCAGCTCGCCGACGCGATGCGGGTGTCGCGGTGCGGCTGACCGGCCGCCGCGAGGTGGCCGTCCTGGCCGCCGTCACGCTGCTCGCCGCGGTCCTGCGGCTGTGGCACCTCGACCAGAACCTGCCGCTCGTCTACAACATCGACGAGAACGCCCGGTTCGTCCCGGATGCGGCGACGTTCCTCACCGAGCGGCTCGGGTTCCGCGAGCTCGTCAACCCGCCCGGGATGATGGGCGTGCTGTCGCTGATCTACCACGTGTGGTTCGGCGTGCAGGGCCTGTCGCCGGCCGAGGGCCTGGTCGAGCACCCCACCCAGGCGTTCCTCATCGGTCGGCTGCTCGCGGCGCTCATGGGGATCGCCGCGGTGCCGCTCCTCTACCTCGCGGGGCGCCGCCTCGTCGGTCGCACCGCGGCCATGACGGCCGCGTTCCTGCTGGCCGTGTCGTTCCTCGCGGTCGCGTACTCGCGCCTGGCGCTCGCGGACGGGCCGACGGTCCTCTTCATCGTCCTGGGCCTGCTCGCCGCCGGGTGGATCCTGCGCGACGGCCGGTGGCGTGGCTACGTCCTCGCCGGCGTCGCGGTCGGCCTGGCGGCGGGGTTCAAGTACAACGCCGGCATCGTCCTGCTCGCCCCGCTGGCGGCGGCCGCGCTGCGGGCGTGGGACGGGCGTCGGGGCGTGACAGCCGGCGATCCGTGGCGGACGGTCCTGCGCCGGACCGTCGGGCTGGGGCTCGTGGCGCTGGCGACGTTCGTCGTCGCCAACCCGTACCTCGTCCTCGATCCCGGCGAGCTGTGGGACGCGATCGCCTACCAGCAGCGGTGGTCCACCAGCGGCCGTTACGTCGGCGAGCCCATGACCGACGGCCTGCGGTTCTACACGTGGTCGATGGGGTGGGGGCTCGGCTGGGCGGCGCTCGCCGTCGGGACGCTCGGGGCGGCGCTGCTGGCGTGGCGGCGGTGGCGGGTCGCGGCGCTGCTGTTGCCGATGGTCGTCGCCTACCTCGTCGTCATGGGCGGCACCGACCGGTTCTTCGCCCGCTGGGTTCTGCCGCTCGTGCCGGTCCTGGCGTTGACCGCCGGGTTCGCGGTCGCCGAGGCGGCGCGCGTCGCGGCCCGGCTGGCCGGGGGGCGGGGCACCGCGCCGGGCCGTCCGGGGATCGCGGCGGCCGTCGTCGCGGTGGCGTTGGCGCTCGCGCTCGGCGACCAGTCGCTGCGCCACGCCGGCCATCACGCCGTCACCGTCGGTCGCGAGGACACCCGCACGACGTTGCGCGACTGGATGCGCGCCAACGTCCCGGCGCGCGAGGGCGTCGTGCTGGAGTCGATGTCCCCGGCGGCGTGGATGCCGACGATGGCCGGCGGGCATCAGTGGTACAGCCTGACCCGCTGGTCGATCTACCACACGATCCCCGAGGTGCGACGGGCCGACGCGGCGAAGCACCCGCAGCTGCGCCGCAACGCCGGGTTCTCCGGTTGGTCGCGGATCCTGTTCCCCGAGCTCATCGACGTGTTCGAGCGCTACGGGTACTGCTGGGTCGTCACGGGCTCCTACCAGGCCGGCCGCGTGGCGCGGACGCCCGACCTCGTGCCCGCCGCGGTCCGCTTCTACCGCGAGCTGCCCCGCCGAGGGCGCCTCGTCGCCCAGATCGACCCGTTCGCGGCGTCGGCGGGGGTGCGGGAGTTCGAGAGCGTCGGCGCGAGCACGCCGGACCCCCGCACCGCGTCCGGTGGTCGGGTCCACGCCGACCCCGGACCCGACGCCCGCGCCGGCCGCCGACTCGACCCGCGCACGATCGGGGTCGGACCGGAGGGCGGTGACGGCCACCGCGGTCTCGGCCGCGCGACCGTGGGCGGCACGACGCCGTCCGGTCCGGTCGGCTCGGACGGCCGTCGCGCCTGGGGGCCGATGGAGGCCCCGGTGCGGTACCAGATCGACCGTCAGGCGACGACGTACGAGACGGCGTACGAGCGTCCCGGCCCGATGGTGTCGGTGTACCGCTTGACCGGTGGCCGTTGCGCGGAGTCGGGCGTCGTCCCGAACGCACCGGTCGACTGACGGGACCCGCGCCCGACCCGCCGACCCACGCCCGACCCGCCGACCCACGCCCGACCCGTCGGTAGGGTCCCGCCATGACGCTCCGCCGCCTGTTCGGTCCGTTCTTCGTCGTGGCGGGGGTCCTGCACTTCCTCGTCCCGCGCACGTACGAGCGGGCGATGCCGGACTACCTGCCCGCCCACCGCGAGCTCGTGTACGCCAGCGGGGTCGCCGAGATCGTCGGCGGCGCGGCGACGATGCGCCCGCGCACCCGCCGCTTCGGCGCGTGGCTCAGCGCGGCGACGCTGCTCGGCGTGCTGCCGGCGAACGTCCACATGTACCAGCACCCCGAGCGGTTCCCCGAGGTGCCCGGAGGCCGGCGCTCGCTCCTGCTGCGCCTGCCGTTCCAGCTCGTCTTCCTCGCCTGGGCGCTCGCGGCGGGGCGGGACTGAGCGCGAGGCACGAGAACGAAGAAGCCCCCGCATCCGGGCCGGAAGCGACCGAGATGCGGGGGTTCGAGCGGAGGGGGAGGGATTCGAACCCTCGGTAGAGGGGTTACCCCTACAACAGTTTTCGAGACTGCCCCGTTCAACCACTCCGGCACCCCTCCGAGGGTCGGTGGTCGACGGTGCGGAGGGTAGCGGGTCGCGGCGGTTCGGCGTCGCGTCGCACCGGCCATGCGTCCGGTGTTGGATCTCGGGCCGCGGTGCCGACCGTGGGCACCGTGCTTCCGCCAGCGATATGCGTCGAACGTCATGGAATATGTCTTGCAGGTCATATGGCCGGAGAGCGCCCCCGCCCGGGAGCGCGCCCGTCGTGCGCGCTCGCCGTCGACGCGCGCACGCCATCGGGTGGTCCTGCCCGCCCGGAGGGGCGATCCAGCTGGCGTCGGCGGTGGCGGGGTCCATCGGCTTGACGCCCGTGAACCGGGTGGCTACCATCTCGTTCGTACGAACGAACGAGAGGTCGACCGCCGTGCCCACCACCCCGACGGCACACGCCCCGATCGAGGCCACGCCGATCCCCGGCCTGGCCGAGCAGGCCCGCGCGCTCGCCGACGCCGGCGGGGGCTCTCGTGCGCTCGTCGACGCGACGCTCGAGCGGATCGAGGCGTCGCAGCCGGTCCTCAACGCGTTCCGCTGCGTCCTGGGCGACGACGCCCGCGCGGCCGCCGACGCCGCCGACGCCCGCCTGGCGGCCGGGGAGCGCGGCCCGCTGCTCGGGGTGCCGGTCGCGATCAAGGACGACACCGACTACGCGGGGCAGGAGACGCGGTTCGGCTGCGACGGCACGTTCACCCCCGCCACCGAGGACGCCGAGCTCGTCGTCCGGCTCCGCGCCGCCGGGGCGGTCATCGTCGGCAAGACGACGACGCCCGAGATCGGACAGTGGCCGATCACCGGCGGATCGTTCGGCTACACCCGCAACCCGTGGCACACCGCGTACACGCCCGGCGGGTCGTCCGGCGGATCGGCGTCGGCGGTCGCCGCCGGCCTCGTCCCCGCGGCGATCGGATCGGACGGCGCCGGATCGGTGCGGATCCCGGCCGCGTGGAGCCACCTCGTCGGCATCAAGCCGCAGCGTGGACGGATCTCCACCTGGCCCGACGCCGAGGCGTTCCACGGGCTCACCGTCCACGGTCCGCTCGCGCGGACCGTCGCCGACGCGGCGCTGCTGCTCGACGCCACCACCGGCAACGTCCCCGGCGACCGCCATCGCCCGCCGGCGCCCGCCGAGCCGTTCGCCGCCGCCGCGCAGCGCGACCCGGGCCGGCTGCGGATCGGCCTGGCGCTCAACCCGCCGTGGGTCGCGGTGTCGCGTCGCCTCGATCCCGAGGTCCGTGCCGCCACCGTCCGGATCGCCGAGACGCTCGAGGGCCTGGGTCACGAGGTCGTCGCGCGGCGCGTCCGGTACGGGCCCGTCGGCGCGATCTTCATGCCGCGCTCGATGGGGGGCGTCGGCGGGTGGGTCGGGCGGCTCGAGGACGTCGACGCGATCGATCCACGCACCCGCGAGAACGCCCGGACCGGCAAGATCCTGAGCCCCGCCCTGCGCCTCGCCCGCCTGGCCGAGCACGCCTACGCCGCCTGGATCGGCCGCACGTTCCGCGACGTCGACGTCGTGCTCGCCCCGACGACCGCGACCCCGCCGCTGTCGGTCGAGGCGATCGACGGCCTGAGCAACATGGACACCGACCGCGTCATCGCCGGCGCCTGCCCGTACTCCTACCCGTGGAACGTCATCGGCTGGCCGGGGGTCAACGTGCCCGCCGGGTTCACCGCCACCGGCCTGCCGCTCGGGGTGACGCTCCTCGGGCATCGCGACGACGAGGCCCGCCTCATCTCGCTCGCCGCGCACCTCGAGTCGGCGGAGCGCTGGGACCTGCGGTGGCCCGGCGACGACGGGGAGGGCGCGATCGCCGGCGTCGACGGCGGACGTGGCGCGAGGGCGACCGCGTGAGCGCGGGCCCGGGCCCCGCGACGGACGCCGCCCCGCCGACCGACGCCGACGAGGACACGCCCCGACGCCGCATCATCCGGGCGGTGCTGCGCACCGTCGGTGACCAGGGCGTCGGCGCGGTGAGCCACCGCCAGGTCGCCGCCGCGGCCGGGGTGTCGCTCGGCACCCTGACCTACCACTTCAAGGGCCGCGAAGACCTGTTGCGCGAGGCGCTGCGGTTGTTCTCGCACGAGGAGACGCGCCGGCTCGAGGCGATCGCGGACGAGCTCCGCGCCGGCGACCGGGGCCTGGAGGACGTCGGGCGGCTCATCGGCCGGGCGGTCGAGGGGCAGGCGGAGCAGCGGCAGGTCGTCGCCCAGTTCGAGCTCTACCTCCACGCCACCCGCGACCCCGACCTGGAGCGGGTCGTGCGCGAGGGACGCGACGCGTTCGACCGGCTCGCCCGCGAGCTGCTCGACCGGCTCGGCGTCCCCGACGCCGCCGGGCTCGCCCCGATCGTCGTCGCTACCGCGGAGGGCATGGCGCTGCGCCGGCTCGACACCGGCGAGGACACCGGCCCCGCGCTCGCCCGGGCGCTCCTCCTGCTCGCGGCCGGCGCCCACGCGGCCGCCTGACCCGGGAGGCGTTGGCGTCGGGATCACGCCGCGAACGCGAGCGCGACGACGAGGACCGCGGGCTGGGCGAGCGCCGCCACCGCACCGCAGGTGTCGCCGGTGATCCCGCCCAGCGCGCGACGCGCGAGCGCCGTGACCGCGACCGCGACGCCCGCCGCCACCGCGCACGCCACGGCCGCCGCGCCCGGTCCCAGGGCCACGACGGCCGCCGCCACGGCGATCGCGGCCGCCACGGTGCCCCGGACCGGGCCCACCCGCAGCGCGTGCACCGCGCCGTCCGGACGGGCGGGGCGGCCGATCACCGCGTGCAACAGGATCGCCGCCCGCGACAGCGCGCCCGCGGCGATGAGCGCCGGGACCGCGTCGGCCACCGGCAGCGCCCGCAGAGCGCTCCACGTCACGAGCGCCCAGACGACGAGGGCGAGCACGCCGAACGTCCCGACCCGCGGGTCGCGCATGACCGCCGACCGCCGGTCGCGGTCGCCGAGCACGCCGAGCCCGTCGGCGCAATCCGCCAGTCCATCCTCGTGCAGCGCACCGGTGACGAGGGCCCCCGCCGCCAGCGCGAGCGCCGCGGCGACCCCCGCCGGGCCCGCGCCGGGCACGACGTCGACGAGCGCCAGCACGCCGCCCGTCAGCGCCCCGACGAGCAGCCCGACGAGCGGGAACCACGGCACCGCGAGGTCGAGCCGCGGCGGCTCGTCGGACCCGAACGGCACCGGCAACCGGGTGAGGAACCCGACCGCGTGGCGGGCCCCGGTCGATCGCGGCACGGGCATCGGCGCCCCAGCCTAGACGGTCGTCCCACGCCGCCTCCGGTCCGGCCGCCCCACCCGGTGCGCCGCCCGCCGCCCCACCGGACCGCGCGGTGCGCGAAGCTGTGGGGTGATGCCCGAGTCCGCCGACGCCTACGTCCGCCCCCGGACCCCCGAGGGATTCGACCCGTCGCGGGCGGCGGACCGCGCGGCCGACCCGACCGGCTGGCGGTTCCCGGACGCCGACCGCGACGCGCTGTCCCGGATCGTCGCCGCCCGGCGCGACATCCGCCGGTTCCGGCCCGACCCGGTCGACGACGCGACGGTCGAGCGGCTGCTCACCGCCGCCCACCGCGGGCCGTCGGTCGGGCTCATGCAGCCGTGGCGGTTCATCGTCGTCCGCGACCAGGGCACGCGCCAGGCGATGCGCAACCTCGCCCAGCGCGAGCGGCTGCTCCAGGCCGAGCGGTTCGGTGATCGCGCCCGGCACTTCCTCGACCAGAAGATCGAGGGGATCGTCGAGGCGCCGCTCGCGATCGTCGTGTGCTGCGACCACGGCGACCCGGACGTCGAGGTCCTCGGCCGCGGCACGATCCCCGAGACCGACGCCCAGTCGGTCGCCTGCGCGATCCAGAACCTGTGGCTCACCGCGCGCGCCGAGGGCCTCGGCGTCGGCTGGGTGAGCTTCTACCGCCGCGAGGACCTGCGGAGCCTGCTGGGGATCCCCGACCGCGTCGACCCGATGGCGTGGCTCTGCATCGGCTGGCCCGACGAGCGACCGGTCCGGCCGGGGCTCGAGGCCGCGGGATGGGCGGAGCGGGCGCCGCTCGACGCCGTCGTCCTGCCGGAGCGGTGGCCCGACGTCGACCCCGGGCCGGTCGGCGGTGCGATCCCCGTCGTCGGCGGTGAGCGCCCGGGCGATGACGCCCGCGGGCCCGGGACCGGTCCCGGGACGGGAGGGTCGCGCGACGACGCGCCCCTTCCCGACGGGATCGCCGCACGCGTGGCGGCCGTCGTGGCCCGCGGCGGCCCGGACCAGCGCGCGTCGACGGTCGTCCGCGATCGCGCCGACCTCCTCGTCAAGCCCCAGGGCAGCCTGGGCGTGCTCGAGCACGCCGTGGAGCGGTGGGCGGCGTGGACGGGCGACGCGCCGCCGAGCCCGTTGCGACCGGCGATCCTCGTGCTCGCGGCCGACCACGGGCACCTGGGTCGGGGCACCTCGCTCTACGGCGGCGCGGTCGGCGGGCAGATCGCCGCCGCCGCCGCCCGCGGCGGCACGGCGGTGGGGGTCCTCGCCCGCCACCACGCGGGCACGCTGCTCGTCGCCGACCTGGGCCTGCGCGGCCCCACGCCTCCCGGGGTGCGCGACGCCCGCGTCCGCGACGGCGGCACCGCCGACCTGACCGCGCGCGCCGCGATGACGCCGGACGAGGTCGCGGCGGCGATCGAGGCCGGCGCCGTGCTCGCCGACGAGCTGCTCGAGCGCGGCGGCCGGTGCCTCGTCCCGGGCGAGATCGGGGTCGGCAACACGACGTCGGCGGCCGCGCTGGCGAGCGCGCTGCTCGGCATCGCTCCGGAGCAGGCCGTCGGCCGTGGCGCCGGAGCCGACGCGGCGACGCTGGAGCGCAAGCGCGAGGTCGTGCGGACCGCGCTGGCCCGGACGACGGTCACCGACCCGGGGACCGCGCCCGGCGCGCTCGAGGCGCTCGGCGAGCTCGGAGGCCTGGAGATCGCCGGCCTCGTCGGCGCGATCCTCGCCGCGGCCGCCCGACGGGTCCCGGTCGTCCTCGACGGCTTCGCCACCGGCGTGGCGGCGCTCGTCGCCGTGCGGCTCTGCCCGGTGGTCGAGGCGGGCCTCGTCGCCGGGCACCGCGGGGCGGAGCCCGCGCACGGCACGGTCCTCGCCGAGCTCGGCCTCGAGCCGCTGCTCGACCTGCGGATGCGCCTGGGGGAGGGGTCGGGCGCCGCGCTCGCGCTCCCGCTCATCGAGCAGGCCGGGCGCCTGCACCGCGACATGGAGACGTTCGCCGAGGCCGGCGTCGACCGTCCCGGCGCCTGACGGCCGCACCGTGACGCCCGGCCCGGCCGACGTGCGCTCCGCCCGGCGCCCCGGTCGAGCCCCCGGTCCCTGCGCCCTCGGCCGAGCCCCGGGTCGGCGCGTCCCGGCCGGCGCCCCGGTCAGGGCGCTCCGGGACCCGAGGGCGGGCGGCCGACGTCGGGCGGCGCCGCGGCGGCGGGCGGCAGCCGCCGACCGGTGCGCTCCAGGTCGGCCCGGGCCCGACGCAGCTCCTCGCGTCGCTGCTCCCGCCGACGGCGCGACCCGGACCCGGGGATGCGGGACGCGAGCCGGCTGATCGGGTCGATGTCCTCCTCCAGGTGCTCCGCCGCGACGACGAGCCGCTCGATCAGCGGGGCGAGCGAGCGGAGCGTCTGCTGCACCTCCTCGACCTGGGCCTCGATCCGCCGCACCTCGAGGGTCAGGTCGTCGACGCTCGACAGGCTGCGGCCGAAGTCGTGCGCCCCGGTCTCGCGCAGCACCCGTCCGGCGGCGTCCTTGATCGGCTTGAGGGGATCCACCCTCCGGACGCTACCGGTCGTCACGTCACCCCGGACCGCGTGGTCCCGGTGGCTCAGCGCCCGCGACGGGCGGCGAAGAACGACCGGAGGAGCCCGGAGCACTCCGCGGCCCGCACGCCGCCCTCGACGACCGGACGGTGGTTCAGGCGCACCTCGCCGGTGACGTCGAGGACGCTGCCGCACGCCCCGGCCTTGGGGTCGGTGCAGCCGTAGACGACGCGGGGGATGCGGGACAGGACGATCGCCCCGGCGCACATCGCGCACGGCTCCAGCGTGACGTAGAGCGTCGCCTCGAGCACCCGCCACGAGCCGAGAGCCTCCGACGCCTCGCGCAGCGCGAGCACCTCGGCGTGCGCGGTCGGGTCGGCGTCGACCTCGCGGCGGTTGCGCCCCCACCCGATGATGTGCGACGTCCCGTCGACGTCGTGCTGCACGACGACCGCCCCGATCGGCACGTCGCCGTGGTCCTCCGCCATCCGGGCCTGGGCGATCGCCTCGCCCATCCAGTGCAGGTCCTCGGGATCGAACGACCCGGACGGGGACGGGGCGGAGGCGGCGCCGGTCACCCGACGATGATCCCACCCGCCCCGCCGCCGGGCTACGTCGTGCGGACGATGAGGACCGAGCAGGGCGCGTGGTGGCTGATCTTGTTCGGGACCGACCCGAGCAGGAACCGCTTGGCGCCGGTCATGCCCTTGTTGCCGACGACGACGAGGTCGGCCTCGACCTCCTCGGCGACGTCGAGGATCGCGTCGGCGGGGTCGCCCTGGCGGGCGTAGGTCCGGACCTTCGCGACGCCACCGGACGTCGCCATGTCCTGCGCGCGGCCGAGCGTCGCCTCGACGTCGGAGCGCTCGTTGACCATCCACTCGACGTCGGACGGCACCTGCTTGGCCTCCTCGCGCAGGCGGGACCCGGGGACCGGCTCGTACGCCGAGACGACCTCGAGGGTCGCACCGACCGACGCCGCGAGGCCGATGGCCTCCTTCACGGCCTGGTTGGCGGTGTCCGAGCCGTCGGTACCGACGACGATCGAGCCGAACATGGAGCTCCTTGGGCTGGATGGCATGGGGTGGCGGAGGACCCGCCGACCCGCGTCCGCGCGATCATCGCACACCGTAAGCGCCCTGCGGGAGCGGTGTGAACACCCTCACGAAACGCCCGTTCGACCCGTTCCGCAGGGTCCGCGGCGGTCCTCGACGGCGTGCCCGGGGCGGCTCAGCCGATGAGCTTGATCGCCGCGATGATCATGCTGATGGCGACGCACGTCGTCAGCACGACCTGCATCCAGAACCACGAGGAGGGCATCGCGCGGGGACGCTACCGGCGCGGCGCCGACGACGAGTCGCGGAGGTACCGGTCGTAGGCGCGCGGCGTCGATCCGCGGCCGGCGAGGGCGATCACCGCGTCGACGCCCTCGGGCAGCAACGCCGCTGCGACCCGGGCCTCGGCCCGGCGCACGGCGCCCGACCGCACGACGAGGACCACGTGGCCGACGGCGTGACCGGCGAGCAGCTCGCGCGTGTCGGCGACCGGCAGCAGCGGCGCGGTGTCGACGACGATCGTGACCCCCAGCGCGGCGAGCTCGGACAGCACCCGCACGACGTCCGGGCCCGACAGCAGCTCCGGCGCGCTCGGGGGCAGGTCCCCGGCGGGCAGCAGGCGGAGGCCCGGCTCGACCTCGACGAGCAGGTCGACCACCGGCACGGCGTCGACGATCGCCGTCGCCAGCCCGGTCGCAGGGGACCGGGCCGGGTCCAGGCCGAGCGCACGGCCGAGCGCGGGGCGTCGTAGGTCCGCCTCGACGGCCACGACCGGTCGTCCCGACCGGGCGAGGGCGCGGGCGAGCCCGGCGGCGGTGGTCGTCTTGCCCTCGCCGGGCGCCGACGACGTGACGACGACCGTCCGCTCCGGGCCCGACGCGGTGGGGCCCGGGAGGCCGAGCGCCGCACGCAGCATCCGGTGCGACTCCTCGGCGCGCCGACGGCGCAGGTCGCCCCCGGTCGGCGGTGGCAGGTGCGCGACGAATCGCAGCCCGGTGAGTCGCGCGGCCTGCGCCCCGTCCCGCAACGCCCGGCGGTCGCCGCGCGCGCGGGCCACGACCCACGCACCGGCCGAGCCGACCACGAGCCCGGCCGCGACGCCGGCGGCGGCGCCCCACCAGGCGTCGGCGAGCAGCCATCCGGCCGCGCCGAGCGCGGCGGCGAGCAGGGCGACCGCGGAGGGGACGAGCAGGCGGCGCAGCATCAGTCGGCGAGCTTCCGCAGGCCCTCGTTGATCCGGCTCCGGGCGTCGTTGACGCGCTCCTCGACGGCGGCGGTCTCGGTGTCGAACGTCGCCTTGGCCTGGAGGGTCGCGTCGACGTCGCGGTCCCGCAACGCCCGCCGGAACGCGTCGACGGGGGCGCGCCAGCGGGCGAACGCGTCGACGAGGCGGCGGTGCGCGTCGGCCACGACCTCGGGCGGCTCGATCGCCCCGAGCTGCTGCTCGACCGCGTTGATCCGCTGCGACAGGCGCCGGGCGACGCGCTGCACGTCGGCGCGGTCCTCGGCCCCGGCCACCGACTTGCGGACCGCCTGGAGATCACGCTCGAACCGCTGCTGCACCCGGTTGACCCGGTCGGCGTAACGGTCGCCGTCGCGGACCTCCTGCGCCTGGCCCCCACAGCCGGTCAGGATGAGCAGGGTCGCGACGAGCGACGCGCAGAGCGAGGCGATCCGGGACGGGCGGCGCGACACGACCGCCCACCCTACCGCGGGGCGGCGTCCGCCGACCCACGTGCGTCCCGGCGACGCGTCAGACTGACGGGATGGTCGACGCGGAAGAGACCACCGACGGCCCCGGCGTCGCCGCGGGGGCGGCGGACGCGCCGGGATGGCCGGCATCGCTCGCGGCGACGGTGGCCACGGTCCTCGACCGTCCCGCGGCGGCGCTGCGCCTGCTCGACGCGGCACGGGGCTGCGTGCTCGACCGGGGCGTGTCGCGCCTGACGATGAGCGACGTCGCCCGGCGGGCCGACGTGAGCCGCACGACGCTCTACCGGCACTACCCGGACGTCGAGGCGGTCCTGCGCGACCTCATGACCCACGACTTCGGCGGCATCGCGCTCCGGTGCGCCGAGGAGGCGGCGTCGCTGCCCTCCGCGCGCGAGCGGATCGTCCGTACGGCGATCGGCTGTGGTCGCGGCCTCCGCGCCGACCCGCTCTTCCGCAAGGTCCTCGACGTCGACCCCGAGGCGCTCCTGCCGTACGTCACGGCCCGTCCCGGGGTGTCCCAGCAGATGATGCTCGACCTCGCCGAGGTGGCGATCCGGGAGGGGCAGGACGAGGGCTCGGTGCGTGCGGGGGACCCGGCGCTGCTCGCCCGGCTGCTCGTGCTGCAGGTCCAGGCCCTGACGGTGTCGGCCGGGGTCGTCACCGCCGACGACCCGCGCGTGGAGGCCGATCTGCTGGACGCCGCCGCGGTCGCGCTCGACGCGCAGCTGCGGCCCACGGGGTCGTGACGCGACGGCGGACGGGCGACGTGGCCCCGGTCGCCGACGAGGGTCGGGCGGCGCCGCCTCACCGGGACGACGCGTGGGGCCCGGTGCGCGTCAGTCGCGCTCCACGACCGTGAGCGCCTGGTCGCCCCGTCGGTCCGGAGGGTCGAGCTCGACGGTCCAGCCGGCGTCCGCGAGGCGCGCGGCGAGCTCGTCCGGGGTCCGCGGGTCGCGGGCCGGGCGCGCACCGTCGCCGACGAGCAGCGTCCGGGCGATGTCGCCGCGGGTGGCCTTGGCCATGTGGCTCACCACCGAGCGCTGCCCGGCACGCTCGCGGACGACGAAGACCGCCACCGTCGGCGCGTCCGCGGGCCGCCACAGCGCCCGGTACGGACCGGAGCGCAGGTCGACGGCCATGCGGTCGGCGGGCAACGCCGCGGTCAGCGCGTCCCGCCACCGGGTCGCGGCCGGCGCGACCCCCGGGAGCCGGGCGGTGGCGGGGCAGCGGTAGCCGGGGATCCGGTCGCCGGGCGCCAGGACGCCCCACAGGCCGCTGAAGATGAGGACGCGGGCGCCGGCGCGGCGCTTGGCCCCGGTCGGCAGGTCGCGCAGGCCCAGGCGGTCGTAGAGCACGCCGGTGTAGACCGCCGAGGCGGCCGCCGACGGTGCGGACGTCAGGTGGACGTTGCGGGCGCGCTCGGCGTCGGCGTCGGGGCCGTCCCCCAGGCCGAGCTCGGCGCGGGCGGCCGCCGGGTCGCCCTCGCAGAGCGTGGCGAGGGCGGCGAGCGTGCGCTCGCGCACCGGCCGCAGCTCCGGCCGCGACAGGCCGTCCAGGTCGACGGGCCGGCCCCGCCGGGGCGTGGCCTTGCCGGCGGACGGGGGGAGCAGGAGGAGCACGCGACCCGGTCAGCGGCCGGGGAGCTCCGGGCCGTCCTCGCCCTCCTCGACCTCGTTCGCCATCTGCTCGGCGAGCTCGGGCAGGAGCTCCGCGACCTGCATCCCCAGCACCTGCGCGAACGTCGCGACGACCTGGGTCTCGCCGTCGTCGCCGGCGACCTCCTCGATCTGGGGCGAGAAGATCGCCTCCGCCTGGACCTCGCCCGGCTGCTCGGGGTGGTCGGACAGGACGATGACGGCGCGCCCGGGACCGTCCTGCTCGACGGGCCCACCGAGCACGTCCCGGACGGCGCCGAGGATCTCGGACACCATCTCGGCCCACAGGACCTGGGCGTCGCGGCGCTCCTCCTCGTCCATGTCGGCGAGGTGGTGCTGGTTGCGGCGGGCGAGGGCCTGGACGCCGGCGGCGACCGATCGCTGCTCGAGCAGCTGATCGACGTGCAGGGGGACCGAGGGCTCGTGGTCGGCGGAGTCGCTCATGCGTCGCTCACGCTACGGGATCGCGCCGCGGCGGGTGGACACACCTCGACGCCGCTCCCGAGGCGACGCCGGTGGGGCCTGGACGCGCCACCCGGTGGGCGATGGCCCGGGGGGCCGATCGCGCGACGCCGGCCCGTCAACGACGAAGGCGGCCGGACGGCCCCCGAGGGGACCGGCCGACCGCCGTCGAAGGGGACGGGAGCCGACGCCGGAGCGCCGGTCCGTGAGGGGGCTAGCGGACCTTCTTGCCGTTCTTCACGACCGTCTTGGTCTGCAGCACGCGCTGGCAGCCGCGGAGCGCGTTGCGCTGGACCTCGTCGAGGTTCGCGCGGACGACGTCGTTCTTGGAGCGGCAGGTCACGCGGGCCGGCGGACCGGCGTACGCGACGTTGATCGCGGCGCGACCGTTGCGGTGGGTCACGACCACGTCGCCGAAGCGCTTCTGGCTCGTGCCCGGCTTGACGACGTTCCGGCCGGTACCGGTGTTGATCCGGTCGTTGCCCGAGCCGCCGTCGAACGAGTCGTTGCCGGAGCCGCCCTCGAGGCGGTCGTTGCCCTGGCCGCCCTCGAGGATGTCGCGGCCGGCCTCGCCGTACAGACGGTCGTTGCCGCCGTTGCCGTACAGGCGATCCTTGCCCGAGCCGCCGTACAGGCGGTCGTTGCCCTCGCCACCGGTCAGGCGGTCGTTGCCCTCGTTGCCGTCGAGGCAGTCGTTGCCGTCGACGCCGTACAGGCGGTCGTTGCCCGCCAGGCCGAGGATGCGGTCGTCGCCACGCGTGCCGTAGATGCGGTCGCCGCCGGCGGTGCCGACCACGACGTAGTCGAGGCCCGCGCCGTAGAGGCAGCGCGAGTTCGGCAGCTCGCCCAGGCCGGCGAGGCGGCGCGCCTCGACGAGCGGGATGACGGTGCCGCCGCGCGGCACGTCGAGCGAGTTCGGCACGCCGATGATCACGGCGCCGTAACGGTCGGTGCCCGGGATGACGCAGACGACGGGCTTGCTGCCGATGCCGATCGAGCCGTTCGGGCAGATCTGGTTGTCGGGATCGCCCGGATCGACGAGCTCGCCCTGGTTGCAGATGTCGCCGACGGAGCCGACCTTCGTCTCGCCGATGATGAGGTCGACGAGCGGGGTGCCGCCGACGCCGAGCACCTTCAGGCGCAGCGGCTGGACGACGACGCCGTCGGCCGTGACGGTGACCTTGTTGATCTGGTCGATGTCGGCGAGCATCGCCAGCGGCTCGAGCGCCTGCTCGAGCGCGTTGAGGAGGCCGTCGAGGTCGACCGGGATGCCGAGCACCTTGAGGTCGGTCAGGTCGGACGTTCCCTCGAACACGGGCTTGCCTGCGACGCAGCGCGCCGTGGCGGTGGCCTTGATCGTGCCGACGTAGAGCAGGTCGGCGAGGCCGGCGGGGCTCAGGCCGACGTTCGTCAGCTCGGTCGTGGCGGTGATCGTCTGGTCCTTGGGCGCGCCACCCTCGGGGGTCACCTTGGTGGTGGCCTTCGCGGCGTCGGCGAACAGCAGGCCGCTGACGGCGAGCGAGCCGTCGACGTTGCCGGCACCGGCCTCCATCGAGCCGCAGTTGGCGGCGTCGAAGTTCAGGCCGGGCTGGCCGCCGGGGCTGCCGTTGGCGACGAGCGGCTCGACGCCGGGCTGGCCGGCGACGGAGAGCCACAGGCCGCTGGCGCGACACTGCCACTTGCCGGTCGCGGCGTCGGCCTGGCCGGGCATGGCCGCGGCGAGGAGCGCCATCGCGAACGCGAGGCAGAGCGCGGTCAACACCCGGCTCCGCGTCGATACGGAGTGCGATGGGAGTCGGTTCATGAGGGGAGACACAGGGGGAAAGTCCTTCCTGGGGTCGCTGATCACAGCGGCCGGTCGGGCGGTGCCTGCATACCAGGGGCGCATCGTGGGCGTTCCTGGACGCATGGACCGGGGGTATTCAAACAGGTCGAGAGGACGCTCGCAGCGCATGATCGCGGCGTTGCGGTCGGGGAGGCGCGCTCGTCGCCCGCGCGGGGGAGCGCCCACCGCGCCCGCGCGACGTCGACGACGGGCCTCGGAGGTCCGTCGGCGGACGATCGGGTCGCGGCGGGGGTTCCCGACGAACGGGGGGTGTGCGCCCCGCCCCCGGTCGGGGGCGGAGTCGCGAGGATCCGTGCCCGGGGACCTTCGCCCGGGCACGGAAGGCCGCTCAGCGGCCGGCGAGCTCGACGATGAGGTGCTCGGTGATCGGCACCTGGATCTCGCGCCGCTCGGGCAGGCGCAGCACGCGGCCGGACAGGCCGTCGTGGTCGGCCTCGAGCCACGCCGGGACGACGGCGATGAGCTCGGTCGACTCGGTGGCGATCGGGCGGATCGGGCTGCCGTCCTTGATCGTCACGACGTCGCCGGGCTTCAGGCGACGCGACGCGATCGTGTTGCGGACGCCGTTGACGAGCACGTGGCCGTGCGAGACGAACTGGCGGGCCTGGGCGCGCGTCGACGCGAGTCCGAGGCGCACGACGACGTTGTCCAGCCGCAGCTCGAGCAGCTGGAGGAGCCGCTCGCCCGTCACGGTGTTCTCGGCGGTCCGCTTCGACGCCTCCGTGAGGAGCCGGCGCAGCTGGCGCTCGCGCACGCCGTAGTAGCGCTTGGCGCGCTGCTTCTCGCGGAGCTGCTGCGCGTAGACCGAGGTCTTCGTGCGGCGGCCGCCGCCGTGCTGCCCGGGGGGCAGCGCGCCGCGGCGCTCGAGTGCGCCCTTGCCCGCCAGGCGCCGTGCGCCCTTGAGTTCGAGGTCGACGCCCTCTCGCCGCGAGAGCCGCTCGACCGGTCCGGTGTAACGACCCATCGGGCCTCCTACCTGCCAAATCCGTAGTACGACAAGGAAGTGAGGGTAGAGCAAGAGGCCCGTCGGGCGCGGGGCGCCCCACGACGGGCCGGGCCGGGCCGGGCGCCGGGTGGGCCGTCGCCCCCGCCGGGGTGGGCACCGGAGCGCCTGCCGTCTGCCACCATGCACCGGCCCACCGGAAGGAGTTCCGGACCGCGCGGTCAACTGGACCGGAGGGGTTCGGACGACGCCGGGCCACCCCGACCGCCGCCTCACCGTCCCGCACGATTCATGAGCGATCCCTCCACCGACCGCGATCCGCGACCCATGGCGGACGCGGACGGCGCGGCCGACGACGTGGCCGACACGCCGACGTCCGTCGACGACGGGGCGGGTGACGGGGGTCGCGGCGGGAGCGGGGACGCGCCGACCGCCGACGGTGGCGGCGTCGACCCGATCGCGGATCGCTCCGATGCGGCCGACGCGTCGGCCGACGGCGACGAGGAGGCCGACGGCGACGAGGATCGTGACGCGCCCGAGGACGACGGCGCCCCGGACGACGCCGACGACGCCGACGGCGCAGAGGACGCGCTCGACGCCGACGTCGACGCCGACGCGTCCGACGACGACGGGGTCCACGCCGAGATCGACGACGAGATCGACGACGAGGCCGAGCCGCCGGTCATCGGCTGCCTGCGCTGCGGCGCCCGCGTCGCGCTCGGCTCCCGGTACTGCCCCAGCTGTGGCGTGCCGCTGCCGCGATCGGGGGAGCACGCCGCGACGGCGCTGTCGCGCACCCGGCGCAACGCCCCGTGGCCGGTGCGCATCCTCGTCCCGCTCATCGTGCTCGGGATCGTCGGACTCATCCTGTCCCAGACGGTGCTGTACGACGCGGACGCGGCCTACCGCTCCGATCTGCGCGACGGCCTGGAGCGCACGCTCGACGCCAACCGCGCCCTGACCGCCGAGCTCGACCGGATCACGAACGCGACCGAGGACGTGTCGGAGGCGACCGCCGCGGCCCGGCGGGCGATCGACGACCTGGAGGAGGCGAGCGACGACGTCTCCGCGCTCGACGTCCCGACCGACGACGTCGCGACCCACCGCCTGGTCCTCGACGCGATCGACGTCGACCTCGCGTACCTGCGGAGCGTCGAGGCGGTGCTCGCGGACCCCACGTCGTCGGAGCTCGACCGACTCGGGAGCCGGTCGGCGCGGGCCGTCGCCGCCCTGCGCGACGTCCGTGCCGTCGCCGACGGCACGGACGCGATCGGTGGCACGCGCGAGCTCGGCCAGTGGGTCCGTGCGCAGCGACGCGGCCGGGCGTCGTCCGGGGACGGAGCGGCGAAGAGGGCCGACGTCGGCGTGTTCCTCGGCGCGACGATCAAGATCATCGACGACGGCCGGCCGGTGCAGCGCGACGCGATGCGCGCGTTCGCGCTGACGCGGGCGGCCCGCGACGGCGTCAAGGGGTTCGACGAGGCCCGGGGCGCCGCGCCGCGCGACCGCGCCGCGGCGCTCGTCGAGGCGCGCGGGCTCTTCGACCGGATCGCCGGGCGTCGTGACGCGCTGGCCGGCGATGCGAGGGGCCTCGACGCGCGCGACGACAACGAGCGGGCGCTGGCGGACAAGCTCGCGGCGCTGCAGACCGCGGCGGCCGCGACCGCGCGGGGCCTGGCCGAGTGCATCGGCGACGGCACGCCGACCGACCCGGCCGGCCTCGCGGGCCGCTGCCTGACCGCCGCGAAGCCGGCGTCGGAGGCGGAGGACGCGGCCCGGTCGAGCTTCCGTCAGGGCATCGACCCGGCGCGTCGTGCGGCAGGGTTGCGCCCGTTGGACGCCGCGTTCTGACCCGCCGTCCAGGGGCACGACGCACGAACCCCCCGATCGGCGGGGGTACACTTCGGGGACGAGTGGCACCCCAGCGGTGCCGCGGTCATCGCACGCGCGGGCCCCGGTCCGCGTCCCCCTCCCGTACAGGAACGACCCATGAGCACCACCTCCGTCGACGTCATGGCCCTCGCCGGCGAGCTCGCCCAGGAGCGACTCAAGCCGGAGTGGGCGACCTTCTCCCTCGAGCTCAACGACGAGCAGCAGCAGCTCCAGGAGTGGGTCCACGAGTTCGCCGAGAAGACCATCCGCCCCGCCGGGGCGGAGTGGGACGAGCGCGAGGAGTTCCCCTGGCCGATCGTCCAGGAGGCCGCCAAGATCGGCCTCTACGGCCTGGACAGCACCGTGTCGATGTTCGTCGACCCGTCCGGGCTGCTCACGCCGATCATCCTCGAGGAGCTCTTCTGGGGCGACGCCGGGATCGGCATGGCCCTGCAGGGCACCGGCCTCGCCGTCTCCGCGATCTTCGGGCAGGGCACCCCGGAGCAGATCAACGAGTGGCTGCCCCGCTGCTACGGCACCGAGAGCGAGCCGGTCGTCGCGGCGTTCTGCTCGTCGGAGCCCAACGCCGGGTCCGACGTGTCGAACATCCGCACCACCGCGAAGTACGACGAGGCGACCGACGAGTGGGTCCTCAACGGGTCGAAGTCGTGGGCGACGAACGGCGGCATCGCCGACGTCCACGTCGTCATCGCCACCGTCGACCCGTCGCTCGGCTCGCGCGGGCACGCCGCGTTCGTCGTGCCGAAGTCCGAGGTCGCCGGCATCTCCCAGGGCGCGAAGGTCAAGAAGCACGGCATCCGCGCGTCGCACACCGCCGACGTCAACCTCGACGACGCCCGCGTCCCCGGCCGGTACCTCCTGGGCGGCAAGGAGAAGCTCGACGCGCGCGTGGCGAAGGCCCGCGAGGGGCGCAGCTCGCGCGGCAACGCGTCGATGGCGACCTTCGAGGCGTCGCGTCCCGCCGTCGGCGCGATGGCCGTCGGCGTCGCCCGCGCCGCCTACGAGTACGCGCTCGACTACGCGAAGGAGCGCGAGCAGTTCGGGCGCAAGATCATCGAGAACCAGGCGATCGCGTTCAAGCTCGCGAACATGAAGACCGAGCTCGACGCGTCGCGGCTGCTCGTCCGCCGCGCGTCGTGGATGGGCGCCGGGATCATGCGGGGCAAGCCCGTCGCTTTCGAGAACGCCGAGGGCTCGATGGCGAAGTACAAGGCGTCCGAGGCCGGCGTGCGGATCACCGAGGAGGCGATCCAGATCCTCGGCGGCAACGGCTACACCCGCGAGTACCCGGTGGAGCGGTTCCACCGCGACGCGAAGATCATGACGATCTTCGAGGGCACCTCGGAGATCCAGCAGCTCGTCATCGCCCGCACGATCTCGGGCGTCCGCGTGCCCTGATCCCCGGTCGGGCGACGGTCTCCGCGGCCGTCGCCCGGCCCCGCGCCCGGCGCGGCGGCGCCCCGCGCCGGGACCCGTCGGCGGCGGACGTCGCGCCGTCGCCCGTCGGGCTCAGGACGAGCGGCCGAGGACCTTGCAGGCCGGGGCCTTCTCGGCCAGCTCGTCGGGCAGGTCGGCCTTCGTCTCGACCTTGATCCCGTTGAGCTTCGTGCCGATCGACCGCAGGTCCTTCGCGCCTCCGACGCCGGCCACGGCGGTGCGCGCCTCCTCGATCCCCTGCCGGGCGGCTTTCAGGTCCTTCTCGATCTGGCCCTGGAAGTCCCGGAACTCGTCGGGCGCGTCGGCGTCGCTCATCGCGTCGATCTGGGCGAGGAACGCGTCGAAGAGCTTCACCGACGCGTCCTTGTAGCCCTTGACGGCGGCCGACGGGTCCTTCGTCGCGCCCCCGGCGATGTCGGTGACCGACCGCTGGTAGGCGGCGACTTCGTCGGTCAGCGTCTGGCAGGCGGCCTGGTAGGTCTTCGCGTAGGCGTCGGCGTCGCCGTCCCCACCACATCCTGCGAGGACGCCGCCGAGGACGACGGCGATGAGCGGCAGTGACGGACGGCGGCGCGGCATCCGCGTGACGGTACACGCCGGATACCCTTCCGCGGAGATGACCGCCCGTCCTCCGTCGGCCGCCGACGCGTCGTCCGTGTCCCCGGTCCGGGTCGTCCCCGGCCTTCCCCCGGCCCGGAGCGGCGTCGGCGTGCCGCTCGCCGAGATCACGACGCTCCGGATCGGCGGCCCGGCCGCGCGGACGACCGTCGTGCGGGACGACCGCGAGCTCGTCGCGGCGATCGCCGCGGCCGACGCCGGCCCCCGGGAGGCGCTCGTCGTCGGGGGCGGGAGCAACCTCGTCGTCGACGACGCCGCGCAGGACGTCGACGTCGTCGTCGTCCGGACGACCGGGACCCGGGACGTCGAGGAGGACGGCGTGGTGCTCCGCACCGTCGCCGCCGGGGAGCCGTGGGACGCGACGGTCGCCGCCGCGGTCGCCGACGGCCTGGCGGGCGTCGAGTGCCTGTCCGGGATCCCGGGGGCCGTCGGCGCCACCCCGATCCAGAACGTCGGTGCCTACGGGCAGGACGTGTCGCAGACCATCCGCGCCGTCCGGGTCCTCGACCGACGCACGGGGGAGGCGCGGGAGCTCGCCGCCGAGGCGTGCGGGTTCGCATACCGCGACAGTCGGCTCAAGGGCGACGACCGGTACGTCGTGCTCGACGTGACGTTCGCGCTCGAGGTCCGGCGCGACTCCGCCCCGGTGCGGTACGCCGAGCTCGCCCGTGCGCTCGGCGTCGCCGTCGGCGACCGGGTGCCCGCCGGGGACGCCCGCGACGCGGTCCTGGCCCTCCGGGCCGGCAAGGGGATGGTGCTCGACCCGGACGACCCCGACACCGTGTCGGCGGGGTCGTTCTTCACCAACCCGATCCTCGACCCGGACGCGTTCGCCGCGCTCGGCCGGCGGGTCGCCGACCGGCTCGGCCCGGACGTGGTCCCACCGGGCCACGAGGAGCCCGACGGGCGCGTGAAGACGTCGGCGGCGTGGCTCATCGAGCGCGCCGGCTACGCGCGCGGGTACGCCCGCGGTGGTGCGGCGCTCTCGTCGAAGCACGCGCTCGCGTTGACGAACCGGGGTGGCGGCAGCGCCGACCTCGTCGCGCTGGCCCGCGACGTGGCGGCCGGGGTCGAGGCCGCGTTCGGGGTGTCGCTGCGTCCGGAGCCGGTGCTCGTCGGCGTCACCTGGTGACGGCGGGCACGCGACGCCCGACGCGTGGCCGGCGGCCGTCCGACGGCCGTCCGACGGCCGCGGGGCGCGACGCTCAACGCATCCGTGCGCAGGACGGCGTCGCCTCGCGCAGCGCCTGGGGCGCGTCGGCGGACGCCGGGCCGAACCCGCCCAGGGCGAGCGACGCCAACGCGTCGGCGTCGCCGGCGGCGACGCGCCGCACGCCGTCCTCGAGGATCCGGCGGCGCGCCTGCAGCTGCTCGACCGCCTCGGTGTGCCATCGGGCCCAGCGCTCCGGCGGCTCGAGGTCGGCGACCGCGTCCCACGGCCGACGCAGCGCGTCGCGGAGCGCCGTCACCGGCGCCTCGAGGTCGCCGACGACCTCGTCACGGGATGCGGGGCGGGTCGCCGCGTCGTCGCCGGGGTCGTCGGACCGGCCCGCGGCGGTCGCGACGTCGGTGCGGAACGCCGCGAACGCGCCGGCGACGTCGCCGCAGAGCCCGTCCCACGCCTCCGCGTAGCCGTCGTCGGACGAGCCGCACCCGACGGTCGTGGCGGCGATCGCGACGCCCACGACGGTCGTGAGCGCGCGCCGGCCGAGGGGCGAGAGCGGCATCGGCGGACGATGGTAGAGCAGGCCGCCGCGACCGGGACGACGCCCGTCGCGGGCCGCCGGGATCACCCGCGCGCGGTGAGCGCGCGGCAGGACGGCGCCTCGCGGAGGATCGCCGCCGGGAACGAGACGAGCGCCTGCGACGCCGCCTGGATCTCGCGGAACACCGCGACGCCGGCGTCGACGTCGCCGGCCCGCAGCCGCGACGCGTTGTCGCCGATCGCGGACGTCAGTCGCTCGATCCCGGCGAGCGCGGTGCGGTGGAACCCGCGGTAGCGGGCCGGCGGCGGGATCGCCCGGAGCGCCCGGGACGCCTCGTCGACGTCGCTCCCGAACGCCGTGATCGCCGCCCCGATCCGCGGGAGGTCGGTGCCCGCGGCGAGGTACGCCTCGCCGAACTGCTGCCCGGCCTCGCGGAACCCGCGGCAGTACAGCTGGACGGCGTTGGCGTACGCCGACCCGGAGCCGCCGGTGGTGGTCCGGGTCGAGCCCGAGGGCGCGTCGTCGTCGGTCGTCGTCCCGCCGTCGGAGCCCCGGTCGCCGTCCTGGTCCGGGTCCGGGTCGGAGGTCGGCGGGGTGGCGGTGGTCTCGCCCGCGGACGGCGTCCCGGTGGCGCCGGGATCGACCGGCGTGCCGACGACGGGGCCGGCGTCGGCTCCCGCGTCCGACACGGTGATCGGGTCCCCGTACCCCGCGGCGCAGCCGGTCACGGCCAGGAGCAGCGCGAGCGTGGCGAGGAGCGACGTCAGGCGTCGTCCGGCGCGGCCGGGGTCGGCGGGGGAGGGCACCATCCACCGGGACGGTAGCGGCGCCCGGTCCCCGTCCGCGCCGTCGCGGACGCTCAGCGGACCGCCGCCCGGCACGCCGGCGCGTCGTCCAGGACGGCTCCGGGGATGTCGGGCATCGCGGACGGGCCGGTCCGCTGGAGCTGGGCCGCGAGGTCACGGCCGATCCTCCCGTCGCGCGCGGACTCGGCCGCGGCCCGGATCCGCCGGGCGTGCTCGCGCAGCCCGTCCACCGCGGCGTCGCGGAAGTCCTCCTCGCCGCTGCCGGGCGGGTCGGCGCCCGAGAACGTCGTGGCGGCCGCGTCGATCCGGTTGGCGTACGCGCCGACGGCGTCGGCGATCGCCCGTTGCTCGCTCGATCCCTCGCGACCGACGAGCTCGCCCCGCAACGACGTCACCGCGGCGGCCACGTCGCGGCACGTGGCGTCGGTCGCGTCGGCGAACGCGCCGGGATCGCCGCCGCCGCACCCGACGGCGGTCAGGGCGGTGGCGCTCGTGGCGAGCACCACCGTGAGCCGTCGCAGCATGCGGCGAAGGCTAGTTGATCGCCCGGCGCCGTCCGGCCACGGCGCGGTCCCGGTCGCGGGTCGCGACGGACGCCGGCGGCACGACCCACGACGATCGATGACGGGTCGCCCCGTCGACGGGGGCCGTACGCTGGCGGGCATGGACGTCCCGCTCGAGGAGCTCGCCGCCGTGTCCGAGGCCGTCGGGCGCGCCGAGGCCGCCGCGGCGGACGGCGGCTGGCACGGGGCCCGGGCGGCGCTGGACGACGCCGACGGCGCGCTCGAGGTGCTCCGGGAGCGCTACCGCGACCTCGACGACCGCTCGCGGGCGACGGTCGCACGCCTGGCGGGCCCGCTGCGCGCGCGGCGCGACGCGGTGGCGGCCGCCATCCCGCGCCCGCGGGCGGTGAGCGACGCGGCCCCCGTCCACGACCCCGAGCAGGACGAGAGCCCCGATCCCGACGGCGATCCGGTGGCCTGACCCCGGCGCGCGCCGCCGCCCGGGACGGACGGGGCGTCGGGGGTCAGTTGAGCGACGGGTCGGCCGGCACGCGGGCGAGCCGGGCGAACGCGCCGCCGACCCGCTCGAGCGCGACGTGCCAGAGCCGCGACGAGTCCGGCAGGAACAGGTCGTCCGGGCGCGGCTCGACGACGATCCAGTCGTCGGCGGCGAGCTCGTGCTCGAGCTGTCCCGGGGCCCATCCCGCGTACCCGGCGTAGGCGCGGGCCCGGTCGACGTCGGGCGTCACCGGCGGCTCGTCGCCCTCGGCGCCACGGACCATGCCGATCCGGCCCATGACGAGGAGCGCCGCGTCGGCGGGGTCGCGGAACTCCGCGACCGTGAGGAGGGCGTCGGGCTGCACCGGCCCACCCTCGTGCACGACCTCGTCCTCGGCGAACATCTCGACCATGCCCGGCACGGCGACCTCGACGGCGGTGTCGGTGGGCCGGTTGAGCACGACGCCCAGGGCGCCCTCCTCGTCGTGGTCGACGACGAGGACGACGGTCCGGGTGAACTGGGGGTCGCCGATCGTGGGGAGCGCGACGAGCAGCCGTCCGTTGAGCCAGCGCGGCATGGCCCCGAATGCTGGCAGGTTCCGTCGGGGAGCGACGACGCCGGGCGTGATCGCGTCAGTGCGGGGCCGGCCCCGTCCCCGTCCCCGACAGCGGGAGGAGCGCCAGGGCGACGAGGAGCTCGTCGACGCGCTCGTCGACCGGGTGCCCGAGCAGGCGCTCGATCCGACGGATGCGGTTGGCGATGGTGTTCTCGTGCACCCCGAGCCGCTGCGCGGTGCGACGCGGGCGCCCCTGGGCGAGGAGGTAGGCGTGGAGCGTGTCGGCGAGATCGCGGGCCTCGCGGGAGTCGGCGGCCAACGGCCCCAGGCGGGACGCGACGAGGTCGGCGGCCGCGTCGGCGTCGACGCTCGCGAGCGCGGCGACGGCGACCCGGTCGTAGCCGGTCACCGGGCCGTCGTCGGCGGGGTCGGTCGACGGTCGGACGCGGGCGCGGGCGACGCGCCGGGCGTGCATCGCCTGGCGGTGGCTGCGACGGAACCCCTCGAGGCCCCGGGACGGCTCGCCGTACGCCACCCGGACGTCGGGGGCGCCGGCGGTGGGGCGGGGCGGGGGCGCGTGGCCGCCGACCCACCCGGCGACGACGCCTCCACCGAGGATGACGACGAGCGGTGGGCCGACCGCCGACCCCGACGCCCGGCCCCCGCGACCGGTCGTCGGCCCCCGACCCGTCGGGGGCCGGACCGTGGGCCCCGCGGCGACGTCGCCGTCGGCCACCGCGCGGCCGATCGCCGTCGCCTCCCGCTTGAGCTCCTCGATCGGGAGGTCGTCGGCCCAGACGACGAACGCCCGGTGGTGGCGTCGCAGGTCGTACCGCAGCCGCCGCCCGGCGTCGGACACGTCGACCGGGGCCCCGTCGAGGATGCTGCGCACCGTCTCCACGCGCAGCGCGCTCGAGGACCGGGACCACCGGGCGCGCTCCTCGCTGTACACGGCGCGGGCGCGCTCCCCGAGCGCGTCGACGAACGCGAACATCGCCGTCGACGTGGCCTCGATCGCGTCGGCGCGGGCGTCGCCGTCGGGCGAGCGATCGCGCAGCAGGTCGGCGATGAGGCTCCAGGTGACGTTGAGCGCCACGTGGTAGGTGCGGATGAGCGCCTCGAGCGGCACCCCGCGGTGGGCGAGCGTCCGGGCGTACTCGGCGGCCATCGCCGGCAGGCTCGCCGCCTCGACGTCGAGCGTCCGTCGCGCCATCGTCCCGAACAGCCGCAGGTTGTCGCGGACGCTCTCCTCGGTGGCGCTCACGACGACCGGGTCCTCGCCGAGCTCGGGGACGCGCCGGTGGATCGCGGTGACGATCGCCGCGACGGTCGTGTCGAACCACTCCGGGTCGGCGGTGAGGTCCGCGACCATCGTCCGCCAGTCGAAGCGCGCGGCGGGGTCGGTCGGGAGCGGATCGGGCGGCACTGTGGCCCGACCATACCGCCGGCCGGGGGCGCTGTGGGGACGCCCCACCGGTCGGGGGAGGGGGCCCGGAGAGGATGGGAGGCATGCCCTCCGCGGACTACGTCATCGTCGGCGCCGGCTCGGCCGGTTGCGTCCTGGCCAACCGGTTGAGCGAGGACCCGGACGTCCGGGTGCTGCTGCTCGAGGCCGGGGGGAGCAACCGGCACCCGTTCATCACGATGCCGGCGGCGTTCGCCAACCAGTTCCACACGAAGCTCGACTGGGACTTCCACTCCGAGCCGGAGCCCGGCGCCGACGGCCGGTCGCTGTACTCCCCCCGCGGCAAGAGCCTCGGCGGCTGCAGCTCGATGAACGCCATGCTCTACGTGCGCGGCCGGCCGCTGGACTACGACATGTGGGAGGCGCAGGGAGCGGCGGGCTGGGGCTGGAGCGACGTCCTGCCGTACTTCCTCAAGTCCGAGAACAACTCGCGCGGCGCGTCGGAGTACCACGGGGTCGGCGGACCGCTCGAGGTCGGCGAGCAGCGCTCGCCACGGCCGCTCAACGACGCGTTCCTCGCGTCGTGCGAGGCGGCGGGGATCCCGCGGATCGCCGACTACAACGGCCCGGAGCAGGACGGCGCCTCCATCGCCCAGGTCACCCAGCGTCGTGGCCGCCGGTGGAGCGTCGCCGACGCGTTCCTGCGGCCGGCGCGCAGGCGGCCCAACCTGCAGGTCATGACCGGGGCGCAGGCGCTCGGGATCGAGCTCGACGGCGACCGGGCGGTCGGGGTGCGGATCCGCGACCGCCGCGGCCGGGTCCACGTGGCCCACGCGGAGCGCGAGGTCATCGTGTCGTCCGGGGCGTACGGCTCGCCGCACCTGCTGCTGTTGTCGGGGATCGGCCCGGCGGCCGGCCTCGAGGCGGCCGGGGTGCCGGTCCGCCACGAGCTGCCCGGCGTCGGCGAGAACCTGCACGACCACCCGTTCATGCCGGTGCTCTTCCACGTCCGTGATCAGGAGACGCTGCTCGGCGCCGACAAGCTCGGCCCGCTGCTCGAGTGGGCGGTGCGGCGGACGGGGCCGTTGACGTCGACGGCCGCCGAGGCGTTCGCGTTCCTCCGCAGCCGGCCGGGCCTGCCCGCCGCCGACATCCAGCACCACTTCGGCGCGCTGTACTTCGAGGCGCACGGCGCCGAGACCTACGACGACCACGCGATGGTCATCGCGCCGGTGCTCGTGAGCCCGAAGAGCCGCGGCCGCCTGTGGCTGCGCTCGTCCGACCCGCTGGCCCCACCGCGGTTCCTCACGAACGTCTTCGACGAGCCGGAGGACCTCGACGCGATGGTCGCCGCGGTCCGCAGCGCCCGCGAGATCGCGGCCGCCGAGCCGCTCGCGTCGACCGTCGTGTCGGAGATCAAGCCGGGGGCGCAGGAGGAGACCGACGAGGACCTGCGGGCCGCGATCCGCCGCCGGATCGAGATGATCTACCACCCGGTCGGCACCTGCCGGATGGGCGTGGACGAGGACGCGGTCGTCGATCCCGAGCTGCGCGTGCGTGGCCTCGAGGGCCTGCGGGTCATCGACGCGTCGGTGATGCCGGTGATCCCCGGGGGCAACACGAATGCCCCGACGATCATGATCGGCGAGCGTGGCGCGGACCTCGTCCGCGGCCGGATCGGGGTGACGGCATGACCGGCGTCCCCGCCCCGCGGATCCCGTACCTGCCCGCCGCCGTCCTGCGCACGACGCTCCGCCGGGCCGCCAAGCCGGTCCTGCGGCCGCCGGTGCCCGTGCGCGTGCAGCGCGCGTGGCTCGACGCGTTCTGCGCCGGGCTGCCGGCCCCGGCGGGCACGACCGCGACCGACGAGCGGCTCGTGCGGGCCTCGACCGCCTACACGACGGCCGACACCGATCCCGGTCGCGCGGTGCTCCTCCTCCACGGCGGCGCGTTCCTCATCGGGTCGCGGCGCACGCACGGCAACCTCGCGGGTGCGCTCGCGCACGCGACCGGCGCGTCGGTGCACCTGCTCGACTACCGGTTGGCGCCGGAGCACCCGTACCCGGCGGCGCTCGACGACGCCGAGGCGGCGTGGCACGCGCTGCTGGCGCGCGGGCACGCCCCGTCGCGGCTGGCGGTCGTCGGCGACTCGGCCGGCGGCAACCTCGCGCTCGCGCTCGCGCGGCGGCTCGTCGACGCGGGCGGTCCGGCGCCGGCGGTCCTCGGCCTCCTCTCGCCGTGGGGGGACCTGGCGCTGTCGAGCCGGTCGGTCGTCACCGAGGCGGCGCGCGACGCGCTGCTCAACGTCAGCTGGCTGTCGGCCGCCGCGGACGCCTACGCCGCGGGACGTCGGCTCACCGAGCCGGGGCTCTCGCCGCTGCGTGGCGACCTGTCGGGCCTGCCCCCGATCGTCGTGCAGGGCGGTGCCGACGACGTCCTCGCCGGCGACGCGGCACGGCTCGTCGACGGCGTGCGCGCCGCGGGCGGCGAGATCGAGGACACCCGGTTCCCGGGCCTGTGGCACGACTTCCAGCTCCAGGTCGGCGTCCTGCGCGAGGCCGACGAGGCGGTCGGCGCGCTCGGGGCGGCGATCCGGGAGCGGACGACGTAGCGACCGGGCGACGCCGTCCCGGCGCCCCGGGGCGGCGCGACGACTGCCGGCCCGGCGCCGGGTGGCCGGGCGCGCCCCGGCAGGCGGTCAGCCCTTCGGCGTCGGGGCCTTGTCGCCCAGGTCGGGCAGCGGGGAGCCGAGGACGTCGTCGATGAGGCCGTACTCCTTCGCCTCCACCGGCGTGAAGAACCGGTCGCGCTCCATGTCGCGCTCGATGACCTCGAGCGGCTGGCCGGTCATCTTCACGTAGATCTCGTTGAGCCTCGTCCGGGTCTTCAGCAGCTCGCGGGCGTGGATCTCGATGTCGGTCGCCTGGCCCTCGAACCCGCTCACCGACGGCTGATGGGTGAGGATGCGGCTGTTGGGCAGCGCCACGCGCTTGCCCTTCGCGCCGCCGGCGAGCAGCAGCGAGCCGGCCGACATCGCGATCCCGACGCAGATCGTGCGCACGTCGGGCTTGACGAAGTTCATCGTGTCGAGGATCGCCAGCCCCGCCGTGACCGACCCGCCGGGCGAGTTGATGTACAGCGAGATGTCCTTGTCCTCGTCGTCCGACGCCAGGTGCAGGAGCTGCGCGACGACGAGATTCCCGATCTGGTCGTCGATCTGCTGGCCGAGGAAGATGATCCGCTCGTTGAGGAGCCGGCTGAAGATGTCGTACTCGCGCTCGCCGCGGGCGGTGCGCTCGACGACCGTCGGGACCAGAGGCATGCGGACACCCTAGCGATGCGCCGACCCGCGGCCACGCACGGCGGGCGCGACCGCCCGCGACACGCGGGATACTCCCCGGGTGCCGCCGATCAACGTGCCCAACGCGCTGACCGTCCTGCGGATCGTGCTCGTGCCCGTGATGACGGTCGCGTTGCTGCAGGAGACCCGGACCGGGGACTACGTCGCGGCCGGGATCTTCTGGTTCGCGTCGGTCACCGACTTCGTCGACGGCTGGCTCGCCCGCCGCGCCAACCTCATCACCGACTTCGGCAAGCTCGCCGACCCGCTGGCGGACAAGCTCCTCGTCGTCGGGTCGCTCGTGCCGCTGGCGATCGTCGACCGGCTGGCCCTGTGGATCGTCGTCGTGATCCTCGGCCGCGAGCTCCTCGTGACGGTCATCCGGCAGCTCGTCGCCCGGCGGGGCGAGGTCAAGGGCGCCGCGTGGCTCGGCAAGGTCAAGACGGCGTTCCAGATGCTCGTCATCCTGCTCGTCATCCTCGTCGTGCCGATCCCCGGCTGGCTCGACGCGATGGTCTATGCGATGGTCGCCCTGACCCTCGTCAGCGGGGCGGACTTCCTGCTGGGCGTGCGGCGCACGCTCGCCGCGACGAAGGCCGCTCCCGCCCACTGACGACCGTCGCCCGCCGGCCGTCGCCGCACCGGGGCCGTCGCGCCCGGGCGCCGGGGCGGTCGGCCGACCCGTCGGCCCGGGCGTGGTGGACGGGTCAGCTCCCGGCGGCGTCGAGCCACTCGCGCAGCGACGTGTGGTGCGCCGGCTCGACCCCGCGCCCGAGCTCGGCCCGCAGCTCGCCGAGCGTGCCCGAGCGCTCCGCGACGACGTCGTGCTGGTGGATCGTCTCGAGGTTCTCCTGGCGGGCGAGGACGAACGCGTCGTCGGACAGGCCGCCGAACCGCTCCACCACGCTGCGCAGCAGCTCGCGCACGCAGTCCTCGACGAACCGCGGGTTGCGGTGCGCCTTCTCGACGACCGACCCCTCGTCCGAGCGCTTCATGAGCTCGTAGATCTCCGAGCTCATCGACCCCTCGACGAGCCGCACCATGTCGATCGCGTCGACGTCGACGGGATGGGAGGCCCCGCCCTCCCCACCGTCGCCGTTCGTGCCGGCGGCCTCGTTGATCCGCCCGAGGTAGAGCGTGCCGAGCCCACGCTGGTTGTGGGTCGCCACGGGGACGACGTCGAGGATCGTCGCGATCTGCTCGTCGTCGAACCCGGCCTCCGCGAGCCCGCGTCCGGCGCCGTCGCGCAGGTGCTCCTGGGCGCACGGGCAGGCGGTGATCCCCTGTGCGGTGACGCCGGTGACGGTGCGGGTGCCCGCCTCGGTGGCGACGGCGATGCCGTGGAGGGTGAACAGCTCCTGGCTCGGGATGCCCGACACGGGGGCGGGGCGCTCCTCCGGGTAGCGGGCGCTCACGCGGACCTCGGCGCGGCGTGCGCCCTGGCGGTCGCGGATGACGACCGCCACGCGACGCGCGAGGTCCTCGGCGCGCAGGACCGGTCCGCCGGCGACGACCTCCTCGGCGATCGCGGCGTTGACGACCTCCTCGAACCGCGACATGTGGGCGCCCTTCTGGTTCGGGCCCAGGTCGACGACGGTCTCGAACGTCGCGAGGTACGGGATCTCGTGGCCGGGACGACCGACGCGGATGAGCTTCTCGACCCCGGCGACGCCGACCCGGGTCAGGGCGACGGGCACCGGCGGCAGCTGGTTCTGGACGTCGAGGGCGGTCTGGCTGGTCGGCATGGCTCCGGTCCGATCGGGGGCGGCGTCCGTGGCCGGACGGCGTCGTGAGACGGGGACGCCCCACATACCGTACGCGCCCCCGTGGTCCGGCCGGGCCGACGGCCGTTCCCGTCGACCACCGCGTCGCCCCCGCAACTGTGACCGATCTCACCCTCGCGGCTCGTTTTGCGCTTCCCTGTGCTAGACCTTGGGTGGTGGAGGCAGGGGGCAGGCGCCGCGGGGAAGCGACCTCGGGCCCGATCCCCGGTCACCCGTTGACACAGGCAGACAGGCCCACCGTCCGGTGGGCGTCGTACCGACGAGGGGAAGGTTCGACGTGAGTGACAACGACACGCTTCTGGCGACCGACGAAACACCGTTCACGGAGATCGAGGAGCTGCGTGGACTGATCGCGGAGGGGCAGGAGAAGGGGTTCCTCACCGTGGCGCACATCGCCGAGGCCCTGGAGGAGGTGGACGTCACGAAGGAGCAGCTGCGCGGCCTGCACGCGCACCTGGAGGAGCACGGCGTCGACGTCATCCACGGCAGCGGCGACGCCACCGAGCGCACGGCCCGCGAGGCCGAGCGGCTCGAGCAGTCCGGCTCCCGCAAGGAGCGACAGGAGTCCGGGACGTCCAAGGCGCGGGCCCAGATCGACCTCACGGTCGAGCCGAGCCTCGACTCGCTGCGCATGTACCTGCGCTCGATCGGGCGCGTGGCGCTGCTGACCGCCGACCAGGAGGTCGAGCTCGCCAAGCGGATCGAGCGGGGCGACATCGAGGCGAAGCGCGCGATGATCGAGGCGAACCTGCGCCTCGTCGTCTCGATCGCCAAGGCGTACCTCGGTCGTGGCCTGAGCTTCCTCGACCTCATCCAGGAGGGCTCGCTCGGGCTCATCCGGGCGGTCGAGAAGTTCGACTACCGCCGCGGCTACAAGTTCTCGACGTACGCCACCTGGTGGATCCGCCAGGCGGTCACCCGGGCGATCGCGGACAAGGGCCGCACGATCCGGATCCCGGTCCACATGGTCGAGAAGCTCAACAAGGTCGTGCACGTCGAGCGGCAGCTCGTGCAGACCCTGGGACGGCAGCCCACCCCGGACGAGATCGCGTTCGAGGTCGAGATGGAGGTCCGCGACGTGCGCGACATCCTCCGCATCTCGCAGCAGCCGATCTCGCTCGAGAAGCCGGTCGGCGAGGACGAGGAGTCCTCGCTCGGCGACTTCGTCGAGGACAAGGACGCCGAGTCGCCGTTCGAGCAGACGAGCGAGCAGCTCCGCAAGGAGCACGTCCGTCGGGCGCTCTCGACGCTGCCCAAGCGGGAGCGCGAGGTCATCGAGATGCGGTTCGGCCTGTCCGGCGATCAGCCGTGCACGCTCGAGGAGGTCGGGCGCGCGTTCGACGTCACCCGCGAGCGGATCCGCCAGATCGAGAGCCACACGCTGAAGAAGCTCGAGTCCCTGCCCGAGGCGCAGCGACTCCGCGACGCTGTGTGACGCCGCCACCGGTGCGGTCGCGCGAGGGAGGCCCGCGACCGCACCACGCGACGGATCCCGCTAGGATCCGTCGCCGCTCGGGGGGATGTCCGAGTGGTTAAAGGAGACGGGCTGTAAACCCGTTGGCTCTGCCTACACAGGTTCGAATCCTGTTCCCCCCACCTACCGCCCACACGGGCCGGAAGCGGATCCCCCGGTTTCGCCGGGGGATCCGCCCTCCACAACGACCGATCCGGTCGCCCCCCGTGAGCAGGCAGATCCCGCCCCGAGCG
>JALNWQ010000002.1 GCA_023230855.1 Solirubrobacteraceae bacterium
ACGACGTGTTGGACAGGTTGCGATGCGCGTTGAACGCCTCGACGTTGGTGTTGATGCGCAGAGACATAGTCGATCTCCTTGATCGGCCGTGATTGATGTCACCTCGAACGACGTCCCTGTCGTTCGTTGCGTCCCGGTGATCGGCCGCGCCACCCGCGACTTGAGGACGGGTTCGTCGCGTGGGCCGGTGGGCCGCGTCGAGGACCGGGCGCGCCGGCCGGATCCGGCCACCGGACACGGGGCCCGCAACGACGACGCCCCCCGGTCCCGAGGGATCCGAGGGGCGAAGGCCGGCGGTGGCGCCGCCGTCATCGAGCGCCACCGCGGGGTCGCTCCCACCACGAAGCGGACCCGTCCCGCGAACAGGGCGGACGGTCGGCCGTCACGACGACCGTCCGCCGTTCGCGGAAGTCTTGGCAGGCGACCCGGAGGACCGGGTCGCCCGTGCGAGATCAGGCGACGCGCAGCGTGCGAGGGGCCGCGGCGGCCCGCGCGCCGGCGGTGGCGCCGGGGGGCCCTGCGGTGTCGTGGTTGCGCAGAGACATGCGTCGATCTCCTTGATCGGCCGTGATTGCTGTCACCCGGGCGACGTCCGTGTCGACCGTTGCGGTCCGGTCATCGGCGGCGGCGGCGGGGACTTGAGCGCTCCCCCGGTCGCCGGCGCGCCGGCACGGGTCGACGGTCGCGTCACGCACCGGCGGGCTCCTCCTCCGCGTCGGCCTCGCGCTCGGCGCGCAACGCGCTGACCTCGGCGCGGACGACCGCTCGCCCGATCTGGACGGCCGCCGCCCAGACGACGAGCCAGCCGACGACGCCGGCGGCGAGCGCCCGCACGCCGACCTCGAACGGCTCGATCCGGGCGCCGAGCGACGCCGCGCCGACGAGGAGGAACGCCAGCAGCGCGCCCCAGGCGGTGGCGTGCCGGACGTGGGCGGCCATCCGCGGGTGCGCGGACACCGAGATGCCCGGGCGCCCGACCCGGCCGGCCGGTCGTGGACGGCGGCTCACGGGAGCACCATCCGGGCGACGCGGCCGGGCTCGGCGATGGTGATCGCGTCATCGCTCGCGAGGTACGACAGCGGCAGGTCCTGGGTCATCGCCTGGCCGATCGGCCCGCCGGGTCGTTGCGCGACGTCGACGCGGGTGAGCGCGAGCGCGTCGGGATCCAGCGGCTCGAGCGCCGCCAGGACGTCCGCCACCGCCGGGCCGGTCGACCCCGCGGGCACCGCGACGTGGACCTCGTCGACCCCGGCCGCCTCGAGCCGGTCGGCGAGCGCCGCGATCGCGTCCCGGTCGCCCGGGTCCGCGACGGGCGCGTCGACGAGCACGACGTCGTGGCCCGCGTCCCGCAGCGCCGCGTCGACCGCGTCGGCGTCGTCGGTGCCGAGCAGGTCGACCGCCGGACCGGCCGCGAGCCGCCGTCGCAGCCCACCGGCGTCGCCGGCGCCGATGACGAGCACCTGTCGACCGGCGGTGGCGTACGCCTCGGCGAGCAACGCCACGACGGTCGCGCGGTCGCTGTCGGGGCCACCGGCGATCGCGACCCGGGTGACGTCGGCGCGCCGGTCCAGGGCCCGCAGGCGGCGGGCGACCGTCGCCCGGACCGCCCGGTCGACGCGTCGCGCCGGGTCGAGCGGCACGCCGTGGCGCAGGGCCTCGGTGACGACGTCGCGGGCGAGCGCCGGCGCGAGTCCGCGGGCGACGAGCCCGTACTCGACGACGTCGGCGTCGACGGTGCCCCGGACGTCGCGTCCGGCCGCCGGTCGGACCGGGACGCCGGACGCCACGGCCGATCCCGCGCCGGCGATGGCGACCCGGGGCCCCGCGTCGGTCGCGGCGTCGGTCGGGCGGGTCGTGCGGGTCACCCGCGGCTCGACGTCGACGGCGAGCTCGACCGGGACGAAGTCGTCGACGTCGCGCGCGGGCGCGGCCTGTCGGGAGGGCGTGGCATCCGGCGTCGCGAGCGGGTCGGGGGTCGCGCCGTGCGTCGTCGCGGCGAGCGGGTCCGGTCCCACGCCCGCGGGGTCGCGGTCGACGGCCGGGGTCGGACGGGACGCGGGGTCGATCGTCCCTCCCCGCCCGTAGGTGCCGGTCGGCGAGGCGGGACCGGTGGGCGCGGTGGAGCCGGTGGGCGCGGGAGCGCGCGGGAGGAGGCCGCCGGTCGGGGCGCCGTCGCCGCGGCCGGTCGACGCGCCGCCGGCGGGCGGGAGCGCGGTCCGCGCGCCGCCGCGGCCGCGGGCGTCGTCGAGGTGCTGCAGGAACGAGCTCCCGTCGAGGAGCGGCGGGAGCGCCGGCTCGTCGTCGACGGCGTCGAGGCCCCGGGCGGACGCTCCCGGGACCGCCTCGACCTCGACGTAGCGTTGCTGGAAGAACCCGCCGACGCCGCCGGCGAGGCCCTCGCGGCGGCGCAGGACGACGGCGTCCTCCCCCAGCTCCTCGCGGATGCGCGGCAGGATCTCCTCGAGGCTGCGGCCGCGGTAGGTGCGGACGGGTCCGGCGGTCATCGGCTCCTCCTCGAGCACGGTCGTTGACGGGTGGGCGTGGTGGTTCATCGATCGATCACTCCGACGGTCTCGACGTTGATCCCCGGCCCGATCTCGTTGTACGAGCAGACGGCGAGCTGGGGCATGGTCTGCTCGACGAGGCGCCTCAGGTGACGGCGGACGCGGGTCGAGCAGAGCAGGACGGGATGCAGGCCGCGGCGCGCGGCCTCCTCGGTCTGGCCGCGCAGCGCGTCGACGAGCGCGTGCGCGCGGGTCGGGTCGAGCGCGAGGACGTCGCCCTCGGGCGTCTGGACGATCGCGCCGGCGACCTCCTGCTCCAGGCCCGGGTCCAGGGCGAGGGCGGGCAGGCGCTGGTCGGCGTCGACGTGCGGGGCCATGATCTGGCGGGCGAGCGCCTGGCGGGCGTACTCGGCGAGCATCTCGGGGTCGCGGGTGAGCCGCGCCCGGTCACCGATCGCCTCGACGATCGTGCCGAGGTCGCGGATCGACACGCCCTCGGCGAGGAGCCGCTGGAGCACGCGCTGGAGCTCGCCGAGGGTCAGGGTCTCTCCCACGACCTCTTCGACGGCAGCCGCGTTCGTCTCCTTGAGCCCCTCCACCAGATCGCGGACGTCCTGTCGGGTGAGGATCTCGTCGGCGTGCTGACGGATCTGCTCGGTGAGGTGGGTGACGACGACCGACTCGCCGTCGACGACGGTGAACCCGAGCGCCTCGGCCTCGGGCCGGTCGGCCTCGGCCACCCACGTGGCGGGCAGCCCGAACGCGGGCTCGACGGTCGGCATCCCGGCGACCTGGCCGACCGCGTCGCCGGGGTCCATCGCCAGCAGGTGCCCGGGCAGCAGGCGGCCCTTGGCGACCTGGGATCCGCGCACGCGGATGATGTACTCGTGGGCGTCCATCCCCGGCTCGTCGTGGACGCGCACCGGCGGCACGACGAGCCCGAGCTCGCCGGCGAGCTGCCGGCGGACCGCCGACACGCGGGCGAGCAGCGACCCGCCGTTGCGCTCGTCGACGAGTGGCACCAGGCCGTAGCCGATCGCGAGCTCCAGGCGGTCGACGGGACGGGCCTCGGTGGCGGGGTCGGCGCCGGCGCCGAGCGCGGGCGGGGCCTGCGCGGCCTCGAGCTCGAGCCGCTCCGCCTCGGCCTCCTCGTCCTGCGCCTGCTTGCGCAGCATGATCCCGACGGCGAGCAGGCCGCCGCCGACGAGCAGGAACGGCAGCTTCGGCAGGCCCGGGACGAGCCCGAACAGGATGATCATGCCGCCGGCGACGAGCGGGGCCTTGCGCTGGCGCAGGATCTGCGACGCGATGTCCGACCCGAGGTCGCCCTCGGACGCCGCACGGGTGACGATGATGCCGGTGGCGACCGCGATGAGCAGCGCCGGGATCTGGGCGGCGAGGCCGTCGCCGATGGTGAGGAGCGAGAAGTGGTGCGCGGCGTCGCCGAAGCTCATGCCCTGCATGAGGACGCCGATCGCCAGGCCGCCCAGCAGGTTGATGAGCGTGATGAGGACCGCGGCGATCGCGTCGCCCTTGACGAACTTCGACGCACCGTCCATCGCGCCGTAGAAGTCGGCCTCGTCGGACACCTCGGCGCGGCGGCGGCGGGCCTCCTCGTCGCTGATCTGGCCGGCGTTGAGGTCGGCGTCGATCGCCATCTGCTTGCCGGGCATCGCGTCGAGGGTGAACCGGGCGGCGACCTCGGCGACGCGGCCGGCGCCGTTCGTCACGACGACGAACTGGATGACGACGAGGATGAGGAAGACGACGAGGCCGACGACGAGGTTGCCGGCGATGACGAACTCGCCGAACGCGTGGACGACCTGGCCGGCGTCCTCGCCCGACAGGATCAGTCGGGTGACCGACACGTTGATCGCCAGCCGGAAGATCGTGGCGATGAGCAGCAGGCTCGGGAACACCGACAGGTCCAGCGCCTTGCCGAGGTAGAGCGTCGCCACGACGATCGCGATCGCCATCGCGATGTTCAGCGTGATGAGCATGTCCAGCAGCAGCGGCGGCAGCGGGATGATGAGCATCCCGACGACGACGACGATCCCGACCGCGGCGAGCAGGTCGGTGTGGCGCATGAGGGCGCCGAGCGGGCCGGACGGCCCCGCCTTGGTCGGTGACGTGGTGCTGCTCATGCCAGTCGGGCCCTTCGACGACGATCGACGCGGTAGACGAACGCCAGCACCTCGGCGACCGCCTGGAAGAGTTCCTCGGGAATCGCGTGGCCCACCTCGACCTGCCGGTGCAGGGCGCGGGCCAGCGGCTTGTTCTCCACGATCTGGACGTCGTGCTCGCGGGCGATCGCCCGGATCCGCAGGGCGATGAGGTCCTGCCCCTTGGCGACGACGGTCGGCGCGGACTTCTCCGGGTCGTACGCGAGCGCGACGGCGAAGTGCGTCGGGTTGGTGACGACGACGTCGGCCTGCGGGATCGCGGCCATCATCCGGTTGCGCGACGACTCCGCGGCGCGCTGGCGCTGCTGCTGCTTGACCTCGGACGGCAGCTCCTGCTGGCGGAACTCGCGGCGCACGTCCGACAGGCTCATCTTCATCTGCTTGCGGTGCCGGTGACGCTGCCAGCCGACGTCGAACGCGCCGATGACGAGGTAGACGACCGCGGCGTTGCGGGCGATCGTCATCGCGTTGCGCCCGAGCTCGTTGGCGAACTGCGCCGGGCTGATCCCGGTGAGCGCCGCGACCTCGTCGATGCGGGGCAGCAGCACCGCGGCGACGACGCCACCGACGACGAGCATCTTCGCCAGCGACTTGACGCCCTCGACGATCGAGTTCATCCCGAAGACGTTCTTCGCGCCCTTGATCGGGTCGAGCTTCTTGAAGTCCGGGATCAGCGCCTTCGGCGACGGCTTCATCCCGACCTGGGCGAGGTTGACGACGACCGCCGCGATGACGACGCCGACGGCGAGCGGGGCGAGGATCGAGAAGACCTGCTGGGCGGTGGCGGCGCCGAGGCCCGCGACGCCCTCGGGCCGCACGACGTCGTCGGCGTGCGCGGTGAGCAGCAGCCCGTTGCGCATCCCCTCCTGCATGTCGGCCCAGATCCGCGGGAACGTCGCCCCGAGGACGAGCGTGCCGACGAGCAGGACGACGGCGCCGTTGAGGTCGGTCGAGCGGGCGACCTGGCCCTTCTCGCGCGCCTCCTGCTTGCGCTTGGGGGTCGCCTCCTCGGTCTTGTCGCCGGAGTCCGACATCAGCCGGCCACCCTCAGCGTCCGTAGGGCCTGGGCGACGCTCGGCGCCAGCCGGTCGGCGAACCACCCGGCCGCGAACGGCAGCGTGATCGCGACGAACAGCAGGCCGACGATGACCTTCGTCGGGAACCCGACCGCGAAGACGTTCATCTGCGGCACGACGCGCGAGACCATCCCGAACGCGGCGTCGGTGAGCAGCAGGGTGAGCAGCACCGGGGCGCCGACCATGATCGCGGCGACGAGCACGTCGCTGAACGCGCGCACGACGCCCATGACCATCGGCTGCAGCTGCGGGAACGCGTCGACCGGCACGAGGTCGAACGTGCGGGCGAGTCCCTGGATGATCACCGCGTCACCACCGATGACGACGAGGATCGCCACCCCGAACAGGGCGTACACCTGACCGAGGATCGCGCCCTGGTGCCCGGTGAGCGGGTCGACGAGCGCCCCGAACGCGAACCCGATCTGCAGGTCGAGGAGGCTGCCGGCGGCCTGCAGGCCCGCGAGCAGCGCGGCGAGCACGTACGCGAACGCCGTGCCGATGAGGATCTCCTTGACGAGCAGCTCGAAGTACGCCACCGCATCGGTCGGCACGTCGACGCCGCGCAGCGCGATCGGGGCGATGCCGACGGTGAGCCCGACGGCGATCGTGCCCCGCACGCGGCGGGGGATGATCTTCGACGAGAACAGCGGGGCCAGGAGGAAGAGCGGGCTGATCCTCGCGAGCACGAGGAGGAACCCGGCGACCTGGACGCCGATCGCCTGCTGGACGAGGGCGTCCGGCGTCATCGCGTGCCGATGTGGGTCGGGATCGACGCCCACAGGTCGTGGGCCCAGCTCACGATCTGGCCGAGCATCCACGGACCGGCGATGAGCAGCACCAGGGCCGACACCGCGAGCTTGGGGATGAACTGGAGGCTCTGCTCCTGGATCTGGGTGACGGCCTGGAAGATCGACACGAGGACCCCGACGAGCAGGCCGGCGACGAGCATCGGAGCGGCGACCTTGATCGCGAGCTCCATCGCCGACGTCGTGATCGAGACGGCGGTGTCCTGGTTCATCGTCCGCCTCCCTCTGCGCGCACGGGGCTCATGCGCCGAACGACTGGACGAGGGATCTGGTGATGAGCGCCCACCCGTCCACCAGCACGAACAGCAGGATCTTGAACGGCAGGCTGACGAAGACCGGTGGCAGCATGATCATGCCGAGGCTCATCAACGTCGCTGACACGACGAGGTCGATGATGAGGAACGGCAGGAAGATGAGGAACCCGATCTGGAACGCCGTCTTCAGCTCGCTGATGATGAACGCGGGGATGAGCACCCGGGTGGGGATGTCGGCGCGCGTCTCGGGCGCGTCGATCTTCGCGAGCTTCACGAACAGCCGCAGGTCGCTCGTGCGGGTCTGCTTGAACATGAACTCGCGCATCGGCGCCTCGCCGCGGGTGTACGCCTCGGCGGTCGTGATCTCGCCGGCGATCGCGGGCTGGATGGCCTCCTTGCGAACCGTGTCGAACGTCGGTCCCATGACGAACAGGGTGAGGAAGAGCGCCATCCCCACCAGCACCTGGTTGGGCGGCGTGGTCTGGGTGCCGAGGCCGGCCCGGACGAACCCCAGGACGATGAGGATGCGGGTGAACCCGGTGACGCAGAAGAGCAGCGCCGGGATGAGCGACAGCGACCCGACGAGCAGGAGCAGCTGGATCGCGTTGCCGCCGTCGAGGGTCACTTGCGCACCGTCCACTCGCGGAGGCGGTCGAGGAGCGCCTGCCAGCGGCGACCGAGCGCGGCGAGCAGCGCGGTCATGTCGGCGGCGCCGGCGTTCGTGGGCCGCGGCCGGGGGCCGGGGCCGCCGTCGCCGTCGCCCGTGACGGGGCGGTCGGGGTTGATGAGGCCCAGGTCGAGCGCCTCGGCCTGGTCCCATCCGCGCAGCGTCGTGGCCCCGTCGCTGCCGGACCCGACGAGGAGCACCTCGTCGCCGACGTGGACGAGGTGCAGCGCGCCGCCGCCCTGCAGCGGCACGCTCGCGACGGTCCGCAGCGGGCCTTCGCCGGTGGTCCCGGCGCCCTTCATCCGCTTGAGGACCCAGGTGACGCCGTAGATCACGGCGACGACGACGAACAGCCCGGCGATGACGCGGGCGATGCTGCCGCCGCCGACGTCGGCCGGTGGCGCGTCGACCCCGTCGCCGAGGTCGATCGGGGTCTTCTCCCCCGTGGCCTTGTCCTTGTCGTCGTCCTGGGCGAGCGCGAGGACCGGCAGCAGTAGCTGGACGGTGAGGATCGCGGCGACCGCGAGCAGGACGGCTGACGCCCGGTCGCGCAGCGCGCCGGGCGTGACGGGACGGCGGACGCACGGATGCGCGCCGTCGGTGGTGACGGAGAGGTGACGCATGACGGTGAGGGAGGCGCCGGCCGGGTGGTGGGCCGATCGGCGCCGCTGCCCCGTTGATCGGCCGGTCCGTCCGAGAGTTGGACGTGGATGGACGGGTGGTCGATCGAACGTCCAGATCGCCGTTCCCCACGGCGGCGATGGGGTGGTCGTCCGGTCGCGGCCGCCCCCCCTCGCCCGTCAGCGGGCGGCGCCCCGCCGGGCCGCCGCCTGCGCCTCGAGCGCCACCGTCATGGCGTCGTCCTCCCCCATGTCGTTGTGCGCCCAGATGTCCTCGATGACGCCCAGGCCGAGGTCGCGCCGCAACGACGCCTCGATGATCTCGCTAACGCCGCGACCGGTGCGAGCCGCGCGGATCTTCACCGTCCGCAGGACGTCCTCGTCGATCTTGAGCGTCGTGCGGACCTTCGACATGCCTGCACCTTGGCATCGAGGTCCCGCATCGACAAGGCGCGGCGACCCCGTCCGGGCCGCCGCGGCTCCTCCGACGCCGGTCAGGCCGCCTGCAGGGTGAAGCGGCTGACGAGCCGCTCCAGCTCGGACGCGGTGGCCGCGAGCTCCTGGGCGGACGCGGCGATCTCCTGCGTCGACGCGCTGGTCTGCTGGGTCGATGCGGCGACCTGCTCGGCCGACGCGGACGACGCCTCGGCGACGGCGCCGATCTCCAGCACCTGGTCGCCGGCACGGGTCGTCTCGCCGGCGGTGGTCTGGGCGGAGTGGACGATCTCGTCGATGCCGGTGGTCATCTCGGTCACCGACTCGCCGATCCGCACGAACGCGGCGCGGGCCTGCTCGACGGTGACGACGCTCGCGTCGGTCTGCTCCGCGCCGGCCTCGACCACGCCGACGACCGCCTGGGTCTCGGCCTGGATCTGGGCGACGAGGGCGGCGATGTCGGCCGCGGCGGCCTGGCTGCCCTCCGCGAGCTGACGGACCTCGTCGGCGACGACCGCGAACCCGCGGCCCTGCTCGCCGGCGCGGGCCGCCTCGATCGCGGCGTTGAGCGCCAGCAGGTTGGTCTGACCGGCGATGCCGGTGATCGTGCCGACGATGCTGCCGATCTCCTCGGACTTCGCCGACAGGTCGCGGATGGCGGTCGTGATGCGCGCGCTCGTGGCGGCGACGTCCTGGATGGCGCCGGTCGCCTGCTCGGCGGCCCCGACGCCCTCGCGGACGACCTCCTGGGCACGGGCGGCGACGTCGCCGGCGGCGGTCGCGCGACCGGCCATCGCCTGCACGCTCGACGACGCCTCGTCGAGGGTGCCACGGAACTCGTCGACCATCCGCGACTGGCGCTCGGCGCCCTGGGCGACGTCGCCGACCGCCCCGGCAATCTCGCCGACGGCCCGCCCGGCCTCCTCCGACGTCGACGCCATCTGCTGCGACGCGGCGGACACGGTGCCCGCGCTCTGCGACACCTGGCCGATCATGCGCACGAGCTCCTCGCGCGCCACGTTGTAGGAGGCGATGCCGCCCTGGGCGGTGGCGAGCATGCGGTTGAAGGTCTCCCCCAGCCGTCCGAGCTCGTCGTCGGCCCGGATCGGCACCGGGGTGGTCACCGGCTCGGTGGAGTGGGTGAGGTCGCCGCGGGCGATCGCGTCGAGCCCCTGACCCAGCCCGGTGATGCACCGCCCGTTGAGGCTGTCGAGTCGATCCGACAGCTCGGCGACGGGCCGGGTGATCGACCGCACCAGCGCGATCGTGACGACGATCGCGGCGACGACGAGGACGAGCACGAGGAGGATGAGCGGTGTCGTCTCGGCCCCGGTGCGGTCGGCGGCCTCGCGGGCCGCCTCGGCGGTGCGTGGCCCGAGCCCCTGGACCGCCGCGATCTCGTTGAAGTCGTCGCGGGCGTGCCCCAGGTCGGTCAGCGCGATGACGAGGACGATGATCTGCCCGAGCGCGAGGACGCCGACGGTGACGCCGAGGCGGACGGCGATCGGGAGGCTGCGGAGGTACGACATGGAAGCGGGCTCCAGGCGGTGGATCGGGGGGAGCGGGAGGTCCCCGCGTCCCGGTCGATCGGCCGCGCCCGGCCGTCGTTGAGCGGCAGTGGCCGGATGGGCGACCCCGTGCAGGCCGCAGCGGGTGGGCGTGCGCGCCGGCGGTCGGACCCGGACGGGCGTCCGGATCCCGGCGACCCGCGACCAGACAGCGTGTATGGTCGCGTCGTGAGCGAGAACACGTCGTACTTCATGAACGCCCAGGTGGCCGACTCGTTCGGTGAGGCGACGCCGGAGGACGAGCTCTTCCACCGCTCCGCCCGCGAAGAGGTGTCCGATCCGGCGCTCGTCGAGACGGTGTTCGCCGGATTCAACGTGCCCGACGCGGACATCCACTGCCTGAACTACCTGTGGCTGCACCCGAACATGCGGCTGCTGGGTGGCGGCACGTGGTGCTGGCAGGGGATCAAGCGCACCCAGCTCGAGGCGGAGATCTTCGACATGCGCGACTTCGTCCCGGACGCCCCGATCACCGACGACGGTGGCGACCTGGACGACATCACGCTCCCGAGCGGGTACCGCTACCAGGTGCTGGAGCCGTTGCGCACGGTGCGGATGAGCTACGCGGACCCGGCGCGCGGCAACGCGTTCGACGTGACGCTCGAGGCGATCATGCCGGCGGCGATGCTGCCGTCCAACAAGCACTTCGACCAGGTGATGCGTACGTCCGGCACGTTGACGTTGCGTGGCGAGGAGCACCGGGTGTCCGGCCATGCGGTGCGGGACCGCTCGTGGGCGGAGGCGCGCACCGAGGATCCGACGGGCCTGTCGGCGATCCATTGGCTCGTCGCGAGCTTCGGCGACGACCTGTGCATCCACGTGACGGGCCTGGAGGACGTGGCGACCGCGTCGTGGCGCGACCGGTTCGCCGCCGACGAGGCGATGCCGGCCGCGATGAACCGCGGCTGGGTGTGGCGCGACGGCGCGTTGCGCGCGATCCGCGAGGCCCGGATCCACACCGAGTGGGATCGCGACGGCCGCCGTCAGGCCGCGCACGAGCTGCACGTCGTCGACGACCACGGCGACCGGTACGTCATGCACGGCGAGGTCCGCGCATCCTGCCCGTGGCACACGTGGTCCAACGTCCACATGAGCATCGGCCTCGCCCGTTGGACCCTGGACGGTCGCGTCGGCCACGGCGACAGCCAGGTCGCGATGTGGACCGACTTCGTGCGGGGGGCGCTGGTCGGGTAGGCGGGGAGCGAGGGCCGGGTGACCGGACCACGTCGTCTCGGAGCTCCTGGGGATACGGTCTCCGCACACTCCGCATCCTTCCGTTGGCGCTCCTCCCGGACCACACATCAGATGTCACCTCACGGTGCAGCAGTCCCATCCGTAGTGAGCGTGACGCCGGCGCACCATGTGCCCCAAGAACCATGTGTGGCCATCGCGGGGACGATCGACAGCACGTACGTGCAAACGTCATTGGCGAAACCCACCGCCGCGTCGGTAAGCTGCGCGGCCGACAGCGCCGCCTCATCGCCGGTGATCGATGCGCTGATCACCATCTCCGCGCCACGGCGTCGGAACATGAGGTCCCCGCCGTCCATGAGAGAAATCGTCGCCGCGTCGCCGTCGCTCATCGCAGTCGCCACGGCACGAAGACGAGGGGCAAACCCCAGCAGCGGCAGCGGACGCCACGTGTCGTAAACCTCGGGAAACGCCAAGAGCTCTTTCCCGTCGATCGCAAAGCGCGTGGGAACGACAAAGTAGGTCTGCTCGAGGGCCGCCGCCGGAGCCCCCACAGGAGACTCCTCAAGGTCCGCCATCAGCGCTTGGTCGTCGGGTTGAATCGCGAGTTCAATCATGGAATCGGGTAGGCGGTGATCACGGAACCGGCGTCATCGGTCACGATGCGCATCCGGCTCGTTGCGTTGCCAGCGAGGTCGGTACCGATGGTGCGGCCAAGACTGGTTTCAAGGACGCGGGACGATCCTTCAACGCGCCACAGGCCGCCGGCACCGACCGCTTCGCGAATGAGACGGACCGGCTTTGGTGGAGGCCGTTTTGTTTGGGTCAGTTGCGAACTGTAGGGGACGGGACGGCGGTAGCGGCCGGGGCGAGCGCGTAGCGCGAGTCCCGGCCGCTACCGCCGCCGGCCTCGCCGAGCGCCATGGCCTCGGCATGGGCCTGTTCGTGCTCGACGGGCGGGATGTCGCCAAGCGCGCTGTGCAACCGGGCTTCGTTGTACCAGCCGACCCACTCCACGATCGCCAGCTCCAGCTGCGCCTTCGAGCGCCACACCCGATCACTGATCAGCTCGGTCTTGAACGAGTCCACGAACGATTCCGCCATCGCGTTGTCATAGGCATCACCGACGCTCCCGATCGACGCGAGCACGTGATGGGCCTCAAGGACCTGGGTGAAGTCCCCCGACGTGTATTTGCTTGGGCTCAAGGGGTCGTCGCAACACCGATTGGTGATAGCTGCACGGTAGAGCCCGAGCGGACCGTGTGGGGGTGCGGCCGCGGAGGTTCGCCCGGAGGGCGAGCCGTAGCGGCCGCACCCCCACACGCCGGGCAATCCCGAGGGGTCCGGCGGCCTGGTGCGCTGCCGGTCGTCGTGCGGAATCGTCAGGCCGCCGCGGCGAGGTGCTCGTCGAGGACCTCCGCCGGGGTCCGCCATCCGAGCGTCTTGCGCGGCCGGCTGTTGAGCGCGTCAGCGACCGCAGCGAGGTCATCGGCTTGGTGACGCGCGAGGTCGGTGCCCTTCGGGAAGTACTGCCTGAGCAGTCCGTTGGTGTTCTCGTTCGTTCCGCGCTGCCACGGGCTCTGCGGATCGCAGAAGTACACCGCCAGACCGGAGTCGATCGTGAGCTTGGCGTGCTGGGCCAGCTCGGCGCCCTGGTCCCACGTCAACGACCGACGCAGCTGCTCGGGCAGCCCGCCGAGCTGCTCGACGATCGCCGCGCGAACGGCCTCCGCACCGGCCCCCGTGACCGCCGGCCCGTTCTTCACGCGCGGCTGGTCACGGTCGGGCAGCGGCGGCAGGTGCAGCAGCATCGTGAACCGACTCGCGCGCTCGACCAGCGTGCCGATCGCCGACCGGCCCGTGCCGATGATCAAGTCACCCTCCCAGTGCCCCGGCACCGCACGATCGGCCACCTCCGCAGGGCGCTCGCTGATCAGCACGTCGTCGCTAATGAAGCCCTTCCCGCGCTGGCCGACACGCGCCCGGGGCACGCGCAGCGCCCGGCCGGTCCGCAGACATGCAGTCAGCTCCCGGGTCAGGCCGCCGCGGCCCTGCACGAACAGCGCTTGGTAGATCGCCTCGTGCGAGACCCGCATTGTTGGATCATCGGGGAAGTCGACCTTCAGCCTCGCCGAGATCTGCTCCGGACTCCACGACTGCGCCCACCGACGGTCCCCGCGACGCGGCTTGTTGCGGCCCTTCCATGCCTTGACCGCCGGGCCCGCCACCGCCGTTCCATCTGGCCGGCGTACCGTGCCGGCCAGCCGGTCCTGCACGTACGCCCGCAGCCGCTCGTCCGCGGCGAGCTTCGCCATCTTCGGGCGCCGCGCCACGAGCTCGGCCTTCCACTGCGCCACCGACGCGCGGTACTCCAGCCTGCCGCCTCTGGTGGCTGCGTTGCGGCGCAGCTCCCGCGAGATCGTCGACGGCGACCGGCCGATCTCCCGCGCGATCTCCCGGACCCCGCGCCCCTCGGCCCGCAACAGCGCGATCTCCTCACGCTCCGCGAAACACAAGTACCGGCACGTCTCGGGATCCCGCAACAGCGTCGCCATCCCGCCACGTTCCCGAAACCACCGGCTTCCCGCGGCAGACGAGACGCCCACCGCCTCCGCCGCATCCTCGGTGCTCAACCCTCGGCGATCCAGCGCCAGAACCGCAGCTCGACCTCACGCCGATGCGTGGGCTTCCCCGGCGACTTCATCGCCGAGCGCCCTGTCAACTCCGTCATCCATCCCGCAGGCCTGCCCATCGCCGCTCCTCATCTCGAGGTGTTGCGACGACCACATGAATCCGCCTAACTATCGCGCAGCAACTCGCGAGCGATCTGTCGATCATCTCCTTCAAGGCTTCGGTATATCCGCCGAAGTTGCTTCCGCCGATCTAGTAGTGCTTCGGTAGTTGCGTGGCGGGGCGGCGAACGGGGTGGCATGGTTGCCGCCATCATCTGTCCTGTCGATCCCGAGACCGGGGAATCCGAGACGGGCCACCTGTGGGTACTGCGGGCGAGGTCCGTGATCGTCTCGAAGGGTTCCTCGCGCAGGTCACCGCCGGCGTGTTCCGGCGATCGGAGCAGCGCGCGACCGGTGCGCTGTACGCGCGGGTCTGCAAGATCCGGCCAGCCTGCCGAAGTGGGCAGAGCCGTTGTGGGGCGGTCGGATCCGTCCACCCGGGATGGGCCGGTCAGGAGCCCCCAAACAAAACCGCGCGGACATGGGAGCCGTCGACCGCGCCGACCTTCCAGTCGACCTGGCCCCGCGCGTTGAGCTTCACGAGGATCTGGTGGTGCAGCTCCTCCCACACCCCGGCCTCCCTCCGGTCCCGCAACCGGCGCCAGCACGCACGCCGGAGTCGTAGTGAGGCAGGCCCCGAGCCCGCTCGCGACCTGACGCGCGGAGCCCAAACGAGCCCCGCACGCAGCGCACCCCACCCCCCTGAACGCGTACAGCCCGTCTGCCATGGTCTCTCCGGAAATTCCGGGTTCATGGCAGGGCATCAGGTTTGGTCCCATGGATCAACGCTTCGCAAAGACGGACCCAACCAGGCCCGCAGCTCCGATCCAGGCAGACCTGGATCAGGAATCATCTCGACGCCGCTTACCGCGATCAGACCCCGAACATCCTCGGGCCCCGTGTTGAACCGACGTTCCATCCAGTCCAAAATTGCACGACACTGGCTCGGAGCAGACGTAGCGCGAGTCGCGAGCCATCGCACTACATCTGCCATGAACAGGTGGGGGAGGATCTCGCCGTGGTTGTCTTCGACGTGCTCTCGCAACAGTCCAGACAGATCCGGGTACTCAGTCACGAGCTCTCGGATAACCCCTGCGGTCGCGTCGCTCATCCGCCACCTCCAAGCACCTGCCTGAGTTCATCGGCCAAGCTCCTGGCGACGCGCCGATCGTGAAGCGGAGCGTCCCGATGTCGCCGAAGCCAGTTCTCCAAGCCCCTCAACGATTCACGACCCTTTGTGGTGTGCCATTTGTTCCCCGTTGGGCCTCTTCCGATTCGTTCGGCACGGATAGCATCCATCGTCGTACCGCTTCCTACCCGTCGCGGATTAGTCGTGCCCTTGTACAAATTATCGACAAGGTTCTGCAGCTTGTTGCTTCCACCGCTAACCGTGGGCTTAGGAAGGATGTCACACTTCTCGTTGTGGGCGAGTATGCGGTGCTGTCCGACGTGGTAGTTGTGCTCGCCGGCGATGGTGAGGTTGTACGCCCAGCCCGTCCACGTGACGCCATGGCGTAGCCCGTTCACCGGGATCGCGGTCCCGTTCGCGGTCAGGACATGGTCGCCGCGGTCGAGATCGCGGGCGGCCTGCCACTCTCGGTCGGTCTGGTTGTAGAACGCGTGGCCGGCGGTGGCGTGGATGATCTCGCCATCGACGTCCAGCAGCCGCAGGCGGTCCAGATGCGACCAGGTGTCGATCACGCGTCGCTTGCGCTGCTTGCCGGTCTTCGGGTCGGTCGTGATGACACGATCCCCGATCCGCACCTCGCTGATGGGCTTCAACGTGCCGTCCGCCATCAAGACCGGCGTCGCGGCACCGAAGCTGCACAGCTGCAGCGGCCGGTTGCGCAGCGCTGTCAGCTTCCGGATCGTGGCCGCGTCCTTCACCTTGTCGGTGGCCCGCTTGCCGCTCTTGAGCAGCTTCGCCGGTGTCGGGATCACATCCAACACACACAGCAAGCTGTTCGTGCACGGCTTCAAGACGTCGGCGGCCGCCCCGAGCACGCCCGGCCCGTCCGGGCCTTCCGCGGACTGCTGCCCGAACTTGATCGCGTTGCCCTGCATCCGCCACTCGACCGACTTCGAGCCGCCACCCTCAAACGCGACCCGTGTGACGAACAGCCCACCGGGACGCCGAGCGGTGCTCGTCGCGCCCACGGCGCCCAGCTGCGGGTTCGCCTGCACCCGGCCGACCACCCGCCGCTCCACCGTCGACACCGTGCTCGCCGTCCGACGTGCCTCTTGCACGCCCGTTCGGATCCCGGACCGCACATCGCGAGCGATCCGACCAGCGGTCTCCTTGGCCCTGCCGAGAGCGTCGCCGGCCTGGCGCTTCTTCTCCTCCCACCAATCACGCAGGAAATGCCCGTCGTACTCCGCCCTCGTCCCGGGATTCCCCGCAACGAACGCGTACCGACTCGACGTCAACGGGTCGGCGGCCAACGTCAGGTCGGCCTGGGGATTCTCGTACCGGTCCTGCTGCAGGAATCGGCCGGTCTCCGGCCGGTACGCCCTGGCCTGCATGTCATAGGTGCCGGTCCGCTGATCCTTGTAGAACCCCTGGAACCGGAACGGGTTCTCCTCGGCCTCGTCCTCGAGCTTCTCCTCGTCCACCACCGGCGCGCCGAACGGATCGGTGTCATAGCGATCCGCCGATGCGACATCACCGGTCAGCGCGCCCTCAAGACCGACGACCGAGCCCTGCACATCGGTGTCATACGCCCGCCACTGCCGGCCGGTGGTCTCGACCTTCAGCCGTCCGAGTCGCTCACCCGTGGCCGTGTACTCGTAGGTGTGGACCTTCCCCTCGCGGCTCTCTCGCGTGAGCTGCTCGGTGAGCGCCAGGTAGCTGTAGTCGTAGGCCTTGGCGTCTCCGAGCTCGGACTGTCCGGTCGTGCACGCCGTGTGCGCCCGGTCGACCTGGTCCTCGGGTTCACTTGCCGCGCCCGGATCCAGAGCGCCGGTCAGGTTCGTGACACGCCGATCGCGGCGGTCCAACCCGTCGTAGCAGAACACCTCGGTCGCCTGCATCTGTCCCACGTCGGACCCGTCAGGCTCGTCGTGCTTGCGCGCCCGCGCGGCCATGAGACGCTCGAACGTGTCGTACACGTTGCGGTTCTCCAACCGCCCCTCGGGATCGGAGCGATCACCGCACTCGTCCGGGTCGCTCGCTCCGGGCTCATCGGGATCGATCGTCTGACGGTACGTGCTGCTCTGCGACCCGAACGCGTTGTAGAACGAGCAGTCCAGCTGCACCGAACGGAATGGCGTCGCGCCGGGCGTGGTGCCGACCGTGCGTCGCAGGGCGCTCTCGAGCTCATCCCCGACGTAGCGGTTCTCGGTAACGATGGTCGTCGTCACCAGCCCCGCGGGCTGGGGTGCCTTCAGGACCTCGGTGATCTTGCGGGGCTGGCCCGCTCCGTCCAGGCCTTCGAACCGCAGGTGCTTGGCCGGTTGCAGCTCCGTCGTGCCGGACCCGTCGTCGACCCAGCCCGCCCAGCTCTTTTCGCCGGTGTACGTGTCGTTCTCCGGTCCGTGCCCCGGCCGCTTGCGCTTCCACTCGGTCAGCTGGTCTCGTGCGTTGTACCAGGAGACGCCCTTCTCGTCCTTGGTGCGGTTCCCGTTGACGTCGTGCCAGTAGTCGTGCGTGCGGGTGTCGCCCGTGGCGGGATCGACCACGCGTTGGGTGATCCTGCCTTGGCTGTCGTAGAAGCGCGTGTCGGTCGTGCGGTCCTCACCCTCATCGTCGACCGCGGGCTTCAGCGTGCGGTGGCGATCCCCCGAGGGCCACCACCGCAGGTCCGTTCGACGATCGACGTCACCGGTGAGCTGTCCGCCGTCACGGACGTCCACACTGACGTTGCGATCCTGTTCGTCGTAGCCGTAGACCGACGACGTGCCTCCCGTGTAGCCGTCGCCGCTGCCGGCGGTACCGTCGGTCTGGACGGACTCCACGAGGTTCGGGGTCTTGGACACGTATCGCAGGCGGGTGTCCTTGCCGCCGCTCCAGTTCTCGGTGATCAGGAGGGGGCGGCCGCCCTTGTCGCGCTGGATGGCTGTCCGCCTGGGTCCGAGGTTGCCGTCCGGGACATCCGGGTTCTCGCCCTCCGCGCAGGCCTGCGGCGAGCTGGGCGGGACCTCTTGGTGGTGCATCCAGTCGACCATGAGCCGCAGCGCACCGGAGGGGTCGTAGCGGTAGCTGTAGACCTGCTCCTGATCGCCTGCCGCCGACCGCAGTCCGCACTTCTTGCGCAGCTGTCCCGACGGGTAGAACGACCGGCGCACCTGGCGCTTGCGTCCGTCGCTGGACCACCAGATCTGGTTGCCGTGCTGGTCGTACTCGTAGTGCAGAGGATCGGTGCGCTGCTGCCACCCCGAGCCATCGTCGCCGCGCTGGCGGTCGGTCGACGTGACCGGCCAGCCTGCCAGGTTGCGCGTGATCGTCGTGTCGGTCAACGCGTCGCCGTTGCCGGTCTTTGCGTTGAACACGCCGGTGATCCGCTCGACCAGACCGCGTTCGCTGCGCTCATAGACCTGGCGCCAACGCTGCCGCCCGCTCGCGTTGGGCATCCCGTCCTCGGGATCCCCTGCGTCGTTGTCGAACCACGGCAGCGCACGGCCGGTGACCAACTGGTGCTCGTCGTAGCGCACGACGGTTGCGTGGAAGGCCGTGAAGTCCTCGGTGCCTTCCGCATCCCCGCCGTCGGGGTGCATGGGCTCGGCGCCCGGGCCATGCCCGTTGACGCCCTTGGGATTGATCGCTCGGCGCAGGTTGCCCTGCCCGTCGAACTCCGTGATCGCGGTCGAACGCTCATCACCGGTTCCGACGGTCCGCTTCCACACCAACCCACGAGCGTCGCTCAAGCGCTCCTCGACCCGCTGCGGTGGCTCTCCGGCGCCGCTAGCAGGACGAGCGCCCGGCGATTCGATCCGCGCAGGATTGCCCTCGCGGTCGTAGGTGGTCTCGGTCAGCAGCGTCTGCGCGACCGGCGTTTGCACCACGCGTCGCTCCCACGTGACCCGTCCGGCACCATCATGGCGATACTCGGTGGCGAACTGCTCACGAGGAGCGGTGAGGGTGCCGCCACCGGTAAACGCGCGTGGCGCATACGACTTGATCACCAAGTCGTCGAGGTCGTACCGCGCAGAGGTCCGCGCCCCGAACTCATCCAGCGTCCACTCCGGCCGGTCCGCCGCGTCGTACGCCGTCTCGCGCTCCCCCGTCGCCGGAGCCGCTCCTTCGTCGAGCCCGTGCGTGTTCGTCGCAGAGGGCAGCGTCTCGGTGAGCCGGTTGTCGTTGCGGTCGTGGGAGAACGTCGTGACCGGTCTCGTGCAGGTCCCCTGGCAGTTCGGCGGTTCCGTGGTCTTGATCAGCCGGTCGTGCGCGTCGTACTCCCAGAACGTGATCGCATCACCACCGTCCTTCCCACGACGCAACGCACGGAACGCTCTAGTGTTTCCACGGACGTCGTACTGCCACTCCAGATCCGCGTCCGTGGGCAGCGCCGACGGCGGATCCTCCCCGTCGGGGAACGGATCAACGGTGCCGGCCGCTCGGAGCGGCACATGGCGCTTGGTCAGTCGTCCGAGCTCGTCGTAGGTCAACGTTTGGGTGATGGTCCCGGACCCCGCGTCGTTCTTGCCCGTCACGGTCGTCAGCGCGAGGCGGTCGTCATAGCCGAACGTCGTGTGTCCGGCCAGGGGCAGCAGCTCCGGGAGATCCTGTGGCTCGACCTTGCCGAAGTCGCCGTGGCCGGGCTCGGTCGGCAGACCATCACGATCGAGCTCGCCAGCCGTCGCCGACGGCTTGGGGTCATCGGGCGTCCGCTCCCGCAGGCCGCCACCCTGTGGGTCGTAGATCCACCAGCCCGGCCGATGCGTTCCCGCCAGCTCGCCCGTGTCCAAGAAGTCGTTCTGGAAGACCTTGCCTCGGGCGTCTCGGATCTCCTCAGGATCCCCCACGTCGTTGATCTGGTAATGGACGCGCCAGTCCTGATCGGTCTGGTCCTCGAGCTGCGGGAGCCAGCGGCGGTGCAGCTCGCCGGTCTTGTGGTAGGTGAATCGCGTGCGGAACGCCTCGCCGTCCTTGCCCGGATCGTCGTCCTCGTCTGGGTAGGAGTGCCCGCGAGGACTGATGATCTCCGTTGGCTTGCCATCACGGCGACGGTGGATCGTCGTCGTAGCCCACTTCTCGGTCGGCTCCGACGCACCGGGGGTGTGATCGAACGGCTCCTCCAGCCCGATCAGATCTCCTCGGCCATCGTAGTGCCGCTTGGTCAACCGACCCGCCGGCGACCTCTCGGTGGTCTCGCGGTCCTCGTTGTCAAACGTCCACCGCGTGACGCGGTTGACATCAGTCCCATCACCCAAGGCCGGCGTCCGCGGGTTCTCGATCTGGGTGATCCGTCGATCGAATGCATCGAACTCGTACTCGAACCGCAACTTGTCGCGATCGGCCGCATTGGCGATCGCGACCTCGACATCGTCAACGTCGCCATTCGTCCTCGCGTCCACCTCTCCCCGCACGTTGTCGCGGGCATCGTAGGCCCGAGAGATCGTCTTGCGCTGCGCATCGCTCCCGTCGGCGCCCTCACGGACCTGCACCACTGGACGACCGAGACGGTCGTAGGTCCACAACGAGCGACGCCCCGCGACACCGATCCCCTGATCGCCGGACGGCACGGGATCCTTGCGCCGCAAGAGATTGTCGTCGGGATCGTAGGCAAACCGAGTGACGGGCGAGCGCAGCCCGCCGAGCGCCCACGCATCACCCCCGCTCCCGGTCGGCTCTACGTGATGCGCCGCCTCGGGCTCGGTCTCGACCTCGAGCTGATCGGTCGCGGTGAACGACCGGGTCGTCAACTTCCCTGCCTCGTCACGGACGGCCTTCTCGTTGTCGTTGAGATCGAGCGTCGTCGCCGTCGGCCTAAACCGATCCTCGGTGTCGCTCTCGGCCCCCGCGGAGCGCTTCGGCGTGACCGCCAGCACCTGCCGGTCCAGCGCGTCATAGGCAAACCGCGCCACGAACGCCGGACCGTTCTTGCGCACCGACTCGCGACTTCCGCCGACCAGCCATCCGGCCGGATCGGTCTGATCGCCCAACGCGTCACCAGCGGCAGGGTTCGCGATGTCCGCGCTGTTGGCGCGCGGGTCCGCGAGGCGCAGCAGGTTGCCGACATCGTCGAAGATCTGTCCCCACACCTTGCCGCGCTCATCGGTGCGCATCCGCGGATCACCGTTGCCGTCCATCTGGCCGTAGGACCGCTCGACGCAGTTGGGCTCCCCATCGTCCAGCTCCCCCGGGGTGCGCTCGCACTCCGGACCGGCCGGCGCGTCACCGTCCGCCCACTCCGGCTGATCCTGGTCCCACAACCGCACCCGCTCCGCGGTCAGCAGCCCACGCCCGTCATGGTCGAACTGCCGCTCAGCTCCGCCAGGCAACTGCACCCGCGCCAGCCGACCCTTCGCCAAGCCCGCGCCATCGCCGTAGTCGTAGATGCTGGCCTTGCCCTCGCGGTCGCGCTCCAGACGGCCGTCGTAGACCCACCCGCCGCCGCTCTCGACCTTGTCGTCGTCGCAGTCGTCGTTGTCGCCGGGCTGATCGGTATTCGGGCTTCCGGTGCCGCCAAGCGTGGTCGGGCCGGTGTGCACCGCGTACTTCCATACCTGACGGCGCGACGGACCAGACGGCGACGCCAGAGAGCCGCCCTGCTCCGTCTCGCACCGCAACTGGCCCAGCGGGCCCCAGTCGTACTTCGTCGTCGTCGCCTCGCCGTAGTCGTAGGGCTCGGCCTGGCCCTGCACGCCGCGCGTCAGCGACGCGACCGCGTTGACATCGTCGTTCCACGTCTGCTCCAGACCGACCATCAGATGATCCAGCCCCGTATCGCCCGCAGCCGTGTCCTGGAGGTCCTCCACCAACTGCGTCAACCGGCCCGCCTCGTCCATCGAGAACCGGGACGACACATCGCGCGCCGAGCGGACCCACGTCGTGGAGTGCTGCGGCGCGGGTGGGGCAGGGTCCTTGACGTAGCGGAACGTCCGCGAGCGGCCACCGCGATCCTCGACCTCGCCCACCTGCCGCACGTCCTGCAACAGACCCACCCAGCCCAGCAACGGCCCCAGCAACCCCGTGACGAGACCGGTCGACGGTTGCTCATAGCTGATGGTCGTCGCGTTGTCGAGCGGATCCTTGACCGACCTCAGGAACTGCGTCGAGGAACCCCCGGTGCCCTGCCAACCCAGCTCCCACTCCCGCTGCTGCGACGACGGACCGTTCGCCGCGACGGTCAGCCTGTCGAGCCGACCGTTGTCGTCGTAGCTCATGACGGTTCGACGCCGCTCGGTCTCCTCGCCGTTGGTGATGTGCTTGCGATCGCGGACCTCGATCAGTCGTAGCGGGTCGTTGTCAGGCCCATTGCCGTCGTCGTAGTGCAACGACCAGCGCCGATGCGTGGCGGCCTCCTGCGGCGTGGCCTGCGGCACCCCGACGAGTCCGTCCGGCTTCAGGCCCGCCGCGTCCACGACCTCCTCCACACGACGATCACACACCAGCGCGTACCCGCAACCCGTCAACCGGATGCTCGGCAACGGCGGCAACGCCGTCGGCAACGGCCGGTAGACGAGCTCGACCCGATTCTCGTGCCGATCCTCGCTCCCGGTCGCATACCCGTCCTGGTCGAAGAAGAACGTCGTCCCGTCCGGACGCGTCGCCGCCCAGAACCGCTCCGGATCCGACCCACCGAAGCGCCGCAGGTGCAGGTGTACCCCGGCGGGTGCCGTGAACGCAACGTCGCCCGACGTTCGCGTGAACTCGTGCCGGGTGCCGTCACCGTCGGTCAGCACGATCCGCCGGACCGCGGCGTGATAGGTGCCATCCTCCAGCGAGGTCAGCGGACCGAGGTCACCCTCGAACCACAGCGGCTCGTTCAACCGCGTGATCGACCCGAGCTGCACCGAGAACCCCCGGCCCGCCACCCCGTAGCCGAGCACGCCGTTGTCGCCGAGCAGCCCCGGTAGCAGCCCGGACGGCTCGAGGCTGTTGTAGGTCAGGCGCAGCATCGTGTCGAAGCCGATCCCCGGGTTCGAGACCGGGGTCACCGACCACAAGCTGTTGCCCGACGCCAGGTTCACGCGATGCGTCGACCCCGCACCCGTGTCGGTCGAGTCGTAGGTCCACCAGTCCTCGAACCCCAGGCCCGGCTCGGTGAGACGTGGGCTTCCGGTCGGATTCACGACCATCACGTTGACCGTGGCGACGTTGCGATGGTCCGCATCGATCGTCGGGTTGCCCGATCCGACGACCTGGTCGTTGACCGTCACCTCGACCTCGTGCTCCCCCGTCGCAAGGTCGTCCGCGGGGATCTCGACCATGAACGACGACGGGCAGCTCAGCCCGCTGCACGACGGCTGCCCCACCGTCACCGCGTTCCCGTCGACCTTCACGCTCACCGACTTCACGCCGGACGTGCCGTCCTGCGTCTGCACCCGGATCTTGCGCTGCGCGGCATCGCCACCGGTCGGGAGCACCAACCGCGGCACCTCACCATCCATCTGCGAGGAGTGGCGCACCGGAACGGCCGGCTTGTCCCTGTCGACGCGCAGCGTCACCGCCTGATAGCCGACCTTGCTCGCCGCGTCGAAGACCGCGAAGCGATGCGCGTTCGTCCCCGACGCGACGTTCGTCAACGGAAAGCTCACGTTCGCCACCGTGAACGGACACAACTCCTGCGCCGTCGCCGGACAGGACGGCTGATGCGTCGTGCCCGCGATCTCGCTACCACCGCTGGTCTGCAACTGCAGCCGCCGCACCCCCATCCCACCGTCGCGCGCCGACGCCACCACGCTCTGGCGCGGATCACGCCACGGCGGCGTCTGCACCGTACTGGTGAAGACCGGCGCGACGTTGTCGGCCGCGTACAGCTTCACCTGACGGATCTGCGCCCACGTCGCCGGGCGCTCATACACCGTGTAGGCGTTTCCGTCCTGCATCCCGAAGTCGTACAGGTTCCCCGCGACGCCCGACGTGGCGACCGTCGGATGAGTGCTCGTCCCGGTACCCCACCGGTTCGAGCCGATGTAGCCACGGATCTTCCGTGCCGTGACCGCCGTCTCGCTCGGATTCCCCGCATATCCCCCCGTCACCTCGCCGCCCCACGAGCCCGTGCTGTTCACGCGATGGAACTGGCCGGACTGATGCGCCGGCGTGGCGCCCATCCCCGTCCAGAACCCGACCGCCGCCGTCGGGCTACCGAACGCGTGATAGATCTGGTACGGGATGATGCCGTACGAGTACTCCGTCTCGTGGGCGTACCAGAACGCATGCTCGGAGTGCGTCTTGTGCTCCTGCGGATACGTCGGAGGATCGCTGGACCCCGGCACCGGCGTCGCCCCCGCAAGCGACTGATCCCACCACCCACGCCCCGTAGTCATAGGGCAGGTACCCCGTCAGCCCGTACACCGCGTTCGCACCCGCCACGTACAAGCCACTCTGCGCACCAAGCCCCATCTGCGGCTGCACCGACCACGGCGGCGAGCCCCGCCAGATCGCCCGACGCCACCCCGCGAAGCGGTTCGTCGCACCACCCGACCAGTTGTAGGACAAGCTGACCGGATCCCACGACACCGCAGGATCCAACGTCAACGGCAACTTCACCTCCGACAACTCCCGATCGATGCGGTACCGGATCCGATCGCCGTCAACGACCTTCGTGGTGACCGGGACCGACTCGCCGTCGGCGTCGACCGCGATCGGCGCCGACACCTGCGCAGCGACCCCGTCGGCATCGTCCAGCAGCACCACCTCGCCACGCGAACCGGGCACCACCCGCAGGCGATACCCCTCCGGCAGATCCTCCAGGGCGACCTCGTGCACGCGCGACGCCGACGGCTCCCGGACCAAGACCGCCCAGCGAACCCCATCGGGCTGGCCACGGACGGTCAGATCACTGGAGCCCTCCCCCGAAGCGCTCGACGCGTCCACCGAAGGAAACGTCACGAGCTCCGAAGACTCCTCGTCCAACACCGGCCGGGCCTGGCTGTCCTCGGGCGCCAGCCGCAACCGGAACCGGCCGATCCGAAACGCCTCCCCCGCCCGCTCCGGCGCCACGATCGGCGCCAATCCACGACGAATCCGCAACGACCCGTCGGCCCTCTTGCGCCAACGCGCATCGGCGACCCGCCACCGCCGGTCCGCGTCCTTCGCCACACGCTCATCGGGCGTCCCGCCCACCGCCGGTGGATCCAGCGGCACGGCCAAAGGGCTATTCGAGATCACGGCGCCGCCCGGTCCCTCTTTGCCGCTCTTCAACGCCAGCGCCGTCCCCGAAAGGACCTGGTCGACATCCGCGACCGGCGGGACCGTTGGCTGAGGATCGACCAACGCCGGAGCGGCCCGGCCCACCAACCGCCGCACCGTCGCCGGACCCTGCCGGCCCGCCCACCGCTCGTGCGACGCCTGCAACTCCGCCCTCGACGGACGCGACACATCCGACTGCCGCTGCGGCAGCTTCGGCGCCTTCGGCCAACGCTTCCGCCCCCACGCCTCCTTCGCCACGCCCAACCGCTGCGCAAACTCCGGCTGTACTGATGGTGGCTCATCCAAGCCCGCGCGAGAACCTGACGGCGAGGGGGCGACGGACTGCCCCAGCGCCACACCACCTGAGACCATCGCCGCCGTCGAGGTGACGATCAACAACGCCAACCAGCGACGCCGTTCGCGCATGCCCTACCACTCCGTTCTGGTGTCTCTGCGAAACCGGCACTGCGACGACAACGCAAGCGCACGCTCAATCCACAGCGCCACCCCGGGTGAACAACCGGATACGCGGAGCGTCAGGGCCAAACGATGCCTCCTTCATATCAGCGATCGACACACCGATGCAACCCCGAGAAGACAGATCGGCGATCCGCCAAGAGACCGCCGATCGACCACATCGTTCGCCAGCGTCGGTTGCCCCATCGGCCGGGACGATCGACCCATCGATCAACCTCATCCGTGGCGCTCGCCCCGCTGGTGCGGGTCGGTCTTCAGGCCAACGCCTTGTCCACCGCCGCCAGGACCTGCTCGGGCTTGAAGGGCTTGACGACGAAGTCGCGGGCGCCGAGCTTGACCGACTCGATGACCCGGGACTCCTGACCCAGGGCCGAGCACATGACCACGCGGGCGGAGGGGTCCAGGGCGATGATCTCGCGCAGGGCGTCCAGGCCGTCCTTCTCGGGCATCGTGATGTCGAGGGTCACCAGCTCGGGACGCACCTCCTGGTAGGCGGCGACCGCGGCGACGCCGTCGGCGGCCTCGCCGGCCACCTCGTGTCCGCCCTTGGTCAGCACGTCGCTGATCATCCTGCGCATGAACGCCGCGTCGTCCACGACGAGTACCCGGGCCATCATGTGCCTCCTGTGGTGGTGGTTGAAGGGGTCGGAAGGTCGGCCGACGGTTCGTCCGGCACACCGGTGAGCGACTCGATCCGCACCGCCCACTCGCTGCCGTCGACGACGACGAGCCGACCGGTGCCGATCCGCAGGCCGCCCGCGTACAGGTCGACCGGGTCGTCGGCCATCCGGTCCAGCGCGATGACGCCGCCGGACGGGACCGCGACGAGCTCGCCGGCGGGCATCGTCGTGCGGCCCAGCTCGACCCACACGTCGACGCCGACCTCGCGCAGCGCGTCACCGGCGGCGACCGGGGCCGTGTCGTCGGCGCCCTCGGCGGCCGTGTCGATCTGGGCGCCCTGGTCCTCCAGCGCACGGGTCATCCGCACGACGAACGCGTTGGGGACGAGCTGCACCAGGCGGCCCGGCTCACCGAGCACCGAGATCGGGGTGCCGGTGACGAACGGCGCCAGCTCGTAGCGGCCGTCCGCGTCGAGCGGCGACTCGAGCGACAGGGTGTCGGGCGGGCCGATCTCGACCTCGGTGCCCAGCACGCGGCTCGTCGCCGCGGCGGCGGCCGCCATCATCTGGTTCATCGCCTCGCCGACCGCGGACGCCTCCATCTCGTCGAGCTCGAGGTGATCGAGCTCGTCGGCCGGGTCCGCGCCGAGCATCGCGAGCGCCAGGCGGCGCGCCCCCGCCGGGGTGGTGACGAAGACGTTGCCGCCCGTCACCCCGTCGACGTACTGGACCGCGGTCGCGACCGCGGGGAAGGCCACCCCCGTCAACGGGTGGGCGTCGGTGTCGAGGATCTCGGGGTCGCCGACGACGACGCCTTCGGGCACGTAGACCTCCAGCGCGGCGGCGGCCGCCTCGGCGGTCGACATGCCGAGCTCGCGCAACACGCGATCGGTGGCCCTCACGACGGATCCTCCGCTCGCGACTCGACCTGCACCGCACGGCGGGCCGCCAGGCGACCCGGCCGGCCCCGGAACACCGGGGTCTGGTCGGCGTACACCCGGATGCCGTCGTCGACCGGGGCGTCCAGGCGGATGACGTCACCGGGCCGCAGCGCCGCGACGTCGCCGATCGTGCGGCGCACCCGGGCGACCTCGGCCCGGACCGTCACCGCCACCCCGCGCACCGCGGCGTCGGCCTCGTCGGCGATACCGTCGTCGCCACCCGCCCCGTGCACGGCGCCGCCGAGCGCGTCGGCGACCGGGGCGATCGCGGCGTACGGCAGCAGCAGCACCATCGTCGTGCTGCGCTTGAGGAACCGCACCTCCATCGTGATCGCCATCGTCGGCTCGCTGACCGACGCGAGGTTGGCGGTCTCGGCCGCCGGCTCCAGGCGGTCCAGGTGCATCGCCTGGCCGCACAGGTCGTCCCACACCGGGGCGAGCTGGGTGAGCAGCAGCTCGAAGAGCAGGCCGCACAGCGCCCAGTCGATGTCGCCCAGGCGCCGGGCGGGCGCCCCGGTGCGGTCCGCGCCGCCGAGGAGCCGCTCGAGCCCGGCGAGGAGGAACCCCTGCTCGGCGGCGAGCAGCAGCCGACCGGGACCGACGTCGAGGGTGGCGGAGATCGCGTCGCGCGGCAGGCCGCCGTGGGCCATCGACCACGCGAGCTGGTCGATGTCGATGACCTCGAGCTCGGCCGGGGTGCGCAGCTCCGCCGACAGCCGGGTGCCGGCGGACCGGCAGAACGCGTCGAGCGTCCGGTGGATCCGGCGCTGCTGGTCGCCGCTGAACTTCGTCGGCCGGGTGAAGTCCACCCGCCGCATCCGCCGCTGCCGGCGACCGTGCGACTCGCCGTCGCCGAGCGCCCCGCTGCGGGCGGCGTCGACGAGCGCCGACACCGCCTCCTGGCTCAACACGTCGCTCATGCCGTCGCCACCCTTCCGGTCGTGGGGATCGTCACCGCGCGCAGCACCGCCGCGGGCCGCGGGGCGCGGGTCGTGGTCGGCGCCGCGTCACGGGCCGGGTCGAGGAGCACCCGCTCCCCCGCGCCCGCCATCCGGACGACGACCGCGCCACCCGGATGGACCCGCAGCGTGCGACCGGTCGACCCGCCGGTGTCGGCCGCGAGCACCGGGATCGCCCGCTCCTGCAGCGCGCGCCGGACCGCCTCGACGTTGCGACGCCCGACGTCCTGGCCGGTGCGGTCGGGCCGCAGCGCGAACATCGCCGCCCCGCCGACGAGGACCGCGCCGAGCCGCGACCGGCGGGCGCCGGACGCGATGAGCGCGTCGACGAGGGCCGGGACCGCGGTGTCGGCGAACTTGCCGGGCGGCGGGCCGGACGGATCGCCACGGTGGGCGGACGAGTCGGGCAGCACGACGTGCGCCAGGCCGACCCGCGGGTGCGAGCCGTCGAGCAGCACGAGGCCGATGCAGGAGCCCAGGCCGATCGCGGCCAGCGCGTCGTCGGGGCGGCCCGACACCGCCAGCTCCCCCATCCGGACCATCGTGTCGGGCACCTCAGGCCTCCCGGCCGAGGCCGATGCGGGCCAGCAGGCGGTCGATGTCGTCCGCGCCGGCGAGCAGGACGAACACGAGCGAGCACTCCTCGCCCTCCACCGACAGCCGGCAGTCGACGAGGATCGCCGCGTCGTACGCGCCGGCGGGACCGGCGGCGAGCGCGGTCGACACGAGCGCCGCGCGCATGTCGGTCATCGTCACCGGCGGCTCCGGCTCCGACGCGCCGCCGCTCATCGCGACGATCGCGTTGAGGTACGACGTGCCGATGATGTTGCCGATCTCGCCGACCGCCGACCGGGCCATCTCGACGTCGTCCGGGTCGACCCCGAGCATCACGCTCAACCGTGCGACGTCGGTCCCGTCGAAGAGCAGCAGCACCGACGCCTCGAGGTCGCCGGTGGTCGGCAGCACCACCGCCGTCACCTCGTCCTCGGGCGGGCCGAGCGCGTCGACGGCGTCCGCCAGGTCGAGCACCCGGACCGTCGGCACGGTGAGCTCGACCGTCCGGGCGAGCATCGTGCCCAGCGCGGTGCCGGCCTGACCACAGCCGACGTTGGCGAGCTCGCCGAGCGCGTCGCGCTGCAGCTCGGTGTACACGGGGACGCTCATCGGATGCTCCTCAGGCGGCAACGGGCGGTCGGCCCGTGATCGGGGTGATGGTGGTCGGGCCGGGAACGGCCGGGGCCGGCGCGTCCGCGTCGGCGGTGAGCTGGTCGACGTCGACGACGAGGGCGATCTCGCCCCCGGCGAGCACCGCGCCCCCGGCGACCGGGGCGTTGCGCGCCACCGCCGACGGCATCGGGCGGGTGACGAGCTCGCGCTGCCCGTCGAGGCGGCTGACCGCCAGGGCGACCGCACGGTCGTGGCCGCGGAGGATCAACGCGAACGGGGTTTCGACCGGGCCGCGGCCGACCTCGCCCAGGACGGTCGGCCCGTCGAGCAGCGACAGCGCGCCCTCGCGCTGCACGAGCACCGGACGGCCGACCGCGGAGCGGACGTTCTCGTCCTCCAGCCGCACGATCCGCTCGACCCGGTCGAGCGGCACCGCGTACGGCTGGCCGGCGACGTCGACGAGCAGCCCGGACGTGATCGCGAGGGTCAGCGGCAGCCGCACCTCGGTCGTCGTGCCCGCCCCGGGGGTGGAGCGCACCGACACCTCGCCGCCGAGCCCGCGGATGCTCGTGCGGACCGCGTCCATCCCGACCCCGCGGCCCGAGATGTCGCTCGCCTCCTCGACGGTGGAGAACCCCGGTGCGAAGAGCAGCTCGACGGCCCGGCGGGCGTCGATCTCGGCGGCCTGCTCGGCGGGGATGAGCCCGCGGTCGACGGCCCGGGCGGCGACCGTCGCCGGGTCGATCCCGCGGCCGTCGTCGGCGACCGAGATGACGACCTGACCCGAGGACTGGCGGGCGGCGATCGTCAGCGTGCCGACCGGGTCCTTGCCCGCGGCGGTCCGCTCGTCGGCGTCCTCCAGGCCGTGGTCCAGGGCGTTGCGGACGAGGTGGACGAGCGGGTCGCCGAGCGCGTCGACGACGGTGCGGTCGAGCTCGGTGTCGCGGCCGACGAGCTGCAGGTCGACGCGCTTGTCGAGCCGCGACGCCAGGTCGCGCACCAGTCGCGGGAACCGCATGAACACCGCGTCGACGGGGATCATCCGCACCTGCATGACGAGCTGGTGCAGGGCCTGCGACGAGCGCTGCAGGTCCTGCAGGCCGTCGCGGACCTCGGACCGCTCGTCCCCGGACAGCAGCGCCTCCAGGCGCGTGCGGTGCACGACGAGCTCGCCCATGCCGTGCATGAGCTGGTCGAGCCGGTCGGCGTCGACGCGGACGCTCGACGCCCGCCGGGTGCCGTTGGTGGCGGTGGCGCGACCGGCCGCCGCGACCGTCGGCTCGGCGTCGGGCGCCCGCTCGACGGGACCGTCGACGGACGGCGACGCGGCGACCGGCGGGACGAACCAGACGTCGACGTCGGCGACGTCCCCGACCCCGCCGACCGTCGCCCGGACGACGTCGACCGACGGCGCCTCGTCGCCGACGACCCAGGCGACGATGTCGGGACCGGCGAACCCCTCGGCGGCATCGCTCGCCGGGGTGCTGTGGACGACGTCGCCGAGGTCCTCGCACACCGCCAGCACCATGAACGCGCGCACGCCCGGCATCGCGCAGTCGTCGGCGAGGGTCGCGGTGATCCGCACCACCGGACGGTCGCCGGCGAGGGCCAGGACCGCGGCGGGCACGTCGTCGTCGGCGGCGGCGGGGCCACCGGCGGCCGCGTCGGGATCGGGAGCGAGCGCGAGATCCGCGGTGGGAGCGACGTCGTCGGCCACATCGTCCGTCGCGTCCGTCGCGCCGGTCGCGGCCGGGGCGTCGTCGGCGTCGACCGCGGCCCGCAGCGCCGCGACGAGCGGGTCGACGTCGAGGCGCTCCGCGCCGTCGGCGTCGATCGCGTCGACCGCCCGCTCGAGCGCGTCGAGGCCGGCGAGCAGCGCGTCGACGAGGCGACGGCCGACGGCGGCGTCGGCGCCGCGCAGCGGCTCCATCACCGCCTCCATCTCGTGCGTGAGCGCCGCCATCGCCGAGAACCCCATCGTCGCGCTCATGCCCTTGAGCGAGTGCGCGGCGCGGAAGATCTCCTCGAGCGTCTCGCCGGACCGGGCGTCGCCGCCCTCCAGGCGCACGATCGCGAGGTTCAGCTCCTGGAGGTGCTCACGCGCCTCCGCGAGGAACATCGGCAGGTAGTCGGCGGCGTCCACGATCGGCTCCTAGTCGCGGCGGTAGACGAACGGTCCGTCGGTGGTCAGGCCGATCGCGGTCGGATCGGCGACGCGCTCGGTCGGCCCGATGACGAGGTAGCCGCCGGGTCGCAGCGCCTGGGCCAGCCGGGCGTGGACCGCGTCCCGGTCGGCCGCGTTGAAGTAGATGACGGTGTTGCGGCAGAGGATGAGGTCGAACGCCGCCCGTCGCACCGGCGACGTGAGCAGGTCGGCCGGCTCGAACCGCACCCCGCGACGCAGCGCGGCGTTGGCGGTCCAGCCCTCGTCGGAGCGGTCGAAGTGCCGCTCCAGGGCGTCGCGGGGCGCGGCCTGGGCGGCGGTGTCGGCGAACGGCCCGCCGGCACGGGCCGCGTCGAGCACCCGCCGGTCGATGTCGGTGCCCAGCACCTCGACCCGCACGTTCGGGACGGCGTCGCGGACGACCGCGGCGGCGGTGTACGCCTCGGCGCCGATCGAGCAGCCGGCGCTCCAGATCCGGATCCGGCCGGCGGTCGCCAGGCGCGGGGCCAGGTCGTCCGCGATCCGGGTCCACTGCTCCGGGCTGCGCCACAGCGACGACACGTTGATCGTCACCCGGTCGAGGAACCGGTCGAGCTCCTGCGGGTCGCGGCGCAGCTGCAGCAGGTAGTCGTCCAGGTCGGTGAACCCGCGGCGCTCGGCCTGGGTCCGGATCCGGCGCTCCATCTGGTTGCGCTTGTACCGCGACAGGTCGAGGCCGCACAGGCGGGCGACGCCCTCGCAGAACGTCACGTAGTCGTCGACGGGGACGATGGTGCTCATCGGCGGGCTCCGATCAGGGCGGGCCGCTCCACGGCGGCCGCGACGGCGGTGGCGAGCTCGTCGATCGGGAGCACCCGGTCGCTGAGCCCGGCCTCGGCGACGGCACGGGGCATGCCGTACACCGCACAGGTCTCCTCGGCCTCCGACCACACCGTGCCGCCGTGCCGGCGGACCTCGGCGGCGCCCTCGGCGCCGTCGCGGCCCATGCCGGTCAGCACGACGAGGAGCAGGTCGGAGCGGTGTCGGCGGGCGAGGTCGGCGATCGTCAGGTCGGCCCGGGGCCGCAGCCCGCCGATCGGCGCGTCGTCGGCCAGGCGCGCGACGTCGTCGCGGTCGAACCGCAGGTGCCGGCCGCCGGGGGCGATGAGGACCCGGCCGGGGTCGAGTCGGTCGCCGTCGGCGGCCTCGCGGACCTCGGGCCGTGACGCGCGGTCGAGCCGCTCCGCCAGCGACGACGTGAACCCGGGCGGCATGTGCTGGACGACGACCGCGCCGCGACCGATCCGGGCCGGGAGCGCGGGGATGAGGGTGGCGAGGGCGCGCGGGCCCCCGGTCGACGACGCGACGACGAGCAGCGGGCCGTCGCCACGGTGCGACGCCGGGCGGTCGACGGCGGTCGGCCGGTCCGTGCCGGACGGGCGCGTCGTCGTCGGCGTCGACGGGGCGCGCGACGGCCCGTGGTCGCGCGGGCGGGCCGCCGCGCGGACGGCACGACGGGCGGTGGGCCGGCCCGACCGGGAGCCGCTGGCGGCCGCGGCCCGGACCTTGGCGGCGAGCTCGTCGGCGAACTCCGTCAGCGGCGTGCTGCCGCCGGGCTTGAGGACGAGGTCGAACGCGCCGGCCGTGAGCGCGTCGACGGCGCGGGCCCCGTCGGCCGGCGAGAACGCCGACACGACGACGACCGGCAGCGCCGGCACCCCGTCGCGACCGATCCGGGCCAGGACGTCCAGGCCGCCGAGGCCCGGCATCGCCATGTCGAGCGTCAGGACGTCCGGGCGGTGCTCGGCGCAGAGCGTCAGCGCCTCGGCCCCGTCGCGGGCCCGTCCGACGACGTCGAACCCGGCGTCCTCCAGCGCGCGCCCGACGAGCGCGCGCATGAACCCGGAGTCGTCGGCGAGGACGACGCGGATGGGGGCCCCGGCGGGCATCGGCGCTACGCCGCCGCCCCGACGGCCACGCCGTCGACGTTGGCGGCGCTGCCGTTGACCGGCGTCGCGACCGCGTCGTGGGGCGCGTCGGCGACGTCGCCGAACAGCGCGGCGGTGTCGAGCACGACGACGAGTCGATCGCCGACCTGGGCGATCCCGGCGACCGCGGCGGCCGACATCGGCGCCGGCTCGATCTGCGACGCGTCGACGGTCAGCACCTCGGTGACGTCGTCGACGACGATCCCGACGTGGCCGCCGGCGGACTCGACCATGACGATCTTCGTCGGCTCGCCGTCCCGGGACGGCAGGCCGAGCTGGCGGTCCAGGTCGTGGACCGGGACGATCTTGCCGCGCAGCGCGATGACCCCACGGACGGCGTCGTCGGTCGCGGCGACGGATCGCGGCGGCGTGTAGCGGATGATCTCCTGCACCTCGTCGATCGGGAGGGCGTACTCCTCCGCACCGAGCGTGAAGGCGACGAGTTGCTGGACGTGGTTGGCGGACATCTGGACGCTCCCTATCGGTCAGTCGATGTCATCGGCTTGCGGGGCCGGGGCTTGAGACGGGGCGGACGGGTGATCGGGGGCGCCGACGTCGACCGCGCCGAACGGCGTCGGACCGGCGGACGCGTCGGCCTCGGCGGTCGGGGGCGCGTCGTCGGCCGGGGCCGGACGGGCGTCGCCGTCGACGACCATCTCGGTGATCCGCAGCCCGAACTCGCCGTCGACGACGACGACCTCGCCGCGGGCGATCGCGCGTCCCCCGGCGAGCAGGTCGACCGGCTCGCCGGCCAGGCGGCGCAGCTCCACGATCGACCCGGGCCCGAGCTGCAGCGCCTGGCCGAGGGTCATCGTCGTGCGGCCGATCTCGACGGCCAGCTCGACCGGCACGCCGTGCAGGCGCGCCAGGTCGTCGTAGGCCGCGGGCCCGGCGGCGTCGCCGCCCAGCTCGGTGTCCGCGGTCCAGTCGGTGGTCTGCATCGTGTCTCCTACTGGACGGTGACGTCGGGGAAGAGCACGTCCCGGACGTCGATGTCGGTGGCCTTGTTCAGCTCGCGGCGCAGCACGCGCTTGACGCGCTCCCGTCCCGCGGTCGAGCTCAGCGTCTCGGCGCTCTGGTCGCCGAGCGCGTCGACGACGACGTCACGGACGACGGCCTCCTCCTCCATCCCGCCGTACCCGTCCGGCGGGGTGCCGTGCCCGGCCTTCGCCAACGGGTCCTTGCCCAGGACGAGGGCGACGTTGACCTTGGCGTAGCGGCCGTCGTCGAGGTTGACGAGGAACTCCTTCGGCAGCACGAACACCGTGCCGTCGACCTTGCCGTGGGTCTCCGCCGGGGCGGCGAGCACGAACTTGTACGCGCCGGCCGCGACGACGAGGACCGCGACGACGATGACGATGAGGCGCTTGTTCTTCATGGCGTGGTGGGTCTCGGGGTGGCGGGGCGACGGTCAGGGCGTGGGGGTCTCGAGCCGGGTCAGGGCGATCTCGACGCGACGGTTGGCCCGGCGGCCCACGTCGGTCGCGTTGTTCGCGCGGGGCCGCTGCTCGCCGTACCCGGTGGCCGAGAACCGCGACGCGGCGATCGACCGTCCGACGAGGTGACGCACGACCTCCGTCGCGCGACCGGCCGACAGCTCCCAGTTGCTGGCGAACCGCGCGGTCGAGATCGGCACCGCGTCGGTGTGGCCCTCGACGGCGATCGGGTGGCGGCTGTCGAGCCGCAGCACCCCGGCGATGTCGTCGAGCAGCGCCCGGCCGTCGCTCGAGAGCGTGGCCGACCCGGACGGGAAGAGGACGTCGTCGGTGATGACGCGGATGACGAGCCCGCGGCGCTCCAGGGCGGTCTCGACTCGCCGGCCCAGGCCACGGCGGTCGATCCACGCGTCGATGCGCCGCTTGAGCGCGGCGAGCTCCTGCTCCTCGCGACGCGCGGCGCGCTTGGCGGCGGTCTCGCGCGGCAGGTCCTTCTCGGGCGCGATGACCGGGACGAGCGGCGCGATCGCCGCGACCGCGGCGACCGGGGTCGTCGCGCCGTCGTCGTCGCCGTTGCCGTTGGGCCGGATCGACCCGCCGCCCTCCATGACCTTGCCCGAGAACGCCTGCTGCAGCGAGCGGGCGACCTCGTCGAACTTCTTCTGGTCGACGACCGACACCGCGAACATGACGATGAACAACGCCATGAGCAGCGTGATCATGTCGGCGTACGTCAGGAGCCACCGCTCGTGGTTCTCGGGTGCGGCCGCTCCGTGCCGGCCGCGCCGCGACCGGCGCGAGCTCATGCCGCGCGCCGACTCGGGGCGGCGTCGATCGGGGTCGGGGCCGACGCGTCGTCGTCGGACGAGCGCCGCTGCGACGGGGGCACCAGGGCGTCGAGCCGCTCGGCGATGATCCGCGGGTTCTCGCCCGCCTGGATCGCCATGACCCCCTCGAGGGTGAGCTCGCGCAGCGTCTGCTCCTCCGCCGAGAGCGCCTTGAGGCGGCTGCCGACGGGCAGCAGGACGACGTTGGCGATGCCGACGCCGAGGAGCGTCGCGACGAACGCGGACGCGATCGCGGTGCCGAGCATCGACGGCTGGTCGAGGTAGCCCAGGGCGTGCATGAGCCCGAGGACCGCGCCCATGATCCCGATCGTCGGGGCGAACCCGCCGGCCTTGTCGTACGCGTCGGCGCCGACGTGGTGCCGCGCGGCCATCGCGTCGATCTCGGACTCCATGACGTCGCGCAGCGCACCGGGGTCGGTGCCGTCGACGACGAGCTGCATCCCCTTGCGGGAGAACGGGTCCTCGATCTCGCGGACGTCGCCCTCGAGCGCCAGCAGGCCCTCGCGGCGCGCCTTGTCGGCGAACCCGACGATCTGCTCGGCGCGACCGGCCAGGTCGGGCGGGTCGGCGTTGAGCGCCCGCTTGAAGAGCCCGGGCATCGCCTTGGTCGTCTCCATCCCGACCGCGGCCATCGTGGCGCCGATGGTGCCCCCGATGACGATGAGGATCGCGGGGATGTTGAGCAGCGTCCCGAGGGACGTGCCCTCGACCATCGCCCCGCCGAGGATGGCGGCTAGCGCGATGCCGATTCCGATGCCGGTGGACGCCTTCATCGCTCCGTTGATCGGCCGTCCACCCGGAATCTTCAGAGCGTCCAGGTTGGCCTGGACGTTCGGTGGGCGCGTGGGCGTGGCCGTGCGGCGGGCGGGCACGACCGCTCCGGCGGGCGGGGCGCGTACCGTTCCCGGACGATGCCGCCCGTGGACCGGACCCTCGCGTCGATCGACCTGGACGCCGTCGAGGCCAACGTGCGCCTGCTGCGCTCGCACCTGGGGGCCGGGACCGAGCTGTGCGCCGTGGTCAAGGCCGACGGGTACGGGCACGGCGCGGTCGCCGTCGGCCGTGCGGCGGTGGCCGCCGGCGCCGACCGGCTCGCCGTCGTCACCGCCGCCGAGGCCACCGCGATCCGCGCCGGGGGGATCACCGCACCGCTGATCGTCCTCGGTCCGCTCCAGGCCCGCGACGAGATCGACGCCGTGCTCGACGCCGACGCGCAGATCGTCGTCTGGCACGAGGACGCGGTCGCCGCGATCCAGCGGACCGGCCGCCCGGCCGCGCTGCACCTCAAGCACGACAGCGGGATGGGCCGGCTGGGCGATCCCGACGCGGACCGGCTGCTGCGGCTGGCCGACCGGATCGCCGGAGCGCCGGGCCTGGAGCTCGTCGGGGCGATGACCCACCTGGCGTGCGCCGACGACCCGGACGACCCGACGACCGACGCGCAGCTCGAGCGGTTCGTCGAGCTGGGACGGCGGCTGCGCGACGCGCACCCCGGGATCACGCTGCACGCCGCCAACAGCGCCGCGACGCTCACCCGACCCGACGCGCACCTCGACATGGTCCGCGTCGGGATCGCCGTGTACGGCCTGGACCCCTTCCACCGCGACCCGGACGACCAAGGCCTACGGCCCGCGCTGACCTGGACCGCCCGCCTGGCCGCGGTCAAGCCGTGCCCGGTCGGCGGGGCGGTCGGCTACGGCCGCCGGTTCGTCGCCGACCGTCCGACGACGATCGGCACCGTGGGGATCGGCTACGCCGACGGGGTGCGACGGGCGTCGTCGCGGGTCGACCCGGTCGCCGACGTCCTCGTCGGCGGCCGGCGCGTGCCGCTGGCGGGCACCGTGTCGATGGACAGCTGCGGGACCGACCTGGGCGCCGACGCCGCCGACCGGGCCGGCGACCCGGTGGTCCTCATCGGCCGTCAGGGCGACGAGCGGATCACCGCCGAGGAGCTCGCCGCGCGGACCGACACGATCAACTACGAGATCGTCTGTGGCATCTCGCGCCGCGTCCCGCGCACGTACCACCGCTCGGGGCGGCCGGTCGCCGGTTGACGCGGGGCCCGTCGCGACCGAGCATGGCGGGAACGACGAGCGGAGGGACCGGGATGGGAACGTGGAGCGAGCGGATCGGGCTGGAGCGGCCGATCGTCCAGGCGGGGATGGGTGGTGGCCTGGCGACCGCGCCGCTGGCCGGGGCCGTGTCGGCGGCCGGTGGGCTCGGCACCGTCGGGATCATGCCGGCCCCGGCGTTCGGTCCCGAGCTGCGCTCCGCCCGCGACCTGGCCGGGGAAGCGCCGCTGGCGGCGAACCTCCTGCTGCCGTTCGTGCGCCCCGCCCACGTCGCGGCGTGCATCGCCCACCGGATGCGGGTCGTCGTCCTGCACGGCGGGCTCTCCGGACCGATCGTCACCGCGCTGCGTGACGCCGGGATCGAGGTGCTGCAGCAGGTCGGAACGGTCGACGAGGCCCGTCGCGCGCTCCGCATCGGGGCCGACGGGGTGATCGTGCAGGGCACCGAGGCGGGCGGGCACACCTACGCCAGGCGACCGGTCGACGCGGCGCTGGCCGACGTCCGCGCCGCGCTGCCCTCCCCCGTTCCGGTGCTCGCCGCCGGCGGAGTGAACGAGGCCGCCGACGTCCGCCGCCTGCTCGACGCGGGCGCGGACGCCGTCGTCGTCGGCACGCGGTTCCTCGCCACCCCGGAGTCGCGGGCGCACCCGGGCTACAAGCGGGCGCTGATCGACGGGCGCGACACCGTCGACACGCTGCTCTTCGGGTTCGGCTGGCCGATGCGGCACCGGGTGCTGCGCAACGCCGCCGTCGACCGCTGGTGCGCGATCGACGAGCGCGGGCCGCGCGCGGTGCGGATCCTGAGCCGGGTGAGCGCCCCGATCGGCGGCGCGCTGCCGCTGTCGCTCATGGCCGTCTACCCCAGGGTGCAGCGGCCGTGGCTGCCGGTGCTCACCCCCGGCCCGCCGCTGGAGGGCGGTGGTGGCGACCGGATCCTGCGGGCGTCGGCGCTCTACGCCGGGCAGGGGGTCGGCGCGATCGACCGGCTCGTGCCGGCCGCCGACCTCGTCGCCACGCTCGCGGGCTGACGGTCCGGCCGCCGTCCCCTACAGCCCGCCGACGGTCGCCGGCCGCAGGTCGCCCCGGCCCGTGCCGGCGCCGGCCGCATTGAGGATCCCCGCCCGCCAGCGGCCGATGGCCGAGCGGACCTCGGTGGGGGTCTCGACGACGGTGAGCCGGTCGCCGGTCGTCAGGGTGATGATCGTGTCGGGCGTCGCCTCGACGGTCACCACCAGGTCGCAGTTGAGCAGGAACGGCCGGGACTCGCGTCCCAGCCGGTGCAGGGCGATCACGGCACGCTCACCGCTTCATGTTGACGACTTCCTGCAGCATGTCGTCGGCGACGGTGATCACCCGCGAGTTCGCCTGGAACCCGCGCTGGGCCGAGATCATCGTGGTGAACTCGCTGGCGAGGTCGACGTTGCTCATCTCCAGGGCGCCCGAGATCAGCGCGCCGTTGCCGTTGACGCCGGGGGTGTCGGTGACGGGCGGCCCGGAGTTCACCGTGGCCGACCAGAGGCTGCCGCCGTTGCGCTCCAGGCCGGCGGTGTTGGAGAACCGGCTCACCGCCAGGTACCCGGCGGTCTGGCGGGTGCCGTCGAGCGGGCCGCCGGAGTTGTCGACGTAGCTCACCGAGCCGTCGGCGCCGACCGCCAGGTCGGACGCGCCGGCCGGCAGCTGCAGGAACCCGGCGCCGGCGGCGGTGTCGGGGCCCGACGCGGGCGGCGCCTGCGACGGGAAGCCCAGGACGTACAGGCCGTCGGTCGTCGTGACGTACCCGTCGGCGGTGACGTTCATCGCGCCGGCGCGGGTGAACTGCCACGACCCGTTGCCGGGCACCGCCGCGGTCGGGTCGGCGCGCACGACCGAGAACCAGCCGTCGCCCTGCAGCGCGACGTCGAGCGGGTTGCCGGTCATCTGGGTGGCGCTCGTGCCGACGAGGTTGTCGATCGACGCGACCCGCACGCCCAGGCCGACCTGCGCGGCGTTGCTGCCGCCGGTCTCGGCGGTCGGGCCGGCCGCGCCGCGCACCTGCTGCGAGAGCGAGTCGGCGAAGGTCACGCGCGACGCCTTGTAGCCGACGGTGTTGACGTTCGCCAGGTTGTTGGCGGTGACGTCGAGCATCGTCTGGTGGGACTTCAGGCCACTGATGGCGCTGTACATGCCGCGGATCATCGGATCACTCCTCGGTGACGGACGGGGTGGTGGTGGTGGTGCTGCCCTCGGCGCGCACGGCGCTGACGACGGACGGGGAGATCCCGGCGACGCCGGAGATCGTCAACAGCGGCACGCCGCCGTCGAAGTGGACGCCCTCGACGGTCCCGTTCGTGACGGTGCCGTCGGCGGCGGTGTAGGTCACCTCGCGGCCGACGAGCGACAGGGCCTGCCCCGTCGCGGTGGCCCCGAGCTGCGACGCGGCGAGCTCGTTGAGGTTCGTGAGCTGCTCGAGCGACGAGAACTGCGCCATCTGCGCGAGGAACTGCGTGTCGTCGACGGGGTTCATCGGGTCCTGGCGCTTGAGCTGCGTGACCATGAGCCGCAGGAAGTCGTCCTTGCCGAGCGCCGACGTCGCGGCCGACCCGGTCGACCCGGCGGCGGCGCCGGTGGTCCCGACGGTCGGCGTCGTCGCGGCGCCGACGGTGGTGTTGGTGATGCCGGTCATGGGCTCCTCGGGTCAGGCGAGCACGTCGACGGTCGCGCCGTCGGGCAGCAGGAGGTGGACGGTGGAGGCGGTGGTCGACGTGTCGACGGGCCCGGCTCCGGCGGCGCCGGTCGGGGCCGCTCCGGACGGGCGTGCGGAGTCGCCGCCGTCGCGGCGGGCGTCGGGATCGCCGGCGGCGCGGGCGTCGACGTCGAGCCGCAGCAGGTCGACGCCCTGCGCCTCGAGCATCCGCCGCAGCTCGTTCCCCGCCTGCTGCAGCGAGCGGGCGGTGTCGGCCTGGTCGGCGAGCAGCGTCGCCTCGATCCCCCCGCCGGCGACGTGCCGCAGGCGCACCTCGATGCCGCCGAGCGCGGCGGGCCGCAGGCTGATCTGGGCGAGGGTCGCCCCGCGGCCGGCGAGCAGCTGCAGCGCGACCGCGGTCGTGCTGAGCATCCGGGCGGTGGCGGCCGCGTCGGCCCCCGACGCCCCGGCGGTCGCGGCGGCGCCGATGGCCGGGGTCGCGCCGATCGCGGTGGTCGGGGCGGCGTCGACCGTCGTCGTGGTCGCGGCGACGGCCGCCGCGCGGACGAGCGCGTCGGGACGCGAGCCCTGGTCGCCGTGCGCGTCGGCGCCGGCGTCGCCGGTCGTCGCGGTCGTCGTCTCCGGCGTCGACGCGGGAGCGCCGGTCGTGCTCGCCGGGTCGACGGGCGTGGAGCCGGACGTGGGGCCCGTGCCCGCGCTCGCGACGGCGACGTCGGGCGTGGCCCGGCCGTCGGCGACCGGACGCGCAGGGGTCGTCCCGGCGGTGGCGCCGGCCTCGGCGTCGACGCCGGGCGTCGGCGTGCCGGTGGAGCCGGGCGCTCCGGTGATCGGGCCGTCGGCGTCGGTCGGGGTCGACCCGATCGGGGCCACGCCGGTCGAGGCGGTGCCGGTCGAGGCCGTGCCGGGCTGCGTCGACGGGGCGCCGTCGGCCGGCGTCGCGACGGACGCGCCTGCGACGGGCGCTCCCGCGGAGGTCGACGGGCCGTTCGGGCCCACCGCCGTCGACGGCGTCGCGACGCCATCGGTCGTGGACGGCACGGTCGCGGGCGCCGCGGTCGAGCCCGTCCCGATCGTGCCGGGGATGGCGGCGCCCACAGCCGTCGAGCGCGCGTCCGGCCCGGTCGTCGGTCCGCCCTGCGCGCCCGTCACGTCGGCGCCGGCGTCCACGACCGGGGTGGTGGCCGCCGCGCCACCGGCCGGGTCGGGCGTCCCGGCCACTCCGCCGGACGGCGCCGTCGGGATCGACGTGGTCGCGGGGTCGACGCTCCCCACCGGGATCGCCACCGGGGCGCCGGCGGAGGCGGCCACCGACGACGGCTCCTGGACGAGCGGCGCATCGCCACGGTCGGCCGCTTCGGGCCGCGTCGACCGGTCGTCGTCGCGGGCCGCGTCGCGCAACAGCTCCTCGAACCGTCCGGCGGCGCCGGCGTCGGGACGCCCCGACTGGCGGGCGGCGGGACGGACGTCCTGGGCCCGCACGACGGGCAGCGCCGGGGCGCTCATGCGATCCCCGCCTTCGTCGTGATCGTGCGGACGTAGTGCTGGGTCTCGGCGTACGGCGGCACCCCGCCGAACCGGTCGACGGCGCCGGGACCGGCGTTGTAGGCGGCGAGCGCCTTGACGTAGTCGCCGTCGTAGCGGTCGAGCTGCTGACGCAGGTAGCGGGCGCCGCCGTCGAGGGCCTGGGCCGGATCGGTCGGGTCGGTGACCCCCAGGCCGGCCGCGGTGCCGGGCATGAGCTGCGTCAGGCCGCGGGCTCCGGCGGAGCTCGTGACGTTCGGGTCGAACCCGGACTCCTGCCGGACGAGCTCGGTGAAGACGCGCGGGTCGATCCCGTGGCGCTGCGCCGCCTCGACGATCATCGGGCCGTAGGCGCCGGCCTCGGCCGGCGGGACGAACGCGGCGCCGGCGGCGGAGCCGGCGAGCACGCCGGTGGTGGACGCGTACGGCGACGCGGTGGCGGTCGACGCGCCCGCGGCGATCTGGCCCCGGGCCCCGGCGAGCGCCGCCGCGAACGGCGTCGTGGCGGTCGTCGTCGACGTGGTCGTCGCCACCGGTGCGGCCGCCGTCGGGTCCTGCACCGCCCGCAGCTGGGCGAGCATCTGCTGGATCTCGCCGACGCGGGCGTCGATCGCGGCGACGCTCATGCCGCCCTCCGGGAGTGCAGGACGAGGGCGATCTCGTCGAGGCGCTGCTGCTCGAGTCGCTCCTGCTCGGCGCGGTGCGCGCGCTCGCGGCGGTCGCGCAGCCGGTCGAGGACCTGGCGGTCGCGGGACGCGTCGGCGAGCACCTCACGGCGGGCGTGGGTGTCGGTCCGCAGCCGGTCGACCTCGAGCGACCGCATCCCGATCTCGGACGTCGTCCGGCCGATCCACGCCTCCTGGGCCCGCAGCTCCGCGCCGCCGAGCCCCCCGGCGCGCCGGGCGTCGGCCGCGGCGCGACGGGCCGCGACGGCCCGGGCGTCGGCGGCCGCCAGGCGCGCCTCGGCCTCCTGCTCGGCGCGCAGGGCGTCGGCCAGGGAGGCCTGGGCGGACTCCTCGGCCCGCACCCTCACGGTGCGGACGGGATCCAGGCGGAACCTGAAGCGGGCGGTCACGGTCCGGTGGTCGGCGCGGCTGGCCGGGTCGTCAGGGGCGGTGGACGGACGTCCGATCAGCTCCGGCGGGCGGACGCGACGGTCTCGCGGGCCGCGGTCACCGACTCCGCGAGCGACTCGGCGAGCCGGCCGAGCTGCTCGGCGGTCTGGGCGACCTGCTCGGACACCCCGGTGAGCTCCTGCGCGGAGCGCGACACCGTGTCGACGCCCTCGGTGATCTCGCCGAGCGCCGACGCGGTCGTGTTGACCGCCCCGCCGATCGCGCCGAAGCTGCTGCGCGTCTCGTCGGCCTGCTCGGCGACGGTGCCGACCCGGTCGGTCGTCGACGCCACCGCGGTCGACACCGCGCCGATCGCGTCGATCGAGTTCTTGTTCAGCGCGGTGATGTCCTGCAGCGCCTCGCGGGTGCGGTCGGCGAGCTTGCGGACCTCGTCCGCGACGACCGCGAACCCGCGGCCGTGCTCGTTGGCGCGCGCCGCCTCGATCGCCGCGTTGAGCGCCAGCAGGTTGGTCTGGTCGGCGATCTGGCGGATCCCGCCGACGATCTCGGTGATCTCCTCGGACTGCGTGGCGAGCGCCCCGAGCTGCGCGGAGATCTCGTCGACCGACGCGCGCATGTCGGTGACGGCCTGCTCGGTCCCGCCGACGACCTCGTCGCCACTGCGGGCCAGCTCGACGCCCTGCGACATGAGGTCGTTGGCCCCGGTGGCCTTCTCGGCGATGTCGGTCGAGATCCCCGACAGCTCCGCGGCGGACGCGTGCGACTCCTCGGCCGCCGCGGCGAGCATCTCCGACACCGTCGAGATCTCGCGCTGCTGCTCCGCCAGCCGCTCGGTCTGCGCCTCGAGCTGCTCGACGAGCTGCACGGTCTTGTCGCGCTCGTCGATGAACACCTGGGTGACGACCGAGATGTCGGCGGTGACGACCTTGCGGTACGCCATCATCGTCCGCGCGAACCGCTCCGGATCGTCGCCGATCTGCTGCAGCATCCACGGGATGACGACCCGGTCGATCCGGAGGATCGCCCCGATGTAGGACATGATCGGCAGATCGATCCGGTCGTGGACGACGCCGATCCGGACGATCCCGTTCATCCGCGCGTCGTCGAAGCGGCCGCTGAAGACCGACTCGAAGTACACGACGAGCGTCTGGCCCAGCCGCTCGACGCTCGAGTTGCGCTCGATGATCTCCTTGAGCTCCGGCTGCTGGAGGATGTGGTCGTAGAACGACACGCGCACCGCCTGGGCGAGGTCCGCGACGCCGTCGAGCGAGCTGAGCAGGCGCAGGTCCTCGTCGTTGATGAGGGTGAACGCCGCGAGCGCGTTCCAGCGCGGGTCGCTGACGGTCGCCTGCCGGCCGGCGGTGTCGATGTCCACCGGCTCGCGAGTCGTGACGGGAACGGTCGGGGACGCGGTGGCGTAGCCGTTCTCGCGGCCTGCGCCGTTGCGGGTCATGGTGCGCACGGATGCTCTCCTCGGTCGCCGGATCGGGCGGATCGGGTCGGTCGTGACGGACCGGTCGCCGTCAACGTGTCGCGCCCGTCATCGGCGGGCCGCACCGGTTCTTGACGTCCCCCTCGCACACCCGTCCGGTCGGCGATCCACCGCTCCGACGGTGAACGCCGTGTGACCGAGCCGTGTCCAACCCGATAACGCCTCTGGGCACCGCTCGACGGCGCGCATAGCGTCGCCCGCCGACCATGACCCGCCGTCACGCCTCCCCGTCCTCCACGTCACGTCGCCGGACCCCCGCGCTGCTGGCGACCGCGACGGCCGCCGCCGCGCTCGCCGCCGCGCCGACCGCCGCCGGCGCGACGCTCGACCTGACGCACGGCGAGCGGTTCGGCGACGCGCCCAACGAGATCGTCGACGTGTCGCAGGACGGCCGGTTCCTCGTCGCCACCCAGGGCAAGGGCATCGTCCGCTACGACCTGTCGGACCTGGACGCGCCGAAGCGCACGCGCGTCGTCGACCTCGACGACCCGGCGATCGGCGTCGACCTGGGGAACGGGACCGGCGACGAGCTCGAGCTGGAGAACCCCGACCCGGCGGCCTTCGGCGTCGCCGTCGCGAACGCCGAGCCGGGCCCGACGTCGGTGGCGATCGTCCGCGACGAGTTCGTCATCGCCCCGTTCAACGCGAAGAACGACAACGTCGACCCCGCCGACGACGAGGTCTACGACCCGGCCACCGACGCGACCGTCGACCCGGTCGACGGATTCGTCATCCTCCGCGCCGACGACCTGAGCCACGTCCGCACCGTCCTCTTCGACGACGCGGACCCGGTCACCGGGATCGCCGGCGCCCCCACCGGCACGCCCGGCCAGGACGCGCTCCTGGAGGTCCCCGACTCGGTCGCCGTGAGCCCCGACGGCACCGGCATGGTCATCGCCGTCGAGAACGACCGCGAGTTCGGCCAGCCGGTCACCGCCGCCAACCCGTCGCCGGGCGGCGTGCCCGGCTTCGTCCGCGGGGACCTGTCCGACGCCGACCCGGCGAACTGGACGTTCGACCTCGTCGCGCTCCCACCGGCGTTCCTCGCCGCCGAGGGCGAGCAGGCCCAGCCGGAGTTCGTCGACGTCAACGACGCCGGCGACGTCGTCGGGTCGATCCAGGAGGCCAACCGGATCGCGATCTTCAACCTCCACACGCACCCGATCGCGACGCCCCTGGCCGACGGCGACCTGAAGGACGTCGGCAGCTCGACGTTCGGCGCCGACGTGCAGGACGACAGCGACGAGGGCGACTTCCCGATCCGGTTCGACTTCCTCACGCAGATCACCCGCGAGCGCCAGCCCGACACCGTCAAGTGGGTGGCCGGCGGCACGCTCGTCGCCCTCGCCAACGAGGGCGAGGACGGGAACGTCGGCGGCACCCGCGACTTCTCGATCCACGACCCCGCCGACGGGTCGGTCGTGTCCCACATCGGCACCGCGTTCGAGCGGGCCGCCGCCGACCACGGGTTCCTCGGCGACGAGCGCAACGCGCCCGGCGACAAGGGCTCCGAGCCCGAGGGCATGGACGTCGTGACGATCGACGGCAAGGAGTACCTGCTCGTCCTCGGCGAGCGCAGCGAGTCGCTGTCGACGTGGGACATCACCTTCCCGCGGTCGCCGCGCCTCATCAGCCACGTGCCCACCGGCGAGGCGCCCGAGGGGATCAAGGCCCACGCCGGCCGCCGGTTCGTCGTCGTCGCCAACGAGGACACGGTCAACACGCAGGGCGACATCGCGTTCTTCACCCTCCACCGGTTCGTCGACCCGTCGACGCTCCCCGCCGACCGGCTCATCCCGCGCGGCACGAGCACCCCGTACTTCGACGTCCGCGGCCTCGGCGCAGGCCTCGACGCCGACACGCTGGACACCGTCGACGCGACCGTCCCCGCCCGGATCCTGCGGGTGACGCTCGGCGGGCGCGGCTACGCGCCGCTGAGCCAGGTCGTCCCGGTCACGGGCACGACCCCCGGCGGGGTCGACCTGTCGACGCAGATCCTCCAGGACGTCGCCCCCGCGCCCGGCGGCGGCTGGTGGGTCGTCGGCGGCGGGAACGGGTTCGAGCTCGCGCGCCTCGACGCGACCGGCGCGCTCGTGCAGGCGCACGACGTGCCGAACGACCAGGAGCCCTCGGGCGTCGTCGTGAGCCCCGACGGCGCGACGGTCTGGGTGTCGGTCGGCGGCACCGGCGGCACGGCCGGCCGGCGCCTGCACCGGCTCGACGTCGCGACCGGGACGTTCACGTCGATCGACGACGTCGTCGCGGCCGGGTCGTCGGATCGCATCCTCGACCTGGCGCTCGCCGGCGACGGGGACCTGCTGACCGTCCGCGCCAACCCGAACAAGAACATCTCGACCGCCACCGTCGAGCGCCTGTCGCCGTCGGCCGACGGCACGACGATCACCGGCCGCCGGACGCTGGCGACGATCCCGGTGTCGGCGAGCCGGTCCGGCACCGACATGACGTCGCTCGCGCTGCGGCCCGGCGGCGAGCTGTGGGCGGCGAGCGGATCGCGCGACGGCGGCGGCCACATCGGCCACGCCGACCTGCGCCGGCTCGTGACCCTGCCCGCCCCGACGAACCGCAGCCGGCCCCGGCTCACCGGCGACGCGGTCGTCGGCCGGACGCTGACCTGCACCGACGGCACGTGGGACGACGCGACGTCGTTCACCCGTCAGTGGCTCCGCGACGGCGAGGCCATCGCCGGCGCGACCGACGCCACGTACACGCTGACCGCCGCCGATCAGGGCCGGCGCGTCACCTGCGCCGTCCTCGCCGCCGGCGACGACGCGCTCCAGGTCGCCGCGTCGCGCGCCGCGATCGCGGTGCCCGCGGCGCAGGACGGGCAGGACGGGCAGGACGGCGCGCCCGGGCAGGACGGGCAGGACGGCGCCACCGGTCCGCAGGGCGACGCCGGCGCGGCGGGACCTCAGGGCGCCACGGGCGCGACGGGCGCCGTCGGCCCCGCCGGGCCGGTCGGGCCGCAGGGACCGGGCGGCCCCGCCGGGCCCCAGGGACCCGCCGGACCGCAGGGCCCGGCCGGCCGGGACGGCACGTTCACGTTCTCGGCCAAGCGCGCCGCCACCACCCGGGTGCGCCGCGGGCGGCTCGTGCGGATCTCCTTCACGGCCCGTAACGGCACGACCGCTCGCGTCGCGCGCTCCACGGCGCGCGTCACGGCGCCCAAGCGGCTGAAGGCCTCGGGCCGGCGCAACCTCAAGCTCGCGGCGCTCCGGGCCGGGCAGGCCCGCACGCTCACCGCGCGGCTGCGGATCGGCCGCAAGGCCCGCCTGGGCACGCACACGGTCAAGGTCCGCCTGAAGGTCGGCGGCCGGACCGTCACGCGCAGCGTCAAGCTGCGGGTCGTGCGGTAGCCGCGTCGGTCCGGCGGGGGCGCCTGCGATCGCCGCGCCTCCCGCGGCATCATCAGCAGCGACCGCGCCGTGCGCCGACGCCAACCTCGAGTACGCGCCCGGCAAGGGCCTCGAGAACCGCGTCCGCGCCGCCGTCCTCTGCATCACGAACGTCGAGCGGACCGCCCGCGACCTGCCGGCGTTCACCCACGACGCCCAGCTCGAGACCGCCGCCCAGTGGCACTCGTCCGACATGGCCCGCCTGCGGTTCTGCAGCCACTACGCGCCCGCGAGCGCCGGGCACGGCGTCTCGTTCGCCGACCGCGCCCAGCGCGCCGGTTACACCGCGGTCGCGGGCTGGGCGCACCCGGTCCTGGCGGAGAACATCTACGAGACCCCGGAAACGCCGTACAAGGTCGTCGAGGGCTTCATGAAGAGCATCGGCCACTGCCAGAACATCCTCAACGAGCGGGTGACCCAGCTCGGCGTCGGAGTCGCGTGGGGCAAGGCGTCGAACAAGACGTCGAAGCAGGAGCACCCGTACTGGACGCAGCTCTTCGGCAACCGCGATCCCGAGACGGCGCCGGAGTGGGCGACGAACCCGGGCTTCGCCGCCTGCCCGCACAAGGTGATGGTGCACCCCGCCCCGGTCAAGGAGGCCAAGCCCGCGGATGACGGCGCGGCGGTGAAGGCCCCGACCGGCACCGCCAAGGTGGCCGTCGTGGACGGCAAGAAGCAGGTCGCCGTCCAGGGCTCCGCCCCGGGGCTCAAGTCCGTCCGGGTGACCGAGGGTCGCGTGAAGGCCGTCCAGGTCCGCGTGAACGTCAACGGCAGGCGCGTGATCCGCACCCGGCAGGTCTTCACGCCCGGCAAGTCCGTCGTCGTGCGGGTCAAGCCCGCGACGCAGACCTACGCGGCCGTCGTCCGCGTGCCCCCGCCGGCGAAGGGCCGCCCGGTCATCCGCATCTCGAACACCAAGGCCCAGGTCTCGCGCCGGATCCCGATCCGCACGCGGTAGCGCGACAGGGTCCGGCCGCCCGGCGTGCCGATCGGAGGGCCGGCTGGCGACTGGCCGCCGGTCGCGGGGCGGTCCGGGGGTCGACGGCGGTCCGGGTCGACGGCGGTCCGGGTCGACGGGCGGTCCGGGTCGGGGCGTGCCGGTCGACGGACCAGGTGGGCGTGCGGCGTCACCGGGGTGATGACGCTCGTGCAGGGCGACGCTGACGTGGATCACCCGCATCCGCGAAAGCAGGTCATCCACCTCACCGTCGATGAACGTCGCCCAGGTGGAGCACCCCGCAACAGGACGTCGGGTCATCCACCTGAGCGTCGCCCGAGCCCCACGCGACGCCCACCACGGCGGGCGCCACCGCCGGGATTCGCCGCCCCGGCCCGCCCACCACGGCGGGCGCCACCGCCGCGCTTCGCCGACCCGCCCGCCCCGCCCTACGCGACGCCCGCCCCGCTACGCGACGCCCGCCCCGCCCTACGCGACGCCCGCCACGGCCGGCACCGCCGCAGGGCCACCGGGCGCGCCGGGGCCACCGGGGCCAACCGCGGACGCCGCGACGCCCACCGCCCCCGGAACACCGCCCGATCCGGCCGCGGTCCCGTCATCCGTCCCCTCCCCCGCGGTCGGCCCGACGGCGGCGTCGGCGCGGGCCTCCAGGCCCAGCAGCGCGCTCGTCGCGTCGGCGACGGTGGACGGCTCGTCGGGGGCCTGTCGGAGGAACGCCTCGATCGGGTCGCGCATCGCGATCGCCGCGTCGGTCCGCGGGTCGCTTCCGGCCTGGTACGCGCCGATCGCGACGAGGTCCTCGCGGGCCCGGTAGTCGGCCATCAGGCCGCGCACCCGGGCGGCGGCCGACCGCTCCTCCGCGGTGGAGATCTCGCCGGTCAGGCGCGACACGCTCTGCAGCACGTCGATCGCCGGATAGTGGTTGCGGTGCGCCAGGTCGCGGCTCAGCACGACGTGGCCGTCGAGGATCGACCGGACCGCGTCGGCGACCGGCTCGTTCATGTCGTCGCCGTCGACGAGCACGGTGTACAGGCCGGTGATCGACCCCGACGGCGCGGTGCCCGTGCGCTCCAGCAGGCGCGGCAGCTCGGCGAACACGCTCGGCGTGTACCCGCGGGTGGCGGGCGGCTCGCCGATCGCCAGGCCGACCTCGCGCTGGGCCATCGCGAACCGCGTCACCGAGTCCATCATGAGGACGACGTCCTTGCCCTCGTCGCGGAAGTGCTCCGCGATCGCCGTCGCCGTGTACGCGGCGCGCAGCCGCACGAGCGCCGGCTGGTCCGACGTGGCGCAGACGACGACCGACCGCTCCAGCGCGTCGCCGAGGTCACGCTCGACGAACTCGCGCACCTCGCGGCCACGCTCGCCGACGAGCGCGATGACGTTGACGTCGGCGGTCGTCGACCGGGCGATCATGCCCATGAGCGACGACTTGCCGACGCCCGACCCGGCGAAGATCCCCAGCCGCTGCCCGCGCCCGCACGGCACGAGCGCGTCGAGCGCCCGCACCCCCAGGCCGACCTGCTCGGTGATGCGGGGACGGCTCAACGGATCGGGTGGCGCGGCCTGGGTGGAGCGCAATCCACCGGGCGGGGCGCCCATGCCGTCGAGCGGCGCGCCGAGCCCGTCGAGGACCCGGCCGAGCAGCGCGTCGCCGACCGCCACGCGGAACGGGTGGCCGGTGGCGGTGACGGTCGTCCCGGGCGCGATGCCGGTGAGCTCCCCCAACGGCATGAGCAGCGTGCGGCCGGCCCGGAACCCGACGACCTCGGCCGGCACCGCCCCGCCGCCGCCGCGGCGACGCTCGGGGTGGACGTGGCAGAGCTCGCCGACCTCGGCCTTGAGCCCCGTCGCCTCGACGACGAGGCCGATGACGTCGGCGACGAGCCCGTTGCGGCGTCCCAGGTCGGCGTCGCGCACGGCCCGGGCGTAGCGACCCAGCCGTCCGGCGCTCGCCCCCGGCTCCTGCGCCGGGTCGTCCCACGGCAACGGCTCGATCACGACGCGGCCTCGCGCAGCAGGTCGGCCGCCCGGTCGAGCTTCGCCTCCAGCCGGGCGTCGACCTCGCCGTCGGCGGTCCGGACCAGGGCCCCGCCGCGGCCGACGCGCCGCTCGGCCTGCACGTCGCACTGCTCGATCCCGCCGAGCTCCTCGCGCAGCGCCCCCATCCCCTCGCGCAGCAGCGGCAGGTCGGCGGGGTTGACGAGGATCGTGATCCGGCGCCGGTCGACGATCCCGCGCAGCGCACCACGGACGACGTCGAGGACGCGCTCCGGGTCGGCGCGGATCGATGCGGCGACGACCTTCTCCGCCGTCATGAGCGCGAGCTCGACCGCCTCGTGCTCGAGCGACTCGGCGAGCTGCGCCCCGGCGAGCGACGCCTCCTGCAGCGCCTCGGTGAGCGCCCGGACGGCCGGCTCGAGCTGGGCCAGCGCCTCGGCCCGACCGGCGGCGTGGCCCTCCGCCCAGCCGGCCTCGCGGGCCTGGGCGCGGATCGCGTCGGCCTCGGCGCGGGCGTCGCCCAGCAGCCGGTCCAGGTCGCGGACGGTCGGCGGCGGCTCCGGCGCCCGCAGCGCCGGGAACGCGAACTCGGTGGGGCCCCCGGACGCGTGCATCAGACCACGTCGTCCCCGTCGCCGCGGCCCAGGACGAGCGCCCCGGACTCCTCCAGGCGGCGCACGATCGCGACGATCCGGCCCTGGGCCTCCTCGACGACGCGCTTGAGCTGCGGCGGCTGGAACTCCATCTCGTCGCGGAGCATCTCGGCGGCGCGCTGCGACAGGTTGGCGAGGATCCGCTCGCGGACCGACTCGTCGACCCCGCGCAGGGCGAGCGCCAGGTCGCGCTGGTCGACCTCGCGCAGCACGAGCTGGATCGAGCGGTCGTCGAGCCCGGCGACGTCCTCGAAGACGAAGAGCAGCCGGCGGACCTCCTCGGCCAGCGCCGGATCGGACTCGGCGAGCGCCTCCAGGACGTTGCGCTCCGTCCCGCGGTCGGTGTGGTTGAGGATCTGGGCGAGCGACTGGATGCCGCCGGCGGCCTGGTAGTCCTGCGAGATGACGCTCGCGACCTTGCCGCGGACGACGGCCTCGATCCGCTTGACGACCTCGGGGTTCGTCTCGCTCATCGTCGCGACCCGCCAGGCGATGTCGACCTGCTCCTCCGGCTCCATGCCGGCGAGGACCTGGGCGGCGAGCCGCTCGCTGAGGTTGGCGACGACGAGCGCGCGGGTCTGCGGGGACTCGGCGCGCAGGAACGCGGCGACCTGCTCCGGCGGCGTGCGGCGCAGGAACTCGAACGGCCGCTTCTCGATGACCGACGCGAGCCGTCCGATGATCTCGTCGGCGCGCTCCGCGCCGAGCGACCGCTCCAGGACCTCGCGGGCGAAGTCGACGCCGCCCTCGGCGTAGGACTGCAACGCCATCGCCATCGCGACGGCCTCGTCGAACACCCCGTCGACGTGGTCGGGCGGGACCTGGCCGAGCTTGGCCATCTCCAGCGACAGGACCTCGATCTCCTCGTCGCGGAGGTGCTTGAGGATCTCCGACGCGCGCTCGGCCCCGAGCGACACGAGGAGGATCGCGGCCTTGCGCCGACCCGGCAGGTCCAGGCGCGGTCGCGCGGCGACCGGCTCGATCCCGTCGGCGGCCCCGAACGGGTCGGCGTCCACGGTCTCGAACTCCTCGCCGAACGACGCGACGTGCTGCACGGCCATCGTCTACTCCTCCGACATCCAGTGACGGACCTGCTGGGCGACGCGCTCGGGCTCGTTGTCGGCGAGCTCCTCGATCCGGCGTCGCGATCCCGCGACCTCGAGCTGCGGCACCTCGGCGGGCGGCGCGACCGCCGCCATCGCCTGGGTGCGCTGCTCGGCCTCCAGCGCCCGCAGGGTGCGCGGCGCCTCGATCTCGTCGAACCACACCGCGGACTCCAGGGCCTCGTCCTCGCGGCGGCGCAGGTGCCGGCCGATGAGCACGAGGAACACGATGGTGCCGAGGGCGAGCGCGACCCACTTGACGTAGTCGACGACGTTGCCGGGGATCATCGCGGCCGGGGGCGCGGCGGCCGGGGCCTCCGCGAACGGCACCCGGGTCACGGTGAGCCGGTCGCCACGGTCGGTGTCGACCCCGGCGGCCGCGGCGACGGCGTCCCGGATGGCGGGGACCTGGGCGGCGGGCACCGCGTCGCTCACCATGACCGCGACGCTCTGGCGGGTGACGCCGCCGGCGGCGATCTCGGTCTTCGTGACGGTCTTGTCGGCGCCGAACTCGCGGTCGCCGGTCTCGTTGCGGTAGGTCGAGTCCCCGCCGCCGTTCGCACCGCCCGTGGCGGCGTAGCCGGGGACGTTCGCGGCGGTGCCGGTCGTGCCACCGGTCGCGGCGGTGCCCTCCATCTCCTCGTCGGTCGTCTTCTCCTTCAGCGCGACGCGACGGCGGCCGTAGCGGAGCTGCTCGCGGGTGGCCTTGTCGGCGTCGATGTCGGCGCTCACCCGCACCCGGGCCTTGTCGGGCCCGACGGTCTGCGCCAACAGCGACGTGAGGCTCGACTCCATCGACCGCTGGTAGCGCTGGGACGCGGCCTGCTTGGCGAGCACCGCGCCGCCGGCGCCGTCCTCCCCGGACGACCCGTTGGGCCACAGCAGCTGGCCGGCGCCGTCGGTGATCGTGACGTTGCTCGGCTTGAGCGACTTGACGCTCGACGCGACGAGGCTCGCGATCCCCTTCACCGCGGACGGCTCCAGGTCGGCGCCGCCGAGCAGCACGGCGGCGGACGCGGGCGGCGCGTCCTCCGACAGCAGCACGTCGTCGGCGTCGGGCAGCACGAGCTGCACCGTCGCGCCGGACACGCCCTGGACCTTGTTGATCGTGCGGGCCAGCTCGCCCTCCATCGCGCGCTGGTACGTCACCTGCTGCTGCATCTGGCTCGTGCCCATGCTCTGCGAGTCGAAGAGCTCGAAGCCCGGCTCGATGCTGCCGCCGGACAGGCCGCCGACCTCGGCGAGCGCGATCCGGGCGGCGGCGACGTCGGCCTTCTCGACCGCCAGCGCGGTGCCGTTGTTCTGCAGCTCGTAGCCGACGCCCTTCTCGTCGAGGGCGGCGCTCATCTTGCCGGTCTGCGCGGGATCCAGGCCGGTGACGATCGTCGTGTACGACGGCCGCGACGCGAGCGAGAACATGATGAACGCGACGAGCAGCACCCCGGCGATCGCACCACCGACGGCGATGCGGCCCTTGGGGCTGAGGTTGGCGAGGACCTTCGGCAGCGGCACGGTCGGCTCCTCAGATCTGCGTGTGCATGATCGTGGTCAGCGCCTCGACGCCGCGGGTGCGCAGCGTGGACGCCATCTGCATCGTGAGCTTGGCCTTCTCGACGGCCATCACGACCTGCTCGACGTTCTGGGCGGTGCCGGCGGCGAGCGCGGCGGCGCCCTCGGCGGCCGCGCCCTGCGTCGCCTCCAGGCCCTCGATCGCCTTCGTCAGGACGTTGCCGAACGCCCCGTCCCCGCCGACGCCACCGGCGCCGGCGACGCCCTCGGGGTCGACCGGCGTGATCGGCTCGACAGTCGGCATGACGCCCTCGGCGCCGATGACCATGCTCGGATCGATCGGGGCGATCATCGGAGGAGCTCCAGGGTCTTGGCGAACATCTGCTTCGACGCCTGCATCGCGGTGACGTTCGCCTCGTAGGCGCGCGACGCGGCGATGAGGTCGACCATCTCGACGACGGTGTCGACCGCGGGCATCTCGACGTAGCCCTCGGCGTTGGCGTCGGGATGGCCGGGGTCGTAGACGAGGCGCGGCGGGGCCGGGTGCTCGGTGATGCCGGCGACCTCGACGCCGCTGCCGCCGGTGCGTCCGCCGGACACGCCGCCGCGCTCCATCGCGCCGGCGAGGGTGGCGCCGAAGTCGGCGCCGGCGGCCTGGCGCAGCACGACGGTCTTGCGCTGGTAGGGACCACCGTCCGCGGTGCGGGTGGTCTGCGCGTTGGCGAGGTTCTCCGCGGTGACGTCCATCTGGACGCGTGACGCGGTGAGCGCCGAGGCGCTGGTGTCGATCGCGCCGAAGATGCTCATGCGCCGTTGGCTCCCATCGCGAGGGTCAGGATCTCCAGCCGGACGCGGGCCACGGTGACCAGCGCCTGCTGCTCGAGGGCGTTCTTGGACAGCTCGGCCGACTCCCGCTCGACGTCGACGCCGTTGCCGTCGGCGGTGACCGCTCCGGCCTCGGTGACCGGGTCGAATCGCGCGGCGCCGGGCTCGCCGGCCGCCATCGCCCCGCGGAGCGCGGCGTGGAAGTCGACGTCGCGGCGCTGGTAGCCGGGCGTGTTGACGTTGGCGAGGTTGGAGGCCAGCAGCTCGTGGCGCATGCCTGCGCCCTGGATGGCGGCGTGCAGCGCCTGCTGGGTGGGATCGATGAGCGTCAAGGCAGCGAGGGTCCGTTGGGGCGATCCGTCCCTGGACCGTCGTTGCCGTCCCATCCTTGGGACATTCCGTTCATCGGCATCCCGTCCGCAACCTTGAACCGGTCGCTGGACGTTCGGCCGACCCGGGCAGGAGCGGGCAGCGGGGCCCGGCGTCCTGGCGCGTCAGGCGGTGCGGTCCATGCGGGCCGCGCCGGCGGGAGCGCCGCCGTACCCGCGGGCCATGCGGCGCCCGGCGCCCACGTGCCCGCGGTCGTCGTCGAGCGCACGACGCGACGCGGCCAGGCGTCGGCCCAGCTCGTCGTGGAGCGCCGCGGTGCGCTCGAGCGTGGACCGGGCGGCGGCCGGGGCGACGTCCGGCAGGGCGCGGACGATCGCCTCCCACCGTCCGGCGAGGTCGTCCAGGTCGTCCAGGTCCCCGGCGTCGACGGCGGCGAGCTGACGCACCGTCAGCTCGAGGAGCTCGTCGTAGGCGCCGAGCGGCCCGTCGCCCGTCGCGGGGCCGGCGTGCGGGCCGGCGGCGTCGTGCCGACCGTTCCCGGCCGGCGCGTCGTCGGGCCCGCCGCGTCGTCCGGGGCCGCGCCCGGGGAGGGCGAACGGCGTCGTCGGCTCGCGGTCGCGCCGCGGGCGCGGGTCCGGCTGCACGTAGGGGTGCGGCGCGTGGCGCGGCGCCCCGGTCAGGGCGCCGGCCGGCTCAACCGGCGATCGCGGCGAACGATGCACGGAGCTCCCCCGCCTGGGCGACGACCTGCATCACCTTGCGCGGATCCTGCTCGACGCGGGCCGCGTCGAGGTGGCGGCGCCAGAAGAGGTAGATCGCCTCGAGGCGCGCCGCGATCTCGCCACCCTTCTCGTGGTCGAGGGTGACGTAGAGCTCGGAGATGATCGCCTCGGCGCGCTGCAGGCGGGCGGACGCGGTCACGGCGTCGCCGGCCTCCATGGCGGCGGCGGCCTGACGGAGGAACCGTCCCGCCCCGTCGTAGAGCAGGACGACGAGCTTGGCCGGCGACGCCGTGAGGACGGCGCCGTCGCGGTAGGCGTTGGGGGCGGCGTACGTGGTCACGTTCCGGTGATCGGTCGGGGTGGCGGGAGCTGAAGGGCGCTCGGACGGTCGTCCGGGGTCAGTTCGAGGACGAGGACAGGCTGTTGATCTGGCCGCTCAACCAGGAGCTCTGGGTCTGCCACTTCGACATCGCGACCTCGAGTCGCGCGAACTGCGCGGTGAGCGACGCCTCCTTGGCGGTCAGGCGCGCGTCGAGGTCGGTCATCCGCCGGCCCAGGTCCGCGATCGTCTGGTCGACGGCCGAGATCCTGTCGGTGAGGACCCCCGTCGCCCCCGTGTAGCTCTGGATGCGGTCGACGAGCCCGGTCAGCACGCTGCCGGGTCCGCCCAGCGCGTCGCGCACGGCGGCCGGGTCGGTGGTGAGCGCGGCGACGAGCTTGTCGGCGTCGAGCGAGATCCGTCCCCGGATCGCGTCCTGGGAGTACGCCGCGGTGCCGCTGGCGGCCCCGTTCGTGATCCCCAGCGCCTCGAGCGGCAGCGACGCGCCGCCGCCGTCGATCGAGATCAGCGCGTCGCGGATCCCGTCGAGGACGGCGATCATCGTGCGGTCCGCGGCGAGCACGCCCTTCGTCCCGGACGGATCGTTGGCCGTCTGCGTGCGCAGCAGGTCGACGGCGGAGTTGTACGCCTTGACGAACGCCTCGGCGGCGCCCTTCGCCGCATCGGTGTCGACGCCGGGCACCCCGACGTTGACCGTCGTCGGCGTCGCCGTCACCCCGGTGATCGTCAGCGCGACGCCCGGGATCGCGTCGGCGATCGTGTTCGTCGCCGACCGGTGCTCCACCCCGTCGATCTGGACGACCGCGTCGAGGCCGCTGCGGAGCGTCTCGTCCGACAGCACGCCGGCCGACGCGGCGGTGAACCCGGAGTCCGCGCCGGTGGTGCGGCTCGAGAACGTGAGCCGCTCCTGCCCGCCGACGACCGACACCGCGGCGACGACGTGGAGCGACGTGTCGCCGTTGATCCGCGACACGATGTCCTGGGCGGTGGTCCCGGCGGCGAACGTGATCTCGTCGGACCACCCGTCGCCGGACAGGACGATCGACCCGTCGGCGACCGGCTCGGTGAACGCGTACCCCGCCTGGGCGGCCCGGGCGAGCTGGTCGACCTGGACGGCGTAGCCGCCGGCCGCCGCGCCGCCGGTCATCGTCGCCGACACCCGCGACGGGTCGGCGACGGTCACCGTCTGACGGTTGCCGAACAGCGCCGGGTCCGACAGCGCGCGGGCCGCGGACTGCAGGTCCTTGAGCGTCGTGATCGCCGTCTGGATGGCGGTCTTGCTCGTCTGCTGCGCCGACTGCTCGGCGACGAGCCGCGTGCGCGGCTGCCGCTCGAGCCCCATGAGGCTCGAGATGATCGATGCGGTGTCGAGGCCCGACGCCAGGCCACCGAAGCTGATGCCGGCCATGTCAGGCCTCCCGGTCCACGTGCAGGACGTCGGTCGCCGCGGCGTGCGGGTCGGCCTCGGGGACCGGGCCGACGGTCACGGCGAGCTCGAGCGCCTCGGTCGGCGGGACCCGTCGCACGACGTCGCCGCGCGCGTCGACGAGGTCGATCCGGATCCGCATGCCGTCGCCGACGTCGTAGCGCAGCTCGAGGCCCTGGGAGCGGATCTCGTGCAGCCGGTCGAAGGCGGCGTCGATGTCGGCCAGCACCTCGGCCGGCGGGGTCGCGGGGATGCCGTCGAACGACGGGCCGTGCAGGGCGTCCCGGTCGTCGGGCACGGCGTGCGGCTCCCGGTCGCGGACCGGAGGAAGCCCCATGCGGGGATCCACGGGTCCGAGGCGTTCGGTGGTGCGGAGGTCGCTGATCATGGGGGTCGGGGGTGGTCCCGCGGCGTCGGGACCGATACGGATTCGCCGGACGGTCGACCCGGTCATCGGCCGTTCGTCCACGGACTTGAGGGGGAGATCGACGACGGCCGATGACCCGGCCGATGATCCGTGGCCTCTACACCGCCGCCGCCGGCATGGTCGCCGAGCAGGCCCGGCAGACCCAGCTGAGCAACGACCTCGCCAACGCCGCCACCCCCGGGTACAAGCGCGACCGCACGACCCAGACGAGCTTCGGCGACGTGCTGCTGTCGAACGTCCGCACCGGCCAGGCGGTCGGTCCGGTCGGTCACGGCCCGTACGCCGACGCGACGGTCACCGACCTGCGCCCGCAGGGCGCGCGCACGACGGAGGAGCCGTTCGACTTCGCGATCGAGGGCGACGGGTTCTTCGCGGTGCAGACCGACCAGGGCGTGCGCTACACCCGCAACGGGCAGTTCTCGGTGTCCGCCCGCGGCACCCTCGCCGACCGCGCCGGCCACGACGTCCTCGACGCCGGCGGGCGCCCGATCGCGGTGCCGCCCGGCGGGACCGTCGACGCCGGACGGGTCGGCGTGTTCGCCCTGGACGGCGCGACGAAGGCCGGCGAGGGCCTCTTCACCGGCCAGGCGACGGGCGCGGCCACCGGCGTCGCGCGCCAGGGGATGCTCGAGGGCTCCGGCGTCGACCCGACCCGGGCGATGGTCGAGATGATCGCGTCGCTGCGGACGTTCGAGTCCGGCCAGCGCGCGATCTCCACGATCGACCGCACCCTCGAGCGCGCCGCCACCCAGGTCGGCAGCGTCAGCGGACAGGGCTGAGCGGACCGTCGGGGCCCCCGCGACGGCGCCGCGACGCACCCGTCCGGAGCCGTCCACCGGGCCTCAAGATCCGGGCCTCCCCGCCGATCACCGGAACATGCTCCAAGGCCTGTACTCCGCGGCCGCCGGGATGTCGGCGCAGCAGACGCGCATGGACGCCGTGTCGCACGACCTGGCGAACACGTCGACCCCCGGGTACAAGCAGGAGCGGGTCGCGTTCCGCGACCTGCTCTACGTCCGCGACGGCGTCGAGGGGGTGCGCGCCGGATCCGGTTCGGCCGCCGCCACGATCGGCCGCGGGACGAGCCAGGGCGCGCTGCAGGCCACCGGCCGCAGCCTCGACGTCGCGATCACCGGCGCCGGCTACCTCCAGGTGACCCGGCCCGACGGCTCGTCCGCGCTCACCCGGGCGGGCGTCCTGCAGGTCGACGCGTCCGGCCGGCTCGTCACCCCGTCCGGGGACCGCCTCGACGGCGTCGGACCACTGCCCGCGGGCACCGACGTCGACAAGCTCGGGATCGGCGACGACGGCACCGTCCGCACCGCCGACGGGACCGAGGTCGGCCGGCTCCGGCTCGTGAACGTCACCGCCCCCGACCTCATGCGCCCGGTCGGCGACAACCTCTTCGCCCCCACCGCCGAGAGCGGCGCCCCGACGGTGACCGGCAACGCCCGCCTCGTCCAGGGCCACCTGGAGGCGTCCGCGGTGAACGTCGCGGACGCGATGACCGACCTCATCGAGTCGCAGCGCGCGTTCGCGATGGCGAGCCGCGCGGTGCAGACCCAGGACCAGATGCTCGAGATCGCCAACGGGGTCAAGCGATGACCATCGCCGGCATCGGCGGGCTCCCGACCGTCGCCGACACCGCCCTGCCCGCCCACGTCCGCAACGGGACCGCCGAGGCGAAGGACGCCTACCGCACCGCCCTGGCGTTCGAGCAGGTGCTCGTCCAGCAGCTCACCGAGCAGCTCGCCGCGACGACCGGCGAGGACGAAGAGTCCGCGTCCGCAGCGACCTCGACCTACCGCGACATGCTGCCCGCCGCGCTCGCGGAGGGCATCACCGCGTCGGGGGGCCTGGGCCTCGCCGACCAGCTGTACCGCACCGCCCTCGGGCCGACGGCGTCGTCGACGTCGCCGGCCGCCCCGTCCGTCCCGAACTCCCCGGAGACCGTCTGATGGCGACCACCGACACGATGCTCGGCCGCGACCTGCTGGCCCACCTCGACGAGCAGCAGCGGTCGCTCGACCGCCTGCACTCCGCACTGACCGCGCAGGCCGCGGCCATCCGCGAGCGCGACGTCACCGCCGCGCTGCACCACAGCGGCCTCATCGAGGTCGAGGCCACGTTCCGCACGAGCATCGAGGCGCGCCGCACCGCGCTCCTGCGCCTGGGCGCCACGACGCTCGGGATCCCCGTCCACGAGGTCACCCTCACGCACCTCTGCACGCTCACCGCGCCGGACCAGGCCGACGAGGCCCGCACGCGCAGCGACCGCCTGACCGCGACGCTCGAGGAGATCCACCGCATGCACGAGGTCAACCGCGCGATGCTGCGGCAGGAGCTGACGTTCCTCGAGCACCTGCTGAGCCTCGGCGGCCTGCCGACGGCCGCGACGTACCAGGCGCCCGGCACGCGCGCCCGACCCGCCGCCACGTCCGCGGTCCCCGGGTCGCCGTCCCCGCGCGCCCTGGACCTGCAGGCCTGATGTCGATCTCGAGCTTCACCGGGCTGGAGACCGCCCGCCGCGGGCTCCTCGCCCACCAGCGAGCCCTCGAGGTCGCCGGCCACAACATCGCCAACCAGGCGACCCCCGGATACTCCCGGCAGCGCGTGTCGCTCCAGGCGTCCCCCGCCCTGGCGGTCGGGCCGATGGGCTCGGCGAGCGTCATCGCCCAGCTCGGCACCGGCGTCGACGTCAACGGGATCGAGCGCATCCGCGACCGGTTCGCCGACGTGCAGTACCGCGCCCAGGCGTCGCGCCTGGGCGACGTGTCCACCCGGACCCAACTGCTGGGCCAGGTCGAGCTCGCGTTCAGCGAGCCGGGCGACAACGGCCTCAACGCCGCGCTCGGCCGGATGTGGAGCGCGTGGAGCGACCTCGCGAACGACCCGACGTCCTCCCCCGCGCGGCGCGTCGTCCTCGACACGACGAAGGCCGTCGCCGACCGGTACGCCGAGCTCGACGCGCAGCTGGCGCTCGTGCAGTCCCAGGCGCAGGAGGAGTACGACGCGCTCGTCGCCGACGGCGGCCCGATCCACGGGATCGTCACCGAGATCGCCGACCTCAACGAGGCGATCGGCGCGTCGCTCGCCCGCGGGGACGCCCCCAACGACCTGCTCGACCAGCGCGACCTGCTGCTCGACCGCCTGTCGGAGTTCGGGCAGGTGCAGGTCCAGGCGACGCTCGACGTCCACGGGCAGCCGGTCGCGGGCAAGGTCGACGTCCTCCTCGGCACCGACCCGACCCCGCTCGTGTCGGGCGACGTCGCCCGCGAGCCGTGGTCGGTGGCGTTCGCGCCCGGCGGCCCGGGCGTCGGCAAGCTCGGGGCGCTCGCCGACCTCGCGTCGGCCGGGGGTCCGATCGACGCCTACCGGCAGGAGATCGCCGCGTCCGCGAGCGCCCTCGCGTCGACGATCAACGCCGTGCACCAGGGTGCGGGCGGCCCCGCCGTCCTCGTCGTGCCGCCCGGATCGCCGGTCCCCGGCGTGGCGCGGCCGCCGCTGCAGGTCGACGCGGCGATCGACCCCGCCGCCGGCGGATCGCTCGCGGCGCTCGTCGCCGGCAGCGGCCCCGGCCAGGGCAACGACGTCGCGACCGCGATCGCGGACCTGCGCGGCGGCGCGGCCGACGAGGCGTACCGCAAGCTCGTCGGGCAGGTCGGCAGCGAGATCGCCCAGGCACAGCGCACCGAGTCGTCGGTCCGCTCGCTCGCCGGGGCGCTGCAGGACCGTCGCGACTCGGTCGCCGGCGTGTCGACCGACGAGGAGATGGCCGACCTCATCCGCTTCCAGCGCGGCTACGAGGCGTCCGCCCGCGTCCTGTCCGCCGTCGACGAGATGCTCGACCGGCTCATCAACCGCACCGGGCGGGTGGGCCTGTGATCACCGCGCCCGCCCCCCACGCGACCTCCCCGTCCACCACCACCGTCCGGAGGCCGACCCCGTGACCATCCGCATCACCGGCAGCATGACCCACCGGGCGCTGCTGGACAACCTCAACGCGTCGAGCAGCCGGCTCAACACGACGTTCGACCGGTTGTCGTCCGGGCGCCAGATCACGAAGCCGTCCGACGACCCCTACGGCGTGACGCGCGCGATGCAGCTGCGCAGCGAGCTGTCGCAGGTCGCCCAGCACCAGCGCAACGTCAGCGACGGCCAGGGCTGGCAGACGGTCACCGACTCGTCGCTCACCGACATCGCCGACGCGGTGCGCCGCGCCCGCACGCTGCTCGTCGGCGCCGGCAACGACGTCGGCGGCCCGTCCGCCCGCGAGGCGGTCGCGGCCGAGATCGACCAGCTCGTCGAGTCGATCAAGACGTCGGCGAACGCGTCGTTCGCCGGGGCCCACGTGTTCGCCGGCGCGCAGACGATGACGCCCCCGTACGTCGTCGACGGAACGGACGCGTACGCCGGCGACGCCGGGGCGATCACCCGCACGATCGGGCCCGGGATCGACGTCCGCGTCAACGTCGACCTGGCCGGCTCCGTCCTGGGGTCCGGGGGCGGCGACGGGCTCCTGCTCGACACGCTCCGCACGATCTCGACCCACCTGCGGGGTGGCACGGCCGCCGACGCCGACGCGCTCCGCGGGGCCGACCTGCAGGCGATGGACGCGTCGATCGACGCGCTCAGCGCGCTGCGGGCCGAGGTCGGCGCCGCCGCCAACCGCCTGGACGGCGCGGCGTCCCGCCTGGCCGAGATCGAGGAGAACGCGCTCGGTCAACGGTCGCGGATCGAGGACGCCGACATCGCGGCGTCGATGCTCGACTACTCCAGCCAACAGACGGCGTTCCAGGCGGCCCTCCAATCGGGGGCCAAGATCATGCAGACCAGCCTCCTCGACTTCCTCCGGTGATGATGGTGACGACCATGACCGCTTCCCTCACGAGCACCCGGTTCGGCGACATCGAGATCGCCGACGACGCGATCATCGAGTTCCAGGACGGCCTCGTCGGCCTGCCCGGGTCGCGGTACGCGCTGCTGCCGCCCGACCCGACCGCGCCGGACGGCGGCCGTGGGCCGTTCCGGTGGCTGCAGTCGATGGACGACCCGGCGATCGCGCTGCCGGTGACGCAGCCGCAGCGGTTCTTCCCCGACTACGTCGTCGACGTCGACGAGGGCGAGATCCCGTCGGGCCTGCGCGACCTCGCCGACCCGTCCGCCGCGAGCGCCTGGGTCACGGTGCGGGCCGCGGCCCGCCTGGAGGACTTCGTCGTCAACCTGCGCGCGCCGCTCATCGTCGCCGGCGGCCGCGGCTGGCAGGTCATCAACCGCGCCGAGGACGCCGCGCTCCGCGCGCCGCTCCCGCTCGGGAGCGCCACGTCGGACGCCCCGTCCGGCGACGCGGCCGCGTAGGCTGCGCGGCATGGCCGCGCGCCGCAGCATCCCCGGGGGCACGTCGTGCTGATCATCAGCCGCAAGGTCGGCGAGCAGGTGATGATCGGCGACGACGTCGTGGTGACCGTCGTCGACGTCGGTGGGCAGACCGCCCGGATCGGCATCGACGCCCCCCGCTCGATCCCGGTGTACCGCGCCGAGCTGTGGGCCGCCGTCCGCGACGAGAACCGCGCGGCGGCCGAGGACGGCGTGACCGTCCTGCCCCCCGTCGAGTAGCCGCGCGGGTCGCCGGCGGCCACCGGCGGCCACCGCCTCCCGCCGCCCGCGATGGGAGGCGTGGGTCGCGCGCCCGCGCCGCGCCCCCGGGCCGCGCCTACGCGCCGACCGGCTGCGGCCGGCCGCGCTCCAGGACGACCGCCGCCGCGAGGAGCGCGGCGCCGAGCAGCGCCAGGACGAGCGCGGCAACCGGCGGCGCCCCCGCGAGCGGGCTGCCGAGGTCCTGGCTGCCGAGCAGCACGTCCCCCGCACGGTTGGCGACCCGCGGCGGATGGTCCGCCCAGTCCGCCAGGGCGATCCCGACCGCCACCGCGGAGCCCAGCGCGCCGAGCGCGACCGCCGCCGCCGCGCCGCGGGCGGGACGACGGCCGGTCGACGCCGCGAGGAGCGCCAGGCCGAGCAGGCCGATGACGACCGACAGCAGCAGCGCGCGCCCCACCCCGTCGGCGAGCTCGGTCGGGGCGGTCTGCTCCCCGGCGATCGCGGCCGCCTGCGCGGCGAGCACCGGCAGGGTCCCCGCCGCGCCCAGCGCGCCGAGGCCGAGCTTGACGGCGGCGACCGCGCCGACCGCCTGGGCCGTCGCCCTCCCGCGGGCCACCCCGAGCAGCGCGACCGCGCCGGCGCCGAGCAGCACGAGGACCGACGGCAGCAGCACCGCGAGCGGGTAGTCGGCGCCCTGCACGTCCTCCTGCCCGGCGAGCACGACGACGCCGACGGCCACCGTCAGCGAGCCGATGAAGAGCCACGCGCCGGCCGCGTCGACCGCGACGTGCGGATGCCGGCGGCGCAGGAGCGCCCACAGCCCGACAGCGGCGGCGAGCCCGACGACGGCGATCGCCCACCGCGACCCGGTCGACCCGGGCGTCGTCTTGGCGATGATCGTCGTCCACGGCTGCGTCACCGCCAGGCCGATGAGCGTCACGACCGCCGCGACGATCCCGGCGGTCCCCCGGGTGCGCAGCGCGACGACCGCGGCGACCGCCAGCAGCAGCGCGACGACGATCCCGACGACGCGGCTCGGCTCGCTCGTCACCGCGCCGATGCGGAGGCACAGCAGGACGAGCGTCATGACGAGCACGACCGCCCCGACCATCCGCGGGTCCGCACCGCCGGGGAGCCGCAGGCGAGACCCGCGGAACGCGAGGAGCGCCGCGATGAGGAGCAGGACGACCGGCACGGCGAGGATCGCGATCCGCGACCCGGTCGCGACCCCGGCCTGGAACTGGAAGAGCCCCGCCCCGGCGATCACCGCGACGACGACGTCGCGGCGCACGGCGGCGTGGGCGACGACGAGCAGCGCGAGGATCGTCGTGCTGACGGTCAGGGCGACCCGCGCGGCCTCCGACAGCGTGCCGCTGTCCTCCGCGGTGACGAACGGCAGCAGCTCGCCGACGACGCCGGCGACGCCGGACGGCTCGCTGAGCACGACGACGACGCCCGCCGCCGCGGTCACCCCGAGCGTGCGACGGACGCGGTCGGCGAGGCCGGTCGCGCGGGTCGCGACGACGAGCGCGACGAGCGCCAGGACGAAGACCGCGATCGCGCGGACGAGGCCGCCGGCCCCGACGACGGCCGCCAGCGACGAGACGAGCATCGCCACGAACGCCCCGGTCGCGATGTCGGCCGCCGGCCAGTCGCGGCGCACGCCGAGTCCCGCGACGATCGACAGGAGGGCCAGCAGGAGGGTCGCCGAGACCTTGCCGAGCCCGGCGAGATCGTCGATCGAGCCGTCGTCGAGGAGGCCCGCGATCGCCGACAGCGCCAGGAGCAGGCCGCCGCCGACCGCGGCGGTCACGAGCCCGGTGAGGACCGGCGCGCCGACGCGACGTAGCGCCGGGGCCTCGCGCTCGGCGTAGAGCCCGACGCCGAGGAGCACAAGCGCCAGGCCCAGGCCGATCCGCACGCCCCCGGGCGCGAGGGCGCCCGCCAGCAGCACCGCCGCGCCCAACGGCACCGCCGCGGCGGCGGTCAGGAGCCGGGCGGGCCGGGGCGTCGGCTCGGGTCGTCGGGCGGCGCTCGTGGCGGCGGGCATCGCGCCAGGCTAATGCCCATCGCCGACGCGTGCCTGGGAACCCCCCGAGAGATCGGTCAACGAATCCCGATCCGCTTTACGGCGTCCTGGTGGCGGGTGGCGTACGATGTCCCCGTGCGCGACCTCCTCTCGTTCCCCAACCCCGTGAACGAGAAGGCCGCGCGGACGGTGGCCGGCGTCGTCGCGGTCGCGGCGCTCGTCGCGCTCGTCACCGGGTGGCACTGGCTCCTCATCCCGATCGCCTACGGCTTCGTCGCCCGCGCGCTCACCGGACCGACGTTGAGCCCGCTGGGGCGCATCGCGATGGACGTCGTCGCCCCGCGCCTGGGCCCGCCGAAGCCCGTCCCCGGGCCGCCCAAGCGCTTCGCGCAGGCGATCGGGGCGGTCGTGACGACCGCCGCCGCGATCGGCAGCCTCGCCCTCGGCTGGACGACCTTCGGCGCGGTGCTGCTCGGGATGATGGTCGTCTTCGCCACGCTGGAGTCGGTGTTCGCGCTGTGCGTCGGCTGCCACGCGTTCGCGCTGCTCATGCGGGCCGGCGTGATCCCCGAGGAGACCTGCGAGGCGTGCAACGACATCTGGTCGCGGACCGCCCGGCCGGACGCCGCCTGACCACGTCGGTAGCCTCCCGCGGGTGCTCGCCGCCGTGATGGCCGACGTGGTGGCGCCGTTGGCGCTCTTCCCCGAATGGCTGACCCCGACCCACATCCTCGAGAACTACGGGTTCTGGGCGATCATCGCGATCATCTTCGCGGAGACCGGCCTGCTCATCGGGTTCTTCCTGCCCGGTGACACGCTGCTCTTCAGCGCGGGGATCCTCACCGAGCTCGGCACGATCGAGGAGCCGCTCTGGCTCCTCATGATCGCCGTGCCGCTCGCGGCCATCGCCGGCAATCTCGTCGGGTACGAGATCGGCCGTCGCGCCGGGCCCGCCCTGTTCTCGCGACCCGACTCGCGGTTCTTCCGCCAGGACCACCTGACGCGCTCGCACCGGTTCTTCGTCCGCTACGGGCCGCTGACGATCTTCCTCGCCCGGTTCGTCCCGATCGTGCGGACGTTCGCGGCGGTCGTCGCCGGCGCGGTCGCCATGGACCGCCGCGTGTTCCTCATCTGGTCGATCATCGGCGCGGTCGCCTGGTGCTCGGGCCTCATCGGCCTGGGCTACGTCATCGCCGCGTCGGTGCCGGAGAGCACCCGCGAGTGGATCCTCGACCACATCGACATGCTCATCGTCGGCGTCGTCGCGCTGACGGTCGTCGCGGTCGTCGTCGAGACCCGGTTCGGCCACCTCCTCCACGGCAAGAAGGACAAGGGCGGGGACGCGTCCGACGCGGCGAAGGACGACGACGCCGCATCCTCCGTCCCGGCCGACGACGCCTGACCCCTCGCCGGGCGGTCCGCCCGGCGATCGACGAATCGCGCCGGGTCGTCCGGGCCGCCCGCCGACCCGGCCCGCCCCGCCCGACGGGGCCGGGTCAGCCCTGGGTGGCCAGCCGGGCGCGGCGTCGGGCGAGGAGCAGCTCGACGACGATCGGCAGGATCGAGACGAAGACGATGAGGATGAGGATCGCCTCGATGTTGTCGTTGACGAACGCCACGCCCCCGAGGACGTAGCCGAGCCACGTCACCCCGGCGCCCCAGACGATCCCGCCGGCGACGTTCCACCGGACGAAGTCCCGGTACTCCCACCCCGACGCGCCGGCGACGAGCGGCGCCGCGGTGCGGACGATCGGGACGAACCGGGCCAGGAAGATCGTCCGGCCCCCGTAGCGCTGGAAGAACTGCTCGGCCCGCGTGAGGTACTCCTGCTTGAAGAACCGCGAGTCCGGCCGCGAGAAGAGCGCCGGCCCCGCCTTGCGGCCGATGAGGTACCCCACCTGGTCCCCGGCCACCGCCGCCGCCGAGATCGTGAGGCAGAGGAACCAGATCGGCTGGGCCAGGTGGAGCGTCGCCGTCTCGGGCTGGGCGGCGAACACGCCGGTGGTGAAGAGCAGCGAGTCGCCCGGCAGGAAGAACGCCAGCAGGCCGCACTCGGCGAACACGACGGCGATGACGGCGAGGTAGCCCCAGGTCTCGAGGATGTGCTCCGGCGAGAGCTCCTCGGGGACGAGCGGCATCGCCAGCGGCACGGCGGTCAGGACGTCGAACACCCGCGGCAGGGTAACGGCGTCGCGCCACGAAGGTCGTGGTCCGCCCGAATCACGTCGCCGCGCCGCGGGATCGCGAACCCACCGCGGGCGCACCGCACCACGGCCGCGTCACGGCTCGCGTCGCCGCGCGCGCCCCGGTGGCGTGGTCGCCCCGGCGCTAGTCCCCGCGGTCGCCCTGGGCGTCGAGCGCCCGGCGACGCTCGCGCCGCTCCTCCCGCCGCCGCTCGCGCTCGGCCTCCGCCGCGGTCGCGAAGCCCCGCAGCTCCTCGACGATCGCCTGGGGCGGCCGCGGCCACCCCTCCGGCAGCGTCGCCGTGCGCCGCGGCGTCGTCGCGGTCGTCGTCGCGCCGGGCGTGACGGGATCGACGTCCGGCGCGACGGTGGGCCCGCCGTCCACCGGCACCGACCCCGGGACGATCGGCGTCGTGTCGGTCACCGTGTGCGTCGGGTCGTCGCCGGTCGGCGGGGTGGGCGCGGTCGTCGCGCCCCGTCCCGCCGACGTCGGCGTCGGCTCCTCGCCCGCGGTGGTGAGGGCGGTGATCCGCCACTGCCCGTCCTCGCGCACGAGCCGCAGCGCGTCCTCCGACGACGGCTGCCCCGCGGCGCCGGTGCGCACGTCGACGCGCGCGTCGTCGCCTTCGACGGTCGCCCCGACGACGCGCAACGTCGGGGACCGCACCTCGCCGAGCCCGGTCCGCAACGCCTGCTCGCACGGGACGCCCGCCTGCTGCAACGTCTCGCGCAGCCGCGACGCCAGCAGGTCGCGACAGATGAGCGGGTAGTCACGGGTCACGACCGCGGTCCCGAACCGCTCGACGGTCGCGCGGGCCCGATCGCCCTCGTCGGTCGACCACGACCGCAGGAGCACGACGAGCAGGAGGACGGGGATCGCCCCGGCGAGGACCAGGGCCACACGACGGCGACGCACCGGAGCAGCGTAGCGACGATCGCCCGTCGGCCCGCCGGGCGCCGTACGAGCGCCGGTCCAGGGTGGCGGGTCCCCCCGCAGGTCCTAGAATCGGACGCTCATGACCGACGGCACCCTCCCCTGGCTGCGCTGCTACCGGTGCTGGTCCACCGCGCTCGAGCTGCACGTCCACTACGACGGCATCCACCGCGTCGACCCGGCGACGGGCACGCCGGTGCACGCGGTCGAGGAGCACCAGGAGGCGATCGTGCAGTGCCTGGACTGCATGCACGACCAGCCGCACCTCGTGTTCCGCGACGGGACGCTCGTCGCCGACGACGACCGCTGGGAGCGGCTCGTCATGGGCACCCCGTGGGTCGCGTCCTGCACCGTCACCGTCGCCGCCGACGAGGTCGAGAGCTGCTCGGGCCCCGAGGCCGGCGAGGAGCTGACCTTCGCGGCGCTCGGCGATCCGGGCACCCAGGAGTTCTTCAGCCACGTCCGGTTCCACACCCACGACGGCGACCGGATCGTCGTGCACCTGCTCGTCGAGCTCTACGCCCGCTCGCAGGACGAGGCCGGCGACGTGCTGGAGGGCGCGGCGCGCGGACCGCTCGTCATCACGTCGCTCGCCGAGGAGTCCCGCCCGCCGGCGGTCTCCTCGGGCGGCGGCCACTGACGGCGGCGGCCGGCGGCGGCTCCGGCGTCGCCCGGGACGGGGACGCCGGCCCCCGGTCCGTCAGCGTGCGATCGCCTGGAGCTGTCGCACCGCCAGCGACGACGCCGCGACCGCCGACGCGTCGTCGGCCACCGCCCCCTGCGACAGCGCCCGCAGGAACGTGCGCAACCGCTCGACGCCGTCGGCGCGGCGGGCGACGTGCGCGTCGACCGCGTCGACCGGATCGCGGTCCGGCGCGGCGGTGAGCGCCGCCGCCGCGATCGCCACCCGCGCCTCGAGCAGATCGTCGCGCAGCGCCTGCACCGCCCAGCGCAGGGTCCGGGTGGGCATCCGCAGTCCGTCCACCGTCTGGTGCAGCGGGTCGAGCCCGAGCGCGTCGGTCGTGTGGAACGCGGCCCGGGCGACCGTCGCGACCGGCCGGTCGATCGACGCGGCGCACGCGACGACGTTCGGGGCCATGTGGAGCCAGCGGCCCGCGGTGACCTCGCGCGCCAGCGGCTCGGGCGCCCCGCCGTCCAGGGCCGCCTGCAGCTCCTCGGCGCGCCGGTCGTCGACGTCGCGCTCGTCGAGGCATCCGCGGATCTCGCGCGTGCCGTCGCGATGCGCGTCGATCGTCGCCTGCAGCGGGTCGTGACCCCGCGCGACGTGCCACCGGCTCACCGCGCGCACCGTGCTCTCGACGTCGGCCCGCAACCGCCACTGCAGGTCGGGATCGATGCCGGTCAGGGCGTCGAGCTCGCGCCACAGCCGTCGGGCGTCGGTCGCCTCGACGGTGATCCGGAACGCCCGGGCGACCCGCGCCGCGTCGACGGCGAACTCCGCCGCGCGACGCGCGACGAACGTCGGGCCCATCGCGTCGACGAGCTCGCCGGCGGCCGCGGTCGCGACGAGCTCCCGTCGCAGCGGGTGCGCGCGGACGTCCTCGGCGAACCGCTCGGCCAGCGACGCCGGGAAGTACGCCGCGAGGTCGCCGTGGAGCGCCGGGTCGTCGACGTGGTCGGACGCCAGCAGCGCCCGCGTCAGGTCGAGCTTGGCGAGCGCGACGAGGACCGCGAGCTCCGGTCGCGTCAACCCCCGACCCGCGGCGCGCCGCTCCGCCAGCTCGTCGGCGCCGGGCAGGTCGTGCACGGCCCGGTCGAGCTCCCCGCGCTCCTCGAGCGTCGTCATGAGCTCGTCGGCGGCGTACGTCCGCTCCGGGGCGCGCCGCTCCTCGCGGGTGAGGATCCTCGCCTGGGAGTAGGAGTGCGCCAGGACGTGCTCGACGACCTCGTCGGTCACCTCCTCCAGCAGCCCGTCGCGCTCGCCCGGGTCGAGCGCCCCACGCCGGATCGCGCCGGCGAGCAGGATCTTGAGGTTCACCTCGTGGTCGGAGGAGTCGACGCCGGCGGAGTTGTCGATGAAGTCGGCGTTGATGCCACCGCCGGTCATCGCGAACTCGATCCGCGCGGCCTGGGTGAACCCCAGGTTGCCGCCCTCCCCCACGACCCGGGCCCGCAGGTCGCGGCCGTCCACCCGGATGCCGTCGGACGCCCGGTCCTGGGCGTCGGCGTCACGCTCGTGCGACGCCTTGACCACCGTGCCGATCCCCCCGTTCCACAGCAGGTCGACGGGGGCGCGCAGGATCGCCTGGATGAGCTCGTTCGGGGGCAGCTCCTCGTCGTCGATCCCGAGGGTCGCCCGGACCCGCGGGTCGATCGGGATCCGCTTGAGCGTCCGCGGGAACACCCCGCCACCGTCGCTGATGAGCGCGCGGTCGTAGTCGTCCCAGCTCGACCGTCCCAGGTCATGCAGCCGTCGACGCTCGGTCCACGACGCGACCGGGTCGACCGGGTCCGGGTCGAGGAACACGTGACGGTGGTCGTAGGCCGCCACGAGCCGCAGGCTCCGCGACAGCAACATCCCGTTGCCGAACACGTCGCCGGACATGTCGCCGATGCCGACCGCGGTGATCGGGTCGACCTCGGGGTCGACGCCCCGCTCCCGGAAGTGGCGCTTGACCGACTCCCACGCGCCGCGGGCGGTGATGCCCAGCGCCTTGTGGTCGTACCCGGCCGATCCGCCCGACGCGAACGCGTCGCCGAGCCAGAACCCGCGACCGGTCGAGATGTCGTTGGCGACGTCCGAGAACGTCGCGGTGCCCTTGTCGGCCGCCACGACGAGGTAGTGGTCGTCGGCGTCGAGGACCCGGACGCCGTCGGGATGGACGATCTCGCCGTCGACGAGGTCGTCGGTGACGTCGAGCAGCGCGCTGATGAACCGCACGTAGCCCGCGCGCACCGCGTCGCGCAGCGCTCCGGCGTCGGTCGGCGCGTCGCGCAGGAGGAACCCGCCCTTCGCCCCGGCGGGGACGATCACCGCGTTCTTCACCATCTGGGCGCGCATGAGCCCGAGCACCTCGGTGCGGAAGTCCGCGCGGTCCGACCACCGCAGCCCGCCGCGGGCGATCATCCCGCCGCGCAGGTGGACGCCCTCGACGTCCGGGGCGTGGACGTAGATCTCCCACAGCGGCGTCGGACGCGGGATCGCCGGGACCTCGTCGCTGCGGAGCTTGAACGCGATCGCCTGTCGCCCCGGCCGGTACGCGTTGGTGCGGTACGTCGCGTCGACGAGCTGCAGCTGGTTGCGGAGGATCCGGTCGTGGTCGAGCTGCGGCACGTCGTCGAGCAGCTCCAGGATCTCGTCGCGCAGCTCCGCCTCCGCCGCCTCGTCGCGCGGCGCGTCCGGCCCGCCGACGCGGTCGGCCCCGAACCGCAGCTCGAAGTACCGCACGAGCCGCTGCACGATCTCGGGGTGCTGGACGATGACCTCGTTCTGGTACCGCTCGGTGTACCGCGACCCGATCCGCTGCCGGTAGCTGCGGTACGCCCGCAACGCCTCGAGCCGCTCGTGGTCGAGGCCCGCCGTCACGACGAGCCTGTTGAGCGGATCGGACTCGGTCTCGCCCCGCCAGACCGCGTCGATCGCGGCCGCGACCCGGTCGCCGACCTCGTCGAGGTCGAGCGGCTCGCCGTCCGGGCCCAGCACGCCGAAGTCCTGCACCCACAGCGGCTCGGCCTGGCGCAGGCGGGTCGGACGCTCCTCGACGACGTGCAGCCCGAGGTGCTCGAGGATCGGCATCGCCCGCGACAGCTCGACCTTCGCGCCGCGCACGACGAACGCCACGCGGGTGAGGTCGGTCCGCTCGCCCTCGTTGGCCTCGTGCTTGAGCGTCACGACGAGCTGCTCCCCGCCGGTCGTCAGGCGCTCGAGTGCCTCGACGTCGCGGACCGCCACCGTCGGGTCGACCCCGGCCTTGTACTGCCCGGGGAGCCGGCCCGCCCAGCGGGCGGCGAGCACCGGGCCGCGCTCCTCCCCGACGCGCTCCACCAGCGCCTCCCGCAGCCGGTCGTCCCAGCTTCGCGCGAGCGTGGCGGCGGCCCGCTCGAGCGCGTCCGCGTCGACCTCGCGCAGCCCCGCCGGGTTGTACGCCCGCAGGTGCAGCTGGACGTGGTCGCCCTCGCCGAGCACCTCGTGGGCGGACACGTCGGACGCGCCGAACCGGTCGCGGACGAGGTCCGACAGGCCGTCGCGGACCATCGCGTCGTAGGACGGGCGCGGCACCGCCAGCACGACCGTCGCCGCGCGACCGTCGACGCTCGTGCGGGACCGCAGCGCCACCTCGCCCGGGGTCAGGTCGACGAGCGCCATGAGCGTGCGGCGCAGGTCCTCGACCGACAGCGCGAACAGCTCCTCCTTCGGGAACCCGTCGAAGAGCGTGACGAGCGCCTTCCAGTCGTGCGACCCGGGCAGGAGCCGCTCCGCGTGCAGCACCCGCAGCAGCGTCCCGCGCAGCAGCGGGGTCTCCGACGACGGCGTGGCGTACGCCCGAGACCCGAAGAGCAGCACGATCCGCCGCAGCGTCGGCTCGCCGTCCGGCCCGGTCACCCGGACCGCGATGTCCTCCATCCGGACGCGTCGGTGGACCGGCGACAACGCCATCGTGTGCCCCAGCACGATGCGGTCGCCGCCCGCGATCCGTCGGACCGTGCGGTCGGCGGGCGCGTCGATCGGGTCGCGGCCCGCGTCGGCCGCCGCCCCGTCGGCGAGGACCCCGAGGCCGCTGCCGGGGATCGGCGCGCCGTCGGGCAGCGCGTGGTCGGCGGCCCCGAGCAGCACCGCGTTGTCGTCCGCGAGCCAGCGCAGGAACGCCGCGACCTCGTCGGCGTCGTCGGTCGACGTCCCGGCGCCCAGCTCCCCCTCGGCGCGGTCGCGGGCGTCCGGCTCGGTGACGCCGTCGCCGGCCTCGTCGCCCAGCGCCGCCGCCACGTCCCCCATCCTGCGGCGCAGCGCGTCGAACGCGTCCACCACCGTCCGGGCGTCGATCAACGCACCGCGGATCTCGTCCTCCAGCGCGGCGATCTCGGTGGCGTCGAGCCGCCGGTCGAGCTCGACGTGGACGAGCGACTCCCGCACCGCGGCCGTCGGCGCGACGATCCGCAGGCCGCCGTCGTCCGGGTCGCGCTCGAGGCCGACGATCGGGTGCCGCATCGCCCGCGGCCGCAGCCCGCGTCCCCGGAGGCGCTCGACGATCGTGTCGACGAGGAACGGCTGGTCGGGCGCGCTCGTCTGCAGGACCGTGCCCGGGGTGACGTACCCGTGGCGCTCCGCCGTCGGGTTGAACGAGCGCACCGCGACCGTCGCGGCGCCCCGCGACGCCACGAGGTCGACGAGGCCGCCCGCGATCGCGTCGACCGTCGCGTCGTCGTGCTCGTCCGTCGGCGTGCCCCGGCGGGCGAGCTCGTGCGCGACCGCGGCGAGCGCCCGGCCGCGGGCGGCGTCGTCCCCGGTCCGGGCGGCGCTGACGCGGTCGGGCGTCGGGTCGGGCGTCACGGCATCCCCTCCATCGGCGGTGTGGCCCGACTCCGGGCCCTGGGCGAACCTCACCCGACCCTAGTCCGCCCGCGCCGCGCCGTGTCGCCGCCCGGTGATCGATGCAGCTACCGTTGCGGCGGTGCGTCGCCTCTCGCTGCTGGTGTTCGTCGTCGGCGCGGGGAGCCTCGGCGCCGAGATGGCCGCCGCCCGGCTGCTCGCGCCGTACTTCGGCGACTCGACGATCATCTGGGCCAACACCATCGGCGTGTGCCTCATCGCGCTGGCGGTCGGCCACTGGGTCGGCGGCCGGTTCGCCGACCGGCACCCCCACCTGCAGGGCCTGCAGGTCCTGACGCTGCTGGCGTCCGGGATGCTCGCGCTCGTGCCGCTCGTCGCCGGGCCGCTCCTGCACCTGGCGGTCGGGGCGTTCGACCGGATCGACGCCGGCGCGTTCGTCGGGTCGCTCCTCGGGTCGCTGACGCTCATCGCGCTGCCGCTGGTGCTCATCGGCGCGGCGAGCCCGTGGGCGGCGAAGCTCGCGGTGACCGACCTCCACACCACCGGCGAGACCGTCGGCCGGCTCAGCGCGATCGGCACCGCCGGCAGCCTCGTCGGGACGTTCGTCGCCGCGCTCGTCCTCATCCCGTTCGTCGGCACGCAGCGGACGTTCATCGTCCTCGCCCTCCTCATGACCCTCGTCGCGGTCGTCGGCCTGCCGCGCCGGGCCTGGCTCGTCCCGGTCGCGCTGGCCGCGATGCTCGCCCTGCCGCCCGGGGTGACGAAGCCCGCGTCCGGGGACGACAAGGTCCTCGACGAGGCCGAGACGCTGTACCAGTACGCCCGCGTCATCGAGCACCCGGTGATCGACGACGCGACCGGCCGACGCACCGTCGAGCGGCGGCTGGAGCTCAACGAGGGCCAGGCGATCCACTCGGTGTGGCGCGCCGACACGGTGCTCACCGGCAACTACTGGGACGGCTACCAGGTGCTGCCGTTCACGTCGCGCTCCGGCCCGCCCCGACGGATCGCGATGCTCGGCAACGCCGGGGGCACCGTGGCGCGCGCGTCGCTGCGGTTCTTCCCGGACGTGCGGTTCGACGGGGTGGAGATCGACGGGCGCGTGTCGCGGATGGGCCGCGAGTGGCTCGGGATGCCCGCCGACGACCCGCGCCTGACCGTCCACACCGCCGACGCCCGCCCGTTCCTGCGCCGCGAGGGCCCGTCGTACGACGTCATCGGCGTCGACGCCTACCGCCAGCCCTACATCCCGTACTACCTCACGACCCGCGAGTTCTTCGCCGAGGTCCGCGACCGCCTCACCCCGGACGGGGTCGTGATCGTGAACATCGGGCATCCCGAGGACAGCGACCAGCTGGAGCGGGTCCTCACCCGGACGGTCCGCACGGCCCTGCCCCACGCCGTCCGCTGGGCGGTCCGCCGGACGAACACGCTGCTCGTCGCGTCGCGCGCGCCACTGTCGGCCGAGCGGCTCCGCGCCGCGGTCCCGACCCTGCCCGCCGAGCTGCGCGCGGTCGCCCTCGACGCGGCCGCGGGACTGGAGCCCCCGCTCGACGGCGGCGACGTCTTCACCGACGACCGCGCCCCGGTCGAGTGGCTCATCGACGGCTCGATCGTGAGCTACGCGGCGGGTGGCGGGACGTAGGTCGACCGGGCGGGGCGCCGCGCGACCCGCCCCGCCCGACGGGCGTCCCGGAGCCGCGGACGCGACCGTGGTCGTGGTCGGGAGCCGATAGCGTGGCGGCCACCGGGGCCCGCCCCCGGCCCGTCCCCCCGACCCGTGGAGCACGACCCCCGATGAAGATCCGCGCCGCCGTCCTCGAGGAGTTCGGTCAGCCCCTCGCCATCCGCGACGTCGACCTGGCCGAGCCGCGGGCCGGCGAGGTCCTCGTCCGCCTCGTCGCCTGCGGGGTGTGCCACACCGACCTCTACACCGCGTCGGGCGCCGACCCGACCGGGTACGCGCCCGCCGTCCTCGGGCACGAGGGGGCCGGGGTCGTCGAGAAGGTCGGCGACGGGGTGACGCTCGTGCGGCCCGGGGACCACGTCGTGACGCTCTTCGCGCCGGAGTGCGGCGAGTGCGTCCACTGCGCCGACCCGCGGACGAACCGCTGCACCGCGATCCGCGACCACCAGAACGCCGGCTACCTCCCCGACGGCACCACCCGCCTGTCGCTCGACGGCGAGCCGCTGCGGCACTTCATGGGCACCTCGACGTTCGCCGAGTACACCGTGATGCCCGAGATCGCGCTGGCCAGGATCGACAAGGCCGCCCCGTTGGAGGGCGCGTCGATCTTCGCGTGCGGCCTGTCGACCGGCCTCGGCGCCGCGATGTACACGTCGAAGGTCGAGTCGGGCGCGACCGTCGCGGTGTTCGGGTGCGGCCTCGTCGGGCTCGGCGCGGTCGCCGGCGCCCGCATCCAGGGCGCGGGGCGCATCATCGCGATCGACCTCGCCGACGTGCGCCTGCAGAGCGCCCGCCACCACGGCGCCACCGACCTGGTGCGCGTCGTCGCCGACGCCCCGGGCGGCGGCGAGGCCCGCGACGGCGCCGACGGGGCGCTGGAGACGTCCGACCCGGTCGCCTGGATCAAGGCGCAGACGGGCGGGTTCGGCGTCGACCACACGTTCGAGGCGACGGGCAGCGTCGCGGTGATGGGCCAGGCGGTCGAGGCGGCCCGCGAGGCGTGGGGCGTCGCGACGATGATCGGCGTCGCCGGCAAGGGCGAGACGCTCGACATCGTGCCGCGGCTGCTCATCACCGGCCGCCGCGTCACCGGCTCGTCGTTCGGTGGCGTCAAGGGCCGCAGCCAGGTCCCCCACCTCGTCGACCTGTGGCTCCGCGGCGACGTCGACGTGCCGGCGATGCTCAGCCACCGCATCACCCTGGACGAGGTCAACCACGGGTTCGACCTCATGCACCACCAGGACGGCATCCGCTCGATCATCGACTTCGCCTGACCGTCCCCGGCGTCGCCGCGAGCGCCCGCGACGCAGAGGCCGACCCCCGCCCCCCGGCGCCGCCGCGCCACCCGTCCGTTCCCCCTCCGACCCAGGAGCCCCGCATGACCCGGTCCCCGCTGATCGTCACCACCGAGAGCACCGAGTGGCTGACCAACAGCTACCTCGTCGCCGACCGCCCCGGCGGGCGGGGCGTCATCGTCGACTCCAATGGCGTGCTCGCCCCGTTGCTCGACGCGGCCCGCGAGCACGACGTGACGATCGAGAAGCTCGTCCTCACCCACCACCACTGGGACCACGTCGTGTCGCACGCCGAGGACGCCGAGGCCGCCGGTGGCGTGCCCGTGGTGGCGGCCGCCGAGACGGCGACCCTCGTCGAGGGCGTCGACGAGACGTACGCCGACGGCGACGTGCTGCGGGTCGGCGACCTGCGGATCGAGGCCCGTCACACCCCCGGTCACTGCTCCGACCACCACGCGCTCGTCGTGACGGTGGAGGGTCAGGACGGCCCGCCGACGCTCTTCTCGGCGGACGTCCTCTTCAAGGGCACCGTCGGCGGCACGTTCAACGGCGGCCCGACGGGCTTCGCCCAGCTGCGCACCGCGATCACCGAGCGGTTCGCCGACCTGCCGGACGACACCGACGTGCGACCCGGGCACCGCGAGCCGACGACCCTCGGCGCGGAGCGGTCCGACAACCCGTTCCTGCGGGTCTGGTCCGGCGTCGACCCCGAGGGCGACGAGCCGGTGACGATCGTCGACCTGCGCGAGGACCTCGACGGCCCGGCGACGCTCGTCCTGTGGGCCCCCGACTACGACGGCGGCAACAAGGCGTGGGTGCGCTACGCCGACGGCCGCGACGTCATCGTCGGCGGGTCCCGCGTCAAGCGCGACTGACGCGACGCGGGCAGCGGCTCAGGACACGGACCGGGCGCGGGTCGGCGCGGGCAGCGGCTCAGGACACGGACCGGGCGCGGGTCGGCGCGGCGTCGGTCGAACGCGGCCCGACGGACGGACGGGCGGCGCGGTTCGCGGAGAAGCGGGCGGGTCGACCGCGAAAGGGTGGGCCGGTCGGCGCAGCGGACAGGCGGCAGCGACCGACGCGTGACCCCGACCCGGGCCGAGCCACGCCGCGGGCCGGATCCGACACGCCAGGACGAGCACGATCCGGCCCACGTCCTCGCACGGTCCCCGGCCCGACGCCTTGGGCCGGATCCGACTCGCCAGGACGAGCACGATCCGACCCACGTCCTGGCACGGTCCCGGCCCGAGGCCTTGGGGCCGGATCCGACACGCCAGGACGAGCACGATCCGGCCCATGTCCGGGACCGATGCTCGTGCGAGCGCATGCGACGCGGTGCGTTGCAGCCACGGGCAGTCGATCCGACCGGCTTTGCGCCGGCCCCTACCAGCGAGGCGGGGCCCGCAGATTCGCGACAGGACCGGTGCCGGATCGTCGCTGTTCCGGCGTGGAGTCGTCACGCTCGAGCACGCCAGGATCGACGGCGTGGTTGCTTCCAGATCGACCGCCACTCGTTCCGGTCACCAAGAGCGCATCGACGCCCTCGCCGCCGCCCAGCATGGCGTCGTCGCCCGGCGACAGCTGCTCGCGGCGGAGCTCACCCGGGGCGCGATCGCCCACCGGATGGCGCGCGGGTGGCTACACCCGGTGCATGCCGGTGTCTACGCCGTGGGGTCTTCGCGTCTGTCACGCGAGGGGCGATGGATGGCTGCCGTGCTCGCCGGGGGGCCGAGTGCGCTTCTGGGCGGTCGAGCGGCGGCGGCGCATTGGGGGTTGCTCACCACGACGCCGACGCGAACGGACGTGCTCACGCGTCGTAGCGTGGACGGCCGTCCCGGGATCCGGTTCCACCGCGTCCGGGCCCTTCCCGCGCAGGATCGCGCCACGCGCGACGGCGTCCCGTGCACGTCCGTCGCACGGACGCTGCTCGATCTCGCGCCGCAGGTCGGTGATCGTGCCCTCGATCGGATGCTGCGCAGGGCCTTGGACCTGCGCCTGTTCGATCGCCGCGCCTTCGATGACATCCTCGCCCGCGGGCGTCGTGGAACCGTCGTCCTGCGTGACGCCGTCGCCGCCCTCTCGCGCGACACGCAGGCGGAGATCCATACGAAGTCGGAGCTGGAGCAGCGGTTCCTCACCCTCCTGCGCCGGCACGGCTTCGTGTTGCCGCGGACGAACGTCGTGGTCCACACGCCGTGGGGCTCCTATGAGGTCGACACGCTCTGGCCGGATCGGGGCCCCGGGACCCGTCCCCTGGTGATCGAGCTCGACGGATGGAACACGCACCACGACCGCGAGTCGTTCCGCCGCGATCACCGACGCGACGCCGACCTGACGGCATCGGGGCATGATCGGATGCGTCTGACCTGGGAGCAGACCGTCGACCGCGAGGCAGAGACCGTGACCCGCCTCGACCGGATCATTCCCCGACGCGCGTAGAGCAGCGCGTCGCGCGCGGGCCGGATCCGACGCGCCACGGCGAGCACGATCCGGCCCACCGCTCCCTCGGCTCCCCGTCCCAAACGTCCTGGGCCGGATCCGACGCGCCACGGCGAGCACGATCCGGCCCACCGGCCTCGAGGCCGACCCGCGCCCCACGATGCGGGTCGCGGGCCCTCCCGCCCTGCCCGCCTGGCGCCCCGCCCCGGACGTCGCCGCTCGGCCCACCCCACGGCAGGCACACGGCCGGCCGATGATCGGGCGGCATCCGCCCCACCGAACCGTCCGGCCCGCCCGGCAGCATCCGGACCGTCATGGTCGCCGCAACACCCACGCCGCCCGAGCACGTCCCCGACCTCGCCGGCACCGTCCCCGAGTCGTGGCGCCCGTACGTCGACCGGGAGGCGCTGCGCGGCGTGGAGCACTTCCTCGCCCACGAGGTCGCGGCCGGACGTCCGATCCAGCCCGCCCGCGCGCAGGTCTTCAACGCGCTGCACCACGTCGACCCCGGCGACGTGCGCGTGGTCCTGTGCGGCCAGGATCCCTACCCCACCCCCGGCGTCCCGATCGGCCTGGCCTTCGCGGTCACCCCCGAGGCCCCGATCCCCGGGTCGCTGCGCAACATGTTCGCCGAGCTGCACGCCGACCTGGGCCTGCCCGTCTCCGCCACCGGCGACCTGACGCCGTGGGCCCGGGCCGGGATGCTGCTGCTCAACGCGTCGCTGACGGTCCGCCCCGGCGCGCCCGCCTCCCACGCCGCCGCGAACTGGCCCGCCGTGACCTTCGAGCTGCTGCGACGCCTGGCCGTCGAGCGGAACGGCCTGGTCTTCCTCGCCCTGGGCCGCCACGCGCAGAACGTCGTCGAGCGACTACCGCTGGAGGGCCACCGCGTCGTCACCGCCGCCCACCCCTCGCCGATGTCGGTCCGGATGTTCTCGGGATCGCGGCCGTTCAGCCGTGTCGACGCGGCCCTCGTCGAGCTCGGAGGCCGGCCGTTCGACTGGCGGATCTGACCGGCCGGGTCACCGAGCGGCCGTTCACGGGCAGCGGTTCTTGCGGGCCCGCGGCGGATCGGTGTCGCGGGTCGGGCGGACGTCGGCGTTGACCCGACAGACGAGGCGTCGTGCGACGCGGCCGGTGGCCCCACCCGACGCGGACCGGGCGGTCGCGCTCGTCCGTACCCGGGCATCGCGACCGGACGCCGCCGCGCGGGAGACGAACCAGGGCTCCGGGTCGACCGGGGTGCCGTAGCGGCGGACCTCGAAGTGCAGGTGCGGCCCGGTCGAGCGGCCCGTCGAGCCCGCCCCACCGATCAACGATCCCCCGACGACCGCACTGCCCGCGCGCACGGCGAACGACGACAGGTGCGCGTACCACGTCTCGAACCCCAGCCGGTGACGGACGACGACGAGGTTGCCGTACCCGCCGTCGTTGCGACCGGCGAAGACGACGACGCCCCGGCCGGCCGCGTGGACCGGGTCCCCGCCGGCCAGCGGATAGTCGAGCCCGGTGTGCCGTCGACCACCGACGCGTCCGAACCCGTCGGTCCGTCCGACCGCCACCGGGGCGAGGAACCGCACGGGACCGGACGCCCTACCGCCCCGGGCCACGGTGCGGGTGCGTAGCGCCCGGATCGTCCGCGGTCCCGCGACGTCGTCCCGCGCCAGGCCCACGGCGCGCTGGTACGCGCGGACCGCCCGCAACGTCCCAGCGCCGAACCCCCCGTCGTTCCCTCCCGGGTCGAACCCCCGGACCTTCAACAGAAACTGCAACGCCGCGACGTCGAATCCGCGCTGCCCGCGACGCATCGCCCGACGTCCCAGCGCGGGACGTCCGCGTCGACCGAGCGCCCGCCGGGTCCGGGGTCCGGCGACCCCGTCGGCGGCGAGGTCCTGACGCCGCTGGAACGTGCGGACCGCACGCCGCGTCCGCGGGCCCGTGACCCCGTCGACCGGCCCGGGCCGCAGGCCGAGCGCGCGCATCGCCACCTGCACCGCGGCGACCTCGGCGTTGGCCGCCCCCGCCGCCGGCGGGCCCAGCGTCCCGGCAAGCAGGAGCAGGCCGCACGCGGCCGCCGTGATCGACACGCTCGATCGAGGCATGGGGGCACGGTCGCGCGACGGCGCGCGCGGTGCAAGCCCGGGCGCGGTCTTGCGCCCGTGGCCCGGTTCACCGTCGCGGCCGGGCGGGCTCCACCAGCCCCCGCCCGAAGACCCAGGCCAACCGCCGAGGGGCGTCCGCCAGGTACGACGCCGGCGACAACCGGCGCGGCAGGCGCACCGACCACTTGTCGTCGCGCACGGCATCGAGCGTGGCGGCGGTGATCTCCTCGCAGCGGATCAGTCGGCTGGCACGCAGCCGGTACATCCGGTCGAACATGCCCGCGAGCTCGGGGGACGTGCGGCCCTTGTCCATCAGTCCCGTCTCGTCGACCTCGCCGATCTCGACCCGCGTGACGCCTACGGGGGTGTCCTTGAGCTCGAACTGCAGGTTGACGCTGTGATGGCTGACGAACGCCTTCGTCGCCGCGTACGTGGCCAGCAACGGTGGCACGACGATTCCCGCGAACGACGAGATGTTCACGACGTGCCCGCGGCCCCGGTCGATCATCCCCGGCAGGACCTGACGGGTGAGCTCGGCGGTCGCCAGCGCGTTCAGCCGCACGATGAACTCCAGCGTGTCCGCGTCCATCTCCGTGAACCGCCCGATGCACTCGTCGCCGGCGTTGTTGACGAGGATGTCGACCGGTCCGTCGGCCTCGACCCGCGCGAGCAGGCCGCGCACCGCGTCGCGATCGGTGAGGTCGGTCGGGTAGGCCCGTCCGCCGATCTCGGCGGCGAGACCCTCCAACGCCTCGGCACCGCGCGCGACGAGCGCCACGTCGGCGCCGGCCCGGGCGAACCCGCGGGCCAGGTCGCGGCCGATCCCGCGGCTCGCCCCGGTGATGAGCACCCGGCTTCCCTCGATCTGCACGTCAGGCCTCCTGGGCCGTCGGATGGGCGTCGACCGCGTCGCCGCCGACCTCGGGCCACGCGGCGTGCTCATGGGCGTTGTTCCACACCGCGACGATCCGGCCGTCGACGACGCGGAACACCTCGATGCTGCTGATGACGTCCGCGCTCCCGTCGGGGAGCACGATGTCCGCCTGGTAGACGATCGTGCAGTACTCGCCCTCGGCGATGACGTGCAGCAGCCGGAACTCGACGTGCCGCACCGACGCCCACAGATCCTCCACCCGCCGTCGCGCCTGGGCCCGGGTCACGACGGTGCGACCGCCGGGCTCGTGGCGGACCATCTCGTCGGCGAGGAGCTCGTCGGCGAGCTCGAACCGTCGCTCGTTCCAGAGCTCGAGGTTGTAGCGCTCGACGACGGTACGCGGCGACGCCGGGACGTCGTCCGGGTCGGTGGTCGTTCCCATCGCCCGGGGCGGTGCAGGCGCGGTCGCGGGAACGCTGGTGCGCGCCATCTCAGACGACCCCGGCCGTCGACGGGTCGCTCGCGCGGTAGGCGTCGAGGATCGGGGCGAGCTCGTCGGGCTTGGCGCCGTGCAGGATGACGCGGTCGCACCCGAGGTCGAACTCCCGCCGGACCCGTGCGACGCACTGGTCGGGGCTACCGGTGGCCGACGCCTCCAGCCACTCGTCGGGGATGAGCGGTGCGATCCGCTGGATGTCCTCGTCGGTCGCCCGCCCGTCGATCGTCTCGGTGAACGACCGGACGAACGGGTCGGCCCGGAACCGCTCCAGGACCTTCGGGTCCCAGCCGTTGGTCGACACCATCAGGTCGCCGTAGTACTGCAGGTACGTCGCCAGCCGCGCCACCATCTTGCGCTGCTGCAGCTCCGGCGACAGGTGGTCGCCGATGGTGGCGAAGCACGACCACACCCGCACGGCGTCGGGATCGCGTCCGGCCTCCTCGGCGGCGCGCTTGACCTGGGCCACGCACCGCTGGGTGGTCTCCTCGGTGAAGAACGTGTGGAGGATGACGTCGTCGAACGCGCGGCCGCCGAGGGCAAGGGTGTTGGGACCGAACGCCACGAGCGCCATCCGGATGTCCTCGTCGAACTCCGAGTCCAGCTGCAGGGCCTTGTACCGGCCGGCCGGGCCGTCGTGATCGACGATCGTCTCCCCCGCCCACAGGCGGCGCACGAGCCCGGCCCAGTCCTCCATCTGCGCCGTGGTGATCATCGGCAGTCCGAACGCCTTGAACGCCGCCGCCACCCCCCGGCCGATGCCGAGCGTGAACCGGCCGCCCGACAGGCGGTGCATCGTCGTGGCCCACGACGCGGCGATCAGGGGGTGGCGCATGTTGTGGTTCGTGGCCGCGATCGCGACCTGCAGCTCCTCGGTGACCGCCAGGGCGGCGCCCGACAGCGACGAGGCCTCCTTCGTGTTCCACCGCTCGGAGATGAACCCGGTGCCGAGGCCCAGCTCGTCGCCGCGGCGCGCCTCCTCGAGGATCGCGCGCGGCCCCTTGGGGTGGCCGCCCAGCAGGTAGTAGCCGAGCTCGTCCAGTCGACGGTCGCTCATGCGAGCACCTCCAGGGCGTCCACGTCGGTGATCGTGGCGATGCTGCGCTCGCACAACCGCAGGCACAGCTCGCGTGCCTGATCCGGCAGCCCCTCGTACCCGCGGATCGCGATGACCGGGAAGAGCAGGAAGAACGCGACGCCCATCCGGTAGTGACGCCACGCGTCCTCGAAGGCGTAGGCGGGCGCACCGTGCCCGGCGAGGAGCTCGAGGTACTCGCGCACGAGCCGCTCGTCGCCGCCGCCGCGGGTCTCGGTCGTCAGCCCCTGGCTGACGAGGTAGGCGACGTCGGCCGCCCCGACGCCCCGCGCGGTGAGCTGGAAGTCGACGATCGCCAGATCATCGCCGCGGAAGAAGAGGTTGTCCGCACGGATGTCGCCGTGGATCAGGCCGGGCCGCTCGGTCAGGCCCTCCAGCAACCGGGGGACGTGCTCGGAGATCCGGTCCCCGAACGCGGCCACCGCCGGTGGGACCGCCTGCCGGGCGCGCTGACGGTAGACCGCCCACCCCTCGGCGAACAGCGCCGGGAACGCCTGCCGGGCCGCGGGCGAGTCGAGGCTGGGGAACGCGGAGACCGTCGCGGCGGCGTCCGGGGTCACCGACCAGGCGTGCAGGCCGGCGAGCTCCGCGACGCAGCGGCGTGCGTCGGCGAGCGACAGGCCCTCGAAGTGGTTGCCCACCCGCCAGTCGCCCAGATCCTCCAGGACGAGGACGAAGTCCGAGGAGTCCTCGGCGATCCGGGCCGCGTGGGCGCGTGGCGTGCGCAGCGGCGCCCGGCCGGCGACGTCGCGGTAGAAGGCCACCTCGCGGGCGTAGCCGCCGACCATGTCCATCGCCTGGCGCACGACGGTGCCCGTCGGGAGCTTGGCGACGACGCTCGCCGGGACCCCCGGGTCGCCGTCGAGGGACAACCGATGCAGCTCGGACGAGAACCCGGTGTCGAGCGCGATCCGCTCGGCGCGGACGGCGCGCACGGCGACGTCGGAGCCGATGACGCCGTCGGCGCGAAGCACGGCGGTCAGCCACGGCGCGTCCAGGTCCTCGATCGTCGTCGGCAACGGCACGGCGGTGGGTGCGGACATCGGCTCTCCTCGGTGGTCGACCCGGCCGGACGGTCCGTCCGGCCTACCGTCAAACATAGTTGTCGACCGTCAAATAAGCAAGGGGTCGTTCGGCGCCGCCCCCGCGACCCCTGCGCGCGCATCGCCGGGCGCCCACGCGGTGCAGGATCATCCGACCGGTGCGCCGCCGCCGGGAGCGGATGGTCCTCGTCCGACCGAACGTCGGCGGTCGTGCGCCTCCGGCGCGGTCCCGCTACCGTCGTCTCGCCGTCCACGGGCACACCGCGCACCGGCCAGCCGCCGTCGCGCGAGCCCTTGTCCGCGCCGCGCCCCGTCATCCGTCCCGCCCCGTGACCGATCCCGCCCCCGCCCCGCCCCCTCGCCGTCGCACCCAGGCCGAGCGGGTCGAGGAGTCCGGCCGACGACTTCTCACGGCCGCGGCCGAGCTCATCGCCGAGAAGGGCTGGGAGGCGACGACGGCCGCCGAGATCGGCCGCCGCGCCGGCTACAGCCGCGCGATGGTCCACGCCCGGTTCGGGAGCAAGGACGCCCTGCTCGATGCGCTCCTGCGCTCGGAGTACGAGGAGCGCCTGAGCCCCGGTGAGGCGCCCGCCTCGACGTCAGGCCTCGAGCGGGTCCTCATGATCCTGGACCGTATGCGGACGCTCCACGACGAGGACCCCGCGTTCCTCGCGTCGATGTTCGCGGTGAGCTTCCAGGCGGTGAACCACTCGCCGGTGCTGCGGCCCCGGATCACGGCCTGGATCCGCCGGATCGCCGAGGCCGCCGAGGCAGGGCTCCGGGCGGGCATCGCCGACGGCTCCGTCCGGGGCGACCTCGACGTCGACCAGGCGGTCGCCGACCTCATCGCCACCGGGACCGGCACCGCATACGGGTGGTTGGTGGTCCCGGAGCGGTTCGACCTCGCCCGTCAGCTCACGGTCTGGCGGGAGCGGTGCCTGCGGGACCTCGGGACCGGCGCCCCGCCGTCCCCGCTCGACTGAGCGACGCGGGCGACCGGAACGACCGGTCGCCCGCTCGTGCCTCAGGCCAGCGCGTCCTTCAGCGTCTGCAGCTCGGCGCGGATCGCGGCGGGCAGGCGCTCGCCGAACTGCTCGAGGTGCGCCTCGATCTGCGGCAGCTCGGCCCGGACGGCGTCGTGGTCGACGGTGAGCAGCGCCTCCAGGTCGGCGGCCGCGATGTCGAGGCCGTCGGTGTTCAGGGCGTCCGGGGTCGGGACGAGCCCGATCGGGGTCTCGACCGCCGCCGGACGGGCGGACGCGTCGTCGTTGCAGCGCCGAAAGATCCACTCCAGCACGCGGCTGTTCTCGCCGAACCCGGGCCAGATGAACTTGCCGTCGGCGTCCTTGCGGAACCAGTTGACGTAGAAGATCTTCGGCAGCTTGGCCCCGGGCTTCTCGCCGATCTCGAGCCAGTGGCCCATGTAGTCGCCCATGTTGTAGGCGGCGAACGGGAGCTGCGCGAACGGGTCGAACCGCAGCTCGCCGACGGTGCCGAACGCCGCGGCGGTCCGCTCGCTCGACATCGTCGCGCCGAAGAACACGCCCTGCTGCCAGTCGCGCGCCTCACGCACGAGCGGCACGACGCCGGCACGGCGGCCGCCGAAGAGGAACGCGTCGATCGGCACGCCGGCCGGGTCCTCCCAGTTGGGGGCGATCGACGGCGTCTGGTCCGCGGCGACGGTGAACCGCGAGTTCGGGTGCGCCGGCGGATGCTCCATGTCCGGCGTCCAGTCGTTGCCGTGCCAGTCGATGAGGTGCGCCGGCGGCTCCTTCGTCAGGCCGTCCCACCAGACGTCGCCGTCGTCGGTCAGGGCGACGTTCGTGAAGATCGTGTCGCGGCTGATGGCCGCGATCGCGTTGGGGTTCGTCTTCTCGCCCGTGCCCGGCGCGACGCCGAAGAACCCGGCCTCGGGGTTGATCGCGTACAGGCGACCGTCCTCGCCGAACTTCATCCAGGCGATGTCGTCGCCCACCGTCTCGACCTTCCAGCCGGGGAGGGTCGGGATGAGCATCGCGAGGTTCGTCTTGCCGCACGCCGACGGGAACGCGCCCGTCACGTACTTGACCTCGCCCTCCGGCGACGTCAGCTTGAGGATGAGCATGTGCTCGGCGAGCCAGCCCTCGTCCCGGGCCAGCACCGACGCGATCCGCAGCGCCAGGCACTTCTTGCCCAGCAGCGCGTTGCCGCCGTAGCCCGACCCGTACGACCAGATCTCACGGGTCTCGGGGTAGTGGACGATGTACTTCGTGTCGGCGTTCGTCGGCCACGGCACGTCGGCCTGGCCCGGCTCCAGCGGGGCGCCGATCGAGTGGACGCACGGGACGAACTCGCCGTCGGCGCCGAGCACGTCGAGCGCGCCCTTGCCCATCCGGGTCATGATCCGCATCGACACGACGACGTACGGCGAGTCGGTGAGCTGGACGCCGATCTTCGACGTGTCCGACCCGAGCGGGCCCATCGAGAACGGCACGACGTACATCGTGCGGCCACGCATCGACCCGCGGAAGTGCGGCTCGAGCTCGGCGCGGATCTCGTCGGGAGCGCGCCAGTTGTTGTTCGGGCCGGCGTCGATCTCGCGCTCGGACGCGATGAACGTGCGGTCCTCGACGCGGGCGACGTCAGAGGGGTCCGAGAACGCCAGGTAGCTGTTGGGGCGCTTGGCGTCCGACAGGCGGCGGAAGGTGCCCGCGTCGACGAGCTCCTGACAGAGACGGTCGTACTCCTCGGCCGACCCGTCGCACCAGACGACTTGATCGGGCTCGGTCAGCTGGGCGGTCTCATCGACCCAGGCCAGCAGCTTGGCGTTCTCGGTACGTACGGTCGTGTCGGGCACGTCTGATCCTCCGGTCGGACCCCGGCGGGGTCGTATGGGAATTCGACGGATTCAACCGCAACGAGACGGCCCGTGCGTTGCCCCTGGATGAAGGCCCGCGCCGCCACCGAAACCCCCGGGCATGGGTCGAAAACCCCAGGCTATGACGGGGGATGCTCGCCCGGCGGCAACGGCAGGCGCGCCGCGCGCAGGTCGACGCGCTCGCCGCGGAGCGCCACGCCCTCCGCGCGCAGGAGGGAGCGCTGCCTCGCGCCCTGCGTCAACGACCCGTCGGAGCGCACGACACGGTGCCACGGTACGCCATCGCCGTCCTCGTGGAGCACCCGCCCCACGAGCCGGGGAGCGCCGGGGTCCACGTCGCCGTAGGTCCGCACCCACCCCTCGGGGATCGCGCGCACCGCGTCGAGGATGGCGGCGCGACGCGCCTCGGCCGCGGTCCCCGTCGCCCGATCGCCGTCCGCCATCGCCACGTCCGGTCAGGCGACCGACGTCTCGTCCCGGATCTCGCCGACGAGCTCCTCGAGGACGTCCTCCATCGCCACGACCCCGATCGTGCGTCCCTCGGCGTCCTCCACGCGCGCGAGGTGGGCGGCGGCCTGCTGCATCGTCCGCAGCGCCGTCCGCAGCCGGTCGGCGTCGCGGACCGTCGGCATCGGGCGGAGCAGCCCCAACGGCAGCGGCGCGTCGCGGGGGATGCCCTCCCGGAGGAGGTCCTTGACGTGGAGGTAGCCGACCATCGTGCCGTCGCGGTCGCGGACCGGGAACCTCGAGTACCCCGTCTCGGCCGCCATCGCCTCGAACGCCTCGAGCGTCACCCCGACCGGCAGGGTCTGCAGGTCCTCCAACGGCAGCAGCACCGAGCGGGCGTCCCGCTCGACGAACTGCAGCGCGTCGAGCAGCAGCTGCCCCTCGCCGTCCTCGAGCAGCCCCTCGCGGTGGGACTCCTCGACGAGGCCCGCGACCTCGTCGCGGGTGAACGCGCTGGTGACCTCGTCGCGCGGCTCCACCCCGAGCCCCCGCAGGACGCAGTTCGCGATCCAGTTCAGCAGGGCGATGACCGGGCGCAGCGCCCGGACGACGAGGACGAGCGCCGGGGCGAGCACGAGCGCCATCCGGTCCGGCGCGGCCAGCGCCAGGTTCTTCGGCACCATCTCGCCGATCACGACGTGGAGGAACACCACGACGCCGAGCGCGAGGACGAACGCCACCGGGTGCACCGCGGCGCCGGGCAGCCCGATCGCCTCGAACAGCGGCTCGACGAGGTGCGCGAGCGCGGGCTCCGCGATCGCGCCGAGCGCGAGCGAGCAGATCGTGATCCCGAGCTGCGCGCCGGCGAGCATGAGCGACACGTGCTCCATCGCGCCGAGCGTGATCCGCGCGGCCCGCGACCCGGCCTCGGCCCGCGGCTCGATCTCGCTCCGCCGCGCCGAGAGGATCGCGAACTCGGCGCCGACGAAGAACCCGTTGGCGAGCAGCAGGACGATGCCGAGGGCGATCGCGACCCCGTCGCTCATCGCCGCTCCTCCCGCCCGCCGGAGGGTCCGCGCTCGCGGTCCGGCGGCGCCGGGCGCGCGTCGTCGGCGTCCCGTCGCTGCTCGCGGCCGGCGTCGTCGGACGACTCCGGCTCGAGCTCCTCGACGACGACGCGCAGCTCGTCGACGCGGTGGCTGTCCATGCTCACGACGGTGAACGTCACCGCGTGCCGCGGATGCTCCGGATCGGGAAGGACGAGTCGCACCTCGTCGCCCGGCTCGGGCACCCGCTCCAGGTGCAGCGCGACGAGCCCGCCGAGGGTCTCGTAGTCCTCGCCCTCGGGGACGTCGACGCCGATCCGCTCGCTCGCCTCGTCCGGGCGGAGCAGCGCCGACAGGCGCCACGCGCCCTCGGCGTCGCGCAGCACCGGCGGCGCGGGCGCGTCGTGCTCGTCCATGACCTCGCCGACGATCTCCTCGATGAGGTCCTCGAGCGTCACGACGCCGGCGACGGCCCCGAACTCGTCGACGACCACCGCGATCTGCAGGCCGCCGGCGCGCAGGCGCGTCAGGAGCGGATCGAGCTCCAGGGTGTCGGGCACGACGACCGGCTCGGACATGAAGTCGGCGACGGTCACCTCGTCGCGCCGCGCGTGCGGCACGGCGAGCGCCTGCTTGACGTGGGCGATCCCGACGACCTCCTCGGCGCCCTCGCCCTCCACGGGGAAGCGCGAGTGGCCGGTGTCGCGGGCGATGCGGAGCACGTCCTCGACCGTCGCGTCGGCGGTGAGCGCGTGGACCCGCACCCGCGGCGTCATGACGTCGACGGCGCGCCGGTCGCCGAACGCGAGCGAGCGCTGCAGCAGTCGCGCGGTGTCGGGCTCCAGGGTGCCCTGCTCCTCGGAGCGGCGGACGAGCGACGACAGCTCCTCGGCGGAGCGCGCGGACGCGAGCTCCTCCTGCGGCTCGACCCCGACGCGGCGCAGGATCGCCTCGGCGGTCCCGTTGAGTCGCCGCAGCGGCCACGCCATCGCCGCGCTGAACCCGCGCTGGAACCCGGACACCGTGCGCGCCGTGGCGAGCGGGGCCGCGATCGCGAGGTTCTTCGGGACGAGCTCGCCGAAGATCATCGTGAGCCCGGTGGCGAGGACGAGCGCGATCGTCACCGCGACCCCGGTCACCGCGCCCGACGGCACCCCGACCGACTCCAGCGGCCCGTCGATGAGGCGCGAGATCGACGGCTCGGCCAGGAAGCCGATCGCGAGGTTCGTGATCGTGATCCCCAGCTGCGCGCCGGACAGCTGGGTGGAGAGGCTCCGGGTGGCCGCGAGCACGCCCGCGGCGCGCCGGTCGCCGGCCTCGGCGGCCCGCTCGACCGTCGCGCGGTCGACGGTGATGAGCGAGAACTCCGCGGCGACGAACACGCCGCAAGCGACGACGAGCGCGCCGGCGACGAGCAGCAGCAGGACCTCGGTCACGACGTGCCCCGGACGGTGGACCGCGACCGCGCGCGGTCAGGTTCTCGGGGCTCCCCGTCGCCGTCGTCGGGCGGATCGGGACGCGACGGGGATGCGGCGCGCGCGACGGCGCGCTCCGGACTCGATGCCGGATCGTCTCCGGCGGTGGGGCTCATCGGCGGCATGGTAACGCCGCCGGCGGGCGGATGGCGCCACCGCGGCCATGACGGTCGGTGCGTCGCGCCGGGCGTCGGCCGCGCGCGGTCGACGGGCCCGCGCGGCAGGCCGACGCCCGTCGTCCGGCTCAGGCCTCGGCGCCCGGCTGCTTCTTCGGGACGAGCACGCGACGCTTGAACTCCGCGACGAGGACGCCGTCCTGGTTGTGGACGCGGGTGTGGACGATGACGACGCCGCGGTCGGGCTTCGTCCGCGACGCCTTCTTCGACAGCACCTCGGTCTCGACGAACAGGGTGTCGCCGTGGAAGACCGGGTTGGGGTGCGACAGCTCGTCGGTGGCGAGGTTCGCGATCGCCAGGCCCGAGATGTCGGACACGCTGATGCCGAGCGCCAGCGAGTAGACGTACGGCCCGACGACGACGTTCCTACCCTGCTGCGAACGCGACGCGTACACGTCGTTGATGTGCAGCGGGTGGTGGTTCATCGTCAGGAGGCAGAAGAGGTGGTCGTCCCCCTCCGTGACGGTCTTGGCGGGCCAGTGCTTGTACACCGCGCCCTCCTCGAACTCCTCGAAGTAGCGCCCGTACTGGTGGGCGCCGGACGCGTGGCGCACCTCGGGCAGGTCGTCGGTACCGGGCTTGAACGTCGACTCGTCGGACATGGGCGCGGAGTCTGCCGCCTCGACCTCGGACGGAGCGTCCAGACGGTCGGGGGTCGGCGTGCACGAAGCGACCGGGAGTAGCATCGGCCGGCATGCGCCATCCCCGTGACTTCTTCAAGCCGCTCGCCGTCGGTGCGCCGGAGCCGGTCCGCGAGATCCCGGTCCCGCCGTCGCGGATGATCCACTTCTTCGACCCGAGCAACGAGAAGATGCGGGCCAAGCTGCCCGACATCGCGGCGAAGGCCGACATCGTCCTGGGCAACCTCGAGGACGCGGTGCCGATCGACCGCAAGGAGCCGGCGCGGGCCGGGCTCGTCGAGGTCGGCCGGACGCTCGAGCTCGACGCGCCGCTGTGGACCCGGGTCAACGCGCTCGACAGCCCGTGGGTGCTCGACGACCTCACGACGCTCGTCACCGAGATCGGGGAGAAGATCGACGTCATCATGCTCCCGAAGGTCGAGGGGCCGGAGGACATCCACTACGCCGACCGGCTCATCGCCCAGCTCGAGGCGCGCGCCGGACTGAGCCGTCCGATCCTCCTCCACGCGATCCTCGAGACCGCCGGTGGCGTCGCCCGCGTCGAGGAGATCGCCAACGCGTCGCCCCGCATGCAGGGCATCAGCCTCGGCCCGGCCGATCTCGCCGCGTCGCGGCGGATGAAGACGACCCGCGTCGGCGGCGGCCACCCCGGCTACGTGTCGATCAGCGACCCGACCGATCCGGACGACCTCGAGGCCGGTCGCGTGCGCACGCAGCAGGACCCGTGGCACTACACGATCGGCCGCATGGTCGACGCGTGCGTCGGCGCCGGGATCCTGCCGTTCTACGGGCCGTTCGGCGACATCAAGGACGTCGTCGCCTGCGAGGCGCAGTTCCGCGCCGCGTTCATCCTCGGGTGCGTCGGCACCTGGTCGCTGCACCCCGCCCAGATCGCGATCGCCAAGCGCGTGTTCTCGCCCGACCCGGACGAGGTCGCGTTCGCCCGCAAGATCATCGAGGCGATCCCCGACGGCAAGGGCGTCCACATGATCGACGGCAAGATGCAGGACGACGCGAGCTGGAAGCAGGCGAAGGTCCTCGTCGGGCTCGCCGAGCAACTCGCCGAGGGCGACGACGAGCTGAAGGCCGCCTACGGGTTCTGAGCGGGCGGCGGAGGCTACGCTTCCGCCCGGATGCCCTCGACCGCCCCACCGTCCGGTCCTCCGCGGGCCGGACGCCTCCGGCGGTCGCTCGGCGCGGTCGTCCGGCGCGACCCGGCGCTCGTCGTCGTCCTCGTCGCCAGCGCGCTGCTGGCGGTCGCCTACGCGCTGTGGTCGTGGCAGCGCCACCGGTGGTACCTCACCAGCGGGTTCGACCTGGGCATCTTCGACCAGGCGGCGTGGCGGATGGCGCACCTGGACTGGCCGGGCACGACGCTGCGCGCCGAGGACAACCTGTGGGGCGACCACCTGCACCCGATCATCGCCCTGTGGGGGGCGCTGCGGGCGCTGTGGCCGTCCCCCGTCGCGTTGCTCGCGTCGCAGGCGGCGCTCGTCGCCGCGGCGATGGTGCCGCTGTACCTCTTCGCCCGCGACCGCATCGGCCGCACCGCCGGCCTCCTCGTCGCGCTCGCGTACGGCACGTCGTGGGGGGTGCAGCGCGCGATCGAGTTCGACGTCCACGAGCTGGCGTTCGCGCCGGTGCTCCTCGCCGGCGCGGTCCTGGCCGCCGACCGGCGACGGTGGCCGTGGTTCTGGGCGTGCGTCGCGCTGCTCCTGCTCGTCAAGGAGAACGTGCCGATGCTCGTCGTCGCGCTCGGGCTCTGGCTCCTCCTCGACGGCGAGCGGCGACGCGGGGCGCTGACGATCGCCGCCGGCGTCGCCTGGTACCTCGTCGCCACCCGGTTGCTCATCCCGGCGTTCGCGGACGGGCGCGAGTTCCTCTACTGGAGCTACGGGTCGCTCGGCGACGACCTGCCGTCGGCGCTGTGGGAGCTCGCGACCCACCCGTGGAAGCTCGTCACCGAGACGGTCGATCCGCGGGTGAAGCTCGAGACGATCGTCGCGCTGCTCGCCCCGTTCCTCTTCGTCCTGCCGTGGCTCACCCGGCTCGCGGTGCTGCCGCTGCCGCTCCTGGCGGAGCGGTTCCTGTCGGACAACCCGACGTACTGGACGACGAACTTCCACTACTCGCTGCTGCCTACGATGGCGCTGGCGATCGCCGCGGTCGGCGGGATCGCGACCGTGCGACGCGGCGTCGCGCGGGCGACCGGCATCGACGGCGGGGACGCCCGCGACGGCGCGGGCGACCGTGACGACGGGAGCGACCGGAGTCCCGAGCGCGCCGGGAGTCCCACGACCGGACCGACCGCCCTGCGCACGCTGCCGACCGTCCTGGCCGCCACCGGCCTGCTGCTCGGCACGCTGTGGTGGAGCACCGCCTACGGGACCGACCGGGCGCCGCTCAGCTCGATGCTCGCGCTGAAGCAGCCGTCGCAGCACATGGACCGCGACGTCCTGGACCGGGTCGTCGCCGCGACGCCGCGCACCGGGTCGATCGCCGCGCCGCGTCCGCTGCAGCCGCACCTCACCGGTCGCGGGCAGGACGTGTACCTGCTGCAGGCGCCCGCGCCGCGGCAGCCGCTCGGCGTCGCCCGGGCCGACAACGTCGTGCTCAACGTCGTCGACACCCCGGCGTTCGACCCGTTCGGCGACGGCTGGTCCGACGACGACCGCGAGGTCTTCGCCACCGTCGAGCGACGGATCGCCGCCGGCGACCTCGTCGCCACCCACGTCCTCGACGACGGGTGGGTCGTCCTGCGCTCCCCGCGCGCCCCGGGCGGCGCCCGCCCCGACCCCGCGCTCGACGCCTCGACCGGCGACGACGCGCTCGCGCTGCGCAGGCCGGTCCGCGCGTGGACCCGCGCGACCGCGGAGCGCGTCCCGTCGTGCGTCGCCCGCGGGTGCCCTCCCCCCGTGGCCGACGCGCCACGCGGGCGCTGCACCGCCGGCGGATGCGACGGGCGCGACCCCGACCTCGTCGACCGGGCCACCGCCGACCTCGTCGCGGCGCTCACCGCCCGCGCCCGCCGGCCCGGTCGCTGCGGCGCGCTCGCCGGCGACCTCGTCCCGACGGTGCGCGCGGTCGCGGAGCGCTACCGCGCGGCCGCCGCGCGCCCCGCCCCAGACACGATCGCGGCGCTCCGCGAGCTCCAGGTCCGCGACGTCCTCCACGCCCCCCACCGCGTGGCGCTGCTCTGCGCCCCGGCGCGGTAGGCCCCGCGCACGCGCGCCGCCCTGCCGCGTCCGACCCGGCCGGATCCGACCGCCCCGTGCGAGCGGTGCGGACGGCGCGTACCCGACGCCACGACGCGAGCGCGTCACCGGTCACGGTCACGGCGGCCGCGAAGGCGCATCCTCTTCCCATCATTCGTTGAGTCCCCGCCCACCTCACGCAGGTTCCGGCGGCCCGAGCCGAGGAGAAGTTCATGATGCCCCCAACCGCCATCCAACCGGTCATGCCGACCACCCAGGTGGAGATCGCCGAAGAGCGCCTCTCCCGCGACGTCGCCGACCTGACCGCGACCGTCCGCACCGCCACGTCGCCGTTCGACATCCGTCGCGTCGAGGCCCACGTCACCGTCGACGAGCGCCGCGTCCGCAGCCTGCGCGCCCTCCCCTGCCACCGCCAGGGACGGTCCGAGGAGGACGTCCGCTGGACGCTGGCGATGGCGTACGACGAGCTCGCCGCCGCCTACCGTCGCCGTGGACAGCACGACCGCGCCGCCTGGGCCACCCTGCGCGCATCCGAGGAGCGCAACGACCTCGCCGTCGCCGCCTGATGACCGGCTCGACGACCGGACCACTCCGGACCGCCCCCGGCCACCCCCGATTAGCCCGTCGTCGCCGGCGTGACCGGCGACGGCCCCGACCCACCGCCGCGCGCGACGGCGCGCCGACCACGCCGCCGACGAGCCGCCGGCCGGTCGCCCACGTCGCTCCGCCCGCCGTAGGGGACACTCCCGTCCCATGAGCGGCCGCGATCGTCCTCGACACGGGCAGCACGCCGACCCGTTCGCCGGGCTGGCGCTGCAGGGCTCCTGGCGGCCGGCGCAACGCGCGGCCCTCGACGCGTTCGAGGCCGACCGCGCCGCGGACCGGGACACGACGTACGTCGTCGCCCCGCCCGGATCCGGCAAGACGGTGCTGGGCCTGGAGATCGCCCGCCGCCTGGGACGTCCGACGCTCGTCCTGGCGCCGACGACGACGATCGCCGGGCAGTGGCAGACGCAGCCGGCGCGGTTCGGCGCCGACGACGCGATCCTCGCCGAGCGCGGCGGGCCGCTGCACCTGCTGACCTACCAGGCGCTCTGCCGCACCACCGATCCCGGCGGGGCGCTGCGCGACGCCGCCCTCCGCGACCTGGCCGCCGAGCGGGCGACGGCGACCGGCGTCACCGTCGACGTCGCGCTCGCCGAGATGGCGCGGTTCGCGGGGGCGGCCCGCACCCGCCTGGAGCGCGACGTCGCCGCACGGGTCGCCGCCCGCAAGCGCGAGATCGCCCGTGGCGAGCACCCCGACGCCGACCTGCGGGATCTCCTCGCCCCCGAGGTGCGCGAGCGGATCGACGCGCTGCGTGCGGCCGGGGTCGGCACCGTCGTGCTCGACGAGTGCCACCACGTCGCGTCGCTCTGGGGCTACCTCGTGCGGACCGTCGTCGCCGCGCTGCGCGAGCCGCGGCCGGTCCACGTCGTCGGGCTCACCGCCACCCCGCCGCGCGACCTGTCCGCGGACGAGGCGACGCTCGTCGACGGGCTGCTCGGCCCGATCGACGTCGAGGTCCCGGTGCCCGCCGTCGTCCGCGACGGGCACCTCGCGCCCTTCCAGGAGCTGGCGTTCTTCGTCGAGCCGCTGGCCGGCGAGCGCGGATGGCTCGACGAGCGCCACGTGCGGTTCGCCGAGCTGCTCGACGACCTGCACGCCGTCGGCGGGCCCGACGAGGAGGAGATCGCGTTCGGCCCGTGGATCATCGGCCGGCTGCGCCACCGCGACACCGGCGACGGTCGCGCCCGGGTGCCGTTCGCGACGCTGCTGGCCCGCCGTCCCGACCTGGCCCGCGCCGGGCTGCGGTGGCTGCACGCCGGCGGCCTGGACCTCCCCGACGACGCGCCGCACGGCGAGGGGTTCCGCGAGCCGCCGACGCTCGAGGACTGGCTCGCGCTCATCTCCGACTACGCCGTCGGATGCCTGCGCGCCCACCCGTCCGATGCGGCCGAGCGACGGTTCGACGCGCTCCGCACCGGCCTGCGCGACCTGGGCTTCGCCCTCACGCGGCAGGGGTTGCGCCGCGGCGGATCGGATGTCGACCGGGTGCTCGTCGAGAGCGCCGCCAAGCCGCTGGGGGCGATCGAGGTGCTCGGCCGCGAGGCGGAGGCCCGCGGCGACGACCTGCGCGCGGTGGTGCTCTGCGACACCGAGGGTCCGGGCGCCCGCGCCGCACGGTCGCCGCTGACCGGTGGCGGAACCCGCGGCGTGCTCGCCGCGTTCGCCGACGACCTGCGCACGCAGGCGCTCCGGCCGCTCATGGTCACGGGGCGCACCGTCGCCTGCCTGCGGCGCGACGCCGACGTCCTCGCGGCCGCGCTCGGCGCGGACGACGTCGTGCCCGCGCACGGTCGGGTGGACGCCCCGGCCGGGACGTCGACCGCGTCCGGCGCCGGCGCGTCCGGGTCGACCGCCCCGTCGCCGGTCGACCCGGGCGCCGAGGTCGTGCTGCTCCGCCGTGCCGGCTGGGACAGTCGCGCGTGGGTCCACGCCGCCGGTCGAGCGCTCGCCGACGGCACGACCCGGGTCGTCGTCGGCACCCGTGGGCTGCTCGCGGAGGGCTGGGACGCGCCGCGGCTCAACGTCGTCGTCGACCTGACGACCGTCGCCGCCGACGTGTCGGTCCGCCAGCTCCGCGGCCGGGCGCTGCGGCTCGATCCGGGCGACCCCGACAAGGTCGCGTCGAACTGGGACGTCGTCTGCCTGGCGTCGGACCTGGCGCGCGGCACCGCCGACTACGAGCGGTTCGTCCGTCGGCACGGGCACCTCCACGCGCCGTGCGAGGACGGGTCGATCGAGACCGGCGTGTCGCACGTCCACCCGCTCCTGTCGCCGTACGCGCCGCCGCCGACGGACGCGTTCGCCGAGCTCAACGCGCACGCCCTGGAGCGCAGCGCCGACCGGCTCGGCGCCCGTGACCGCTGGCGGATCGGCGAGCCGTACGTCGGCGAGGACCTGCCCGTGCTGCTCGTCAGGCCCACCGGTGGGGCGACCCGTGGGACGGGATCCGTCGACGCCGGGTCGGTGGCCGATCGTCCCGACGTCCCACCGCCGCTTCCGTCCCCGCACGGCCCGGGCCTGGCGTTCGCGTTGCGCGCCGCGGTCCGTGCGTACCCGCCGGTCCTGCCGTTGGACCGGGTCGCGGCGGCCATCGTCGCGGCCTACGTCGAGCTCGACGAGATCTCCCCGCGCGCCGCCGCGTCGCTCGTCCTCACCCCGCGCCCGGGCGGCACCGTGCGCTGCGCGCTGCCCGACGGGAGCGCCGCCGAGAACGCCCGCTTCTCCGCCGCGCTCGACGAGGCGATCGGCCCCGCGGCCGGCCACCGCTACGTCCTGTCCCGACCGGTCGTCGATCCCACCCTGGGCCCCGCCGGGACGCTCGCCGCCCGCGTCCGCGCCCGGTGGCGCACCCTCACCGGACGAACGGTCGCCGACGTCGCCTGGCACCCGGTGCCGACCGACCTCGGATCGCACAAGCGGCGTGCGGAGGCGTTCGCCGCGGCGTGGGCGACGTGGCTCGGTCCCGGCGAGCTGCTCTTCGCCGGACGCGAGGGCGCCGCCGGTCGCGACGCGCTGGCGATCGCGAGCGCCGCCGCGGCGGCCTGGACCGGCAGTCGTCGCACGCTCTGGCACTGATCGCCGGCGCGACCGGCGACCGAACACCGACCGGTGGCGACGAGGGTGGTCCCGTCCCCACGGTCACCGGCCGGGCTCGTGGGTAGAGTCGCTCGGCGTGCGTGTGGTCCCCGACCGCGACCCCTTCGGACGTCCCCTGCCCGCAGACGGCTCACCGCGGCCGACCGCCCCGGTCGACCGCTCGCCACGCCCGTCCCCACGGGCGTCCCGCCGCCCCCGACCGCGTCGCGGTCGCGACCCCCGCTCCGCGGTGCTGCTCATGCTCACCACGGGCGCCGTGTCGATCAGCGCGACGGTGGCGTTCGCGTCCGGATGGGCCCACGACCAGCCGCGGACGATCGCGTTCGCGCTCGCCGACGAGCCGTTCGGCGAGCGGTCGTTCCTGCACCCCGACGGGGCGCGGAGGGTCGTCGACGGGCTGCTCGACGCGCTGCGCGACCGCGAGGGCGTGACGTCGCTCTTCCTCGAGCCGTCGGCGGCGAGCATGCGGGTCATCGGCGGCGACCGCCTGCGCCGGAGCCTGCGGACGACGGTCGGCGGCGGGCTCGAGACGTTCGAGTTCCGCACCCCGTCGCACCTCGCCGTCCGCCACCCCGACCCCGTCCCGGTCGCGGCGGTCCGCCGACTCGACCTCGCCGCCGCCGTCGCCGCGACCCGACGCGCGTGGGAGCGGACGCCCGGGCGTCGCGTGCCGACGCTCCTGCTCGAGCTCCGCGACGGACGGATCGCGGGCTGGAAGGTGGAGGTGTTCGGCGACGAGACGACCGAGGTCCTGCTCGACCCGTCCGGCGACGAGGTCGACCGCCTCGGCGCGGGGACGCCGGGCACGGCGGGTCGGCCGGGCGCGGCGATCGCGTCGGGCACGGCGGTCGGCGCGTCCGGCGACGATCACGCGTCGGGCACGGCGGTCGGCGTCGGCCACGGGAGCGCCGGATGAGCGACACGACGACGCACGCGGACGGTGCGACCCTCGACCGCCTGCCCCGCCCGATCGCGCGGCTCCTCGGCGCGGCGCGCGTGACCGGCGCCGTGCTCCTCGTCGCCACCGGCCCGCTCGCGGCCTGGGGGACGTTCGTCCCCGCGCGCGGCATGCCCGGCGAGTGCGGCGGCGACGCGCCGCCGTGCCCTCCCGGATCGATGAGCGCGATCCTCGCGCTGATGGTCGCCTGGTTCGTCCTGTTGCCGGTCGGCGCGTTGCTCGTCGGTCGACGGCCCGCGCCGATCCTCGCCGGCGTCGCGGTCCTCACGGGCGGGATGGCCGCCGGGGTGCTGGCGTCCCGCTACATCGCCGATCCGGTGACGCACGCCACCCGCACGACGTGGTGGTTCGTCGCGATCCTCGGCACGGCGTCGGTCGTCTGCGCGGCCGCCGCGATCGTCCTCGCGGGCCGTGGGCGCCACGCCGCGATCGCCGACGACCGGGCATCATGCCGACCATGAGCGCAGCCGCCGGCCCCCGCCCGACCCGTCCCCGTCGCACCTGCCACTCGGTCCCCGGCTCGAGCGAGAAGTTCCTGGCCAAGGCGCCGACGCTGGCCGCCGACCAGGTGTTCTTCGACCTCGAGGACTCGGTCGCCCGGAGCGAGAAGGCCGCCGCCCGGGCGCGGATCATCGAGGCGCTCAACACGCTCGAGTTCCCCGAGGACAAGACCGTCGTGTTCCGCGTCAACGGCACCGACACCGAGTTCTTCTACCGCGACCTCATCGACGTCGTCGAGCAGGCCGGGGACAAGCTCCACGCCGTGATGCTCCCGAAGGTCCAGACCCCGGGCGACATCGAGATGACCGACAAGCTCCTCACCCAGATCGAGATGGCCAGGGGCTTCGAGCTCGGGCGGATCGGGATCGAGGCGCAGATCGAGGACGCCAAGGGCTTGATCAACGTCGAGGCGATCACGACCGCGTCGCCGCGGATGGAGACGATCATCTTCGGGCCGGGCGACTACTCGGCCGCGATCGGCATCCCGATCACCCAGATCGGCGGCAAGCCCGACGGGTACCCGGGCGACCACCTCAACTACCTGTACACGAAGCTCGTGGTCGCGGCCCGCGCCGCCGGCATCCAGGCGATCGACGGTCCGTACGCCGCGTTCAAGGACGAGGACGGCCTGCGCGAGCGCACGCGTCTGGTCCGCGCCCTGGGCCTGGACGGCAAGTGGTCGATCCACCCCGCCCAGATCGACGTCATCAACGAGATCTTCACCCCCACGCGCGAGCAGTGGGAGAAGGCCGAGGGGATGCTCGCCGCCTACGCCGACGCGGTCGCGGCCGGGGCGGGCGCGGCGATCTTCGAGGGCGAGATGGTCGACGAGGCGAACAAGAAGATGGCCGAGCGGATCGCCGGCCAGGGCCGCGCCGCCGGCTACGCCGCCTGACCGACGCCACCGGCGCCACCGGCGCCACCGGCGCGTCGAGCGTGCCGCGTCGCCGCCGCCCGCCTCACCGGGCACCTGCCTGGCCAACCTGGCCAGGCCGGTGCTACCGTCGGTGCATGTCCGAAGCCGTCAGCATCAGCGAGGCGAAGACGAACCTCTCCCGCCTCATCGCCGCCGCCGAGCGCGGTGAGGAGGTGACGATCCGCCGCGCGAATCGTCCGGTGGTGCGCCTGGTGCCGATCGATCCGCCCGGACCGACCCGCCGCCCGGTGGTCGGTGCGCTCGAGGGTCGGATCTCGATCGCCGACGACGTCGACGACCTGGGTTCCGAGTGGGACCCCTACCGGTGACCGTCGTCCTGCTCGACACGCACCCCCTGCTGTGGGCCCTCGGTCGCGACCCGCGCCTACCCGAGGCGCTCGCCGAGCGCCTCGACGCCGACCCGTCCCGGTTCCTCGTCAGCGACGCCACGCTCTGGGAGATCGCCATCAAGCGATCCACGGGCAAGATCACCGTCCCGGACGACCTGCCGCGCATCGTCGACGACCTCGGCTTCGGCGCGGCGCCGATCACGCGACGTCAGACGTGGGCGGTCCGTGCGCTGCCGTTCCATCACCGCGACCCGTTCGATCGCCTGTTGATCTCACAGGCTCGGGACCTCCGGATCCCCGTCGTCACCGCCGATGCGGCGTTCTCGGCCTACGAGGTGCAGGTCGACTGGCCTACTTCCCCGCCCGCTTCATGATCGGCAGCAGGAGCGAGCGCGGGGTGTGGCGCCCGGCGATCGACGCGAGCTTCACCGGGGCGTGCGGCACGACGACGCGGTGCCCCTTCTCCAGGCCCTCGATCGCCTCGCGGGCGACCTTGTCGGCCTTGGCCCACATCGGCTTGGGGTTGAGGTTGCCCTCGAGCTCGCCGGCGACGTCCCAGAACTCGGTCTTCACCGGGCCCGGGCAGAGCGTCGTGACGGTGACCCCGCGCGACTTCAGCTCCTCGTGGAGCGTCTCGCCGAGGCTCAGGACGAACGCCTTGGTCGCCGCGTAGTCGCTCATCCCGACGACCGGCTGGAACGCGGCGATCGACGCCAGCAGCAGGATCGCGCCCGACCCGCGCTCGGCCATCCCGGGAGCCAGCGCCCGCGCCAGGTGGTGCACCGCCTCGACGTTCAGGCGGATCATCTGCTCCTGGCGGTCCTCCTCCAGGTCGATGAACCGTCCCGACAGCCCGTACCCGGCGTTGTTCAACAGGACGTCGACGTCCAGGCCGAGCTCGTCGATCCGGCGCAGCAGGTCCAGGCGCCCCTCGCGCTCCGACAGGTCCGCGGGCAGGATCTCCACCCGCACCCCGTGGGCGGCCGACAGCTCGTCGGCGACCTCGCGCAGCTTGCCCTCGCGGCGGGCGACGAGGATCAGGGCGTGGCCGCGGGCGGCGAGCTCCCGCGCGAGGTCGACGCCGATGCCGGACGACGCGCCGGTGACGAGGGCGGCCGCGTCGGCGCGGGGCTGCGGAAGGCTCATGGGGCGATCCTAGTCGCGGAGCGCGCCCCCGTCGGGTGGTGGTGGTCAGCCCTGCGCGCTGCGGGCCTTCGCCTTCGCCGCGGTCTTCGACACGACCTGGCCGATGAGCTTGAGGTACTGGTCGACCCCGTGGGCCTTGATCCGACCGTGGTTCCACGCGCGCACCCAGGACGCCAGGTCGGCGTCGACGAGCTCGTTGAGGACGTCGCGGCGGATGTCGACGGTGATGCGGGCGTCGGGCGACAGCTCCTTCGTGACCTTTGGCCCCGGCATGACGATCCGCACGTGCTGGACGTCCCGGCCGCCCTGGACCTCGGCCGCGGCGACGATCTTCAGCGGCTTGAGGGCGGGCACCTGCTCGAGCAGGTGCTTCAGGGCGTTCTCGACCGCCGTGCGGGAGTCCGGGTTCGACATGGACGGACCCTACCCCGGACCGCCCGACGCGGCCCCGTCGTCCCCCGACGAGCCAGGAACGCCGCGCGTCCGGTGGCGTGTGACGAAGGCCGCCGGTCGCGGCGCCCCGTCCACCGGTGACGGACCGCCGCCCGCTCCCGCGCCTCCCCTACCCTCCCCCGGGTGCCCGAGCTGCCCGAGGTCGAAGCCGCCCGCGCGCTTGCCGAGCGGTGGACGGTCGGACGGACGATCGTCGGGGTCGAGGACCACGACGAGTGGGTCTGCCGGCCGCATCCGCCGGGCGAGATCGCCGACGCGATCACCGGTCTCCGCGTGACCGCCGCCGGCCGGATCGGCAAGTCGATGTGGCTCGACCTCGACGACGGCCCGCGGCTCGGGTTGCATCTGGGCATGGCGGGTCGCCTCGTCGGCATGGCCCCCGAGGGCGCCGGACCGGGCATGGCCGCCGAGGGTGCCGGACCGGGCGTGGGCCCCGAGGGCGCCGGCACCGGTCCGAGCGCACCCGCCGGTGACCCGGACGTGGTCGGCCCGTCCACCACCGCCGGCGACGCCGCCGCCTCGGGCCTTCGCGACCCGGCCGACGTCCACCACGCCGCGGGCGTTCCCGCCACCGTCCCGGAATCCGACGCACCCGGCCTGCCCGACACCGCCGGCGAGCCGCTCACCGCGCGCGAGCGGACCGACTGGTCGATGCCGGTGCGGTCCGGCGCCGGCGCGGGGTCGATGACGCTGCCGGGCGACGCGGCGTGGACGCGGTTCGCGATCGACCTCGACGACGGCGGCCGGCTGTTGCTCTTCGACAAGCGCCGGCTCGGCCGGGTGCGGCTCGACCCCGACCTGTCGCAGCTGGGCCCGGACGCGCTGACCATCACCGCAGACGCGTTCGTCGAGCGCGTCGGCCGGGGCGCGACGCCGCTCAAGGCCCGCCTGATGGACCAGTCGACGATCGCCGGGATCGGCAACCTGCTGTGCGACGAGGTGCTCTGGCACGCCGAGCAGCCGCCGCTGCGCCCGGCGGCCGACCTCGCCCCCGACGAGCTGCGCGAGCTCCACGCCGTCGTCGTCGCGTGCACGCGCGAGGCGATCGCCCGCGGCGGGGTCCACCTGGGCGACGTCATCCCACACCGCCGCAAGGGCGAGCACTGCCCCCGTTGTGGCGCCGAGATGGTCCGCGCCACCGTCGGCGGACGCACGACGTGGTGGTGCTCGTTCGAGCAGGCCTGGCCACCCGGGGACGATTGAGCGGCCGGGCGGCGCTCAGCCCGCCCCGTCCAGCAGGTGCCACGCGTCGACCGACACCTGCGCCCGCCAGCGTCCGGACGTGCGTGCGACGTCGACGGGCAGGCCGAAGCACGCCCCGACGGGGTCGGAGCGCAACGTCGCGGCGACCGGCCCGGCGTCGACGACCCGTCCGGCCCGCAGCAGCAGCGCGTGGGTCGTCGTCGGCGGGATCTCCTCCAGGTGGTGCGTGACGGTGACCGTCGGCAGGTCCGGTCGCGCCGCGGCGCTCACCGCCAGCGCCCCCACGAGCCGCTCGCGCGAGGGCAGGTCCAGGCCCGCGGCCGGCTCGTCGAGCAGCAGCAGCTCCGGCCCGTCCCCGCCGCGACCGACGAGCGCCCGTGCGAGCAGGAGCCGCTGGCGCTCGCCCTGGGACGCGTCCTCGAACCGCCGGTCCGCCAACGACTCCGCGCCGACGAGCCGCAACGCCCGCCGCACCCGCTCGTCGTGGACGGGACGCAGCCGCCGGCGTTGGAGCGCGACGCTCCCGAAGATCCCGGTCAGCGCGACCTCGTGCCCGGTGAGCGACGGGCGCAGGGCCCGGGCGGTCGCCGCGTCGACGATGCCGATCCGCTCGCGCAGGTCCCGCAGGTCGACCCGGCCGACGCGGGCGCCGAGCACGTGAACGCTCCCGGAGGATGGCTGCATCCCGCCGGCGGCGAGGCGCAGCAGCGTGCTCTTGCCCGCCCCGTTGGGACCCAGGACGACCCACTGCTCACCGGCGCGCACCGTCCAGTCGACGCGGTCCAGGAGCAGCAGCGGAGCCCCGTCGTGGCCGTGACGGCGGACGACGACGTCGCGCAGGCGCAGGGCGGCGTGGTCGTCCATTCCGCCCGACGCTACCCGGACGCGTACCGTGCGGGTCGTGACCGCACCGACGTCCCCCGACCCCGACGGGCCCATCCCCACCGACCCGAGCAGGTCCGCCGATGGGACCAGGCCGACGGGGGCCACCGAGCCGACCGACCCCACCGGGCTGACCGGGCCGACCGACCCGACCGGGGCCACCGAGCCGATCAAGCCCACCGCCCCCACCCGGCCCGATCCCGCCGCGTCCACGACGCCCGCTTCCGACGACGACCGGCTGCTCGTCCTCTTCGACGCCGACTGCGGGTTCTGCCTCCACGGCCGCGACCTGCTGCGGCGGTGGGACCGGGGACGGCGGTTGACCGACGACATGATCCAGCGCCGCGCCGACGACCTGCTCGCCGACCTGGGCGAGGAGCGGCGACTGGCGACGTGGCACGCGATCCATCCGGACGGTCGGCGCGAGTCCGGTGGGGCCGCGCTCGCCGCCGTCCTCGAGCGCCTGCCCGGGGCGGCCCCCGCCGCCTGGGTCGCCCGACGCCTACCCGGCCCGACCGACCGGGCGTACCGCTGGATGGCCGGCCACCGCGCCGGGATCTCGGGCCTCCTGCGCACGCGGGAGCACCCCGACAAGCACCGCGTGACCGACCGCTGAGGGACGCGCGCCGACCGGGTCGCGCCTTCGGGTGGGTGCGGCATCGAGGGCCGTCGGCAGGACCCGGCGTCGGCGAACCGGGCCCGTCCCGTCGACCGGAGCGTGGCCGACGCGCAGCGCCGCCGACGGGGAGCGTGGCCGACGGGGATCGCGGCCGACGGAGGTTCAGGCGTCGCCCAGGGGGATCACCCGTCACGCCGCTCGACGGTCATCCACCCCACCGCCGCCCATCGACGCCCACGGGGATCACCGCCCAGCAGACGGCCCGGTACGCCCCACCAGCGCCACCCGCGGACCGTCGCCGCCTCGCGGTGGCCGGCAGCCGACCGCGACGTCGGGCAGACTCGCGCCATGGGCGAGCGTCAGGCACCGGACCCCGGCCACCGCAGCGACCTGTCGGACGAGGTCGCGCTGTACCACCGCACGTACACGACGCTCCTGCGGTCCCGCGGCGAGACGCGGCTGCGGGTGCTGGAGCGCGCGCACGTCGCGATGGGGTCCAGCCTCCATCCCGGGGCGGGCGGCGACGGGATCGACCTGGGCGCGTTCCTCTACGCGGTGCGGCGGCTGCCGGACGAGATCGCCGAGACCCGCCGGATCGTCATCGGGCAGGAACCCGACCACCTGCGCGCCGCCGGGGTGCCGCTCGCGGAGTGGCCGACCACCGAGGCCCGCGCCCGCCGTCGGTTGTGGCACGTCGGCCCGTGGTCGGCCGAGCCCGAGGAGGACGGCGCACCGGACCGGCCCGGCCGCACGCTCGCGGTCCTCGTGTCGAGCGCGTCCGACGTCGACGACCTCGTCCCGACGCTCGTCGCGTTCCAGATCGAGTGGAACAAGATCCGCGCGCGGCTGCGCGCCGGCGGCACCGCCGGCGTGCCGTCGGACCCCGAGGAGCTGGCGCGGGTGGTCGGCGCGGCCGCGGAGGACTGGGGGCGGTTGCGGGCCGCGTGGGGCGACCGCTTCACCCAACGGCTGGAGACGATCCGGGTGCACCGCTGCGAGCTGCGGTTGCGGTCGCTGGGGACGAGCAACGTCGGCTACGCCCGCCTCACCCGCGACTGGTGGCGCCCGGTGCGCGAGACGCTCGTCCGCGAGGCGCTGCACGAGCGTCCCGTGTACTTCGTGTCGTCGAACGTCCATGCGCTGGTGAACCTCGTCACCGGCATCGCCCGCGAGCGCGAGGGCGAGCTGCTCGCCCACGTCGAGCGGCACGGCCCGGAGGACCTGCGCCTGGAGCTCGAGCGGATCCGGCTGGGTCGCAGCGACGGGTCGCTGGAGAACCTCCTGTACTACGCGGCCCGCGGGGCGTTCGCGCGGCGCCCGGACGCGTTGGTGCGGGCCGAGCGGGACGCCGGTGTGCTCGACATGGCCCCCGCCGGTGCGCTGCGCCTGCCGGTGCAGGTCATCCCGCTCGACCGGATCGACGCCGGCCGCCTGGACCCCCGGATCGGCGCAGTCGACGCCGCCGCGCTGCGGGCCAGCGACGCGGTGATCGTCAACATCGACTATCCGCTGGGCAGCTCGGCGTACAACATCCTGCGCGAGATCGCGGTCGACGTCGCCCGCCTGCGCGGGGTGTACGTCCTGGGCAAGGCGGCGACGCTCAACGCCGACGTCGGCGACGTGCTCATCAGCGGCGCGGTCCACGACGAGCACACCCGCACGACGTACTGGCTCGACAACGCGTTCACGGTCGAGGACCTGCAGGACGACCTGCGTTACGGCACCGGACTGGACAACCAGAAGGCGGTGACGGTGCGCTCGACGTTCCTCCAGAACCGCGACCACCTGGACTTCTACTACCGCGAGGCGTACACGGTGGTGGAGATGGAGGCCGGCCCGTACTGCGCCGCGGTCCACGAGCTCGCCGACGCCGACCGGCACCCGGTGAACGAGGCGGTGAGCCTCACCCGGCTACCGCTGGACTTCGGGATCATCCACTACGCATCCGACACCCCGTACACCCAGGCCCGCACCCTCGGTGCCCCGGGCCTGAGCTTCTTCGGGATGGACTCGACATACGCGGGGTCGCTCGCGATCCTCCGCCGGATCCTGCGCCTGGAGGGCGCGCTGCCGGAGCCCGGCGACGCGGTCGGGGCGTCGGCGTGACCGGGGCGGGCGGCCACGCCGAAGCAGGCGGCGAGGCCAGGACGACGGCGTGACCGGGGCGGGCGGCGACGCCGGGGCGAACGGCGTGGCCAGGACGACGGCGTGACCGGGGCGGGCGGCGACGCCGGGACGGACCGCGTGGCGGAGCCCGGGGCGCGTCGGCCGGGTCCCACGCCGCGGCGTGGCAGGTCGCGTCGTTCACCCGAGCGTCCCGCCGCAGCCACCCGCGCCGCGTAGTCTGCTCGCCACCATGCTGAAGATCGTCACCACGAACGAGATCCCGGGCTACGTCGTCGAGGAGGTGTACGGCGAGGTGTTCGGCCTCACCGTCCGCTCGCGCAACGTCGGCTCCAACATCGGCGCCGGGTTCAAGTCGCTCGTCGGTGGCGAGCTCAAGGGCATCACGAAGATGCTCCAGGACAGCCGCCAGGAGTCGCTCGAGCGCCTCTCCGCCGCCGCCGAGGCGACCGGCGCCAACGCCGTCCTGGCGTTCCGGTTCGAGACGACCGAGTACGCGGCGACCGGCACCGAGGTCTGCGCCTACGGCACCGCGGTGCGCGTCCGCCCCGCCTGAGCCGACCGACCGGGCGGGTACATCCGGACGCCCCCGCCACGACCGGCGGTCTTCGTCGCACCGACCCGCGACGCCCCGGGAACGATGTGACGTTCGCCGCCACGACCGGCGGCGTTCGTCACACGCTTCGCGCACGACGGGACCGGCCGGACCGGTCCGTCGCGCGCCACCGCGAATGCGTCGAAACCGTCGACGCGTGCACCGAACCACCGCCGACGTCGTGCCGATCCGGTGCGTTCGGGCTCGCGGACCGTCGCGGTCGCCATGCTCGGGGCGTGCCCGGCCCCCGCCATCCCGCGCCGATGCCCTCGGACCTCCGGTCCTCTCCCGGTCCGGCGCGCTCCGGTCCGCCGTCTGCAGTCGTTCCCGGGCACCCGCCTCCCCGTCCGACCGTTGCCCGTACGGCGAGCGACACGTCGCCGCCGGAGCTCGCCCGCACGACACCCGACGGTTCCCTGCCGGACCGGTGGCGCCGCGTGCTGGTCGTGGCCTCCCGACAGGCCGGTCTGATCTCGGTCGACCAGCTCCGAGCCCTCCGCGTCCCCCGCCGGACGATCGAACGGTGGCACGCGGCCGGTCGCCTGACCCGACGCCATCGCGGGGTCTACGTCGTGGGACCGCAGCAGCAGGGCTTCGTCGTCACCGCATGGGCGGCGCATCTCGCGGTCGGTGCCGACGGGCCCCTGAGCCACCTGACCGCCGCGTTCCTGCTTGGTCTGATCGAGCGCCGGCCGACGGCGATCGACGTGACCGTCGTCGGGGACCGGCGACGCTCGCGCCGTGGCGTCCGGGTGCACCACACGCGGTGCGGCGGCCTCGATCCGCCCCGTCGCGACCGCCACGGACTCCTCGTCACCGGACCCAGGACGACGCTCGTCGCCGCTGCCCCGATGCTCGATCCGGCGTCGCTGCGCCAGGCCGCCCGCACCGCGATGGTCGCCCACCGCGTCGACCTGTCCGCGCTCGCCGACGAACTCGCCGGCCGGAAGCTCCGAGGCACCGCCCGGCTGCGTGAGGCGTTGCTCGCCGTCGACGACCCGTCGCTGCACCGGACCCGTAGCGAGTTCGAGCGACGCTTCCTCACGTTCCTCCGCGATCACGGCCTGCCGACGCCGTTCGTCAACGCGCCGCTGCTGGGGTACGAGACCGACTTCCACTGGCCGCACGCGGCGCTGGTGGTCGAGACCGACGGCGACGGCTGGCACGTCGGCGATGACCGACGCCGGCGAGACCGTGAGCGGGACGCGACCCACATCGCCGCCGGTTGGACGGTGCTGCGGATCGGCTGGCACCAACTCGAGGAGAGCCCGGAGCGCTTGGCGACCCAACTCCGCGCGCGGCTGCTCCCGTCCACGACGACCTCCCCCACGATGTGACGTTCCCCGCCACCAACGGCGACCTACGTCACACCCCACCGGACCGCCACCGAACGATGCGACGTTCCCCGCCACCAACGGCGGCCTACGTCACATCGTCGCTTCGGTGCCGCCCGCAGGCTGCGCGCCGTCCCCCGGCCCGGTCCCGACCCCCGGCCCCACAGGCCGCGCGCCGCCTCCGGGCCCCGCGCCGACCTCCGAGCCGCGCGTCGCCCACCCCCCGGGCACCGCGCGGCCCGTGCCGCGATCAGATCGCGTGGCGCTTGAGCAGGCCCTTGGCGATGCCCATGCGCTGGATGTCCGACGTGCCCTCGCCGATGAGGAGCAGCGGCGCGTCGCGGTAGATCCGCTCGATCTCGTACTCCTTCGAGAACCCGAACCCGCCGTGGATCCGCAGCGACTCCTCGGCGTTCTTGTGCCCCGCCTCCGACGCCGCGAGCTTCGCCATCGCGGCCTCGGTGTCGGAGCGCACGCCCTGGTCCTTCAGCTCCGCCGCGCGATAGGTCAGCAGGCGGGCGGCTTCCACCCGGGTCGCCATGTCCGCCAGCTTCTCCTGCACGAGCTGGTGCTGCGCGATCGGCTTGCCGAACGTCTCGCGCTCCTGCGCGTAGCGGATCGCGAGCTCGAACGCGCGCTGCGCGACCCCGACCCCACGGGCGGCGACGTTCACGCGACCGACCTCCAGCGAGTCCATCATCTGCTTGAAGCCCTGGTTCAGGCCACCCTCCTCGCCACCGAGGATCTGGTCGGCGCCGAGCTTGTACCCGTTGAAGACGAGCTCGGTGGACTCCACGCCCTTGTAGCCCATCTTCTTGATCTTCGGCGGGACCTCGAAGCCCTCGTACTCGCCGGTGTTGACCTGGGCGCCGGGCTCCTTCTCGCAGATGAAGCACGTCATCCCCTTGTACTTCGGGGACGCGGTCGGATCGGTCACGACGAGGACGAACACCAGGCCGCTCATCAGGCCGTTGGTGACCCACAGCTTCTGGCCGTTGATCTCGTAACGACCGTCGTCGAGCTTCTTCGCGGCGGTCTTGATCGCCTGCACGTCGGACCCGCAGTGCGGCTCCGACAACGAGAACGCGGCGCGCAGCTCACCGGTCGCCATCCGCGGCAGGTACTTCTGCTTCTGCTCCTCGGAACCGAACTTCATCAGCAGGTACGCCCCGATGAAGTGCGTGTTGATGATCCCCGGGATCGAGATCCAGCCGCGGGCGAGCTCCTCCGCGATCCGGGCGTACGTCGACAGGTCGAGGCCCAGGCCGCCGTACTCCTCCGGCAGCGTGACGCCGAACAGGCCCAGCTCCTTCAGCCCCTCGACGATCGGCTCCGGCCACGTGTCGGTCGCGTCGTAGTGCTCGGCCTGCGGGATGACCTGCTCGTCGGTGAACTGGCGCACCATCGCGACGATCTCGTCCCGCGTCTCGGGATCGGTGGGCTCGGTGGAGAAGGCGGTGGCCATGAGGGGCTCCGGGTTGGGCTCTCACCGGACCGGGCGCCTCGCGCGGGCGCCCGGGATCCGGCGACGGACGACCCCACAGGATACGCCGACCTTCCGCATGCCGCCGGACGCCCCGATCGGGGGGTCCACGCCGGTCGCGACGTCCGCCACCCGGGGATCGGCCGCGGTCGCCCTCGCGCGGCCGTCGCCCGCGGTCCCGCCGACCTCGCCCGCTACCGCGCGATCGCGGCCAGGCGACGGACCTGCTCGATGTGCTTCTGTCCCGGCAGCGGCGTCGGGATCGCGATGAGCTGGTCGACGCCGGCCGAGCGGAACGCGGCCAGGCGCTCGCGGACGACGTCGGCGGGACCGCACACGCAGGTGGCGTCGATGAGCTCGACCGGCAGCGCCGCCTCGGCCTCGTCCTTGCGCCCCGCGAGGTACAGGTCCTGCACGGTCCGGGCGGCGTCGCCGAACCCGTACCGCTCGACGAGCTCGACGTAGAAGTTCTTCCTCTTCGACCCCATCCCCCCGATGTACAGGCCCATGAGGAACCGCATCGTGTCGCGCGCCGCGTCGACGTCGTCGTCGATGCACACGGCGACCTGCGGCATGACCGCGACCTCCGACGGGTCCCGGCCCGCCTTCCGCGCGCCCTCCACGAGCGGCGCGCGCAGCTCGGCGATGTGCTCGGGCGCGAAGAACGTCGGCAGCCACCCGTCGGCGACCTCGCCCGCCAACGCGACGTTCTTCGGGCCCATCGCCGCCAGCACGATCGGCACCCGGTCCTGTTGCGGGGCGATGGTGAGCTTCAGCGACCGGCCGGGGCCGTCCGGCAGCGGCAGGGTGAGCGTGTCGCCCGCGTACTCGACGCGCTCGCGGGCGAGCGCCATCCGCACGACGGCGACGTAGTCGCGCGTGCGCGCGAGCTGCCGCCCGAACCGCACGCCGTGCCAGCCCTCCGACACCTGCGGGCCGGACGCGCCGAGCCCGAGGACGAACCGTCCGCCGGAGAGCTGGTCGAGCGTCGCGGCCGACATCGCGGTCATCGCGGCGCTGCGGGCCGGGATCTGCATGATCGCCGTGCCGAGCTCGATGCGCTTCGTGACGGCGGTGAGGTGACCGACGACGGACACCGCGTCCGACCCGTACGCCTCCGCCACCCACACGGCGTCGAAGCCCAGCTCCTCGGCGGTGACCGCGATCTCCAGTTGGTCGTCCTTCGTGACCCCGAGGCCCCAGTACCCGACGCCGATGCCGATCTTCATGGGCGGATCCTGCCACGCCACCACACCGGTCGCGGTGGTCAGGTCCACGACGACCGGCGGCGGGGGTTCGGCATTCCGACGAGCGGCGCGCCGGTCGACGCGGTCACTCCGTGCCGGACAGCGCCAGCCAGATCGACCGCGCGATCGCCCCGACGAGCGCCTCGTCCGCCGCTTCCGGCGAGCGCGCCCCGATCACGGGGCGGCTGATCGCGCGCTCCACGCCCCACGCCACGAGGTGCGCGGTCGCGGGGATGTCGGCGTCGCCCACGAGTCGCCCGGCCTCCCGCTCGTGCGCCATCCGGTCGCGGATGACGGAGACGAGCTCCTCCATCCGGGCCGACCAGAACGCCGAGAGCGTCGCGTCGTAGCCCGCGACCTCCTCGAGCGCGTCGAGCAGCGGACCGTGGGTCCGGCGTTCCCGGACGACGCACCGCACGACGTCGCGCAGGCCGTCCCGACTCTGGTCGCCGTCGCCGCGCAGCCAGGCGGTGGCGATCCCGAACAGGTCGTCGGTGGCCGACGTGGCCAGTCGCATGATGAGGTCGGTCTTGTCCTGGAAGTGCAGGTAGAAGCTCGACCGCGCGACCCCGGCCTCGTCGGCGATCCGCAGCACGCCGAGCGACGTGTACGGCTCGCCGCCGGCGAGCAGGCGCTCGACCGCGTCGAGGACCAGGGCCTCGACGGCGCCGCGTCGCGCACGGCCCGAGCTCGTTCTCCGCGTGACAGATGACACCGGTCCGTCCAGTATGGCGGTCGCGTCGGCGACGGGGACGCCGCTCCGGGTCACGCTACCGTGCCCGTCATGCCACGTGACGACGCCGACCTCGTCTGGTCCAGCGACGGGGGCGACCGACGCACCCGATCGGGGTCCGGCCGCGCGCCGGGCCGTCGGGGACGAGGGCCCGCGACGCCGGCCCGTCCCGCCGCCGCCGGCGGGCGGGTGAAGGTCCGTCGCGAGACCGCGGGTCGCCGCGGCAAGACCGTGACGACCGTCAGCGACGTCCCCGTCGACGGTGACGCGCTGCGGGCCCTGGCGGGACGGCTGAAGAAGCGCTGCGGCGTGGGCGGCTCGGCCAAGGACGGCGTGATCGAGATCCAGGGCGACCACCGCGACGTCGTGCTCGAGATCCTCCTGGCCGAGGGGTTCGACGCGGTCCTCGCGGGCGGCTGACCCTCGGGGGTCGCGCGGGCGCCCGACGTCAGGGTCCCGCAGGCCGCCGTCCGGTCGCGCGCCACCGCTCCGCCGATCGTCCATCCGTCTGCGTGGACGCCGTACATCGCCCGTCCACCCGTCCGCACCGGGGCCATGCGCCTCCTCGCCGCCTGCGCCCCCGATAAGGTCCGGTCGTGCGTCGCCTGCGTGGGCGACGCCCATCCGTCCCGTCCCTCCCCCAGGAGACCACCGTGTCCCGAAGGATCATCGCCGCCGCGGTCCCGACCGCCGCGCTGCTCGCCGTCGCGGTCCCCGCGACGACCCAGGCCGCCACGATCACCCCGACGAAGGCGTGCTACACGCGCGTTCCGACGAAGGGCAGCGAGCCGATCGTCGTCAACATCACCGGCGGCATCCCCGGAGGCCGCTTCCAGGTGTTCGACCCGGGCAACCGGGCGTCGAGCACCACCGGCACCTTCGACGCCCTCGGCAACGCGACCGCCGCGATGGCGAGCTTCAGCACCGGCAGCATCAACCCGTCGAAGGGCAAGACGCTGCAGATCAAGGTCCAGGAGTTCACCCCGAACGGCCCGGTCGAGACCGGCAGCACGACGGTGAAGGTCACGAACCTGTCGCTCTCGCTGGCCCGCACGCCTCGCAGCGCCTACGCGCGCCGCACCTGGCGCGTGTCGGGGATCACCCCGCTGTCGGGCGGCAACGTGCTCTACGCGACCTGGCGACGCGGCAACAAGACGGTCAAGCGCATCCGCCTGGGCAAGGCGAACGCCTGCGGCTACCTCAAGGTCCGCAAGTCCGCGATCCCCCGGAGCAAGCACCGTCGGTTCAAGCTCTACGTGCACTCGGGCAAGAAGTTCTCGTCGAAGAAGCCCTTCGTCGGCCAGAGCGTCCGGGTCATCCGCCGGTACTTCTGAGCGTCGCGCCGTCGGACGACCGGACCGCGGTCGTCCGCCGGCGGTGGCGGCCGACGGCGCACGTCGCCCCGCGAGCGTCGGCCCCGGCGCAGCCGCGTGGCGCGCCGCCCGACGCGCCGCCACTCAGAGCGGCAGGTACCGGTCGAGCTCCCAGCGGGTGACCTGCACCCGGTACTCCTCCCACTCCTCGCGCTTGATCTCGACGAACCGGTCGAGCGTGTGCTCGCCGAGCGCCCGCAGGACGAGCTCGGACTCCGCGGTCAGCTCGATCGCCTCGCCGAGGGTCTCGGGCAGCAGCTCGATCCCCAGCCGGCGCCGCTCGTCCGGCAGCAGGTGGTAGAGGTTGCGCTCCATCGGCTCGGGCAGCTCGTAGCCCTTCTCGATCCCGTCGAGCCCGGCGTGCAGGAGCAAGGCGAAGACGAGGTAGGGGTTGCAGCCCGGGTCGGGGCAGCGCAGCTCCATCCGCGTCGCCTGCTCCTTGCCCGGGTGGTACATGGGGACCCGCACGAGCGCCGACCGGTTGCGCCGCGACCACGCGAGGTACACCGGCGCCTCGTACCCGGGCGCCAGGCGCTTGTAGCTGTTGACCCACTGGGCGAACACCGCCGACATCTCGCGCGCGTGGCGGAGCTGACCGGCGATGAACGCCTTGCCGACGTCGGAGAGGAAGTACCGGTCCTCCGGGTCGAAGAACGCGTTGCGACCGTCGCGGAACAGCGACAGGTGCGTGTGCATCCCGGACCCGTTCTCGTCGCTCAACGGCTTGGGCATGAAGGACGCGTGCCAGCCGTGCTGCATCGCGATCTCCTTGACCGTCAACCGGTAGGTCATGCAGTCGTCGGCCATCTTCAGCGCGTCGGCGTAGCGGATGTCGATCTCGTGCTGGGACGGCCCGCCCTCGTGGTGGCTGTACTCGACCTTCATCCCGAGCCGCTCGAGTGCCAGGCACGTATCGCGTCGCACGTCCGATCCCGCGTCGAGCGCGGTGAGGTCGAAGTACCCGCCCTCGTCCAGCGGCTCGGGGGTCCGCGCGTCGCGGAACAGGTAGTACTCCAGCTCGGGACCGACGTTGAAGGTGTCGAAGCCCATGGCGGACGCCCGCTTGAGCGCCCGCTTGAGGATGTAGCGCGGGTCGCCCTCGTACGGCTGCCCCTCCGGCGTCTGCACGTCGCAGAAGATCCGGGCGACGCCCTCCGTCTCCGGAGCCCACGGCAGGATCGCGAACGTGCTCGGGTCCGGCATGGCGATCATGTCGGACTCCTCGACGGCGTTGAAGCCGGTGATGGAGGAGCCGTCGAACCCCATGCCGCCCTCGAACGCGTCGTCGAGCTCGGTCGCGTTGACCGAGAACGACTTGAGGCGCCCGAGGATGTCGGTGAACCACATCCGGACGAAGCGGATGTCGGCGTCCGCGACGGCGCGCTTGACGTCGTCGGCGGTGCTCGGGGTGTCGGGCACGGTGGCGCTGGCTCCTGCGATCGTGGTCGGCGGCGTGGTGCGGGGGGCGATGATCGGCCTGGGGTCGACGCGAGGCCGGTGCGGCCGACGTCACGGCGCGGCCCGTCCCGCGCCGGCTCCCCGGCACGGTAGTGCAAGCACCGTCCGTCGCATGCCCTCGGGCCTGTGCCCGTGCCCGCGCGTGACGCGTGGATGACGATCGCAGGTCTGGGCCGGTCGCCCGGCGCCCGCGTGGAGCACGTTCAGGGGATGGACCCGTCCACGGTGGCGGAACGGCCATCCGGTCCGCCGGCCCCGACCGCGGGGGCCGTCGACGACGGCGACGCCACCCCGGGCGCGCCGGACACGACGTCGCGGTCCTCGGCCGCCGCACCGGGGCCGTCGAGCCACTGGCGGCCCCAGCGGGACAGCGCGTCGACGGCCGGGCGCAGCGCCCGCCCCTTGGCGGTGAGCTCGTACTCGACGCGCACCGGGGGACCGGCATGCACGGTCCGGACGACGACCTGCTCCGCCTCGAGCTCCTTCATCCGTTGCGACAGCACTCGATCGGACACCCCGGGAACCCGCGCGCGCAGCGCGCTGAACCGGTGCGGGCCGTCGTCGAGCAGCACGGCGATGATCGCGCCGCTCCACCGTCGGCCGATGAGCTCGACGGCGGAGTGGTAGCGCGGGCAGCAGCAGCCCGGGTCGTCGGTGTCGTCCACGGCGGTCACGGGGAGGTCTCCCCATCGTACGCCGCACCCGTGTCGTCGCTGCGAGCCGGGCGCGGCCGCGAGGGCGGTCGCCGTCAGGCGGCCCGGAGCTGCCGGGACTCCTCGCTCGACCCGTCGATCGGCACGTCGCCGGCGATGTTCACGAGGGCGGAGAACACCTCGATCGACGCGAACGCGATCGCCTCGAGCAGGGCCTCCTCGGTCCAGCCGAGCTCGAGCGCCTCCTCCTGGAGCGCGGCGGGGGGCTGGCTGCGCTTCTGCAGCAGATGACCGACGTAGCGGAGCAGCACGTCCTGCCTGGGATCGTCGGACGAGAACCGGCGGGCGGCGCGGACCTCGTCCATCCCGACGCCGAGCGATCGCGCGACGCGCGCGTGGAGCTTGACCTCGGGCCCCGAGTGGAAGTGCTCGGCGACGGCGATCGAGATCCGCTCCTTCGTCGGCTGGTCGAGGACCCCACGGCGCAGCTCGTTGCGCATGCGGGCGTAGCCGCGCAGCGCCGCCGGCGATCCGGCGAGCACGCCGATGAGGTTGGGGAGCTGTCCGGCCGAGGCGAGCGCACCCTTGATGACCGGCAGGGAGCCCTCGGGGGCCGAGAGGTCGTCGTGGATGGTGAAGCGGCTCATGGCGGTCGGCATCGTCAAACCTTCCAGCGGGGGTTTACCTGCGCTTCACACGATGAAGCGACTTACTGATCGTAAGTGTACCCGGGTGGCCGGGAATCTCAAGGGCGTCGCCGACGGCCGTCGCAACTGTGAAGTTGATCGCTATCTGGCGGTCTTTTCGCAGCGTTATCTGGCGCCGACCGGCGTCCCGCTGAGGATCCTCGACTGGGACGCACCGCGGCGGGGTTGGGCGGGCTTCTTGCGTCGGCACCCGGCGGCATCGACGATGCGCGGGTGCCTCATTCGTCGTTGACGTCCATCGCCCCGGTCTTCTCGACGTCGAACGTCGAACGGTGGCTGAAGCACTATCGGGCGCTGGGCTTCTCCGTCGATGCGTTCGACGAGGGCTACGGATTCGCGTCGCGTGACGCAATCGAGCTGCACGTCTCCTATAACGCCGAGCACGATCCCGCACGCACCGCCGGCTGCGCTTACGTCGCGGTCGATGACGCTGACGATCTGGCACGCGAATGGGGCGCCGTGCAGGGCGGCCGGAGCATCGCTCCCGTCGGCACGGACTACGGCACGCGCGAGGGAGCGCACATCGACCCCGACGGGAACCTGATCCGTTTCGGCAGTCGACGCAGCTAGTCGTGCGTGTCGAGCAGGTCGTCGTCGAGCTCGTCGTCGTCGGGAAGGTTCTTGCCAGCGATCCAGAGGCCCCCCATGACGATCGCGACGGGCGAGAGGTAGAGCAGCGCGTGGAGCGGGTCGGCGATGTGCGCGAGCACCGGATCTAGCCTTTCGTCTCGGCGGTCGTGCTCAGGCGCGAGACGACGCCTACGTCGTGGGCGAGACCGTCGCTGGTGAGCTTGTCGGCCGGCCACGCGACGCGCTGGCGGCCTCGGTGGTCGAGGACGACGACGTAGGCGGAGTGGTCGAACGCCTCGCCTTGGGGCTGGATGCGGTACGCGTCCCAGACGGGCTTGAGCTGTTGATAGGTACCGAGGAGGTAGGACGCGCGGCCGCGGAGGTCCATCTTGTTGAGGTAGCGCTGTGCGGCCTGGGGGTCGTCGTTCTTCGGGTCGACGCTGATGATGAGCGTCGAGACAGGGGTCTTGATGTTGTCGAGAGCGGAGGCAACCTGGCGGGCGATGGCGGGGCAGGTGTCCTCACAGGAGGTGTAGAGGAACGTGACGATCGCGGGCCGGCCGCGGAGCTGCTCGATGGTGCGGAGCTGTCCGTCCTGGTCGCGGAGTCGGAACGGCGGGGATGGCAGGAGCGTGGTGCCGCCGTCGCGGGCGGCACCGCGGTACGGCGACCCGTCGGTCTGCACACCGTCCTCGACCGTCGCGGTGATCGGCTGGGCGGTGGCCAGGACGACCAGCACGCCGAGCACGACGACGGCGGAGACCAGCAGCGAGAGGAACAGCCGGGGATGCATCGGCACGGTGCTCAGTCGGCCGCGACCGGTGTGCGGCCGGCGGGACGAAGCCGGCCGAGGCGGGGTACGAACCGTCCGACCTGGGCGGCGTAGCTGGTGAACGCGTCGGGGTGCTGGGTGCGGAGGTAGGGCTCTTCGGCGCAGCGGACCTGCACCTCGATCGCGACGATCAGCCCGATCAGTCCGAGGGCTGCGGCGGCGTTGGGGGTCAGGAGCGCGAGGCCGAGCGCGGCGAGGGTCATGGCGGTGAAGATCGGGTTGCGCACCTGTGCGAAGAGCCCGCGGGTGACCAGCGCGGTCTGCTCGTCTTGGTCTACGCCGATCCGCCACGAGACACCCATGTCGATCTGCGCCCGGACAGTCATCGCGATCCCCAGGACGGCGATGACGGCACCGAGGGCCTGCACCACGCCGGTGTTCAGGGCGCCGATCGGGTTAAGGGTGTCGGTGGTCTGGAGGATCGGGGCGGCGACGCCGCAGATGAGGGCAAGGACGAAGAGGACGCCGCCCCACCACTCCGCGGTGCGCGGGGTGCCGCTGATCCCACGAAAGCCGGTGCTGCCGGTGTTCTTGACCTGCAGCCAGGTGCGCCAGCCGAACGCGACGGCGAGGTAGAGGGCGTAGAGGGCGACGGCGAGCGTGGGCATGATCAGGCGGCAGGGTCGAGGGCCGGCACCGTATGGGCGGCGCGCGGTGCGGGCAGGGTGCTGGTGTGGGTGCGGCGGGGCCGGCGGGCGGCGCGCACACCGTTGGCGATGACGAGCAGCTCGGCGATCTCGTGCGCGGCGACGACCGTTGCCAGGCCGAGGATCCCTAGACCGGCGAGTGGCACGAGGGCCAGCAGGATCAGGGCGGAGAGCGCGAGGTTCTGGCGCATGATCCGGTCCGCCCGGCGGGCATGGCCGATCGCGTCCGGCAGCGCCCTGAGGTCGGAGCCCATGAGCGCGACGTCGGCGGTCTCGATCGCCACGTCAGAGCCCATGGCGCCCATCGCGATTCCGACCCGCGCAGACGCCAGGGCCGGCGCGTCGTTGATGCCGTCGCCGACCATCGCCACCGGCGCCTTGGTGCTGAGGTCGTGGACGGCGGTGAGCTTGTCCTCGGGCAGCAGCTCGGCGCGGACGTCGTCGATGCCGGCCTGCGCCGCTAGGGCGCGGGCGGTAGCGGTGTTGTCGCCGGTGAGCATCGCGACCTGCCGCACGCCGACGGTCCGCAGCAGCGCGACGGCCTCGGCGGCTTCGGGCCGCAGTTCGTCACGGACGGCGACCGCACCGATCGTGCGGCCGGCACGCTCGACGAGGACGACGGTCGCGCCCTGCTCCTGCAGCCGCGCGACGTGGCCGGCGAGCGGGCCGGCGTCGATGAAGCCGGGCCGGCCGAGGCGGACCGCGACGTCGTCGATGGTGCCGGTGAGGCCACTGCCGGCGACGTTCTGCACGTCGTCGGCGGCCGCGGTCCGGTCGGTCGCGGCGAGGATCGCGGCGGCGAGCGGGTGGTCGCTGCGGCCCTCCAGCGCGGCCGCGACGGCGAGCACCTCGTCGGCGGTGGTGCCGCCGGTGGTGAGGGTGTCGATGACGGTCGGCTGGTTGCGGGTCAGCGTGCCGGTCTTGTCCAGCGCGACGGTCCGGACGGACGCGAGCGCCTCGAGCGCCGCGCCGCCCTTGATGAGCACGCCGGCGCGGGTCGCGGCGCCGATGGCGGAGACGACGGTGATCGGGACGGCGATCGCGAACGCGCACGGCGACGCGGCGACGAGGACGACGAGGGCGCGGTTGATCCACTCGCCCGGGTCGCCGGACACCAGCGATCCGATGACGGCGACCAGGAGCGCGACGATCAGGACGCCGGGGACGAGCGGGCGGGCGACGCGGTCGGCGAGGCGTTGGCCGGCGCCCTTGCGGTCCTGCGCCTCCTCGACGATCCGCACGACACGCGCGAGCGAGTTCTCGCCGGCGCGGGCGGTGACCTCGACCTCGAGGACGCCGCCGCCGTTGATCGCCGCGGCGAACACGTCCTCGCCGGGGCCGCGCTCGACGGGCACGGACTCGCCGGTGATCGCGGACTGGTCCAGCGCGGAGCGGCCGGTGCGGATCGTGCCGTCGGTCGCCACACGCTCGCCGGCCTTGACGACCAGCAGGTCACCGAGCTGGAGCTCGGCGGGGTCGACGTCGAGCTCCCGTCCGTCACGGCGGACGGTCGCGCGGTCGGGCACGAGGTCCATCAGTGCACGAAGACCCTGCCGGGTCCGGGTGAGAGCGTAGCTCTCCAGCGCTTCGGAGATGGCGAAGAGGAACGCGAGGGTGGCAGCTTCGGCGAGCTGGTCGCGGTGGTGCTCGGCCAGCAGGCGGCACACGCGGCGCACCGGCGGATCCCACCCGGGACGGCGTCGTGAGCGGCGTTCTGTTGTGGGCGGCGGTCGCGGTGACGGGCGGCTGCGGAGCGCTGCTGCGGCTGCTCGTCGACGAAGCGATCCGAAGCCGGACCGGTGGGTCGTGTCCGGTCGGGATCCTGGTGGTCAACGTCTCCGGATCGCTGCTGCTCGGCATCCTGGCTGGCGCGGCGCTGCCGTACGACATCGCGCTGATCGCCGCGACTGCGTTCGTCGGCGCCTACACGACCTTCGCCACGTGGATGCTGGACATCGTCAACGCGACCGTCGAGCGCCTGATCGCGATCGCCATCGGCAACCTCATCCTCAGCGTAAGTTTCGGTCTCTTGGCCGCGGCCATCGGGCGATCAGTCGGGATGCAACTCTGACCGCTTCCGGGGCCGACAGCCCTCGACCCCGGAAGCGTACGGATCAGGGGGCGGGGACGCCGCCGGCGGGCGACGGGCTGCCGTACCACTGCTTGCGCCAGGAGTTCATCCGTTCGATCTCCTTCTTCTGCGCGGCGACGATCGCGGTGGCGATCCGCTTCAGCTCCGGATCGCTGCCTTTGGTCAGCACCGCGCGCGCCATGCGGATCGCTCCCTGGTGGTGCGGGATCATCTCGTCGATGAATGCCCGGTCGAACGGCTTGGCGTCCTTCAAGGCATCCATCATCTCCATCGACATGCCCATCTCGTCGATCGACAGGCCGAGGGTCTTGGCGGCGGCGGTCATCGAGCCGTGATCCATCGACTCGCCGGTCATCGGCATCTCGGCAGGCGCGGCACCGAGACGCTCGGCGATCGCCTTCATCTGCGCGATCTCCGGGGCCTGCCCGGCGATGATCGCCTTCCCGAGTTCGCGGATCTCGGGGCGCTCGGCCTTGGTGGGGGCGTCGCGGGCCATCTCGATGGCCATCTCGTGGTGGGGGATCATCTGCGTGACGAACGCCTTGTCGACATCCGCTGCGGCGGCTGCCGTCGTGGGGGTCGATGCCGTCGAGGTCGACGTTCCCTCGGTCATGTTGTGGCCGTCGTGGACACCGCCGGCCGACGAATCGGAGTCGTCGGAGCCGCAGCCGGCCACCGCGAGGACGCCGGTGAGGGCCAGCGCGATCGCGCCGGACCGCGTGGTGAAGAGCTTCATCGTGGTTTCTTCCTACGTAGGAGTTCAACGGGGTTGTGCGCCCGGGGAAGGGCGCGGTCGGGGCGTGCGGCGACGCGCACGCCCCGGATCACCGTTGGAGCACTCCGAGGCGCAGGAACAGCAGGGGTGGAGGCCCTGCCCGGGCCCGGACCACCGGGGGGCGGAAGGCGAGCGCGACCGCGAGTCGGAGGATCGGCGCGGCACCGAGATGGGCGCGCCGGCGCCGACGACGACGAGCGCCGATGGCGATCACCGCGACCGCGGTCCCGGCGGCGATGACGCCCAAGCAGATCGCGGTGACGTGATCGGCGTGCGCGCCCGCCATCGGGATGCCCTCGGGCATCCCATGGTGGACCGCGACCGACGCGCCCACCCCGAGGACCAGCAGCACGACGAGCAGTCGGCGACGCGAGCGCTGCATCAGCGCACGGATGCCCAACGTGCTCACCGTGACGACCCCGCAGCGGACACGGCCACCCCGGGATAGGTCCCGCGCTGCGACATGCGGTCGCAACGAATCGTGGACGTCCTACCCATCACGCGTGAAGTTACCGACGAACGCTTTCGTGCCCCTGAAGAAGGCCCATCCCGTCATGACCCGCTCCGGCAGTGGCGTCGCGAGGCGGCGCGAGGAAGGCGCGCAAGTCGTCTACTGCCCGTCGAGACGCAGTTGCCAGCGGCGGCCGCCGTCGTCTGAGGTGTGGACCGAGTTGTCGTGCAGCGCCGCGAGGATTCGCTCGCCGGCGGTGGCGACCGCGGCGGGCTGGCCTTCGAGGTCGCCGACGGGGGCGAAGCGTCGACCGCCGTCGGTACTGGCGTGCACCTCGCCTTCGGCGTCGATGAGGACCAGGCGCGAGTTCCACGCCAGGAGCCCGACGAGGCCCCCGTCCAGGAGCTCCCACGTCCGGCCGGCGTCGTCGGAGCGCGCGAGTCCGCGGTCCCCGGAGATCACGACGTGGTCGGGGTCCTTGGGATCGATCGCCAGATCGACGACGGTGCCGGGCGGACTGCTGCGTGTCCAGCTGCGGCCCCGGTCCGCGGAGACGAGCAGCGCCCCGTCGCCCGAGTTCACGCCGTACACCCGCTGCCCGGCCGCGCGCAGGACATGGAAGTCCACCTGGCCCGACAACGACACGGACCTCCAGCTGCGGCCCGCGTCGTCGGACTCGATCAGGCCGAGCAGCGACGGCTGGCCGGTACCCACAGCAGGGTGCCCGGAACCGAGGAACCGGTCGGGGCCGACGACGGTGAAGCCCATCGTGTCCTGACGGACATCGCCCAGACGCTCGGCGCGACGCTCGCCCGGCGCGGCACCGAACAGCCCCGAGTGCGTGGCGATGACGAGTGTGTCGTCGGCCGGGTTGATCCCGACGCCGTGGATGTGCGACACGCCGTCGTCGCTGAGGACCAGCCCGTTGCCGGTGCTCGCCGTCGAGGCGGTCGGCGGCTCGCTGTCGCCGCACCCCGACAGGACCAGGAGCGCGAGCCCGGTCAGGACGATTCGTCGGCGCATCATCATCGCGGACCTCCGGTGTCGGTGGACGGTTGCAGGTCCACGCGGCGCAGCAGCTGCGCGTTGAGCGCGACGACGATCGTCGAGACGCTCATCAGCACGGCGGCGACCGCCGGTGGCATCGAGACGCCCGCCCAATACAGGGCACCGGCGGCGATCGGGATGGCGAGAATGTTGTAGCCGGCGGCCCAGACGAGGTTCTGCAGCGACTTGCGGTGGACGGCGTTCGACTGCCGCATGATCGAGGTCACGCCGCGTGGATCGTCGCTCGTGAGGATCAGCCCGGCGGACTCGATCGCGACGTCGGTGCCCGCGCCGATCGCGATGCCGACGTCGGCCCGCGCGAGCGCCGGAGCGTCGTTGACGCCGTCCCCGACCATCGCCACGCGCAGACCACGGGCCTGGAGCTCGGCGACCTTCGCGGCCTTGTCCTCGGGCAGCACCTCGGCGAACACCTCGTCGACGCCGAGGTCGGCGGCGACGGCGTCGGCGACCTGCTGGGCGTCCCCCGTGATCATCACGACGGTGCGCCCGGCGGCGTGCAGGTCGGCGACGGCCTGGCGCGCCTCCGGACGGACCTCGTCCTCGACGGCCACCGCACCGAGGATCTCGGCGTCGCGCACGAGGTAGAGCACCGAGGAGCCTCGCTGCTTCCAGGCGTCGACCGCGGCGGCGATCGACTCCGGCACGATCGCACCGGCCGCGCGCAGCAGCGCGGGCCCGCCGACCTCGTAGGTCGCCCCGTCGAGCGTGGCCTGCACGCCACGACCGGGCAACGACCGGAAGTCGGTTGCCCGAGGGATCGCGCCGTGGTCCTGCGCAGCGGCCAGGATCGCCCGCGCGAGCGGGTGCTCGCTCTCAGCTTCCACGGCACCGGCCAGCCGCAGGAACTCACCGTCGGTCGTGCCGGCCGCGGGCGCGACGCCGACGACGACGTGCTGGCCCTTGGTCAGCGTGCCCGTCTTGTCGAACAGCACCGCGTCGAGCTTGCGGCTCCGTTCGAGCGCGAGGCGGTCCTTGATCAGGATGCCGTTGCGCGCCGCCTGCGCGCTCGAGATCGCCGTCGTCAGGGGGATTGCGAGGCCCAGGGCGTGCGGGCAGGAGATCACGAGCACCGTGACGACCCGCACGATCGCTTCGTCGCTGTCGCCCGTCGCGGTCCAGACGATCGCGGTGACCAGCGCCGTCGCCATCGCCACGTAGAACAGCAACGCTGCGGCGCGGTCGGCGAGGACCTGCGAGCGCGACTGGGACTCCTGCGCTTGCGCGACGAGGCGCCCGATGCCGGCGAGCGCCGTGTCCTCGCCGATCGCGGTCACGCGGACGCGGAGCGACGAGTCGGTCGAGATCGTGCCGGCGACGACCGCGTCCCCCGTCGCCTTCGCGACGGGCCGCGACTCACCGGTGATCATCGACTCGTCCAGCTCGGCGGCCCCCTCGGTGATCTCGCCGTCGGCCGGGATGCGGGCTCCGGAGCGGACGAGCACGAGATCGCCCGGCCGCAGCTCGGCGATCGGGATCGTCTGCGCCGTGCCGTCGTCGGAGAGTCGTTCGGCCTCGTCCGGCAGCAGGGCCGCGAGCGCGGACAACGCGTCCTGCGCCTGCCCGAGAGCCTTCATCTCCTGCCAGTGGCCGGCGAGCATGATCGTGATCAGCGCCGCCAGCTCCCACCAGAAGTCCAGGTCGAGCGCGCCCAGCGAGGTCGCCATCGACGCCAGATAGGCGACCGTGATCGCCATCGCGATCAGCAGCATCATCCCCGGCGCGCGCTCACGGGCCTCCCGCACCCCGCCCTTCAGGAACGGCTCGCCGCCCCAGACGAAGAGCACCGTGCCGAGCACCGGGCCGACCAGCTCGATGCCCGCGAACTCGACGTCGTACCCGAACCAATCCATCACCATGTGGCTGGTGAGGACGATCGGGATCGTCAGCAGCAGGCTCCACCAGAACCGCCGCCGGAACATCTCCACGCTGTGGCCGGCGTGCTTGCCGTGGCCGGCATGCCCGCCACCGGCGCCGTCGACGCCGTGCCCCGCGTGTACGTGGTCGGTGTGCGCCGCCGGTCCACGCCCGTCGTGCTCATGTCCGCCGTGGTCACGACCGGCATGCTGGTGATCGGAACCAGTCAGCGTTCCGTGTTCGTGATCCGATGCAGACATGCCCACCATGCTAAGCACCCTCTTCGACGAACCACAGCGCGTCGCGGGTGCCGTGCTGAAGGTCAGCCGCTCGACCGTCGTCCGGGACCTCGGGTGAGAGTCAAAATCCGATGTCCTCGACGAGTTCTGACACGTCAAGCGTGGCACACGACCCAGTCCCGTAAGCCGAACGTCTACCGGGACGAGGATCCGCGATTCGGGCCTCCCGGTGGGGCCTGACGACCAGTCGTCCCGATAGACCCGTCCGAATTGATTCCCGATGAGCGGGCGTCATACGGCACACTTCAACGCGTGAGCGAACTGAAGATCGGCTACGCCCGCGTCTCGACCGCGGCACAAGAGCTGACGGCGCAACGAAACGCGCTACAAGCGCTCGGCGTCGAGCCCGAACGGATCTACGTCGACCACGGCCTCACCGGCACCAACCGCGCACGGCCCGGCCTCCGCGAAGCGCTCGCGGCCTGCCGGTCGGGCGACATGCTCGTCGTCACCAAGCTCGACCGCCTCGCAAGGTCGCTCCCCGACGCGCGCGACATCGTCGACGAGCTCACGACCCGCAAGGTCAAGCTGAACCTCGGCGGATCGGTCCACGACCCGACCGACCCCGTCGGCCGACTCCTCTTCAACGTCCTGGCGATGGTCGCCGAGTTCGAATCCGACCTGATCCGCATGCGCACCCGCGAAGGACTCGAGGTCGCCCGCGCGGCCGGCAAGCTCCGCGGCCGCAAGCCCAAGCTCTCCCCGAGCCAGGAGCGCCACCTTGTCCAGCTGCACCAAGCCGGCGAGAAGAACCCCGCCGAACTCGCCGAGCTCTTCGCCATCGGCCGCTCGACCGTCTACCGAGCGATCGCGCGCGCGGGCCGCTGCGGCCCCGGCGGTCAACGCCACATAGCGATCAAAGATCCGCGCCAGATAGCGATCAACTCCACATCGCAACCGCGCCGTCGTCGGCCTTCCCCCATCGACGCCTTCGAGGATCCGGCTCGCGGCCACGGACGCGGGGCGCGCGCGGAGCGCGACGCACGCAGCACGGGCCACGCCGCGCCGGACGCGCCCGCAGGGGACGGGGGCGCGACGGATCGCGGATGGCGACGGGCGGGCGCGATCGCGTGGGGTGGAGCGGCCGCGCCGTCGACGAAACGGACGGCGGGCCCGACGCCAAGAGGCCCGCGCCCGGGCTAGCGCCCGGCGGGCAGGGCGTGCGTGAGGGTGGCGGCGTCGGAGTTCGTGACGGCCGCGAACACGAGGAAGAGGCCGAGCAGCGCCGCGTACAGCAGCAGGCGCTCGGGTCGGGCGGCGCCGGCGCTACGACGTCGGCGGGCGGGGCGGCCACCGGGACGCCGGGCGACCGCGTTGCCGGACCGCATCTGCGCCGCCTGGCGGGAGCGGTCACGGGCGCGACGCTCGCGCATCACCCGCTCGCGCTCGTCCCCGCGCTCGTCGTTGCTGAAGGGCGACTCGGCCACCCACTGGTACTCGACGGGTCGGCTGCGCTGCTGTCGGGCGCGGCGCTGCTGGGCCGCCGCACGGGCGGCGGCGGCGCGACGGCGACGCAGGGCGTCGGCGGACGTCCCCTCCTCCTCGGCGGCGCGACGCGACGCGGAGCGCTCATCGAGGGTTCGACGACGGGCGGCACGGGACCGGTAGTCCTGTGCGTCCTCCCACCACGGCTGTTCGCGTTCGATCGCCATCGTCTGTCTCCGAGGCGCTTACGGGGTTAGCTGTCGGGCTCGCGCTGGAGTGCGCTACGGCTCTCGCCGATTCGCCCCATGATCTGGGTCCCCCGCTCTCCGGACGCCGGCGGCTGACGTCACCCGGAAACTCAGCGGTGACGGCAGGATAGCAGCGTCGTGCGGACACGGCCAGACCTCCGTGCAAACTCTTGCATGGGAGTTCCCGCCCAGTTGCAGGACTTTCGTGGCCAGATGGGTCGTTGTGTGCGCTTCGTCGCGGTGTTGGTGGGCCGCGTGGGCCACCGGGCGTGGTGGTGGGGGTCATCGGGACCGCCCCCTGCCGAAGTTCATCGTCTCGGGAGCCACGCGGCGGAACTCCGTCACGTCGGGGGCGTCGGGGGCCCGACCGTCGTCCGCGGGGGCGTGCGCGCCGTCGGCGTCCCGCACCGTGCCCACGGGAGGGCCGAGCGCTCCCGGATGACCGGAATCCGGGCCTGTCGTGGGCCCCACCACCGTCATCGGGCTCCGACTCGGCCCGTCCGGCCTCGACGGCGACGATGCCCGCCCGCCCGCGACGGCCCGGGAGCGGCCACCGGGGATCGGCGCGGCGATCCCGCCCCCGCGGACCGCGACCACCGCTCCGCCACCGACGGCGACCGCCGCGGGGGCCTGCTCTCCGGCCTGCTCCCGCCAGCGCTCGAGGCGCTCGGCCGTCAGGTCGCGGAGGTGGACGACGGTCGCCCCGTCGCGGACGACGTCGTCCGCGACGAGGACCCGGTCGAGGGCGCGGTAGGCGCCGACCACGACGTTGACCTGCCCTCCGCCGGCGGCGAACCGCTCCAGCCGTCCCTCGGCGACGACGAGCGGCTCGGTCCGGACCTCGAGGCGGTGGCGGGCGTACACCGGGGGCGGTAGGACGAGGTTGACGGTGCCGTGCTCGTCCTCGAGCAGGACGAAGGTCACGCCGGAGGCGCTCTCCGGCCGCTGGCGGGCGAGGACCAGCCCGGCGACGGTGACCGGAGCCCCGTGACGCAGGCTCCCCAGCTCCGCGCTGTGGGTGATCCTCCGGCCGGTCAACCGCGGCCGCAGGAGCGCCATCGGGTGGGTGTCCCCGCTCATCCCGGTCGTGGCGTAGTCGGCGATCATCCGCTCCCACGGGCCGAGCTCGCGGAGGTCGCCGCCGTCGACGTGCCCCCCGAGGTCGAGGCCGAGCGCCAGCTGGGTCCCCTGGTCGACCGGCCGTCCACCGGCGAGCGCGCCGAGCCGCCACAGCGCGATCCGACGCCGGCGGGCGGGGTCGCCTCCGACGAGCCCGTCGCACGCCCCGGACCAGGCGAGCCGCTCCAGCGACGCCGTCCCCATCCCGACGCGCGCGGCGAGGTCGGCCATCGACCGCCACGGGCCGTGGCGGTCGCGCTCGGCCACCATCGCCGCGACCTCGTCGGCCCGGATGCCCTTGACGTACCCCAGGCCGATCCGCACGGCGCCGTCGTCGGTGACGGTGCAGTGGTCCCGGCTGTGGCGGACGTCGGGTGGCAGGACGGCGATGCCGCGGCGTCGCGCCTCGTGGACGAGCGCGTCGGGGGCGTAGAAGCCCATCGGCTGCTCGTCGAGGAGGGCGCAGAGGAACTCCGGCCCGTGGTGGACCCGCAGCCAGGTGGACTGGTAGGCGAGCAGGCCGAAGGCGACGGCGTGGGCCTTGGGGAAGCCGAAGCCGGAGAATCCGCTGACGGTGCCCCAGACCTCCTCGGCCAGGGCCCGGTCGACCCCGTGGGTGCGCATCGCCCCGGCGACGAACGCCTCGTGCTCGGCCTCCATCGCCTCGGCGGAGCGCTTGCGGCTCATCGCGCGGCGCAGCCCTGCGGCCTCCCCGGCGGTCATCCCGGCGAAGGCGCGGGCGACCTCGATGACCTGGTCCTGGAAGAGGATCGCGCCGAGCGTCGGCTCGAGCGCCTCCCGCAGCGACGGATGCGGGTAGGGGATGCGATCGCGGTACCCCGGATCCTCCCGCACCCGCCGGCGGCGCTCGATGTAGGGGTTGACCGCCCCGCCCTGGATCGGCCCGGGCCGGACGATCGCCACCTGGATGGTGATGTCCTGCAGGGTCTCGGGCCGGGTGCGCAGCAGCGAGCCCATCTGGGCGCGGCTCTCGATCTGGAAGACGCCGGTCGTCTCGGCCCGCTGGATCGCGTCGTAGGTGGGCCGGTCGTCGAGGGGGATCCGCGAGAGGTCGATCGTCTCGCCCGTCCGCCGGGCGACGAGGTCGACGCAACGGTCGACGCAGGAGAGCATCCCCAGGCCGAGCAAGTCGATCTTCGCGAACCCGGCGTCGGCGCAGGAGTCCTTGTCCCACATGGTCATCCGTCGGCCCGGCGTGGCGGACGGCACGACCGGGCAGGAGTCGACGAGCGGACGGGTCGAGATGATCATCCCGCCGGGATGCTGGGAGAGGTGGCGGGGCAGGCCGTGCGCCATCGCCGCCAGCCGCGCCAGCCACGCCCACCGGCCCGGCAGCCCGTGACCGGGATCCTCGCTCCGCCCGTCCGCCGGCCCGCCGGCCTCCCCGTGCCCGACCGGCCCGGCCCCCGTCGCCCGGCTCCCCGGGCCGTCGCCGCCCGCTCCCTCGGGGCGTCGGAGCAGCACGGAGGCGATGTCCCGTCCCACGTCACGCCCGGACCAGCCCTCCGAGGCGCGGGCGACCCGCTCCAGCTCGGCGGCCGGCAGGCCCAGCGCACCGCCGAGGTCGCGGATCGCGCCCCGTGCCCGATAGGTCGGGAACGCCCCGACGAGCGCCGCCCGCTCGTCGCCGTAGCGCTCGTGGACGCGGAGGATGAGCCGCTCCCGGACGTCGCGGGGGAAGTCGAGGTCGATGTCGGGCAGGTCCGACCCGATCTCCTCGTGGAGGAACCGGCCGATCCCGAGGTCGTTGCCGACCGGGTCGACGTGGGAGAGCCCCGCGAGGTAGCAGACGATCGAGGAGACCGAGGAGCCCCGTCCCCGTCCCGGCGGCAGGTCCCGGGCCGCCGACGGGCCCCGGACCTCGAGCGCGACGTCCCGGGCGAGCTCGAGGACCTCGTGGTGGAGGAGGAAGAACCCGGACAGGCCCAGGCGGGCGATGAGGCCGAGCTCCTCACCGAGGCGCCGGCGGGCCTCGCGCCGGATCGCCCCGGGCGACCGTCCCCCCATGACGCCGCCGGCCCGGATCGCCCCGGGCGCGTACCGCTCGTCGAAGCGAGACCAGCAGACCTCGGCGAGCCGGCGCGGCATCTCGACGTCGTCCTGCCCCGGGTAGCGATAGCCCAGCCCGTCCGCCCCCAGGTCGAACTCCAGCCGCTCCGCGAGCCGGACCGTCTCCGCCACCGCCTCGGGGTGGTCGGCGAACCGCGCGGCCATCGCCGCCGGGCCGGTCATGACGTGGGCGTGGTTGCCGCGGCGCAGCGGCTCGGTCGCGTCGAGGGTCGCGTGGTGACGGACCGCGACCAGGGCGTCCTGCAGGAGGGCCCGATCCCGGGAGTGGGCGTGGACGTTGCCGGTGGAGACGGTCCGCAGACCGAGCCGCCGGGCCAGCCGCGTCCGGCGGGCCCCCTGCTCGCGGTCGCCGCGCAGGACCGGTCGCTGGAGCTCGACGTAGAGGTCCTCCGTCCCGAACGCGTCCCGCAGGACCCGCAGCGTCCCCTCCTCCTCGACCCCCCGGTCGGCGCAGCCGCTGAGGCAGGCGAGGCCGGCGTGGTGCTCGCAGACGTCGGCGACCGTCACCCACGGCCGCGACCGCTCCCGCCGCGGACGGTCGCGCGTGTGGGCGTGCGCCCGCGTGAGCAGGCGGCAGAGCGACGCCCAGCCGGTCGCGTCGCGCACGAGCAGCGTCAGGTGGCGCAGGTCGGCCTCGGCCGGCGGGGCGAGCGTCGTGGCCGGCGGCGCGGCGTCGGCCTCCCCCGCCCCGTCGGCGGGATCGCGCCTCCGGGATGCGTCGGGCCCGAGCGCCCGGGCCCGACCGCGCACGTCGCGCCGCCACGGCCCCGGCCGGGGGTCGACGTTGACGGTGACCTCCGCGCCGTGGATCGCCCGGACGCCGGTCCCCGCGGCGGCCCGCGCGAACTCCATCGACCCCGACACCCCGTCGTGGTCGGTGAGCGCCAGCGCCGCGTACCCGTGCCCCGCCGCGGCCCGCACGAGCTCCTCCGGGAGCGACGCCCCGTCGAGGAAGGAGTAGGCCGAGTGGCAGTGGAGCTCCACGTAGGAGGACACGAACGCATGTTCGCATCGGGGTCGGACGGCGCCGCCCACCCCTCACGCCACGCGCGGGCAGTCCGGACGGGTCTCCCAGACCCCTCCGGGCGGCCGGGTGCGGGCCCCGGTCATCTCCCAGGCCTCGTGGCGCTCGGTGTCGGTGAGCCCCAACCGCAGGCCGAGCCCCAGGTCGACGTCGGAGCCGCCCTCGACGGTGTCCGTGCGGTACTCGCGCAGGTCGATCCAACCCTCGCGGGCCGCCCACCGGCCGAGCTCGCCGGCCGCCGCCACCGCCGCCCGGGGGCGCAGTCGCGATGCGGCCCGGAGCATCTCGCCCACGCGCTCGCGCAGCTCGGGGCGGGTGACGTCGAGCCGGATCTGCGCCTCGCGACGGCGGGTCCCGGCGTCGGCGCCGACCGCCCCCGCGAACCGCAGCTCGATCGGCCGGAGGTGGCGGTCCATGACGACCTCGGCGACGCCGTCCCCCTGGATGTCGCCGTCGAGCTGCAGGCCGATCGGGCCGTCGAGGGCCGCCGCGGCCTCCCCGGAGAGCGCGAGCGACACGGTGTACTCCCCGGTCCGACGGTCGCGGGAGCCGGAGCCCTCCAGGCCGAAGAACCCACTGCCGGGGGCGCTGACGTCGAGCGGGCCCGAGACCTCGCCGGTGATCGACCCGGTGGCCCCGATCGTCACGATCTCGACGTCGGGGTCGCGGACGTCGGGGGCGCGCCCGTCCCGCAGCGGACCCGGCAGCTCACGCTCGACCAGGCCCCGGATGAGCCGGTCGGCGGACGCCCCGTCGGGCAGGTCCCAGCGGTTGCCGCGCCCGGCGAGGAGCCGCCCCTCCACCACGGCCTCCGCCGACACGTCGATCCCGCCCTTGCCGTTGCGCCGCCTCCCGAGCCGGACCGACCCGCCGAGCGAGAGCCCGACGCCGCCCTCACCGCCCTTGTGCGACGTGACGCTGACGGTGCCGTCGGAGTGCTCCTCGCGCAGAAGCATCCGGTTCCTCCCCACCCGCACGACGAGCAGCCGGACGCCGTTGGCGGTGCGGTCCTCGCTGCGCCGGACGAGGCAGGGACGCTGGACGTGGAACGCCGCGCAGCGGTCTCCGCCGGCGACGCACAGCGCCTGTCGGATCCCCGAGTGCACGGCGTTGGAGATCGACGGCGCCCACACCATCGCCCCACCGACGACGAGGAGCGCGGCGACGACGATCATCAGGCCGACGTGCTCGACGCTCGCCTGGCCGGCGTCGGCCCGCCCGTGGCGGGACGACCCGGGACGGTCCCGCCGGGCGGATGCGGGGCAGGGAGGGGCGGAGCGCGGAGGTGGGGACACGCCGCGATCGTCCCGCCCGCCCCCGTGCCGGAGTCAGGGGCCCTTCGTGCCGATCCCGCGTCGATCGTGCGCGATCTTCGTGCGGTCCCGACGCCCGGCCCGCCCCCGGACCCGCCCCCGCCCCACTCCCGGCCGAGCGCCGCACGGCCCGCCTCCCACCGTCCCCACGACGGCCTCCGGCGGCCTCATCTCGACCGCCACCACCGTCCCCCGACGAGGTCCCGGTAGACGACGGTCACGCGCCCCCGCACGGTGACGACCTCCCACATCCGTCGGCGCAGGGGGGCGTCGGTCCACCAGCGGTCCTCCAGGAGCCAGGTGGCGACGACCGCGTCGACCACCTGACCGTCCACCACCCGCGGGCGCCCGTCCGGCCCCGCCCGCACGTCGGCCGGGCGGGGCTCCCCCAGTCGCCGCAGTCCTCCCTCGCCCATCGACACGAACGCATGTTCGCACGACGGGCCGATCGTCCGCCGCAGGCGCCCGACGGGGACGCCCGAGCTTTCACATGGTGATTACATGGTCGGTCCATGGCCCGGATCACGCAGATCCTCTCCGGCCGCGACACCCGCTACTTCGAGCTCTTCGAGGCGTCGGTGGGGAACGCGGTCCGCGCGTCGGAGCTGCTCCAGCAGTTCCTCAAGGTCTTTCCGGACGAGCCGGCGCTCGCCCGCGAGGTCCACGCGATCGAGAGCGACACCGACCGGATCACCCACGACATCATCCACCACCTCAACCAGACGTTCGTCACGCCGCTGGAGCGCGAGGACATCCTCGAGCTGGCGTCGGCGCTGGACGACATCGTCGACTACATCGACGAGGTGGCCGACCTCATGGTCCTCTACCGGGTCGAGGCCCCGATGGACCAGGCGCACCGCCTGTGCGAGATCCTCGTCGAGGCCGCGCAGGCCCTCGCCCAGGCGATGCCGCGACTGCGCGACTTCGGCGACATCCGCCACTTCACCGTCGAGGTGAACCGGCTGGAGAACGACGGGGACCGGGTCTCGCGCGAGGCGATCGCGGCCCTGTTCGACGGCGGGATCGACCCGATGGTCGTCATCCGCTGGAAGGACATCTACGAGCATCTCGAGGAGGCGATCGACGCGACCGAGCGCGTCGCGAACATCCTCGAGGGCATCGTCATCAAGAACCGCTGACCGGCCGGTCCCCATGTCCCTTCCCTCGCACGGCTGATCCATGGACGCCGGCCTGCTCCTCCTCGTGCTCGTCGTCGTCACGGCGCTGGCGTTCGACTACACCAACGGGTTCCACGACACGGCCAACGTCGTGGCCACCTCGATCTCCACCCGGGCGCTCCCCCCGCGCCTGGCGGTGCTCATCGCCGCGATCCTGAACTTCGTCGGGGCGTTCCTGTCCCTGGAGGTGGCGGCGACGATCGCCTCGGGCATCGTGGAGGCGGGCGACATCACGCTCCAGGTGGTGTTCGCCGGGCTCATCGGAGCGATCACGTGGAACCTCATCACGTGGTGGTTCGGGCTGCCGTCGAGCTCCTCCCACGCCCTCATCGGCGGGGTCGTCGGGGCGATGCTCGTCTCGCACGGGGCGGGCTCGGTCCACGGCGACGGCCTCGTCGGCAAGGTCTTCGTGCCCGCGCTCGTCGCCCCGCTGCTGGCGTTCGTCGTGGCGGGCGTCGGGATCCTCTGCGCCTACCGGATCGTCGGGAGGCTGGTGCCCGGCCCGGTCACCCGCGGCTACCGCCTGGGCCAGATCGCGTCCGGGTCGCTGCTGGCCCTCGCCCACGGCACGAACGACGCCCAGAAGACGATGGGGATCATCACCCTCGCGCTCGTCGCCCACGGGACGCTCGGCCCCGAGAACCCCGAGGTGCCGTTCTGGGTCGTGGCCTCGTCCGCATCGGCGATCGCGCTGGGGACGTACTCCGGCGGCTGGCGGATCATCCGCACGATGGGCTCGAAGATCATCAAGATGGACGCCGCCCAGGGCTTCAGCGCCCAGGGCTCCGGCGCCGCGGTGATCCTCGCCGCGAGCCACGCCGGGTTCCCGCTGTCGACCACCCACGTCATCTCGGGCGGGGTCGTCGGCGCCGGCGCCGCCAAGCGCCTCTCGGCGGTGAAGTGGGGCGTCGCCGGCAACATGGCCGTCGCCTGGATCCTCACGATCCCCGCCGCCGGGGCGGTCGGCGGGGCGATCTACGGGATCTCGCACCTGGCCGGCGGCGGCACGCGCGGGCCCCTCGTCGTGTGCGGCCTGCTCGCGGTGCTCGTCGCCTACCTCCTGCGCGCCCGCCGGACGCCCCCACCGATCGCCGACGGCCCCGAGACCGTGACGCCCGACCCGGGGGCGACCGCATGACCGACACCGAGGCCCTGCTCGAGGTCGTCCTCGTCGGGTTCCTCTCCGGCGTGGGCCTCATCGTCATCTTCTCGCTGACGATCGCCGAGACCGTCCGGGCGATGGTCGCCCGGCGGGAGCACCGTCGCGGGACGGCGGTGCTGCACGCGGCCGGGGCCGCCGTCGGGGGCGTCCTGTGCGTCGCCGCGGTGGTCCTCGCGCTCACGCTGATGATGCACAAGTAGCCCTGGAGCGCCGACGCCGGCTCACGGCTCGAACGGCGTCAGCCCCATCCGACGCTCGGCGACGCGGGACCCGGGGTCCAGGTCGACGATCCGCAACGCCCCCTCCGGCCCCGCGACCTGCCGGACCTGACGGACCGCCTCGCGCAGGCGGGCGCGGCGGACGGCGACGTCCTCGTCCAGCAGCGACAGGTCGCCCCGCACCGGGTCCCCGAACCCGTCGACCCGGAGCGCGAGCCGACGGGCGGGAGCCGGGAGCAGGTCGAGCCGTAGCCCCAGGGCGGCCCGGATCCGCGCCGGGTCGGCGGTCGCCTCGCGCAACACGACGCGGTCCTGCCAGGTGCCCCGCTGGACGAGCGCCGCCCGCAGGGTGAGCGACCGCAGGCGGCGGCGACGACGGCGCGGGTCGGCGACCACCCGGTCGACGAGCAGCGCCAGCGCCCGGTGCAGCTGCGCCCCGGACAGCGCCTCGGGGATCACCAGGTCGACGGTGAGCGGGGTCACCGCGTCCCGTGGACGGAGCGGGGCGTCCCGGCCCTCGAGCAGCTCCCCGAGCAGTAGGCCCGGCCGCCCGAACCGCTCGCCGAGCGCGGCCCTCGGCAACGTCCGGACGTCCGCCAGGGTGGCGAGGCCCAGCCGCTCCAGCCGCTCGACCATCCCGGCCAGCCGCGGGTCGTCGACGAGCGCCGCCACCGGGACGTGGCGCAGCAGGGCGGGGACGTCGGCGTCGTGGACCACGGCCGCCTGGCGGCTACGCGCCCGACCGGCGGCGATCCGGGCGAGGAACCGGGTGGGCGCCACGCCGATCCGGGCCGGCGCGCCGACGGCCCGGCGGACCGCGCCGACGATCCCGTCGACCGTCCCGCCGTGCAGGCGACGGATGTCGGCCGTCGTGAGCCACGCGACGCCCGGCACGTCGGGGTCGACCTCGACCCGGGCCCCGATCGACTCGATCCGGGCGAGGACCTCCTCCCACCGGGACGCGACGAGGACCGGATCGGGTGGCAGCAGGCGCAACGTGGGACAGCGGGCCAGCGCCTCCCCCAACGGCAGGCCCGGACGCACCCCCGCTCCCTCGTCCGCGGCGGAGACGTCGCCGACGCCCCCGTGGGCGGCCCCCGTCGGCGCGAGCGCCACCGGCCCGGCGAGCAACTCGCTCCGGTTCCCGGCGGCGACAAGCAGGGCGAACCGCGGGAGGTGGAGGCAGAGGATCGACGACACGAACGCATGTTCGCATCGGACGCGGACGGCAGGCCCGCCGCGACGTCCGCGACCACCCCCTCGCGGAGTCCCGCGCCGACCCACCGGGCCGACGCGGGACGACGGGCTACTTCTTCTTGCCCTTCCGACCCTTCTTCTTGTCCTTCTTGTCCTTCTTGCGCTTCTTGTCCTTCGCCATGGGAACGCCCCCTTCCGTCTCTTCGATCCACGTCCGCCCCCATCCGGGAGCGTCAATGAAATATTGACACTTCCGTCAAGGTATCATTGACGCCCAGGGGAAGCAAGTACCCTGCTCTCCGTGGCTGCACCGTCCGCTTCCCGCCGCGTCTCCAAGGCGCTGTCCACCCTCGCCGCGCTACCGGACCCCCTGGAGCGCCTCGACGCGATCCGCGGCGCCCGGGAGGCGCTCGAGCAGCTGGCCCAGGACGCCGTCGACGAGGCACGCGCGTCCGGCGCCACGTGGAAGCAGATCGGCGCGCTCTACGGCATCTCCAAGCAGGCCGCCCAGCAACGGTTCCGACGGCCGACGGCCGACGTCGCCGCCCCGCCGCCGGACGCCCCGTGAACGTAGAGGGCCCCCGCTCTCGCGGGGGCCCTCCTTAGCAGGCCGATACGCCGGATTCTGTCGTGCGTCGCCATCCATCTGTGCGACCTACCTGGACCTCGACGGGCCGCCTGCGAACGGTCCTGCTCGGTCTTGCACCGGGTGGGGTTTACCTGGCCGCCGTGTCGCCACGACGCCGGTGCGCTCTTACCGCACCATTTCAACCTTGCCTGTGCCGAGGCTCGCGCCCCGGCCATCGGCGGTGTGTTTTCTGTGGCACTCTCCCGCGGGTTTCCCCGGGTCGGATTCCCCGACCACCCTGCCCTGTGGTGTCCGGACGTTCCTCGAGCGGATCGAGCCCGCCCGCGGCGACGTGGCCTGCGTCGGGCACCGTACCGGACCGCGAGGCGAAGGCACGGCCCGCCGCAAGCCCACGCGGAGCGCACGGAGCGATCGCGTGCGCCGCCTCCCTACGGCGCACGCGACCGTCCTGACGGGCCTCGCCGTCGCGCGGCCCGATATCCCCCTCTACCCCGCCGACGCCGGGACTCCTACCCGCTGGGCGCGCCCGCCCACCGACGGCCCCGACGACGACCGGACGGCGACCCTCCCGATCGCGGTCCGCTCGTCGCCGGCCGGCGGCTCACGCCATGTGGCGCAGCAGCCCGACGACCTTGCCCAGCACGAGCGCCTCACGGGAGCGGATCGGCTCCATGTCGGGGTTCTCGGGCTGCAGTCGGATGTGGTCGTCCTCACGGAAGTAGCGCTTGACCGTCGCCTCCTCCCCCACGAGCGCGACGACGATCTCGCCGTCGACCGCGGTGTCCTGCCGCCGGACGACGACGAGGTCGCCGGGCATGATCCCCGCGCCCACCATCGACTCGCCCCGGATCCGCAGCAGGTACTCCCCGTGCTCGCCGCCGGCGACGTCGGGCACCGCCACGTGCTCCTCGACCTGCTCGTCGGCGAGGATCGGGTCCCCCGCCGCGACCTGACCGACGAGCGGCAGGCGCCGCGACCGACCCACGGCGTTGCGGACGCCCTCGACCGCCTGCTCGACGCCCCGCTCCAGCAGCTCGATCGCCCGCGGCTTGGACGGGTCCCGCCGCAGCAGCCCGAGCTTCTCGAGGTTGGCGAGGTGGGCGTGGACGGTCGACGAGCTGGCCAGGCCGACCGCCTTGCCGATGTCGCGCACCGTCGGTGGATAGCCGTTGCTCGAGGTGTACCCCCGGATGAAGTCGAAGATCTCCTGCTGGCGCTTGGTGAGGTCCATGGTTCCCGTGCCCTGGGGCGAACGTGTGTTCGTCACGCTACCGCGGCGACCGGCGGACCGCAAGGCCGGGCGCGCGCGTCGGCCGCGGGCCCCGGCGGCCGGCCCCCCCGCACGCCCTCCCGGACGCCGACCGGGTATGCTTCGCGACCCGCACGCGCCAGTGGCGGAATTGGTAGACGCGCAAGGTTGAGGGCCTTGTGGGGGATAACCCCGTGGAGGTTCGAGTCCTCTCTGGCGCACTTCGGCAGGACCCGGAGCCCCCGGTCGCGACAGCGGCCGGGGGCTCCGGCCGTTTCGGGGGGACGCGTCCCGCCGGAACGACTCCCAACGGCGCGCTCCGGGGGGATTAGAGTCGCGCCATGGACGTCTGGCAACTGGACTCGATCGACGTGGAGCCGCGGCGGCCCAAGGTCCTGCACTCCGACGAGGGCGCGGCGCGCGTCATCGCCATCGACCTGCCCGCCGGCGACGGCCTGGCCGAGCACCAAGTGCACGAGCACGCCTGGCTCCACGTCCACCGCGGCGTCGTCGACGTCATCTGCGGAGGCGAGACGCACCGGGCCGACGCCGGCACCCTCATCCACTGGTCGCCGAGCGAGCGCCACACCGTCAACGCGGTCGAGGACGCCCGCCTGACCCTCGTGCTCGCCCCCTGGCCCGGCGAGGGCCACCCGAGCACCCGCGAGTGATCGGACGCTCAGCCCCCCTCGACCGGCGGCGCGTCCTCCAGGTCCCGCGCCGTGCCGGGCAGCGGCACGATCCGACCGGCGTCGTCCGACACCCAGGCGCGTCCGCCGAGCAGCGTGAGGCCGTGACGACAGCGGGCCTCGAGCACCGTCGGCACCGCGCCCGCCCCGCGGCCGCGCACCGGCGTCCGGTCGATCCGGCCGGACCGTCCGCCGCAGACGAGCAGCGCCCGGCCGTCGACGGTCGCCACGACCGCCACCGGATCACGCCGGAACGGCGCGCCCACACGGCCCGCGCCTCGCGACAGGTCGGCCCGGCCCAGGCGCTCCGGCTCACCGCCACCGACGCGATCGGCCACCCAGATCCGTCCTTGCGGGCCCACCGCCAACGCGACCGGGTCGTGCCAGCCGCGCGACCGCCGGACCGGCGACTGGTCCGGCGGACCGTCCGGGTCGAGGCTCACGACCCGGCCGTACGGCCGCCGCGATCGCCGGGCGCCGGCCGGGCGCCCCTGGTCCCCGATCCCCACGACGACCCGTCCGCCCTGCAGCACGCCGAGCCCCCCGCCGACCCGCGTCCGGCGGGTGCGCGGGCCGCGCCAGACGACGGCCGGTGGCGTGACGTCGACCCGGGCGACGACGAGCCGCCGTCCCGCGGGACGGACGTACGACGCGTAGAGCCGCCCGTCCGGCCCCGCCGCCAGGCCCCGCACGCCCTCCCGGTCGCCCTCGGCCGTCGCCACCTCGGCGACGAGCGTCGGCGCGACCACGCGATCGCCTCGGACCGTGCCGCGCAGGATCCGGCCGGTCCCCCGGGGCGACCATGCGACGACGTCGTCCCCGATCGCCGCCAGGACCGACGCCGGCTCCGGGACCCGGGACCGCGACGGGGCGCGGATCGTTCCCGGCGCGTCGGGCTGGTCGGCGAGCGCGGCCGGGCGCTGGGGGCCCGAGCGGTCGGGGGACGGCCGGGAGTGCCACAGCGCGAGGCCGACGACGAGCGCGACCGCCGCCGTGATCAGCGCGGCCGCGGTGCGTCGGTCGATCGTCCGGTCGCCGCGCATCACCAGGGATGGCCCGCTCGTCGGTAGGCCCGGCGCAGACGCTCCCGGACCGCATCGGCGTCGTCGGCGTCCCGGACCGCCCTCGGGCGCGACCACCGGATCCGCATCCGGCCCTCGCGGCCGGGCAGGACGACCTCGCGCGCCCCGGCGCGGCGTCCCGGGATCCGCACGTCGCGCACCCCGGCGGGCACCCGCAGCCGCAGCGGCGTGCCCTCCGGCACGTCGGCCCGCCACCGGACGACCGCGCCGTCACGTCGGGCGTCCAGGTCGACGTCGACGACGCCGTGGGCGGTCGCCGCCCGCCGCACGCTCGTCCGCGCTCCGGGACGCAGCCACGCCGGGGGCACGACGTCGAGGATCCGGACGCCGTCGCCCTCCTCCCGCACGAGCATGTCGTGGACGAGCGACGCGAAGTCCGCCGCCGACCAGGCGTGGGGCCCGAGCGCCGAGGCCGCGTCGCGTCGTCCGTACGGCCTCGAGCTCTGCTCCCACGTGCCCCCGGTCGACGTGAGGTGCGCGAGGTAGGCGTAGACCCCGGCGACGACCGGCGTCGACCGACCGGCCCGCAGCTCGGTGTGGAGCCGGCGCAGCCCGAGGTACAGGTGCAGGCGCCGGCTCCACAGCGCCAGGCCCTCGCGCTCGTCGCGGGCCGCGGCATCCATCGTGGCCCGGACGAGCGGATCGTCGGCGGCCAGGACGCCCGTCGGCCAGTGCATCCACATCTCGCCCCACCGCTCGCCGCCGTCGGCGTCGAGCACCGGCGGGACGACCCCGTCACGGGCCGCCTCCCGCAGCCGGGCCTCCGCGACGGCCTCGACCCGGGCGGCGAGGGCCCGCCAGCGGGCCGCGAGGGCGGCGTCGCCGAGGAGCTCGGGGATCGCGACGGCCCGTCGCGCCCCTCCCGCGAGCCAGACGAGGTCGCCGGTGGCGTGCCCGGCCACCATCTCGTTGTCGCCCGGGTCCCCGGCGGGCAGGATCCAGCGGGGGTCGTCGTCGAGCCGCCGCGCGACCCACTCCATCGCCCGCTCCGTCGCCGGGAGGATCCGCCGGGCGAAGTCCGCGTCGCCGGTCCGGGCGACGTGGTCGCCGAACCCCCACAGCGCCTGGCCCATCCCGTCGAGCTGCCCGGCCCGCGAGTTGAGCAGCCCGTCCTCCCGCTGCCACGTGGTGAGGAACTCCAGGCCCTCCCCCGCCTCCCGGTCGAGGTTCAGCAACCCCATGGCGTGCGTGATCATCACCGTGTCGCGGATCCACGACGCGTGGTACTGGAAGAGGTTGACGGTCTGGACCCAGCGGCCGTCGTCGAGCCTCGTCCGCGGCACGAGCATCGCCAGCAGCCCGTTGCGCCAGGCGCGGTTGAGCGCCGGCTCCGGGGTGTGGAGCCCCATCGCCCGGTCGAGCACCGGCCTCCAGGCGTCGCGCAGGCGTCGCAGCGCCGCGTCGTGGCGGTCCTGCAGGACCGGCGAGCCGGCCGGGACCGCCCGCAGCGGCACGACGACGTCGACGTGTCGGACTCCGCGGGCGGGCACGGTGACGCGCGAGCGGCGGGTGGCGGTGACCGATCCCGGGCGTGACGCGCGCGCCGTCGTCGTCGCCGCCCGCGCGAACCCTCGAGGCGACGTGCGGACGCGGAGCAATGGCGATCCGTCGCGGTGCAGCGCGTCGCCGACCCAGCGGTGGACCCACCCCCGGTCGAACGCCTCGCCGGGATTGGACAGCCCGCCCGGGTGGTCGCTGACGACCGGCCGGGGGAAGCGGTACGGCGCGTGCTCGGGCCCACCGGGGTACGGCGCCTGCTGGGTCATGCCCCGGGCGACCCATCCGATCTCCATCCCGATCGTGGTCGACCGCGCGCGGTGGCTCCGGTTGCCGACCCGCATCCGCAGGTGGACGACCGGCACGCCGTCACGGTCGACGGCGAACGCCGTCAGGCGATGGTCGAGACCGTCCACCCGTCGCGTGCCCGCGTACACCGGGAGCCCCGTGCCGTCGAGGGTCCGTCGGAGCTGGCGCCACGGGCGTTGGGCTTCGCCGACCCGGAACGTCAGCTCGAGCCGTCCGGTGAAGAGCGATCCCTGTGGCGTGAGCTGCGCGCCCTCGGGAGCGCCGGGCACGCCCAGCTGGTCGGTGGGGTGCGACAGGAACCCGCGCGTGGGCGTCGCCGCCGCGGTGGCGGACGCCGACACGGACGCCAGCACGACCGTCGCAGTGGCGAGCGCCACGGTCCGCGCGGTGCGCCCCGGGGCGCTCCACCCGGTCCGGGCCACGTGGCGGGCGGGGACGCGCATCAGCGGTAGCCAACCACACGCGCCCGCGGGACTCGCCGGACGTCCGCGGACGGACCGGTCAGATGCGGATGAGGATGATCGTGTTGACGACGAACACGATGCAGAAGAAGACGGTCCACCGCGTGAGGTTGCGCTCGGTGTTGGAGCCCCCGCCGAGCGGTCCGGCGCCGGAGCCGACGCCGAAGGCGCCGGAGAGCCCGGCGTCCTTGCCCGAGTGCATGAGGATCAATGCGATCAGCAGCGCCGACACGCCGATCTGCAGGACCGAGAGGATCGCCTCCATCGTCGTCAGAGGGTAGCGGTCGTGGCGCGGGGATCGTCGTCCGCCCGCTCGGGCCCCGCGGCGGCGGCGTCGAGGCCGTCGAGCGCGTGGAGGATCTCGACCGCCTCGGCCCGCAGTCGCCGGTCGATCGCCCGCCAGTCCTCGTCCGACAGCTTGCCGGTGTCGTGGTCCAGCCCCGCGTCGAGGATCTCGCGGTACTTGGCGGCCTTCGCCGCCTCCAGATCGGCACGGCGCAGGGCGTCGCGCTCCTGCAGGACGCCGGCGCGCCCGGGCCACAACGGACGAGTGACGAACGCGACGGCGGCGACGAACGTCACGGCGAGCAGCGCGGCGGTCATCGGGCGCTCCCGGCGACCGCGGGGTCGGGATCGGGGTCCGGATCGGCGTCGGCGACGTCGTCGGCGGCGCCCGTCGGGCCGTCGCGCAGCTCCCGGGCGACGCGGGCGGTGGTCCGCGCGCGCAGCCGGCGGGCGTCCGGGTCGCGGCCTGGGACGAGGGCGAGCAGCGCGCCCAGCGCCATGATGAGCGTGCCGATCCAGAGCCAGGTCACCATCGGCGACAGGATGATCTGGAACGTCACCGGCGGCGGTCCGCGACGGTAGACCTCGGCGAGGCCGGCGGCGGCGATCTCGCCCTGCGCGAACGGCGCGCGTTGGTTGAGCAGCCGCTTGTCGACGTCGAGGATGAGCTCGGCGAGCGCGTCGCCGTCCGGTTGCATCGCCACCCACAGGTCGCGGGTCCAGCCCGGCTGCAGCGCGACCTCGGTGGCGGACTCGCCGAGGAAGAACCGGCCGACCGGCCCCTCGGCGGTGTCGTTGGTGGGGAAGTACTCGCGGGTCGGACGGATCGTCCGCACCTTGCGGCCGTCCTCGTAGACGTCGACGACGGCGCCGAGCACGATCTTGCGGATCCGGCCGTCGTGCAGCACGGTCTCGCCGATCGCGTCGACGTAGCGCAGCTCGTACGGGCCGACGGTCATCCGGGCGCCGAGGTCGGCGTGCTCGCGGTGCAGGTCCTTGAAGACCGAGCTCACCGCGACCGACGCGACGACGATCGCGAAGCCCACGTGGACGATGTAGCCGCCGTGGCGACGGCGGTTGCGCAGGACGAGCCGGATGAGGGCGAGCGGCGGGGCCTCCCCCGTGCCGCGTCGCCGCACCCGCGTGCCACGCACGACCTCCTGGCCGACCGCGCCGAGGACGAACCCGGCCCCGAGGACGGCGACCGTCGCCACCGCCGAGCCCCCGACCCCGAGCACGAGGGCCCCGCCGAGGATCACGACGGCGACCGCGAGCGGGGCCCGGACCTGGGACCACGCACGCGACGCGGTGGTCCGACGCCACGCCGCGAGCGGCCCGAGCGCCATGAGCGCGACGAGCAGGAGCGCGAGCGGCCCGACCCACCAGCCCCAGGTGCCCGACGACAACGGGCGCTGCTGGCCGGTGATGATCTCGGCGATCAGCGGCCAGAACGTGCCCCACAGCACGACGAAGCAGAGCAGGACGAGCACGACGTTGCCGGCGAGGAAGATCGCCTCGCGCGAGAGCAGCGAGTCGATCCGGTGCTCGGACCGCAGCAGGTCGCGCCGCCACACGACGAGCGCGAACGACCCGGCGGTCATGACCCCCAGCAGCAGGAGGAACTGGGTGCCGACGGTGCTCGCGCCGAACGCGTGGATCGACGTGAGCACGCCCGAGCGGACGATGAACGTGCCGAGGATGCAGAGGATCCCGGTCGCGAGGATGAGCGACACGTTCCAGGTGCGCAGCATGCCGCGCTTCTCCTGGATCATCACGGAGTGGAGGAACGCCGTGCCCACGATCCACGGCATGAGCGACGCGTTCTCGACGGCGTCCCATCCCCAGTACCCACCCCAGCCGAGCTCGGCGTAGCTCCAACGCGACCCGAGGACGATCCCGATGCCGAGCAGGAGCCAGGCGGCGAGGGTGAAGCGGCGGGTGCGACGGATCCAGTCGCTGCCGACGTCGCCGGCCGCGAGCGCGCCGACGGCGAACGCGAACGGCACCGCGAACAGCGTGTACCCGCTGTAGAGCATCGGCGGGTGGATCATCATGCTCGGGTACTGCAGGAGCGGGTTGAGGCCCGCCCCCTCGAACGGCGCGGGGTCGAGCCGCTCGAACGGCGAGACCCAGAACGTCATGAGGAGCAGGAAGAACGCCCCCAGGCCCAGGAGCACCGCCTGGGCCCACCGGGTCGCCTCCCCCGCCCGCACGCCGATGCGTCCGAGGATCAGCGCGCTCCACAGCGACAGGAGCCACACCCACAGCAGGAGCGATCCCTCCTGGGAGCTCCACACCGCCGCCAGCCGGTACCCGAGCGGCGTCGTCGACGAGGAGTGCTCGGCGACGACGGCGAACGTCAGGTCGGTGCGGTAGAAGGCGACCTCGACGAGGACGAAGCACGCCGTCGTCAGCAGCGCGACGACGTAGATCGCCCGTCGGCCCGCGGCGGCGAGCGCCGCGCCCCGGGCGTCGGCGCGACGGGCGCCGACGACGCTGGCGCCGATGCCGAAGAGCGAGACGGCCAGCGCGAGAGCCAGCAGGCCCTGGCCGAGCCCGGCCATCTACTCGCCCTTGACGACCTTGTCGTTCCCGTCGCGCCACTCCATCTTGCCGTCGTCGAACTTCGACGGGCACTTCGTGATCAGGGAGTCCGGCTTGCCGACGAACGCGCCGGGCTTCGCGCCGGCGTCACGGCTGACGGTGACGATGACCTCGCGGCCCTCGCGGAACGGGTCGGGGACCTGCCCGACGTACGCGATGTCCACCGTCTGGTCGCCCTTGCGGTCCCGGACGGAGAAGCGCAGCGTCTCGCCGTCGCGTCGCGCCGTGCCCTTGACGACGACCCCGGTCAGGCGGTATTCCACCCCGGGCTGGGCGTTGGCCATCTCGCTCGGCTGGCGGGCCTCGGCCGATCCGGCGAAGCTCGTGTAGAGCAGCGCACCGGCGAGACACACCGCGGCGAAGATCGCGAAGGACAGACGCATGGTCCGCGACATCGCCACCCAGTATGGCGTGCCCGGGCCCGGACCCGCTCCGTCGTGGGGGTCGGGGGCCGTCACGCCCGCGACGGCCGATCGTCCGAGCCGTTCCTACCGGGAGTCGCATCGGTCGCTACGATGCCGCCCATGAACGCGTCGCAGCGCCTCGGGGGATCGATGGTCTTCCTGCTCATGCTGCTCTGTGGCCTGTTCATGTGGGCCGGCAGCCCGTACCTGTGGATCCGGATCGCCGCCGCCCGCGCCGACAGCCAGAACCTGTCGATGGGCCAGGTGCTCTTCATCCTCGGCGCGATCGCGATCACCGGCGTCGTCATGGCCAAGGTCCTCGCGATGCTCAACGCGCTCTACTCGCGGGTGACCGGCGGCGACGCCGAGGTCGTCATCCGGTCGCCGTGGACGCAGTCGATGCGCGACGGGCGCACCACCGGCCGCGTGACGACGATCCTTGACGTCGTCATGGTCATCTCGGTGTCGCTGGCGCTGCTGGCCGCGGCGGTGTGGTTCATCTTCTTCGCCGGCGACACCGTGTCGCCCCGCGGCGGAATCCTGCTGCTGCGCGGCGTGGGGTAGTCGGCGCAGCGGCGCCGCGGAGCCCCCACCCGCGCCGCGCGCCGCCGTGGTCCACGTCGGTCGCGCGAGCCCGGACGGGCCCGACGCGGCGCTACCGGTCCTCGTGCGCGGCCCGGCGCACGGCGTCGGCCGACAGCAGGCCGACCATCGTCCCGGCGTCGTCGACGACCGGCAGCGTGCCGAACCGGCGCAGGCGGCGGTCGCGGGCCAGCAGGTCGAGCGGCGCGTCCGGCGCCACCCGCGGGGCGTCCCGCGCCGCGTCGGGCGACAGCAGCGACCCGACCGGGGCGTCCGGCCGGTCGGCCTCGACGAGGCCCTCGGCCTGTCCCGCGGTGACGGTGCCGCGGTAGGTCCCCCGTGCGTCGAGGACGGGGACCCGGTCGACGCCGAACGGCCCGAACGTGTCGCGGAGCGCGTCGGCGACGGTGTCGTCGACGGCGAGCCACGGCGGCCGCGGGTCCATGAGCTGCGCCGCGGTGACCGGGACGCCGAGCGGCGCCGCCGGGGTGAACGCCATCGCGGCCCGCGCGTTCTCCCACACGAACCAGGCGGTGAAGAGCAGCGCGACGCCGAGCAGCGTCCGCTCGCCGCCGAGCAGGAGCGCCAGGCCGCCACCGGCGAGGACGACCGCCAGGACCCGGCCCGACGTCGCGGTCCAGGCGGTGGCGCGCGCCGGGTCGCCGCCGACCCGCCAGACCACGGCGCGGGCCATCCGTCCGCCGTCGAGCGGCAACGCCGGCAGGAGGTTGAACGCCAGCGAGATCCCCTCGACGAAGAGCAGGAGCCCGGCGAGGTCGCCGACCGTCGTGTCGGCGGACCGCTGCAGCGTCGCGATCTCCCACAGCGTCGACGGGGCGAACCCCTCGGCGATCCCGACCACGATCGCGGCGAGCACGGCGACGACGAACGTCACCGCGGGTCCGGCGGCGGCGACGCAGAGCTCCTCGCGCGGGGTGCGCGACTCGCGGGACAGGTGGGCGAACCCGCCGAGGATCCACAGCTCGACGTGGTCGGTGTCCATGCCGTACCGCCGTGCGGCGAGGGCGTGGCCGAGCTCGTGGCCGACGAGCGACGCGACGTAGAGGAACGTGATGAGGACCGCCAGGCCGTGCTCGCGCGCGCCGGCGCCCTCGCCGGTCGGCGTGAACGCCTCCGAGAGCAGCCAGACCATCGCGAAGAGCCACACGAACCACGTGGCCGTGACGGTGATCCGCACCCCGAGGATCCGGCCGAGCGTGAAGGCGTCCCGCACGGGAGCAAGGATCGCAGGCCGCGGCCCCGGGCCCGGGCGCGACGGGCGCCCGGCGTCATGATGTCGCCGTGCTCGCGTCCCCCATGGTCGCCGCGTCGCGCGACCTCGTCGACACGGTCGCCCGGGCCGCGCGGGCCCGCCGCTGGGTCGCGGTCCGGGCGGCGACGACCGTCGCGGTGACGCTCGTGGCCGGCGCGGCGGCCGGCGACGTCCGGGCGGGGGGCGATCGCGTCGCTGGGGGCGTTCGTCAGCCTCTACGGCGGCGACGTGCCCCACCACCGCCGGGCGTGGCTCTTCGGGCTCCTCGCCGTGTCGCTGTCGGGGGCGATGGCGCTCGGCATGCTCGTCGGCCCCGTGCCGACGCTGGCGGTCGCGGTCGGCGCCGCGGTCGGGTTCGCCACGACGTTCGTCGCGCTGACGTTGCGGTCCGGCCCTCCGCGCGAGTTCTTCGTCCTGCTCGTCTTCCTCATGGCGACCGGCCTGCCGCAGGACGACCCGGTCGTCGGCAACGCGTTGCTCGTCCTCGGCGGCGCATCGGTCGGCTGGGCGCTCATCATGCTGCCGGCGCTCCTGGGCCGTCCCGGACCGGAGTGGCGGGCGGGCGACGACGTGCTCGCACGGGTCGCCGACCCGTTGCACGCGCTCGGCGGCTCCGACGCCGTGGCGGCGCGTCACGCGGCGATCGTCGCGGTCGACCGGGCGACGACGGCGGCGACCGACACGCGTGGCCGCCGTCGAAGCGCGGTCCTGCGTCGGGCGGGCGGGCTCGAGCTGCTGCTCGAGGCGGCCCTCGCCCTGCACGCCGAGGGCAGCCCGCCGGTCGACCGGGCGTGGATCGACGCGGTGCGCGGGCTCGCGGCGGACCGGGACGGTCGGCGGACGACGCCGGCGGTCCCCTCGGCCGGCCTTCCCCCGCGCCCGGGCGCGCCACGCCTACGTGAGGCGGTGCGGCTCCTCGTCGAGGACGACGCGCCTCCGGACGTCGCGCCGGCGGCTCGCGTCGACCGGTCGCCGTGTCGCCTGCTGTCGGAGCCGTCGCCGGCGCGCCGGATCGCGACGCGGATGGCGATCGCCCCGGCGGGGGCATGGCGGTCGGGCACCTGCTGGGGCTCTCGCACGCCGTCTGGGTGGCGATCGGCAGCGTCGCGGCGCTCCAGGGAGCGACGGTCACGCTGGCCCGCAGCCGTGCCGTGCACCGCACCGCGGGGACGCTCGTCGGGGTCGTCCTCGCCGGCGTGGTGCTGTCGCTCGACCCCGGGACGGGCGTGAAGATCGCCCTCGTCGTCGCGTTCCAGGCGGTCATCGAGCTGCTCGTCGTGTCGAGCTACGTGCTCGCCGTCGTCTTCATCACGCCGCTCGTCCTGCTCATCGCCGAGCTGTCGGGCGCCGGCGGGCCGGCCGACGAGCTCGTCGACGCCCGGATGCTCGACACGTTGATCGGCTGCGTCCTGGCGGTGCTCGTCGTCGCCCTGACCCGGCAGCGGGCGACGGGCGGTCACCTGGTCCGGGCGCAGGCGCACGTCGCCGCCGCGGTCGGGCGGATCGTCGTCCTGGCGGTCCGGGCCGAGCGCGGCCACCCGGGGCCGGACCGCGAGCTGCGGGCCGCCAGGCGGTCGGTGCGGCGGTCGCTCGTCGAGCTCCGTGCGGCGTCCGACGACGCGCTCGGCGACGCGGTCTGGAGCGACCCGCGCGACGACGAGCGGTGGGCGATCACGGCGACGCTCGTCCGGCTCGGCCAGATCGTGCTGGCCGCGCCGGTGACGACGGTCGACGGCGACCTCGGGCCCCCCACCGACGACCCCCGCGACGACGCCGCGGTCGCGTCGGCCCGGCCCCGCGAGCCCGGGCGCCCGAGAGCCGCCGCGCGCCACCGTCGTGGACGCGTACGAGGAGCGGCCCGAATCCCGCCCTGCGACAACAAGACAGAACTTGTCGTGGGAAGCGACGTATGGTTTACTGCTGTCGCAGGTCGCGCTCACGACAAGGCGGTTGCAGGCAATGAACGTTCTCGATCGGGTCATCGACAAGGCCCAATCCACCATTCCGATGCAGCGGCAGATCCAGAGTCTGCACCTGGCAATGAAGGCCAAGCGGCTCGTGGTCGGGGACAAGCAGCCGCGCTTCGTCGAGGAGGAGATCCCCGACGTCGACGAGGTGGCGTTGACCGAGATCGACATGAGCAACCCGTTCATGTGGAGGCAGGGCCAGTGGCTGCCCTACTTCAAGCGCCTGCGCGACGAGGCGCCGGTCCACTTCCGCGGGTCCAGCGCGTTCGGGCCGTACTGGTCGGTCACCCGCTACGACGACATCGTCGCCGTCGACAAGGACTTCGAGACGTTCTCCGCCGAGCCGCAGATCGTCATCGGCGCCCCGCCGGAGGGCCTGGACGTCGAGATGTTCATCGCCATGGACCCGCCGCGTCACGACGAGCAGCGCGCGGCGGTCCAGGGGGTCGTCGCTCCGAAGAACCTCGACGAGCTGGAGGGGCTGATCCGCTCGCGCGTGCAAGAGGTGCTCGACGGCCTGCCGGTGAACGAGCCGTTCGACTGGGTGGACAAGGTCAGCATCGAGCTGACCGCTCGGATGCTCGCCACGCTGCTCGACTTTCCCTACGAGGAGCGTCGCAAGCTCGTCTACTGGACCGAGGTGACCGCGGCCGGGGCCGCCGCGACCGGTGGCCGGAGCGACATCGACGAGATGTGGCGCGCCGCTGCCGACATGGCGAAGAGCTTCAGTGCCCTGTGGCACGACAAGGCGGCCCGGCTGGCCGCCGGAGAGCAGCCCGGGTACGACCTCATCACCCTCATGCAGATGTCCGAGGACACCAAGGACCTGATCAACAGGCCGATGGAGTTCCTCGGCAACCTCATCCTCCTGGTCGTCGGCGGCAACGACACCACGCGCAACTCGATGTCGGGCGGCGTCTACGCCCTCAACCGCTTCCCGGAGCAGTTCGATCGCCTCAAGGCCGACCACGGCCTCGTCCCGAAGCTCGTCCACGAGATCATCCGCTGGCAGACGCCGCTGGCCTACATGCGCCGGGTCGCCGCGAAGGACACCGTCCTCAACGGCCAGTTCATCCGCAAGGGCGACAAGGTCGTGATGTGGTATGCGTCGGCCAATCGGGACGAGCGCACGTTCGAGAACCCCGACGACTTCATCATCGGCCGGCCCAACGCCCGCAACCACCTCTCGTTCGGCATCGGCGTCCACCGCTGCATGGGCAGCCGGCTGGCCGAGCTGCAGCTCCGGATCCTGTGGGAGGAGCTGCTGGCGCGCTTCGCGGACATCGCGGTCGTCGAGGAGCCGGAGTTCGCGCAGTCGAACTTCGTCCGCGGCTACACGAAGATGATGGTCACCCTCACGCCGCTCGGTCAGGAGCCGCGGACGACGACGCGCATCGAGCCGGCCGCGGCCGCCGCGGCCGAGCCCGCACGCAAGGCCTCCCGCGCGGCCCGGGCCACCAGGACGACGGAGACCGAGCTCGACCTGCAGGTCGCGGCCCGCCGTGACGTGGCCGACGGCATCGTCGAGCTCACGCTCACCGAGCCGTCCGGCGCGCCCCTTCCGGCGTGGAACGCCGGCGCCCACGTGGATCTGATGCTCAGCCCGTCCCTGACGCGGCAGTACTCGCTGTGCGGCAGCACCACGGACGCGTCGACGTGGAAGGTCGGGGTGCTCCGCGACCCGCAGAGCCGGGGCGGATCGGCGTTCGTCCACGACAACCTGCAGGAGGGCGCGACCGTCCGGGTGCGCGGTCCGCGCAACCACTTCCCGCTCGTCGCATCGCCGCGCTACCAGTTCATCGCCGGCGGGATCGGCATCACGCCGATCCTCGCGATGATCGAGGCCGCCGAGGCGCGGGGCGCCGAGTGGAGCCTGCTGTACGGCGGTCGCTCGCGGGAGTCGATGGCGTTCCTCGACCGGCTCGAGGACGACGACCGGGTGACGGTCTGGCCCCAGGACGCCAAGGGCCTGCTCGACCTGGAGTCGGTGCTCGGCGTGCCGCGACCGGACACCCTGGTCTACTGCTGCGGCCCCGGGGCGCTCCTCGACGCGGTCGAGGAGGGGTGCACGGGCTGGCCGGACGGCAGCCTCCACCTCGAGCGCTTCGCGGCCAAGGTGGTGGAGGCGTCCGCGGACGCGCTCAACGCGTTCGAGGTCGAGTGCTCCCGGTCGGGGGTGACCGTCACGGTGCCGGAGGGCACGTCGATCTTCGACGCGGTCGAGCAGGCCGGCGTCGAGGTGCTCGGGTCCTGCATGGAGGGCATCTGCGGGACGTGCGAATGCGACGTGCTCGACGGCACGCCCGACCACCGTGACTCCGTGCTGTCCAAGTCGGATCGTGAGCGGGGAGACACGATCATGACCTGCGTGTCCCGATCCCTGTCGACGAAGTTGGTGCTGGACCTATGAGCTTCCCCCGCGAATCCTGGTACGTCGCCGCCACGCTCGACGAGCTGGGCGACGGCCTGGTCGCCCGGCGCATCCTGGACGTCCCCGTCGTCCTCTACCGCCTGGCCGACGGCTCGGTCGCCGCGCTGGAGGACCGTTGCGTGCACCGGCCCTACCCGCTGTCCGCCGGTCACCGCGACGGCGATCGCGTGGTGTGCGGCTACCACGGCTGCACCTACGACCCGGACGGCACGTGCGTGCTGGTGCCGTCCCAGGACAACCCGCCGCTCGGGGCCCGGGTGCGGGCCTTCCCCGTCCACCTGAGCGGACCGTTCGTCTGGGTGTGGATGGGCACGCCGGGCGGCTCGCGGCTCCGTCCGCCGCCGGCGACCCCCGAGCTGGAGCCGCGATCGGGCTGGTCCTCGACCGGTGGCCGCCGCGACGTCGCGGCGGGCTTCATGCTCCTCCACGAGCACTACCTCGACCTGACGAACGTCTTCGAGATGCACGCCGCGATGGTGCCGCCCGGCATCGAGGCGCTGCCCCCGCTCGAGGAGGTCGAGATCTCCGAGGTGTCGGTGTCCTACGTGCGCGAGCTGCCCCCGGCGCCCCTGGCCCCGTGGGAGGCGGCGGCGTCGGGCCTCGACACCGACGAGGCGTTCGGCCGTCGCGAGACGGGGGCGTTCGTCACCCCCGGCCTGCACCGGCAGACCTACACGATCCTCGACGCCGAGGGTCCGACGTTCGAGCTCGTGCGGCTGCACGGCTTCACGCCCCTGACCCGTCGGTCGACGCGCGTCTTCCTGCAGCTGGCGTGGCGGGGCTCCGCCGTGGCCCCGGACGCGGACCTCCGGCTGGGCGAGACGTTCCACGCGATGTCCGACCGCGACACGACGGTCATCGAGACGATGCAGCGCTGCCTCGACGAGGACGAGGCCCCGCGGCGGTACGTCAACGTCAAGGCCGACCGCGCCGCCGTCCGCGCCCGGCGGATCGTGCAGTCGATGATCGAGGAGGAGCGCGGCCTCTGACGCCCGGGGCCTAGTGCCCGCCGACGGTGCGCACGATCCGGGCCACGGCCTCGTCGATGCTCACCGTCGGCTGCAGCAGGTGGCTCAGGGTCAGCCGGACCACGGTGTCGACCAGGGCCTCGGGCAGATCGCCGAGCGCGTCGGCCACCGCCCGGGTGGCCTGCGACAGCACGGCGTCCGGGCGCACCGTGAGCGGCTCGAGCAGCGCGGCGTCGTGACCGGGGCTGAGGACCGCCTTGAGCAGGGCGTTGGTCTCGCCGTACTCCAGGGCGAACCGCGCCGCGGCTCCGACGCCGTCGACGGTCGACCCGGGGTGGGCCGCTATGCCGTCGCGCATCCCGGCCAGGAACCGCTCCGCCTCGCGGGCCACGACGGCGTCGCCGAGCTCGGCCTTCGTGCCGACCTCCTTGTAGAGGCTCTGCCGGGGGATGCCGGAGCGCTGGGCGACCTTGGTCATGCTCAGCCCGTCCCAGCCCTCCTCGGTGATGATCTCCACCGCCGCGTCCAACAGGCGCTCCAGGCGCAGGGCCCGGAGCTCGTCGTAGAAGGCGGGGCCGGCCATCGTCCCAGGGTAGGACATCCCTGCTTCGAACGTCCCCTGTGGCGATAGGGCGATGCCGCGCGTCGCCCACGGCGACACCTCGCGCCGCCTAGCGACCTCGTGGCGTCCGTGCGGCCCTCACCGTCCGCGCCAGGTCGGCGGCGGCGGCGAGCGTCGCCGCGACGAGCCGCTCGCGGCGCGGCGACAGGCGCCCGGTGCCGCAGGCGGGCGTGAGCAGGGACCGGGCGAGGATCCGGTCGACGTCCCGATGCTCGCCGGCGCACGCCCCGATCGCGGTGACGACCCGGTTGACGGCCGGCGCCGCGCCGCCGGGGTCGACCGGGTCGATCGCGCCCCACGCGATCCGGGATCCACCGGTGACGAGCGCGCCGATCGCCGCCGCGCCCTCCCCGCCCACCGCGTAGCGGGTGACGTCGAACGACAGGACGTCCGGGTCCGCCGCCCGCACCGTCGCCCACGGCACCGCGCCGCAGACGTGCAGGCCCCAGGCCGCGGCCACCCGGGCCAGTGGGTCCCACACGTCGACGGCGTCACCGATGCCGGACCGCGCCAGGCCCGGCTCGTCGACGACGACGAGCGCGTCCAGGCCCAGCCCGCGCAACGCGTCGACCTGCTCACGGACGTTCGCCGCGAGCCACGCGCCGATCTCGCGTGCGACGTGCACGACGTCTGCGCGCGCGCCGGCGCGACCGGCTCCCCGCTCCAGCGCGGTGGCGAGCGTCACCGGACCGGTGACCTGGAGCTTCACCAGCCCGTGCTCCGGCGGACGGGCGGCGAGCGCGGCGACCGTCGCATCCCACGCGAACGGGCGCTCGCGGTCGCGCTCGCTCGTCCACCCGCACGGGGTCGCGGCGCCGAGCCACTCGGCGACCATGTCGCCGTCGTGCCGGGGCATCTGCGGCAGGAACGGCAGGTCGTAGCCGCGCACGGCGTGCCGGGCGGCCTCGTCGGCGGTCGGGAACGGCAGGCTGCCGACCCCGGTGGTGGACAGGGCGGGCAGGCGGTCGAGGACGCGCGGCCCCGCCGGGGCGGCGCTCGTGACGGCCGGGTCCCGGTGCTCGCGGGTGCTCATGCGGGGACCGCCTGCAGGTGCAGGGGCTCTCGATCGACCCCGATGGGGACGAGGCCGATGACGGCGGTACGGACCATGGGTGCTCTCCCTTCGCCGGCGGCCGGATCGCGAGGCCGCGTGGTGTCGGTCCCACCGGAGGCTCCGGCGGGGAGTCGACAGGTCTTCGGGCTCGGGTGGATCGGGGAGCGCCGCCTTCCCGGGACGTGCCGCGATGTGGCGACACGTGGCCCAGTGGCCTTCTGGCGATCCCCCACACCCCTACCGCTGCGCGCCAGCTCCGGGCTTCGACCGGATTCCCTGGCCCTCGGTTGGCGAGGGTCGTTTCGACTCGCCCCGGACCATAGCGCGCCCGCCGACGGAGCCCGGCCGGTGCTCCGCGGCCCAGCCCGCTCTACGATGCGCGCGTGCCGTCGCGTCTCCCCCGCAGGCCCTCGGGTCCGGCCGTCCGGATAGCGCTCGCGGTGTCGGCGTCGATGCTCCTGCCCGCCGTCGCGCCGGGCGTCGCCCCGTCGGCGCGCGCGGCGTCGACCACGGTCCCCCGTCCGCTGCCGACCGGGGTCGGGTTCGACTACCAGCTCGGCGGGCCGCGGGACGTGCCCGACGGGATCGGGATCGTCGTGCGCGACCGGCAGGCGCCGCCGCCCGCCGGGGCCTACTCCGTCTGCTACGTCAACGCGTTCCAGACCCAGCCGGGCGAGGGCGGCGTGTGGCGGCGTCGGCCGTCGCTCGTGCTGCGACGGCGCGGTCGCGCGGTGATCGACGAGGCCTGGAACGAACGGCTGCTCGACCTGCGCACCGACCGTCGGCGGCGAGCGATCGCCCGGATCGTGGCGCGGTGGACCCGCCGGTGCGCGGCCGACGGGTTCGACGCCGTCGAGTTCGACAACCTCGACTCCTACACGCGCAGCCACGGGCTGCTGCGCCGCCGGCACGCGACGGCGTTCGCCCGGCTCATCGTGCGGGACGCGCACCGGGTGGGCCTGGCGGTCGCCCAGAAGAACACGCCGCAGATCGACGGGCGCCGGCTCGGGTTCGACTTCGTCGTCGCCGAGGAGTGCGTCCGGTACCGCGAGTGCCACCGCTACGTCGCGCGCTACGGCCCCCGGGTGCTCGCCGTCGAGTACCGGGCGCGGGACCTCGCCCGCGGGTGCCGGGACCGCGCCGTCCCGACCCTCCTCCTCCGCGACCGTGCGCTGCGGCCGGACGGGACGCGTCGGTGGTGCGGCGCGGCGGCTACCCGCCGCGCTCCGTCGGGTCGCCGTCGAGCGTCGTGACGATCAGGGCGCAGATCTCGCGCAGCGCGGCCTCCTGGTCGGGTCGGAGCCCGACCTGGCAGAGCATCGCGTCGGGGACGTGGGCCGCGTCGCGCCGCAGGGCACGGCCCGCCGCGGTGAGGGTGATGACGAGCCGACGCTCGTCGTCCGTCGACCGTCCCCGGACGAGGAGGCCGCGGCGCTCCAGGCGCTGGAGCACCGGGGTCAGCGTGGCCGGGTCCAGGTGCGCCCCCGCCGCGAGGGTGCGCTGGTCGACGCCGTCCCGCTCCCACAGCAGCATCATCACGACGTACTGCGGGTAGGTCAGCCCGAGCGGCTCGAGCAACGGCCGGTAGGCCCGGGCGATCGCCCGGGCCGTGCTGTGGATCGCGAAGCACGGCTGCTCCGCGATCCGCGCCCCGGCCGTCGCCGTCACGCCCGCCTCAGTCCGCCCAGTAGCGGTTGGCGGCCGCGATGGTGGCGAACTCGGTCGCGATGACCTGGGCGACCGCGATGAGGTCGGTCGCGTTCTCGGCGTAGTCGGGACGCAGCGCCCCGCGCACGTCGGCGTCGGGCTGCGTCGCCTTGATCGACAGCCGGGCGAGCTTGATCGCGAGCTCGCGGCCGGCCTCCGGCGTCTCGGTCATGAGCATGTTGTCGGTGGCGGTGGCAGAGGACATGAGGGAATCCTTTGTGCACGAATGGTCTGGGGCGGAACCACTCTACGGCGCGCGGTTCCGGCCGTCCACCCGCTATACACGTGGCCATGACGTCACCGCCTCGCTGGCCGGACGCGCCGCGGGTGGCGTCGCTCGACACGGTCCTCGCCGACCCCGCCGACGCGATCCGGCCACTCGTCGTCGACCTGGGCGGCGAGCGGTGGGTGCTGAGCACCGCGGTGCTCGGCGGCGGCCTGGGCCTCGCCCGGTCGTGGCTCTGCGTCACGGTCGAGAACGACTACGCCCGCCGCGACCCGGCGGAGGACCTGGCCGAGCGGGCCTCCGCGCTCGGGCTGCCCGGCCCGACGGTCGGCATGCTCACCGGGGTCGACGTGCGTCGGGTCGAGCGGGCCGTCCACGGGCGGGCGCGCGTGCACGCCACCGTCGGCGTCGGGCGGGCGGTGGCCGCGGCCGGTGAGCGTCCACCGGACTGGGGTCCGGCGGGCACCATCAACCTGCTCGTCGAGGTCGACGCGCCGCTCGACGACGCCGCCCTCGTCGGGGCGATGCAGACGGTGGTCGAGGCCAAGGCCCAGGCGCTCGCCGACGCCCGGATCGGGGCGCGCAACCACGACGGTTGGGCGACCGGCACCCCGACCGACGCGGTGTGCGTCGCCGTGCCCGTCGGTGGCGGGGTGCCGTTCGCCGGCACCGCCACGGTCGTCGGCGCCGACATCGCCCGTGCCGTCCACGCCGCCGTGCTGTCCGGCACGATCGCCGACCGCGCGGACCATGAGGCGATGCGTCGGCGGCTCGCCGCCGACGCGGCGGACTGACCGGCCGCCCCTCCCCCTTCCCGTCGCCCGGACGTAGGATCGACCGGACCGATCCGACGATCCCGAGGAGACCGACGCGATGCCCGACGTGCCGACGAAGATCCTGCTGCGCGAGGACGAGATCCCGACGCACTGGATCAACCTGCTGCCCGAGATCCCCGGTGGCGCGCTGCCGCCGCTGCACCCGGGGACGATGCAGCCCGCCGGCCCCGACGACCTGGCGGCGCTCTTCCCGCCGCAGGTCATCGAGCAGGAGGCCTCCGCCGAGCACGAGATCGCGATCCCCGACGAGGTCCGCGAGGCGCTGGGCCTGTGGCGGCCGACCCCGATGTACCGGGCCAGGCGCCTGGAGCGGGCGGTCGGGACCCGGTCGCGGATCTACTACAAGTACGAGGGCGTCTCCCCCGCCGGGTCGCACAAGCCCAACTCGGCGGTCGCGCAGGCGTACGCCAACCAGCAGGCCGGGATCACGAAGCTCACCACCGAGACCGGCGCCGGTCAGTGGGGCAGCGCGCTGAGCTTCGCCGCCGGGCTCTTCGGCCTGGAGGTCGAGGTGTACATGGTCGGGTCGTCGTACGACCAGAAGCCGTACCGCCGGTCGATGATGCGCACGTGGGGCGCCGAGGTGCACCGGTCGCCGAGCGACCGCACCGAGGCCGGCCGCGCCAACGCCGACCACCGCACCGGGTCGCTGGGGATCGCGATCAGCGAGGCGGTCGAGCTCGCCGCGCAGCGCCCCGACACGAGCTACTCGCTGGGGTCGGTGCTCAACCACGTGCTGCTGCACCAGACGGTGATCGGGCAGGAGACGATCGCGCAGCTCGCGCTCGTCGACGAGACCCCGGACGTCGTCGTCGCGTCCGCCGGTGGCGGATCGAACTTCGCGGGGATCGCGTTCCCGTGGTGGCGCGAGAAGCAGCGCCGCGGGCTGACGACGCGGTTCGTGGCGACCGAGCCGATGGCGTGCCCGACGCTCACCCAGGGCGTGTACGGGTACGACTTCGGCGACGCGTCCGGCCTGACGCCGCTGCTGCCGATGCACACCCTCGGCCACGGGTTCGTGCCGCCGCCGGTGCACGCCGGCGGGCTGCGGTACCACGGCATGGCCCCGCTGTTGTCGGCGCTCGTGGCGAAGGGCGAGGTCGAGGCGCGCGCGGTCGCGCAGAACGAGACGTTCGAGGCGGCGTTGACGTTCGCCCGCGCCGAGGGCATCATCCCCGCCCCCGAGTCGGCGCACGCGATCCGCTCGGCGCTCATCGAGGCCGAGGCCGCCGACGCGGCGGGCGAGGAGCGGGTGATCCTCTTCCTGCTCTCCGGCCACGGCCACTTCGACCTGGCGGCCTACGACGAGTACCTCGCCGGCAACCTCGAGAACCCGGGCTTCTCGGCCGAGGAGCGCGACCGCGCGCTGGCCGAGCTGCCGCAGGGAGCGCCGAGCCTGGCCTGAGCGGACGGACCGGCGGGCCGTGATGCATGGCCGGGACCGACGGCGGGTAGTCGTCGGTCGAGGCCGTCGGCGATCCGACGGCGCAAGCCGACCGGCGGGGAGCCCCGTCGGAGGAGGTGATCGCGTTGCTGCTCGTCCGGTTCACGGCCCTGCTGCTGGGAGCGGTCGCGGTGGCCGTCACCGCGGCCGTCACCGAGGCGGGATGGGTCCTCGTCGTCGCGCTGCTCGCGCTCGTCGTCGCGACGCTCCTCCTCGTCCGCACGATCTTCCACTACGCCGCCGCGTCCGACTGGGAGGGGCCCGAGGCGGAGGCCGAGCTGCAGCTCCACGGGCTCGTCGAGCACGAGACGGGGCTGCCACTGCGGGAGGACTGGCGCCCGCACCGGACCACCGAGGTCGCCGGCGAGGTGCCGGTGCCAGCGGCGTGGCGGGGGCCGGAGGGCGACCATCGCGTCCTGCTCGTCGCCACCGAGGCGGTGCCCGCCGACCGGCTCGACGAGGCGCTCGACGGCATCCCCGACGACGGCGACCGGGCGGTGCTCGTCATCGCCCCCGCGGTCGACGCCGACGACCGACCGGGGTCGTTCGGCAACCCCGGGCCGGCGATCCGCCACGCCGAGCGCGCCGTGCACGACACCGTCGAGGCGCTGCACGACCGCGGGATCGCCGCCAACGGCCACATCGGACCGGCCGATCCGGCACGCGCCGTGTCGGACGGCCTGCGGACCTACGCCGCCGAGCGGGTGGTCGTGGCGCGCCACGCCGCGGGCGACGGGCGGGACCGGCGCGATGCGGTCGACGTCGCGGCCGCCGAGTTCGGCGTGCCGGTGCGCGAGATCGTGCTCGCGTGACGCGCTCGTGGTCGCGTGACGCGCTCGTGGTTGCGTGTGGCGCCCGTCGACCGGAGACGATGACGAAACAGCGACGTCGAGCTTGACCTCAACGCCGGTGGGCGTCCGCACGACGTCGTCGCGTCGCTCGACGTGGGCCGCGGACACGAGGCGCCGCGGACCTTGACGTCAACGGCGTTCGATCAATTCGCGGCGTAGACCTTGGACGCGCGACCGACCCCACCGGCCGGGCGCCGCTCCCCCGCCTCGCGGATCCGGTCGGCCTTGAGCAACGACTTGATGCGTGCGTCGGCGGTGGCGACGACGACGCCGAGCGCCTCGGCGATCTGCTTCTTCGTCATGCCGTCGGGGTGCTCGGCGATGAGCGACAGGACCCGATCCTCCGACACCGACGGGCCGCGACTGCGGGTGCCGCGCGGCCGCTGCGACGGACGCTGCTGCACGGCGGGGGCCCGCCCCTCGATCACCGCCTTGGCCGCCTGCAGGCGGGCGATCTCCTCGTGCGTGCCCTGGATGCTGGACCGGAGCTCCTCGATCTGCTCGTTCGTCGGTCGGATGCCCTCCTCCAACTCGGCGATGCGCGCGTCGATGGCTGCGACTGGATCATTGCTCATGAATCGACGTTTGTATCAAACGCCGTGGACGTCCACGCGATTCATCAAATGCGTTTGCGGCGCCCATGCGGAAGACTTCATCAACCACGGCCACCGGCGCATCATCACGAGATCCGCACGCGAGCCGCGATCCGCACGCGAGCCACCCCGACCAACGCAGAAGGCCCCGCCGGAGCGGGGCCTTCAGGTCAAGCGGCGGACGAGGCTCGAACTCGCGACCCTCAGCTTGGGAAGCTGATGCTCTACCAACTGAGCTACCACCGCAGGTTCGTGCACCTTACCGCGCCGGCCGGACCGGCGTCACGTCGGTCGCGACGGCGGACGTCTACCGTTCACCGGGATGCGCCGTTCCACCGTGCCGATCCTGCTGGGCGTCGTCATCGTCGCGCTCATCGGCCTGCTCGCGTACGCGATGGGCCGCTCCGCGCCGGGCGAGGAGACGCGCGACTCGATCGACGCGCAGGTGCAGGCGGGCCGGGTCGTGACCGCCCCCGGCGCCGACCGACCGATGCCGCGGCTGGGCGCCGAGGGGACGCAGCGGCTCGCCGACCTGCGCGGCCAGGTCGTCGTCCTCAACGTGTGGGGGTCGTGGTGCATCCCGTGCGAGGCCGAGGTGCCGGTGCTCCAGCGGATCCACGAGCGCCTGCAGCGGGCGAAGGTCGGGACCGTGTGGGGCGTCACCAACCGCGACGACCCCGAGAAGAGCCTGGCGTTCGTCCGCAAGCACGGCATGACCTACCCGTCGGTCCGCGATCCCGACAGCGCGCTCGCGCTCGAGTACGGCGCGCTGCGGGTGCCCGAGACGGTGATCATCGACGCCCGGGGCCGGATCCGCGGGATCTTCCGCGGCGAGGTCACGGAGGAGTTCCTCGAGGCGTCGCTGCGCCGCGCCGGCGTGCCCGACGAGGTGCTGGCCGCGCGATGACCCGCTCGTCCGCCTTCACTCGGACGGCGGCAGGTCCGCGCGTCGGTCGGGTCGCCCACGCGGGCGGACCGTTCGACCACGTCGCTCCGGCGACCGACCCGCCGCGGACGGGCGCGCGGCGACCGCTCCCGACGACTCCACGCCGTCTGCCGCTGCTCGCCCTGCTCACGGCGCTCCTGCTCGCCGTCCTCGCCTCCCCCGTCTCGGCGCAAGCGCCACGGACGACCTTCCCCGAGGTCGAGCGGGAGCTCATGTGCGTCACGTGCGGCACGCCGCTCAACCAGTCCGAGGCGCCGCAGGCGGAGGACGAGCGCGACGCGATCGAGCGGCTCATCGCCCGCGGCCTGACGAAGCAGCAGGTGCTCGACGAGATGGTGGCGATCTACGGCGAGTCGGTGCTCATCGACCCGCCGTCGAACGCGAGGACGTTGCGCTGGGCGCTCCCGGCAGGCGCCCTCGTCCTGGGCCTCGCGCTGCTGCTCGTCCTCGTCCGGCGGTGGCGACGGCGCGCCCCGACCGGGGACGCGGCGGCGGCGTGGGGCGATGGACCGGCGTCCGCCGCCCGGGTCGGCGACGGCGGCCCGGCGACGGGCTCCGACCGGGCGTCGGCGAGCGGCGGCTCCGAGCCGGGGCCTCCGTCGGCCGGGAGCGCGCCTCCCGTCGACGCCGGGGCGCCCGCCACCGACCGAGGACCCCACGAGGACGGCCCGTCCGCCGACGACCAGCGCCGGATCGACGCCGATCTCGAGCGGTACCGGTGAGCACCGCCGTGGAGCGACGCCGGTGACGCCCACGACGACCGACGGGGTCGCGCGGCCGTGAGCGTCACGGTGTTCAGCGCGTTCGCGGCCGGGTTGTTGTCGTTCGCGTCGCCGTGCGTGCTGCCCCTGGTGCCCGGGTACCTGTCGGTGCTCAGCGGCGGCGAGAGCCTGCGGCCCGCCGCCGAGCGCCGGTTCGGCGCGATCCTCCCCCCCGCGCTGCTGTTCTGCCTGAGCTTCGTGCTCGTCTTCGTCGCGCTCGGGCTGTTCGCCAACGGCATCGGCGCGCCGTTGCTCGGGTCGATCCGCACGATCGAGACCGTCGCCGGGGCGCTCCTCATCCTCATGGGCGCGCTCTTCCTGCTCATGCCGTTCGTCGACCGGTTGAACGTGACGTTGCGCTCCGAGGCGATGCTGCGTCGCGCCGGGGCGGGTGGGCCGTTCGTGGCGGGGATGGCGTTCGCCGTCGCCTGGACCCCGTGCACCGGCCCGATCCTCGGGGCGATCCTCGGTGCCGCGGCCGCCCAGGACGGCGTCGGCGGCGGGGCGTTCCTCCTCCTCGCCTACGGCCTGGGGCTCGCGGTCCCCTTCCTCGCCGCCGCCCTGGCGTTCGAGCGGGTGACGGGCGCCGCCCGGATCGTGCGCGACCACTACCGCTGGATCAGCGTGATCAGCGGCGTGCTCCTCATCGCCGTGGGCTGGCTCGTCGCCAACCACGAGATGTACAAGCTCGCGTCCGAGGCGCGCGGCGCGGCCGACGCCCTCGGCCTGGACGGCGTCATCCGGTTCTTCGAGCGCTAGCGGAACGGTCGGGGCCGGTCGCCCCGACCGCCCGTCCTACATCCGCTCGGGGGCGTCGACGCCGAGCACGCCCAGGCCGGCGGCGATGACGTCGGCGGTGGCCGAGCACAGGCTCAGGCGGCGGGCGCGGACGTCGGCCGGCACGCCCTCGGCGAGCACCGGGCAGTCACGGTAGAACGCCGAGTACTGGCGGGCGAGGGCCAGCAGGTACGTGGCGATCCGGTGCGGGGCGCGTCGCGTCGCGGCCTCGGCCACCTCGTCGGGCCACGCGAGCAGGGCCAAGAGCAGCTCGCGCTCGGCGGCGACGTAGGCCGACCCGGTGGTGGCCCCGTCGCCCCCACCCGCCGTCGCCGCGTCCCCGACGCCGTCGGTCGCACCGACGGCGTCGGCGGACCCCTCGTCGTCACCCGCGCCCTCGCCGGTCCGCGCACCGGTGACCTCGCCGTCGCGGCCGCGCTGGAGGATCGAGCGGATCCGGGCGTGGGCGTACTGGACGTAGTAGACGGGGTTCTCGGCGGACTGCTCGCGGGCGTCGGCCAGGTCCAGGTCGATCGTCGTGTCGTGCGAGCGCGCCAGGAGGTACCAGCGGGCCGCGTCGACGCCGATGTCGTCGACGAGGTCGTCGAGCGCGACGAACTCGCCGGCGCGCTTGCTCATCTTCGCCCGCTCGCCGTTCTCGAAGAGGTTGACGAACTGCGTGATGAGCAGCTCGATCGCGTCGCGGTCGCCGCCGAGCGCCTCGAACGCCGCCTCGACGCGGGCGACGTAGCCGTGGTGGTCGGCGCCGAGCACGTCGATGACGCGGGCGAACCCGCGGGTGCGCTTGTCGTGGTGGTAGGCGACATCCGACGCGAAGTACGTCGGCCGACCGTCGGACCGCACGAGCACCCGGTCCTTGTCGTCGCCGGAGTCGGTCGTGCGCAGGTAGAGCGCGCCCTCCTGCTCGTACGTGCGGCCCTGCTCGGCGAGCACCGCGAACGCGTCGTCGACCGGGCTGCTCGTGGCGCCGTCGGCCGGCGCGTGGAGCGAGCGCTCGCTGAACCAGCGGTCGAACGTCGTGCGGAACCGCTCGAGCGACGCCCGCTGCTGGGCCACCATGAGCGCGATGCCCTCGGTCGCGACCTCGTCGACGGAACGCGTCGCGGCGTCGGGGATCCGGGCGGCGACCTCGGCGACGTAGTCCCCGCGGTAGCCGTCCTCGGGCACCTCCTCGCCCCGCGCCCGCGCCTGCAGCGACGCCCCGAACAGCTGGACCTGGTTGCCGAAGTCGTTGACGTAGTACTCGCGGTGGACCGGGTGGCCGTGGAGCTCCAGCAGGCTCGCGAGCGCCGACCCGAACGCCGCCCCGCGCGCGCCGCCGATGTGGACCGGCCCGGTCGGGTTGTTCGACACGAACTCCAGGTGGATCGACTCGCGCGTGCCCGGGGTCCCGGTGGCGAACGAGCGGCCCGCCGCCTCGACCTCGGCCAGGGCGGCGTCGAGCCAACGGTCCGACATCCGCAGGTTGAGGAACCCGGGGCCGGCGACCGACACGTCGTCGAGGTCGCCACCGAGGTGCTCGGTCAGGGCGACCGACAGGCGCTCGGCGATCATCGGCGGCGCCGCGCCGACGATCTTCGGCAGCATCATCGCCGCGTTCGTGGCGAAGTCGCCGTGGGCCGCCTGCTTCGGCCGGTCGAGCGCCGGGGACGACGGGGGTCGCTCGCCGCCGGTGACCGCGAGGACCGCGTCGTCGAGGAGGTCGCGGAGGCGCTGCAGCGGCGGGGCGGTCGGGGCGTCGGTCACGGTGGCCACAACGATAGGACCCGGGACGGCCCGCCGCTCAGTGGTGGTACGGCTCGCCGCGCAGGATCCGGTGCGCCCGGTACAGCTGCTCGAGGACGATGACGCGGGCGAGCTGGTGCGGCAGCGTGACCGGGCCGAACGACAGTCGCTCGTCGGCCCGGTCGAGGTCGAGCCCGTCGGCGCCGCCGATGACGAAGCAGAGGTCCCGCCCGCTCGCCCGCCGCTCCTCCAGCCACGTGGCCTGCGTGACGCTGTCGCGGGTCGGCGCGTCGATCGCGAGCAGCACGCAGTGGGCGCGGTCGGGCACCCGTCGGGCGACCTGGGCGGCGTCCGCGTCGTCGCGCAGCTCGACCGTGTCGAGCTTGACGTAGGGCCGCAGGAGCTTCTCGTAGTGGGCCACGTCGTCGAGGTACGGCGCGCGGGTCCGGCCCACCGCGACGAGCGTCACCCGCACGTCGCTGGCGGTCCGTGGGCGAGCGTCGGACGGTCGGCCAAGGGGACCGCGGCGGGCAGCGGTCGGCCCTGGGACCGGGCGTGCGCGACGGCGGCCCCGATCCGCTCGGCGACCGGCGGGTGCGTCGAGAGGAGCCGTCCGAGCAGCCGCGACGGGCCGCGCGGGGCGGGGTCGGCGAGGTTCTGCAGGACGATCCCCTGGAAGAACGGGATCATCGCCGCCGGCTCCGGAGCCCACCGCAGGGCGTCGTCGTCGGCGCGCCGCTCGACGGTCCGCGACAGCCACGCCATCGCGGGCGCGACGACGAGGCCGACCACCGACCCGGCGGCGAGGATCGCGGGGACCGAGGCCGGGGCGGGGGCCGCCGTCCCGGCGGGCGCGCGACCGGCGGCAGGACCACCGACCGACGCGTCGACGCCCGCCGCGGCGCCGTGGTCCGGCCCACCGCCCCCGGGATCGGCGACGTCGCCCGGACCGGTCGGCGCGGACCGGTCGGCGAGGTCGTCCCCCGCGACGTCGCGCGGCGTCCACGCCCGACCGATCGCCGCCGTGGCCCAGAGCCCGACCGGCGCGATCGCCGCGAGGAACGCGAGGTTGCGCAGGACGTCGCGGTGGGCGACGTGCGACAGCTCGTGGGCGACGACGAACAGCACCTGCTCGACCGGGTAGCCGTCCGACAGCGTGTCCCACAGGACGACGCGGCGCGACCGCCCGTAGCCGCTGACGTAGGCGTTGACCGCGGTGGTGCGACGGCTGGCGTCCGACACGAGGACCCGGCCGATCGGCGTGCCGGCCCGCTCGGCCACCTCGTGGATCCCCTCGAGCAGCGGGCCCTCCCCCAACGGCTCGGTGCGCCCGAACAGCGGCTCGAGGAGGACCGGCGCGAGGAACCCCAGCAGCGCCGACAGGCCGGTCGCCCCGGCGGCCGCCGGCGCCCACCAGTGCGTGGGCCAGCGCCGCTGCATCCCCGCGACGCCGCCGCCGACGACGGCCCCGCCGACGGCCGACAGCGCGGTCGAGCGGACGACGTCGGACCGCCACAGCGCCCAGCTGCCGGTCGCCAGGCCCACCCGCACCGCCCGACGGCGCGACAGCGCCGCGAGGGGAAGCGACGACGCGCCGACCGCGGTCGTCACCGCCGCCCCCGCCCCCGCGCCCGCCGTCACCGCGCGCAGGCCGCCGGGTCCGCCGGTCGTCCGACCGACGACCGGCGCGGGCCACCGCCGTGCGAGCGCGGCCATCGTCCCGGCCTCGGCGGCGAACGCGACGAGCCCGGTCGCGGCCTGCGGTCGGCGGTAGCGGCGCGCCCGGCGGCGTTGCCCGGACGTGAAGTACGATCCCGGATCGATCGGCTCCCGGACGGGTCTCCGGACCGGTCGCAGGACCGCCGCCGCTCCACCGGCCGCCAGCACCGTCGCCGCCACCGCGATCAGCGGCCTGTCCGAGCGCACCATCACCCCGAGTATGCACGTCGCCGTCGTCTCCGACATCCACGCCAACCGTCACGCGCTCGACGCGGTCCTCGCCGACATCGACGACCGGGGCTGCGAGCAGGTGTGGTGCCTGGGCGACGTCGTCGGCTACGGCGCCGATCCCAACGGCTGCTGCGCCACGGTGCGACGGTTCGCGACCCACTCGCTCGCAGGCAACCACGACCTCGTCGCCCTCGGCACGCTCTCCTCGGAGCAGTTCTCGCCGGACGCGGCCACCGCCGCGGCGTGGACCCGCGACGCGCTGCGCGACGAGCACCGGGAGTGGCTGACGACGCTGAGCCCGTCGGGCATCGTCCACGGCTGCGTCCTCGCCCACGGCAGCCCGCTGCACCCGGTCTGGGAGTACGTGCTCAACGGCGACCAGGCGGAGCGGTCTCTGGCGAGCTTCGACGAGCAGGTCGCGCTCATCGGCCACAGCCACATCGCGCTGTCGTTCGCGCAGGACGGCCGGGCCCCCGTCGTCGGGACGCGGCGTGGCGACGGCGAGGAGGTCGTCCTCGGCGCCCGGCGGTGGCTGCTCAACCCCGGCAGCGTCGGGCAGCCGCGCGACGAGGACCCGCGGGCGTCGTGGCTGCAGCTCGACCCGGACGAGGGCCGGGCCACCTGGCGCCGCGTGACGTACGACGTCGCCGGCGCGGCCAAGGCGATCCGCGACGCCGGGTTGCCCGACGGTCTTGCGGAACGCCTGAAGGTCGGTCGGTAGCCTGCGGGCACGCCTCGCCATGCGCCTCCTGCGACCCGTCCCCCCCTTGGCGCTCTGCGGCGCGCTCGCCCTCGTCGGCTGCGGGGACGGCGGCCGTCTCGACGCCTCCTCCGCCGATGCGCTGCGGAGCGAGCTGACCCGCATCGAGCGCGCGGTGGCCTCGGGCCGTTGCGGGGACGCGACCCGCACGATCGAGCTGGGCCGCAACCGGATCGAGCAGCTCCCGGCGTCGGTCGACGGTGGCGTCGTCGACAGCCTGGAGCAGGGGTTCGCGCTGCTGGAGAGCCGGGTGAAGGTCGCGTGCGAGGAGGAGCCCTCGACCGACACGACGACGACCGAGACGGTCCCGCCGGAGACCACGACGGCCACCACGCCGACGGTCCCGACGACGACCACCGAGACGACCCCCACGACCCCGACCTACACCGCGCCGGAGGACCTGCCGCCCGACGATCCCGACGACGAGGGCGACGACGAGGACGACGGCTCGGGAGGATTCGAGCCGGATCCGGGGACGAGCGGCGACGCGCTGCGCGGGGACGGCACCGCGTCGGGGTTGCGGAGTCGGCCCCGCCCCGACGACGCGCAGCCCAAGCGGTCCCGCGAGGGGCAGGGCCCGCGCGATCGTCGCGCCGCGCCGCCCCGCGGTCCGGGCCTGGACCGGGGTGACCGGTGAGCGACGACGTCCTCGCGGGCCGCTACGAGATCGGCGACCGGCTCGGCGCCGGCGGGATGTCGACCGTCCGGCTGGCGTTCGACCGCCGGCTCGAGCGGCACGTCGCCGTCAAGCTCCTCGCCGAGCACCTGGCCGACGACCGCCAGTTCGTGTCGCGGTTCCGGCGCGAGGCGCTCGCCGCCGCGCGGCTCGTCCACAACAACATCGTCCAGGTCTTCGACTTCGGGTTCGACGACGACTCCGGCCGGTACTTCATCGTCATGGAGGCGGTGCGCGGCCAGTCCGGCGCCGAGCTGCTGCGCGACCGAGGATACCTGTCGGTGCCGGAGGCGACGTCGATCGTCGGCCAGGCCGCCCGCGGGCTCGGGTACGCCCACCGCAACGGCGTCATCCACCGCGACGTGAAGCCCGGCAACATCCTGCTGGCGGAGTCGGGCACGGTGAAGATCGCCGACTTCGGGATCGCGAAGGCGATGGCCGAGGAGTCGTCGATCACCCAGATCGGGTCGGTCGTCGGCACCGCCAGCTACCTCGCCCCCGAGCAGGCCACCGGCGGAGACGTCGGCCCGGCGTCCGACATCTACGCCCTGGGCGTCGTCACGTACCAGCTGCTCGCGGCCCGGTTGCCGTACGAGGCCGAGTCGCTCGCCGAGCTCGCGCTGAAGCAGCAGCGCGAGGCCCCGCCGCTGCTCGACCAGCTCAACGCCGAGGTGTCGCCGGAGCTGGGCCTCGTCGTCGACCGTGCGCTGTCGCTCGAGCCGCAGGCCCGCTACGCGTCGGCGGAGGCGTACGCCGAGGCGCTGGAGGCGGCGGCCGAGGGCGTCGACCCGCCCGCGGACGGCCCGACCAGGACGGTGCGCAGCGGCCCGGCGACCGGGGTCACCGCGATCGTCCCGCGGGACGCGGCCGAGAGCATGGCCCGGGACTTCGTGCCCGACGAGGAGCCCGAGGACCCGGCCGAGCGCACGATGCTGCAACCGGGCCCCGGTGCCGCCCGGCGCCCCGCCACCGCCGACCAGCCGGCGGTCCCGCGTCGCACCGCACGCGAGCCGCGGCGCGCCCAGCCCGACCCGGGCGTCGCGCCGGCCCGGCGCGGCGCCGCGCCGCCGAACTGGGATCAGGAGCCGCGCCGCGCCGCGCCGCGCCGGCGGCGCGGCCTGGGGTGCTTCGGGCGGTTCGTCCGGGCGGTCCTCGTCCTGCTCGTCCTCGCGGCGATCGTCGGCGGCACCGTGTACTGGGTCGTGGGCGAGAAGGTCGCGCCGGAGGTCCGTCGGGTCGTCGGCGACACGCCCAACCAGATCGTCGACGACCTGCGCAAGCTCATCGACCAGAACGCCCCGTAGCCCGCGCTACGGCAGCCTGCCGGCCCGCAGCTCCGCGGCCTCCTCCGCCAGCCGCCCGTCGACGATCGCGCGGCGCAAGCCGGCCATCGTGCGGGCGACGAACGCGAGGTTGTGCTGGGTGGCCAGCCGCATGCCGGTGAGCTCGCGGTGGCGCAGGAGGTAGTGGAGGTAGCCGCGGGTGAACCCGTGCGCGCACGCCGGGCAGGGGCAGCCGTCGCAGAGCGGCTCGTCGCTCGTCGCCCACCGCGCCTGGGTCAGGTCGACCCGCCAGCGCCGGTCCGGCTCGGGCACGAGCACCATGCCGTGGCGGGCGATCCGGGTGGGCATCGCGCAGTCGAACGTGTCGATGCCCAGCTCGACGCCGCGGACGAGGTCGTCGATGTCGCCGATGCCGAGGAGGTGCCGGGGCTTGTCCGGCGCGGCGCGGTGGAGCTCGGCCGTCGACCAGTCGACGACCTCGTACATCTGGTCCTTGTGCGCACCGAGCGACCCGCCGATGGCGATCGCGTCGCAGCGCGACGCGGCGACGACCTGACACGCCTCGCGCCGCAGGTCGTCGTACACCCCGCCCTGCACGATGCCGTAGACGAGCTGCCAGCCGGGCGCGTGTCGCTCGTGCCACGTGAGGCAGCGCTCGAGCCAGCGGTGCGTGCGCTCGGTCGAGCGGGCGGTGTAGTCGCGCTCGACGTTGAACGGCGTGCACTCGTCGAAGACGACCGCCAGATCGGTGCCGAGCGCCGCTTGGACCTCCATCGACGTCTCGGGCGACAGGAACCGCCGCGATCCGTCGACGTAGGAGCGGAACGCGACGCCCTCCTCCTCGATCGACTCGATCCGGGCGTGCGACCTGGATCCGGCGGGCGCGTCCTGGCCCTTGCGGCCGCGGCGGCCCTTGATCTCGTCGGCGACGGTCCCGTGCCCCATCGAGAACACCTGGAACCCGCCGGAGTCGGTGATGATCGGCCCGTCCCACCCCATGAACCGGTGGAGCCCGCCGTGGTGGCGGATGAGCTCGTGCCCGGGCTGGAGCATGAGGTGGAACGTGTTGCCCAGGACGATGTCGAACCCGAGCTCGGCGACCTCGGCGGGCAGGAGCGTGCGGACGGTCGCCTTCGTCGCCAGCGGCACGAACGTCGGCGTCCGGATCGGGCCGTGGGCGGTCTCGATGACGCCGGCCCGGGCGCGGTGCAGATCGTCCTCCCCCGTCGCCTCGATCCGGAACGCCCGGCGCGGACGCTCGGCGGCGGGGCGCGGCGGGGCGTCGAGGCTCGGGGCGGCGGGGTCGACGGGCATCGGGCCATCGTAGGCCGCCGGCCCCCTCCCGTCCCCACGCCCCGCCGATCTCGAACCGGAGACGCACAAGACTTGACAACCACACACTTAGATTTCATACTGCTTCTCAGACAGCACACCCGACCAGGAGGTTCGCCCCATGGCCATCGTTCGTTGGAGTCCCGCCCGTGAGCTCGGCGCCCTGCAGCGCCAGGTCGACGACGTGTTCGCGTCGTGGTTCGAGCCGACCGCCGCGCGCGCCACGACCCCGTGGCGGCCCGCCGTCGACCTCGTCGAGCAGGACGACGCCTACGTCCTGACCGCCGACCTCCCCGGCGTGCGGCGCGAGGACCTCGTCGTCGAGGTCGAGGACGACGTCCTGACGCTCGGGGGTCGGCGCACGCTCGGGCGGCGCTCCTCCGCCGAGGGCGTCGTGCGGCTCGAGCGGGCGTCCGGTGAGCTGCGTCGCCGGATCGCCCTGCCCGAGGGCGTCGATCCGGATGCGATCGGCGCGTCGTTCCAGGACGGCGTCCTCGAGGTCCGCATCCCCAAGCCCGAGGCGTCCCGGCCTCGCAAGGTCGCGATCGAGGTCCACGAGCGGGCGCCCGAGGTCGCCGCCGCCCCGTCCTCGACGCCGCCCGGCGAGGCCGAGGCCGAGGCCGAGCCCGCCGAGTCCGTCACGACGGAAGGCACGCCGACCACGGCGTGAGCGATCGGCTCCGCGGCGGGCGGGAGGCCCGCCGCGGACCGTCACCAACCGTCGGCGCCGCGCCCCGCGGCGGTGGCGGGGCCCCCGGCCCCCAGGTGACGCAGCGCCGACGTCGCCGCGTTGTAGCCACACATCCCGTGGGCCCCGGCCCCGGGCGGCGTCGACGCCGAGCAGAGGTAGAGCCCGGGGGCGCCGAGCGCGTACGGATCGAGCGCCGGACGGGGCCGGAACACCATCTGCAGCGCGTCGTTGGCCCCGCCGACGATGTCTCCGCCGACGAGGTTCGCGTTGGCCGCGGCGGTGTCGGTCGTGCTGCGCACGTGGCGTCCGAGGATCCGGTCGCGGAACCCGGGCGCGAACCGCTCGATCTGCGCCTCGATCGCCGCGGTCGCGTCCCCGGTGTACCCGGACGGGACGTGGGCGTAGGCGTAGATCGGGTGGACGTCCCCGGCCGAACGGGTCGGGTCGGCGAGGTACTGCTGGCACAGCAGCACGAACGGCCGCTCGGGCATCCCACCCCGGCAGACCATCCGCTCGGCGGCGGCGATCTCCTCGATCGTGCCGCCCAGGTGCACGGTGCCCGCCCGCCGGGTCGGCTCGTACGTCCACGGCACGCCGCCCTCGACGGCGAACTCCACCTTGAACGTGCCCGGCGCCGTCCGGTAGCGCCGCAGCGCCCGCGACACGCGTGCCGGGATCCGGTCGCCGGCGATCCGCGCGGCCGCGGCGGGGGTCACGTCGAGGATGACGACGTCCGGTCGGTCGAGCTCGTCGAGCGAGCGGACCTCGACCCCGGTCTCCAACCGCCCGCCGTGCTCGCGCAGCAGCGCGAGCATCGCGTCGGTGATCGACCGGGAGCCGCCCTCGGCCACCGGCCAGCCGTAGCGATGGGCGGCGGTCGCGAGCGCGGTGCCGATGGCCGACGACACGACGCTGCGGAACGGCCGGAACGCGTGCGCGGCGACGCCCGCCCAGAGCGCCCGTCCCTCGACCGTCGACCACCGACGGGCGAGGACCGCCGACGGCAGCCCGGCGCGCATCCCGAACCGCGCCATCGCCAGCGGGTGGTCGGGCACCCGCAGCATCGGCCGGGTCATGTCGGCGGCGATCCCGTCGAACCGCGACGCGAGCGGCCCGAACACCCCGCGCCACGCCCTCGCGTCCCGGCCCAGGCCGTCGGCGGTCTCGGTGACGGAGCGGACCGCGGCCGACCCGCCCCCGCCGTCGAGCGGGTGGGCGTACTCGACCTCCGCCCAGCGCCACGTCAGGCCGTGCGCGCCGAGGTCGAACCGGCGGGTGAACGCGTTGTCGACGGCGAGCGGGTGGGCGGCCGAGCACTCGTCGTGGATGAGGCCCGGCAGCGTCAGCTCGCCGCTGTGCGTGCCACCGCCGTGACGCGACGCCGCCTCGAGGACCGTGACGTCGATCCCCGAGGCGGCGAGCGTGACGGCGGCGGCGAGCCCGTTGGGCCCGCTGCCGACGACGACGGCTCGGGTCACGTGGCGACCTGGGGCCGTGGGACTCCGTCTCCGGCCTCCGCCGCCGGCCCCGGCGGCGGGTCGAGCGGCGGGTAGCTCACGCGCTGGTAGCCGTCGAGCCGCCAGGTGACGTTCGTCGGAATCGGACCGTCCGGCAGCCACGGCTGGGTGTTGACGCAGTCGTCGACCGACCAGCTGCCGCGCTCGACGATCCCGACCGCGGCGTCGATGACCCGGTACTCCTGACGCCCGTTGCCGTACGGCTCGGACTCGACCCACACGATGATGAACTCGCCGGGCGCGAAGTCGCAGCGCTCCTGCAGCGCCTCGATGAGGCGCTCGTCATGCAGGTGGCCGTCACCGAAGTTCCAGCCGATCACCGCGTTGCAGGAGAACTCGGCCTCGCGCAGCGTGTAGTGGTCGAGGTCCTTGCCCAGCGTGTTCCACATGACGGAGTTCAGTCCGCGACCCTGGCTGTGGAGCGAGCGCCAGCCGAGCAGCTGGTGCAGGACGACCTCCGCCTCGTGGAACCCGTACAGCTCCTCGAGCTGGTCGCGCTGCATGAGCGAGGCCTTCTTCACGTGGTCGTTGAGCTTCTGCTCGGCCCCCGGCGCCATCCCCCACATCGCCGACGCCCAGTTGCCGCCGTACTGGCGCAGGCCCGGCAGGAACGAGATCTGGTCGGGGCGACGGTTGCCCCAGATCGGGAACGTCGACAGCGCGACGATGGTCAGGACGAGCAGCACGGGGTCCATGTCCCAGAGCGCGTAGCCGTCGGCGCTGCTGTGCGACAGGAACAGGAACCCGATGAGGTACATGAACATGACGTTCCACTCGATCGGCGTCGCGAGCGGGAAGCAGCTGATGATGAAGACGCAGTAGCCGAGCATGATGACCGCGGCCAGCAGCGTGATGGTCTCGTTGGCGGACGCGAGCAGGATCAACGGGACCGCGATCTCGAACGCCGTGCCCGGGATGTGCGCCATGAACCGGCCGAACCGCGACGGCGTCAGATCGTCGGGGAAGTCCGCGTAGTGCGCGCGCTTGAACTTCGTGGAGTTGAGCCACGGCGTGTTGCTCGTCATCGGCGGGATGACCAGCGGGAAGTGCTTGTTGAGCTTGGAGAAGCCCGCCCAGGCCCAGACGGCGACGATGAGGATCTTCGCGGCGATGACCATGTCCACGAACGGGAAGAACGCGAAGAAGATCAGTGCCGGCAGGTACTGCTCGCTGCGGGCCGCGAGGAACACCGTGCGGTCGCGCAGGCCCAGGACGCAGAGCAGGACCATCATCGGAACGAGGACGCCCATCGACATGAGATGGCCGACGAACAGGACGTCGTCGGTCCGGTGGGTCTCGACGTTCCCGGGCAGGGCGATCGCGACGATGAAGCTGACGATCATCAACGTGTAGATCGCCACGTCGATCGGCTCACGGGTGTGGCCCTTCGTCCCGGGCACCTTGTCCGGCCACGGCGGGAGCCGGATCGTGCCGACGCGGAAGTAGTGCCGGAACCCGGCGGTGAACGGCTTGAAGTGGCCCGACAGCGGCCCCCACGACCCGCCCATGCCGAGCGACTCGATGAGCAGCATCCAGACGATGAGCTTCTGCCAGACGATCGCCTGGTCGAACCACTCCGACGGGGCGAACGGGTTGAGGTCCGACGTGAGCGTCGCCGCCAGCACCCCACAGCCGGCGGTGAAGAAGATCATCCGGAACAGGTAGATGAACATCGTGATCTTCGGCGCGCCGAAGCCGTACTCGGCCCAGTGCCTCGAGAGCGTCTTGATGCGCTCGAGGTACGGCATCTTCATGAACGTCGGTGGATCGACGGGCGGGAAGTTCCCGGTGGTGAGGCCCATGGTTCTCTCTCTCCTCAGGCGGTGGTCGGCTCAGGCGGTGGCCCGCTGCGCCTCGGCGTCGCGGGCGCGCAGGGTCGGCTTGTCGAGCTTGCCGACGGGGTTCTTCGGCAGCTCGTCGATCAGGTGGATCTCGGTCGGGCGCTTGTACTTCGCCAGGTGCTCCTCGCAGCGGGCGGCGAGCTCCTCCACGGTGAGCTCGTGGCCGGGACGGACCGACACGTAGGCGATGACGACCTCGCCGAGGACGTCGTGCGGTCGCCCGATGACCGCGGCCTCGAGGACGCGCTCGTCCCCGTAGATCGCGTTCTCGATCTCCTTGGGGTAGATGTTCTCGCCCCCGCGGATGATCATGTCCTTCGTCCGGTCGACGATCCGCAGGTACCCGTCGTCGTCGAGGATCCCGACGTCGCCGGTGTGGAGCCAGCCGTCGGCGTCGACCGTCTTGGCGGTCTCCTCCGGCCGGTTGAGGTAGCCGCGCATGACGTTCTCGCCGCGGATGACGACCTCGCCGCGCTCCCCGGTCGGCACGGGCTCGCCGTCGTCGTCGACGACGAGCACCTCCTGGCCGGGCAGGGCGATCCCGACGGTGCCGGGCTTGCGCGGGCGACCGTCGATCGGGTTGATCGTCGCGGCGACGGTGCTCTCCGACAGGCCGTAGCCCTCGACGAGGACGACCCCGAACCGCTCCTCCACCCGGTGGATCTCCTCGGCCGGCATCGGCGCGGCGCCGCAGACGACGAGCCGCAGCGACGAGAAGTCGGCGCGGTCCGCCTCGGGGTGCGAGGTGAGCATCGTGTAGATCGCGGGGACCGCGGAGAAGTACGTCGGCCGGACGCGCTGGACGATGTCGAAGAACGCGGTGGCGCTGAACCGCTCGACGATCGTCATCCGGCCGCCGGCCTCGAGCGGGGCCAGGGTGCTGACGAGCAGCGCGTTGGCGTGGAACAGCGGCAGGATGAGGAGGCAGTGGTCCTCGGGGCCGATCGCGAGCGCCTCGCGGATCATCGCCGACATCACCGTGAGGTTGCGGTGGTCGAGCATGACGCCCTTGGGCTTGCCGGTGGTGCCGCTCGTGTAGATGAGCAGCGCCAGCGCGTCGGCCGCCACGTCGGCGGGCGGATCCTCCAGCGGCGGCCCGGCGCAGAGGTCGGCGACGGCGATCGTCGGCGCGTCGACCTCGACCCCCTCGTCGACGACCACGACGACCGATCCGGCGTCGTCGACCTGGTACTGCCGCTCGACCTTCGTGAGCGCCGGGTTGATCGGCGTCACCGCCGCACCCAGGCGCCACGCGGCGAACATCGTCACGACGAGCTCGCTGCGGTTGGGCAGCGCGATCGCCACGACGGTGTCGGGACCGACCCCGGCGTCGCGCAGCGCGCCCGCGGCGCGGCGGACTCGGTCGGCGAACTCCGCGTTCGTCGCGTCGCCCCGACCGTCGGCCACGCAGGCGCCACCGGGGTCGGCGGCCTCGCGCCGATCCGGAAGTCCAACGAACGGTGCTGCGGATGCGTCCTGCGCCATTGCCATCTCCACTCCTGCCACTCGGGCCTCGATGGCCGCAAGCGTGACGGAGGTCACGGTGTCATGCCGGTGCTGTCCGCCCCGGGTGCGTTCGCCCCCATGTTGCGTCATCACATGGGCATCGGCCCACCCGGCGGTAGGCTGCGACGTGGTGTCGGTCACGTGGGAGACCCCGCCGGCGACGACCTCGCGGCGGATCCGGGCGGTCGGCCAGCGGGTGCTCGACCGGCTCGACGTCCTCGTGGAGGACATGGTCGAGGCGATCCTCGAGGCCGCGCCACCGCTGGCCGAGGACCCCCTGCTCGCCGCGAGCACGCTGGCGAGCACCCACGCGAACATGGCCCGCTGGCTCTCCGCCACCGTCGCCCGCCCCGACGAGCCGGTCACGGTCGACGTGCCGCCGGAGGCGCTCGACCTCGCCCGCGACCTCATGCGGCGCGGCATGGACCGGGACCTGCTGTCGACGGCGTACCGCCAGGGCCAGAACATCGCCTGGCGCACGTGGATGCGCGGCGCACGGGAGGAGGGCCTCGACGGCGACGCCCTCGAGGCCGTCCTCGACTTCGGGTCGCGGTCGCTGTTCGGCTACGTCGACGGGGTCCTCGACGGCCTGGCGCGACGGATGGAGGCGGAGCGCGGCGACCTGACCGGGGAAGCGCCCGCCCGGCGGCGCGAGACGGTGATGCTCATCCTCGACCGCGCGCCGGTCGACCCCCAGCGGGCGGGCGTGCGGCTGGACTACGCCCTCGACCGCCACCACACCGCGCTCGCGCTGTGGGCGTCCGACGGCTCGGTCGACCTCGGCGAGCTCGAGCGCGCCGCCGGGGCGCTCGCGAAGGCGATGGGGACGAGCCGTCCCCTGATCCTGCCCGTCGGGCACAACGGGCTGTGGGCGTGGACCGCCGGCCCCTCCCCCGACCTCGACGCGCTCCGCGTCGCGGTCCACGACCTGCCGGCCGGGATCGCGGTGACGACCGGATCGACGCTCGGCGGGCTGGGCGGCTTCCGCGACAGTCATCGCGAGGCCCGGGACGCCCAGCGCCTCGTCCTGCGCAACCCGGGCGGACCGCGGGTCGTGACGTACGGCGAGGTGCGGGTCGTCGCGCTGGCGATGCAGGACGAGGTCCGGGCCCGGGCGTTCGTCGCGACGACGCTCGGGGAGCTGCGTCACGCCGACGCCGAGCTGCGCGAGACCGTGCGCATCCACCTGCGCGAGGACTCCAGCGCACCCCGCGCCGCGGCGGTGTTGCACACCCACCGCAACACGGTCCTCAAGCGGCTGGCGCGCGCCGAGCAGCTGCTGCCGGAGCGGCTGGCCGGGCACGGCCTCGAGGTCCGCCTGGCGCTCGAGCTCCAACGCTGGCTGCCCGGCGACGGGCGCGGGTAGGCCGGGTCACGGGCGCCGCTCGCGCCGAGGCCCCGTCACGGGCGCAGGCCGGGCTCCAGGCCGTCGAGGACGCGGGTCCAGACGTCGCCGAGCAGCTCCTGCTCCTCGACGGTGAGGCGCGAGAGGAACCGCTCGCGGACGTCGTCGAGGTACGCACCACGCGCGCCGTCGATCTTCGCCCGGCCCTCGTCCGTGAGGACGGCGAAGTAGCCGCGGGCGTCGCTCTCGCACCGCTCGCGGTGGACCAGCCCGTCGCGCTCGAGCCGGTCGACGAGGCGGGTCAGGCCGCTGCGGCTCAGGACCGCCTCGCGGGCGAGGTCCGACAGGCGCAGCCGGCCGTCGGGCGCGTCCGAGAGGTGCATGAGGACCTCGTACGTCGAGGTCTGTAGGCCGTGGTCGCGGGACAGCGGCTCCTCGAGCGCCCGCTCGAGCAGCGTGTTGACGCGGAGCATGCCGCGCCACGCGGCGAGCTCGCGAGGGGTGAGGAGTCGTGGCCGCGAACGGGTGGCGTCGCTCGTCATCCATCCATTGTTGCATGCACAAGGGGAGCTGGCGGACGGAGCGATCATGCGCTATGGTTGCGTCAGCAATCACCTGGCAGCCCGACCCGAGGTTCCACCATGAGCACGAAGATCGCCGTCGTCTACTACTCCTCCACCGGCTTCGTCCACCAGATCGCCCAGGCGATCGCGCAGGGCGCCGAGGCCGAGGGCGCCGAGGTGCGCCTGCGCCGCGCCCCCGAGCTGGCCCCGCCGGCGGCGATCGCCGCGAACCCGGCCTGGCAGGCCCACCACGACGCGACGAGCGGGTCGGTGCCCGAGGCGACCCCCGACGACATGGTCTGGGCGGACGGCTACGCGCTGGGCACCCCCACGCGGTTCGGCAACCCGTCCGCGCAGCTCAAGCAGTTCATCGACACGCTCGGCGGCCAGTGGCAGTCGGGGGCGCTGGCGAACAAGGCCGCCACGGCGTTCACGTCGGCGATGAACCTCCACGGGGGCAACGAGTCCACGATCCTCGCGGTCGAGAACGTCTTCCACCACTGGGGTGCGGTCATCGTCCCGCCCGGCTACACCGACGCGTCGATCTTCGCCCACGGCGGCAACCCGTACGGCACCGCGGTCGCCAGCGGCGGCCTGCAGGACGGCAAGGTCGACGACGGCCTGCTCGGCGTCGCCCGCTACCAGGGCGCGCGCCTGGCGAAGGTCGCGGGGCTCATCGCCCCGATGCGCGGCTGACGCGGCTGACGCGACGGACCGCGAGCCGGACGGCCACGGCGCACGACCGCCGGTCGGCCCGCCCGTGGCGGATCGTGCCCGCGGGGCGACCGGGATCCGTCACACGCCGCCCGGCCGCAGGTCGGGCTCAGGCGGGGCGGATCATCGTCTCGCCGGTCATCGCGTCGGGCTGCTGCACCCCGAGCAGGTCGAGGACCGTCGGGGCGACGTCGGCGAGGATCCCCTCGTCGCGCAGCGTCAGGCCCTCGCGGGTGACGACGAACGGCACCGGGTTGAGCGAGTGGGCGGTGTTCGGCGAGCCGTCCGGCTCGAGCATGTTGTCGGCGTTGCCGTGGTCGGCGGTGACGATGCACACCCCGCCGGACTCGTGGACCGCCGCGACGACGTCGGCCAGGCACCCGTCGACGAACTCGATCGCCGCCACGGCGGCGGGGATCGACCCCGTGTGCCCGACCATGTCGGGGTTGGCGAAGTTGATGATCCCGAACGTCGGGCCCTCGTCCCGCCACAGCCGCACGAACGCGTCGGCGGCGTCGCGGGCCGACATCTCGGGCTTGTGGTCGTAGGTCGGGACGTCGCGGGGGCTGGCGACGACGGCGCGCAACTCGTCGCGGTGCTCGTCCTCGATCCCACCGTTGAAGAAGTACGTCACGTGCGGGTACTTCTCGGTCTCGGCGACGTGCACCTGGGTGCCGCCGGTCGCCTCGACGACGTCGGCCAGGGTGACGTCGGGCAGGCGCGGCGGGAACGCGACCGGGTACGGCCAGTCCGCCTTGTACCGCGTCATGCAGACGTACCGGGCAGGGTGCACCGCCGGCAGCGCCGGGTCGACCGGGGTGGCGGGGGTCCCGTCGCGGCGGACCGTCGGCGCGGCGGCCTGCCGGTCGACGTCGAGGAACCCGGGCTCGGCGAGGGCGCGGGTGATCTCGCGCACGCGGTCGGGCCGGAAGTTGAAGACGACGACGGTGTCGGACGGGCGGATCCGCGCGTCGTCGTCGCCGACGACGGTGGCGGTGACGAACTCGTCCGTCTCGTCGCGGGCGTAGGCGTCGCGGACCGCCTGCGCGGCGGTCGGGGCGCGGTGCGGCGCGACGTTGTGGACGAGCAGGTCGTACGCCTGCTGCACCCGCTCCCAGCGCTGGTCGCGGTCCATCGCGAAGTAGCGGCCGATGACGGTGCCGACCCGCACCCGCGTGCGGTCGCCCGACGCGGCGGCGCACCATCCCTCGACGGTCTCGAGGTACCCGACGCCGGACGTCGGCAGCGTGTCGCGGCCGTCGGTGAACGCGTGGATGACGACGTCGGGGGTCCCGGCGTCCGCGGCGGCGTCGACGAGGGCCCGCAGGTGCTCCATCGACGAGTGCACGCCGCCGTCGGAGACGAGCCCGACGAGGTGCAGTCGTCGCCGGCCGGACGGGTCGAGCACGGTGTCGCCCGCGTCGACGTCGGCGGCGGTGAGGCGGCCGGCGAGCGCGTCGCGGATCGCGTCGACGTCGCGGATCGACCCGTCGGCGACGGCGTCGTCGATCCGGGCCAGGTCCTGCTTGACGATCGCGCCGGCGCCGAGGTTGAGGTGGCCGACCTCGCTGTTGCCCATCTGGCCCTCGGGCAGGCCGACCGCGGGACCGCACGCGACGAGCTGCGCGTGCGGGTAGCGCTCCCACAGCCCGTCGAACGTCGGGGTGCGCGCCAGATGCACGGCGTTGCCGGGCCCGGGCGGCGCGAGGCCGAACCCGTCGAGGATCACGAGCGCCACGCCGGGCGCCCAGTCCTCGCGGGTGACGCCGGTCATCGCGGTGAGCGCCCCGGCGAGCGACGAGCGCTCCGGATCGGCGCCGTTCGTCGCGTCGCTCGTGCTCATCGTGCTCCCCGTCGTGTCCGGTCGCTCAGGCGCGGCGCGCGTCGCTCAGGCGCGGGCGCCGTCGATGATCCCGGCGAGCGACGCGGGCTCGAGCGCCGCGCCGCCGACGAGCGCGCCGTCGACGTCGGGCAGCCCGAGCAGCTCGGCGGCGTTGTCGGGCTTCACCGATCCGCCGTACTGGATCCGCACCTGCGCGGCCTGCTCGGCGAAGCGCTCGGCGATGACGGAGCGGATGAACGCGCAGGCGTCCTGGGCCTGCTGCGGCGTGGCGACCTTGCCCGTGCCGATCGCCCAGATCGGCTCGTAGGCGACGGTGACCTTGGCCAGGTCCTCGTCGGCGACGTCGGCGAGGTCCTCCACGACCTGGGTCCGCAGGACCTGCTCGGTCTCCCCCGCCTCGCGCTGGGCGTCGGACTCGCCGACGCAGAGGATCGGCTCCAGGCCGGCGGCCAGCAGCGCCGGGACCTTCTTGCGCAGGTCGGCGTCGGTCTCGTTGAAGTACTGACGGCGCTCGCTGTGGCCGACGACGACGCCGTGGACGTCGAGCTCGTCGAGCATCGCGATCGACACCTCGCCGGTGTAGGCGCCATGCTCGGCCCAATGGACGTTCTGGGCGTAGACCCGCACCGCCGACCCACGGGTGGAGTCGACGACGGCCTGCAGCGCGGTGAACGGCACCGCCAGGCCGATCTGGACGTCGTCGACGTCGCCGGCGAGCGGCAGCAGGCCGCTGACGAACGCCTCGGCGTCGGCGATCGTCTTGTGCATCTTCCAGTTGCCGGCGACGAAGGGCGTGCGGGACATGCGGGTGCTCCGGGTTCGGTCGGGGTGGAGGGTCGTTCGGGTGGTGCGGGTCGTTCGGGTGATGCGCCGGTGCCGGTGCGGTGGGCGCGGCGTGGCGTCGTGCGGCGCTGCGGTCTCAGCCGCGGCGGAGGGCCTCGACGCCGGGGAGCGCCTTGCCCTCGATGAGCTCCAGCGACGCGCCGCCGCCGGTCGACAGGTGGGTGACCCGGTCGCCCAGGCCGAACTGCTGCAGAGCGGCGGCGCTGTCGCCGCCACCGACGACGGTCGTGGCGTCGGTGTCGGCCACGGCCTCGGCGACCGCGCGGGTGCCGGGCGCGAACGGCTCCAGCTCGAACGCGCCCATCGGCCCGTTCCAGAACACCGATCCGGCGGCGAGGATCTCGTCGCGGTAGGCGGCCGCGGTCCGCGGGCCGACGTCGAGGCCCATCCAACCGTCCTCGACGTCGACGCCGTCGAGGTCGCGCCGCTCGGTGTCGGCGGAGAACTCGCGGCCGAGGGTCAGGTCGACGGGCAGCAGCAGCCGGCAGCCCTTGGACTCGGCGTCGGCGAGCGCGCGCCGGGCGGGCTCCACGCCGTCGGCCTCGCAGAGCGACGATCCGACGTCGTGGCCCTGGGCCTTGAAGAAGGGGAAGCACATCGCGCCGCCGATGAGCACGGTGTCGGCGCGCTCGAGGAACGCGTCGATGACGCCGATCTTGTCGGTGACCTTCGCCCCGCCGACGATCGCCACCAAGGGGCGGCCCGGATTCGCGAGGATCCCCTCGAGGGTCTCGACCTCGCGCTGCAGGAGCAGGCCGGCGGCGGCGTGCTCGACGTGGCGGGCGACGCCCTCGGTGGAGGCGTGCGCGCGGTGCGCGGCGCCGAACGCGTCGTTGACGAAGATCCCGTCGCCGAGCGCCGCGTAGGCGCGGGCCAGGTCGTCGTCGTTCTTCGTCTCGCCCGCCTCGTAGCGGACGTTCTCGAGCATGAGGATCCGCTGATCGGCGACGCCGGGCCGCAGCGACGCCGACAGGCGGCTCGCCTCGTCCCCGACGACCTCGGGCGCGACGTCGACCTTCTCGCCCAGCAGCTCGGCGAGCCGGTCGGCGATCGGCGCGAGCGACAGCGCCGGGTCGACGCCCTTGGGCCGGCCGAGGTGCGCGGCGAGGACGAGCGCGGCGCCCTCGTCGAGCAGCCGGCGCACGGTCGGCAGCGCGGCCCGGATGCGGGTGTCGTCGGTGATCGTGCGGGCGTCGCCGTCGCCGGCGAGCGGCACGTTGAAGTCCACGCGCACGAAGACCCGGCGTCCGTCGACCTGCAGGTCGTCGAGCGTGCGGATCGGGGTCGGGGCGTCGGGCATCGGTGGGGTCTCCTGAGGGCGGAACGGCGACGACGGTGGGTCCTCGCCCGTCCCGCCGCGGCGGGCGGCGGGACGGGTGGGATGGCGGTGCTAGAGGACCCGGCCGACGAGGTCGACGACGCGGTTGGAGTAGCCCCACTCGTTGTCGTACCAGGACACGATCTTCACGAGCGTGTCGTCGAGGACGGCGGTGAGCTGCGCGTCGACGATCGAGGAGTGCGGGTTCGTGACGATGTCGCCCGACACGATCGGGTCCTCGGTGTACTGCAGGATGCCCTTCATCGGGCCCTCGGCGGCGGCCTTGAGCGCGGCGTTGACCTCCTCGACGGTCGTGGCCCGCTCGGCCTCGAACGTCAGGTCGACGACGGAGCCGGTCGGCACGGGTGCGCGGACGGCGAAGCCCGACAGCTTGCCGTTGAGCTCGGGCAGCACGAGGCCGACGGCCTTGGCCGCGCCGGTCGACGCGGGGATGAGGTTGGTCGCGGCGGCGCGGGCGCGGCGCAGGTCGCTATGGGGCGCGTCGAGCAGGCGCTGGTCGCCGGTGTAGGCGTGGATCGTCGTCATCAGGCCGTGCTTGATGCCGACCGTGTCGTTGGCGACCTTCGCGAACGGCGCCAGGCAGTTCGTGGTGCAGGACGCGTTGGAGATGACGTGGTGCTGCTCCTTGTCGTACTGGTCGTCGTTGACGCCCAGCACGAGGGTGATGTCCTCGTTCTTCCCCGGCGCGGAGATGATGACCTTCTTGACGTCGCCCTTGAGGTGGGCCTTGGCCTTGTTCGCGTCGGTGAAGAAGCCGGTGGACTCGATGACGACGTCGGCGCCGACGGCGGCCCAGTCGATGTCGGCGGGGTCGCGCTCGGCGAAGACCCGGATCTCGGAGCCGTCGACGTTCAGCCCGCCGTCGGTGGCCTCGACGGTGCCGGAGTACGGCCCGAGGATCGAGTCGTACTTGACGAGGTGGGCCAGCGTCTTCGGGTCGGTGAGGTCGTTGACCGCCACGAACTCGATGTCTGCGCCGGCGGCCTTTGCCGCGCGGAAGACGTTGCGGCCGATGCGGCCGAAGCCGTTGATACCGACACGTACGGGCATGGAACCGTCCTTCTGGGTCCGGGTCAGGGCGAGGGTGCGAAACGGCGACATCCCGCACCCGACGGACCGCTGGTGGGCGGCCGCACCCGGACACGGGCGACCCGGTGGACCCTATCGGAGGACCGCTCGTCCGCGCCGCCCGACGGCGCCCGGATCCTCCGTTGGGCAGGCGCGTTTCGCCCCTGCGGGGGACGGTGGGGCGGACGGGGAGCCCGAAGGGGAGCGGCCTGTCGCACCACCCGCCGACGGCGGCCCCGCCTCACCCGCCGTGTCCGTGGTCCCCGACCTCAGCCGCGGTGCGTGTGGACGAGCGCCTCGAGCTGGTCGAGCATCGCGGCCGCCTCGGCGACGTGACGCTCCTCGGGGGTGAACGCGCCGTCCGACCAGTGGACGAAGAGGTTGAAGTTCAGCTCGGCCCGGACGACCGGCATCGAGAAGTTCGCGACGATCTGCCGCCACTGCTCGATCGCGCGGACCCCGCCGACCGACCCGTGCCCGACGAACGCCACCGGCTTGCCGACCAGCTCCGACCCCAGGCTGTCGACGGCGTTCTTGAACCCGCCCGGCACCCCGTGGTTGTACTCCGGCGTGACGAACACGAACCCGTCGCATGCGTCGACCGCGTCCGACCAGCCCTGCATGCCCGGATCGTCGTACTTCTTCCCCGCCGCCATCGGATGGACCGGCGACGTCAGCAGCGGCACGTCGAACGACGCCAGATCGACGAGCTCGTACGTCACGTCGCCGTCGCGAGCTGTGGCGAGCCCGTGCACGTACTCCGCCACCGGCAACGTCTGCCGCTCGGCCCTGATCGATCCGATGATGATCCCGATCCGCATCACGTACCCCCTGGTAGGCGCCGCGCCGACGGACGCCGACGCTGGCGGAGTCGAGGCTATCGCCGGGCGGGGCGGGGGCGGATCGTGCGGGGCCCGCGGGGCGGGCAGGACTCGCGGGACGGAGCCGATGTGACGTTTGCCGCCGGGTCCAGCGGGGTTCGTCACACCGTGCGTGACAGGGTGGGTCGGGCGGTGCGATGTGACGTTTGCCGCCACGTCCGGCGGGGTTCGTCACACCGTCCGGACCGGTCGGGGTGGGTGGCGCGGTGCGATGTGACGTTTGCCGCCACGTCCGGCGGGGTTCGTCGCACCGTCCCGGCCCGCCGCCCGCCGCCCGCCGGCGGCCGACGGCCGACGGCCGCGCCCACCGACCCGACCGGCCCCGCCCCACCTACCCGTCCGCGTACAACCCCTCGATCACGTCGCCGTACTTGTCGGCGATGCCGCGGCGCTTGAGCTTCATCGTCGGGGTCAGCTCCTCGCCGTCGGGAAGCCACTCGTCCGACAGCAGGGCGTAGCGCTTGATCTGCTCCACGCGCGACAGGCGGGCGTTGGCGGCGGCCACCTCGGCGTCGACGCGGGCGCGGACGTCCGGGTCGTCGGGGTCGAGGCCCGCGGCGCCGTCCGGATCGAGGACGAGCAGCGCCACGTTGTACGGGCGACGGTCGCCGATGACGCACGCCTGCCCGATCAGCGGACCTGCGCCCTTGAGCGCCCGCTCGATGTTCGCCGGCGACATGTTCTTGCCGGCCGCGTTGATGATGAGCTCCTTCTTGCGGTCGACGATGGTGACGTACCCGTCGTCGTCGATCGTCGCCACGTCACCGGTGTGCATCCACCCGTCGGCGTCGAGCGCCTCGGCGGTCTTCTCGGGCATCCCGCGATAGCCCTTCATGACGTTGGGCCCCCGCAGCAGCAGCTCGCCGTCGTCGGCCAGGCGCACCTCGATCCCCGGCAGCGGCACGCCGACGGTGCCGTAGCGCAGGTCGTGCATCGGGTTGGCGGTGCCGACGCATCCGACCTCGCTCATCCCCCACACCTCGCTGATCGGCAGGCCGATCGCCGCGAAGAAGTCCAGCACCTCCGCGGCGATCGGGGCCGCGCCCGACCCGGCCCAGTCCAGCTGGTCGAAGCCCAGCTGCTCCAGCAACGCGTCGCGCACCGCCACGTGCGCGGGATCGGTCGACGCCGGTCCCGCGTCGATGGCGGCCTGCAGCGGCGGGGTCGCCCGGGCCTTGGCGGCCAGGGCCGCCTGGAGCTTCTCCCAGATCCGCGGCACGCCGGCGAACATCGTCGGCCGGGTCTCCACCAGGGCCTCCAGCACCCGGGTCGGATCGGGGACGCACGTGATGCACGCCCCGCTGCCGATCGCGCCGTAGTGCGAGATGAACCGGTCGGCCAGGTGCGCGCACGGCAGGTACGACAGCAACCGTCCGCCCTCGCGGGTGGGCATGAGCGCCGCCACCGACCGCCAGTCGGCGATGAGGTTGGCGTGCGTCAGCTCCACCCCCTTGGGCGGCCCGGTGGTGCCCGACGTGTAGATCAACGTCGCGACGTCGTCCGGCGACACCGCGGCGATCGCCGCGTCGAGGTCGAACCCGTCGGCCAGATGGCGCTCGCCCGCCGCCTCGAGCGCGGTGAGGCCGGTCGACCCGTCTCCCCCACCCGGCGCGTCGATGACGATCAGGTCGTCGTCGGCGACGCCGGCCGCCCGGATGACGTCGGCGAACCGGGACTCGGCGAGCACCACGCGGTTGCCGGCGTTGCCGAAGAGGTACTCCAGCTGCTCGGCCGACGAGGTGTTGTAGACCGAGAACGGGGTGCCGCCGAGCAGGAGCACCGCGACGTCGAGCAGATGGAACTCGACGCGGTTGGTGAGCATGAGCCCGACCGCATCACCGTGGGCGACGCCACGGGCGGCGAGCCCGGCGGCCAGCCAGCGCGCCCGCCGGTCGTATGCGGCCCAGGTGACCGCGTCGTCGCCGCCCAGGTCGCGCAGCGCCGGGGCGTCCGGGCGGGTCGTGACCTGGTGGGCGAACGCCGCCGTCAGGGTGTCGTGGGCCAGTCCGGCGGGAACGCCGAGGCCCGAGGTCTGCACGGTGCTCACGGGACCCTCCTTCCCAGCCAGCCCTCGTAGAAGCCGACGATGTCGGGGACGTACTCGTGCACCACCGGGTATCCGGGGGGCACCGCCTCGGTCTCCAGCAGACGGCCGCTGACCGGGCAGTAGAACTCGCGCAGCTCCATCCACTCCGGATCCGGGTGCGCCATCGGCGGGTACACCTCGCGCATCGCCGGGACGGTGTCCCGCACCCGCATGACGGTGTGCATCTTCCAGTTCTGGTCCCACCGGCACAGGTCGGCGCCGGCGTCGGTGCGGATGACGAGCTCGCCGTCGCTGCGGCGGCGCACGATGTTCAGGCCCTCGCCGAACGGCAGCACGATCGGGTCGCTCCACGCCACCCGGGCCTGGAGCACCTGCACCCACACGTCGAACCGTCCCGGGTCCTTGAACGACGACTGCAGCGACCGGACCTGGTCGCGCGACAGGCGCTCGTCGAGCAGGTCGGCCAGCAGCTGCGGCGCGACCGCGTCGGACGCGGGCGGGTCCGGATCCCAGTCGGGGCGGAACGCCTTGGCCGACGCCAGGTACTCCGCCACCGACTCCTCGGGGGTCATCCGTCCGGGCTCCGGGGCGGCGACGTCGACCGTCGGCGTCGGCGTGTCGAACGCGAAGTCCTCCGGCAGGTCCCAGAACCCGCGGAACTCGGCCGCCCAGCGGGGCGAGAGCTTCATCGACTCGGCGTACATCACCGAGACCGCCTCGATGAGGTCCTGGTCGAGGATCCGCTTGCGGGCCCGGGCCCACCACTCGGCGGTCGGCTCGGCCGCGTCCAGGCGCCGGCGGCGGGCCGACTCGCGGTCGTCCACGGCGTAGACGTCCCGGGCGAACCGCTCCAGCAGGTGGTTGCCGTCGATGTCGGCCCGGACCGCCTCGACCGGACGCTCCAACGGATCACCCAGCCCGCCGGCGCCCTTGAGCACCGACAGGTACAGATCGCCGGTGCGCACCGCCTCCAGCGTCGTCAGCGCGTCCTGGCGCCGCTCCCGCCGACCGGTGGTCACCTGCTCGAGCTCGGGCGCGTCGAAGCTGCCGTCGCGGATCGGGTACGCCGCGCCCTCGCGGGCCTGCTCCAGCGTGTCGGGTCCGTAGATCGTGTGGACGTAGCTCGTCGCGGCGGGGTAGCCGCCGAACAGGCCGGGCGAGGAGAACACGCCGCCGGTGAGGATGTTCTGCAGCTCGTAGTTCTCGCTGCCCCACACCATCATCAGCGACTCGAAGCTCGACCCGCCGCGGTGGCGTCCCAGGCCGCCGGTGTTGGGCTTGATCCTCCGCCCCAGGTAGAGGATCGGGGCCATGAGCTCCCACATCTCGGCGTCGCCCATGTCGCCCTCGGGATTGAACGGCGCCGCCCCGTAGTCCAGGCCGTCCAGGCAGTACTTGGCGCCCTGACCCTGCGCGCCGACCTCGAAGTGCATGAAGCCGGACATCTGCCCGTACTGGTCGATGCCGCCGCCCTGCATGACGTTGCCGGGGCTCGAGAACGACCCCATGACCTCCTCGATGAACCCGCGGGACTGCTGCGCCCGCGACAGCGACCGTGGGTAGCCGCTGTAGGCGGGGAAGAGCACCCCCCACGCCCCGGACGTCGAGCACTCGGCGGTGTCGAGGTTGGCCCAGCTGCCCGGCGGGGTGATGACCGTCGTGGCGAAGTGCGCCCCGTCGTTCACCCGCTCGTCGAAGATCAACGTCTGGGTGAACTGGATCCACATCAGCCCGGTCACCGCGGCGGGCGTGGCGTTCATCGAGTGCCAGCCCCACGCGGAGGAGCCGTCGAAGCTCGCCGTGTAGTGCCCGTCGTCGCCGATGATCGACTCGAACGCCCCGTGCATCATGAAGTCGCGGCGGGCGCGGGCCGGCAGCGTCTCCTTGTCGGCGAAGGTCACGTCGAGGAACCCGGGCGAGCGGTAGCGGCCCGGCACGGTCACCGTGCGCACCTTGGACTTGAACGACCGGCGGCCGTCCTCGATCGCCTCGCGCATGAACGTCTTGAACCGGTCGGCGCCCTCCTCGACGACGAGCCGCTCGATCGCGTCGCGGATCATGTGGCAGCCGGCCAGGCGGGTGCGCTCGTCGAGGATGTAGCTCCGCGGGGAGCGGCTCATGAGCTCGCAGCGCTTCCAGTGCCAGCTGGCGATCTGGTCCTCCTCGCCGATCTTCATGCAGCAGAGGTCGATGCCGTCCTCGTACCGCGTCGTCGGACCGACCGGGGCGCCGCCCGGGGTCGCCGCGCCGATGTCGACGACGTGGCACACCCCGCCGGCCCAGCCCAGCAGCACCGGCTCGTCGCTCGTGGGGTCGAAGATCGGCACGAACGTCTGGACGTCCGCGTTGTGGACGTCGCCGATCTGCGGCTGGTTGTTGGCGAAGATGTCTCCGGGACGGATCTTCGGGTTGTCCTCCCAGCCGTTGCGGACCATGAACTTGATGGCCTGCGACATCGTGTGGACGTGGACGATGATGCCCGTCGACAGCGCGACCGAGTCACCCTCCGGCGTGTAGAGCGCGAAGGCCAGCTCACCGAGCTCGCGGACGATCGGCGACGCCGAGATGTTCAGCGCCGTCTCGCGGGCCGAGACGAGCCCGCCGCGCACCCGCGCGAAGAGCTTCTCGTACCCGATCGGGTCGTCCTCCTTCAGCGCCAGCCGGTCCAGGCCGTGGTACCGGCCGGTCTCGGCGAACCGCTGCTCGGAGTCCTCGAGCATCGCCTTGAGGGTCTGGCCGTCCCACCCGATCGGGGTGCGACGCGGGATCAGCAACTCGGTCATGTCGTCTCCAGGTGGAAGAGGCCGTGCCCGTCGAGCCACGCGCGGCGGCCGGGCGGGATGGCGAACGTCGTGGCGGGCGCCTCGACGACCGCCGGTCCCTCGATGGCGTGCCCGGCACGCACGTCGCCCATCTCGTAGACGTCGGTCCGGGCGGTGTCGGTGCGCCAGCGCACGTCGCGGGAGCCCTTCGTGGGCGGCGCCCCGGACTCGGTCGGCATGTCGGGGAGCACCGGCTTCTCGACGTCGACGACGCCGCGGACGATCGCCTGGGTGACGAGGTAGCCGAGCTCCGGCGACGGCGCGGACCGCGCGTAGGTGCGGGCGTAGGCGGTCTCGAACGACGCGGTCAGCGCGTCGATGTCATCGATCGTCGTGAGCTGCTCGCCGGGGGCGTCGACCTCGATGTCGATGAGCTGCCCGTAGTACTGCATCCGCACGCCGTGGACGTAGCGCACCGACTGCTCGGGGACGCCCGACTTGGCGAACTCGTCGGCGACGCGGTCGCGCAGCGCGGTCCACGCCTGGCCGAGCATCGCGCCGATGCCGAGCCTGGTCGGCTCGTCCATCGTCGGCAGCAGCGGCAGGTCGACGGTGCGGTCGAACCGGTACTCGAAGTCCGCGCAGGCGCACCCGAACGCGCTGAACCCCGCCGCCCACGACGGGACGATGACCTGCTGGTAGGGCACGCCCTCGGTGTACCCGGCGACGTGCAGCGGTCCGCCGCCGCCGTAGCAGAGCAGCGTGTAGTCGATCGGGCTGTAGCCGCGACCGTGGATGCGGCCCATCGCCTCGTTGCGCAGCGTCGTCTCGAACAGCTCGACGATGCCCGCCGCCGCGTCGGGGATCGACAGGCCCAGCGGCTTGGCGATCTGCCGGTCGACCTCGAACCGGGCGCGGTCCATGTCCAGGTCGATGTCGCCGCCGAGGAAGTACTCGGGGTTGAGCCGGCCGAGGACGAGGTTGAGGTCGGTGACGGTGACCGTGTCGATGCCGCCGTCGGGCCAGCAGGTGCCGATCCGCGACCCGGCCGACTCCGGGCCGATCTGGGGCCGACGGGCGACCGGGTCGTAGCGGACGAACGATCCGGTGCCCGACCCGACCGAGTCGATCGCCACCAGCGGCGTGGCGAGCATGAACCGCGCCATGTCGGGGGTGGCGTCCAGCTCGTAGCGGCCGTCGGTGATCAGCGCGATGTCGAACGACGTGCCGCCGATGTCGGTGCACAGCACGTTGTCGATCCCCGTCCGCTCCGCGAGCCACCGGGCGCCGACGACCCCGCCGATCGGACCCGACACGAGCGTGCCGCCGAGCTGCTTGGCGTCGACCGACACCGTGCCGCCGTGGGCGGCCATCACGCGGACGTCGAACCCGGCGCCCTTCTCGCGCACCTGGTCGCGGACCCGGTGCAGCGTGCCGCGCGACGGCTCCGCCGCGTACGCCTCGATGACCGTCGAGTTCAGGCGCGGAAACTCACGCCGGCTGGGGTACAGCTCGCTGGAGAGGAACACCGGCACCTCGCCGTTGAGCCCCCGTGCGGCCTTGGCCTCGCCGACGATCTCCCCCACGCGCTGCTCGTGCGCGGGGTTGCGGTAGCCGTAGAGCAGGCACACGCAGATCGCGTCGACGCCCGCCTCGAGCAGCGCCTCGGCCGCGTCGCGGGCCTCCTCCTCGCGCAGCGGCAGCGCCTCGGCGCCCATGAGGTCGATCCGGCCACGGACGCCGTGCACCTGCGAGCGCGGCACGAGCGGCTCGTTGTGGTGGTGCGTGGCGACGTGGAGCCGGTCGGCGTAGGAGAACCCGAGGTGCGTCTGCACCCCGCGCTCCATCTGCAGGAGGTCCTCCTGGCCGGCGGTGACGATCACGCCGACGTTGAGCCCGGCGCGGGAGAGCAGGCGGTTGAGCATCGCCGTGCCGCTGAACACCCCCGACCGGATGTCGGGGAACGCCGTCTCCGGGGTCTGCCCCCACTGGCCGAGCGCGTCCACGGCCGAGGCCATGAACCCGACCGACTCGTCGTCGGGGGTGGTCTGCGCCTTGCCGACGACGAACGCCCCCGCGGCGTCGACGACGAACGTGTCCGTCATCGTGCCGCCGGCGTCGATGGCGAGGACGCGCGCGGCGTGTTCCTCAATGGTCATGGGCCGACCGTAGATCCGGGGCGGTCGGCGCCCGGTGGGGGTCGGCCCAGCGATCGCCGTCGCGGTTGTGCGGCGCTACGAACGGCCGCGGTCGGGCCCGCCGCCGGGCAGCACGCGCGACCCGAAGGTGTGCTCCAGCAGGAGCGCCAGCTCGACCTCGAGCCGGTGCGCGTCGAGGTCGCGGCCCAGCAGCGTCCGGGCCCGCTGGAGCCGGTAGAGGACGGTGTTGCGGTGGGTGAAGAGCCGCTCGGCGGTGCGCCGCGTGCTGCCGCCCTCCTCGAGGAACACCCGCAGCGTCTCGCGCAGCCGCTCGGTCGACGCGTTGCGCGCCGCCAGGTCGCCGAGCGCCCGAGTGACGAACTCGCGCGCCTCGTCGTCGTCGGCCGACAGGAGCGCCACCGTCGCCACCCGGTCGTAGCGCGTGAGCGGCGCCGGTTGCGGCATCCGCTGCGCGACGCGGTGGGCGCGCGCGGCCTCCTCGTGCGTCACGCGGAACCCGTCCGGGCCGGCGTGCGTGCCGCCGCACGAGAGCAGCACCTCGGGGGCGGGGCGGCGCTCGACCGCGTCGGCCATCGCCCGCCGGTCGCCGGCGTCGTCGCCCGACAGCCACGCCCACACGGAGCTCGTGCCCACCGGCAGCACGAGCGGCCGGCCGACCCCGCACGCCGCGGCGACCTGGTGGACCGTCCGCTCGAGCACCTCGAGCTGGTGGTCCGCGTCGCCGGACGGCGGCGACCACGCGATGAGCGCCGTCTGTGGCGCGCGCAGGTCGTGGCCGAGCTGCCGCTCGGCGTCCGGCGGCGCCGGGTCGCCGCGCAGGAGCCGGTCGACGAGCTCGGTGCGCCGCGCGACCGCGCCGCGGACCCACCGCTCCCGCTCCCGCTCGTACTCCACGACGACCGCGGCGACGACCCGGTTGAGGTAGACGTTGAGCTCGTCGGCGGAGCGGTGCAGCGCCGCGACGAGCAGGTCTCGATCCTCGACCGTGGCGGCCAGCTCGTCCATCCAGCGGCGTTGGAAGAGCGCCTGGCCGACCCGGTAGGACTGCACCAGGCGGTCCATCGGCAACCGACGGCGGGCGAGCGCGAGGGCGAACGACACGACCACCGGCGGCAGCGGCACGTCGGCGGCGGTCGTCTCGCCGCGGAACACCGAGAGCATCGCCTCGACGTTCCCGCGGGAGCTCGCCCGGGTCTCGTCGGCCAGCTCGTCGTCGAGGAACTCGGGCACCTCGCGCCCGAGCGCGGCGACGAGCGCGTCGTTGAGCTCGTCGATGCGGTCCGACGCGCGAGCCGCGCAGGCGCGGATCCCGTCCTCCGTGACCGGACTGGTGGTCATCGATCGACCCTACGCGCTCGCCCCGTCGCGCACCAGCCGCTCACGCCGCCCGCGGCGGCACGTACACCGTGACGACGGCCGCGCCGCCCACGCCGATGTTGTGCTGCAGGGCGACCTTGGCGTCGGGCACCTGGCGCCGGTCGACGGTGCGACGCAGCTGCCAGACGAGCTCGGTGCACTGCGCCAGCCCGGTCGCGCCGAGCGGGTGACCCTTGGAGATCAGGCCTCCGGACGGGTTGACGGTGGGCCCGCTGCCGCCGTGCGTCGTGGCCTCGGCCTCGACGAGGTGATGACCCTCGCCCTCGACGGCGAACCCGAGCGCCTCGTAGGTCAGCAGCTCGTTCGTCGAGACGCAGTCGTGGAGCTCGCACACGTCGACGTCGGACGCGCCGACCCGGGCCTCCTCGTAGGCCTGGTGGGCCGCCTCGCGGCTCATGTCGGCACCGACGAGCCGGATCCCGTCGGTGTCGGCGTCGCACGTCGTGGCGCCGTCGGTGACGAGGGCCTGGCCCGCGATCTCGATCGCGCGGTCCCACAGGTCGTGCGCCTCGACGAACCGCTCCGACGCGACGATCGCCGCGGCCGCCCCGTCGCTCGTCGGCGAGCACTGGAGCTTCGTCAGCGGGTCGTGGATCATCCGCGCGTCCTGGATCTGCTCCAGCGTGTACGCGTCCTGGAACTGCGCGTAAGGGTTGTCGACCGAGTGCCGGTGGTTCTTCCAGCCGATCCACGCGAAGTGCTCCGGCCTGGACCCGTAGCGGCGCATGTGGTCGCGTCCGGCGTTGCCGAACATCTGCGGGGCGAACTGCGAGCCCTCCGGGGCGTGGATCGCGAACATCGCCTCGAGGTGCCGGTCCATCGGGTTGGTCCAGTCCTCGTACTTCATCGCCAGCGAGCCGCGCTCCATCTTCTCGAACCCGACCGCCAGGGCACAGTTCGCGAGGCCGCCGCGGACGGTCTCGCGGGCGAGGTACAGGGCGCTGGACCCGGTCGAGCAGTTGTTGTTGACGTTGACGACGGGGATGCCGGTGAGCCCCAGGCCGTACACGGCGCGCTGGCCGCACGTGGAGTCGCCGTAGCAGTACCCGGCGAAGGCCCGCTCGACGCGGTCGTAGTCGACGCCGGCGTCGCGCAGCGCGGCGGTGCCGGCCTCGAGCACCCAGTCCGGGTAGTCGCCGTCCTTCGTCCCGGGCTTGTCGAACTTCGTCATCCCGACGCCGACGACGAACGTGCGCTGGGTCATGGGTGGTGCTCCTGGGTCGTGGTGATGGGTGGGGCGGCGGGTCGCCGCCGCACGGTCGCGGGGGCCGCCTCACCGCGGATCGCGCTCGATCCGGCGGAACGCGTGCTCGGGCCCCGGCGACAGCGCGGTGCCGGGTCGTGGGTACGCGTTGACGCCGCGGGTGTCGAGCGTGTCAGCGATCCCGAGCGCCTGCAGCCCGCCGGCGAGGTCGCGCAGTCCGCGCGGCATCGTGGTCAGCACCCCCGCGCTGCCGATCGCGACGATCCGGGCGAGCGCGCCGGTGGCGTCCTCGGACGACCCGACCGACCGCAGCAGCGCCGCGAGGTGGCCGGTGTCCTCGGCGTACGGGGCCAGCGCACGCACGAGCGGCGCGGTCTCGGCGACGAGGTCCCGCAGGGGCCCGATCGTCGCGGTGGCGGTCGGGGTCACCGCGGCCACGCGCTCCAGCAGCGCCGACGCGTCCGGTCGCACCGCCCGCAGGCGCCGCAGCGCCGAGGTCGTCGCCGCCGACGTGGCCGGCAACCGTCGCAGCGTCGGCCCCAACCGGTCGAGCGCCGTCGAGAGATCGTCGAGCACCGGTCCGACGCGGACGCCGACGTCGGCCAGGCTCCGCGTGGTCCGCCGGGCCTCGGTGAGCGTCGCGGGCAGCTCGACCAGGCCGGTGCGCAGGCCGTCGGTCTCGCGGGCGACGGCGTCGGCGGTCGCCGCGCCACGCCTGGCCAGCGTGCCGATCGCGCGCTCCCGGTCGGCGAGCGCGTCGAGGACCCGCCCCAGGTCGTCGACGAGGCCCGCCGTCGCGGCACCGGTTCCCGCGAGCACCTCGGCCGTCGGCCCGGCCACCTCGACCGCACCGGCGAGCGCCCGCAACGTCCGGTTGAGGCTCTCCTCCGGGTCCTCCAGCCCGCGGCCGACGCCGGCGAGCGTCCGGCGCACGCGCTCCCGCCGGACGGGGGCGAGCGACGAGAGCACGTCGTCGAGCTGGGTCGACTGCTCGGCCCGGTGGTCGCGCAGCACCCCGCCGTCGGGCACGGTCGGTCCACCCGCGCGACCGGGCAGGACCTCGAGGTAGCTCTCGCCGACGAGCGTCTTCGTCCGTACCCGGACCCGCGAGTCGGCCGGCAGCGGCCCGTGGTCGTCGTCGAGCTCGACCGCGAGCACCGCCCGCGACCCGCGACCCGACACCGCCGCGATCCGTCCGGCGAGGACGCCGTGGATCCGGACGTCGGCGTTGGAGACGAGCTGCCCGGCCGACGGGACGACGACCTGGAACCGGTGCACGTCCCCCGACGGCAGACCGCCGGCGATCCGCAGCAGGCCGACGAACACCACCGCGCAGAGGGCGACGAAGAGCAGCAGCACGACCGCGCGTCGCAGCCGGACGGGTCTCGTGGCGTGGTTCATCGCGGCGACGCCTTTCCGTCGGCGCATCCCGGTGCGGGCGCCAGGAGCGGATCGGCGACGATCCCGGCCGACCCGGGCGAGAAGACGAGCGCCCCGCGTGGCGACGACGTGCGGTCGTCGCGGTTGCCGAACTTCAGGACCGACACCGTCCAGGCGAAGAACTTCGCGGTCGACAGCTCGCAGCGGCCGACGGCGGCCGAGATCCGGTCGAGCCGCGGGGTCTGCGGGACGAGGCCGGCGGCGGCGTCGCGCAGCGCCCCGGCGGTGGGCACGAGTCGCCCGGCGAGCGGCCGCAGCGCGTCGACGGCGGGACGCAGCCCCCGGAGCGCCGGGGTCGCGTCGTCGGCGAGCCGCTCCAGCGCCCGCAGGCCGGGGCCGGCGGCGCGGGCGGTCGGGCGCAGGGCGCGCAGGGCGGGTCGCACCCGGCCGAGCGTGCCCTCCAGCTCGCCGAGGACGTCGCGGGTGCGGGTGAGCGCCGGGGCGAGCGCGGCGATCGTCGCGTCGAGGCCCTCGTCGGCGGCGACCGCACCGGCCGTCGCCGCCCCGACCCGCAGCATCCGCGTCAGCTGACGGTCCCGGCGCCGCAACGCCCGGGTCAGGCGCCCCGCGTCGCGGACGAGCGCCCGGACCGTGCGGTCGCGCCGTGCGACGGTGTCGGCGAGCGTCCGCTGGGCGACGAGCATCGGCACGAGCGCGGCGAACGCGCGCCGCAGGTCCTCCCCTCCCCCGTCCGCCAGGCCGGCCGCCAGGTCGTCCAGCAGCGTGCGCAGGCGCTCGCGACGGTCGGCGGGCAGGAGGTTGAGGACGTCGGCCGCGTCGACCGGGGTGCTCGTCCGGCCGGCGGGCAGGACGTGGTGCTCGTCGAGCCGGCCGCGGGCCGGGGTCCCGCGGTCGAGGACGTCGAGGACCATGTCGTTGAGCGCCGTCTGCGGCCGCAGCGCCATCCGCGCGTCGCGGTGCAGGGTCGGATCGCCGTCGACGGCATCGGGCTCGACGACCGCGGTGAGCACCGGGGCGCCGTCGCGCAGCTCGACGTCGGTGACCCGCCCGACCGGCACCCCGGCCCACCGCACCTCGACCCGCCCGGGGACGACGCCCTTGGCGTCCCGCACCGCCACCCGGACGGTCTGGTGCTGCTCGCCGGGCAGCAGCACGTTCTCGCGCGAGACGATCGCCGCGGCGGCCGCGACCGCCAGGAGCACCGCGAGGACGAGGACGGCGAGCGGCCGGCGGGCGCCGCGCAGCTCACGGCGCAGACGGGTGGCGCGGGCGCTCACGGCCGGCCTCCCAGCAGCCGGGTGAGCGCCTCGTTGACCGCGTCACAGCGGGCGATCTCGGACGTCGTCGGATCGGCGAGGAGAATCGTGCAGGGCACGAGCGTCAGCGATCCCGACGCCGGCTGGATGGGGAAGTGGAGCACGTGCGAGTGGGTGTCGTACTCGGCGGCCGCGGCGGCGAGCGTGGCGAAGGTCGGGCCGATGAGCTGGTGGACCGGGCGACGCAGGTCGTCGTCCTCGGACGCCAGCCACGGCAGCAGGTCGGCGTGGAGCCGGTCGACGGTCGGCCGCAGGCCGGTGACGAGACGGCGGCCGTCGGGCACCGCGTCGGCGACCGTGGTGACGGCGGGACGCAGCTCGCGCAGCAGCGGACGGGTGCGGTCGAGGGTGCGGGTGAGCTCGTCGACGAGCGGGCGGGCGGTCCGCAGCGCCGGGTCGAGGCGCCGGGCGGCGGGGCGCAGGTCGGCGACGAGCCGGTCGAGCGGCGGCAGGGTCGCGTCGATCGAGCGGGCGCCGTCGCGGATCGCCCGCATCGCCGCCGGCGCGCCGGCGATGCTCGCGGCGAGCGCCTCACGGCGTCGGGCGAGCTGCGCGAAGGCCCGGCCGCCGTCGCGGATCGTCCGCTCGAGCGCGTCGTGCTCGGCGCTCGTGACGGCGAGCGTGGCGGCGGTGTCGGCGACGAGCCGCTCCAGGTCGCCGTCGCGGGTTCCGGTGAGGGCCCGCAGCGCCGTGGGGGTGTCGCGCAGCGACGGGGCGGTCGTGTCGAGGAGCCGCCGGCCGGCGCTGCCGCGCAGCGCCCGGCCGACGCCCCGCAGGTTCGCGCGGACCGCGTCGGGGGTGTCCCCGGACACACCCTGCAGGACGTCGTCGCCCTCGGTCTGGGCGACGTCCTCGGCGGCGGCGATCCGGTCGCCGGTCAGCGGCCGGGCCGCGCTCCCCGGATCGAGGTCGACGGCGTAGCGGCCGCCGAGGGCGGTCCGGTAGCGCACCGCGAGCCGGGCGTCGGCCCGCAGGTCCAGGTCGCGCTCGTCGATCCGCACGGTCATCCGGCGACGCCGCCCGCCGTCGACCGGCCGGACGTCGGTGACCGTGCCGACGTCGACGCCCAGCACCCTGACGGGCACGTCCCGGCCGAGCAGGTTGGGACCGGGCAGCTCGGCCCACAGCGTCCGTCCCGGCTCGTCGCCGGAGCGCAGCACGACGAGCGCGACGAGCGCCAGCGGCACGGCGAGCCAGAGCCACCGGGCGCGCTGCCGCCTGCGTCCTCCCGGGCGACGGGCGACGCTCATGGCTCCTCCCCCAGCCGGCACGGCGCGGGCGCGTCGTCGGCGCCGGCGCCGGGGAGGTCCGGACGCGAGCCGAGCAGGGTGACGGCGGGCAGGCCGAGCTGCAGCCGCAGGATCGTGTGGGTGCCCAACCGTCCGCGCTGGTGGGGCGGGCCGTAGCCGAGGAAGCTCCGCCAGTTGATCGCGAACCCGCGCAGGTCGCAGCCGTAGCGGCCGAGGGTCACCGCCGGCTCGCGCGTGTCGACGAGCAGGCGGCGGAGCGGGTCCAGCGCCGGATCGAGGGTGGTGGCCAGGCGCACCGTCGGGTCGACGGCCGTCCGGGCGTCGTCGACGAGGCCGCCCAGCGCCGGCATCGACCGGCGGCCCTCGACGAGCACGGCCCGCAGGGCACGGACGGCGCGGGGTGCCGGCCCCGAGAACCGCTCGGCGGACCGCGCGAACCGCTCGGCACGGCGCAGCGTCGGGTCGGTCCGGCGCAGCGCGTCCGACACGTCGCCGAGCGCCCCGGGGGCGACGTCCAGGGTGCGCTCGACCGAGGGTCGCGAGCGGGCCAGGCCGTCGAGGGCGCGCTCACCGCGATCGACGCCGCGGACGATGTCGTCGCGGGCGGGGTCGACCGCGCCGGCGAACCCGGCCGCACCGTGCACGAGCCCGGCGGTCGCCCCGGCGCGGGCGACCGTCGGCCCGACCGCGCGGCGCAGGTCGTCGAGCAGCGCGGTCGTGCGGCGCAGCGTCGCCTGCAGGTCGCCACCGCGCCCGTCGATCCCGTCGCCGAGCCCGGACGCGACCCGGCGGGCGGCGTCGCGGTGGGGGGCGTCCAGGGTGTCCAGGACGTCGGAGAGCTGGGCCGCGTGCGACGTGCGGCCCTCAGCGATCACCCCGCCGTCGGGGAGCGTTCGGTGGCTGCGGCCGGGACGCAGGTCGACGAACTCGGCGCCGAGGAGGCCGCGCGGACGGATCCGGGCGGTGGTGTCGACGGGGAGCGGCCCGACGTCGGCGTCGAGCTGCAGGTCGACGGTCGGCACCCCGTCCTCGAGCCGCGCGTCGAGCGTCTGTCCGACCCGGCGCCCCGCGATCCGGACGTCCGCGCCGCGCTGGCCCAGCGTGTCGAGGGTGGCGAACCGCGCGCTCACGACGTAGTGCCGCTCGCCCGGCAGGCCGCGTTGGGCCGTGAACGCGACGGCGACGAGGATCGCGGCGACGGCCAGGACCCCCGCCCCGAACAGCAGGCGCGGTCCCTCGCGTCGCGCGACGCGGTGCCCGGTCCTCGCACGACGTCGGGAGCGCGGGCCGGTCACCGTCCCACCGCCCGGTCGATCGCGCGGCGCAGCCCGCGGGCGGCGCGACGCGATGCCTCGGTGCGGGACGCCGCGGCCACGGCGCCGCCACGCCGGGTCGTCGCCGTGGCCTCCGGCTCGTCGGCGAGGGCCGGCATCAGCGCCCGGAGCGTGTCCGGCCCGAGCACGAGCGACACGCGGAAGACGTGGCCGAGCCCGTCGCGCGGCTGGATCGCCCGCGCCCAGTTCTCGAGCAGCCCGAGGAGATGCGGGGCGCCGAGGTCGAGCGACCGCAGCAGCGCGTCGCCGTCGCGGGCCAGCGCCTCGAGCGCCCGGAGGGTCGGGAGCGCCCGGGCGACGACCGGGGTGACCTCCCGTCCCAGCCGGGTCAGGTCGGGACTGGCGCGGCGCACCGACCGCAACGCGGGCCGGGCCGCGCGCTGGAACCCGGGCAAGTCGTGCAGCGTGGCGGTGAGGGCCGGCGCGACGGCCCGTAGCCCGTCCGACGCGGGACGGAGCGCCGTGCCGGCGGCGTCCAGTCGCTGCAGCGTCGTGTCGAGCCGGCGCAGCGTCCCGGGGGCACGGGCGAGCGTTGCTCGCAGCTCCTCGCGTCCGTCGGCGGTGGCCTGCAGCGCGGCCGCGGTCGTGGCCACGAGCTCGCCGATCCGGTCGCCGTGCGGGGCCAGGGTGGCCAGCGTCCGCCCGCTGCGCTCCAGCAGACGCCGCAGCGCCGCGTCCTGGTCGGCGACCTCGCGCACGAGCCGGGTGGTGTCCTCGACCGACGGGGCCAGGCCGGTGAGGGTGCGGCGCAGGTCGCGTCCGCGTCCCGACAGGGCCACCGCGGTCTCGTCGACGAGGATCGCGAGCCGGTCGCGGACCGGCCCGTCGAGCACGTCCAGGACCTGGTCGAGCTCGACGGTGACCTTCGTCCGGCCGACGGGGATCCGCCGGTCGCCGAGCGGCCGGCGTGCCTCGCCGACGTGCAGGTCGACGAGCTTCTCGCCCAGGAGGTTGGCCGGACGGACGAGGATCGACGCGTCGGCGTTGACGGGACCGGCGTCACGGCGGATCTCGAGCGTGGCCCGGACGCGATCCTGCGGCGTCACCCGCAGCTCGGCGACCCGGCCGACGGCCACCCCGCCGATCTGCACGGCGGAGTCGACCCGCAGCCCGCCGCTCCCGGCCAGCTCGACCCCGACCGTCGTCGTCGGCGTGCCGCCGCCGCGCACGAGCAGCACGACCGCCCCGACGAGCAGGGCGACGACCGCCCACGGCCAGACCCGCCGGACGCTCACGGCCGGGCCTCCGGGTCGCGTGCCGGGTCCAGGCCGGCACGGTCGGCCCCGCACTCGGACAGGAACCACGGCTCCCCGGCGGAGTACCCGGGCGGCCGCACCAACGCGTAGTCGAGGTTGGGGATCAACGGGTGGATCACCGCGGGCGGCACCGGCGTGTCGTTGGGGAACGGGAAGGCCTGGGCCTGCACCCGGCCGTAGTGCCCGTTGGCGTCGAAGAACGGACCGAGGCTCTTCCACGTCGCGACGAACCCGGCGATCTCGGGCGCGTAGGCGCGCAGGCACGCGACCATCGGCACGGCGTCCTCGATCACCGGCGCCGCCCGCCGCAGCAGCGGCTCGGCGTCCTGCAGCAGGGCGTCGACCGACGGTGCGGCGGCGCCGACGGTCCGCAGCGTCGCGTCGAGGTCGGGGGCCGCGACGTGGAGGGCGCGGACGGCGCGATCCACCCGCGGGACGAGAGACGCCAGCCGGGCCGCCCCGGGTCGGAGGTCGTCGCCGAGCCGCCCGAGTCGGGCGAGCGTCGGGCGGGTCCGACGCAGCGTCGTGCGCGCGCGACGGAGGGTCGACGGCAGCTCGCGCAGGGTGGTCCTGGTCGCCCCGGCGTGGTCGGCAACGGTCGCGAACGTCGTGGCGGCGTCCTCGACGAGCCGCCCGAGCCGCGGCAGGTCGGCGGCGAGCGCCGAGGCCGTGCGGCGTCCCGCGAGCACGAGGGTGCGCAGCGCCCCCGGGTCGGCGCCGAGCTCGGTGGCGACGTCGGTGGCGGCCTCGAGCGTCGGCCCGGTCCGGCGCAGGCCGCGTGCCATCTCCGGACCACGACCGCCGTAGGTCGACGCCGCGTGGTCGATCGCGGTCCCCAGCGCTCGACGGCCGGGGCCGTCGAGGACGTCGAAGAGGTCGTCGAACTCGACCGGCGACGTCGTGTCGGCGACCGCGAGCGTGGCGCCGTCGGGCAGCGGACGCGCGCCCTCCGGTCCCCGGGTGAGCTCGACGTAGCGGTTGGAGTACGACACGGTCCCGCCGAAGCGCAGCGTCGCGGTCGTGCCCTCCGGCAGCGGCCAGGCCCGCCGGTCCGTGACGACGAGCCGCACCTCGGCGCCGTCACCGCGTCGCTCGATCCCGCCGACGTGACCGACCGGGGTGCCGCCCGCCGTGACCCGTGCGCCCGAGACGAGGTTCGTCGCCCGCTCGAACGTCGCGCGGAGCTCGTGCTCATCGTCGCCGTCGGTGACGACGATCACCGTGACGACGACCGCGATCACCAGGACGAGGACGACGAGCAGCCGGGAGGGGCGTGATCCGCGCATCCGCGTCAGCCCCCGATCGGCAACCGCGAGTCGGTGCCCCAGATGAGGATCGACATCGTGCCGCCGATCGCGTGGATGAGGACGAGGTTGACGATCATCGACCGTGCCGTCGCCCGGCCGACGCCGACCGGTCCGCCGCCCGCGGTGTACCCGTAGTACGCGCCGACGAGGATGATCGCGGTGCCGATGACCATCGCCTTGAGGAGCGAGAAGAGGTCCTCGTCGAGCCCGTGCGCGGGGCCGAAGTGCCCGGCCGCCCACGCCCCGCCCGAGATGTCGCCGACCTGGTGGACGACGACGAGGTAGCTGCCAAGCGTGCCGGTGGCCATGCTCAGGACGTAGAGCAGCGGCAGCGCGACGAGGGCGGCGAGCACCCGGGTGGCGACGATGAAGACCATCGAGTCGACGCCCATGACCTCGAGCGCGTCGATCTCCTCGGCGATCCGCATCGAGCCGATCTCGGCGACGAGCCCACACCCGACCTTGGCGGCCAGGATGTACCCGAACATGTACGGGAACATCTCCCGCTGATCGCAGATCAACGTGAACAGGCCCGTGGTGCCGCTGGCGCCGAACGTCCGGCCGGCGTAGGCGGTGAAGAGCCCGCATTCGCCGCCGATGACCAGCTGCATCCCCATCATCACCACCGCAGTGCCGGTGATGAGGATGCTCGCCTGGCGCAGCGCCTCGCCGAGGTACGGCGGCACGCGGTGCAGCGCGACGATCGCGCGGGCGCCGAACCCGACGAGGTCGCGCACCTCGCGGCCGACGGCGACCGGCGCGCCGGCGGCGGCGTCGGCCCCGGGACGAGTGGTGCTCCGGGCCGTGCTCACCGCAGCGCCTGCAGCTCGGGGAACGACGCCAGCAGCACCGACGTGAACGCGTAGTTGAAGATCCAGAGGACGACGAACGCGATGACGACCGCCTGGTTCACCGCGCGCCCCACGCCCTGCGCCCCACCCGACGCGTGCAGGCCCTTGTAGCAGCAGACGATCGCGATGATCACCCCGAAGGCGAAGGTCTTGAGCAGGCTGCCGTACAGGTCGGGGGTGGCGAAGTTCGCCTTGAACGACGCCGCGAACGACGGGACGGTGGTGTCATAGAGGACGAGCACCGCGCAGATCCCGGCGATCGTGCAGAAGAGCACCGCCACGAGGGTGAGCATCGGGGTGACGATCGCCAGCGCCACGACGCGCGGGACGACGAGCGACCGGACCGGATCGACGCCGATGACCTCGAGCGCGTCGAGCTCCTCGCGCACCCGGCGCGCGCCGAGGTCGGCGCAGATCGCGGTGCCGCCGACCCCGGCGACGACCATCGCCGTGGCCCAGGTGGCGAGCTCGCGCACCGACCCGGTGACGAAGATCCCGCCGGTGCGGTCGACCCCGCCGAGCGCGTCGAAGACGAGGCCGGCCTGCACGCCGATCGTGCCGAACCCGAACGCGAACACCGCCAGTGCCAGCGGCAGGGTGCAGCGGACGACGAGGATCTCGGCCTGCTCCAGGCAATCGGCCTTCCAGCTCCACGGCCGGCGGACCGCCCGCCGCGCGGTCGAGCCGGCGAGGATCGCCATCCCGGCGGCCTGCAGCAGCCCGGAGCGCCAGCCGTCGACGAGCGGCGTCCGGGGCGGACGCGGTGCCGGTGCACCGGTGGGCCCACCGCCGGTGGTCGGGCGGCCGGGTCGAGGGGCGACGTCACGATCGGTGCCGCTCACGGTGCCCACGCGTTGCCCTCCTCCCCGTCGCGGGGCCCCCGCGGCCCCGATGGGCTCGACCCTATGGTCGCCTCCGCCGGCCCGGTTGGGGCACCTGCACAAGGTCGGGCAGGGCCCGTGTGCAGGGGGGACGGGCCCGGCACAGCGGTCGGGCGCGCCACCGGGGCGGGACACGGAGCGCCGCCCCGGCACCGCCGGAGCCGATCGTCGGCGGTGGCCCGCCGGCCCGGACCGGCCGCCCCGCCGCACCGGCGCCCCGGTCAGCCCAGCGAGCGGGCGAACGCGGCCACGCCGTCGTGGAACCGCCGATCTCCGATGACGTCCATCTGGGCGTCGAGCTCCTCGGCGAGCGTCCGGTGGAGGGTCGGCTTGGCGGTCGCGTCGAGGATCCGCTTGCTGTGCGCGTTGGCGCGGGCCGAGCACGCCAGGAGCTCGCCGACGAGCTCGTCGGCGAGCTCCGCCAGCCGATCGGCGGGCCCGACCCGGTTGGCGAGCCCGAGCTCGCCGGCCCGGCGCCCGTCGAAGAGCTTGGAGGTCAGGACGAGCTCCTTCGCGCGCGACAGGCCGACGAGCGCCCCGAGCCGCGCCAGGCCTCCGACGTCGGGGACCGCCCCGATCCGGGTCTCGGGCAGGCCGAGGGTGGCGTCCTCGGCGACGATCCGCAGGTCGCAGGCGAGGGTCAGCTCGAACGACGCGCCGACGCACGCCCCGTGGACGACGGCGACGGTGGGCTTGGGCATCGTCTCGCACCGGTTCCAGCAGTCGATGAACTCGCCGCGGATCTCGCGCAGCCCGGCCGGCGTGCCGAGCAGCCGCAGGCTCTCCAGGTCGATCCCGGCCGAGAACGCCGGACCGTTGCCGCGCAGCACGACGCACTCCACCGTCGGGTCGGATGCGGCCTCGTCGAGCGCCACGTGCAGGGCCTGCACGAGCCCGCGGTCGAAGGCGTTGCGCTTGTCGGCACGGTCGAGGACGACGTGGCGCGCCGCGCCATGGCTCTCGGTCTGGATCATGGCGCGAGCGTACGTCCGGGGGCTCCCAATCCCGCACGGGTGTTCTGGGCGACGGCACAACATGCGCCGCCCGTCGGCGTCCGATGGTGGTGCGGTGCGTCCGTCGTGCCGGCTCCGGCTCCTCGCCCCGTCCACCCCGGTGGCGATCCACGGCACGACGGACGCACGCCCGGGTCACGACGGGCGGCGCCCGTGGGTCGGCCGCACCGCCCTGGTGACCGGGGCGGCCGCCGGGATCGGCGCCGAGGTCGCGCGGATCGTGCACGGCCGAGGGGCGTCGGTGGTGCTCGTGGACCGGGACGGGCCCGCGGTCACCGCCGTCGCCGCCGCCCTCGGCGGGCGGGCGGTGGCGGTCGCGGCCGACGTCACCGACCGCGTGGCGATGGCCGCCGCGGTCGACGGCGCGGTCGCGTTGCAGGGTCGGCTCGACCTCGTCGTCGCCAACGCCGGGGTGGCGCCGCCGTTCACGACGTTGCGGTCGATCGATCCGGCGGCGTTCGAGCGGGTCGTCGAGGTCGACCTGCTGGGCGTGTGGCGCACGGTGGCCCCGGCGCTGGAGCCGATCGTCGCGTCGGCCGGGCAGGTGGCGGTCGTGTCGTCGGTGTACGCGTGGATGAACGGCGCGGCGACCGCGCCCTACGCGGTGTCGAAGGCCGCGATCGAGCAGCTCGGGCGGGCGTTGCGGGTCGAGCTCGCCCCCTACGGCGCCGGGGGCGACCGTGGCGCACTTCGGGTTCGTCGACACCGGCCTCGTGCGTGACGCGCTCCACGACCCGGTCGCGCAGGCGCTGACGGCGCGCGCCCCGGCGATCGTGAGCCGGGCGATCCCGGTCGAGCGCGCCGCCGCGCGGCTCGTCCGGGCCGTGGAGCGCCGGACCCCGCGCCTGGTGCTCCCCCGCTGGTGGGCTCCGGTGTCGGTCCTGCGCGGGGCGCTGGGCCCGCTCGGCGACCGCTGGATGGCGGGAGACCCGGCGATCCGGCGGATCCTCCGCGACGCCGACGACGCCGCATCGGCCGCGCGCGACGCGGCCTGATCCGCCCGACCGGTCGAACGCGCGGGCCGGCCTCCCGCGTGGTCCCGGGCGCCGTTCGTGGCGTGGCGTTCGGCCTCGCCACCGGTCGCGACGTCCGACCTATCCCCCGGTGCTCGTACGGTGCAGCTGGGCGTAGATCTCGCGGGCGACCTTGCCGGGCAGGCCCGGGGTCGCCTCGAGCTCCGCGCGGGTGGCGGCGACGACGCGGTCGGGCGACCCGAAGTGCTGCAGGAGCGCCTTGCGTCGGGCCGGACCGACGCCGGGCAACCCGTCGAGGACCGACCCGGTGAGGCGCTTGTCGCGTCGGCTCCGGTGGTGGGTGATCGCGAACCGGTGCGCCTCGTCGCGGATCCGTTGCAGCAGCTGCAGCGCGGCGGTGTCGTGCGGCAGGACGATCGGGTCGCGGCGACCGGGGACGAAGACCTCCTCGATCCGCTTGGCGAGCGACACGACCGCGACCCCGCGCTCGACGAACGGCTGCAGCGCGTCCATCCCGGCCGACAGCTGGCCCTTGCCGCCGTCGATGACGATGAGGTCGGGCAGGCTCGCGAAGGACTCGTCGCGGCCGGGCTCGTGGACCGGCTTCTCCTGCTGGCGCGTCCACTGCGCCAGCCGGCGGCGGAGCACCTCGTTCATGCTCGCGAAGTCGTCCGGCTCGCCCTCCGCCAGGTCGCGGATGACGAACCGCCGGTAGTGGTCGTTGGACGGGGCGCCGCCCTCCATGACGACCATCGACGCCACGGTCTCGGTCCCCATGAGGTGCGAGATGTCGTAGCACTCGATCCGTACCGGGATCCCGTCGAGGCCCAGGTGACGCTGCAGCTCGTCGAGCGCCTCGACCCGCTGCTCGCGCCGCCGCTCCGCCTTCAGCCGCTCCTGCCCGAGCGCGAGCTCGCTGTTGCGCCGCGCCATGTCGAGCAGGCGCCGCCGGTCGCCGCGCTTGGGCGTCAGCACCTCGACCGCCCCGCCGCGGAGCTCGCGCAGCGCCGCGGCCAGCGCGGCGTGCTCGGTCACCTCGTCGGGCACGAGCACCGTCGGCGGCACCGTCGACGACGCGTAGTACCGCAACGCGAACTGCTCGACGACCTCGGCGACGCCACCGTCGGCCGTGGCATCCCGCTCCTCCTCGGCCCGCGACACCCCGGTGAGGTAGAACGAGTGCCGGTCGACGAGCGATCCGTCGCGGACCTGGAACACCTGGGCGTTGGCGTCGTCGCCGTCGACGGTCACCGCGACGACGTCGAGGGTGCCGACGTTCTCGCCGGTCACCCGCTGGCGCTCCAGCAACGACCGGACGGCCTGCAGCCGGTCGCGCTCGCGGGCGGCGCGCTCGTACTCCTGCGCGGCGGCCGCGTCGTGCATCTGCGCCTCGAGCGCGTCCTCGATCTCGCCGTACCGTCCCGAGAGGAACGCCATGACCCCGTCGATCGCGTCGCGGTACTCGGCCTTCGTGACGTACCCGACGCACGGCGCGGTGCAGCGGTCGATGTGGAAGTCCAGGCAGGGCGAGCCGGACCGCCGGCCCGGCTCGGCGCCCTCGCAGGTGCGGTACTGGAACAGCCGTCCGAGCAGGTCGAGGGTGTGCCGCACCCGCTTGGCGTTGGAGTACGGCCCGAAGTACCGCCGGCCCGGCCGGTGCTTCTCCCGCGTGATGTAGACCCGCGGGTACTCCTCGTCGAGGCTGATGCAGACGTAGGGGTAGGACTTGTCGTCGCGCAGCCGGATGTTGAACTGCGGTTGGTACTGCTTGATGAACCCGTTCTCGACGAGCAGCGCCTCGGTCTCGCTGCCGACGAGGACGAAGTCGATGCTGTCGGCGACGTCGATCATCTCGACCGCACCGCGGGTGACCGGGTTGGCGAAGTGCCCGGCCACGCGACTGCGGATCGACTTGGCCTTGCCGACGTAGATGACCTTGCCCGCCTCGTCGCGGAACAGGTACACGCCCGGGCCCGCGGGCAGGGCCCGGCGCTGCTCGGTCAGCCGCGCACGGCGGGCGGGGTCGGAGGCTCGTCGCGCCACCCATCGAGCATAGGGATGGCGTCGACGGACCCGCCCGTCGCGCGCCGCGGACGTCGGTCGCCGGGCAGCAGCAGCGAGAGGAGGCCGGCCGCAAGGATCATGATCGCGGAGCCCCAGAGGCAGGCCTCCAGGCCCTGCCACTGGTAGAGCGCACCGGAGAGGACGGTGCCGGAGAGTCGGCCGAAGGCGTTGGCCATGTAATAGAAGCCGACGTTCATCGCGACCTTGGAGCCCTCGGCGTAGGCGAGGATCAGGTACGAGTGCACGGCGCTGTTCATCGCGAACACGACGCCGAAGACGATGAGCCCGGCGACGATGACGACATCGGGGTCGATCGAGGTGCTCATGGCGATCGCGATCGCGGCGGGGAACGCGGCCAGCACGAACGCGAGCTTCGCGGCGGTGCGCCCGTCGGGGTCCTTCACGAACCGCGGGGCAAGGGCCTGGACGATGCCGTAGCCGATGGTCCACACGGCCATGAAGATCCCGACCTGCCAGAACGACCACTCCATGACCGTTCGCAGGTAGACCGGCAGCCCGACGACGAACCAGACGTCACGAGAGGCGAAGAGGAAGATCCGCGCGCCCGCCAGCAGGTTCACCGACCGGTTGTTGGAGAACATCTGCCGGAATCTCGCCGACGCGTCCGGTGCGCCGAGGTCGCCGCGCATCAGCAGCAGCGTCCCGGCGAGGCCCGCGGCGACGAGGCCGGCGATGCACCCCAGCGCGGCCTGGAATCCGATGACGGTGAGGAGCAGTCCGCCGATGAAGAACCCGACACCCTTGAGCGCGTTCTTGGACCCGGTGAGGATCGCGACCCACCGGTAGAGCGCCCCCGGAGTGTCCTGGGGCACCACGAGCTTCACGGCGCTCTTGGACGACATCTTCGTGAGGTCCTTCGCGATCCCCGACAGCGCCTGGGCGACCATCACGTACGCGACGACGAGCCACGACTCCGGCACGAGCGCGAGCATCGCCAGCGCCGCGAGCTGGAACGACAGGCCGCCCAGCAGCGTCGACTTCAGGCCCCAGCGGGCGGCGACGTAGCCGCCGACGAGGTTGGTGATGATCCCGAAGACCTCGTAGAAGAGGAACAGCGACGCGACCTGCAGCGGGCTGTAGCCGAGCTCGTAGAAGTAGAAGAGGACGAGGACGCGGATCGCGCCGTCGGCGATCGTGTCCGCCCAATACGCGCCGGTGACGACGGCGTAGTTGCGCAGATCACCCCCACGCCCCGCAGCCGCCGGGGCGGTGCTCACGGTCGCGGCCCCAGTGATGCGGCGACCTGGCCGGCGAGCTCGACCCAGCGGTTGACGTAGCCCCACTCGTTGTCGTACCAGGCGAGGATCTTCACCTGGGTCCGATCGGTGACCATCGTCGACGGTGCGTCGACGATCCCCGACCGCGGGTCGTCCTTGAAGTCGACCGACACCAACGGCCGGGTCTCGTACCCGAGGATCCCCTGGAGGGGCCCGTCGGCCGCGACACGGAGCAGGTCGTTGACCTCCTCGACCGTGGTCTCGCGGGCGACCTCGAAGACCGCGTCGGTCAGTGAGGCGTTGAGGAGCGGCACCCGGATCGCCACGCCGTCCAGCCGGCCCTGCAGCTCGGGGAAGATCAGCCCGATCGCCGTCGCCGACCCGGTCGTCGTCGGGATGAGCGACATGCCGGCAGCGCGGGCACGGCGGAGGTCCTTGTGCGGTGCGTCGACCAGCGTCTGCGTGTTGGTCAGGTCGTGCAGCGTCGTGATCGCCCCGTGGAGGATCCCGAGGCCCTCGTGGATGACCTTCACGACCGGTGCCAGGCAATTCGTGGTGCACGACGCGGCGGTCAGGACATCGTGGACCTGCGGGTCGTAGAGGTGGTCGTTGACGCCGACGACGACGTTCAGGGCGCCGCCGTCCTTGACCGGGGCGGCGACGATGACCTTCCGCACCCCGCGCCCGAAGTACGGATCCAACGTCGCCTGGGTCTTGAACCGACCGGTGCCCTCGAGCACCACGTCGACCCCGAGCTCGTCCCACGGCACCTCACCGGGCGTCGGGTGCGCGCTGTAGCTCAGCCTCACCCCGTCGATCGTCACCGAGTCACCGTCCGTGGTGATCTCCCGGGTCCAGCGGCCGTGGACGGAATCGAACTCGAGCAGGTGCGCCGCAGTGGCGGCGTCCCCGGCGATCTCGTTGATGTGCACGAACTCGAGGTCCTCGCGGCCCCAACCGGCACGCAGGGCCAGGCGCCCCATGCGGCCGAACCCGTTGATCCCGACGCGGATGCTCACGAGCAACCCCCGGCGGCCAGGCAGTCCTGCACCCTGCGCTGGGCCAGGACCATGACGTGCCCGCGGACGGCGGCGTCGTCGTAGTCGGTGAGCACCCGGTCGGCACAGGTACGGATCTGCTGATCGGAGTAGGCCGCTGCGAGCTCGTCGCGAACCGCGGGGAGCAGGCGCTCCAGACGCAACTGGTGCGCGGTGCGATCGGTGCGGATCTCGTTCAGGTGCTCGACGAGGAGGTCCTTGACGTGCTGCTCGACCTCGTCGCGGATCTCTCGGACCCACTCGATCGGGAGCATCGAGGGGTCCACGATGTCCCACTCCTGCACCACGGCGGGAACGAACGGGCAGGCGTCGCCGCAGCCCATCGTCACCGCCCAGTCGGCGTGCAGCTGCATCTCGGTGGTCAGCTTCGTCGGCGTCGCCTGCGAGAGATCGATCCCGACCTCGGACATGACCTCGACCACGACCGGCCAAACCGCCTTGGCGGGTTGGGTTCCGGCGGACTCCGCACGGACGTCGTCGGGGGCGAAGCGGTCGAAGAACGCATGGGCCATCTGGGACCGGCCGGCGTTGTGGTTGCAGACGAAGAGCACGTGGCGCATGGAATTCAGACTCCGGACGGGGTGCAGACGGGACGGGGTTCGGGACGCGGCGCCGGCGGATCGCCGCGGCGGGCGGCGGCCTCTTCGGCCGGGTACCACCGCCGGCGGATCCAGAGCGCGACGTAGACCAGGCCTACGAGCACGGGGACCTCGATCAGCGGACCGACCACGCCGGCGAGCGCCTGGCCGGATGTCGCGCCGAAGACCCCGATCGCGACGGCGATCGCAAGCTCGAAGTTGTTGCCCGCGGCGGTGAACGCCAGCGATGCGGTGCGGGCGTAGGTCGCGCCGATGAGCCGTCCGGCGGCGAGGCCGGCGGAGAACATCAACGCGAAGTAGACGAGCAGCGGCAGTGCGATCCGCACGACGTCCAGGGGCTCGGAGGTGATCGCGTCGCCCTGGATCGCAAAGAGCATCACGATCGTGAACAGCAGGCCGTAGAGCGCGAACGGCCCGATCCTCGGCAGGAACCGCGACTCGTACGCCGCCTCGCCCATCCGCCGCACACCGACGTACCGCGTGAGGGCACCGGCCATCAACGGGATGCCGAGGAAGATCAGGACGGTCCGCGCGACCTCCCAGATCCCGATCGAGAACCCCTGGGAGTCGAGGCCCAGCAGGTCCGGCAGGGCGGTGAGGTAGAACCAGCCCAGGACGCTGTACGCGACGATCTGAAAGACCGAGTTGATCGCCACCAGCAACGCGGTGGCCTCACGGTCGGCACACGACAGATCGCTCCAGATGAGCACCATCGCGATGCATCGAGCGAGCCCGACGATGATCAGTCCGGTCCGGAACTCGGGCTGGTCGGCGAGGAAGATCCAGGCCAGCGCGAACATCAACGCCGGCCCGATCACCCAGTTGAGCACCAGCGACGCGCCGAGCAGCTTCGCGGTCTCCGGGGAGCGGTCGCGGGCGACGGCCCCGTACCGGACCTTCGCCAGCACCGGGTACATCATGAGCAGCAGCCCGAGCGCGATCGGGAGCGACACCGTGCCGATCCGGAGCTTGTCGAGGCCCTCGTTGATCGACGGGATCGCGGCTCCCAGACCGAGCCCGAACGCCATCGCGAGCAGGATCCAGACGGGCAGGAAGCGGTCCAGCGTCGAGAGACGCCGGAGAACCGGGACGTCGGCCGAGGCGGCGGGTTCGGTGGCGGTCGCCATCCCGGAAACCGTATCGAGCGATGAATGTCGATGCAATCGACAAACGTGATTCTTTTGTGTACCGTCGTAGTTCGATGAACGTCGATCTGCAGCTGGAGCCGAAGACCAAGCGCGCCGCCGGCGCGCCGTGCTGCGAGCCCGTGGTCTACCCCGACGTCGACCGCGAGAAGGCCATCCGCCTGGCCGATGTCGCCAAGGCCCTCGGTGATCCGATCCGACTGCAGCTCGTCGACGTGCTCCGCAAGCACGCGGGGAAGGTCTGCGTCTGCGAGCTCGTCCCGCTCTTCGACGTCTCCCAGTCGACGCTCTCCCACCACCTCAAGAAGCTGCGCGACGCCGGCATCGTCGACAGCGAGCGTCAGGGCCTGTGGGCCTACTACTACGTCCTGCCCGACGCGCTCGGCGAGCTCCACGCCTGGCTCGGCTGACCCCCCCCACCCGAGAGGACTCCTCATGGGCACCACCGACCGCCGTACCCTGACCGACGAGCAGCTCCGCGAGGAGGTCCGCGCCAAGTACGCGCAGGCCGCCACGCAGGGAGCGGGCTGTTGCGGCCCCGCGGTCGCCACGACCGACGAGCACGGCACCGAGGTCTTTGGCGCCGCGCTCTACGACGAGGAGACCGCGAAGGACGGCGGCCAGGCGATCGCCGGCTCCCTCGGTTGCGGCATCCCGACCGCCGTCGCCGCGCTGCGGGACGGTGACGTCGTCCTCGACCTCGGTTCCGGCACCGGCGGTGACGTCCTGATCTCCGCCCGCCGCGTCTCCCCCACGGGCCGCGCGATCGGGATCGACATGACCGACGAGATGCTCGACCAGGCCCGTAGGAACGCCGCCGACGCCGGCCTGGACAACGTCGAGTTTCGCAAGGGCTACCTCGAGGACCTCCCGCTCGAGGACGCCTCCGTCGACGTCGTCATCTCCAACTGCGTCATCAACCTCGCCGGCGACAAGGGCCGGGTCCTCGCCGAAGCCGCCCGCGTGCTCAAGCCGCGCGGCCGCTTCGCCGTGTCCGACGTGATCGCCGACCCCGACATGGACGACGCGACCAAGCGGGACATGCAGCGGTTCACCGGCTGCATCGCCGGCGCGTTGACCCGCCGGGAGCTCGAGGACGCCCTCGCGGCCGCGGGCTTCGTCGACGTCGAGATCCAGGAGACCCATCGCGTGCACGCCAAGGCCGGCTCGGCGATCGTCCGCGCCACGAAGCCCGTGTAGTCACCCTCCGCAGGCGGCCGGCGGAGGACGGCGGTGGGTGCTCAAGCGTCGTCGCGGAGCTCGCGGGCGAACTGCTCGCTCTGCTCGAGGATGCGTCGCATCTTGGCGGTGCGTTCGTCGACCTGGTCGGCGAACGTCGCGATCGTCTTGCGCGCGGCGGTCCGCGCCCCCGCGGGGCTCTCGCGGTCCTCGAGCCTCTCCCTGGCGTCGAACATGGTACGCATCTCGTCGAGCGAGAACCCCAGGGGCTTCATCTTCTTGACGAGGAACAGCCGGTCGATCTGCCGCTCGGTGTAGAGCCGGAATCCGCCCTCGGTCCGGGCCTCGGGGACGACGAGGCCCTGCTCCTCGTAGTACCGCACGGTCCGCAGCGAGAGGCCGACGCGGTCGGCCACCTCACCGATCTGGTGCGTCTGATCAGGGTCGATCACGGGCAGAAGTCTAGGCGGGCGTTGCAGGGCGCAGCGGAGGGCAACCGCAAACTGTGACGTCGGACACGGACCGAACGACCAACCCTTCCCTTACGTTACTGTTGGCCCAGCCTGCATGAAGCACGCTGCGCCGGGCGCCGCGATCTTCCTGCCGCCCGGCGCGATGCCCACGGCCGCGCCACTCCCCGCCGACCGCCCGCCGTGGCCGTCGGCACATCGACCGTTCCCGCGCCCCCGCGCCCGTCTGCAGCGAGGTCCTGCATGTCCACCACCCCCGTGTCGCCGAGGCGGCGACGTCCGTCCTTCGCCCTCCCGACCCGCAAGGTGCTCCGCGTCGAGCTGCTGGCCGGCCTCGTCGTCGCGCTCGCGCTGATCCCCGAGGCGATCTCGTTCTCGATCATCGCCGGCGTCGACCCGAAGGTCGGCCTCTACGCCTCGTTCACGATGGCCGTGGCGATCTCGATCGTCGGTGGCCGCCCCGCCATGATCTCCGCCGCCACCGGCGCGATGGCCCTCGTCGTCGTGCCACTCGTCGACGAGCACGGCGTCGAGTACCTCTTCGCCGCCGCGATCCTCGCCGGCGCCATCCAGATCACGCTCGGCGGGCTCGGGATCGCGAAGCTCATGCGCTTCGTCCCGCAGGCCGTGATGACCGGGTTCGTCAACGCCCTGGCGATCCTCATCTTCCTCTCCCAGGTCGACCACCTCACCGGTGATGGCCTACTCGGCTGGGTCCTTGTCGCGGCCGGCCTGGCGATCATCCTCATCCTTCCGCGCTTCGTTCCGGCCATCCCGTCGCCGCTGGTCGCCATCGCGCTCCTGACCACGATCGTCGTCGCCGGCGGGATCGACATCACCAACGTCGGCGACGAGGGCGAGCTGCCCTCCACGATCCCGCTGCTCGGTATCCCGTCGGTGCCGTTCTCGCTCGAGACGCTGACGATCATCCTGCCGTTCTCCGCCACGCTCGCCGCCGTCGGGTTGCTCGAGTCGCTGATGACGGCCCGTCTCGTCGACGACATCACCGACACCCCCTCGGACAAGGGCCGCGAGAGTCGTGGGCAGGGCATCGCGAACGTCGTCACCGGCTTCTTCGGCGGCATGCCCGGCTGCGCCATGATCGGCCAGACGATGATCAACGTCCGCGTCTCCGGAGCCCGGACCCGCATCTCGACGTTCTCCGCCGGCACGTTCCTCCTGATCATGGTCGTCGGGTTCGGCGACGTCGTCTCCGTGATCCCGATGACCGCCCTCGTCGCGGTCATGGTCTTCGTCGCCTACGCCACCTTCGACTGGCACAGCATCAGTCCCGCCACCCTGAAGCGGATGCCGGCCGGCGAGACCGTCGTCATGGTCCTCACCGTCATCCCGACCGTCGCGACCGACAACCTCGCGATCGGGGTCGGCGTCGGCGTCCTGACCTCGATGGCGATCTTCGCCCGCCGCGTCGCGCACCTCCTCAACGTCGAACGCACCGTCTCCCCGGACGGCGCCTCGGTGATCTACAACGTGCAGGGCGAGCTGTTCTTCGCGTCCAACGAGGAGCTCACCGACGCGTTCCACCACCCCGACGACCCCAGCCACGTCCTCATCGACATGACGGGCGCGCACGTCTGGGACGCCTCCGCCGTCTCCGCCCTCGACGCCGTCACCCACAAGTACGAGCGACAGGGCAAGACCGTGCAGATCACCGGGCTCAACCAGCCCTCCAGCGACCTGCACGATGCGCTCTCCGGCCAACTCGCGGCCGCGCACTGATCGTCCTGGCCCCCACGTCGCTCGAGGTCCTGGACGTCGGTGATCCGGCGAGAACGGAGCGCGACGACCGGGCTGCAGGGTCGGCGCGGCGGGGCCGGCGAGCGGCACGGACGCCGTTGGCGATGACGAGCAGCTCGGCGAGCTCGTGGGCGGCCACGACCGTCGCCAAGCCGAGGATCCCCAGGGCGGAGAGCGGCACGAGCGTCAGGAGGATGGCGGCGGAGAGCGCGAGGTTCTGGCGCATGATCCCGTCGGCCCGCCGGGCGTGGCCGATCGCGTCGGGAAGCGCCCGCAGGTCAGAGCCCATGAGCGCGACGTCGGCCGTTTCGATCGCGACGTCGGAGCCGACCGCGCCCATCGCGATCCCGACCCGCGCAGACGCCAGCGCCGGGGCGTCGTTGATGCCGTCCCCGACCATGGCGACCGGCCGACGGGTGCCGAGGTCACGGACCGCGGTGAGCTTGTCCTCGGGCAACAGCTCGGAGCGGACGTCGTCGATGCCGGCCTGGGCGGCGAGGGCCCGGGCGGTGGCGTGGTTGTCGCCGGTGAGCATCGCAACCTGCGCCACGCCGACGGTGCGCAGCAGCGCGACGGCCTCGGCCGCCTCGGGACGCAGCTCGTCGCGGACGGCGACCGCGCCGATCGTGTGGCCGGCCCGTTCCACGAGCACGACGGTCGCGCCCTGCTCCTGCAGCCGGACGACGTCGTCGGCCAGCGCGCCAGGGTCGACGAAGCCCGGGCGGCCGAGACGGACCACGGTGCCGTCGATGGTGCCGATCAGGCCGCTCCCTGCGACGTTCTGCACGTCCTGCGCGACGGGCGCTCGATCGATCGCGCCCAGCATCGCGGCGGCGAGCGGGTGGTCGCTGCGACCCTCCAGCGCCGCGGCGACTGCGAGCACGTCCCCCCTGGTCGAGCCGTCGATGGTGAGGGTGCCGATCACGGTCGGCTGGTTGCGGGTCAGCGTGCCGGTCTTGTCCAGCGCGACGGTCCGCACGGACGCCAGCGCCTCGAGCGCAGCTCCACCCTTGATCAGCACCCCGGCGCGGGTCGCCGCACCGATCGCGGAGACGACGGTGATCGGCACCGCGATCGCGAACGCGCACGGCGACGCGGCGACGAGCACGACGAGGGCGCGGTTGATCCACTCGCCCGGGTCGCCGGAGACCAACGACCCGACAAGGGCGACGAGGAACGCGACGACCAGGACCCCGGGCACGAGCGGGCGCGCGACGCGGTCGGCGAGGCGCTGTCCCCGGCCCTTGCGGTCCTGGGCCTCCTCGACGATCCGCACGACGCGGGCGAGGGAGCTCTGCCCGGCGCGGGCGGTGACGGTGACCTCCAGCGCGCCGCCGCCGTTGATCGCCGCGGCGAGCACGTCGTCGCCGGGCCCCCGCTCGACCGGCACCGACTCGCCGGTGATCGCCGACTGGTCGAGCGCGGAGCGCCCCTGACGGATCCTGCCGTCGGTCGCGATGCGCTCGCCCGCCTTGACGACCAACACGTCGCCGACGACGAGCTCGGCGGGATCGACGTCGACCTCGTCACCGCCCCGACGGACGGTCGCGCGGTCCGGAACGAGGTCCATCAGTGCGCGGAGCCCTTGCCGGGTGCGGGTCAGGGCGTAGCTCTCCAACGCCTCGGAGATCGCGAAGAGGAACGCGAGGATCGCGGCCTCCGTGAGCTCGCCGAGGAGAATCGCGCCAATCGCGGCGATCATCATCAGCGTCCCGACCGACAGGCGACCCCGCACCAGGGCGCGGGCGGATTGCGGGACGAACGTCAGTCCGCCTGCGACGAACGCCAGCGCCGCGAGGACCGTCCCAGCGGTTCCGCTCCCGACCGCGACGCCGGCGGTGAGCAGCACGCCTGCGACCACGGCGAGCTGGATCTCGCGGACCTCGCGGAGCTTCGGGACCGTTCCGTCGACGGGCACCTCGCTCTCACAGCCGCAGGCATCGGTCATGCGGTGACCTCGTCCGGGACCAGGGCCGCGAGGATGCGGCGGCCCGCGTCGGTCAGGGCGTACATGACCATCCGGCCGTCGCGACGCGATCCGACGACACCGGCGGTGCGCATCTTGCGCAGGTGATGCGACACGACCTTCTCGGGCCGCTCCACGATCCACGACAGATCGCACACGCAGAGGTCGCCGCCGCCCTGCAGCGCGAGAGCGAGCGCGACGCGGGTCGGATCGCCGAGCGCCGCGGCGCTCACGGCGACCCGGTCGGCCTCGGCCGGCTGAAGCCGGGCCCGGCGCAGTGCCTCGGCCTTCTCGAGGTCGAGGCAGAGGAGGTCGCACGAGTCGGCGGACATGCCAATACTCTAACGATCGTGCGAATGTCAGGCCCAAGCGTCGACCGCCGGCTGTGTCGTTCAGGCGCGCGGCGCGTACATGATGAGCCCGACCCCCGCCAAGCACACGGCGGCACCGGTGAGGTCCCAGCGGTCGGGGCGGTAACCGTCGGCGACCATCCCCCAGGCCAGCGAACCCGCGACGAAGACCCCGCCGTAGGCGGCGAGGATCCGTCCGAACTCGGCGTCGGATTGCAGCGTCGCGACGAACCCGTAGAGCCCGAGGGCGATGACCCCGGCGCCGACCCAGATCAGGCCGCGGTGCTCGCGGATGCCCTGCCAGACCAGCCAGGCGCCGCCGATCTCGAGGACCGCCGCGAGGGCGAAGAGGACGATCGACTTGGCGGCCACCCGTTCATCGTAGGCCGCCGCGCTACCCGGTCAGGCGACCTCGCGCCAGCGCTGGAAGACCGCGGCGCCCATCGCGACGGCGGCGCCGAGCAGGACGATCCACAGGAGCGTGCCCGGTCCGGTGTCGACCATCGACGGCCGCGCGGCCATCGCGACGACGACGAGTCCGATCGCGCCGTACAGCAGCACGCGGTGCGCGTCGCCGAGCGTCTCGATCCGGCCGCGCCCCTCGCGGTACAGCCGTACCCCGATGCCGACGAACGCGGCGAGGATCAGGGCGCTGAGCGCGGCGCCGATCGCGTCGGCGCTGCGGTCCCCGGACGGGATCGCCCAGACGGCGACGGCGATCGCGATGACGATCGCGGCGGTGCGCAGGCCGGAAGCGGTCACGGAGGCGAGCATACCGGCACCGGATCGGCACGCTTTCGGCACGGACGCCCCCTCGATCCGTCACAGGTCCGCGGGCGATGGTGGCCGCATGCCGTGCCCCCGACCGTCTCCCCCGGCCCGCCGCCGGTTGCGTGGTCCGCTCCCAGGACCCGGACGACCTGCGCGAGCTCCCCGCCCGAACCGCGACGACCGGGACGGCGAGGACGGCCAGGCCTCGGTCGAGCTCGTTGCGCTGCTCCCCCTCCTCGTGCTCCTGATCCTCGCGCTGGTGCAGGCCGCGTTCGCCGGCTACGCGGCGTGGTCGGCGGGGACCGCGGCGCGGGCCGGTGCGCGCGCGGCCGCGGTCGGTGGAGACCCGGTCGCCGCGGTCCGCCGTGCCGCCCCGATCGGGGGCCGCCGGGCAACCGTGCGACGCAGCGGCGACACGGTCCGCGTGCGGCTGCCCGTCCCCCGCATCCTGCCCTGGTCCCTGGGAACCGTCGGCGGGAGCGCCCACCTGGAGGCTCAGCGATGACACGCCCGATCGGCGCAGCCGACGCCGGCACGACGCCGCGCCGCCGCGGTCCCGACGCGGTGGACATCGACCTCGGGACGACCGGCCGGACGGTCGCCGCCGACGGAGAGACGCCGGACGATGGGACGAACCCCGCCGGAAGCGGCGGCCCTCGTCGCACCGTCGTCCCGCCCGGCGAGGTCGGTCAGGCCTCGGTCGAGACCGTGGCGATCGCGCCGCTCGTGGCGATCGCGCTGCTCGTCGTGACCGTGGCGCTGCGCGCCCACGATGCGCAGGAGTCGGCCGGGATGGCCGCGCACGCCGCCGGGATCGCCCTGATGCAGGGACGCGATCCGTCCGCCGCCGCCAAGGCCGCGGTCCCCGACGTCCCCGCCGACCGGCTGCGCGTCCGGGTGCGTGGCGACCGGGTGTCGGTCCGCGTGCGCGCGTCCGGGCCGCGGGCGCTCGTGGCCCGGTTCGACGCCACTCAGACCGTGCACGCCCGGCCGGAGGGATCCCGCTGATGTCGCCGATCACCGGGTTCCTGCTGCGGCCCGCGCCGCAGGCCGGTCGTCCGGTCGGCGGCCCGCACGATCGACACGATGCCGCCGACCATGCCGCCACGGACGCCGGTGCCACGGGTTCTGCGGCCCCCGGCCCCGGTGCCACGGGCTGGGCGGCCACGGACTCGAGCGCCGCCGTCCCCGACGCCGCGGACGAGCCCTCGGCAAGCCACCCCGACCCGGGCGCCGCAGGCCTGAGCGTCGTCCTGGCCCCCGCCGATCGCGCCGAGCTGGCCGGCGCGAGCGTCGTGGCGTGGCGGGGCCCGGCCGGACGGCGCGCCGTGCCGATCCTGGCGGTGTGGAGCACCATCCCTGCCCGCCCCGGCGGGAGCGCCACCGCCCGCGCACGGCGCATCGCCGCACGGATCGACGGTGAGGGACTCGACGCCCGCGCGTCCGGTCGGATCGTGCGCGTCACGCTCCCCGCCGACGACGGCCAGGCCGCCGCCGCGGTCTGGCGGCTGCGGCAGGCGGAGCACGGACCGGTGACGCTCGTGCTCGCCGGGCCGTGGGGCCCCGAGATGCTGCCGCTGCTGGAGTCCTCCGGCACCGTCCACGCGGCCGGGTCCGATGCGGCGATCGCCGCCTGCCGCGTGACGCTCGCCCGCCACCGCGTGCGGGTGCTGCCGGTGCCCCGGCCGACCGGCCCCGTGGCACGGAGCCTGCTGCGGGCCGGGTGGACCGGGCGGTCTCAGGTCCGTCGCACCGCGCCCTGCACCGATCGGCCGGTGGCCGCCGATCCGCCGCCCGGCGAGCGGGGCCAGGCCCTGATGCTCGTGATCACCGGCCTGCTGATCGCGATCGTCGTGGCCGGCGTGCTCGGCGCGGCGGCCGCCGCGATGGGCTCGCGGGAGGACGATCAGCGGGCGGTCGACATGGCGGCGCTCGCCGCCGCCGACCGCATGCGGGTGGACTGGCCGGACCGGGCCGGCGTACCGGCCACGCTCAGCCTGGAGCGGTTCCGGCAACGGGCCCGCGATGCGGCGCGACGGGCGGCGGCCCGCAACGGCATCGATGGTCGCCTGGAGATCACCTTCCCCGAAGGCGCTCCCGACGATGCCGGGCCGCTGACCGTCCGCGTGAGCGCCCCCGCCCCCGCCGAGGTGGCCGGGGTGCGCCTGGGACCGGGCGTGTCGGCGACCGCGCAGCTGTCCCCGCCGGCGGCCGCGTCCCCGGGAGACCTGACCGGCAACGAGTACCGCGGTCCACTCGCGCGCCGGGACGGCAAGCCGATGCGGCCGGACGTCGCGGTCGCCTACGACCGGATGGCGGCCGCAGCCCGCAAGGCCGGGCACCACCTCATGGTCGTCAGCGGGTTCCGCTCCAACGCGGAGCAGGCTGCCCTGTTCGCGAAGAACCCGGACCCGAAGTGGGTCGCCCCTCCCGGGCGCAGCAACCACCGCCTGGGGATCGCGCTCGACATCGGGCCGCCCGGGGCCTACGGCTGGCTGCTCGCCAACAGTCGCCGGTTCGGGTTCGTCCGGCCGATGGACTGGGAGCCGTGGCACTTCGAGCTGCGCCTCAACGTCGGCAGCAGCCTCGAGGCCCGGCCCACCACGACCCGGACCGCGTCGACCGGCGCGTCCGATCGCGGCGCGACGTCCCGGTCGACGATCCCGCCGTGGGTGCCGCAACGGTTCCGCGACCTCATCCGCTCGGCGAGCATCCGGCACAAGGTGTCGGCGGCGCTGCTATCCGCGCAGCTGCGCCAGGAGTCCGGGTTCGACCCGCGGGCGGTGTCGAGCGCCGGTGCCCAGGGGATCGCCCAGTTCATGCCCGACACCGCGCGTGGCATGGGGCTGCGCGACCCGTTCGACCCGGCGCAGGCGATCGACGCGCAGGCCCGGCTCATGGCGGGCCTGCTGCGCCGATTCGGGTCGGTCCAGCTCGCGCTGGCCGCCTACAACGCGGGGCCCGGAGCGGTCCAGCGCTTCAACGGGATCCCGCCCTACGCCGAGACGAAGCAGTACGTCGCCCGGATCGTCGCGATGATGCGCGGCTACGACCCCGACGGCGGATTCTCGGACGTCATGACGATCCGGCTCACGGCGTGAGCCGGACGCCGTCAGACCCGCGCGGTGGCCTCGTCGTCGACCGCGACCGTCGCCTCGCCGCGCTCGGCCCGCTCGGTCGGCGGGGCGATCACGCGGTTCGGCTCGGCGACCTCGACCACCGGCTCGGGCGCGAACCGGTAGCCGACCCCGAAGTGGGTGTGGATGTACTTCCAGCCGGGCGACGCCTTCTCGAGCTTCTGGCGGAGCTTGCGGACGAACACGTCGACCGAGCGGTCGCCGCGCGCCATCGCGTAGCCCCACACCCGCTGGTAGATCTCCTCGCGCTCCAGCACGCGCCCCTCGGCCCCGGCGAGCAGGTCGATGAGCTCGAACTCGCGCTTCGTGAGCTCGGCGGAGCGGTCCTCGACGAACGCCTGGAACTGGTCGCCGCGGATCTCGAGCTCGCCACTGACGAGCGCCGGACGATCGTGCCGCTCGTCGGCCCGCCGGCCGCGACGGAGCACCGCCTCGATCCGGGCGACGAGCTCCTCGGGGTGGCACGGCTTGCCGAGCCAGTCGTCGACGCCCATCCGCAGGCCGCGGACGCGCTGCGCGACGCTCGACCGGGCGGTGCACACCACGATCGCCAGGCCCGGCATCCGCTCGACGACGTCCTGCAGGTAGTCCCAGGCCGCACGGCCGAGGATCGCCGGGTCGACGACGAGGGCCCCCAGCCGCATCGCGACGAGGTCGTCGACCGGCACCGGGCTGGCGAGCACGCGCTGCTGCCAGCCGAGCCGCTCGAACCGCTTGCCGAGGACGTGGAGGAACCCGCTGTCGTCGTCGATGACCGCCACGCGGACGGTGGCGTGCGGCGCACCGAGCCCGTCGCCGGCCACGGCGGCCGGGCGCGGCGAGCGCTCGACGTCGGAGTGCGAACGACCGGAGGTAGGCGCTTGCATCGACCCCGATGGTATCGGCCGTCGACCCGGATCGACGCCGTCCGGACGAATCGTCACAACCCGTTCACATCCTCGATCGGACGCCCCGACGGCGCTACCCGAAGCGGCCGCTGACGTAGTCCTCGGTCGCCTTGTTGGCGGGATTGGAGAAGATCCTCTCCGTCGTGTCCATCTCGACGAGGTGGCCCGGGAGCCCCGTCCCGTCGACGTTGAAGAACGCGGTGTAGTCGCTGGCGCGGCTCGCCTGCTGCATGTTGTGCGTGACGATGACGATCGTGTAGTTCTCCTTGAGCTCACGCACGAGGTCCTCGATCGCCAGGGTCGAGATCGGGTCCAGCGCGGACGCCGGCTCGTCCATGAGGAGGATCTCCGGCTCGACCGCGATCGCCCGGGCGATGCACAGCCGCTGCTGCTGGCCGCCGGAGATGCTCTGGCCGGGACGGTCGAGGCGGTCCTTGACCTCCTCCCACAGGTGCGCGCCGCGGAGCGATCGCTCGACGATGTCGTCGAGGTCGGGCTTCTTCATCCGCCGGCCGTTGAGCCTGACCCCCGCCACGACGTTGTCGTAGATCGACATCGTCGGGAACGGGTTGGGGCTCTGGAACACCATGCCGATCTCGCGGCGCACCGCGACCGGGTCGACGTTCGGCGCGTAGATGTCCTGGCCGTCGACGACGACGCTGCCGTCCACGCGCGCGCCCGGGATGAGCTCGTGCATCCGGTTGAGCGACCGCAGGAACGTCGACTTGCCGCAGCCCGACGAGCCGATGAACGCCGTGACCTTGTTCGGCTCGACCTTCATCGTCACGCCCTTCACCGCGTGGAAGGCGCCGTAGTACAGGTCCAGGTCGGTGACGTCGATGGTCTTGGCCCGCACCGGGGGCGGGGCGAGGGTGGAGGACATCAGCGGATCTCCGTGCCGTAACGGCGGTAGATGAGTCGGGCGATGACGTTGAGCAACATGACGATGAGGATCAACGTCAATGCGGCGGCCCAGGCACGGTCGATGAACGCCTGCTTGTCGACGCCCGGGAACTTGTACTGGTTGTAGGCGTACACCGGCAGGCTGTGCATCCGCCCGTCGAACGGGTCGGTGTTCGTGCTCGACAGCACCCCGGTGGTGATGAGCAACGGCGCGGTCTCGCCCATGACGCGGGCGATGGCGACCATGACGCCGGTGACGATGCCCGCGAGCGCCGTCGGCAGCACGACCTTGAGGATCGTCCGCCACTTCGGCACCCCGAGCGCGTAGGACGCCTCGCGCAGGTGCTGCGGCACGATCTTCAGCATCTCCTCGGTGGAGCGCACGACGATCGGGATCATGAGGACCGACAGCGCGACGGCGCCCATGATCCCCATCCGCACGCCGGGCCCGAAGAAGATCGAGAACAACGCGAACGCGAACAGGCCGGCCACGATCGACGGGATGCCCGTCATGACGTCGACGAAGAACGTCAGCGCCGCCTTGAGCCGGCCCTTGCCGTACTCCTGCAGGTAGATCGCGGCCATGATCCCGATCGGGACCGAGATGAGCGTCGCCGCGCCGGTGATGATGAGCGTGCCGACGATCGCGTGCTCGGCCCCGCCGCCGGCCCCGACGACGTTGCGCCCGGACTCGGTGAAGAACGCCGTGTCGAACCGGGGCAGGCCGCGCGACACGACGGTGTAGAGCAGCGACGCCAGGGGCGTGATCGCGACGAGGAACGTGCCGGCGACCGCGAACGTCACGCCACGGTCGAGCGCGCGACGCGGCCCCTCGACCGCCCGGGACCAGCCGTAGACGACGAGCCCGGACGCGATCGCGGCGGCGACCGCGCCGACGCCGGGCGCCAGCACGTCGGCGAGGATCAGCGCGAGCGCGACGGCCGACACCGCGGCGGTGACGAGCCACGGGGCGAGCCGCGGCAGCGACCCGGTGGTGATCGGCCGCATCGGCGCGACGACGCCGTCGGTCGGACCGCCGACGGCCGCGGCCGTCGCGGTCGGCCGCGGGCCGGTCGTGGCCGGTCGGGCGCCGCCCGTCGCGGGCGGCGCGGCCGCCGCGCCGCGGTCCGCGGCGCGATCGCCCGCGGCGCCGGGCTGGTCCGGGCCCGCTCCCTGCTGCTGGTCGTCGGGCACCGGGGGCGCGTGGGTCGGCGTGGTCTGGTCGTCGCGGGACGAGCTCATCGGGACGCCTTCTCGGTCCGGACGATCACCGTGCGGGCGATCATGTTGACGACGAGCGTGATCGCGAACAGCGCCAGGCCGGACGCGATGAGGACGTTGACGTCGAGCCCGGAGGACTCGGGGAAGTCGAGCGCGATGTTCGCGGCGATCGTCGACGGGTTGTCGGAGCTGATGAGGTCGAACGTCACCGTGCCGGTGGCGGACAGGATGATCGTCACCGCCATCGTCTCGCCGAGCGCGCGGCCGAGGCCGAGCATCGCGCCGCCGATGAGGCCGGAGCGCCCGAACGGCAGGACCGTCATCCGGATCATCTCCCAGCGGGTCGCGCCGAGCGCGAGCGCGCCCTCGATCTGCTTGCGCGGGGTCTGCGAGTACACCTCGCGGGTGATCGCGGTGATGATCGGCAGGATCATGACCGCCAGGACCACGCCGACGACGAGCATCGTGCGGCCGGTGACCGACGGCGGCCCGGAGAAGAGCGGGATGAAGCCGAGGTTGTCGGCGAGCCACGCGTGCAGCGACACGGCGGCCGGCCCGAGGACGGCGATGCCCCACAGGCCGTAGACGACGCTCGGGATCGCGGCGAGCAGGTCGACGACGTAGCTCAGCGGCTGGGCGAGTCGCCGGGGCGCATAGTGGCTGATGAAGAGCGAGACCGCCATCGCCATCGGCACCGCGATGACGATCGCGATGAGCGACCCCAGGACGGTGCCGAACGCGAGCGGGGCGATGTAGGCGATGAGCCCGCCGTCGCCCTTGATCTCGTCGGATCCGGCGGTGATCGCCGGCCACGCCTTGACGATGAGGAAGGTCGCGACGCCCGCGAGGACGGTGAGGATCGCGATGCCGGACCCGGTCGCGAGTCCGGTGAAGATCCGGTCGCCGGGGCGCTTGACCCCCTTGGGGGGTGCATCGGCGGTGATGTCTGGCGTGCTCAAGGGAACGTCCTTCCGGGCGGTCGTGCGCGGGACCGCGGGCCGTCGGTCGACGGCCCGCGGTCGATCGGCGCCACGCCCGTCGGGGCGTGGCGCCGGCGTTCACCGGTCGGTCGCGGTGGCGCTACTGGGCGCCGATCGCGTCGATGGCGGGCTGGAACTTCGTGCGGAGCGCGTCCGAGATCGGCGCGGACCCGGCGGCCTTCGCGGCGGCCTCCTGGCCCTCCGGGCTGATCTCGTAGCCGAGGAACGCCTTCACGAGCGCGGCCTCCTCGGGCGAGTCGTACTGCGTGCAGGCCATCTCGTACGAGATGAGCACGATCGGGTACGCACCCGACGCGTCGGTGTCGCGGGCGAGCTCGTACGTGAACCCGAACTTGCCGGCGTCGTCGTTCTGCTTCGACGCCTCGACGACCGCGGCGGCCGCCTCGGGGGTCGGAGCGACGAACTCGTCGCCGACCTTGATCGTCGCGACGCCGAGGTCGCCGGCCTGGCTGGCGTCGGCGTAGCCGATCGTGCCGCTACCGGAGCCCACGGCCTCCACGACGCCCGACGTGCCCTGGGCGGCCTCGCCACCCTTGACGGGCCAGTCGCCGCTGACCTCGAAGTCCCACGTGTCGCCGGCGACGGCCGACAGGTACTCCTGCAGGTTCTCGGTGGTGCCCGACTCGTCGGAGCGGTTCACGACGGTGATCGCCGTGTCCGGCAGCTCGGCGTCCGGGTTGTCCGCGGCGATCGCCGGGTCGTTCCACTTCTTGATGTCCTGCTTGAGGACCTTGGCGAGCGTCTCGGGCGACAGCTGCAGGTTCTCGACGCCGTCGAGGTTGTAGATGATCGCGATCGGCGAGATGTACACCGGCAGCTGGATGAGGTTGTCGGGCCCGCCGCAACGCTTCTGGGCGTCGGCGAGCTCGTCCTCCTTGAACGCCGAGTCGGTGCCGCCGAACGCGGTGCCACCGGCGATGAACTGCTCGCGGCCGCCGCCCGACCCGACCGGGTCGTACGACACCGTCACGTCGCCGTTGGCGGTCTGGAAGCCGGCGATCCAGGCCTCCTTCGCCGCCGCCTGCGAGCTGGCGCCCGCGCCGGCGATGCTGCCCGACAGCGAGGACTGCCCGGATTCGGTCCCGGACGCCGTGGTCGTGCCCGAGTCGTCGTCGTCTCCGCACGCGGCCAGTCCGAACGCGAGGGCGCCGCAGACCGCGGACATCGCGAGGATTCGTTGGGACTTCAAGACTGCTCCTTGGATTGCTGTCGGGGTGCTGCACCAAGCAGAATCCCGACCGACGCGAGCCATGCTGTTACGGATTCGTCTACTGGGTGTGAACGCCCTGTGAATCACCCGGTGACGGACGTCACGCCACGTCGCTCGCGGTCAGGGGGAAGCCCCGTCGTCCGCGTCCACGTCGGTGAGCGCCGAACCGACGCCGCGCACGTCTCACGTGAGCCCCGGGACCCCGCCGGCCCGACCCGGGGCTCCGCCGGGCCCGGCGGAGCCCGCAACGGGTCGACGACGCCCGCGGGCGCCGGTGGCCCGTTCCGGGCCGGATGCCGGAGCGGATCACCGTCCCGCACCGGCCGTCGACACCGCGCCCGGACGTCGTCAGGCGTCGTCGCCGAACGCGCCCGGGGTGTCGTCGACGACTCCCGGGTCGACGGACGGCGGCGGGGTGGTGGTCGCCGACGTCCCGTCGACGACGAAGACGACCTGGGCCCCGATGTCGACGGCGTTGTCGCCGACCCGCTCGAACGCCCGGGCGACCATCGCCATCGTGAGGAGCCACTCGCGGGTGTCGAGGTCCTTGCCGAGCTCGACCGTCTGACGGAACACCGTGCGATTGAGCTCGTTGAGCTCCTGGTCGCGCCGCCGCAGGTCGGCGGCGAGGTTGCCGTCGCGCAACGTCAGCGCGTGGCGGGCCTGCACGACCTCGTCGCGGGCGAGGCGCCCCATCCGCAGGATGACGTCGAGGACCTCCGGCAGCCGCGGCGGCTCGTTGCCGGTGAGCGGGATGAGCTTGGCGACGTTGACGCACTGGTCGCCGATCCGCTCGACGTGCTTGATGACGTGGATGAGCGCGACGACGAGTCGCAGGTCCCCCGCGACCGGGGCCTGCAGCACGAGCAACGACATGATGTCGTTGAGCACCGCGGCGTGGGCGTGCTTGAGCCGCGGGCCGTCGTTGATGATGAACGTCGCCAGCTCGATGTCCTGGTGCTCGAGCGCGTCGAGCGCCCGGTCGACCTGGGCGACCGCGACGTCGAGCGTCGTGAACGCCCCCCGCTCGACCGCCTCGAGCTGCTGCACGTAGTGGCTCCGGAGCGGCGTCGGCTCCGGGGCCGCGGGGTCGGTCGGGCTCACGGCGGCCATGCTAGCCCCGACGGTCGGCGGCGACACCGGCGGCTCCTCGTGCTCGGCTGGATCGTCGGTCATGCCGCACGCCCTCCGACGCGGGCTCCGGGCGGCCCGGGCGCCACGGCGCTCACGGGCCGACCTGTGGCTCGGGGGCGAAGCGGTACCCGAACCCGATGTGGGTGTGGATGAACGCCCAGCCCGGCGATGCGCGCTCGAGCTTCTGGCGCAGCTTGTGGATGTAGACGTCGATCGACCGGTCGCCGCGGCGCAGCGTGCGCCCCCAGACGGTCGCGAACAGCTCGTCGCGGGCCACGACGTGCCCGGACCGGCGGGCGAGCGCGATGAGGAGGTCGAACTCCCGGACCGACAGCGGCACGACGCGGCCGTCGACGACGGTCAGGCCCTCGCTCGGCCGGATCTCCACCGGAGCGACCGTGATCGCGCCGGCCGTCACCGGCCGGTCCTGGATCGACGTCGTGCGCACCGGTCCGCTCATCGACCCCGAGTCTCGGGCCCGGCCGACCCGCCGCCGTTACCGTCCGGTGAACCAGCGGTGAACCGACGGTGAACGCCGTCGGCAGGACGCTCCGGCGACGCTAGCGTGGGCCACGATGTCGCTGTTCCCCACCCGTACGCCGACCGTCGGGCCCGGGTCGGACGTCGATCCGTTGACGGACCTCATCGGCCGGTTCGGATCGACGATCGTCCAGGCGACGGCGACCCTGCGGACGCTCGTCGCCGAGTGCCCCGACCGCACCGGACTGACCGAGGAGCTCGCGCGGATCGAGCACGAGGGCGACCGGATCGCGCACGACGTCATCCGCCACCTGCGCCTGGGATCGCCCGGCCCGTGGCCGTTCGACGCCGAGGACGGGTACCGCCTGACCGGCGCGCTCGACGACGTCGTCGACGCCACCGACGCGGCCGGCGACATGCTCGCGGTGTATCGGGTCGAGGCCCCCACCGACCAGGCCACCCGCCTGGCGGAGCTGCTCGTCGCCGCGGGCGCCGCGGTCGACGACGCGCTGCAGGCGTTCTGCGCCGGCGACGACGCCGAGCCGCACCTCGTCCGGATCCACCGCCTGGAGAACGAGGCGGACCGCACGAGCCGCGACGCGATCGGCTCGCTCTTCGTCGACGGGCTCGACCCGTTGTTCGTCATCCGGTGGAAGGACATCTACACCGCGATGGAGGACGCGATCGACGACTGCGAGCGCGTCGCCCACGTCCTCGCCGGGATCGAGCTCAAGCGCCGCGGCGCGACGAGCCGCTGACGCGCCCCGGCGGCTCCGTCGCGCCCCGGCGGCCCCGTCGCCCCGGAGCCGGGCGCCTCCGTCGTCCTCGACGCGGGGCCCGGCGCCCGCCCCGCGCCGTCAGGCCACCCGGCGGCGCACGTCGGGGCGGGCCGCCTCGTGGGCGGCGTCGGCGGCCGCGTCGCGCTCGGCCGCGCGGAGCGTCCCCGCGGCGAGCGCGGTGCGGTACCCCTCGGCCAGGCGCTCCATCGACGCGTCCCAGGTCCGCTCGGCCGCCGCCTCCAGGCCGCCGGTGGCGAGCACCGCCGCCCAGCCCGGGTCCGATGCGACCGCGACCACGGCATCGGCGAGCGCGTCGGCGTCGGCGGGCCGCAGCAACCCGTCGACCTCGTCGTCGACGAGCGACCGCGGGCCGCCCTCGTCGACGGCGACCACCGGCAGCCCGGACGCCTGGGCCTCGAGGATCACCTGGCCGAAGGTGTCGGTCCGGCTGGGGAAGAGGAAGACGTCGGCGTTGGCGTAGGCGTCGGCGAGCGCCTCGCCGTCGAGCCAGCCGAGGAACGTCGCGTGCTCGCCCAGGCGGTCGCGCAGCAGCGCCTCCTCCGGACCACCGCCCGCCAGCAGCAGGTGCAGGCGTGGCTGCCGGCGTCGTGCGGCGAGGAACGCGTCGACGAGCAGGTCGACGCCCTTCTCGCGGGTCTGGCGCCCGGAGTAGAGCACGAGCAGCGGGTCGTCGACCGGCGCGGTCGCCCGCAGGCGGTCCCGCACGTCGGCGCGGCGCCGCTCCGGCCCGAACCGCGTCAGGTCGACGCCACGGTCCCACCGGCCGATCCGGTCGGCGGGCACCCCGAGGCCGGCGACCGCCTCGTCGCTCTGCGGGCTCGGGGTGAGCACGACGTCGGCCTGCAGGTAGAACAGCCCGGTCGCGAGCGACGCCCAGTCCCCCAAGCGGTCGTCGTCGGTGCGCAGCCGCGCGTAGGCCGCGAGCTCGGTGTGGTAGCTCGCGAGCACCGGCAGGTCGAGGACCTTCGCCAGCGCGAGCCCGGCGATCCCCGCCGGGCCGGGCGACACGACGTGCACGACGTCGTAGTGCCCCTCGGCGATCGTGTCGACGAGCGCGGGCACGGACGGCACGCCGATCCGCAGGCCCGCGTAGAACGGCGCGTCGACCTCGGCGACCGCCGGCAGGCGCCGGTCGACCGGGCCGTCGGTGCCGATGACGTCGACGTCGAACCCGTCGACGCCGCGCTCGCGCAGCGCGGCGAGCACCCGGGTGACGCCGTGCGTCGACCCGATCCCGTCGGCGAGGAGCGCCACCCGCGGACGCGCGCCGTCGACGCGCCCCTCGAGCTTGCGCTTCTCGCGGCCGAGGAACGCGGCCGACGGCGCGTACGGCATGACCGGGACGAGCGCGTCGACGAGCCCGGCGACGAGCGCGGCCGGGTCCGGGTCGACGCCGGCCGCGAGCCCCTCGACGGCGGCGACGACCGCGTCGGTGGCGACCGCCGAGCGGCGCTCGTGCTCGGCGCGCGCCCGGGCCTCCAGGTCGTGGTGCTCGAACCGGTCGTCCTGCAGCGTCGCGAGCAGGCCCGGCAGGTCCCGGTCCCCCAGGCCGACCGCGTCGAGCCACGCGGCGAGCATCGCCCGGGCGTCGTCGGGGGTGACGTCGTCGCCCTGCCGTCCGCGCCGCACGTCGGCCTCGGACAGCAGCCGCGACACGATCGACCCGATCGCCTGCGGGCGCGGACGGGGACGCGACGGGGCGTCGCGGCCGGGGACGACCGACTCGGGGGCGTCGCCGCCGACGCCGAACGTCCGCGCCGCGATCGAGATCGCCGCGTGCGCCCAGCGCGCGGCGCTGCCCTGCGTGCCGCGCGCGACCGCCCGGCCCGCCCGGATGTGGGCGAGGTACTCGGCCGGGGTGTACGCGAGAGGCGTCTCGGTGAACGTCTGCCCGATATCGACGCCGGCGTGGTCGTCGGTGCCGCCGACCCCGGTCTTGCCGAGCGTCTCGGCGACGACGGCCGCCGGACGGTTGAGCTCGGCGGCGCGCGAGCCGTTGCGGGTCTCCCAGATCGGGAACAGCTCGGTGAGGATCCGCCGGTGCCGGGCGGTGAGCGGGGCCTCGACGTAGAAGAACGGGTGCGCGAGCGCGGTGGTGATCTCGTGCTCGTGGAGGTACTCGGCGCAGCGGACGACGTCGTGGCGGTGCGCCTGGAGCCAGTCGTGGTCGTCCGGGGTGATGCCGAGGCACAGCACGTGGACCGCCTGCGGCTCGCCGCGGAACCACGCGGTGAGCTCCTCGCCGAGGAACGCGTCGGGCCGGTCGGCGATCTGGAGCGCGCCCGCGATCGTGTCGTGGTCGGTGATCGTCACGAAGTCCATGCCGCGCCGCTTGGCGAGCGCGTAGACCTCCTCGGGCGGCGTCGCGCACTCGGGCAGGCCGGCGGCGCGCTGCACCCCGAGCTTGCTGAGCTGCGACGCCGTGGAGTGGACGTGCAGGTCGCAGCGGCTGAGCGCCGGGGGAAGGTCGATCCGCGACGCCTCCGGCGGCGTGCCGTCCGGCATCCGCCGCGGGTCGACGTGGGACCGGTCGGGTGCGCCGCGGTGGTCGTCCGGACGCGGGTCGGTGCTCATGCCCGACAGCGTGCGCTCCTCGCGGCCGGCCGCCGTGACGTGCTGGTGACCGTCGGGTGACGAAGGTGTGAAGCGGCGCGCCGCGCCGACCGGCCCGTTTGCAGGGAGATCCGGCGCCCGGCTCCCGGGTGGGGCGCCGCCGATCGGGGGCGGGGTCGGGCGGAGGCGGACGCCGACCCGCCCCACCGGTCAGCCGGAGATGCGCTCCAGCTCGTCGTACAGGTCGGTGACCTTGGCCTTGGCGGCCTCGTGGCGGGCGGTGTTGCGCTCCGTCGCCTCGGGCGTCGCCCAGGCGTCGGGCGCGGCGAGCTCCTCCTCGAGCGTGGCGAGGTCGGCCTCGGCCTGCTCGATCCGTGCCTCGGTCCGCTCGATCTGCCGACGGCGGTTCTTCGACAGGGGCGGCGCGGTCGCGGTCCCGCCGCCCTTGCCGCCGACGGCCTTGCCGTCCTTGCCACCCGTCCCGGCGCCGCCGGTCCCGCCGCGACCGGGGCCCTTGCCGGATGCGGACCGGCCGGAGCCCTCCGCTCCCCCACCACCGTCGGTCGCGCTCCCCGTCGCACCGGACCCGCCACCCGTCGACGCGCCCCCGGCCTGCCGGCCCGCCTCGCGCGCGGCGCGCTCGGCGGCCTTGCGCTCCTCGCGGTCCTCGACGTACTGCTGCCAGCCGCCCAGGTAGTTGTGGAGCTCGCCGTCCTCGACGGCGACCGTGCGGGTGCCGACGACCTCGAGCAGCGCCCGGTCGTGGCTGATCATGATGAGCGACCCGGGGAAGTCCGACAGCGCGTCCTCGAGCGCCTCGCGCGACTCGATGTCCAGGTGGTTCGTCGGCTCGTCGAGGATGAGGACGTTGGCGTTGGACGCGACGAGGACCGCCAGGCCCAGCCGCTTGTGCTCGCCACCCGACAGGCCGGCGAGCTCCTTCTCGGCGTCCTCGCCCGAGAAGAGGAACTTGCCCAGCAGCGACCGGGCCTCGTTGGGCTTGAGCCCGGTGGCCTTGATGCACGCCTCGATGACGGTGCGCGCCCCGGGGAAGTCGAGCTCCTCGCCGTGCTGCGACAGGTAGCCGACCTGCACGTTGTGCCCGGTGCGGATGACGCCGTCGGCGAGCGGACGACGGCCGGCGAGGGTCTCGATGAGCGTCGTCTTGCCGACCCCGTTCGGTCCGACGAGGCACACGTGCTCCCCCCGCTCGAGCCAGATCTCGGCGTCGTCGAGCAGCACCCGGGCGTTCGGGTCGGACACCGTGCGGGTCGCCCCGGTGCTCTGGTCCTTGACGATCGTCGGCGGCGGCACCTCGATCCGGCCGTGCTCGAGCTCGTAGATGATCTTGCCGGCGCGCTCGGGCTTCTTGAACTGGAAGCCCATGGTGCGGGTGTCCTTGGGGTCCCGGGTGATCCGCTCGATCTTGTCGAGCGCCTTCACCCGCGACTGCGCCTGCCGGGCCTTCGTCGCCTTGGCGCTGAACCGGCGGACGAAGTCCTCCATCCGCGCGATCTGCGCCTCCTGCTTGGCGATCGCCTTGCCGAGCGCGATCTCGCGGGCGGCCTGCTCCTTGCGCCAGTTGTGCCAGGTGCCGGCGAAGAACCGGCCGCGTCCGGCCTCGATCTCGAGCACCGACGTGCCGACCGCCTCGAGGAACCAGCGGTCGTGGGCGACGAGCACGATCGCGGACTCGTACGCCACGAGGGTCTTCTCGAGCCATTCGAGCGACTCGAGGTCCAGGTGGTTCGTCGGCTCGTCGAGGAGCAGCAGGTCGGGCTTGGCGCTCAGCGCGCGGGCGAGCGACGCCCGGGTGAGCTGGCCGCCGGAGAACGTCTCGAGGTTGCGGTCGAGGTCGGCGTCGGTGAACCCGAGCCCGCGGATGACGTCGGCCGCCTCGTCCCGCCAGCGGTAACCGCCGAGCGCCTCGAGCTCGGTCTGCGCCTTGGCGTACGCGTCGAAGACGTCGAGGTCGCCGTCGGCCATCCGCTGCTCGTACTCGCGGAGCCGCGCCTCCAGGTCGACGAGGTCCTGCCGTCCCGACGTGACGTACTCCTGCAGCGTGATGCCCTGCTCGCGCGGGGGCCGCTGGTCGTGCAGGACGACCCGGGCGTTCTTCTCGTAGCTCAGCTCGCCGCCGTCGTGCCCGGTCTGCCCGGCGAGGATCCGCAGCAGCGTCGTCTTGCCCGCCCCGTTGCGTCCGGACAGCGTCATCCGGTCCCGGCGCTCGAGCTTGAACGACAGCCCCTTCCACAACGGGTTGCCGTTGATGTCCTTCTGCAGGTCGGAGGCGATGAGCACGGCCATGGGCGACCCTCCATGGTAGGACGCCGGCCGGGTGGCGCGCCGACGCGTCCCGTGCCCGTGCGCTCATCCCAACCGCACCGCCGCCGTCCCGAACGCCACGTTGAAGCGGTCGCACCAGATGACGACGCTGCGCATGGCGGAGATCCGGGCGTCGTCGGGGATGCGGTAGTTGTGGTTGCCGTGGGTGGCCTTGAGCTTGCCCAGTCGCACGTGACGTCCGTCGTCGTACGACCCCCACTTCCCGCCGGACGGCGCGTCGCTGAGCCACACGTGCAGATCGGGGCCGTCGCTGCTCGCGAGGTCCTCGATCCTGACGTAGCGACGCCCGTCGGCCAGCCGGGTGATCCGCACCTGACCGCTGGTGGCGTGCTCGGCGTCGACGAACCGCCCGGTGGCCAACGTCGTCGTGCCCGGCGCCGGGACCGTCCGTCCGGCGGCGGGCGGATCCGCCCGCCCGCCTCCGGGACCGGTCCGGGTCACGTCGGAGGACGCCGCACCCGATCCGGTGGTGGTGCCCTCGGACGTCGCGCTCGCTCCCGGATGGCCACCGACGACGGTCACCCCGGGGTCGGCCTCGTCCAGGTAGCTGCTGGTGAACAGGCGCCACGGCTCGAACAGCGCCAGCGCCACCGCCCCGACGACGATGACGGGAACGGCGATGGCGACGAGCAGCCGACGCGACATGTGGCGAGCGTAGGGGCGCAAGTCCCCCCGCGCACGGCCCCGACCGGGTAGGTGGGTTGACCCGGCGCTGAGTGAGGTGCCCCTACTCGGTGCGACGGTCAGGCCGGGGTGCCGGCACGGTGGCCGTGGGCCAGGCAGTTTCTCGCCGCGCTCGGACGTCTTCGCCCGCTCGCGCCACCGGTCTGACCCGGCTCAGGGCCCCTAGTTCATCGATCCAGAACACCCGCCGCGGACGCCCCTGCGCTCGAGCACGGTGATCAACACGGAACTCGACCAAGAGCGGCGGCTACGACTAGATCGGGGACCGCGTCCCGGCCCCCGACCCTGACACCAACCAGGCTCAACCGGTGTCGGGGAGCGTCACCGCACGCGGTCGAGGTTCAACCCACCCACCCGACCGAATGCTCATCCGTCGGACGTGATGACGTCGACGTACCGTCGCGCAGTGCGGGCGAATCGTTCGTCGACGGTCGCGACGGCCCCGGCTCGAACGGTCGGCACGTCTGGCGACGCGCCCGCCAACAACGCGAGTGCGGCGCTCGCGTCGAGCACGATCGTCCTCCCGCTACTGCTCACGCGCGTCGCGTACCGCTTCGACGATGGTCGCGAGCGACGCGCCGGACCGACGCTCCGCCTGCCGGCGAGCGAGCGTCGACCAGCGTCCTTCCGTCGACGCGATGAGCTCCTCCCGAGCCTGCTCCTCGACCGTGCGCCCGGCCTCGGCCGCCCGTCGGCCGAGCTCGCGCCGCACGTCGTCCGGGAGATCGTCCAACGAGATCACCGTCGCCATGAGTCGCGCGACATCGTCGTTGCGCCCGCGGCGTACGGCCGCCAGGCCACGCCCGCCTCGCCGCAGGCGGCCCTGGCGATCGTCGGATCGATGCGGCACACCATCGCTCATCAACGTACCGCCTCCAGCGTGCTCGGACCAGGCGCGCGACGCCTCGCTCACGGCCCCGTCAGGCGGAAGTCGACGCTCGTCGACACGTCGTCGCCGCCGAAGAGCAGGATGCCGATCACGACGAGGCCGAGGATGGCCCCGAGCAGGCCGAGGAGCCAGCCGGCGGCGGCGACGCCACGGCCGGTCTGCCGGCCGTCGGCGGCGTCGATCTCGCGCAGCGCACGGCGGGCGAGGACCATCGCGGCGACGCTGCCCAGGCCGAGCAACCACGCCATCGCCAGCAGGAGCGACCCGGCCGCGCGGCCGTTGACCGACGCGAGGGTCTGGACGTCGCGCGAGGGGTCGTCCTCGTGACCCACCGGGCGCGTGGGACGCGACGGGGGCGGCGGCACGTGCGGCTCGCCGGGGACCGGGACGGTGTCGGTGCTCATCGTGCGCCGACGGTACGACCGGCCCCCGTGACGATTCGAGGGGGCGATCGTGCCGATCCGGCGCCGGCGTCGCGCCCGAACCGTGACGCGCGCCCCGTCGCCCTCCCCTACGCCACCGCCCGCCGCTCGCGCCGGAACGCGTCCCGCGCGATCGGCACCAGGCGCGCGTCGGCCGGGAGCACCGACCAGGCGGTGCGGACCGCCAGACGGACCGCGCGCATCGCCGCCTCGTCGGCCGGGGTCCACGACACCCCCAGGATCCGGCGGGCGCGGCGGGGCAGGGTGCCGCGGCCGATCCACGGCACCCCGCGCACCAACGCCGGACGCAGCGCCGCCCACGCCGCCGCCGGCACGTCGTCGGACGGCGGCGGCAGGTACGGGATGCGGCCCACGCCGTACGTCGCGGCCGGGGTGGCGGCCAGCGTCTCCTCGAACATCCGGTCCCAGTAGCGCAGGAACGCGTCGTAGTCCGGCGGGACCGGGCGCATCGACAGGCCGTAGCGGGCGTACCACGTGATCGACTCGGCGTACGCGCGACGCCGCTCCTCCAGCGTCAACGGGGTGCCGAACAGGCGCTGGGTGGCGATCTGGCCCTCGAAGAACGTCGCGTGCGCCCAGAAGAACGCGTCGGGATCGAGCGCGTGGTACCGGCGACCGTCGCGCATCCGGCCGTGGATCGACCGGTGCCGATCGCGGATCCAGAGCGCCTCGTCGTCGTGGTCCGGGCCGTACACCGCGCGCAGGATCGGCGGTCCCGACCGCGACAACCGGTTGAACGGGTTGGCGAAGAAGTCCGACTCGTCGGTGAGCGCCCGCGAGATCACCGGGTGCATCGCCTGGAGGATCCCGGCGCGGTACGCCAGCAGCAGCCCGCGCGCGTCCCCGAAGCACCGCCACGTGACCGACCCGGGACCGAGCGGCGCCGCGCCCGCGAGCACGTCGGGCTCCCCCCGACCGCTCACGCCGTCACCCCGCCGACCGCCCCGGCCGCGCCCGCACCGACGACCGACGACCGCTCGTCCCCCGGCCCGCCGTGGAACGCGTACTCGCGTGGGTCGACCCGGCGCACCGTGCGGGCGTACTCGCGCATGAACCCCGGCCAGTTCGTCGTGACGCGCCCGTCCGCGGCGCGGTACCAGCTCGAGCACGCGGTCCAGATCGAGCCGTCCAGGCGCTCCTGCACCCGCGCGCACGACACCGCCTGCGCCGCCGGGTCCACCTCGATCGCCCGCGCGCCGTGCCGCCGCAGCTGTCGCAGCGCGTCGACGACGTACCCGAACTGCGCCTCGAGCATCTCGACGATCGACCCGACGCCGAGGTTCGTGTTCGGCCCGTACAGCAGGAACATGTTGGGGAACCCGTGGACGGTGATCCCGTGGTGCGCGCGCGGCGCGTCGCCCCAGGTCTCGTTGAGCTCCCGTCCCCCACCGCCGACGATCCGCATCGGCGCGACGAACCGGGTGTGGAACCCCGTCCCCCACACGATGACGTCGGCCGGCCGGAACGTGCCGTCGGCGGTGACGATCCCGTCCTCGCGGACGTGGTCGATCCCGTCGACGACGACGTCGACGTTCTCGCGGCCCAACGCCGGCAGGTACGCGCTGGAGAAGAGCATCCGCTTGCAGCCCAACGGGTGGTCGGGGGTCGTGCGGGCGCGCAGGTCGCGGTCCGGGGTCTGGTGGGCCATGAAGGCCCGGGACGTCAGCTCGACCGCCCGCCGGATCGGCGGTGCGACCGTCATCCCCGCGATGAGCGTCTCGAGCAGCAGCCGCCCGCCCTCGCGCCGCGCACGCTGCAGGCCCGGAACGACCTCGATCGCGCGGCGCACGACGGTCGGGTACGGGGCGTTCGTGCGCGGCAGCAGATACGGCGCGGAGCGCTGGTACACGTCGAGGTGGTCGACGACCTTCGCGATCTCGGGGACGAACTGGATCGCCGACGCGCCGGTGCCGACGACCGCCACCCGCCGGCCCTCCAGGTCGAGGTCGTGGTCCCACTCGGCGGAGTGGAAGCTCGGCCCGGCGAACCGCTCCGCGCCCTCCAGCGCCGGGATCGACGGTCGCGACAGCTGGCCGCACGCCGGGATCAGCACGTCGCAGGTGAACGTCCGGCCGTCGGCGGCGTCGAGCGTCCACGTGAACGCCTCGTCGCTCCAGCGGGCCTCGACGATCTCGGTGCGGGTGACGACGTCGTCGAGCACCCCGTGGTCGCGGGCGACGTCCCGCAGGTACCCCTGGATCTCCTCCTGCGGCGAGCACGGCCGCGACCAGTCGCGGCGCGGGGCGAACGAGTACGAGTAGACGTAGGACGGCACGTCGCACGCGGCGCCGGGATAGGTGTTGTGCGCCCACACCCCGCCGACGTCGTCGGCGCGCTCGATGACGACGACGTCCTCGACGCCGGCCCGTCGTAGCGCGATCGCCATCCCGATGCCGGACAGCCCGGCCCCGATGATCGCCACCCGTGGAGTCGACTCATGCATCGATCACACGGTAATGCGAGCGACCGCTCGTGTTCCACTCGCATCCGTGCCAGACTCGGCTGATGGCCGAGAACCGCCGCCACAAGCCGAGGCAGGCCCGATCGCGCGACATGATCGAGCGCCTGATCGACGCCACCGCTCGCGTTCTGGAGCGGGACGGATACGCCGCGGCGAGCACGAACGCCGTCGCCCGCGAGGCCGGCGCGAGCCCCGGCAGCCTCTACCGGTACTTCGCCGACAAGGACGAGCTGCTCGTCGCGGTGACCGCCCGGTTCGTCGGCGGGTTCGGCGAGCGGCTCGAGCCGGCGGTGCGCCACGCCGCGCTGCAGGCCGAGCCGGCCGACGCGATCCGCACGGTGATGGACGCCGCGCTCGCGGCGCTCGAGGACCAGGCCGGCCTGCTGCGGGCGCTGCTGGAGAACGTGCCGCCGGTCGACCAGGCGGCCGCGGTCCACGGCATCCGCACGCGGCTGGCGGGGTTCGTCTTCCAGGCGCTGGCGGTGCGACGCGGCGCGCTCGTCCACGACGACGTCGAGCGGATCACGTGGAACATGGTCGAGCTCGCCCAGCACCTGCCGGTCCGCTACGTCCTGGACGCCCCGCCGATCAGCCGCGAGGACTTCCTCGACGACCTCGTCCGCACGCTCATGGTCCAGGCGTTCCCCGTCGCCGCCTGACCCCGTCGGCCCCGACGGGGTCGGCGGCGACGGGGTGGCGTCGTCACGTCCGCGCCCGCCACGCGAGCGCCGACCGGGCGACCTGCCACAGGGCGTCGCGGACCGCGGCCCGGCCCCCGGCGCGACGGGCGACCGCCAGGCGGGTGACCGCCTCGCCGAGGACCGCCGGGCCGACCGGGCCGTCGTCGTCCGCCGCCCCGGCCCGCAGCGACGCGAGCTCGGCGGCGACCGCGTCGATCCCGGTCGTCCGCGCGAGCTGCTCGCGCAGTCGCTCCTCGGCCTCCCGGGCCGCGTCCGCCTCGGCCCGACAGCGCTCCAGCTCGTCCTCGGCCCGACGCAACCGCGCCGCGACCCGATCGTGCTCGTCGGCGGCGACGGTCGACGCGGACCGGCGCGCGGCGTCGCGCTCGTCGACGAGCGTCGCGTTGCGGGCCAGCGCCCGGTCCAGCCGTCCGGTGAGCGTCGCCACGCGCTGCTCGGCGTCGCGTGCGGCGGCGAGCGTCGCGTCGAGCATGGCGCGGACGTCGGGCGGCATCTGGATGCGGTCGGCCTGGGCGGGGTCGACGGCGTCGCGACGGCGCGGCCCGGGCCGGGCGGGCTCGAACCCGGCGGCGCGGATCGCGGCGTTGAGCGATCCGTCGAACGGGCGCTTGGCGGCGTTGAGCGACGGCCACCGGGTGCCGTCGGCGCGGCCCTTGCGGTAGCGCTCCACGCGCCAGGTCTGTCCGGACCACTTGGCCGACGAGGGGTTCCAGTCGGCCGCGCGGGGCGGGTCGTCGTATGTGGCGACCCATTCCTGGATCGCGTTGATGATCGAGTCGCGGTCCCACGTGATCCGCCGGCCGCCCCGCTGGGACGACTGCTGACGGACCTCGGCTCCCGCGACGGTCGCGGGAGCCATGTGGATCCTCTCGCTAGCGGCGCTGGTTGACGGTCGTCGGGTGGGTGGCGTGCTCCTGCGTGATCCGCAGGCGCGACGACGCCGGGAGGGCGTCGAGCACGCGGCAGTGGGATCGGGTGATCAGGAACATCGTCGGAGACCGTGGGTCCGCCGGCGCGACGGACGTCGAGCCGGTCCGACCACGGTAGAGGTCGCACGACGCCACCGCAACCCACCGGGCGGCCCCGAAGGGTTCGAGTCCTTCGCCGCCCGGCGATCGAGCGCGAGGCCCTCGCGGCGAAGGCCCGGCGGTTGACGCTCCGCCCCCGTCCCGGCAGAGTCCCCCCGATGTCCGTCCCGGGAGCCCCACGTCGATGACCGACCGTCCACCGATGCCGACCCCTCCCCCGTCGCTGTCGCCCGACGACGCCGAGCGGCTCGACGCGCTGGCCCGCGCCGCCGTCCGCCGGCAGATCGAGGCGGCGCAGCAGGGCATGGAGGAGACGCTGAACCACGTCCCGCGGCTCCTGCGCGGCCCCGTCCGCAAGGTGCTGGGCGTATGAGCGACCACCGGTTCGACCGCGAGGCCGAGGTCGCGAAGCTCGCCCGGCTGCTCGGCGTCGCGGAGGACGAGCTCGCGTTCGCGCTCGACGTCCCCACCGCGGAGCTCGCCGCCTACCGCGACGCGCTCACCGCCCGCCTGTTCGACGGGTCCGGGGGCGCCCTCAAGCGCGCGGCGGACGCGTCCCGGCTCATGCCGACGAAGGTCCTCGCCGCGGTCGCCCAGTTCGCGCTCGGGCCGCTCATCTGCGCGCGCCTGGCCGGGATCATCGACCCGGAGCGGGCGGCGGGGATCGCCGAGGCGCTCAAGGACGACTACCTCGCCGACGTCGCGGTCGAGATGGACCCCCGCCGCGCCACCGCGGTCATCGCGCTCATCCCCGGCGAGCGGATCGTGTCGATCAACCGGATCCTGTGCGAGCGCCGCGAGTGGGTCCCGATGGGACGGTTCGTCGCGGCCCTCGGCGACGAGCAGCTCCGGCGGTGCGTCGACGCCCTGACCGACGAGGAGCTGCTGCGGATCGGCTACGTCATGGACGGCGTCGAGCGCCTCGACGACATCTACGCGATGCTCTCCGACGACCGGATCCGCCACGCCGTCACGTGGTCGCGCGAGGCGGGCGTCGCCGACCGCACGGCGCACCTGCAGCGTCACCTGGGACCGGAGCAGACCGCGCGCGTCGAGCGGATCACCGCCGAGCTCGACGGCTGAGGGCCGTCCGAGCCCACCGTCACGCACCGCCGCGCGCCGGCGTGACGGTGCGGGCGCCGCCCGACCGGTCGACTACCCTGCGCCCGATGGAGCACGCCTTCCGCGCCGCCCCGGGACGCACGCCGTTCTCGATCGGGATCGAGGAGGAGCTCATGATCGTCGACCCGGCCGGGTACGGCCTCGTCAGCGCGATCGAGCGGCTCCTCGGCGAGGCGCCGGTCGGCGAGGTCAAGCCCGAGCTCATGGAGTCGGTGCTCGAGATCGCCACCGACCCGGTCCGCGACGCGGCCGCGGCGGGCGACCAGCTCCGGGCGCTGCGGCGCCACGTCGCCGACCGCGCCGGCGAGCAGGGCCTGACGATCGCGTCCGCGGGCACCCATCCGTTCGCGCTCTGGGAGGACCAGCGGATCGCGGCGCGCGACCGCTACCGCGACCTCGTCCGCGAGCTGCGGTTCGTCGCCCGCCAGGAGCTCCTGTTCGGCCTGCACGTCCACGTCGGGATCGACGATCCGGACCAGGCGATCCACGTCGCCGACGGCATGCGCGTGCACCTGCCGATCCTTCTGGCGTTGAGCGCGAACTCGCCGTTCTGGCGGGGTGACCGGACCGGCCTGGCGTCGACGCGCACCCCGATCTTCCGGGCGTTCCCCCGGATCGGCATCCCGCCCGCGTACGGCTCCTGGGACGCGTACGCGCGCGAGATCGACTTCATGGTCCGCTCCGGGGTCATGAGCGACCCGACGTACGTCTGGCACGACGTCCGGCCGCACCCGCGGTTCGGGACCGTCGAGGTCCGCGTGTGCGACGGGCAGACGCGGGTGGAGGACACCCTCGCGATCGCCGCGCTCGTCCAGGCGATGGTCCACGAGCTGGCCGCGCACCACGAGACGGGCGACCCCCTCGGCGACTACCCGCACCAGCTGCTCGACGAGAACAAGTACCTGGCGGCGATCCACGGACTGGACGGCGAGCTCGTCGACCTGCCGTCGAGCGATCGCATCCGCACGCGAGACCTCGCCCGCCGACTCCTCGACCGCCTGCGGGAGCACGCGCAGGAGCTCGGGTCGGAGCGCGAGCTCGACGGCGTCGCCGACATCCTCGAGCGCGGCACCGGCGCCGACCGCCAGGTGCTCGTCCACGACGCCAACCGGGACCTCGAGGAGGTCATGAGCGAGATCGTCGCGGCGACGATCGGCGACCGACGCCCCGCCGGGGGTGGCGCCCCGCCGCTCGATGCGCCACCCTTTCGCCCATGAGCACGAACGGCCACAGGGACGGAGCCGGGTCCGGCGAGCGCGATCCGCGGATCGTCGGGCTCATGATCGTGGCCGGGATGGTCGCCGTGATGTGGGTCCTGGAGATCATCGACCAGGTCGGCGACCTCGACCTCGACAAGTACGGGATCATCTCGCGCGACGTCGACGGCCTCGACGGGATCGTCTTCAGCCCGTTCCTCCACGCCGGGTTCGGCCACCTGACGTCGAACACGCTGCCGTTCCTCGTCCTCGGCGCCGTGATCGCGCTCGCCGGCGCGCTGCGGGTCGTCCAGGTGACCCTCATCGTCGGGCTCGTCGGCGGCGTCGGCACGTGGCTCATCTCCCCCGGCAACACGATCACCGTCGGGGCGAGCGGCCTGGTGTTCGGCTACGCGGCGTACCTGTTGGCCCGCGGCATCTTCAGCCGCCACGTGCTCGAGATCGCCGTCGGCGCCGTCGTCGCCGTCGTGTTCGGCGGCTCGCTGCTCGCGGGCCTCGCGCCCAACGACAACGGCGTGTCGTGGCAGGGCCACCTGTGCGGTGCGATCGGGGGCGTGATCGCCGCCTACATCCTCAACCAGTCGCGGCGCGCCACGTCCGACGACGCGCGCGCCACCCCGGCCTGACGCCCGGCGACGGCGGCCCCCGACGCGACGGTCACGCCTCGTCGCGCGGGTCCGCCGACACGAACCGGTCGATCGCCTCGGCGAGCGGCTCGTCGCCACCGGTCACGGCGAGCACCCGACGGGCGATGCGGTGGTCGTGCAGGACCGCGTCGAGCAGCGCCGCGACGTCGTCCCGGGTGACGTCGCCACGCGGGACCCTCCGCGCGATCCGCACCCGCCCGGCGCCCGGGTCGTCGGTGAGCCGCCCGGGCCGGACGACCGTCCACGCCAGCTCGCTGGCCATGAGCTCGCGGTCGGCGTCCGCCTTGGCCCGCAGGTAGACGGAGAAGACGTCGTCCCCGTCCGGCGGATCCTCCGCCCCCATCGCGCTGACCATGACGTACTCGGGCACCCGGGCCGAGCGGGCCGCCTCGAGCAGCAGCAGCGCCCCGTCCCGGTCCATCGTGCCCTTGCGCGACGCCCCGCTGCCCGGCCCGGCGCCGGCGGCGAACAGCACCGCGTCCGCGCCCTCGACCGCCAGGGCGACGTCGGTGACGAGCGACCGCTCCAGGTCGCAGAGCACCGGGTCCGCCCCGTCCGCGCGCACGTCGTCGGCGTGGGCCGGGTCGCGGATGAGGCCCCGGACGGTGTCGCCCCGGGCGACGAGGCGACGGGTGAGACGGCGGGCGATCCGCCCGTGGGCCCCGGCGATGGCGACGTCCATCGTGCGACCGTACCGTCCGACGCTACGCGTCGCGGCGACCCTGCGGCAGGCCCTGCCCGAACCGCTGCCAGTCGAGCAGGACGACGTTCTCGCGCGCGGTGCGACCGGACAGGTCGTCCTCGGCACGGAGCATCGCCTTGAGTCGGCGCAGTCCGTCGGAGGGGCGCGACGCGAGCTCGGAGGCCCGCTCCACCGCCGTCTCCTCGGCCGCGTCGGCGCGCACGACGCGCTCGGCCAGCCCGAGCCGCACCGCCTCGTCGCCGTCGACGACGCGTCCGCTGAGGATGAGCTCCTTCGCCCGGGCGGTCCCCACGAGCGGCACGAGCCGCGCCGGGCCGACCGGCACGCCGAGCCGCGCGCCGGCCCACGCGAGCTTGAGGTTGTCGCCCACGACCCGCAGGTCGCACGCGGCGGCGATCTCCGCGCCGGCCCCGACGACGTTGCCGACGCAGACCGCGATCGTCGGCACCGGCAGGTCGACGAGCGCCTGGTACATCGCGGCGAACCGCTCCATCCGGGCCACCCCGCCGGCGACGTCGAGCGGCTCCCCCACGTCGGCGCCGGCGCAGAGCGCCCGGGTCGACGTCGTCGAGATCACGACGACCCGTAGGTCGGGGTCGCGGGCCAGATCGGCGAGCGCGCCGAGCATCGCGTCGAGCGTCGCGGTGTCCAGGGCGTTGCGCCGGTCGGGACGGTCGAGGCGCAGCACCTCGACCCCGTCGTCGTGGCGGCTTCGAGTCAGACCGGTCATCGCCGAGAGGTTCTATAGGATGCGGGCCCATGCGCCGCTTGGTCGTCCTGCTCTCCACCGCGATCGCGTCCCTCCTCCTCACCGCCGGTCCAGCCGCGGCGGACATCGACGGTGGCGAGGGCTGGTGGGGCGTCAACACCGACATCATGGTGACGTTCTTCGGCTTCGGGGTGCTCATCGTCATCCCGGCGCTGCTGACGTTCCTCACCCTGCTGCAGTCGCGCCTGGACAAGCGCAAGTACGAGCGGATGGCCGCCGAGAAGGCGCGCGCCGCCACCCGCGACGAGCGCCACGGCTGGTAGCGCCGACGTCGTCCCGGCGGTCGCCGGGACGCCCTGTGGAAGGCCGGACCGCCCGGCCGACGACCACGTGACGAAGCCCCGGCCGGACCCGATCCGCCGGGGCTTCGTCGTGCCGGGGGCACGGCCCGTGGGCCGCGCCCGCCGGGTCAGGCCCGGCTCACGGCGTCGCGGGGCGCAGTCCGGCGACGATGGTGCGCAGGGTCACGCGGAGCATGTCCTCCGCCGACCGGGCGCCCGCCTTGTCGCGCCACTCCGCGGCGTCGACGAGCGTCGGCTCGTCGCCCCCGGCGACGTCGTCGAGCGCGACGAGCATCGGGTCCCGATCCTCCTCGAGGCGCGACGCGCCGTTGAGGCACCAGACGATCGCGGTCACCGCACCGGCGCGTCGCTCCTCCGACGCGCCGGACCGCTCCACGAGCTGCGAGATCGCCCCGACCCAGTTGAGCACCCCGGGGCGTCCGAGCGCGCCGGCTCGCATGTGCGCCAGCAGGCCCGGGAACCGCGTCACCGTCCGGTGGCTCTCCACGACGAGCTCCTCGAGTCGCTCCGCCCAGTCCTCGTCGTCGCGCGCGAGGAGCTCGGCGGCGGGGATCCATGAGAGCGCCCGCTCGACGACGTCGTCGACGAGCGTCTGCTTGGCCGGGACGTGGCGGTAGGCGGCCATCGTCGACACGCCGAGCTCGTCGGCGAGCCGACGCATCGACAAGGCGTCGAGGCCGCTGCGCTCGGCGAGCGCGACCGCCGCGGCGATGACGCGCTCCCGCGACAGCGGGAGCGCCTCACCACGATCGGCGGGGACGGACGCACGATCGGAGGACGAGGTGTGATCGGGATCGGGGGGGGCGATTCCAGGCATTCCGCCCATCGTATCGTTGCCGACGCAAACGGACGTTCGGTGCCCGGCGCTCCCGCCGGGCGACCCGCCCCGCCGCCGTCCACAGGCATCCGGCGACCGTCGACCGCCGGCCCATCCCTCGGTCCTCGCGCGAGGGTCAGTCCTCGAGGTCGGCGCTCCGCGCCCGCTGCAGGTGCAGCGCCGCGAGCTCGCGCTGCAGGCCCCGCGGGCGCTCCGGATCCGCGGGCCGCACCCGCTCCCACGACCCGTCGGGCGCCAGGTCCCACGAGCCCTCCTCGTCGGCGAACGCGAGCTCGAGCGCCTGCAGCATCTCCGCCTTGGCCGCCGGGTCGTCGACCGGCACGACGAGCTCGACGCGGTTGTCGAGGTTGCGCTCCATGATGTCCGCCGACCCCATGAGCACGACGTGCTCGTCGCCGCGCTCGAACGCGTAGATCCGCGAGTGCTCGAGGAACCGGCCGAGGACCGACCGGACGTGGATCGTCTCCGACAGGCCCGGCACGCCGGCCCGCAGGCAGCAGATGCCGCGCACGTTGACGTCGATCGGCACGCCCGCCTGCGACGCCCGGTACAGCGCCAGGATCGTCGCCCGGTCGACGAGCGAGTTCATCTTCAGCCGGATCCGGACCGGCACGCCGTCGCGGTGCGCCTCGACGGTCCGGTCGATCTCCGCGAGGAGCCCGTCCCGCAGCCCGTGCGGCGCGACGTACGCCTTGCGGAACCGGCCGGGCTTGGCGAACCCGGTGAGCTGGTTGAACATGTCCGACACGTCCGCCCCGATCTGCGGATCGCAGGTGAAGAGCCCGAAGTCGGTGTAGAGGTTGGCCGTCTTGGCGTGGTAGTTGCCGGTGCCGATGTGGACGTAGTGGCGGACCCGGTCGCCCTCGCGGCGCACGACGAGGATGCACTTGGCGTGCGTCTTGAGCGCCGGGTGCCCGTAGACGACGTGGACGCCGGTGTCCTCCAGCAGCTGCGACCAGCGGATGTTCGCCTGCTCGTCGAACCGCGCCTTGAGCTCGACGAGCGCCACCGTCTGGATCCCGCGCTCCGAAGCCCGCACGAGCGCCGGCAGCAGCGTGCTGTCGCTGTTCGTGCGGTACACCGTCATCTTGATCGCGAGCGTGTCGCGGTCGGCCACCGCCTGCTCGACGAACCGCTCGACCGACGTCTTGAAGCTGTCGTACGGGTGGTGGACGAGGACGTCGCCGCGGCGCATCGCGGCCAGGACGCCGGACGCCTGCTCGTCGTCGCGGTCCCGCAGCTGGGGACGCGTCACCGGGCGCCACGGCGCCTCGAGCAGCTCGTCGTGGCCGGGGAGCCGCACGAGCTGCCAGAGCGACGTGAGGTCGAGCGACCCGTGGATGTCGTAGACCATCCGCTCCTCGACCCCGAGCTGCTCGACGATCTCGGTCCGCAGCGCCTCGCTGATGTCGGCGTCGATCTCGACCCGCACGATCTCGCCGAACCGGCGGTTGCGCAGCTCCGCCTCGAGCGCCCGCTTGACGTCGTCCTCCTCGTCGGAGATCTCGAAGTCGGCGTCGCGGGTGACCCGGAACATCCCCCGGTCGAGGATCTCCATCCCGGGGAACAGCTGGTCGAGGTGGGCCTCGACGATCTCCTCGAGCGGCACGAGGACCTGCTCGTCGACCTCGCCGTCGGGCCCGCGACGGGACGACACCGCCTCGAGCCGGTCGACGACCTCGGTCGGCAGCTTGATCCGGGCGAACACCGTCTGCCCCGTGTCGGGATCGCGGACGAGCACCCCGAGGTTGAGCGACAGGTTGGAGATGTAGGGGAACGGCCGCCCCAGCCCGACCGCCAGCGGTGTGAGGACCGGGAAGATGCGGTTCTGGAACCGCGCGTCGAGCACCGCGCGGTCGTCCTCGCCGAGCTCGTGGTACCGGGCGATCCTGATGCCGTGGTCGGCGAGCGCCGGCGCCAGGTCCTCGCGGACGATGCGCGCGTGCTCGGCGACCAACGGGGCCAGCCGCTCCCGCAACGCGTCGAGCTCCTGGTCGGGCACCAGCCCGTCCGGGCCCCGACGTCGGTTCTCCGCCCGGACCTTGGCGTGGAGCCCCGCGACGCGGATCATGAAGAACTCGTCGAGGTTCGACGCGAAGATCGCCGCGAACTTCGCGCGCTCGAGCAGGCGCTGGCCCGGGTCGGCCGCGAGCTCCAGCACCCGACGGTCGAAGTCGACCCACGACAGCTCGCGGTTGGTGAACCACCGCGGATCGTCGGGGTCGATCGGCGCGGTGGGCGCCGTGACGCCCCCGGGCGCCGAGGAGGACGGCGGATCATCGGTCACGGCGGACTCCTCGTCGAGCATCGGCGGCGCCAGCCTACGGGCGCGGTGTGATCGTCACGTTGCCATCCGGTGAACGTCACGGGCGACGTCACCGGACCTTCACGCTACTCCCAGCGGAAGGTCGCCGTGGCGGCCGTGAGCGTCACGACCGCCCACAGGCCCAGGGTGAGGAGGAGGTGCCAGGGCACGACCTCGCCGTCGGCGAGCACCGTCCGCAGGCCGCTCGACAGCGCAGCGGTCGGCAGCAGCTCGAAGAGCCCCTGGGCGCCCCCGAACTCGCTCAGCGGGAACGCGATCCCGCCCACGCCGAGCAGGACGAACCAGATGATGTTCGCCGCGGCGAGCGTCGTCATCGCCCGCAGGGTCCCCGCGAGGAGGAACGCCATGCCGCAGAACGCGGCGGTGCCGAGCGCGATGAGCGCCACGACCGACAGGACCGCGGTCAACGGCTCGCCGGACGGCGTCCAGCCGAGCGCGAGGCCGACCGAGCAGAGCACGACGATCTGCATCGCCTCGATCGCGAGCACCGCCAGCGTCTTCGCCCCCAGCAGCACCGACCGCGGAAGCGCCGTGGCGCCCAGGCGCTTGAGGACCCCGTAGTGACGGTCGAACCCGGTCGCGATCGCCTGGCTCGTGAACGCCGCCGACATGATCGCCAGGGCGAGGATGCCGGGGACGAAGAAGTCCGCGCGGTCGCCGTCGACCTCGATGAACGACACCGTCGTGCAGACCACGAGCAGCCCGATCGGCACGATGAGGCTCAGCATCACCTGCTCGGCGTTGCGCATCATGAGGACGAGCTCCATGCGCGTCTGGTTGGCGACCATCCGGGTCAGCGGGGCACGACCGGGCCGGGGGGCGAACGTCCCCGGACCGGCGTCGACGCCGGTCATCGCGGCGCCGTCGTCGGGGTCGACCCGCCCGGTCGCCGTGGCGCTCATGCGCGCAGCTCCCGCCCGGTGAGCTCGAGGAACACGTCCTCGAGCGTGCGGTGCTTCACCTGGAGGCCCTCGACGAGGAGGTCCCGCTCGGCGCACCACGTGGCGATCGATGCCACGAGCGCCGGGTCGACCGCACCCGCGACGACGTACACGCCGGGGGCGGGCTCGGTCGCGACGGTCCCCGCGGGCAACCGGGACCGGAGCCCGTCGAGCGGGACGCCGGGCGAGGCCCGGAACCGGACCTCGCGATCGGCGCCGCCCCGGATGAGCTCGCCCGGGGTGCCGGACGCGATGACCCGGCCGTGGTCGACGATCGCGACGTGGTCGGCCAGCCGCTCCGCCTCGTCCATGTGATGGGTCGTCAGCAGCACCGTGACGCCGTCGCGTCGCAGCGACTCGATGATCCGCCACGTCTCGTGGCGGGCCTGCGGGTCGAGGCCGACGGTCGGCTCGTCGAGGAAGACGAGCTCGGGGCGCCCCACGATCGCCATCGCCAGCGACAGCCGCTGCTGCTGCCCGCCCGACAGGCGCCGGTACGGGGTGCGGGCGAGCGACGCCAGGCCCAACCGCTCCAACAGCCGGTCCGGGTCGAGCGGGTCGGCGGCGTACGACGCCACGAGTCGCAGCATCTCCCCGCACCGCGCGCCCTGGTACACCCCGCCGCTCTGCAGCATCACCCCGATCCGGGGTCGCAGGTCGTCGGTCTCGCGGACCGGGTCCAGGCCGAGCACCCGCACGCTGCCCCCGGTCGGCCGACGTAGGCCGACGCAGGTCTCGACGGTCGTCGTCTTGCCGGCGCCGTTCGGTCCCAGCAGCGCGAACACCCGCGCGCGGGGGACGGTGAGCGACAGTCCGTCGACGGCGACGCGCTCGCCGTACCGTCGCACGAGCCCGTCGACGACGACCGCGGGCTCGGCGGTGGAGGGCGCACCGGACGGTGGCGGGTCTGCGAGGACGGCGTCGGACAACCCGACGCATGATGCCCGAACACCCGTCGAGCCGACCCGACGCCGGGCGTGACCGACGACGTCCCGGCGCCTCCGGGGCGTCCGGGCCGCCCGGTCGGGTCAGGCGTGCCGGCGGACGACGCGGGCCGGCACGCCGACCGCGGTCACGGCGTCCGGCAGGTCGGTCGTCACCACCGCGCCCGCCCCGACGATCGTGCCGGCCCCGACGGTGAGGCCCTGGACGACGACGGCATTGGCCCCCAGGTCGACGCCCTCGCGCAGCCGCACGTGCCCGGACACGCTCGCCCCGGGCGCGACGGTCACGCACCGCTCCAGGACCACGTCGTGCCCGACGATCGCGTTCTTGTTCAGGACGGTGAACGGGCCCAGCTCGATGTCGGTCGACACGCGCGCCCCCGCGAGGACGACGCTCCCCTCCCCCACGGTGACGCCGTTGCCGATCCACGCGGTCGGATGGACGAGCACCGGGAACCGGTCCGGCCCGGTGACACCGAGCCGCTCGAGCCCGGCGACGACCGCCCGGCGCCCGGCGGGCGCGCCGACCGCCACGACGACCGCCACGTCTGGATGCGCCGCGGCCCACTCCGCCCCGCCGAGCACCGGCAGCGAGCGCAGCTCGCTCCCGTGGCGCGACGCGTCCCCGTCGAGGAAGCCGACCATCCGCCAACGGCCGCCGGCCGCGACGACGTCCTCGACGACCTGGCAGGCCTCGCGGGCGAACCCGCCGGTCCCGAAGATCACCAGATCGCGCACCGGGCGATGATCGCACGGCCCGGCGCGCTACCGTCCGCCCCGTGCTGGCCCTGCTCTACGACGTGCACGGCAACCTCGCCGCGCTCGACGCGGTGCTCGCCGACGCCGAGGCCGCCGGGACCGACCGCTGGGTCGTCGGGGGCGACGTCAGCGCGTTCGGGGGCTGGCCGGTCGAGACGCTCGCGCGCCTGCGTGAGCTCCCCGACGCCCTCTGGCTGCGCGGCAACCACGAGCGGTGGGCGCTCGAGCCCGACGCGATCCCCGACGTCCCCCTGGCGGTCGACGGCCGCGCCGCATGGGTCGACGCGCTCGGGGGCGTCGACGCCCCGGACGTCCGGGCGCTCCACGCGCTGCCGGCCTGGCAGCCGCTGCCGGCGGGCGAGGCGTGGCACGGATCGCCGCGGAGCGACATGGACGGGTTCCTCCCCGACCCGGTCGACGGCGAGGCCGACCTGCTCGAGGGCCGCACCCCGGGCCTGCTCGTCGTCGGGCACACCCACCGCCCGGTCCACCGGTCGCTGCGCCGACCCGACGGGGGCGCGACGACGATCTTCAACCCCGGCAGCGTCGGCCTGCCGTTCGACGGCGATCCGCGGGCCGCCTACGGGCTGCTGCACCCCGACGGCCGACTCGAGCACCGTCGCGTCGCCTACGACGTCGACCGCGCCGTCGCCCGCCAGCGCGAGCGCTGGGGCGACGCGTCGTGGTCGCGCACCGTCGCGCGGACGCTGCGCGACGGCCACCCCGCCACCGACCCGGAGCAGGACGCATGAGCATTCCCCAGGACCGCCCGGACGTCACGGGCGCGGAGCACCCCGTCGACCTCGTCGCGTCGGTCGGCCCGCTCGACGCCACCGTCGCGCTGCTGCGCGAGCTCCTCCACGCCGCGCGCGCCACGCAGGCGATCGCGGTGGTCGCCGCCGGTCCCGACGACCCGGACGGCGAGCCCGCCACCGTCGACGTGGAGCGCCTGGCGCCGGTCGAGGTGACGATCGGCCCGCACGTCATGCACCTGCCACACGCGATCGAGCTCGACGTCGAGGTGCCGCCGCTGCCGGAGTTCCAGGCGCTCCCGCCGTTCGACGCCGACCCCGAGACCGGCGACGTCGCCGCCCCGCTCGGCGGCGTCGAGCACTACGCGCGCGAGGCGCAGCGCGCCGCCGCGCTGCTGGGCCCCGCCGACGTGCTGCAGCTGCGGTGGGACACCACCCGCCCCCAGACCCCGTTCTCGGTGACCGTCCGCGGGGACGGCGGCGAGCCGGTGGTGCTCGGCGTCGGCGAGGAGACGTTCCCGATGCCGGAGGGCTGGCCGGACGCCGCGACGCTCGAGACGCGGATCGTCGACCGTCCGGCCGACGGGCGCTGACCGGCCGACGGGCGCCCGCCGCGGGGCGACTCGGGGTCCGACCGGACCGGACCGCGTCCACGCGGGCCGATCTGGCATCATACCCGCCTCTATGGCCCGACCTTCTCGTTCCCCTGCGCGCCCGGGTGGCGGCCGCCGGTCCCCCAAGGGCGGCGTCCGTCGTACCCCCAAGTTGACGAAGGAGCAGGTGGCGCAGATCGACCACCTGCACGTCGACACGCTCCGCGCGCTGGTGACCGAGAAGGGCAAGATCCGCTCGCGTCGCGCGACCGGCCTCAACGCCCGCGACCAGAACCGCGCCGCCCGCGCCGTCAAGCAGGCGCGCGAGCTGGCGCTCCTCCCCTACCCGCATCCGCGCATGATCGCGATGCCGGGCCGCGAGGACCGGGGCGAGGACCGTCCCGAGCGCGGCGGTCGCGGCGGTGGCCGCGGCGGCTACGGTGGCGGTCGCGACCGCGACTGATCCCCGCGGGACCGGATCTGGTCCCCCGGATCGTGCACGAAGCCCGGCCCCCGGCCGGGCTTCGTCGTTCCCGGGCCCGGTCGGGTGGATCGACGGGGGCCGGACGGGCGCGAGCGCGGCGCCCGTCCGACGGGCGGCGCGCCTCAGCGGGTCTTGACGAGCTGCTGGTGCGGGTCGATGCCCCAGCGGCGGGCGATCTCGGTGTGGACGTCCCCGATCGGCCACTGGTCGGCCACGACGTCGCCGTCGTACACCGGCGACGCGCCCTTGAGCGCCATGCTGCCGGTGTTGTCGCCCATCGCGGTGATCCGCTCGAGCTCCTGCGGGGTCAGCCGCACATGGGTCGTGACCGCCGCGAGCTCGGCGCGCTTGTCGGCGACCGGCCGCACCGGCACGGCCCCCCCGGGCATCTCGGCGATGATCGTCGGGGCGACGCACGCCACCGCGGGCTGCGACAGCGTCCACTGCGCCGCGGTCTGCATCGGCGACAGGCCGTGCGGCCGCCCGATGTCGGCGATCCGGTCGACGATCCCGCGCCCCCGCTCGATCCAGCCGTCGGGGCGGTAGCGGCGGTGGTCGTGGTCCGGCAGCGGCGTGTCCGGTCGCAGGTCGTCCCAGAAGATGCCGCCGTAGTCGGTGACCCGCGTCAGGACCTTCACGTCGTGGTGCTCGCACGCGGGCAGGACGAGCCCGGCCGGCCACGGCTCCATCGGGCCGAGGATGACCATCGCCCAGTCGATGACGTCGCCGAACCGCTCCAGGCAGGTGAGGAGGTCGAGGACGAACCCGTTGGCCGGCCCGGGCGCGATGCCGATCGACCGGGTGAGGCCCGCGTCGCGCAGGGCGACCATGCCGTCCCACACCACCTCGGACGTGTAGCCGACGAGGTCGGGGTTGTGGAGCAGCAGCAGGTCGAACCGGTCGGTCCCGCAGCGCTCCAGGCTCCGCTCGGTCGCCATCCGCAGGTAGTCGGCGTAGCCGTCGGGGCCGCGCAGCGTCGGGTCCGTGAACCGCGGGAACCCCTTCGCGCCCTTGCGCTCTCCGGTGTAGAAGTCGTGTCCGACCGCGCCGACCAGGCGCACCCGGTCGCGGGGCAGGTCGGACGCGGCGAGCGCCCGGCCGATGTCGAGGTCGCCCTGGCCGGAGCCGTACACGTCGGCGGTGATGAGCGTCGACAGGCGCTCGTCGGGCCGCATGAGCGCGGTGAACTCGTCGTCGTCGAGCGTGCGGCCGTAGTGGAGGTACCGGCCACCACCCCAGGCCCCGAGTGCGACGTGTCCCAGATCCACCATGCGTCAAGGGTACGACGCCGGTCAGCCGCCGGGCGCCCAGACCCGGTAGCCGCTGATCCGCAGCGGCTCCCCCGGGATGACGCACCGGTCCGGTGGAACGACCGGGCCGATCGCGACGGTGCGGCCGTCGGCCAGGCCACGGCGGAGCTCGGCGCAGTCGGCGACGACCCGCGCCCCCGGCCGGCCGTGCGGCCCGAGCGACCACGCCGGCGCCGCCCCCAGGGCCAGCACCGGACGGTCGGGGACCGGGGGCGCGTCCTCGTCGAGCGCGGCGGCGTGACGGTCCCACAGGCCCGGCGTCGCGACGAGCACGCCGACGGCGAGCGCCACCGCCACGACCGCGGCCGCCGCGCGACGCACGAGCGTCCGCGCCAGGACCGGGAGCGCCAGGACCACCGCGAGCGCCACGACGCCGGCGCCGATCCCCCACAGCGCGTGCTCCCCCGGCAGCACGTGGAGCGGCTCCCCGTCGACCGCGAGCTGGTCGATCGCCAGCCACAGCTGCACGGCCAGGACGACGCCGGCCAGGACGGGGACGGCGCGCCGCAGGCGGTGGTGGTCGCCGGCCAGGGACCACCCGGCGGCCGCGAGCAACGTCCACGCCGGCAGCAGGTAGCGGACCCCGCCGACGGCCAGGCCCGGGTCGGCGAGGATGCCGGTGGCCGGCGCGACCGTCCAGGCCGCGGCGCCGAGCAGGCCGCACAGGGCCAGCGACCGCCGCGGGCCCGGCCGGTCGCGGACGACGATCGCGACCGCCAGCAGGCCGAGCCCCACGACCGGCCACGCAAACCGCGCGTAGAGCTCGCCCGCCAGGTCGAGCATCGCCCGCGGATGGTCGACGAAGCGATCGTCGACGCCCGCGATGAGCTCGGGCACCGGGTCGCCGAACGACGTCGCCAGCAGCGGCCACGCCGGGTGCCCGTGCAGGACGAGGTTGCGCAGCAGCCAGATGCCTCCGACCCCGGCCGCCGCCGCGAGCGCGACGAGCCACAGCGGATGGGCGCGGACGTGCGCCCACGCCTCGCGGCGCACCCGCCACAGCGCCAGCAGCGCGACGAGGAGCCCACACGCGGCGGTCGTCTTGACGCCGAGCGCGACGAGCAGGCCGACGAGTCCCACGAGCAGCCCGTCGACGCTCACCGGCCGGTCGTCGCGTCCCCACGCCGGGGCGACCGCGTCGACGGCGAGCGCGGTCCCGCAGAGCATGAGCGCCGCGGTGACGAGCTCGTTGGAGGACTGACCGGCGGCGGCGACCGCCGGGATCGCCAGGGCGGTGCTCGCCGCGGCCCCCCACGCCGCCGCGGCCGTCCCGCCCAGGCGCCGCGTCAGCGTCCAGACCGCGACGACGAGCAGGCCGAGGCACGCCGGCGAGAGCAGCAGGCCGATCGCGGTCGATCCGGTCAGCGCGATGAGCGTCGCCGCCGCGAGCTCCGATCCGACGGGGTACGCCTCGACCGGCAGCGCGTCGATGACGTGCGGGAGCCCCGCCAGTCGGTCCGCGGGCTCCCACGCCGCGGGCAGCGCCAGGTGGTACAGCAGGCCGTCGTAGCCGATGACCGGCACGTCGAGGACGAGCACGACGAGCACCCCGACCCCCACCGCCACCGCGGCGAGCATCCGCCGCTCGTCGACGGTCGTCGCGCGGGCGCGCGCACCCGCGGGGACCCGCCACAGGACGAGCCCCGACAGCAGCAGCGCCGTCGCGCCGGTGACGACCGACGTCCCGAGCGGCAGGACGAGCGTCACCAGCCCGCAGAGCTGGATCGCCAGCCACGCCCAGACGGCGGTCCCCAGGCCCCGCAGCAACGGGTCGGGTCGGACGGTGCGGCCGGCCAGGCGGTGCGCGGCGGCGCCGAGCAGCCCCAGGAGGGCGAGCCCGCCGAGGGTGTGCAGCCACCACGGCACGGCGGCTACCGCAGCGGTCCGCGGACGACCGCCACGAGGTCGAGGCTCGCGTCGACGTCGTCGGCGCCCAGGCGGAAGTCGTCGGCGGTGATCGCCGCGGAGCGTGCGTCGCCGTCGCGTCGGGTGAGCGTCAGGGCGGTGTCGTACGCCAGGCGCATGACCCAGCGCGGCATCCGGTGGCGCAGCCCCAGGCGGTCGAGGTCGAGCAGGCGGTCCATCCGGGCCTTCTCGCCGTCCTGGAACCCGAGGTAGCGGTCGGACCCGTGCAGGCCGAGGATCTCGACGTCGGCGAACCGGCCGTCGAGCAGCGCGCGGAGCGTCGGCACGTCGTACTCGATCTCGTGGTAGGGGTCGACGATCTCGTCCGGGCGGGCGAACGTCAGCCGGTTGGGGGTGACGAGGACGGCCACCCCGTCGTCGCGCAGCACCCGGGCGATCTCGGCGACCGCGACGCCGGGCCGCGTGACGTGCTCGATCGAGTGGACCGACACGAGCCCGGCGAACCGGCCGGACCAGGCGGCGGGCAGCTCGCGCATGTCGTGGACGTGGGTCTCGCGGTCCTGTCCGGCGAGCGCCGCGGCGCTGACGTCGACCCCGACCGTCGTGCGCGGCCCCAGCTCGCGGAACGAATGACCGACGCCGCACCCCAGGTCGAGGATCTCGCCGTCGAGCGGCAGCCGGTCGGCGATCTGCCGGTACGCCGCGACGTGCCGTTGGAAGGTGGGGTTGAACGCGCCGTCGGGGGACGTGACGCGCTCACCGGTGACGAGGGGCCCGGGCACGCGGGCCATCCTACGGACCGACGCCGTCGTGGGGCCCACGCGGACCACCGTGGCCGGGATGCGCCGACGTCCCGGGCCGACGCGTCCCGGCCGGGTGGGGTGCGCGGGTCGGGCGGGGTGCGCGGGCGGGGCCCGACGGCCGGTGGGGTGCGACGGCCGCCTACTCGGCGGGGGCGAGAGGTCGGACCCGCAGCAGCGGGCGTCGGCGCTGCGACCAGAGCATCGCGGGTCGTTCGACGAGCTCGTGGACGATCGCCCCGACGACGACGGACGCCGCGACGACCGACAGGTAGTAGACGACCCACCGGCCGAGCACCGTGCTCTGGTCGGCCCCGATCTGGCGGAACTCGTAGCAGACGATGCCGTGCGCCATGAAGATCGAGTAGGACCGCTCCCCCACCCAGTTGACGAACTTGATCCGCACCACCGGCCAGGCGGCGCGGCCGGTGATCTGCCACAGCACGACGCCCCCGAGGATGAGCCCGGCCGCGGCGGTGTCGAGGAACCGCTCCCCCGCGCTGCCCATCGTCACCCACGTCGACATCTTGAACGCGACGAGCAGGCCGACGATCGGCATGACGATCGCGACCGTCGGGGCCGCCTTCCAGGTGGCGAGGCGTGGGCCGGCCCGCACCTCGAGCAGCGCGATGAGGACGCCGGGGACGAACGCGACGATCCCGCCGATCGGCGAGTGGGACGCGGTGGTGGCGTCCGGCAGCCAGGTCTGGGCGAAGATCGTGCCGAGCGCGCCGACCGCGACGAGCAACGCGACCGCGAGCCAGGGCCCGACGCGCGCCCAGCGACGGATGAGCGTGAAGCACGTCCAGGCGAGCGCCGGCAGCGCGACGTAGAACACGACCTCGACGTTGAGGCTCCAGGCGTGGGCGACGACCTGGTTGACCGGTTGCGGGTCCCACACCTGGGCGAAGGCGAACATCGCCAGGATCCCCTCGGTGCTCGAGTCGAGCGTGCCGTAGAGCGCGAGCACGACGAGGCAGACCGCCCAGAACGTCGGGCCGACCCGGCCGACGCGGTGCCGGGCGTACCGTCCCAGCGACGGCCAGCGCGCGTCGTCGGGACGGTAGAGCGAGGCGATGTACGGCCGCGACAGCAGGTACGCCGACAGGGCGAAGAACCCCCACACCGACAGGTTGAGGCCCTGGATCGCCGCGCCGAGCGTCGTGCCGTACTCCTCGTACGCCAGGCCACCGGTGGTGAGGAACAGCGCCCCGGTGGCGGTGTGGCTCGCCATGACCCCGAGCATCGCCCAGCCACGGATCGCGTCCCCGCCGCGCAGCCACCGCATCCGCTCGCGGATCACGTCGTGGGTCGGGGGGCCCTCCTCGGCGGGGGCGTCGGCGCCCGCGGTCGTCGGCGGCCCGTCCCCGGCCACGGTGGCGACGGCGCCGTCCGCCGGCGGGCGCCCACCGGGCGGGACGTCGGGCGCCGCGCCGCTCGCCGCGACGACGGTCGGGCCGTGGGCGACGCCGAGCGCCTCGGCCTGCGCGCCGCCGACCGGGGTCGGTCCCGAGGGCCGGGACGGTCCGCCGCCACCGTCCGACGGCGGGCGACGCCGGGTGAGGCGCTGGCCCAGCGCGATGCCGGGTAGCTCGACGAACCGGTACAGCACCGCCGACGCGAGCATGGCGACCGGCAGCGACACCGCACCGAGGGCCACGAACCCCAGCAGGCCCTTCTCCCCGGGGGCGATGTGCGGCAGCAGCAGCCCCAGCACCGGGAAGTGGATGAGGTAGAGGCTGTAGGACCGCGCGCCGATCCAGCGGGCGACCGGGCTGTCGAGCTTGAGCGGGGGCCTGCCGCCCTGCCACTCGACGCCGAGCAGGCAGAGCAGCAGCAGGCCGGCCCCGACGATCTGCATCGGCACCGACACCGCCAGCGCGGTCCGCAGCGCGACCTCGACCTCGCCGAGGAACGCGTCGGGGTCCCGGGTCGCCAGGTCGCCGGACGGGCCGAGCTCTTGGGTCATCCACACCTGCAGCGGCTCCGATCCGATGAGGATGAGGAACCCGAGCAGCGCGAGCCACAGGGTGACGTCGCGGCGCCGGCGCGCCACCCACTGCCAGAACGGGGCGTGCGCCTCGAGCAGCGCGACGGCGAGGCCGGGGATGAAGAGCCACTGCAGCGGGCCGGGTCCGTCGAAGAACGGGCTCTGCGCGAACCGCAGCGCGAGGGTCAGGGCGATGATGCCGCCGAGCCCGGCGACCATGCCGCGCATGCCCCACCGGCGCCCCAGGTGGAACCAGATCCAGCCGACGAGCGGTAGGACGAGGTAGCCGAGCGCCTCGACCCGGACGGTCCACGTCGGGGCGAGCGGCGCGACCCAGCTGAACACCGTGCCGGCGTGGTTCCACCCGCCGTTGACGAGCAGCAGCGTCTTGATCGACGTCCACGTCTCGAGCGGCCCGCCGCGCAGGATGACGAGCCACACGACCACGCCGGCGCAGAGCGCCCAGTAGCCGGGCATGACCCGCAGGACGCGACGGATGTAGAAGTTCTTCGTGCTCGGGCGCCGCTCGCGGCCGAGCGCCCAGGCGATGAACGGGCGCGCCAGCAGGTACGCGGAGAAGGCGAAGAAGAGGTTGACGAGCCGCGCCGGCGAGAGGACGGCGTGCAGGCCGACCTCGCCGCCGAAGGTGGCGGCCGCGTCGCGGCCGGGCATGTTGTCCCACCCGAGCGACACGTAGGTCGATTCGGCGAACGCGATGTGGGCGACGAAGACGAGGACCGCACCCAGGCCGCGAGCACCGTCACCGCCGAGCCACGGCCTCCGCCAGGCGGGAGTCTCATCCGGCACGGCGGCGACGATACCGACGGGCCGGACCGCCGGGCGCGCCGGGCGTGGGGGCGTGCCACCCGGTCGGGTGGCGTGCGACGATGCCGCTCATGAGCTCGTGGCGCGCCCGGGGGGCGCTCTCCCGGACGTGGTCCCTGCCGGTCGTCGCGACGGTGGTCGCGCTCGGCGTCGCCGGTTGCGGTGGTGACGACGCCGGGGCCGACGACGAGGGGTACGTCAAGGCGTGGAGCGGCCTCTGCCAGCGGCTGACGAACGACGTGACCGACCTGACCGCCGATCTGTCGCAGGCGCGCGAGAAGCTGCCGGCGAAGGCGCTGAAGGACCCGGAGGGCTCCGCCGACCTCATCGCCAAGCACTCGAAGGGGCCGCTGCTGCGCTACGTGCGGTCGGTCGAGGAGGCGTACGGCACGCTGGAGGACCTGGACGCCCCGGAGCGGTTCGCGGACTTCCACGCCAAGGCCGTGGCGGCGTTGCCGGCGCTGCGCCGCGAGATGACGAAGGCCGAGGGCCAGGTCGAGCGCGGGCAGATCATCGAGGTGACGACGACCTACGCCCAGGCGATCCTGAAGTTCCACGAGCGCGCCCCGGTCCCCGCCGCGATCCGCGACTCCGCCCCCGGCTGCGAGTCGCTCGGGAAGGGCTGAGCGGCCGGGAGGGCGCGCTCAGCGCCGGGTGTCGGCGGTCGCGCGTCCGTCGCCGATCGTGTCGACGGCCGTCCCCCGCGCCCCGGCGGACAACGTCGGCGGGGTGAAGCGGGCGTCGCGGACGATCCGCAGGCGGTGGAGCCACAGTCGGACGCCGGCCCACAGGGTCTTGACCGCGTAGATCGACGCCGGGCGGAGCTTGATCGACGACGCGTCGTCGAAGTAGCGGGTGCGGCACGGCACCTCGGCGATCGGGAATCCCAGGTGCGCCGCCTGGTAGAGCAGCTCGCTGTCGAAGCTGAACCCGATCGAGTTGCGCAGCCACGGCAGCTCCATGAGCAGCCGGCGGCTGTACGCCCGGTAGCCGGTGTGACACTCGGCGAGGTCGGTGCCCATCATCCGGTTCTGGATGGTCGTCAGGCCACGGTTGGCCCACCACTTGTACCGCGGCATCCCGCCGTCCAGGGCGCTCTGCCCGTCGGGCAGGAACCGCGACCCCAGGACGAGGTCGGCCTCGCCGTCGACGATCGGCCGGACCATCGACGGGATGAGGTCCGGGGCGTACTGCCCGTCGGGGTGGAGCATCACCACGACGTCCGCTCCCTGCTGCAGGGCGTGGAGGTAGCACGTCTTCTGGTTCGCGCCGTACCCGGCGTTGTGCGGGTGCCAGACGGTCGTGATGCCCAGTCGCTCGGCGACGGCGATCGTGTCGTCGGTGGAGGAGTCGTCGACGAGGACGAGCTCGTCGACCCACTCGCGGGGGATCGCGCCCACGGTGTCCTCGAGCGTCCGCGCCGCGTTGTGCGCCGGCATGACGACGAAGACGCGGTGGTCGGGGGTGGCGATGCTCATCGGATCGTCTCGGTGGTGGGGCGGCGGGCGGGTCGCGTGGCCTCGACGTAGATGCTCGCCCCACGCCCCTCGCGGGCCTCGGCGAGGGCGGCGACGGCGGCGACCGGGAGCAGGAGCGCCGCGGCGAGCGCCGTCCACGCCCGGCGGAGCGGTCCGAGCGGACGTTGGCGGGCGTCGGCCCGACGGATCGCATCGTAGAGGTCCCCCGCGCCGGGGACGCGCCCGACGAGGCCGTGCAGCGCGCAGAACACCGACTGCCCGGCCCGCAGGTGCCCGAGCGTCCGGACGCGCAGCCCCTCGGCCTCGAGCCCGGTGCGCAACGCGACGGGGTGCAGGTGCACGAGGTGGCGGGGCTGGTCCCAGGCGAGCCAGCGGTCGCCGAACGCGGCCGCCTGCCGACTGCCGGCGTTGGGGCACGCGATGAGCAGCACCCCGTCGTCGGCGAGCAGGCGCACCGCCTGACGAATCGCCTCGCGGGGCTCCGGCAGGTGCTCGATGACGTGCCACAGGACGATCGCGGCGACCCCGTCCTGCGGGCGCTCCAGGTCCTCCAGCGCGGCGTCCATGACGTCGGGACGGGTCGGGTCGACGTCACCGTCGGTCGTGCGCTCGAGGCCGAGCACGGGACGGCCGCGCCGGGCGAGCGCGGCGAGCAGGTGCCCGTCGCCGGACCCGACGTCGACGACGAGTCCGGGCGGGGCGATCCGGTGCAGTCGGACGGCGATGCTGCCCCGCGTCAGCGCGAAGATCGCGTCGCCGGGCCCGGAGAACCGGCCGCCCTCGGGCCGGTACCAGGTGGCGTAGGCGTCGTCGAGCTCGGCCGCGTCCGGCCACGGCCAGGTGATCTGCACCCCGCATGCCCGGCAGCGCACCCGACGCACGCCGGTCCGCACCGCGTCGCGGGCGGGCCGCTCGCACCACGGGCAGGCGTCGGGGCCGGTGACGGTCGCGACGGCGGGCGCGGACGGCGTGGTCGGGACGGACGGCACCGCCGGATCGTAGGCCAGACGCGGCGTCGTGCCTCCGCCCCTGTGGCGCCACGCCGTCCGGCGGCGCCGACCGAGCGCTGTCGATGCCACTGGCGGACGCGGTCGACAGCACGGTGAGAGACGCCGTCGCGGTACGGCCGTCGCGGTACGGCCGTCGCGGTACGGCCGTCGCGGTACGGCCGTCGCGGTACGGGCAGACCCCGGCAGCGGCTCGGAAAGCACCCGTCGGCGGCACGGATCGCCCCGTTCCACACGCCGTATGCCGTCGAAGGCATGGAATATGACTTCGAGGGCATGTCGTCGGAGAGAGGGCCGCTCGTCCGGCGCCACGCGACGCCGGGCGGGGTGGGGCGTGGGGCACCGGGCGGCACCGGGCGGCGCGGAGTGGGCGTCGGTGGAGCGGGCGACGCGGGGGCACGGGGCGACGCGGAGCGGGTGTCGGCTGGAGCGGCGCACCGCCGTTTGCAGGACGTCTTGCAGGGGCGCGACGACCGTCCGGTCCGGGGCCTACCGTCGAGGGCATGGTCTCCTCCCCCATCGCCGAGGCGCGGTCGGTCGCCGCCCACCACCCGTTGGGGACGTCGACGGGGCACCTGACCGAGCTGCGGGGCCAGTGGGACATGCTCGTCATGCGCGCGCGAGACGTGTCGACGATGGCCGTGGAGCTCGCCGCGCTGGCCGAGCCGGAGTTCCTGTCGCTCTGCGACTGGCTCGCCGACAGCGGTCGGGAGCTGCCGTTCCGATTCCTCTCCGTCCACGCACCGACGAAGCAGCGGTCGCTGCCGGAGCCCGAGCTCGTCGCGCGGCTCCTGGCGCTGCCGTCGACCGTCGACGCGATCGTCGTGCACCCCGACGTCATCGACGTGCCCGAGCGGTACGCGCCGCTCGGGGCCACCGTCGTGCTGGAGAACATGGACACCCGCAAGGACGACGGCCGCACCGCCGCCGAGCTCGCGCCGTACTTCGCCGCGCTGCCCGACGCCGGGTTCTGCCTCGACGTCCCCCACGCCCACTCGATCGACCCGACGCTGGAGGAGGCCCACGCGATGCTCGACGCGTTCGGGGAGCGGCTGCGCCACCTCCACGTCAGCTCGCTCGACGCCGACTCGCACCACGTGACGTTGCGTCCAGAGGACGAGGCGGCGTTCGCCCCGATCCTCGGCCGGTGCCTCGACGTGCCGTGGATCCTCGAGGCGCCGCTGCCGACCCGCTGAGCGGCCCGCCGGCAGGGATTCGCCGGCCGCCGCCGTACGTCGTGGGGTGAGCGAGACCCCCCACGGCGCCCTCGAGCGCCTGGCCGAGCACGGCCGTCGCGGCTTCCCGCACCTGCTCGCCGCCCGCCGGCGGACCGAGACCGACCTCGCCGACGTCCAACGACGACTGGGCGGGATCCCGCTCGACGACGGGGCGTCGGTCGTCCTCATGGGATCGTGGGGCCGCCGCGAGCGCACGTCCGGCAGCGACGACGACTTCCTCGTCCTCGTCGAGGGCGAGGAGCGCGACGCGCGCCCGCGCGTGGACGACCTCGACCGGGTGCTCGGGCACGGGACGGCGAAGCCCGGGACGCGCGGCACGTTCGGCGCGCAGGTGTTCGTCGGGCCGCTCGTGCGCCACATCGGGCTGGACGACGACTCCAACCGCAACCTCACCCGGCGGATGCTGCTCGTCCTGGAGTCGCTGCCGGTCGTCGGCACCGAGGCGTACCGCGACGCGTTCACCCGCGTGATCGACGGGTACGTCACCGGTCACGCCAAGGACTTCCGGCCGCCACGGTTCCTCCTCAACGACCTCATCCGCTACTGGCGGACGATCTGCGTCGACTTCGCCGGCAAGGCGCGGGAGGAGGAGCGCAAGTGGGGGCTGCGCAACGCGAAGCTCCGACTCAACCGCAAGCTCCTCTTCGCCGGGGGCCTCGTGCCCGTCCTCCTGTGCCACGAGCACCGGGCCGACCACCAGCGCTCGTTCCTCGTCGACCAGCTGCAGGCGCCGCCGACCGACCGCCTCGCCCACGCGTTCCTGCGGTTCGACGCCGCCGACCCCGGCGTCCGCGCGCTCGGCGCCTACGACCGCTGGATCGGGATGCTCGACGACCCCGACCGGCGGGCGCATCTCACCGGCCTGACCCGCCGAGACGCCGCCGACGACCCGGCGTTCCGCGACGTGCGCCGCGTCGCGAAGGAGTTCGAGCAGGGGCTGCTCGCGCTGCTCTTCGAGACCCGACTCGGGCCGCTCGTCCGCGAGTTCGGCGTGTTCTGACGAAGAATTGCTCGCGTCGTGAGCAATAACGCAGCGCATCTTCGCGAATCAGGCCCACCGAAACCGACGCCTTTGCGCGTACCGTGCAGGCATGACCTTGTCCCGCACCGCGCGGATCGTGAACGTCGTCGCGGTCTCGATCCCCTTCATCGGCGCCCTGGTCGCCGTCGTCCTGCTCTGGAACTCCGCCGTCACGTGGTTCGACCTCGCCGTCGCGACCGGGATGTACCTCTTCGGCGCGTTCGGCATCACCATCGGCTACCACCGCGTCCTCACCCACGGCGCCGCCCAGGCCAAGCCGTGGCTGCGCTACCTGCTCGCGATCATGGGTTCCTCCGCCATCCAGGGCCCGGTGCTCATGTGGGTGGCCGACCACCGCGCCCACCACACCCACACCGACCAGGAGGGCGATCCGCACTCCCCGCACGTCGGTGGTGGCTCGGGCATCAAGGGCCTGTTCCACGCGCACATGGGGTGGCTGTGGAACGAGAACACGCCCGCCCACCGTCCGAGCAAGCAGTGCCCGGACCTCGTGCGGGACCGCGGCCTGGTCCGCATCTCCAAGGCGTTCCCGTGGATCGCCCTGGCGACGATGGCCGTGCCGTTCCTGCTGGGCCTGGCGTACTACGGCACCCTGGCCGGTGCGCTGCAGACGTTCGTGTGGGGCGCCCTCGTCCGCACGTTCTTCATGCACCACGTGACGTGGAGCATCAACTCGATCTGCCACTTCTGGGGCTACCGCCGGTTCGAGAGCGACGACCACTCCACCAACAACCCCGCCCTGGCGCTGCTGTCGCTCGGCGAGTCGTGGCACCACAACCACCATGCGTTCCCGCGCGCCGCGAAGATGGGCATGCGCTGGTACGAGGTGGACATCTCGTGGCAGGTCATCCGCCTGTTCACGAAGCTCGGCTGGATGGAGAAGCCGGTCGTCATCAGCCGCGAGCGCCAGGACGCCAAGCGGATCGGTGCGGTCCCGGCTCCCGTCGCCGGCGACTGACCGAGGCGCGCCACCGCGCGCGGCCCCGCCCCCGACTCCTCCGACCCCGGTCCGCCCCGTGCGACCGGGGTCGCGTCATTCCCGCCCGTCCCCGCGGGGCCCGGCGGCGGGGCCTCTATGGTCATGGGGCATGTGTGGCATCGCCGCGGTGTACGGCAGGGCCGACGTCGATGCCGGTCGGAGGATGCTCGGCCGGCTGGCCCACCGGGGGCCCGACGACGCCGGCGACGTCACGGTCGCCGACCACGCGTGGCTCGGTCATACGCGCCTGTCGATCGTCGACCTCACCGGTGGCCGACAGCCGTTGGGCGACGAGACGCTGTGGCTCGTGGGCAACGGCGAGGTGTACAACCACGCCGAGGTCCGCCAGACGCTCGACGGCGCGCTGTTCGACACCGACTCCGACAACGAGGTCGCGCTGCACCTCGTCGTCGACCGCGGCCCCGCCGCGCTGGCGGAGCTCCGTGGCATGTGGGCGTTCTGCCTCGCCGGGCCGCCCAACCCCGACCCGGTGGGCCGTCCGGACTGGATCACGTTCCTCGCCGCCCGCGACCCGCTCGGCATCAAGCCGTTGTACTGGACGCCGGCCCGGTGGGAGCAGGACGGCGAGGTCCGGTTCGCGTCCGAGATCCGGGCGTTCGACGAGGACTGGCGGTGGGCGGTCGAGTCGTTCCCGCCCGGGTGCGCGTGGACGCCGGAGCGCGGCCTGGTGCGGTTCGCCGACGCGGTGCCGCCCGAGGTCGCGACGGTCCCCCGGATGCCGGGGCCGCGGACGCCGGGCGCGCCGATCCCCGAGGACATCCTGCGCTCGACCCGCGAGACGCTCGCCGAGTCGGTCGACCGGCACCTCATGGCCGACGTCGACGTCGGGGTGTTCCTGTCGGGCGGCCTCGACTCGAGCGTCATCGCCGCGCTGGCCGCGGACTTCCTGCGGGCCCGGGGCCGGCGGCTCAAGACGTTCGCGGTCGGCACGGAGCGCTCGGCCGACCTGCTGGCCGCCCGGGTCGTGGCGGAGCACCTGGAGACCGACCACCACGAGGCGGTCTACACCGCCGAGGAGGCCGTCGGGGCGCTCGACGCCGTCATCGGGGCGATCGAGTCGTTCGACCCGAGCCTCGTCCGGTCGGCGGTGCCCAACTGGTTCCTCGCCCGGCTGGCGGCCCGCCACGTGAAGGTCGTGCTGACCGGCGAGGGCGCCGACGAGCTGTACGCCGGCTACGGCTACTACCACGACGCGTTCGCCGAGCCGGAGGCGCTGCACGGGGAGCTCGTGCGGACGATCCGCGGCCTGCACGACCTGAACCTGCAGCGGGCGGACCGCGTGACGATGGCGCACGGGCTGGAGGCGCGGGTGCCGTTCCTCGACCGCGAGGTCATCGCCCAGGCGCTGTCGCTCCCGCCGGGGTGGAAGGCGTCCGATCCGGACGACCCCCGGCAGCTGGAGAAGCGGGTCCTGCGCCAGGCGTTCGACGGGTGGCTGCCGGACGACGTCCTGTGGCGACCGAAGGAGCAGTTCGGGGACGGGTCGGGAGCCGCCGACGTCCTGCGGGACGCGCTGACGGCGTCGATCACCCCGGCCGAGCTGGAGCGGGAGCGCCACGTCGTCGACCCGCCGCTGCGGACCGCCGAGGAGCTCGCCTACCACCGCATCTACGCCCGGCACCTCGGCGGGGTGCGACCCGAGCGGACGATGAGCCGCTTCGCGGAGCCGTAAGCGCTCATCCCGTGATGCCGACCATGGCGGCGCAGTCCCAGTTCGAGGCGCCGGCCCCGCCGTTCCAGAGCTTGGCGGCCATGCGGTCCTGCTCGGCACGCGATGCCTGGTAGGCGTGTGGGGTGCTGCCGCCGAGCGCCTGCCAGGTCGACGGGATGAACTGGTAGTAGCCCGATGCCCCGGCGTGGTTCGGCGGGTGGTTGACGCCGCCGGACTCGCACTGGACGATCGGCCACGGGATGGCCCAGCCCCCGGATCCCCGGGTGGGCGTGGCGGTGGCGCGGGCCCCGGCGGTGGCGGCGGGCGCGGTGTACTGGCGGGCTCGGCGTCGCTCGGCGGCCTCGAGCCGGGACAGCGATCGCTCGGCCCGCCTGCGCGACGCCCGGGCGTCGCTCAGCGCCTCGCGTCGGGCGGCGTGCGCGCGGGCGGCGTCGGCGCGTCGTGCCTCGAGCCCGGCGGCCATCGCGGCGATCGCGTCGCGTTGGCGCGCCGCGGCGTCGGTCTGCTTCGTCTGGGCGGTGCGCAGCCGGGCGAGTCGGCGCTCGTCGGATGCGGCGGCGTCGCGGGCGTCGCGGACCTCGTCGACGATGCGGGCGTCGTGGTCCTGGACGCGACGGAGGAACGTCACGCGCTCCATGAGGTCGCGGAACCCGTCGGCGCTGACGACGATGTCGATGATCTGCGGCGGGTCGTAGGCGTACCGGGCACGGAGGACGCCGGCGAGGACGCGGCGGCCACGGTCGAGCCGACCGCGGAGCCGGGTGAGCCGGGTGCGGGTGGTGCGCAGCCGGTCGGTGGTCTGCTCGAGCTCGCGGCGCTGCGCGTCGTAGGCGCCCTGCACCTCGGCGAGGCGGCCCTGGGCGACCTCGCTCGCGCGGGTCGCGCGTCGCTCGATCGCGGCGAGCCGGTCGGCGGTGCTGCCGAGGCGTCGCTCCTGTCCGCGCTGTCGGTCGATCCGGTCGCGCAGCTCGGAGGTCGTGGCGCCGACGCCGGTCGGGGCGCCGAGCGCGGCGACGATGCCGAGGGCGACGCCGACGAGCGCGCACAGGGCGAGGGCGAGCGCCACGGGGCGCGGTGCGGACGGGACGCGGAGCATGAGGGCGGGGACCGGGGCGGCATCCGGTCGGACCGGCGGTGGACGTTACGGTCGGCCGCGTCCCGCCACCAGGGCTGCACGTGATCGTGCGGGGTCGGAGCGCGTCAGCGCAGGCCGCGACGGCGGAGCGCGAGCTCCAGGCGGAACCGGCCGTCGGGGCCGTCGAGGAGCGGTCCGAGCACCTCGCGCAGGCGGGCGACGCGATAGCGGACGGTCTGGGCGTGCAGGTGCAGGTCCTCGGCCATGCGGGGCCCGTGACCGCGGTGGTCGAGCCATGCGCGCAGCGTCTCGAGGTGGCGGGCGCGGCGACCTTCCGGCAGCGCGTCGAGCGGGGCGAGCGTCGCGTCGGCGAGGTCGTCGGCGACGGCGGGGTCGGCGTGCACGACGAGCGCGACGAGGTGGTCCTCCGCCCGGACGGTCCCGGGCCCGTCCTCCCCCAGCCGTCCCTCGTCGCGCAGCCGCAGGAGGGTGCGCGCGACGCGGTGGGCGCGCGGCGCCGACGTCCACGGCCCGACCGGACCGACGACGAGGCCGGTGGGGGCCGCGCCGCCCAGGATCCGCTCGAGGACCGCCGGGGCGGGGACGAGCGCGACGACTGCGCCGTCGTGGATCGCGGCGACGACCTCGGGGTCGGTGCGCAGCAGGCCGGCAGGCCCGTCCTCCTCGGGGGCGAGGACGACCGCGACGTGGCCGGGGATCGTCCAGCCGAGCTGACGGGCGGCGGCGTCGACGTCGGCGGGGTCGCGGGGCGGGTCGGCGACCGCGAGCCGCACGAGTCGGTCGCGGTCGCGCTGGGTGGCCCCGGCACGGAGCGCCTGCTCCTGGGCGTAGCCCTGGACGGACAGGGCGGACAGGCGGTGGACGTAGGCGAAGATCGCCTCGCCGAGCAGGACGAGCGTCTCGGCGTCGGCGCCCTCGCGTCCGGCGACCTCGGCGAACCGTCGCCACGACACGCGCGCGCCGCAGCGGTACGCGGCCTGGAGGGCGTGCAGGGCGCGACCGGAGCGCACCTCGCCGCGGCCCAGCTCGACCATGACCCCGGTGCTGTCGGCGGCGGGCCGGTCGGGGTCCTCGATGAGCGCGACGAACTCACCGAGGGCGAGCTCGACCCCTTGGCGCACGGTGCGCCCGAACGCCCCGCCGAACGGTCGGTGGTACTCGTCGACCTCGTCGCGGATGGCGGTGATCGCCTCATCGGCGACCGACGGCAGCTCGGCCCGCAGCACGGCCGCGAGGCCGGCGGGCAGCGCCGCGATGCGGGCGCGCGCCTCCCGTTCCTCGCGCTGGCCGTCGCTCATCCCGTCCAGCGTAGCCGCGCGGGGTGGACGGGCCCGGCCTCGGGCCCGTCCGGGGCTCTGGGTCCCCCTACAGCGCCACGATCACCGACTTCGTCTCCTGGTAGTTGTTGAGGACCTCCTCGCCCATCTCGCGGCCCCAGCCGGACTGCTTGTAGCCGCCGAACGGCAGCTCGGCCGCGAACACGTGGTACGTGTTGATGTGGACGGTGCCCGCCTGGATCCGCTTGGCGAGCTGGTGGGCCTTGGACACGTCGCGGGTCCACACGCCGGCGGCCAGGCCGTAGTGGCTGTCGTTGGCCTGGCGCGCCAGGTCGTCGACGTCGCTGAACGGCAGCGCCGCGATCACCGGGCCGAAGACCTCCTCGCGGACGATCGCGTGGCTCGCGTCGGCGCCGGTGATGACCGTCGGCTCGACGTAGTACCCGTCGCGCTGGATCGCGTTGCCGCCCGCGGTCGGGGTCGCGCCCTGCTCACGGCCCTGGGCCATGTAGCCGGTGACGCGGTCGAACTGCTCCTGCGACACGAGCGGGCCCATCTCGGTGTCGGCGTCCAGGCCGTACCCGACCTTGATGCCGTTGGCGGCGGCGGACACGCCCTCGACGACCTGGTCGAAGTGCTCCTGCGCGACGTAGAGCCGCGATCCGGCGGAGCAGACCTCGCCCTGGTTGAAGAAGATGCCCTGCGCCGCGCCGGCGATCGCCGCGTCGACGTCGGCGTCGTCGAAGATGATGTTCGGCGACTTGCCGCCGAGCTCGAGCGACACCCGCTTGAGGTTGCCGGTGGCGGCGCGGGCGATCATCTTGCCGACCTCGGTCGACCCGGTGAACGCGACCTTGTCGATCCCGTCGTGGGCGGAGATCGCCGCGCCGGCGGTCTCGCCGAACCCGGGCACGACGTTGAGCACGCCGGCCGGGATCCCGGCCTCCAGCGCCAGCTCGCCGAGCCGCAGCGCCGACAGCGGCGTCTGCTCGGCGGGCTTGAGCACGATGGTGTTGCCGGTCGTGAGGGCCGGGCCGATCTTCCACGCGGCCATGAGCAGCGGGAAGTTCCACGGGATGATCTGGCCGACGACGCCGAGCGGCTCGCGGAGCGTGTACGCGTGGAACTCCGCGCCGGGCAGGTACGGGACCGACGGGTTGACGGTGCCGCCCTTGAGCTTCGTCGCCCAGCCGGCCATGTACCAGAACAGGTCGGCGGCGAGGGCGACGTCGGCGGCCTGGGCGACGGCCTTCGGCTTGCCGTTGTCGAGCGAGTCGAGCTCGGCGAGCTCCTCGGCGTGCTCCATGACGAGGTCCCCGAGGCGGTGGATCGCGCGACCGCGCTCGGACGGGCTCATCTTCGACCACGGACCGGTGAACGCCCGGCGGGCCGCGGCGACGGCGCGGTCGACGTCCTCGGCGTCGGCCTCGGCGACGTGGGCGAGGACCTTGCCGGTGCCCGGGTCGATGGTCTCGAAGGTCTTGCCCGACGCGGCGTCGACCCACTCGCCGTCGATCAGGAGCTGCTTCGTCCCCTGCAGGAATCCGGCCGCGTGCCGGGCTGCGGTGGCGGGGGCGTCGGTGGTGGTGGCCATCGGGGTTCCTCTCCTCGTGTGACGCTGGGTGGTCGCCCCGTCCGGACGCGGACCGGGCGCCGTCGGGGACGCCCCCGACGTCTTGACCATACGCCCGGGAGGGTTACCGGCCCGTGACGATTCACGAGCGTCTACGCGCCAACATTCGGCCGCTGCGCGATCGGCCGACGGGGTCGTCCACGACCACGCGCGCCCGGCTTCCGTCCGATCCGCCGTCGCGCTCGCGGCCGCCACGTAGAGTCGGTCGACGGCCCCGGGCGTGGCCGCGCCACGACGCCTCGGCCCCGGCCACGCCGCCCGCTCCGCCGTCCACCTCCACCCCACCCTCGACCACCCCGACCTCCCGTCCCCCCGTGCCCCGTCCCGCCGTCGACCACTGGGCCGCGTCCGACGCCGCCGCCGACCCGGTCCGCCACGCCCTGCGCCTGGCGCGCGCGCACGAGGACGCCCGCACCGGCACGCGGGTGTCCGGGGCGATCCGGTCGGTCATCGACCGCTCGTGGCGGCGGTCGGTCGCGGCCGGGGTCGATCCGGTCGCCCCGGCGCCGGCGTCGCGGGTGTCCGACGACGCGCTGGCCCGCCGCCGCGTCGACCACCCGCTCGCCGCGGTGCGGGGCCTCGTCCTGCGCCTGCTCGACGACCTCACGCGCGACACGCCGTACGTCGTGGCGTTGAGCGACGCGTCCGGGGTGCTGCTGTGGGTCGCCGGGAGCGACGGCGCCGTCGAGCGGGCGGTCGAGGAGATGGCGTTCGCGCCCGGCATCGACTGGAGCGAGCGCGGCATGGGCACGAACGCCGTCGGCACCGCGCTCGTCGAGGACCACGCGGTGCAGATCTTCAGCGCCGAGCACTTCCGTCCCGCGGTCCACGGATGGACCTGCTCGGCCGCCCCGATCCACGACCCGGACACCGGACGGGTGCTCGGCGTCGTCGACGCCACCGCCGACCTGCGGACCGTCGACCCGCGGACGTTGCCGTTCCTCGCCGCCGCGGCGCGGGCGACCGAGCGGCACCTGCAGGGCCGCGCCGAGCGGCGCGACGCACGGCTGCTCGACGCCGCCCGCCACCGGCCGGCGGGCTCGGGCCGTCCCGCCCTCGTCGTCAACGCCGCGGGCCGGGTGCTCGCGGTCGACGGCCGACCCCTCCCACGCGCCGTGGGCGACGACGACGCCGAGGGCGCGTGGCGACTCGCGCCACCCGGCCCCGACGGCGGGCCGGTCCTCCTGCCGGACGGGCGCGCGGGCGACGTCCTGCCGGTCGGTCGGGACGGGTTCCTCGTGTACGCGCCCGCCACGTCCTCGCCGCGGCCGACCGTCGTCGCGCGACTCCTCGGCACCGCGAGCCCGCACGCCGGGATCGGCGGACCGACGACCCCTGACGTACGGCCCGTGAGTCGCGGGCACGCCGAGATCCTGGCGCTCCTCACCGTCCACGGCGAAGGGTTGAGCGCCGACGCGTTGGCGGCGTTGCTCCACGGCGACGCGGCGAGCGCCACCGCGGTGCGCACCGCCTGCTCGCGGTTGCGCTCGCGGCTCCCGGGCGCGCTGCAGACCCGGCCGTACCGCCTGGCGCCCGGGGTGACGAGCGACCTCGCCGACGTCCGCGCGCACCTCGTCGCGGGTCGGGTGCGCGACGCGGTCGACGCCTACGCCGGACCGTTGCTGCCGGACAGCGACGCCCCCGGCGTCGTCGCCCTCGCCGAGGACCTGCACGCCGAGGTCCGGGGCGCGCTGCTCGAGGCGGGCGATCCCGACGCGTTGGCGACGTGGTGCGCCCGGCCCCACGGGGCGGACGACCTGCCGGTCGCCGACGCGCTGGTCCGCGCGCTGCCCGCCGGGGACCCGCGGCGCGGTGCGGCGGCCGGACGGGCGCAGGCCGTGCGACGACGCCTGGGGTTGCGTCCCTCCGGGCTCCATTGAGACGCGCCGCCACCACCAGAGTGAGATGTAGCACCTCTCACTATCTGGCATGATCGCCGCCGTGTCCTCGCTCGATCCGCGTACCCCGATCATCGTCGGCGCCGGCCAGGTGACCTACCGGCGCGGGACCGATCCCGGCGGTCCGCTCGACCTCATGGTCGAGGCGGCGCGCCTGGCGGCGGCCGACGCGGGCGCCGGCGGCGACGCGCTGCTCGCGCGGGCCGACAGCGTCGCGGTCGTCGACGTCTTCTCGTGGCCCACCCCCGATCCCGGTGCGCTGCTCGGCGACGCGCTCGGCCTGGCCCCGCGCGAGACGGTCCGCACCGTCGTCGGCGGCAACGGGCCGATCGCCCTGCTCGGCGACCTGGCCACCCGGATCGCCGCGGGCGACCTCGACGTCGCCCTGCTCGCCGGGGGCGAGGTCGTCAGCCGGTTCCGTGCGGCGATGAGCGGTGGCGAGCCGACCGGCTGGCCGATCCAGCCCGACGGGACCTCCCCCACCCGCGTCATCGGGCACGACCGGCCGCCGTCGCACGACGCCGAGCTCGCCGCCGGCCTGGCGGTGCCGGTGAACTACTACCCGCTCTTCGAGCACGTCCTGCGTCACGCCGCGGGCCGCACGACCGCCGAGCAGCAGGCGTGGATCGGATCGTGGTGGTCGCGCTACAGCGACGTCGCCGCCGCCCACCCGCAGGGCTGGGAGCGCGACGCGGTCGACGCGACCACGGTCGCCACGCCGTCGCCGGGCAACCGGCCGATCAGCGACCCGTACCTCAAGAGCATGGTCGCGAACATCACCGTCGACCAGGGCGCGGCGCTGCTCGTCACGAGCGTCGGCGCCGCCGAGGCGGCCGGCGTCCCGCGCGACCGCTGGGTCTTCGTCCACGCCACCGCGGGGGCCGCCGACCACTGGTTCGTCGGCGAGCGCGACCGCCTCGACCGCTCCCCGGCGATCGCCGCGGCCGGACGGGCGCTCTTCGCGCACGCCGGGACCGGCCCCGGCGACATCGGCCTCGTCGACCTGTACTCGTGCTTCCCGTGCGCGGTCCAGATCGGCGCGAACGAGCTCGGGCTCGCCGTCGACGGCCGCGACCCGCTGACCGTCACCGGCGGGCTGCACTACTTCGGCGGACCGGCCAACGACTACGTCACCCACGCGATCGCGACGCTCGTCGAGCGGGTCCGCGAGCGTCCCGACGAGCGGGCCCTGTCGAGCGCCGTCGGCTGGTACATGACGAAGCACGGGCTGGCGCTGCTGTCCGGCCGACCCCCGGCCACGCCGTACGCCCACCTCGACGTGCAGGACGAGGTCGACCGCGGACCGCGACGCGAGATCGCCGTCGGCGCGACCGGCGCCTGGACGGTCGAGACGTACACCGCGCTGCACGACCGCGAGGGCGCACCGGGGATCGGGACCGTCGTCGCCCGTCACGAGGACGGCCGGCGCGCGTTCGCTCGCAGCGACGACCGCGCGACCCTCGAGCGCCTGCTCGCGTCGGAGCCGATCGGCGGCCCGGTCGAGCTCGACGGCGACGGTGGCTTCGCGCTCTGATCCGTCCCCCCACCCGCGCCCCCGACTTTGGGCGTTTCGACGACGTCGGGGTCGCGGGCCGCTTCTAGGATCGGCCCGGACCGTCCGGTCCGCCTCCACCACCACCCCAGGAGCACCCATGCGCCGCACGCTGTTCGAGGACGAGCACGAGGACTTCCGTCAGAGCTTCCGCACGTTCCTCGAGCGCGAGGTCGCGCCACACGCGCTGGAGTGGGACGAGGCCGGGATCGTGCCGCGCGAGGTGTACGCCGCCGCCGGCGAGCACGGGTTCCTCTGCATGCCGGCCCCCGAGGAGTACGACGGCGCGGGCGTCGACGACTTCCGGTTCAGCGCCGTGCAGCACGAGGAGCTCAACCGGCTGGGCCTGCCCGGGTTCGGGATCGGCATGACGTTGCACAACGACGTCTGCCTGCCGTACTTCCTCAAGCACGCCTCCGACGAGCAGAAGGCCCGCTGGCTTCCCGGCATGGTGTCCGGCGAGCTCATCACCGCGATCGGCATGACCGAGCCGGGCACCGGGTCCGACCTGGGCGGCATCGCGACGACCGCGATCCGCGACGGCGACCACTACGTCGTCAACGGCGCCAAGACGTTCATCACCAACGGGCTCAACGCCGACCTCGTCGTCCTGGCGGTGAAGACCGACCCGTCGCAGCGCCACCGCGGCATCAGCCTCATCGTCGTGGAGCGGGGCACCGACGGGTTCGAGCGCGGACGCAACCTCGAGAAGGTCGGCCTGCACGGCCAGGACACCGCCGAGCTCTTCTTCAGCGACGCCGCCGTCCCGGTCGCCAACCTCCTGGGCGACGAGGGCAAGGGGTTCGGCTACATGGTCGGCAGCCTCGCGCAGGAGCGGCTGTCGGTCGCGTGGACCGCGTGGTCGTCCGCGAAGTCCGGCCTGGACTGGACCGTCGAGTACGTCAGGCAGCGCGAGGCGTTCGGCCACACGATCGCCGACTTCCAGACCACCCGGCACGCGCTCGCCGACGCGAAGACCGAGGTCGACGTCGCCGGGGCGTTCCTCGACCAGTGCACGCTCGCCCACGACCGCGGCGACCTCACCGTCGAGGACGCCGCCCAGGTCAAGCTGTGGATGACCGAGATGCAGGGCCGCGTCCTGGACCGCTGCGTCCAGCTCCACGGCGGCTACGGCTACATGATGGAGACCCCGATCGCCCGCGCGTGGGCCGACGCCCGCGTCACCCGGATCTACGCCGGGGCGAACGAGGTCATGCGCGAGATCGTCGGCCGCGCGATGGTCGCCTGAGTCGACCGCCCGCCGACGCGTCGGTCACCGCCGACGGTCGGCGTCGAGGGCCCGGCGGGCGCCCTGCGCGCCCGGGGCCCCGCGGTCGGGCACCGTCACGCCGCTCGGCAGCCGGGTCCAGGTGATGACCGGCCCGCCGAGCAGCGCCCCGAAGACGTAGCCGGACGCGAACAGCGCCTCGCCGCCGCCGACCGGCGCCGGCACGACCGACACGCTCGGCACCCCGACCGACGACAGCGGCCCCTGGGCGCGGTGAGGCTCAACGGCGCGCCCTGACCCGTCGCCGGGTCCGCGAGGAGGAGCGACCAGGTGGCGAAGTCGCCCGGGACGCGCTGGGCCTCGCGCAGCTCCCACGCCCGGCCGTGGAGCTCGAACCGCGACCGCTTGCCGTGGCTCGCCAGGAACCCGGCGGCCTTGAGTCGCCCCTCGGTCGCCTCGTCGGGGGTCGCCGTCCAGTCGGAGAACCCGACGAGCCGGCCCTCCGCGTGGCGGTCGACGCCGCGCCCGCGGGCGTTGTAGTGGAACCCGATCCGCACGACCGAGTCGCGCGGCCCCCGCCCCCAGTTGACGGCGGTGATCTCGGGCGTGCCCTCGTTCGTCGGCGACAGCGTCCGCGGGATGATGCGCTCCGCCGCCCAACGGTTGGCGGCCAGGGCCGACCGGTCCGGGTAGTGCCGGATCCGCAGGTTGCTGCGGGCGGTCCGCGCGGCGACGATCTCGCGGTAGTCCTCGAACGCGACGAGGAACCCGGCGTCGCCCGGCAGCCGGTGGATGACCGGCATGTTGCCGCCGTCGACGTCCAGGTCGATGATCCGTCGCCAGGTGAGCAGGTCGTCCGACTCGCCGAGGCTCACCGCGTAGTCGGCCGGCCCGGGTCCGGTCGGCCAGAAGTACACGCCCAGGTAGCCGTGACCGTCGGGGTCGGGGACGACGTCGAGCCCGGCGAGCTGTCGTCCCTGGTCGTCGCGCGCGCCGAACCGGGTGCGCTCGACGTCGGTCACCGACCGCTGCAGCGCCCCGGCGAGCCGGGCGACCGGGTCGGCCCCGGGGTCCGGGGTCGCCGCGGGCGCCGCCGGGACGGGCTCCGACGACGTGGCGGCCGTCGGGGACGACATGCCGGCGGCCAGGGCGATCGCCGCCCCGACCGCGGTCGTGCGCCGTCCCCACGTGCGGCGTGACCGGGCCATGCGGCACAGCGTACCCGCGAACCGTCGCGCCGGCGGGGATTTCGGTGCGGGGCCCGTCACGGGGCCGGGCATCCCACCCACCCGCCGAGGCCCCGTCGGCAGAGCCCGCGCGGCAGGTCCGCCAGGCGGACCCGGTGGAGCATCGGGCCGACCGGGTCCGGCGCGAACCGGTACGTCGCGACGAGCAGCATCCGACCGAGCCCGTCGGGGGCCGGCAGCACCGTCGCCTCGGGCACCCCGATCGACGTGACCGGCGTCGTGCCGTCCTGCACCGCGAGCGTCCGCCACGTGCCCGCCGCCCGGTCCTCGAGGACGAGGCCCCAGCCCGCCATGTCGCCCCGCCGACGTTGCGCCTCGTGCACCGTCAGCGGACGACCGGCGATCGTCAGATGGGTGCGCTTGCCGTGCGAGGCCGCGAACCCGAGCGCCCGCAGGCGAGCGGTGACGACCGGGTCCGGCGTGGCGGTCCACCGGGCGAACCCGCGGAGGGTCCCGCGCGCGCGGCGGTCGACCCCGGTCGATCCCGCGTTGTAGTGCAACCCCAGGCGCAGCGTCGACGTCGTCGGATCGCCGGTCCACGCGACCGCGTCGAAGCTCGGTGTGCCCTCGTTGTTGCGCGACAGCGTGCGGGGCAGCAGGACCTCGGCGCCGCCCCGGGCGTGCAGCAGCGCGTCGCGGTCCGGGTAGTGGCGGACCCGGATGCGGCTGCGGGCGTTGTTGCGCGTGGCCTCGACGTAGTCCTCGTAGGCCAGCAGGAACCCACCGTCGGGCAGCGCGTGCAGCACCGGCATGTTGCCGCCGTCTCGGTCGAGCACCGCCACGTGGCCCCAGGTCATGAGGTCCGGAGAGTGGACGAGCGCGACCGCGAAGTCCGCCGGCCCGGACCCGGTGGGGAAGAAGTGCACCCCCAGGTAGCCCCCGCCCACGGGATCGACGATGACCTGCAGGCCGGCGAGCGGGCGCCCGTCGCCGTCGTGGGCGGACCGCCGCGCGGCGTCCGGCTCCTGCGGCACGCGGGAGAGCAGCACGTCGGCCGGTGGGTCGGCGGTGACCGGCGCGGGATCGTCGGTGGGGCGCAGCAGCGCCGCCAGCGCGACGACCGCCAGGAGCGCGAGCGCGGCCCGGATCCGCCTGCGGCGCCGGGTGGGCGCGGGGCGGGGAGCGTCACGGCGCACCCGGCGAAGTCAACCACGCAGCGCGGCGGGCGCCGCCCGCAGCGCCCCGATCGCGACGATCGCCCACGTCGCGACGGCCGCCCAGATCCACACGCGGGCGAAGCTCAGCAGCGCCGGGCTCGGCAGCGCCCGGCCGACGGTGACGCTCATCGCCGCGTACATCCCGACGGGGAACACCGTCGCCCACCGCAGCACGTGGAACCGCGGTCGTGGTCGCGCGACCTCGGCGACGACGAGCACGGGAAGCCAGGCCATCGCGGCGATCCACAGCGCGAGCGCCACCGCCCGGGTGGCGCCGTGGATCGGCGTGGCGACGTCGAGCGCCACCGCGGCGGCCTGGAGCTCTCCCCCGGCGAGGGCGCAGATCGCCAACGCGCCGCCCGCGATCCAGTGGTCGCCCGCACCCCGCAGCAGCTCGACGAGCGCGAACCGCCGCAGCGCGACGACGTACAACGCGAGCGCGAGCACGAGGACGGCGACCGCCGGGGCGAGGAGCCAGGCGGCGCGACGCTCCGCGGCGAGGGTCGCCGCGAGCACCGCGATCGACGCGGGCGCGACGCAGACGAGGAACGCCCCGCCCGGCGCGGGCCGCGGCAACGCCCGCAGCACCGGTCCGAGCAGGCCGACCAGGAGCGCGGTCGCGACGACGAACAGGACCGCCGCGACGGCGTGGTGCCCGCCGAGCGCGGCCCGCGTGCCGAGGACGCTCGTCGCCGCGACGGCGGTGAGCGCCCCGGCGGAGCGGGCGCCGTGCCGGACCGCGCGGGCGTCGCCGACGACCCGCACGGCGAGGAGCCCGGCCAGCGCGACCCAGAGCGCGGCGGTCGCGACGAGCAGCGCGTCGGACGCCCCGTCGTGCCCGGTGAGGAGCAGCCCGACCGACACGATCCCGGTCCCCATGACCGCCGACCCGGCGACGGGCCCGGTCTGCGGAAGGGGCCACACGGGACGGGAACGCTAGTCGAACGCGGACCGTCCCGGAACGACACCGGCCCGCCGAGGGCGGGCCGGTGCTCGAGGTGGAGACGGCGGGAGTTGAACCCGCGTCCGCGACCGCGCCAAGGGCGACGTCTACGAGCGTAGTCGGCGTGTCTGGATCTCGCTGCCCGTCGGTCCCGTCGACCCACGTCCGGCCAGCCAGCCCTCCTGAGATGTCCCCGCAGGACGGCGAGGGCGTCCGCCGCGGGTGATCCGGCTGAATGATCCCGGGGACCCCCGCCGCCGGCGAACGGGGCCCGAGACCTCACTCACCTAGTGGTTGCTAGGCAGCGAGGGCGAACTCATGGGAGTCCGCAACTGTGTTTTGTGCCGGGGTTTTACGAGGCCTCCGGTACCTCGACTCGCGATCACCCCCGCGAACCGACCGCGTCGAAGCCTGTCGTCCCCGTGGGTCCCGCCCCTCAACCGGTCCCATGCCGGATCCGGACGGTCGCTCCACTGTAGCGGGTCGGTCGGCCGACCCCCCGGGGAGTGGACGTCCGTCGCCGCCCGGTCGACCGCCCGCCTCAGGCCAGCCCGAGGTGTCGCCGTAGGAACGCCGTCTGGTCCGTGACCGTCCGCTCGAACGTGTCCCCGAGGTAGATCTCGAAGTGGCCGGCCGGGTAGCGGACGACCTCGCCGCGCGGGGCCGACTCCCCCATCTTCACCGCGGGTGCGGCCGGGGTGGTCTGGTCCTCGTCGCAGACGCACACCAGGAGCGGCGCGGTGACCTTCGTCGCACGGCGGGCGGGGCGGTAGAGCGGCAGCCGCAGGCCGAGCCGCGCGGCGACGGCGTTCTCCCACCGGGTGCCCTCCCCCGCGATTGCGCGGAACCCCGGCTCGGCCTCGGGGGCGCTCATCACCGCGAACCCGCCCGGCGGCGCGACGGCCGGGATGAGGTGCGGCGGCCGACCGAGCCACGCCCCCACCTGGTCGCGCAGCGCGGCGCCGGTCATCCGCAGCAGGTTGCCGATCGGCACGATCCGCAGGGTGGGGATCGAGTCGGTGTACGGGGCCTGCGCGACGACGGCCGCCACCCGCGGATCGTCGGACGCGACCGCCACGACGTGGCCGCCGCTGAACGACGAGCCCCACAGCGCGACCCGGTCGGGATCGACGCCGTCCAGTCCGCGGACGTAGGCCAGCGCGGCGCGGTAGTCGTCGTGCTGGCGGCCGATGTCGAGCAGCTGGCGCGGCTCGCCGTCGCTCGCGCCGAAGTGCCGGTAGTCGAAGACGAGGACGACCATCCCGGCCGCCGCGAACCGCTCGGCGTACGCGGGCAGCCGCTCGTCGCGGGTGGCGCTGAACCCGTGGGCCATGACCACCGCGGGCGCGAGGCCGTCAGCGTCGTCGGGCCGGTAGAGGTACGCGGCGCACCGCACCCCGTCGGAGAGGAACGTGACGTCGCTGCGCTCGGGCATGGTGCGAGGCTAACCGCCGTCCGGGGGCTCCGGGTCATCCAGGTCGCCCGGGGACTCCGGGCCGTCCGGCGGCCCGTCGTCGCGTTCCTCGTGCTCCTCGGGCACCGTCGTCCGCGCCGTGGCCTCGTTCGCGGCGTCCTCGGCCTCGCTGTCGTCGAGCCACCCGGCCCCGGCCGACACCGCCGCGATGATCGGCGTGGCGAGGAACGCCCCGACGATCCCCAGCAGCGCGCTGCCGGCCCCGACGCCCAGGAGCACCGTCAGCGGGTGCAGGCGCACCGTGCGTCCGATGAGCAGCGGGTACAGGACGTTGCTCTCGATCTGCTGGACGATGACGACGACGACGATCGCCCCGATCATGTCCCCCAGCCCGCCCGACGCGAGCGCGACGAGCGCCACCGCGACGCCGGCGAGGATCGCGCCGATGTAGGGCAGGAACGCGAGCAGGAAGGTCAGGATGCCCAGCGGCACCGCCAGCGGCACGCCGAGGATGAGCAGGCCGATCGCGATGCCGACGCCGTCGATGGCGGCCACCAGGACCTGGCTGCGGACGAAGAGCGTGACCGCGCGCCACGCGCGCTGGCCGCCGAGCGTCCACGCCGCGCGACGGGCGGGCGGCACGAACCGCAGCGCACCGCGCCAGAACCCCTGCCCGTCGATGAGCAGGTAGATCAGCATGATGAGCGCGAGGAACACGCTGGCGAAGACGCTCGCCACGCCCTGCGCCGCCGACAGCGCGCCCGTGCTCAGCGTCTTGCCGATGTCGCCGACCGACTTCTGGAGCTCGTCGGTGAGCTGCCCGACGAAGTCCTGGATCTGGTTGTCCTTCAGTCCCAGGTCGCGCAGCACGTCCGGGAGCTGCCGCACGCCCTCCTCGACCTGGTTCGTGATCTCCTCGGCCTGCCGGAAGATGTCCGGCGCGATCCAGGTGAGGGTGCCCGCGACGAGCGCGATCGTCCCCAGGACCGTCGTCATCGCCGCGATCCACCGCGGCAGGCGGAGGCGCCGGTGGATCGCGGCGGTGACCGGCTCCAGCAGGGCGGTGAGCAGCAGGGCCACCGCGAACGGCAGCAGGATGAACGACAGCCTGCCCCAGACGAGCAGCAGGCCGTAGCCGACGAGCCCGATGATCCCCAGGCGCAGCGCGACGACGCTGAGGCTGTCCAGGACGACACGCGGCGGCGGGGACGAGGACATGCGCGGCCATGATCGCAGGCGTCCGGGTCGGGATCGTCGGGATGGACCGATGTGCACGCGCGGGGTGGGCCGACTTCACGACCGCCCGCGTTCTCCGACCACCCCCACCGGCCGACGGCGTCCGTCAGCGCCGGGCGGCCGATCGGACGGCCGACCCGCCGTCGGGCCGGTCGAGCCGCAGGACGAGGACGTCCCAGCCGGTCGGGACGTGCCGCGCGGTGCCGGTGACCCGCATGCCCAGGCGCCCGGCCAGCGCGAGCGACCGCTCGTTCTCGGGATGCACGATCGCGACGACCTGTCGCAGGTCGAGCGTCGTCCACCCCCAGTCGAGCGCCGCGGTCGCCGCCTCGGCGGCGTAGCCGTGGCCCCACGCGTCGCGTCGCAGCCGCCAGCCGATCTCGACGGCCGGCAGGATCCGGGGCAGGAAGCTCGGCACGGTCAGGCCGCAGAACCCCAGGAGCCGGCCGTCGTCGCGTCGCTCGACGGCCCAGATGCCGTGGCCGCGACGGCGCCACTCCGCGTCGAACCGGCCCAGCTGCGCGTCGCTGGCGGCCCGGTCGAGCGGACCGGACCCGATGTGGCGCATGACCTCGCGGTCGGCGTTGACCGTCGCCATCGGCGCACGATCGGCGGCCCGCCACCGCCGCAGCGTCAGGCGGGAGGTGCGCAGCTCGCCTGCCGCCCGGACGTCCACGCGGTCGAGGCTAGACGGTCCCCGACCACGCGACCGTTCGCCGGGACGACGGCTAGGCTGCTGCGTCCATGGGTCCCGGTCACCGCAGAGCGCTCCTCGCCGTCGGCGCGGTCGCCGTGGTCCTGGCCGGGTTGCTCGTCGGTGGCGACGGGTTCCTCCTCGCCGTCCCGGCGCTCTTCCTCTTCACCTGCCTGCTGAGCGGCCGGTACGTCGGTGAGGCCGCGGTGCTGCGGCTGCGCCGCCGGCGCGCCCGCCCCACGGCCACCGCGGCGAGCACCGGCACGACGCGGCCCGCGACCGTCGCCGTCCGTGGCGGCCGGTTGATCGCGGCGTCTCTCGCGGGGCGCGCGCCCCCGCGCCCGATCGCCGCCGCCTGACCGGTCCTCCGCCGGCCGCCCGTGGCGGTCCGCGCGCGGACGCGGTCCCGGCGTCGCCCCGCCCGGTCGACGGTCGACGCGTGCGCGCGTCGTCCCCGCCCGGGCGGCGCCCCACCGATCCCCGCGACCGTCGGCCGCCCACGCGCGGCCGACGACGACCGCGACCCGCATCGCCCCGTCCGGCATCTCGCCGGCGCGGCGCACGCGGCCCAGCACCCCGTCCGGAGGCCCGGATCCCATGGCGCTCCCCTGCCCGGCGGCACCCCGTGCCGCGCTCGCCCACGCCGTCGCGACGCTCATCGCGACGCTGACGCTCATCGTCCTCGTCGCCCTGACGCTGCCGGCCGCCGCCGCCGCGCACGCACGGCTCGTCGACGCCGTGCCCGCCGCCGGCGCGGTCGTGGCCACCCCACCGTCGCACGTGGAGCTGGCGTTCGACGAGCCGATCGAGGCGGCGTTCGGGGCGGTGCGCGTCCACGACGGACGAGGGGACCGGGTCGACGTCGGCGAGCCGTTCCGGCCCGGACGCTCGGACCGACGCGTCGGCGTGCGCGTGCCCGCCGACCTGCCGACCGGGGCGTACACCGTGACCTACCGGGTGATCTCCGCCGACGGGCATCCGGTGTCGGGCGGCGTCGTCTTCTCCGTCGGCCACGACGGGGCGCGCCCCACGGTCGGCGTCGACGACCTGCTCGCCGACGACGCCGGCCCGGTCACCCGGACGGCGTTCGGGGTCGTCCGGGCGACGGTCTACGCGTCGACGGCCGTCACCGTCGGATCGTTGCTGTTCCTCGTCGCGGCATGGCGCCCCGCCCGTCGTCGGGGGATGCACGGCCGTGATCGTGACGACGGCCCCGATCCGACCGACCGACGGTTCGTCGCCCTGACGTGGCGGACCGTGACCGTCGGGGCGCTCGTGACCGCGACCGGGAGCGCCCTCGGGCTCGTCCTGCAGGCCGCGGTCGCCGGCGGTGGATCGTTCTGGGCCGCATGGGACGTCGACGCGGTCGCCGACGTCGCGGGCACCCGGTACGGCCGCAGCGCCCTGGCCCGGTCGATCGCGGCGCTCGCGCTCGTCGTGATCGCGTCGACCGCCCTGTGGCGCCGGCGGTCCGGGGAGGAGGCGGCGGCCCGACCATCCGACGCCCCCACGGCCCCGTCGGCGCGCTCCGCCGGCCCCCGGGCGTCGGCGGTCCGCGCGGCGACGGGCGTCGCGGTCGCGTGCGGCGCGGTCCTCGTCCTGTCGCCGGGGCTCGGTGGTCACGCCGGGGCCACGTCGCCACGCGCGGTGCTCGTCCCCGCCGACGCCCTCCACGTCCTGGCGATGGCGGCGTGGCTGGGTGGGCTGCTCGTGCTCCTCGTGCTGCTGCCGCGGGCCGTCGCGCCCCTGTCGGCGGGCCGGCGGACGGTCGTGACCGCCGCCGTCGTCGATCGGTTCTCCCCCGTCGCGATCGCCGCCGTGGCCGCGCTCGTCGTCACCGGGGTCGTGCAGTCGGTCGTCCACCTCGCGGCGCCGGGCGACCTCGTCGACACGGCGTTCGGGCGGGCGATCACGCTCAAGGCGCTGTTGCTCGTCGGGATGCTCGTCATCGCCGACCACAACCGGCGGCGCCTGGCGCCACGCCTGCGGGCGCTCGCGGCCGACGACGCCCCGCCCGGCGCCACCGGCGCGGCGCTGCGGTCCGCGCTGCGCGCCGAGGTGGCGCTCGCGGTGGCGGTGCTCGGCGTCACCGCCGCGCTCGTCTCGTACGCCCCGGGCGGCGCTCCCGCCGCGGGCACGGACTCCGAAGGGGGATGGCGGACGACGGACGGCTCCGCCGCGGGGTCGCTCGCCACGTCCACGACCGCCGGGCCGGTCCGCGTCGACCTGCACCTGGCCCCCCTGCGGGTCGGCGACCAGGCGCTGCACCTGGACCTGCGCGACGCCCGGACCGGCGCGCCGTGGCGTGCGGCTCGCACCGTCGAGGTCACCGCGCGCGAGCCCGACGCCGGCCTGGGTCCGATCGCGATCGCGGTGCGCCGCACCGGCCCGGGCCGCTACGTCGCCCGTGGACCGCTCGTCGCGGTGCCGGGGCGGTGGCGGCTCCGCGTCGCCGTCCGCGTGTCGGCGTTCGACCTCCACGCGACGACCGTGACCGCCCGGGTCCGCTGACGCACGCCCGCCCGCGACCTCCCGCCCGACCACGACCTGCCCGCCCGACCCGTGCCGCCCGCCTCCGTCCGCGACCACCCCGTCCGGTCCGGCGACCCCGCTTCCCCCACGTCCGCGTCATCCACCACCACCGAGGAGCACCCGATGTCCCCGAGAACCACCACCCTCGCGTCCGTCGTCGCGACCGCCGCGCTCGCGCTGCCGGCGACGGCCGCCGCCCACGTCACCATCCAGCCGACCGAGCTGCCCGCCGAGGGCTACGCCCGCGTCGAGCTCGCCGTCCCGCACGGCTGCGAGGCGTCGCCGACGACGTCGCTCACCGTGCGGATGCCGGACGAGGTCGTCTCGGCCACCCCACAGGAGGTCGCCGGTTGGCGGATCACGAAGAAGGAGGGCCGCCTCGCCCGACCGGTCGACTCCCACGGTCAGACGATCACCACCGGCGTCCGTGAGGTCACCTGGACCGGGGGGCCGCTGCCCGCCGACCACCTGCAGGTCTTCGGGCTGAGCGTCCGGATCGTCGGCGAGCCCGGCGCCCGACCGGCGTTCAAGGCGATCCAGCGTTGCCGCAAGGGCGAGACGGCGTGGATCGAGATCGCCGATCCCGGTGGCCCGGAGCCCGAGGCTCCCGCGCCCACCATCGCGCTCACCGCCGGCGACGGCCACGGCGCGACGGACGACGCGACGGACGGGGACGACGCGTCCGCCGTCCGCGCCGACGCCGGCGACGACGGGAGCGGTCTGGCGATCGTCGCCGTCGTGCTCGCCGCACTCGCGCTCCTGGCGTCCGGTGCGTCGCTCGTGCGCGGTCGTCGCGCCTGACGACCCGTCCACCCGTCACCGTCGTCCGGCCCCGCGCCCCGGCCGCCGCGCCGCCGTCGTCGCGCCCGGCGACCGGACCATCCCGCCGCCGCCCGACCGCGGGTGGCGGCGGGACGGTCGCGTAACCTTCGCCCGCATGAGCTCCGTGGTCGAACACACCGACGTCGCATGGGACCTGGAGTCGCTGCTCGACGTGCCCGCGGCCGGTGACGGGGCGCCCGCGGAGCGCGTCGACGCGCTGCTCGACGCCGCCGCCGCGCTCGCCGACGGGTTCGCGACGACGTACCAGGGCCGGGTGGCCGACGTCGACGGTCCCGGCCTCGCCGCCGCGATCGGCACGCTCGCCGAGCTGTCGGACCACATCGGCCGGGCGGCGAACTACGCGTCGCTGAAGTTCGCCGAGGACACGCGCGAGCCCGCGCACGGGGCGATGCTCGCCAAGGTCCAGGAGCGCTCGACCGCGATCCAGACGAAGCTCCTGTTCTTCGAGCTCGAGTGGACCGCGCTCGACGACGACCGCGCCGAGGAGCTGCTGCGGGCCGACGGCATCGAGCAGGCCCGCCACCACCTGCGGACGATGCGCCGCTACCGGCCGCACCTGCTGAGCGAGCCCGAGGAGCGGATCCTCACCGAGAAGCAGAGCTCCAGCCGCAGCGCCTGGGACCGGCTCTTCGACGAGCTGACGTCGGTCATCGAGGTCGACCTGCCCGGCGAGGACGAGCCGGTCGCGCTCGACGTCGCGCTGTCGCAGCTCACGAGCCCCGACCGCGACCGGCGGGCCGCGGTCGCCGCCGCCGTCACCGCGGCGCTCCAGCCCGGCCTGCGCACCCGGGCGTTCATCTTCAACACGCTGCTGCAGGACAAGGCCGTCGAGGACCGGCTGCGCTCGCACGACTCGTGGATCGCGTCGCGCAACCTCTCCAACGAGGCGTCCGACGAGTCGGTGCAGGCGCTCGTCGACGCCGTGCAGGAGTCCTACGACGTCGCCCAGCGCTGGTACCGGCTCAAGGCCCGGATCCTCGGGATCGACCGCCTGGCGGACTACGACCGGATGGCGTCGGTGAGCGCCGCCGACGAGCGCGAGTACTCGTGGTCGGAGGCGACGACGCTCGTCTACGACAGCTTCGACGCGTTCGACCCGCGGATGGGCGACGTCGCCCGCGAGTTCGTCGAGCAGGGGTGGATCGACGCCCCGCCGCGGCCGGGCAAGCGCGGCGGCGCGTTCTGCGCCTACACGGTGCCGACCCACCACCCGTACGTCATGCTCAACTGGACGAGCCGACGGCGCGACGTGCTGACCCTGGCCCACGAGCTCGGCCACGGCATCCACGCCTACCTCGCGCGCGACCGCGGCCCGTTCGAGCAGCACACGCCGCTGACGCTCGCCGAGACCGCGTCGGTGTTCGGCGAGACGCTCGTCTTCGACCGCCTGCTCGCGCAGACCACCGATCCGCAGGACCGCCTGGGGCTGCTCGCCGAGCAGATCGAGGGGTCGATCGCGACGATCTTCCGCCAGACGGCGATGAACCGGTTCGAGCACGCCGTCCACACCGCCCGGCGGGAGGAGGGCGAGCTGTCGGTCGACCGGTTCGGCGAGCTGTGGTTCGAGACGCAGACGGCGATGCTCGGCGACTCGGTCGAGATCACCGACGGCTACCGTTCGTGGTGGTCGTACGTGCCGCACTTCATCGGCACCCCCGGGTACGTCTACGCCTACGCCTACGGCCAGCTCATGGCGCTGTCGGTGTACGGCCGCTACCGCGAGGAGGGCGCGTCGTTCGCGCCGAGGTACCTCGAGCTGCTCGCCACCGGCGGGTCGAAGGCGCCCGAGGACCTCGTCGCGATCGCCGGGCTCGACCTCGCCGACCCCGGCTTCTGGCGTAGCGGCCTGTCGCTCGTGCGCGAGCAGCTCGAGCAGGCCGAGGTCGCCGCGGCCGACGCCGGCGCGATCGAGGACTGACCGTGCCGCGGGCGGTGCGGGGCCGTCGGCGTCGCACCCGCCCGTCGACGGTGGTCGCGGCGGGCCGCGCCACCCGGCGTCAGTAGCCGAACGCCCGCGCGCCGAACGTCCGCACCCCGGCCCAGTAGGCGCGGGCGACGCCGCGGCACGCGGTGCGTCGTGCGCCACCGAAGCGGCGGTCGCACACGCGCCGCATCTCGACGAGGAACCGGTCGTCGACCCAGCGCCGCCGGGTCGACGTCGGGTCGAGCCGCAGCCGCCCCCGGGCCCCGTAGTTGCGGTAGCCGAAGTCGTGCTGCACGCACGGCACGTGGAAGAGGTCGTCGGCGTTGACCGGCAGCGGGTTGCTGCAGCCGTCGTTCGACCAGTCGAAGGGCGGCGCGAAGGTCCGCTGCGACACGAACGACGACGCGTCGCGGGCCATCGCCGCGTCGGCGCGCTCGATCGGGGACGGGGCCGCCACGGCCTGCGGCGCGGCGACGGCGGTGGGGAGCGCCAGCGCGAGGGCGGTGGCGACGGTGCGGATGGTGCGGCGGAGCGGCACGGGGATCTCCCGGGGTCGTGGTGTGCCCCAGGTCTACGTCGCGATCCCGTGCCGGAACGACCGGTCGACCGTGCCGGAACGGCGCCGATCGGACGACGCCCGACTCCACGCCCGTGACCGCGCGCACGCGGTCACGACTCCCGCCACCGCGCGGCACCGGCGCCGGGGCGTCCGCCCCACGACGCTCACCACCGGGCATCGCCGACTCCGGGGCGGTCCCGCCGCGCGCCGCCGCGCCACCGGACCGCCCCGCACCGGAGCGACCTCCGGGGGGCGCCCTCAGCCCCCGTCGGCAACGCCCGTGCCGAGCGTCCGCCAGCAGATCTCGGTCATCGCGTCGACGAGCGTCCCCAGCCGTCGCGGGTCGCGGGCCGCCTGGTGGCAGGTGCGCTCGATCATCCACGTCATCGCCTCGGCGACCGCGTCCGGGTCGTCGGGGGCCAGCGCGGGGTGCGCCGCCCAGTGGACGTCGAGCAGCTCCGACGCCGAGGACGCGAGCCGCCGGACGATCCCCTGCCACAGCTCCCGCATGCGCGGGTCGTGCTCGGCGGTCTCGATGATCGCGGCGAGCACCGCCCGGTCGCGCTGCCAGATCTCGGCCACGCCCTCGACCTCCCGTGCCATCGCGGCGCGGGAGAGCTCCGGCTCGTCGTCACGCCGCCGACCCCGCCAGCCGGCCTCCTCGATCCCCCGGGCCCGGTCCTCCGCCAGCGCCCGCAGCAGATCGTGCTTGTCGGTGAAGTGCAGGTAGAACGTCGTCCGGGCCACCCCGGCCTCGGCCACGATCCGCTCGACGCTCACGCCCGAGAACGTCGCGCCGCCCTCGAGGAGCCGCACCGTGGCGTCGAGCAGGTCCTGCTGGGTCGCGGCGCGTCGCCGTCGGCCGGCCCGGGCCTGGAACGTGTCCGACACCGGGGGATCGACGCTCACCGGATCACCGTACCGCCGTCCCGGCGACGACGGCGCCGTCCGGCGGCGCGGGCACGGGTTCGTCGATCGCGGTCCGCAGCCGCCGCTCCGTCGCCCGGTCCGGGCACCGCCACCACACGACGACCGCGCCCGCCGCCACGACCGCGCCGGTGATGACGAACGCCCAGATCCACCCGGACATCACGCCGTCCTCGATGATCCGCAGCACCCGCGGTCCGTCGTCGCGTCCGGCGAGCGCCTCGATCGCCGCCCCCGGCGACGCGAGCACCGTCGCGCCGAACGCCCCCAGGCCGTCGACGTGGTCGTCGACCGACGCCCGGTAGGCGGTGTTGAACGCGGACCCGGCGACCGCGATCCCGACCGCGGCGGACAGCTCGCGGGCCAGATCGTTGACCGCCGACGCCACGCCCTGCTTCTCGGCCGGGACCGACTCGATGATCATCTCGGTCGGCGGCGCCATCGCCAGGCCGATGCCCGACCACATGAGCCCCGCCCCGACCGCGAACGTCCAGTAGCTCTCGGTCCCCGCGATCGCCATGCCGGCCGCCACGCCCGCCCCGACGACGCAGAGGCACATCGATCCGACGATGACGGCACGCCGCCCGATCCGCCGCGCCAGCCACGGCCCGAGCGGGGTGAGCGCGTAGCCCATCACCGGCGGCACCACCCCGAGCGAGCTCTTCAGCGTCGAGTAGCCCAGGACGTACCCCTGGTACTGGATCGACAGGTAGAAGAGCGCGAAGTGGGCGAAGAACATGACGAACAGCGACGTCGACGCCGCGCCGAACCGGCCGTCGACGAACAGCCGCACGTCGAGCAGCGGCCGCGGATGGCGCAGCTCCCAGCGCACGAACGCCACGAGCATCACGGCGCCCACCGTCGCCGCGACGAGCGTCGTGGTCCCGAGCCAGCCGTGGACCGGACCCTCGGTCACGGCGAGCGTCAGGCCGCCGATCGCGACGACCGACGTCACCGCCCCGACCGGGTCGAGCGACACCTCGTGCTCGGCCTTCGTCTCGGGCACGTAGCGGGCGGTGAGCAGGACGAGCGCCGCCGAGATCGCGGCGATGAGCGCGAACGGCTCCCGCCATCCGGCCCACTCGACCCCGCAGGCGAAGATGAGCAGCCCGACGACCGCGCCGATGATGACGCTGATCGCCCAGGCGGCCACGCCGAACGGGCGTCGCTCGGCGGGGAGCGCCGCGGTGATCGACGCGAGCGTGCCGGGGAAGAGCAGCGCCGCGCCGACCCCGGCGACCGCCCGACTCGCGATGACCTGGCCGATCGAGTCGCTCGCTGCCGTCCACGCGACGGCGGTGGTGAGGACGACGAGCCCGATGAGCATCCCGCGGCGCCGGCCGTAGCGGTCGAGCACGGCGCCGGCGGGCAGCAGGAGCGCCGCCACGATGAGCGGGAACGCGTCGGTCGCCCACTGCAGGTCGCTCTGCGTGCCGCCGATGTCCCGCCCGATGTCGGGCACGACGGCGATCGCCCCGGCCGTCAGGCCCATGATGACGGCGATCGACACGCAGCACGTCGCCACGAAGAGCGCCCGGGCGAGCGGCGTCAACCCGTCCCCGGGCGTTTGCGACACGGTGTCCATAGCGCGCGACAGAGCGTACAGAACGCACCGGGGACGGCAACCCGGGGTCCCGACGGATCGGCCGCGTCGCGCTCAGCGGTTGCGCTCGCGCAACGCCCGCTCCATCTCGCGGCGGGTGTCGCGCTCCTTCATGTCCTGGCGCTTGTCGGCGACGTTCTTGCCGCGCGCCAGGGCGACCTCGACCTTGATCGTGCGGCCCTTGGGGTAGATGCGGACCGGCACGACGGTGAGCCCGTCCCGCTTCGTCTGGCCGAGCATCCGGTCGATCTCGCGCCGGTGCGCCAGAAGCTTGCGCGGCCGGTCGGGCTGGTGGTTGTTCAGCGACGCCGGGCCGTACGGCTCGATCCGCAGGTTGTGGAGCCACAGCTCGTCGTTGCGCACGTCGACGTAGCTGTCGCCCATCTGCGCGCCGACGGTCCGCAGCGCCTTGACCTCGGTCCCGGCGAGGACGATCCCGCACTCCAGCGCGTCGCGCAGCTCGTAGCGGTGGCGGGCCTGGCGGTTGAACGCGTAGTCCCCGCCCGAGGTCTTGATCTTCTTGGCCTTCGCCATCGGACCGTCGAGCGTACCGTCGGGCCGGAGGACCCGCTCCCCCGGCCCCGGGAGCGCGCCCGGCTCAGTCGAGCGCGCGGCCGGCGACCACCCGGTAGCCGACGAGGAGGATCACCACGCCGATGATCGCGCTGAGCAGGCCGCTCAGGTCGAACATGTCGGTGTCGCCGATGCCGAGGCCCGCGGTGAACACGAGCCAGCCGACGACCGCACCGGCCAGGCCGATGCCGATCGTGACGAAGAAGCCGCCGGGGTCGTCCCCCGGGACGAGGGCCTTGCCGATGAAGCCGGCCACGAGGCCGAGGATGATGGCGCCGATCATGTCGCTGCCTTCTGTCGCTGACGGGTGGGGCGACCGTGGTCGGGCCGCCCCCGTCACCCCCTCGTACCCCCTGGCCTCCGCGAGGTCACGTCACGACCGATGCGGATCCAACGTCCGTCCACGCCCGGGGCGCTCCGGGGCGACGGTCACGGCCGGACGCCCCCGAGCCGGCTACCACCGCGGCCCGTCGACCTCCCGTGCGCCGATCCGCGACGCGAGGACCGCGTCGGGGATCCCGAACGCGTCGACGACGTCGGCGACGTGCGGCCGCAGGCGCCGACAGAGCGCGTCGACCTGGCGGGTGACGTCCTTGCCGCGCGCGGCCGACATCCGGCCGTGCTCCATGAACCACGCGCGGTCCGCCTCGATCGTGGCCAGCGCGTGCAGGTCGCAGAGCAGGTCGAGGAGGGCACGGACGTCCGCGTCCTGCTCGCGCTCGATCCGGGCGACGAACGACTCGACGACGAACCGGTCGACGTGGGCCCGGGCCGCGTTGAGCAGGTGCGGCTGGCAGATCGAGAACACCTCGAACGCGTCGCGTCCGGCCTTGACCCCGCGCCGCATCCGCTGGGCGAGGCCGGTGACGGTGTGCTCCTCCCGGTAGCGCAGGAGCTGCAGTTGCCGCTCACGGTCCAGGCGCTCGTCGTCCTGCTCCCCGGGCAGCACGTCGGCGATCACCCCGATCATCTGACGGAACGCGCTGCGCTCCGCCACCTGCTCCAGCACCTGGCCGGCCACGAACCCGGCGGTGGCGAGCGGGCTCAGGTCGCTGAAGTCGTCGCGGAGCCCGGTGAGCAGCGTCTTGCCGACGAGCTGCAGCAGTACGGTGTTGTCGCCCTCGAACGTCGTGAAGACGTCGGTGTCGGCCTTGAGCGCCGCGAACCCCGCGTCGCGCAGGTAGCCCGCGCCGCCGCACGCCTCGCGGCACTCCTGGATCGTGCGGGTGGCGTGCCACGTGGTGATCGCCTTGAGCCCGGCGGCGCGCGGCTCGAGCCGGCGGCGCTCCTCGTCGACGTCGTCGTCCTCGCCCGCCTCGAGCACCCGGGCGAGCGCCCGCACGGTGTCCTCCTGCGCGAAGGTCAGTGCGACGGTCGTCGCCAGCAGCGGCAACAGGCGGCGCTGGTGCGCGGTGTAGTCCATGAGCGCCACCTCGTTCCCGTCCGGATCGTCGAATTGGCGGCGGTCGAGGCCGTGGCGGATCGCGATCGTCAGCGCGGACTTCGCGGCGCTCACCGCGGCCCCGCCGACCGACACCCGTCCCTGGACGAGCGTGCCGAGCATCGTGAAGAACCGCCGGCCCGGGCTCTCGATCGGGCTGGAGTACGCGCCGGTCGCGTCGACCGACCCGAACCGGTCCAGCAGTGCGGTGCGCGGCACGCGGACCCGGTCGAACCAGATCCGACCGTTGTCGACGCCCTGCAGGCCGAGCTTGTGCCCACAGTCCTCGATCCGGATCCCCGGCAGCACGGCGCCGTCCTCGTCGCGCAGCGGGACGACGAGCGCGTGGACGCCGTGGGACTCGCCGGCGACGACGAGCTGGGCGAAGACGACCGCGGCCCGGCCGTGGCGGGCGGCGTTGCCGATCCAGTCCTTGCTCGCCGCGTCGTCCGGCGTGTGGACGACGAACTCCGCGGTCGCGGGGTCGTACGTCGCGGTCGTGCGCAGCCCCTGGACGTCCGACCCGTGGCCGCGCTCGGTCATCGCGAAGCACCCGGGCAGCTCCGCGCTCCCGATCGCCGGCAGGTGCTCGCGCCGCTGCGCGGCGTTGCCGAGGTGCTGGATCGCCCCGCCCCACAGGCCGAACTGCACCCCGATCTTCACGAGCAGCGACAGGTCGCCGTGGGCGAGCGTCTCGAACCCGGACACGAACGCCGCGACGTCGTGGCGCCCGCCGACGTCGGTCGGGAACCCCGTCATCGGGAACCCGGTGTCGGCGACCGTCCGCATCCACGTCATGACCTGATCGCGGTACGCGTCGCGATCGAGGTCGGCGACCGTCGAGCGGTCCATGTCGGGCCGCGACAGGAGCTCGCGCACCGCGTCGCGGGTGGCGTGGTGCTCCCCGTCGAGCGTCCGTCGCAGCGCGGCGACGTCGACGGTGGGCGGGGCGTCGTCCTGGGCGGCCATGCGGCGATCCTCGCAGGGCGTGCGGCGACGGTGGTGACGTGGACGCGACCGACCGGACCCGACGCGGGCGCCGTCCGGGGCGGCCGTCCCGGGCCGGCTACCGCGACGCGGAGGGCGCCGCCGGCGCGAGCGTCACGCGGCCGCGGTCGGCCTCGACCGCCTCGACGGTCACGACGATCGGGTCGCCGACGCCGATCGCGCGTCCGGACGCGGTACCGAGCAACCGGACGCCGAGCTCGTCGGTCTCCCACCAGTCGCCCCCGAGCAGCCGCACCGGCAGGAGCCCCTCGAACGCCTCGCCGGCCGGCCCGCCGTCGGGGTCCCCGAACCGCACGAACGCCCCGGCGGACGCCACCCCGGTCACCTCGCCCTCCCAGCGCCGGCCACGGCCGCCCGTGGCGAGCAGCGTCCGCTCCAGCAGGAACGCCCGGGCGATCCGGTCGGCGGTCCGCTCGACGTGCATCGCCTCGCGCTCGGTCGCCGAGCACCACGTGCCCAGGTCCTGCAGGCCGGCGGCCCCGAGCGCCGCGTTGCCGTCCTCCCCCGCCCCGACGAGCGACAGGACCGCCCGGTGCGCGACGAGGTCGGGGTAGCGCCGGATCGGCGACGTGAAGTGGCAGTAGTGGTCGAGGCCGAGCCCGGCGTGACCGGCGCCCTCGGGGGCGTAGCGCGCCTGCTGCATCGCGCGCAGCACGAGCGCCGACAGGCCCGTCCGGCCGTGCCCGGTGCGCCGTACCCGCTCGTCGACGCGACGCGCGAGCTCCGCGACCGCCGCCGACGCGCCGTCCGGCCCCAGCGCGTCCGGCGGCGGCGGTCCGGGCACCCCGAGGGCGGCGAGCTGGTCGGCGAGGCGACGGACGTCGGCCGGGGCGGGACGCTCGTGGACGCGGTGCAGGGCGGGCGCGCCGCCACCGCGTGCCCGGCCGCGTCCCCGCCGCGCCGCCGCGCTCCCGCCGTGCCGGCCCGCCGCGCCGCCGCGCCCGTCGAGCATCCGCGCCACCTGCTCGTTGGCGGCGATCATGAGGTGCTCGATCAGGCGGTGGGACTCGGTGTGCCGCTCGACGACGAGGCCGTCGACGTGCCCGTCGCGGTCCAGGGTGATCCGTGCCTCGCCGGTGTCGAGCTCGAGCGCGTCGGTGTCGGACCGACGGCGGGCGCCGAGCTCGTGGGCGGCGCGCCGGGCCGCGTCCAGGGCCGGGGCCCACGGGTCCTCCGCCCGGTCGGTCCCGGCGAAGATGCGGTCGACCCGGTCGTAGTCCAGGCGGGCGTCGGAGCGGACGAGGGTGCGGTCGACCCGCGCCCGCACGACGCGGCCGTCGACGACGTCGAGCTCGACGGTCACCGCGGGCCGGTCGACCCCCGGCCGCAGAGAGCAGGCGCCGTCCGACAGCGCCGGCGGCAGCATCGGCTCGACGGTCCCGGGGACGTAGACGCTCGTGCCGCGCCACCGCGCGTCGTCGTCGAGCGCGCTGCCGGGCCGCACGTACGCGGCGACGTCGGCGACGTGCACCCACGCCCGGACGCCGTCGCCGGCGTCGAGCGGTCGCGCGCTGATCGCGTCGTCGAAGTCGCGGGCGGTGGCCGGGTCGACGGTGAACGTCGGCAGGTCGCGCAGGTCGCGGCGGACGGCGTCGCCCGGGCCGGCGAGCGTCACCGGGGAGGCCGCCGCCGCGTCGGCCTCGTCCCCGACCCGCCGCACGACGCGCCGCGGCAGCCCGTGGTGCAGCAGTAGCGCCTCGAGGACGTCGCGGGCGACGTCGGGCGTCCCGACCGTCCGGGCGACGCGGTGGCCGCGCGACCGGCGCCCTCCGCCGGGCCGTCCCGGCAGCGCGACGACGATCCGGCCGGGCTCGGCGTCGGGACCGGGCGCGAGCGCCACCGCCGGGGTGCGCTCGAACAGCGGCTCGACGACGAGGAGCCGCCCCTTGCGCCGCACGACCCCGACGACCGGTCGCCGACCGACCGGCAGGTCGTCGCGCCACACGTCGCGCGGCAGCGCCGCCGGACCGTCGCCGCCGACGACCCGTCCCCGCCCCCGGTCCGACCGCGGCGGCCGGCGTCCGCGGTCGCGGCCGCCCGGCGCGCCACGGCCGCCGCGGCTCACCGCGGGTCCTTGAGCTTGCGCGCCTCGGTCACGGCACGGTCGAGCGCCTCGTTGCGGTCGGTCGTCTTCGGGTCGTCCTTCGCCCGCACGTCGGGCGCCAGACCGGTGCCGCGGTCGCTGCCCTTGCCGCCGAGGTTGCGGTTCTTCGGGGTGAAGTACTGCCCGGCGGTGATGTCGACCGCGCCACCGCTCGACAGCGGCACGACGCGCTGGAACACCCCCTTGCCGTAGGTGTTCGTGCCGACGACCGTCGCCCGGTCGCGGTCCTGCAGCGCCCCGGTGACGATCTCGGCCGCCGACGCGCTACCGCGGTCGACGAGCACCACGAGCGGCTCGTCGGGGAAGATCGGGTCGTCGCCGGCGGGGAACGTCTGCTCGCCGACGGTGCGTCCGCGCAGGGTCACGACGGTGCCGCCCTTGAGGAAGAGGCTCGCGAGCGCCTGGGCCTCGGTGACGAGCCCGCCGGGGTTGGACCGCAGGTCGAGGACGAACCGCTTCGCCCCGCGCTTCTTCATCTTCTGCAGCTCGCGGGCGACGTTGAGCGCCGCGTCGTTGGTGAACTGCGCCAGCCGGACGATGCCGACCGGCGTCCCGCCCTTGCGCTCGAGCCGGGAGTCGACGATCGGCACCTCGACCCGGTCCCGTCCGGACGTGATCCGCAGCCGGCGCGTCGCCTTGCCGTCGGGCCGCTCGATGACGAGCCGGACCTTCGTGTTCGCCGGGCCGCGGACATGGCGCGACGCCTGGTCGGCGGTGAGGCCCTTGAGCTCGTGCTCGTCCGCCTGCACGATGAGGTCGTCGGCGCGTAGGCCCGCCTCCTTCGCCGGGGACCCCTTGTACACCTCGGTGATGAGCAGGCCCTTGGGGTCCTGACGCACCACCACCCCGATGCCCTCGAACCGGTTGTCCTGGGCCTCGTTGAACCGGGCGTACTCCTTCGGGTCGAGGTACGTCGAGAACCGGTCGTCGAGGCCGTCGACCATCCCGCCGATCGCGTCGTCGACGAGCTTGCGGTCCTTCGGCGCCTCGCGGTACAGGTCCTGGATCAGGCCGAACGCCTCGTTGATCGCCCCGATGCCCTCGGGGTCGATGACCCGGTCCCGGATCGGGCCGGGCAACCCCTCCGGATTGCGGGCCCCCATGTAGGCGCCCGCGGTGAAGATCGCGACGACGATCGTGAACAGGGCGATGACGGCCACCGCGCTGCGGCCCACGCGTCCGGAGAAGCTCCTCACGCCCGGAAGGATGACGGTCCGGACGTCAGGAGGGCGTCAGGGACCCGAGCACCGGGCCGGGGCCCGGGCGGCGGGGCCTGCGGAGAACGACGTCACGGCCGGAGGGTCCGGCCGTGACGGGAGCGTCGCGGTGGGTGGCCCGGGCCGTGGAACGCCCGTTCAGACCCGCAGGAACCGGCGTAGCGACAGGCCCGAGCCGAGGGCCGACACCGCGATGCTCGCGAGGACGAGCAGGCCGATGAGGGGTCCGAACGCGATCATGTCCGGCCGCGAGATGAGCGTCGCGATGCCCTCGAGCTGGTTGAGGATCGTGACCTTCGCCAGGCCGAGCAGGACGATCGCCAGCGCCCCGCCCGCCGCGCCGAGGATGAGGCCCTCGATGACGAACGGCCAGCGGATGAACGAGTCGGTCGCGCCGACGAGCTTCATGACCTCGACCTCGCGGCGACGCGAGAAGAGCGACAGCCGGATCGTGTTCGAGATGAGCAGGACGGTGGCGAGCACGAGCAGCGCGGCGAGCACGCCGAGGCCGAGCTTCAACGCCCCGGTGACCTTGACGATCTTGTTCGTCTCGGACTTCGACGCCTTGACCTCGCCGATCGCCGCGTCGAAGTTCGTCGGCTTGCCGCTGACGCCCTCGGGTCGCAGCGCCGCGAGGAGCTTGTCGACGTTGCCGGCGCTGTCGGGGGTCACGCGAAAGGTGTCCGGCAGCGGGTTCGTCTTGCCCAGCAGGGCGTAGGCCTCGGGGTTCTTCTTCTTCTCCTGCGCGTAGGCGCGCTCCTTCGACACGAACTCCACCGACTTGACGTGCGGGATCTCGGTCTGCAGCGCGGTCTGCACCCGGTCGATCTGCGCGTCGGTGGCCTTCGTCTTCATGAAGAGCTGGACCGTCACGCGGCCGCGGACGTCGTCGGCGGCGCCGTTGGCGAGCTGCACGGCCGGGATGAACACCCCGAGCACGAGGACGGTGAGGAGCACCGCGGTGAGCGCGGCGAAGCTCGGGATCGGATTGCGACCGATCGAGCGGAGGGCTTCCTTGAAGAAGAACGAGACCTGGTTCATGCGGGACCTCAAGTGCGGGAGACGGGGCGGACGGCGGCGGGCGCTCAGTCCGCGAAGGCGTCGTCGAAGAGGGAGTCCGGCTCCTCGACGCGGCGCGCGAGGCGCTGCGGGGCCGGGGCCGGCTCGCCGCGCATGAGCGCGCCGAACTCGGCGGTCGACTCGTCGGCGCCCTGGCGGCCGTACCCGCCGGCGACCTCGTCGCGGATGAGGTGGCCGCCCTGCATCTCGACGACGCGGCGGCGCATCCGGTTGACCATGCCCTCGTCGTGGGTGGCCACGAGCACGGTCGTCCCCGCCTTGTTGATGCGGTACAGCAGCTGCATGATCCCGATCGTCGTGTCGGGGTCGAGGTTGCCGGTCGGCTCGTCGGCGAGCAACAGCGGCGGGTGGTTGACGAACGCGCGCGCGACCGACACGCGCTGCTGCTCGCCGCCCGACAGCTGGTGCGGGTAGTTGTGGAGCTTCGTCGACAGCCCGGTCAGGCGCAGGATGTCCGGCACCTGGCGACGGATCTGCTTGCGGCTCGCGCCGGTGACCTGCAGCGCGTAGGCGACGTTGTCGTGGACGGTCCGGTTGGGGAGGAGCTTGAAGTCCTGGAACACGACGCCGAGGTTGCGCCGGTAGTACGGCATCTTCTTGCGCGTGATCTCGGAGATGTCGCGACCGGCGACGCGGATGAGGCCGCTGTCGGGCTCGAGCTCCTTGAGCAGCAGCCGGATGAGCGTCGACTTGCCCGCGCCGGTCTGCCCGACGAGGAAGAGGAACTCCCCACGCCGCACGTTGAACGACACGTCGTGGACGCCGGCGAACGTGTTGTCGTACGCCTTCGTCACGCCGCGGAACTCGATGACCGCGTCGTGCGGGGTCGACCCCACGGGGCGCGACGGGGCCGGGGCCTCCGTGGCGGGCGGGGCCTGGGCGTGCGCGGCCCGGCGGGCGGCTGCCGCCCGCTGGCGGTCGGTGGTGGAGCGCTGAGCAGCCATATCCAGGACGCAGGTTCGCAACCGGACCCCGCGATTCCTGCAGGACGCCGTGCACTGCAACGTTCCGTGCAACGCCGCGTCCGGTCACGACCGCGGCCGGGCGCCCCGGCCCGCGTCGCCCGGCCGGTCGACCGACGACCGTCCGGCGCGCCCGCGCCGCGGCCCATCGCGGCGGTCGGACCGGCGCGATAGCGTCCCGCGCGTGCCCGAGATCCGCTCCACCGTCGCCCCCAACGGCCTGCCCGTCCACCGGATCGCGCTGCCGGGGACGCGCACCCTCACGGCCCTCGTCGCGTTCGACGCCGGGGCGCGCACCGAGCGGCCGGACGAGAACGGCATCGCCCACTTCCTCGAGCACCTCGTGTTCAAGGGCGGCGAGATCTACGACGACTACCGCAAGGTCAACGAGACCGCCGAGCGGATGGGGGGCGTGCTCAACGCCTACACGTCGCACAGCCTCGTCGCGTTCCACATCACCGTCCGCGCCGAGTCCGCCGAGCCGGCCCTCGACCTGCTGACGGACTTCGCCGGTCGGCCGCACGTCGACGCGGACGAGCTCGACAAGGAGCGCGGCGTCGTCATCCAGGAGATCGCCCGGTACCACGACCAGCCGGCGGCGCTCGCCGAGATGCTCGTCGACGAGGCGACGTTCGGCGACCATCCCCTGGGTCGCCCGGTGCTCGGTCCCGAGGAGCACCTGCGGACGTTCACCCGCGACCAGGTGCTGGCGTTCCGCGACCGCCGCTGGTCGGGCCGCACCGGTGGCGCGTTCCTCGTCGGCGACGTCGGGAGCCTGCCCGACGACGACCGGCTGCACGAGCTGTTCGCCCGGTTCCCGGACGTCGCCCCGGACGGCCCCGCGGACCCGGTGCCCGCCGCACGGACCGAGGTCGTCGTGCAGGAGCGCGACACGAACCAGTCGCACCTGCGGTTCACCTACCGGCCGGACCTCGACGCGTCCGACCCGGCGGTGCGCTCGGCGCTCACGATCTACGGCACGCTGCTGGGCGGGTCGATGGGCTCGCGCCTGTTCGACGAGATCCGCGAGCAGCGCGGCCTGGCGTACTCGGTGTCGGCGTCGGCGTGGTCGATCGGTGACGCGCTGCAGCTGCAGCTCTCCGCCGGGCTCGACTCGTCGAAGTGCCTCGAGGCGTACGCGCGGATGCGCGAGATCGTCGCCGAGCTCCACGAGGACGGCCCGACCGAGGAGGAGGTCGAGCGGGCACGGGCGTACGCCGCCGGCCGGCTCGTCCTGGCGTTCGAGAACAGCGGCGCGGTCGCCCGTCACGCGGCGACGCAGGCGATCGTCCACGGCCAGTCGCTCGATCCGGACGATGCGATCGCCGGCCTCGACGCGGTGACCTTCGACGCGGTCCGCGAGGTGGCGGCCCGGGTCGACCCGGACGCCGCGGCCGTCGCCTGCGTCGGCCCCCACGCGGCCGGCGACTTCGGCTGGTCGCGCTAGGAGCCCCGCCGTACGGGCTACTCGCCGCCGAGCGGGGCGTTCGCGTCGCGGCCGATCGCGATCATCCGCTCGATCGACAGCCGCGCCCGGTCGGCGACGTCCTGCGGCACGTCGACCACGCCGGTCCCGTCGCGTAGGACGTCGCGGACCTTGGGCAGCGTGATCATCTTCATGTAGCCGCAGGCCGCCTGCGTGTTGGCGGGGATGAAGTCGACGTCGGGGGCGGCCATCCGCAGCGGGTGGAGCATGCCGGTCTCGGTGGCGACGATCGCGGTGCGCCGCGGGGCGCCCTCGCCGTCGCCGCGGGCCTTCTCGGCCTGGTCGTGGGCGAAGTCGAGCATCCCGCCGGTCGAGAGCATGTGCACGCCCGACGTGTCGACGTCGCCGGCGGCGACGTACTCCATGACCTGCGTCGAGCAGCCGCACTCCGGGTGGATGAGGAAGTCGGCGTCGGGGTGCAGGCCACGCACCGCGTCGATGTCGGACGGCCGGATCCCGGCGTGGACGTGGCACTCCCCGTCCCAGACGTGGAACCCCGTGATCGGCGGCCGGCCGGCGGCGGCGCGGTCGGCGTTGATCCGCTTCTGGACGAACGACCCGAGGAACATGTCGGGACCGAAGAGGATCTCGGTGTCCTCGCCGTGCTCGCGGTAGATGTGCTCGATGACGGGCACCGCGTTGCCGGAGGTGACGCAGTAGTCGGTGAGCGCCTTGACCTCGGCGGTCGTGTTGACGTACATCGCGGTGACCGCCCCCGGGTGCTGCGCCTGCCACTCGCGGAGCTGATCGGGCGTGATCGAGTCGGCGAGCGAGCAGCCGGCCTTGACGTCGGGGATGAGGACGGTCTTGTCGGGGCTCAGTACCGACGCCGACTCGGCCATGAAGTGCACGCCGCAGAAGACGATGACGTCGGCGTCGGTCTTCGCCGCCTCGATCGACAGGCCGAGCGAGTCGCCCACGACGTCGGCGACGTCCTGGATCTCGGGCAGCTGGTAGTTGTGGGCGAGGATCACCGCGTTCTTCGCCTTCGCGAGCGCGCGGATCTCCTCGCGCAACGCGGTCAGCTCGGCGACGCCCAGCTCCGGAACGCCGGCGCGGACCGGATCGGGGGCCATCGGAAGAGGGGTCGTCACGGCAGCGGCTCCAGGATCAGCGACAGGTCCAGTACCGGGGCCGAATGGGTCAGCGCTCCGGCGGAGATGAAGTCTACGCCGGTCGCCGCGATGGCCCCTACGGTGCCGAGGTTCACGTTGCCCGACGCTTCGAGCGCGAACCGTCCGCCGGTCAACGCGACCGCGTCACGCAGCTGCTCGGTCGTCATGTTGTCGAGCAGGACGCGGAACCGATCGGCGGCCAGGCCCGCCTCCTCGGCGGCGGCGAGCGCCTCCCGCACCTCGTCGAGGTCGCGGCACTCCGACACGATCGGCAGGTCGGGCCGGCTGGCGTGCGCGGCATGGACCGCGGCCCCGACCCCGCCGGCCATCGCCGCGTGGTTCTCCTTGATGAGGATCTGGTCGTAGAGGCCGACGCGGTGGTTGCCCCCGCCCCCGTCGCGGACGGCGCGCTTCTCGAGCATGCGCAGGGTCGGGGTCGTCTTGCGGGTGTCGAGGACGACGGCGTCGGTGCCGCGCACCGCGTCGACGTACCGGCGGGTGAGGGTCGCGATCCCCGACAGCCGTCCCATGAAGTTCAGCGCCGTCCGCTCGCCGGCGAGGAGCGCGCGGGCGTTGCCGGTGGCCCGCAGGACGGGCCCACCCTCGCGCCAGCGACCGTCGGGGACGAGCCGCTCGACGGTGACGTCGGGATCGACGGTCCGCAGGGTGCTGACGGCGACGTCGGTCCCGGACACGACGCCCGGGGCCTTCTGCGTGATCGTCGCGACCGCCCGTAGGTCGGGGGGCACGGTCGCGAGGCTCGTCGCGTCGCCGTCGCCCAGGTCCTCGGCGAGGGCGCGGGCGATGAGGTCCTCGACGGCTTCGGGGGCGCGCGACATCACGCCTCCGAGGATACGTCCCCGCGCCCCCGACCCGCGGTGGCCTACAGGCCGAGCGTCTTGGCGATGATGTTGCGCTGGATGTCGTTCGTGCCGCCGAACGTCGTGGCGACGAGCGAGAACGGCACCTGCCGGGCGATGTCGTACTCCAGCGCGTAGCCGTAGCCGCCGTGGATCTTGAACGCGGCGTTGACGGTGCGCTCGGCGACCTCGGTCGCCCACACCTTCGCCATCGACGCCTCCTTGGGGAAGAGCGCGGTGGGGTTGCGGGCGACGTCGCCGGCGACCTTGTAGACGAGCAGCCGGGCCAGCTCGACCTCGGTCGCCATGTCGGCCAGGCGGTGCTGCTGGACCTGGAACGTGCCGATCGGCCGGCCGAACTGCACGCGGTCCTTGGCGTACTGCAGCGCCCCCTCGAACGCCCGCGTGGCCTGACCGACGGCGATCGCGCCGATGATGAGCCGCTCGACGTTGAGGCCCGACGTGAGCTGCAGCCAGCCGTTGCCGACCTGGCCGAGGACCGCGTCGTCGTCGACGACGACGTCGTCGAGGTAGACGTAGTTCACCTCGTCGGCGCCGCCCATGGTCTCGATCCGCTCGACCTTCACGCCGTCGGCCTTCGGGTCGACCCAGATCATCGCCAGGCCCTCGTGCTTCTTCGCGCTCGAGTCGGTCGCGGCGTCGCGACAGACGATGAGGATGCGGTCGGCGATGTGGGCGTTGGAGATCCACACCTTCACGCCGTTGAGCTTCCAACCACCCTCGACCTTCTCGGCCTTCGTCGTCAGCGACGCCACGTCGGACCCCGACTCGGGCTCGGACATCGCGATCGCCTCGACCCCGCCGGCGGCGACGTTGCCCAGGACCAGCTGCTTCTGCTCCTCGGTCCCGAACTTCTGGACCGCGCCTGCGACGATGAGCGACACGGCGTAGGCGCCGATCGGCGCCCCGGCCTTCATCATCTCCTCGAGCAGGATCATCTCCTCGACGATCCCGCCGCCCGCGCCGCCGTACGCCTCCTCGATGCTCGGCCCGAGCAGGCCCGCCTCGCCGAGCTTGCGGCTCAGCTCGTCGCTGTGGTGCTTCTTATGACCGTCGGTCAGGCGCTCGAGCTGCTCGGCGCTGCCGCATTCGCGGGCGAAGACGTCGCGCAGCGCGTCACGGTAGGCCTGCTGCTCGTCGGTGAAGGTGAAGTCGATCGCCATGGCGGCGATCGTACTGGCTGGCTGGCCAACTTAGAAGGCCGGGCCGCGCACCGGCGCCGCCCGGACCGCACGGAGGGCCGTCCCCACGCCGTGGAGGTCGGTCGCCACCCCGTCCGGGGCGGCCGGGCGGCGCTCGACTACGCCTGGGACTGCTGCAGCAGCCAGGCGCGCACGAACTGGTCCAGGTCGCCGTCGAGCACCTGCTGGACGTTGCCGGTCTCGACCCCGGTCCGCAGGTCCTTCACCATCGTGTACGGGTTGAGGACGTACGAGCGGATCTGCGATCCCCAGCCGACGTCCTGCGCCTCGCCCTTCTCGCGCGAGATCTCCTCCTGCCGCTCGCGCTCCTTCTGCTCCACGATCTTCGCGTAGAGCATCTTCATCGCCGTCTCCTTGTTCGCCGTCTGCGAGCGCTCCTGCTGGCAGGCGACGACGATCCCGGTCGGCTGGTGGGTCAGCCGGACCGCCGAGTCGGTCTTGTTCACGTGCTGGCCACCGGCGCCGGACGCGCGGTACGTGTCGACGCGGAGATCCTCGTCGCGGATCTCGATGTCGCCGATCTCGTCGACGACCGGGGCGACCTCCAGGCCGGCGAACGCCGTCTGGCGCCGTCCCTGCGAGTCGAACGGCGAGATCCGCACGAGCCGGTGCACGCCCCGCTCCGCCCCGAACAGGCCGTAGGCGTGGTCGCCCTGCGCCCGGAACGTCGCCGACTTGATCCCCGCCTGCTCCCCGGCCGACGCCTCGAGCAGGTCGACCTTGAACCCGCGCGCCTCCGCCCACTTCATCTGCATCCGCAGGACCATCTCGGCCCAGTCCTGGGCGTCGGTGCCGCCCGCGCCGGCGTTGACGGTGACGAGCGCGTCCCCGGCGTCGTACGGTCCGCTGAAGAGCCGCTCCTCCTCGAGGTCGGCCAGCCGCGCCTCGATCGAGTCGAGCTGCTCGACGAGCTCCCCGGCCAGGTCCTCGTCCTCCTCGGCGAGCTCGAGCAGCCCGTCGAGGTCGTCCAGGTCGGACTCCAGGCCGTCGTGGACCGCGAGCTTGCGCGACGCGCGCGAGTGCTCCGAGCTCGTCTTCGCCGCCCGGTCCGCGTCGTCCCAGAAGTCGGCCGCGCCCATGAGCCCCTCGAGCTCGGCGATCCGGGCCCGCAGCTCGTCCGGACGCAGGTGCGGCACGAGGACGGCGAACCGCTCGCGAGCGTCGGTGATGCGCTGGGGGGCGGACTCGGGAACGGCCATCGCGGGCCGACGCTAGCAGCGCCCGCGCCGCCCACGCACGCCCGCTCCCCCGGGCGCCCTTCCCGGCGGTAGCGTGCGCGCATGGCGCTGGGCATCCCCGAGCTTCCGATCGGACTCGTCACCCGGGCCCTCGACGACATCAACCGGGTCGCCAGGACGCTCGCCGCGGTGCCCGCGGCGCTCGACCGCGTCGACCGGCGCGCCGACGACCTGCTGCGCACCGGCGAGCGGCTCCTCATCCTCGGCGACCGGATGGTCCAGCTCGGCGAGCGGCTCGACGACCACGCACGGGCGGTGCTCGAGCTCGGCGACCGCGTCGTCGGCCCCGGCGCCGACATCGTCGCGCTCGGCGGCCGGGTCGAGGAGCGGGTCCTGGAGTTCCACCACGACGCGGCCGAGCTCGCCGGCCAGGCGCGCGAGCTGAGCGACCGGGTCGCCGAGCTGTCGGGCGCCCTGCCGATGGTCGACCGCTCGTCCGTCGCGCTCCAGCCGCTCGAGGCCGTCGCCGACCGCCTGACGACGATCGCCGACCGGCTCACCCGCCGCCGGCCCGGCGGTGACGCCGGCTCGACCCCCTGACGCAGCGGCCGGGGCGCGTCAGGTCCCGCGGTCGCTCGGACGCGGCCGGTCGGCGTCGCCCGGCCCCGCCCAGTCCGGCAGCGCGAGCCGGCAGAACTCCTCCCCGAACGGCGTCAGCAGGATGCTGCGCCGCACGGTGCGCGTGCCGCGGGCGGACCGCAGCGCGTCGAGGACGTCCGGCTGCGCCTCGAGGATCATGTACCGGGAGGGGTCGCTGATCGGCTCGCGCAGGTTGCGGATGAGGCCCAGGCGCTCGAGGTTGATGAGGTACGAGCACACCCGGTCGACGTAGTGCACGCCGGCGACGCTGCCGATCATCGTCAGCGTGTCCGCGACGAGCCGGCTGCTCGTGTACAGGTTGGTGGCGACCCGCACGTCGACGGCGGGCTGGGGCCCCTGGTCGCGCAGCGCCATGAGGATCAGCGCCTCGTCCGGCGCGAGCTCCGACAGGATCCGCGACGCCGCGGGATGCTGCGGCTCCTCGTACCGGGTGTCGTACGCCAGCCGGGTGAGCGCCTCGCCGCGCTCCCGCAGCGTCCGCGGTCGGGCGGTCTCGGGGTCGATCGGCCGGACCGCCTCGCCGCGCCGGGTGGTGACGTCGTCCCGCACCCCGAGCAGCTCGGCGGCGTAGGCCTGCAGCCGGGTGCCGGTCTCCTCGAGCAGCTGCGCGGGGGGCTCGCGATGGCGTGCCGCGTCGAGGAGCCGCTCGCTCGCCCGCAGCGACACGTCGACCCCCCACCGGGTGGCCCGCCACCCGATCCCCCCGACGATGCGGACGAGCCCCGGCACCGCGGTGACGACCGACGCGACGCCCGTCCCGGGCTCGGCGGGGGCCGCCGGCGGCCGGGGGGCCTCGGGGTCGGGGTTGCTCGACGGGTCGGACATGGTCGTCATCAGAACGGTAGCTCGCTCAGCACCCCGAAGATGGCCAGGTGGAGCAGTCCCGCACCCACGCCGAGGACCGCGCCGTGGAGGATGAGCAGCCACTCGTCCTCCTTGATCGCCGAGTGTAGGAGCTCCGCGGTGTCGGAGTACGACATCGTCTGCATCCGTTCGTCGATGAGCTTCTGGATCCGGCCGCTCTGGCGGGCGTGGAACGCGGGATCGCTCAGGGGCGTGACGGTCTCCTCCACCGCCTCGGCCGCCATCGAGCGCTGGATCGCCTGGTACTCGCGTGATCCCACCGCGACGCGGATCGCCGCCCGGACGGGACCGGCCGCCCGGTCGACCGCGGGACGCAGGACCCGCTCGATCGTCTGGCGGGTGCGGTGGGACCGCGGCCCGTAGAGGAGCTCCTCGCCGAGGTTGCGCAGCGTGATGACCTCCTCGGCGATCATCGTCGAGTAGATCGTCGCGACCTCGCCCTTGCGCCGCAGGAACAGGCCGTGCAGCCGGAACGGCCCGACCTTCGTCGGCTCGTGCGGGTAGAAGATCATCCAGAGCGCGAGCCAGTTCGTGAGGTAGCCGATGATCGCGCCGCCGATCGGCAGGACCCACCAGCCACCACCCACGTCGTGGAGCAGGTAGAGGACGCCGATCAGGGGGATCCCGCACGCCCCGCCGAACCAGAACCCGAAGGTCACGAGGAACCGCAGCTCCTTCTCCCCCACCCGCCGGAAGATGTCGTTGCACAGCTCGGGGTTGCGCTCGAGGTGCCGGACGACCATCGCCTTGACGTCGAGCAGCTGGTCGATGTTCTCGCCCAGCGCCCGGGTGACGTCGTGGACGAGATCGGGGAGCTGGGCCTGGACGCGCGCGTGGACCGCGGCGCGCATCCAGTTCGGCAGGTTCTGCCACAGGCCGGGGTGCTCCCGCTCCATGATCCGGTCGACCATCGCGTGGATGTCCTTGTCGGCCGTGGCGACGATGTGCTCGGCGATCTGCTCCGGTTGCAGCTCCTCGTAGAAGTCCGACGCGTTGCCGAGCTTCGCCAGTCCCTTGTCGACGGCGATCGACCCCATCTTCGCCGCCCTCGACGGGATGATCCCCTGCCATCCGACCCCGCCGTCCATGAGCCCCGGGACCTGCTGGACCCGGCGCGGCATGACGCTCACGATCGCCGCCAGGCCGGGGATCCGCCACCCCTTGAAGGTCAGCGGGTTGAAGAGCATCCACACCCCGGTCCAGTTCGTCACCGCGCCGATGACGGCGGTGAACAGCGGGATCGTGAGCGCCTCGATGAGCGGCGTCGTGTGGATCAGCGGGAGGAAGAGGAAGTCCCACCGGCAGTCGCCCTGACCGTCAAGGACGCAGCCGTCCGGCCCGGTCGCGGCCCCGACGATCGTGATCGTGCTGACGCTCATCGCGAAATGTCCATCCCCCACCGTGGGGCTACCCGGGATCGGGCGCCACCCACCCCGCGGGAGCCTCCCACACCCGGGGTCCGGGCGGTGGGAAGGACGCCCCGCGTCGGTGCGGTCGGCCGCCCGCCGGCCGTGCGGGCCCGTCGACGAAGGGCTCCCGCGGGCCCCCCGGGGCGGTCAGCCCTGCGCGCCGTGGCAGCGCTTGTACTTGCGTCCCGACCCGCACCAGCACAGCTCGTTGCGGCCGATCTGCTGGTCGGGGGTGAGGACGCGCTGCTGCACCGCCGGGGCGTCGTCCGCCGGGGCGCCGGAGTCGTAGGCCGACAGCGCGGCTCCCTCGACGTCCGCGCCGGCGAGGTCGGCGATCGAGCTCGGGGCGGTGGTCCCGCCGGAGTACGAGTACTCCTGGCCGCCGCCGGACGACGCGGCCGCCGGAGGCTCGACCTCGACCTCGACGTTGAAGATCATCCGCGAGAAGTCACCCCAGATCGTGGCCATGAGGTCCTGGAAGAGCTCGTAGGCCTCGTTCTTGTACGCGACGATCGGCTCGATCTGGGCGTAGCCGCGCAGGTGGATGCCCTCGCGCAGGTAGTCCAGGTCGTAGAGGTGCTCGCGCCAGCGCTGGTCGATGATGTTGAGCAGCAGGTAGCGCTCGACCTGGCGCATGAGCTCGTCGCCGAGCTCCAGCTCGCGCCGCTCGTACGCGGCGACCGCGTCGTCGTGGAGCCGGTTGAGCAGGACGTCGCGGTCGGTCCGGTCCGGATCCAGCTCCTCGGCCTGGATCGTGACCGGCCAGATCTCGTTGAGCGCGGCGACGAGCCCGTCGACGTCCCACAGCTCGATGTCGTCCTCGGGCAGGTACTCCTCCAGCGCCCGGGCGATGACGTTGCCGACCTCCTCCTTGGCGTCGGCGCTCATGTCGCGCCCCTCGAGGATCTGGTCGCGGTACGCGTAGACGACGCGGCGCTGCTCGTTGCTGACGTCGTCGTACTCCAGGACGCGCTTGCGGATGAGGAAGTTGCGCTCCTCGACGGTGCGCTGGGCCTTCTCGATCTGCTTCGTCAGCATCCCGGCGGAGATCGGCAGCTCGTTGCCGTCATCGTCGGTGGACGGGAACCGGTCGAGGATCTTGTAGATCCGGTCCCCGGCGAAGATCCGGACCAGGTCGTCCTGTGCGGAGAGGTAGAACCGCGACTCGCCCGGATCCCCCTGGCGGCCGGCGCGGCCGCGGAGCTGATTGTCGATCCGGCGCGACTCGTGGCGCTCCGTGCCGCAGATGAAGAGCCCGCCGGCGGCGATGACCTTCTCGCGGTCCTCGGCGCACGCCTCCTCCATCGCCGGGAGGCGGGCGGCGAACGCCTCGTCGTACCCCTCGTCCCCGGGCTGCAGGCCCTCCTTGCGCAGCTCCTTGCGCAGGAGGTGCTCCGGGTCGCCGCCGAGCTTGATGTCGACCCCGCGACCGGCCATGTTCGTCGCGATCGTGACCGCGCCGGAGCGACCCGCCTCGGCGACGGTCTCGCCCTCGCTGGCCGCGTGCTCCGGCTTGGCGTTGAGCACGGTGTGCTTGATCCCGGACTGCCGGAACAGGCCGGACAGCAGCTCGGACACCTCGACCGACACGGTGCCGACGAGGACCGGCTGGCCGTTGTGGTGACGCTCGACGACGTCGCGCGTGACGGCCGCCCACTTGCCGTCCTTCGTCTTGAAGACGTCGTCGTTGCGGTCGACGCGGGCCACCGGGCGGTTCGTCGGCACGGGGATGACCCCGAGCTTGTAGATCTTCTGGAACTCGGTGGCCTCGGTCATGGCCGTGCCGGTCATGCCCGCGAGCTTCGCGTACATCCGGAAGAAGTTCTGCAGCGTGACGGTCGCGAGCGTCTGGTTCTCCTCCTGGATCGCCACGCCCTCCTTCGCCTCGACGGCCTGGTGCAGGCCCTCCGACCACCGTCGGCCCTCGAGGATCCGGCCGGTGTGCTCGTCGATGATCGCGACCTCGCCGTCGACGACGGCGTAGTCGACGTCGCGCTTGTAGAGCGACTCGGCCTTCAGCGCCTGGTGGAGGTGGTTGACGAGGTGCCCGTTCTCGGCTCGGTACAGGTGGTCGATCCCGAGGAACCGCTCGGCCTTCTCCACCCCGCGCTCGGTGACCGAGACGGTCTTGTGCTTCTCGTCGAACTCGTAGTCGTAGTCGGCGACGAAGTCCTTCTTCTGGCGGGGGTCCATGCCCTCCGGCCGCTTGCCGGTCTTCAGCGTCTTGGCGAGCTTCGCGAACGTGACGTAGAGATCGGCGGCCTTCTCCGGCGCGCCCGAGATGATCAGCGGCGTGCGGGCCTCGTCGATGAGGATGTTGTCGACCTCGTCGACGATCGCGAAGTTGTGCATCGCGATCGCGCGGCCGTCGTCGCCGATCCGCCCGCCGTGCTGGACCTTCTCCTCGATCGACTGGGCCATGTTGTCGCGCAGGTAGTCGAACCCGAACTCCGAGTTCGTGCCGTACGTGATGTCCGCGGCGTACGCCGCGCGCTTGAGGTCGTGCGACTGCATGTTCTGCAGGACGCCGACGCTCAGCCCGAGCGCGTTGTAGAGCTGACCCATCCACGCGGCGTCACGCTCGGCGAGGTAGTCGTTGACGGTCACGACGTGCACGCCGTGGCCCGGGAGCGCGTTGAGCGCCACCGCGAGGGTCGCGGTGAGCGTCTTGCCCTCGCCGGTCTTCATCTCGGCGATGTCGCCCCCGTGGAGGACCTGCGCGCCGACGAGCTGGACGTCGAAGTGCCGCATCCCGAGGACCCGGCGCGACATCTCGCGCACGATCGCGAACGTCTCGGGGAGGAGGTCGTCGAGCGACTCGCCCTCGCGGGACGCGTCGCGGAGGCCCTGGAACCGCTCACGCAGCTCGTCGTCGGTCGCGAGCTCGAGCTCCGGCTCGTACTCGTTGATGCGGGCGACGCGCCGCTCGTACTCGCGGAGTCGCTTGCCCTCTCCGATGCTCAGCGCGCGCGACAGGAGCCCCATGGCGTGAGGGTACCAGCGCGTTCGGTCCGGGCCTCCGGCGCCCCGGCGACGGCGCGGAGCGGGACGCCGACGCCCCCGGTGACGGTGCACCGGGAGCGTCGGCACCGGCGGCCGGGACCCGGGCGGGGCTCCTCCGTCCGACCGCCCGGGCGGCCCCCGGCGCTGCCGGGGGTCAAGGGGGCGTCTCGGACGGGGGCCCGGCCGGGGCGGCGGGTACCTCCCTCTCGTGGGACCGAAGTGGTGCTCCGAGCCGTCGTCCCCGGCGGACCGGGGACCGCGGCCTCGGACGTCAGGCGGGGGCGCCACCTTCCGCCTGGGCGCGCTGCGTCTGGGCGAGGCGCCGGGCGTCCCGCCGGTGGCGCCGCTGCACGCGGTGGCGCTTGACCTGCCGGGAGAGCTCCTCCTCGACGAGGTGAATGGCGTGCTTGGCGTCCCGACTCGCGTCGTGCGCGCGCAGCGTGACGCCCTTGAGCCGGAGCGTCGCGTCGGCCCGGTAGGGCTCCGCGACCGCCGGGTTGGTCGCCCGACTCAGCTCGATCTCGAGCTCCGCCAGCTCCGACACCTGGGCGTCGACCTTCCGGAAGCGGCGCGTGACGCAGTCACGCAACTCCTCAGTGATCGGGACGTTCCGGCCCTTCACCTCGATCCGCATGGCGCTCCTTTCGTCCAATGGACTCTGTGGTGACAGGAACGTAACACCCCACACGGACGCGGGGCAAGGGCGAGCCGACGTAAATCCCGGAAACCTGATATTTGCGCGAGGCCCTCGCTTTCCGGGCCCGTGCGTGGTAGTGCGGTCGCCCATCACCGAGCCGCCGGTCACCCCGCCGGTCACGCCAGCGCCCGGAGGGCCGTCAGCGCGGTGACGCGCGTCGCTCCCCGTTCCCGCAGCGCGACGGCCGCGGCCCGCAGCGTCGCGCCGGTCGTGTGGACGTCGTCGACGACGAGGACCGTGGCGGGGACCGGACCGCACGCCGACGGCGGTGGCAACCGCAGGCGCGATGCCCGGTTCCGACCGTGCTGCGCGGGCCGGCCGGACCGGCGTCGCAGCACGGGAGCGACCGGTACGCCCAGGCCGGCGGCCACCGACGCGGCGATGAGCGCCGCGTGATCCACGCCGCGGTCGCGCCGACGGCGCGGGTCGGCCGGGACGGGGACCACCGCCCGGACGTCGCCGATCACCGCTCGGGGGGCCCGTGCGAGCATCGCCGCCGCGAACCACGGCGCCAGTCGTCGCGCGGCGGGCCGCTTGCCCGCCAGCACGAGGCTGCGGGCCGGGCCCTCGTACGCCAGCGGGGCCCACGCCGCGTCCAACGGCCCCCCGCCCCCGGGACAGCGTCCCGGGGCGCAGGGCGCGGGCAGCGCGCACCGCGGGCAGCCGTGGCGGGGCAGCCAGGGGAGCGCGGCCCGGCACGGCCCGCACACCGGCTCGGCGGGACGCGCCGGGGCGGCGCAGTGCCAGCACCGGTCCGGAGCGAGGAGGCCGGGGACGAGGTCCGCGGCACGGGCGAGGAGCGAGCCGACGTCGAGCACCGGGCGAGCGTCGCGGGCGGCCGCGCGCCGGAACGAGGGGGCGACTGCGACAATCCCGTGCCGTGACGCCCCCGGTCTCGTGGAGCCTCGAGCTCGCCCCGTCGATCATGGCGGCGCTGTTGGTGGCCGTCTACGTCCGGCGCTGGCGCGCCGTCCGTCGGTCGCCGGACCGGGACCAGGCCCCGGTCTGGCGCCTCGCGTCGTGGATCTCCGGCGCGCTCGTGCTCGTCGTCGCCCAGGGCAATCCGATCGACGAGCTCGGGGACTACCTGTTCGCGATGCACATGGTCCAGCACGTCCTGCTGCTGGACGTCATGCCGTTGCTGCTGCTGTTCGGCCTCAACCGCGTGATCATGCGACCGATCACCCGGCGGGTCCAGTGGATCGAGCAGCGCCTGGGCTGGTTCGCCTCCCCGATCTTCGGCATCGTGCTCTACACGCTCGGCATGTGGGTGTGGCACGTGCCGGCCCTCTACGACGCCGCGCTGGACAACCCCACGGTCCACCTGCTGGAGCACATGACGTTCACGGCGATCGGGTTCATCTACTGGTGGCACGTGCTCCGCCCGATCCCGACCCGCAAGCGCCTGACCGGCATGGGGCCGGTGGCCTACATGGCCGCGACGAAGGTCTCGGTCGGCGTGCTCGGCGTCGCGTTGACGTTCGCGCCGACGACGATGTACGACGCCTACGCCGACGAGCCGTCGTGGTGGGGCATGTCGCCGTCGATCGACCAGGCCACCGGTGGCGCGATCATGGCGACCGAGCAGGTGCTGATCATGGGGGTCGCCTTCGGGTTCCTCTTCATCCGCGGCCTCCGAGAGTCGGAGCTCAAGGCGCAACGCGAGGAGCGGTTGCTCGACCGTCGCGAGGCGCTCGCCGCCGGCCGTGCCCTGCCCGAGGACGACGCCCCCGTCACCGCGTCGCCCGCACCCCGACCCGCGGGCATCGCGCTGCGCCGGGACGCCGTCGCCGACGACGGCGACCAGGCCTGACGGACCGGCGGCGACGCCGCAGGCGCCACGACCGGGGGGAGGCCGCGGGAGCCCTCCGCGTCGCGCGGCGTCAGGACGCGACCCGCGTCTGCGTCCGCGGCCGCAGCGCCGGGACGATCCCGGTCTGCGCGACGATGCCCTCGATGAGGATCGTGCCGGGCTGCAGGGTCGTCCCCGGCAGGACGATCGAGCGCTTGAGCGCCGCGTCGCGGCCCACGACCGCGCCGTCGCCGATGACGACCGGCCCCTGCAGGCGCACGCCCGGCTCGATCCGGACGTCGCGTCCGACCCACACCGGGCCCTCGACGAGGTCCGCGGCGTCGAGCGACGAGCCCTCCCCCACGTGCGGCGCGTCGTCGTCCGCCCGACCGACGCCGTCGAGCCCGAGGCGGCCGGTCAGGGCGTCGAACGTGCCGTTGCGCAGCTCGTCGATCGACCCGACGTCGTTCCAGTACCCGTCGATCTCGTGGATGTGGAACGGCACGTCGTGCTCGAGCAGGCGCGGGAACACGTCGTGGGCGAAGTCCACGAACGGCGTGTCCGGGAAGTAGTCGAAGACCTCGGGCGAGAACACGTAGATGCCGCAGTTGGCCAGGTCCGACAGCGCCTCGTCCGGGTCCGGCTTCTCCTGGAACCCGGTGACGCGACCGTCGCGGTCGTGCAGCACGACGCCGTACTCCGACGTGTCGGTCACGCGGGTGACGCTGATCGTCGCGACGCCCCCGGCCTCGGCGTGGCGCTCGACCAGGCGCGTCACGTCGAGGTCGGTGAGCGCGTCGCCGGAGATGACGACGAACGGCTCGTCGCCGAGGTGCCCGCGCGCGTTGCGCACGCCCCCGGCGGTGCCGAGCAGCTCCGGCTCGTGGAGGTAGGTCAGCTCGTCGCCGAAGTACCCGCGGATCGTGTCCGGGAAGTAGTGGACGTTGGCGACGATCCGGTCGATGCCGTGTCGATGCAGGAGATCGAGCGTGTGCGCCATCACCGGGCGGTCGAGGACCGGCACCATCGGCTTGGGCAGTTCGAAGGTGATCGGCCGGAGGCGGGTTCCGAGACCGGCGGCGAGGACCATGGCGGACGTCACCGGCGCAACCTACCGCACCCGCACGGGCCACCGGTGTCGCCCGTGTGGCCCGCGCGTCGGGACCGGCGTCGCGCTCAGTCGTCCTCGGCGAGCTGCTGCTTGAGCCGCTCGATCGGGAGGACCGGACCGGGATCGACGCCGCGAAGCACGGCGGCGTACACCGACACGAGGTCCCCGAGCATGACGAGCGACAGGACCCGCTCGACCGCCGTCTCGCCCCGGGACTGGACGCGATGGACGCCGGCCGTCGCCGGGGCGATGATCTCGCTCGTCAGCTCGGCCCGGCGGATGAGCCGCGGGTGGACGTCGGCGTCCTCGAGGATGACCGACGTGAACCGGCCGAGCTCACGCGCGCCGTTCCAGCCGACGAGCGCGTTGTGGTTCGCCTCGGGCAGCTCGTGGGTGAACGCCGGGATCTCGGCGTTCTCGTTGAGCTGACACTTCCACCGGTACGCGACGGGAGCCGTGAGCTCCATGCCGGCGACGACCGGCACGGTGCCGTGGAGGGCGCGGGCCAGGGCCTTCGCCTGGCCGTCGTCGGGTCCGGCCGGGCCCCACTCGCGCGCCAGGCCGTCGAGCGCGTTCGCCGCGACGTCGAGCTCGGCCCGCAGCGACGGACCCGCGCCGCAGGCCGCCGCGACCTCGAGCACCGCCACGACCATGTAGCCGACGGCCGCGCGCGGCTGCAGGCCACCGCCCACCGGGATCACCGGCACGCCCTCCTCGCGGGCGAGTCGGCCGAGCTCCCCGCCGGAGGTGACGACGACCCGGCGCGCCCCGATGACGCCCGCCGCCTCGAAGCACGCCAGCGTCTCCTCCGTGTCGCCGCTGTAGCTCGCGCACAGCACCGTCGTGTCGTCGGTCGTCCACGGCGGCAGGCCGTAGCCACGGGCCGCGAGCACCGGCCGCGCCGCCTGGTCGCCGATCGCGGCGCGGCCGAGCAGCCCGCCGATCGACGATCCGCCCATGCCGGCGACGACGAGGCCGCCCGGGCTGTCCCAGGCGCCGAGGCCCGCCGACTCGACCTTCCACATCGCGTCGCGGATGTGGTCCCCCATCGCCAGGACGTCCGCGACCTGATCGGAGGCGTCGACGGCGGCGATCGCGGCGGGGTCCAGTGGGAGGGTGGCGTTCATACAGCGCGGAGCATGCCGTATCGGGCGGCCGCGTGACGCGGCGCGACCGATTCAGAACGACAGCGCGCGGTCCGGCAGGGTGACGCCGGTGGCCACCCGCACGCCGCCCGCGAGGACGTTGCCGTCCCCGACGACGGCCTCGTCGCCCACCATCGCGGCGTCGTTCGCGACGACTCCGGCGCCGATCCGCGCCCGCGCGCCGATGACGCAGTCGCGCAGGCGCGACCCGGTCCCGACCGTCGCGCCCTCGAGGACGACGGCGTCCTGCAGGATCACATCGTCTCCGATGGTGACGTCCGGGCCGACGACGCTGCCGGATCCGACGACGACGCGGGAGCCCAGCGTCGCCCCGCGGTCGACGATCGACGCGCGGTCGACGACGCTGTCGTCGGCGACGGTCGCGGTCGCGTCGACGGGGCCCTGCTCCTGCAGCCGCTCGCCGACCCGCGTCCGCACGCGCCGGGCGAGGATGTCGGCCGTGCCCTCGAGGTACCGCTCGGGGGTGCCGATGTCCATCCAGTACCGCCCGCGGTGCACGCACCCGTGGAGTCCGTCGCCGACGAGCCGGGGCCAGACCTCGCGCTCGATCGACACCATCCGGCCCTGCGGGACGAGGTCGAGCACCGAGCGCTCCAGGACGTACGCGCCGGCCGAGATGAGGTCGGTGTCGATCTCGTCCGGCTCCGGCTTCTCGAGGAACCCCTTGACCGTCGTGTCGCCGTTGAGCCGGACGAGGCCGTAGGCGGTCGGGTCCTCGACCGGGACGAGCGCCAGGGTGCCGCGGGCGCCGCTGCGCTCGTGCTGGGCGAGCTGGACGGTGAGGTCCATGTCGGTGAGCACGTCGCCGTTGAGCATGACGAACCGGTCGCCGCGCAGGTGCGGCTCGGCGTACCAGAGCGCTCCGGCGGTGCCGCGCGGCTCGGGCTCCTGGACCCACGTGATGCGCACGCCCCACGCCGAGCCGTCGCCGAGCTCCTCGATCATCGAGTCCGCGAGGAACCCGCAGCAGAGGATGACGTCGGTGATGCCGTGCGACGCGATCCACTCGAGCATGTAGGCCATGAACGGCCGGTCGACGAGCGGGACGATCGGCTTGGGCCGATTGCTCGTGAGCGGCCGGAGCCGCGTCCCGCGTCCTCCGACGAGGATGACCGCCTGAACCGACACCGATCAGGCGGGGTCGGGGACCGGGACCCGTGCGACGGACGGTCGTCCGATGCCCTCGTACCGCAGACCCGCCGCGATCGCCGCGCTCGGCTCCAGCGCGTTGCGGCCGTCGATGAGCACGTCGCCGGCCATCCGAGAGCGGACGTCCGCGAGGTCGAGGTCGCGGAACTCCTGCCACTCGGTGACGAGGACGACCGCGTCGGCGCCCGCGATCGCGTCGAGGGCGCCGTCGGCGAGCTCCACGCCACGCAGCATCGGTCGGGCGACATCGGCGGCGATCGGGTCGTAGGCGACGACGGTCGCGCCGGCCGCCTGCAGACGGGCCGCGAGGACGAGCGAGCTGGCCTCGCGCATGTCGTCCGTGTTGGGCTTGAACGCCAGGCCGAGCAGGGCGATCCGCTTGCCGACGAGCCGGCCGAGGTGCTTCTCGAGCTTGCCGATCACCCGGCGCTTCTGCAGCTCGTTGACCTCGTAGACCGAGTTGAGGAGCTGGAAGTGGTAGCCGGAGTTGCCGGCCAGCTGCTTGAGCGCGGTGACGTCCTTGGGGAAGCACGACCCGCCGAACCCGATCCCGGCGTTGAGGAACCTCGGCCCGATCCGCGCGTCGAGGCCCATCCCCCGCGCCACCTCGATGACGTCGGCGCCGGTCTCCTCGCAGACGTTGGCGATCTCGTTGATGAACGAGATCTTCGTGGCGAGGAACGCGTTGGACGCGAGCTTCACCATCTCGGCGGACGCGATGTCGGTCCGGACGAGCTCGCCGAGCGGCGTCGTCGAGCCCTCCGCGTCGACCGGGCCGCCGTGGCGCGCGTTGAGGAGCGGCCGGTACAGCTCGACGACCGCGTCGCCGGCCCAGTCGCCGTCGTCGCCGATGACGACCCGGTCGGGCCGCATGGAGTCCGCGACCGCGGTGCCCTCCTTGAGGAACTCGGGGCAGGACACGTAGCGGAACCCGTCCTTGCCCTGCTCGGCGAAGACGCGCTTGATCGACGCACCGGTCCCGACGGGGACCGTGGACTTCATCACGAGCGCGTGACGGTCCGAGGCCGGCATCGACGCGACGACCGCGTGGACCGCCGACAGGTCCGCGTCACCGGAGTACGTGGGCGGCGTGCCGACGGCCACGAACAGCAGCCGGGCGCGCTCGAGGGCCACCCCGATGTCGGTGGTGAACGTCAGCCGCTCGCGGTTGCGCGCCACCATCTCGGCGAGCCCGGGCTCGTAGATGGGGATCTCGCCGCGCTCGAGGCGCGCGACCTTGTCGGCGTCGATGTCGACGCAGACGACGTCGCTGCCGAGCTCGGCGAACCCGGCCGCGGTGACCAGGCCGACGTACCCCGTGCCGACGACGCCGATGGGCTCTCGCTCTACGGACATGAGAGGCGGAGGGTACAGATCCCCGGGCGACGAACGGCCCGTCGCGGCTACGGGCGATACCTGGTGAGGGTCCGCGCCAGCGCCCGCATCTCGGCGTTGCTGAGGTTGTTCGACAGGGTGTTGGTGATCCAGTACGTGCCCTGCTTGCCGCGGTAGATCATGCGGCGGATCTTCGATCCGTCGTACTGGACGAGGAACGTCTTGCCGCCCAGTCGCTCGCGGTCGTCGCCGAGCTGGAGGATCGGCGGATCGGCCCACGACGTGCCCTGGATCCCGTAGTACTGGCCGACCCCGGCGGCCTTGACCACGAGCCGGTACGCCACCCACGGGTACGTCCGGCCGTTGCGCGACTGGATGTCGTACTGGCGCGTCGACCGCTGGTCGTACGCCCCCGACCGGGTCATGAGGGTGGGGTAGTAGATCGGCAGGCCCTTGAGCTTGCCCTGGATCTCGCCCGCGATCATGCCCTTCGCGGACAGGGTGCCGTCGATGAGCGTGCCCGGGTTCTTGCCCTTCTTCCGCTTGGCCTTCGGCACCTTGGTCGCGGTGGTGGCCGTCGCGTCGCCCGACGCGCGGCGCTCCTCGTCACGCGCATCGCGGGTGGCGCGGCCCGGCGGCGCCTTGGGGTGCAGGAACTCGTCGGCGGCCTCGAGCAGCTCGCCCGGCGTGGTCGACAGGTTGCCGTCGGCGGTGTCGGTGACCGGCAGCGTCACGCGCTTCGTCGGCTGGCCGACGATGCCGGTGGCGAGCTTGACGACCCCGAGGATCCCCGAGCCGGTCCGGATGTCCGTCGTGATGTGGGGGCGGATCGCCTTGAGCAGCTTCTTGCGGTCGGCGAACAGCCGCGACCCGGCGATCTGCGCCCTCGCCTCGGCGAGGTAGTGCGTCTGCCGCGCCTCGCGGACGAGGTCGCTGTCGGCGTGCCGGAACCGCACGTAGTCGAGGGAGTCCTCGCCGCACAGTCGCTGGTAGCCGGACTGGACGTCGATCTCGGCGTAGCCGCTGTTGGGCGGGTTGAAGTACGTCCGGTCGATGTCGGCGTAGAAGCAGTTGAACTCGTTGACGGCCTTCGAGAACGCGGTGAACTGGATCGACACGAAGTGGTGGATCGGGAAGTCCTCGCCCGGGGAGCTCAGCAGCCGCTGGAGCGTCTCGATGAGCTGCTTGGGGCCGCCCTCGTAGGCCTGGTTGAGCTTGCCGCGTCCGCCGTTGACGTGGTCGACGATGAGGTCGCGCGGGAGCGACAGCATCGTCGTCGCCTCGGCGTCGGGGTCGAGCCGCACGAGGATCATCGTGTCGGAGCGCGTGGCCGACTTCTTGTCGTCGGCCTCGAGCCCGTACTTGCGCCGGTCGTCGCCGACGAGCAGGATCGTCTGGGGCTTGCCGGGCTCGACGTCCGTCAACGCGTCGATGTCCTCCGCGGCGAGCTTGGGCCCCTCGGGGGCCTGCAGGATCTCCGCGATCTCCTCGCCCTCGTTCCACAGCGTCGCGGCGACCGCCGAGCCGGTGACGACGAGCAGCAGCATGCCGGCGAGGACGAACCGCAGCACGAACTGCAGGCCCGGCCGGGGCGGTCGGTCGTGGTCGAGGGGCGGGACGCTCATGCGTGGCCTTCGGGGACGGGGTCGGACGTCCCGGGATCGGTCGCGACGGCGGCCGGGACGGACAGGACGAAGTCGACGAGCGCACGACGGTACCGGGCGAGCGACGACACCGACACCCATTCGTCCGGCCCGTGGTGCCCGGAGCCGGACGGCCCGAACTCGACGGCCGGGATCCCGGCGTCGAGGAACGCGATCGCGTCGGACGCGCCGTCGCGGCCCACGGCGAGCCCGGCCCCCTCCCCGGTCCGCCCGACCGCGTCGCGCAGCGCGACGACGAACGGGTTGCGCTGCGACACGATCGCGGGGCCGCGCTCCAGCACGCGGAGCACCTCGAGGTCCTCGATGGCGCCGATCTGGCGGAGGATCTCCTGTGCGTCCTGCCCCGGGACGTAGCGGATGTCGATCGTCACCTCGCAGCGATCGGGCACCATGTTGAACGCCTCGCCACCGCGCATCCGCGACAGGTTGATCGACGGACGGTCGTAGAGCTCGCTGCTCTCGCGGCTGAAGGGCAGCGACTCGATGCGGCGGAACGCGTCGAACGCCTTGAGGACGGCGTTGTCCCCGAGCCACGGGGTCGAGCCGTGCGCGCTCGTGCCGTGCACGGCGGCACGGACGGCGAGGACGCCCTTCGCCTGGACGCCCACGTGGAGCTGCGTCGGCTCGCCGGTGATCGCGAAGTCGCCGCTGATCCGGCCCTCCTTCACCAGGGCGTCGGTGGAGCGGCTGTCGACGCGCTCGCTCTCCTCGTCGGGCACCACGACGAGCTCGACCCGCACCCCGGCGCCCGCGGCGCGGGGCGCGCAGTCGCGCACCGCGCAGAGCATCGACGCCAGGCCGCCCTTCATGTCGTACGTCCCGCGGCCGATGAGCCGGTCGCCGTCGAGGATCGGCTCGAACTGCGGGGCGTGGGCCGGCACGACGTCGAGGTGGCCGTGGAGGATCACGGTCGGAGCGTCCTCCTGGGACGAACCGATCGTGGACCGCAGCACGGGCAGCCCGTCGTGGTCGTGCTCGCGCACGTCGATCCCGTGAGACTCCAGCCAGCCCTTGACGAACCCGCCGGCGGCGCGGAGCCCGTCCCGGTGCGAGGTGTCGTACCCGACCAGCCGCTCGGTGAGCAGCCGTTCGTCCATCCCGGTGAGGATACGGCACGGCGCGGGCGCCTCCTCCACCGGGCCGAGAGCGCCCGCGGCGTGGCCGAGCGTCCGGGGCCCGACGCGGGCGCGGCCCGCCACGGGACCGCGCGCCGCCGCTCGCACGCGCATGCGAGGATGGCGGCATGAGCCAGCACGACTCCGACAAGACCGAGAACGTCTCCGTTCGTGGCGCGACGATCGCGTTCACCGTCACGTCGATCGTGGCGGTCGCGACGATGGTCCTCGCGATGATCTGGAACCACAACGGCGGGCTGTGATCCGCGCGACGGGACGTTGAAGTCCCACGGACGACGAGAGGCCGGGTCGCCCCGGCCTCTCGTCGTCCGTGCGGGCCGCCGTCGCCGGCGACCCGTGGGGCTCCCGCGCTAGAGGCGGTCGCCCAGCGCGACGAGCGCCTTGGCGCGACGGTGGGCGATCGTCGCGATGCGGTGCGCCTCGGTCCCGGCCTCGGCGCGGCCGAGCCGCTCCTCGGCGTCGTCCAGGCGCGCTTGGGCGTCCGACTTCGAGTACTCGTCGACCGGGTAGGCCTCCTCGGCGAGCAGCAGCACGTTGCCGTCGGCCGCGATCTGCACGTACCCGCCGGTCTGCACGTAGCGGGTGACGTCGCCCCCGGGCTCGGTGAGCTTGAGCTCGGCCGGCTCGAGCCGACCGAGCAGCGGGCTGTGCCGCGCGAGGATGCCGATCTCGCCCGCCACCGTGCGGGTCGAGACCTGCTCGACCTCGCCGGCGAACAGCGCGCCGTCAGGGGTCAGGACCTCGGCGCGGAACGGTGCGTGGGCCACGGCGATCAGCCCTTCTTGGCGGCGGCGACGACGTCGTCGATCGAGCCCTTGAGGAGGAACGCCGACTCGGGCAGGTCGTCGTGCTGGCCGTCGATGAGCTCCTTGAACGAGCGCACCGTCTCGGCGATCGGCACGTAGGTGCCGTCCAGGCCCGTGAACTGCTCGGCGACGTGGAACGGCTGCGACAGGAAGCGCTCGACCTTCCGGGCGCGCTGCACGGTGATCTTGTCCTCCTCCGACAGCTCGTCGATGCCGAGGATGGCGATGATGTCCTGCAGCTCCTTGTAGCGCTGCAGGATCTCCTTGACCCGGTTGGCGACGTCGTAGTGCTCCTGTCCGACGACCTCGGGCTTGAGGATCGTCGACGTGGAGTCGAGCGGGTCGACGGCCGGGTAGATCCCCTTCTCGGAGATCGCCCGCGACAGCACGGTCTGGGCGTTGAGGTGCGAGAACACCGACGCCGGCGCCGGGTCGGTCAGGTCGTCGGCCGGGACGTAGATCGCCTGGACGGACGTGACCGAGCCCTGGCGGGTCGACGTGATCCGCTCCTGGAGCTGGCCCATCTCCGACTCGAGCGTCGGCTGGTAGCCGACCTGCGACGGCATGCGGCCCAGGAGCGCCGAGACCTCGGAGCCGGCCTGGACGAACCGGAAGATGTTGTCGACGAACAGGAGCACGTCCTGGCCGCCCTGCTCACGGAAGTACTCCGCCATCGTCAGGCCGGTGAGCGCCACGCGCATGCGGGCTCCGGGCGGCTCGTTCATCTGGCCGAAGACGAGCATCGTCTTGTCGATGACGCCCGACTCCTGCATTTCCAGGTACAGGTCGGTGCCCTCGCGGGAACGCTCGCCGACGCCGCAGAACGCGGACAGGCCGCCGTGCTCCTTGGCGAGGTTGTTGATGAGCTCCTGGATGAGGACGGTCTTGCCGACGCCGGCGCCGCCGAACAGGCCGACCTTGCCGCCCTTGGAGTACGGGGCGAGCAGGTCGATGACCTTGATCCCCGTCTCGAACATCTCGGTCGTCGGCGTGAGGTCCTCGACCTTCGGCGCCGGACGGTGGATGCCCCAGCGCTCCTTGTCGGCGGCGATCTCGTCCTTGCCGTCGATCGTCTCGCCGAGGACGTTGAAGATGCGGCCGAGGGTGATCTCGCCGACCGGCACGCTGATGGGGCCGCCGAGGTCGCGGACCTCGACGCCGCGGCCGAGGCCGTCCGTGGAGTCCATCGCGACGGCGCGGACGCGTCCGTCTCCGAGGTGCTGCTGGACCTCGAGCACGAGGCGCGCCCCGTCGGGAAGGTCGACCTCGACGGCGTTGTTGATCTCGGGGAGGTCGCCGGGGAACGAGGCCTCGACGACGACGCCCTGGATCGACTCGATCCGCCCGACGTTGGTGGTCTCGGTTGCGGTGCTCATCAGTTCCTCTTCTCGAGCGGGTTCGGGCGGTGCGGGGACCGGTCGGCGGCGACCGGGGTGGTGGGGCGGACGGCGCGCATCAGTTCAGAGCCTCCGCACCGGCGACGACTTCCATGATCTCCTGGGTGATCTCCGCCTGGCGAGCGCGGTTCATGGCCAGCGTCAGCGTGTCGATCACCTCGGACGCGTTGTCGGACGCGCTGCGCATGGCGGTCATGCGAGCACCGTGCTCCGACGCTGCGGACTCCAGCAGGGCGCGCAGGAGCGACACCTGGACGAACTCGGGGACGAGCTCCGCGAGGATCTCGGCCGGGTCGGGCTCGTACTCGACGAGCGCCTTGTGCCCGCCGCCGTCCTCGGGCGCGGCGTCGGCCGCGTCGTCGTCGCCGACGACGCTCGCGGCGGCCAGCGGGAGCAGCGTCTCGCGACGAACCTCCTGCACCAGCGGCGACACGTAGCCGTTGTAGATGATCTCGACGCGGTCGATCTGCCCGTCGACGAACGCGCCGACGAGGTCGTCGGCGATCCGCGAGGCGTGGGTGACGCTCGGGGCGTCGGTGAAGCCGGTGTACGACTCGATCACGGGCTTGTTCCGGAACTGCAGCGAGGACACGCCGCGGCGTCCGGTGGCGTAGAAGGCGACCTCGCGACCCTCCGCCTCGACCTCGTCGGCGCGCTCCAGTCCGGCTCGCAGGATCTGCGAGTTGAACGCGCCGGCGAGTCCGCGGTCGGCGGTGACGAGGAGGATCGCGACGCGCCGCTCCTCGTCGTGGGTCTGCAGCACGGGCAGCGCCTGCATCTCGCCGCTACCGGCGGCCGAGGCCGCCTGGCGGGTCATCTTGCGCAGGGCGTCGGCGTACGGACGCAGCTGGCGCGCGCGCTCTTCGGCCTTCCGCAGGCGCGCGGCGGAGACCATCTCCATGGCGCGCGTGATCTTGCCGATGTTCTGGACCGACGCGATCCTGTTCTTGACGTCTCGCTGGGCCATCGCTCAGCTCCGCATCCTCGTCGTCATCCGGGCCTCAGACCGTCGCGGCCTGGACCAGCGGCTCGCCGTCCTCGTCGAGGTCGTAGCCGAAGTCGTCCTCGGCGAACTTCTTGACGAAGCCGTCGACACGGCTCACCGTCTCGTCGGACCAGTCGCCGCTGCGGATCTTGTCGCGGAGGTCGGTGACCTCGCTGCGCGCCGTCTCGGTGAGCCGGGTGTGGAACTCCTCGACGCGGTCGGCGGAGACCCGGTCGACGTAGCCGTTGGTGGCGGCGTAGATCTGGATGACCTGGTCCTCGACCGGCACGGGCGAGCGCTCGGCCTGGTTCAGCGTCTTGACGAGCCGCTCGCCGCGGGCGAGCGTGCGACGCGTGTCGGCGTCGAGGTCGGACCCGAACTGCGCGAACGCCTCGAGGTCGCGGAACTGCGACAGCTCGGTCTTGATCCGGCCGGCGACCTTCTTCATCGGCTTGGTCTGCGCGGAGCCACCGACGCGGGACACCGAGATGCCGACGTTGATGGCCGGGCGGACGCCGGAGTAGAAGAGCTTGGGCTCGAGGAAGATCTGCCCGTCGGTGATCGAGATGACGTTCGTCGGGATGTACGCCGACACGTCGCCGGCCTGCGTCTCGATGATCGGCAGCGCGGTCATGGAGCCGCCGCCGAGGGCGTCGGAGAGCTTCACCGCGCGCTCGAGCAGGCGCGAGTGCAGGTAGAAGACGTCGCCCGGGTAGGCCTCGCGGCCCGGCGGGCGGCGGAGGAGGAGCGACATCTGGCGGTACGCGAACGCGTGCTTGGTGAGGTCGTCGTAGACGGCGAGCGTGTGACCGCCGTTGTAGACGAAGTGCTCGGCCATCGCGGCGCCGGCGTACGGGGCGATGTACTTGATCGGCGCGGCCTCGTCGGCGCCGGCGGCGACGATGATCGTCGAGTCGAGGGCGCCGTTCTCGGCGAGGACCTCGGCGAGGTTGACGACGGTCGCCATGCGCTGACCGATGGCGACGTAGACGCTGATGACTCCGGCGTCCTTGTTGTTGATGATCGTGTCGACCGCGATCGAGGTCTTTCCCGTCTGACGGTCGCCGATGATCAGCTCGCGCTGGCCGCGGCCGATCGGGATCATCGCGTCGATCGCCTTGATGCCGGTCTGCAGCGGCTCCTCGACCGGCTGACGCTCGATGATGCCCGGCGCCTTGATCTCCAGCGGACGGGTCTCGGTCGTCTCGATCGGGCCCTTGCCGTCGACCGGCACGCCGAGCGGCGTGACGATGCGGCCCAGGAGCGCGTCGCCGACCGGGATCTCCAGGAGCTTGCCGGTCCGCTTGACCGTGTCGCCCTCGACGATCTTCTGCCAGTCGCCGAACAGCACCGCGCCGACGTTGTCGGACTCGAGGTTGAGGGCGAGGCCCGTGACGCCGTGGGGCAGCTCGAGCTGCTCGAACGAGACGGCGCTGTCGAGGCCGTGGATGCGGGCGATGCCGTCGGCGACCGACAGCACGGTGCCGACCTCGTTCAGCTCGGCCTTGCCGGCGTCGAGGCCCTCGATGCGGCTCTTGAGGATGCTGGTGATCTCGTCGGGCTTGATCTGCATGAGAGGCGGTGGTCCTTGGAGGGGCGGAAGAGTGGGCGGTGGTGGCGCGGCGGGTGGTCAGCCGGCGGCGACCGTGCGGCGGAGCGAGTCGAGTCGGTTGCGGATCGATGCGTCGAGGATCCGGTTGCCCACGCGGAGGGTCATGCCCCCGATGAGCTCCGGGTCGACCCGGGTCGACAGCTCCACGGTGCGGCCGGTGCGGCGGCCGATCTCGTCGCCGATGCGCTGGGCCTCGGCGGAGTCGAGCGCCACGGCGCTCGTGATCTGGACCGGGAGGAGCTTGCGCTCCTCGCGCCAGAGCGTGTCGAAGGCGCGCCGCAGACGCGGCAGCACCGGCAGGCGATGGTTCTCCACCAGCACCTGCAGGAGGTTGAGGACGATCGGCTCGGCGTCCGTCACGACCCGCGCGAGGGCGTCCCGCTTCTCGGTCGTACCGAAGTACGGCGAGAAGAAGAACACGCGGAGGTCGTCCGACGACGCGAAGGCGTCGTCGAGCTCACCGAGCTGACCGGCGACGGTGTCGAGGTTGCCCTGCTCCCGGGCGACCTCGAACAGCGAGCGTGCGTAGACGCGGGCGATCTCGTCCATCGGGCTACCTGCTCCCCTCGCCGGCGAGCGCCGAGAAGTCGATCTCGCCGAGGGCCTCGTCGAGCAGGCGACGCTGCTCGTCCTCGGTCAGCGACTTGCGCGTGACCTTGGCGGTGGCCTCCACGGTGAGCGCCGCGACCTCGGTCCGGAGCTCGCCCACCGCACGCCGGGTCTCGGCGGCGATGTCGCTCTTGGCCTGGTCGAGGATCTCCTCGCGCTGCTTCTTCGCCGCATCCTTGGAGTCGGCGATGTGCTGGTCGGCCGAGCGGCGGGCGCGAGCGATGATCTCCTCGCTCTCCGCACGGGCCTTCTGGAGCTGCTCGCGGTACTCCGCGGCGAGCTCCTCGGCCTCCTTGCGGCCCTGCTCGGCGGCGTCGATCGATTCGGTGATCTTCCGCTGGCGCTCATCGAGCGCCTCGGCGATCTTCGGGAACGCGAACTTGGCCAGCAGGAACATCGAGATGCCGAAGACCAACAGGGTCCACAGCATCAAGCCGATGTCCGGCTGGACCAGGAAGCTCCCGCCCTCGTCGTCGCCGCCGGAGGCGGCCAGGATGGTCGGGAGGTTGGCGACGGCAGTCATCGGGCTCCTACAGGAAGAAGGCCAGCAGGCCGGCGACGAGGCCGTAGAACACGCAGGCCTCGGTCAGGGCGAAGCCGAGCCACTGGATGCCGGTCAGCTCGTCGCGCAGCTCGGGCTGGCGGGCCACCGACTCGATCATCTTGCCGAAGATGTTGCCGATGCCGACGCCTGCACCGGCGGCGCCGAGGCCTCCGCCGAGGCCGAGGGCGATGGCCTTACCGGCGTCCGCGCCGGCGCCCTCGATCTCGGTTGCGGCCTGGGCAAGGGTGGTGATGATGGAGAGGTCCACGGGGTTTGCTCCTTCTGAGATCTCTCGGGATCAGTGCTCGTCGGCGACGGCCGAACCGAGGTAGATGGCGGTGAGGATGGCGAAGATGAAGGCCTGCAGCGTCGCGATCAGGCCGACCTCGAAGAGGAAGAGGATGACGCCGGCCGGCAGCGTGACGACGCCGATGGCGGCGGTGCCGAGCAGGACGGCCAGGCCACCGGCCATGAAGAGGATGATGAGGTGGCCGGCGAGGAGGTTGGCGAACAGTCGCACGGAGAGCGACATGAGCCGCATGACGTTGGAGAAGAGCTCCAGCACGAAGATGAAGCCGGCCATCGGGCCCTTGACGCCCGCGGGGATCAGGCCCTTGAGGTAGCCGAGGAGGCCCTTGGCGCGGATGCCCTCGACGGTGTAGGAGATGAACACCACCGCGGCGAGGACGAGCGGGATCGAGAGGTTCGCGGTCGCGGCGTAGAGCGCGAACGACGGGATCTCGGTGCCCTTGATCGTGTGCTCCGTGTTCATCGGCAGCGGGATGAAGCCGATGAGGTTCGAGTACCAGATGAAGAGGAAGAGCGCCCCGATGAAGGGGAACCACTTGGCGGCCATCTTCGGGTCCATGTTGCCCCGCGTGATGGTGTCCCGCATGAGGCCGAAGAGGACCTCGACCGCCGTCTGCACGCGGTTGGGACGCGCCTGCATCCGCTTCGCGATCCAGAGCATCGTGCCGACGGTCAGGAGCGCCGCGAGCAGGATGTAGACGACGGCCTTGTTGATCGACATGACGCCGAGGTCGACCCAGTCGTCGAGCTTGAACTCGTTCTGGGGCTTGAACGGGCTCTCCTCCGGGCGCTCGCCGCCGAACGCCGCGAACACCGCGACGATGAGGAGGACGTAGATGCCCAGTCCGGTGAAGACCTTGGCGCGCGTGCTCATGGCTGGAGGGACTCTCCGGTACGGGTGTGGCTCGCCGCGACGGTGTCGGCGTCCGAGGACGCCGGGGCGGCGACGTCGGCGCGGTGCAGCAGCGAGAGGACGAGGTAGACCGAGAACGCGGCCAGGATGGTGATCGCCGCGGCGGCCCCGTGGCGATCGCCGATGGCGACGCCCGCGACGACGACCGCCAGCGCGACGAGCCAGGCGCGGACGAGGAGCGCTCCGACGTTCAGCTTGACGGCCGTGCGGACGTCGGCCGACGCGCGGGCCCGCTCGACGACCGCCTCGGCGATGACGCGCTGGAGGACCCAGGCGCCCGCGCCGATGAGGCATCCGCCCACGGGCGCGCCGAGCAGCAGCGCCACCGGGAGGGTGAGCAGCACCAGCAGGACGTCGAGGAAGCGGAGTAGCGGCATCAGGAGGCGTGCCTCATAGATCCCGGAACCGGACGACGACCGCAACGACCCCGCCGGTCAGGCCGGCGAAGGTCCCGACGACGAGCGCCGGTCCCGTGGCGCCGGTCAGATCCCCGACGAGCAGCCCGAGCAGCACGCCGAGCACCAGTCCACTGAGGACCAGCATCCCGGCCGTGGCCGGGCTGGGAGTGGGACCGGTGGGACGCATGGAGGGAATCCAGGTCCGTGGCGAACGGTGGAAGGGGCATCGTCGGAATCGGCGACGCGCTGGCGGATCGAGGGCTCGGCCCGTCTGCGACGTGGCCAACATATAGGAAGGGCGGACGTCCGCGTGTTGCCCCCACGCCACGGATCCCCCGTAGGGATGGGGTTTCGTGCGCCGCCGCACGCGTCGTCGTGGCGAGCGGCGCGACGACAAGTGCGCGGCGCCACGATCGGGGCCTCGGCGCTCGTGTGGCGCGCCACGAGGGCGTGCGATCGGCGCCGGGCGAGCCGCGCGGTGGAGACGGCTCGGTCGGCTGCGGACACGGGCCCGGCGCCGACGCCGGGGGCGACGCCGTCGGTCGGTCAGTCGTCGTGGCCCGGACGGAGCGACGGTCGCTCCCCCGTGATCTGCGCGAACTCGCCGGTCTCGAGCGCCCGCTCGACGTCGGCGTCGATCTCGCGGTCCGTCACGTCCGGACGGAGGCGACGCAGGCGCCGGGCGCCAAGGCTCCGGAGCTTCACGATCTCCAGGACGACCACGAGGTACAGGCTGAACGCGAGGACGACGAGCGCCAGGCCGATCATGACCGCCATCCACGCCCAGTCGTACGTCTCCGGCTGCGGGCTGTACGGCACGAACCGCAGCGCGACCGCCAGGCCGGCGAGCGCCGCCGTCCACGCGTAGAGGTAGAGGACCGTGCGGCGCTGGCTGAACCCGAGCCGACCGAACCGGTGGTGGAGGTGGTTCTGGTCCGGCGCCCACGGCAACCGACCGGTGCGCAGGCGCTTGAGGACGACGAACGTCGTGTCGAGGAACGGGAGCGCCAGGACGAGGAGCGGGATGACGAGGGCGGGCACGACCTGGGTCTTCACCGACCCCTCGACCGCGACCGCCGCGAGGAGGTAGCCGAGGAGGTTCGCTCCGGCGTCGCCCATGAAGATCCGGGCCGGATGGAAGTTGTGAACGAGGAACCCGACGGCCGCGCCGCAGGTCGCGGCGGCGAGCACCCCCGCCGCGTCGCGTCCGAGGTCCCACGCGACGATGCCCAGGGCGACCGCCGCGATCGCGCACACGCCCGCCGCCAGCCCGTCGATCCCGTCCGAGAGGTTGACGACGTTCATGACGGCGACGAAGCCCAGGACCGTGAGCGGGCCCCCGAGCCCGCCGAAGTCGACCGCGCCGAGGAACGGGAACGTGATGTTGGCCACGAGGACGCCGTGCGTCACCGGGACGCACGCCGCCCCCGTCTGGCCGAGGAGCTTGAGCAGCGGATGGAGGTCCAGCCGGTCGTCGATCGCGCCGACGATCGTGATGACGACCGCGCCGACGAGGATCGACTTCAGCTCCGGGCTCAGCTCGTGCTCGAACCGTCCGCCGTCGAGGACCAGCGGCACCGCGACGAGGACGCCGGCGAGGATCGCCAGGCCGCCGAGCAGCGGCGTGCCGCCACGGGCCACGCCCCGGTCGCTCGGACGGTCGACGACGCCGATCGTCCGCGCCAGCCGGGCGGCGAGCGGCGTGAGCGCCGCGGCGACCGCGAAGCCGACGAGCAGCCCCACGATCGGATCGCGCCAGGTCATCGGGACGACAGCCTAGAGGCGCGCACGGTTGGCGCCCCGGCGGCGCGTCAGCCGAGGTCGGCGTAGAGCGGGAAGCGCGCGGCGACCGCGCGGACGCGGTCCGCGAGGTCCGCCCTGCCGGCCGCGAACGTCGCGTCGTCGGCCCCGACGACCGCGCCGATGACGTCACCGACCTCGCGGAAGTCCTCCTCCCCCAGCCCGCGCGTGGCGAGCGCCGGGGCGCCGACGCGCAGGCCGCTCGTGACCATCGGCGGACGCGGGTCGAACGGGACGGCGTTGCGGTTGACGGTGATGCCGACCTCGTGCAGGCGGTCCTCGGCCTGCTGGCCGTCGAGGGCCGTCTCGCGCAGGTCGACCAGGACGAGGTGCACGTCGGTGCCGCCGGTGAGCACCGACACCCCGGCCGCGGCGGCCGGGCCGGCGAGCAACGCCGAGGCGACGGCCCGGGCGCCGGCGATCGTGCGCTCCTGCCGCTCGCGGAACTCGGCGCTGGCGGCGATCTTCAGGGCCACCGCCTTTGCGGCGATGACGTGCTCCAGCGGGCCGCCCTGCTGCCCCGGGAAGACCGCCGAGTTGATCTTCTTCGCGTGCTCCTCGCGGCAGAGGATGATGCCCGACCGCGGACCGCCGAGGGTCTTGTGGACGGTGGTGGAGACGACGTCGGCGTACGGCACCGGGTTGGGGTGCAGCCCGGCGGCGACGAGGCCGGCGAAGTGCGCCATGTCGACGAACAGCAGCGCACCGACCTCGTCGGCGATCTCGCGGAACCGCGCGAAGTCGAGGTGCCGCGGGTACGCCGACCAGCCGGCGATGATCATCTTGGGCTTCGTCTCGCGGGCGATCCGCGCGACCTCGTCCATGTCGATGAGCGACGTCTCGCGGTCGACCTCGTAGGCGACGATGTCGTACAGGCGACCGGACACGTTGAGCTTCATGCCGTGGCTCAGGTGCCCACCGTGGGCGAGCGACAGGCCCATGATCCGGTCGCCGGGCTGCAGCAGCGCGTGGTAGACGGCGTTGTTGGCCTGTGCGCCCGCGTGCGGCTGGACGTTGGCGTGGTCGGCCCCGAACAGCGCTTTGGCCCGATCGATGGCGAGCTGCTCGATGACGTCGACGTGCTCGCACCCGCCGTAGTAGCGCCGACCCGGGTAGCCCTCGGCGTACTTGTTCGTCAGCACGCTGCCCTGGCACTCCAGCACGGCGCGGGGCACGAAGTTCTCGGACGCGATCATCTCGAGCGTGTCCTGCTGGCGACGCAGCTCCGCCCCGACCGCGGCGGCGACGTCGGGGTCGAGCTCGGCGAGGGTGGCGTTGAAGTAGTCGGCGGGCAGGTCGGACACGGATGCTCCTCGCGGCAGCGGGTCGCACGGCGGCGACGGTCTGATGGTCGGGTCAGGGGTGCCCAGGCGCGCGGCGGATGCTCGTGTCGCTTCCCGGTGGTCGGTTCCACCCACTGGCGCCAGTCGCGACCGGAGCGATGCTAGCGGGGGGCGGCGGCCGTCGTGTCCGGATCGGCGCGGACCCACCGCCGGCCACCGCACGATGCGACGAAGGCCGCCGCATCCGGCGGGGTTCGTCACACCGTCGACGGGCCGGGGATGACCCTCAGGGGGTGGTCGGCGGGGCGCCGTCTCCCCCGGCCTCGACGTCGGCGATCTCGCCGATCCGCCGCTCGTGCCGTCCGCCCTCGAACGCGGTGTCGAGGAACGCCGCGACGATCGCGTCGGACGCGTCGGCGGTGATCCGCGCCTGCGACAACCCCAGGACGTTGATGCCGTTGTGGCGGCGGGCCATCGACGCCTCGTCGGCGTCGTGGGCGTTGACCGCCCGGATCCCGCCGACCTTGTTGGCGGTGATCGTCACGCCGTTGCCCGATCCGCACACGACGACGGCGCGGTCCGCGGCGCCTCCGGCCACGGCGCGGGCGGCCCGGGCGGCGTACTCCGGGTAGTCCGTGGAGTCGGCGGAGTGGGCGCCGACGTCGGTGACGTCGTGCCCGGCCGCCTCGAGCGAGGCCCGGACGTGCTCCTTGAGGTCGAACCCGGCGTGGTCCGAGGCGACGGCGATCCGCATGCCCTCATCGTACGGACCGGCCGTCCCGTCGCGCGCGTGGGCCGACGGCGAGCCCCGGCCACCCCGGCCGTCCACCTGCCGCCCGGTCGCGCGCGCCGGCCGACGCCGTGCGCCCGCCGGATGGGCCGACGCGGCGGCGCGCGTCCCGGCGGCGCTCAGCCGTCGCGCCGCAGCGCCCCGAGTCGCCGGTCGATCTCGACGCCGGGGACCGCTCCCTCGCGGAGCACCCGCCAGCGCCCGTCGCCGGCCGCCCACGCCCGAAGGTCCACGATCGTGGAGGGCGTCCCGGGCCGCGGTCCCCGGTCGAGGACGAGGTCGCAGGCGGCGCGGATCGCGCGTGGCACGGCGTCGACGGTCACCGGATCCGGCTCGCCGGCGCGGTTGGCGCTGGTCTGGGCGATCGGGTCGCGGCCCGGAGGCGCCTCGCCCGCCAGGCGTGGCGCCCGTACCCCGAGGCTCGTCGGGTCGGTGCCCGCCGCCGCGGGGAAGCGGGCCGCGGGGTCCGGCAGGACGAGCCCGACCGGCCCGGGCAGGAGCGCGCGCACGGCGCGACCGATCCGGTCGGCGGGATCGACCGGTCGTGGCGTCCCCGACGCCGTCGCCGATCGTGGAGCCTCCGACGCCGTCGCCGGTCGTGGGATCGCCGGACCCGGCGTACCGTCCGCCAGCACGTCGTCGACCGACCAGAAGAGGACCGCGACCGGCTTCTCCGGATCGCGCCCCTTGAGCTCGGCGAGCCGCCGGACGGCGTCCGGGCGCCGCGGATCGACCGCCAGCCCGTAGACGCCCTCGGCGGGGAACAGGACGATCCCGCCGGCGGACGTGACCGCGATCAGGCGGTCGACGTCGTCCGGGTCGAGCGGTAGGACGTGGTCGGGCACCCGGTCACCGTACGGGTCACCGCGGGTGGCGGCGCGCGACGACGACCCGACCGATGCCGGCCAGGTCGTCGAGCGTCTCGGCCGTGGCGAACCCGGCGTCCCGCGCCACGTCCTCGACCTCGGGCGCCTGACCGGCCCCGACCTCGATCGCCAGCAGGTCCGCGCCGGCGTCACGCGCGGCCGGCACGAGCCGGCGGACGACGTCGAGCCCGTCGGAGCCGCCGAACAGCGCCAGCGGCGGGTCGTGCTCGCGGACCTCGGGCGGCAGGTCGTCACGGTCGCCGTCCGGGATGTACGGGGGGTTCGACAGGACCCAGAGCGGACCGTCGGTCGCGGCGGCCGTGAGCCCGGCGAGGAGGTCGCCGTGGCGCCAGGCGACCGCCGGCAGGTCGAGCCGTCGGGCGTTGGCCGCGGCGACCTCGAGGGCGTCCGCCGAGCGGTCGACGCCGTGCAGCACGAGGTCGGGACGCTCGTCGGCGAGCGCCAGCGCGATCGCGCCGCTGCCGGTGCCGACGTCGACGACGGTCGCTCCCGGGGGCGCGGTGAGCCCCACCTCGACGAGCAGCTCGGTCTCGGGTCGCGGGACGAGGACCCTGCGGTCCACCGCGATGTCGAGGCGGCGGAAGCCGCGCACGCCGATGATGTGCGCGATCGACTCGCGGGCGACCGCCCGGCGCTCGGCGAGGACGTCGACCGCCTGCTCCTCGGCCGCGGTCAGGGGACGCGGCCCGTCCAGGACGAGTCGGGTGCGGTCGCCGCCGACGGCGTGCGCGACGAGGAGCTCCGCGTCGAGGCGTGGCGTGTCGATCCCGACGGCCGCGAACCGCGCCGTGAGCCGCCGGACCGCGTCGGTGAGGGTCCCGGTGGTCAGGACGACGTCGTCGACTCGGCCTGCATCTCGAGCAGGCGACGCTTCTCGTCGGCCTGCAGCGCGGCGGTGAACTCGGCGAGCTCGCCCTCGAGGATCGCCTCGAGCGAGTACAGGGTCACCTTGACGCGATGGTCGGTGACGCGGCGCTCGCCGTAGTTGTACGTCCGGATCTTCTCGGCGCGGTCGCCGCTGCCGACCTGGGCCGAGCGGGCGGCGGCCTGCTCAGCCCGCTGGGCCGCCACCGCGTGCTCGTAGAGGCGGGCCCGCAGGACCCGCAACGCCTTCTCGCGGTTCTGCAGCTGGGACTTCTCGTCCTGCATGGACACGACGACGCCGGACGGCTTGTGGGTGATCCGCACCGCGGAGTCGGTGGTGTTGACGGACTGACCGCCGGGGCCGGACGAGCGGTAGACGTCGATCTGCAGGTCGTTCTGGTCGATCTGGACGTCGACGTCCTCCGCCTCCGGCAGCACCGCGACGGTGCAGGTCGACGTGTGGACGCGGCCCTGCGACTCGGTCTGCGGCACCCGCTGCACGCGGTGGGTCCCGGCCTCCCACTTGAAGACGGAGTACGCGCCCTCCCCGCTGATCGCGAAGGTGTACTTCCCGTCAGAGACCTGCATCGCCTCGGCCTTGAATCCCCGACCCTCCGCGTACTTCGTGAGCATGCGGTAGACGTCGCCGGCCCACAGCCCGGCCTCCTCGCCGCCGGCCCCGCCCTGGATCTCGACGATGACGTCGCGGTCGTCGTACGGGTCGGGGTCGACCATCGCCAGGCGGATCTCCTCCTCGACCTCGGCGATCCGCTCCCGGGCGGCGTTGAGCATCTCGCGGACCTCGGCGTCCTCGTCCTCGGCGAGGAGCTCCTTCGCGCCGGCGGCGTCGTCGACCGCGCGGCGCCACGCGGCGGCCAGCTTGGCCGCCTCCCCCATCCGCCGGTACTCGCGACCGACGTCGGCGTAGCGACGGCGATCGGCGATGACGTCGGGGTCGACGATCTGCTGCTCCAGCTCGGCGAACCGTGCCTCGATCTGGTCGACGAGCGCTGCGATCACGACGACCGATGGTAGAGCGGGCCGCGGGTCGACGCGTCCGGACCGCCTACGCGGCCACCTCGATGCCGACGAGGTCCCGGCCGCGGGCGGCCCGCGGGTCCTCGCGGTCCAGGACCGCCTGCAGGGCGGCGATCGCGACCTCGAGCTGGTGCTCGTCCGGCGCGCGGGTCGTCAGCCGCTGGAGCTGGAGCCCGGGCCACATGAGGATCCGCACCGCGCGGTTGCCACGGTGGCGCCCGGCGGCCTTGATCGCCTCGAACGAGAGCCCGACGATGAGCGGCAGCCCGACGATCCGGCAGGCCATCATCCAGTACCAGTCGAGCAGGCCGAGGGGCGAGTAGACCGCCACCGCGACGAGCATGACGATGAGCATGAAGCTCGTGCCGCAGCGGGGGTGCAGGCGGCTGAACCGCGCCGCGTTGTCGGGCGTGAGCGGCAGGCCGGCCTCGTAGCAGGCGATCGTCTGGTGCTCCGCGCCGTGGTACTCGAACACCCGGCGCAGGTCCGGCAATCGACTGATGAGCGACAGGTAGAGGACGAAGATCGTCGTGCTGACGATCGCCTCGACCGTCCAGAACGCGACGCCCGACCCGAGCTGGTCGCGGATGAGGCTCGTGAGCCCCACGGGGGTGAGGACGAAGAGCACCAGCGCGAGCGACACGCCCGCGACGACCGCGAACGCCCACTCGCGCCGACTGACCGGCGGGGCGTCCGGGCCCTGCTGGGCGTCGGCGGCCAGACGCAGCGCACGGAACCCGATCCGGAGCGACTCGACGAGCGCGACCGACCCGCGGATCACCGGGGCGCGCAGCAGCCGGCGACGGGTGAGCACCGACCGGAACGGCATCGTCACCGTCTCGATGTGCCCGAGCGCGGGCTGACCGGCCGGGAGCGCACCGTCGACGAGCTGCTCGGGCAGGGGGCGACGGACGGCGACCGCCCAGTGACGGACGCCACGCATCATGACGCCCTCGACGACCGCCTGGCCGCCGACCGGGGCGTCGCGCTGGGCGGCGTACGACACGTCGACGCTCCCGTCACCGGGGGCGTCGGACGACGCACGGACGTCCCGGGGCGCGTCGCGCTCCCGGGGCGGGACGTCGCTCCGCGAGGATCTCCGCGGCGAGCGTCCCACCGCGCGGGGCGCTAGCTCTTGCCGCTCTTGGCGGCGCGACGGCGGAACCGCTCGACGCGTCCACCGGTGTCGATGATCTTCTGCTTGCCCGTGTAGAACGGGTGCGACTCGGAGGAGACCTCGACGTCGATCACGGGGTAGGTCGCCCCGTCCAGCTCGATGGTCTTGTCGCTCTTCACCGTCGAGCGGGTCAGGAACGTGGCGCCCGACGACAGGTCACGGAACACCACCGGCTCGTACTCGGGGTGGAGGTCGGTCTTCATTCCCCGAAGGGTAGCTGACCGGCGGCCGCGGACTCCGGCCGCCCCCCGGTCACCGCGAGGCCGCGGCGCAGTCGACCCTGGCGCTCAACCCGTCCGCGTCGCGGACGAGCTCGTCGGCGACGCCGATCGTCACGGTGACGGGACGGTCCGCGTCGCATCGGGCGCCCGGCACGCGGACGGCGTCGGGGCCGGTCGCCGGATCGAACGTCATCCGGCCGAGGAGCGTGCCCCCCTGTCGGACCTCGACCGGCACCTCCTCCCCGGTCCAGGCGGCCGCGCCGCGGATCGCGAGCGGGACGACGTAGACGACCCGTCCCCCGTCCACGCCGGGGATCCAACCGATGCGGTCCGCGTCGACGGCGATGCCGAGCCGGCGGTCGGGCACGCGGCACGACCGACTCACCCGCGTGAGCGTGCGGGTCCCGGACGGCGTGCGCCACAGCCCGGTGACCCGGAGCCGGTAGCGATGGCCGGGCTCGAGGCCCTCGACGTCGATGCGCCGCTCGAGCGCCACGGCGCCCGGGCGGGCGACGACGAGCCGCCCCCGGTCCGGCATGTGTCGCCGCGGCAGCGTCCGCCACGACCCGCCGGCGAGCGACCGGCGTTGCAGCCGCAGCCGGAACCCGTACGATCGCACGCCGGCGACGCCGCTCGCGGTGACGCGCGGGACGAACCGTGCGCCGCTCTCCTGCGCGGTGAGCCCGGGGGCGCACCGCTCGAGCGCGACGACGGGGCCGGTCCGCGACGGCGCCGCGACGGCGGTCGTCGCGGCGGGCGCGAGGGAGAGCGCCGCCGAAGCGGCGAGGAGGCGGGCGATCGGCGGCACGGGCGGTGGTGCGGACGGGAAGGACGGGCGTCGTCCCGCCGCGGTCGCGACGGGGCGGACCTCCATCCTGCCGCATCGCGCCGCGCCGGGCGCCGGTCGACCGGTCAGACCACCTGGTAGGCGGGCCCGTCGCCGCCCTCGGGCGGCGTCAGGCGGCCGCCGCGGGCGGTGATCGCCCCGCACTGCACGCAGTTCGTGTAGTTCACGGTGACGTCGACGAAGCCCTCCGCCGGCTGGTCGTCCTCGATCTCGTACACGCCGGCCGGGCACATCCACTTCCACGCCTCGGCGACCTGCCGCGGGACGCGCTTCTCGATCCGGATGTGGTTCGGCGCGTCGTCACGGGTCGCGTTGCCGGTGATGAACACCGAGCTGAGCTTGTCGAAGTAGTACTTGCCGTCCGGCTGCGGGTAGATGTCCTTCAGCGGCTTGTCCGGCACGGCGACCGGCTGCTCCTTGTCCGGGTGCAGCGTCGGCTTGCCCGGGGGCAGCTTGCCCTTCGTGACGAAGTCGAGGCCGGACAGCGCCGCGCCGACCGGCAGGCTGTGCGAGTCGATGAGCCCACGGTTGGACTGGACCTCGCGGAGCGTCTTGCCGACGGTCGAGTCCGCGATCGCCTGCTCGTAGGAGGAGAAGTCGTTCGACCCGGCCTTGAGCTGCTCGTAGATCCGCTCGCCGGCGATCTTGCCGGCCGCGATCGCCAGGTGCACGCCCTTGAGGCGCGCCATGTCGACCATGCCGCCGCCCTCGCCGACGATCACCGCGCCGGGCACCGACAGCTTGGGCTGCGACAGCAGGCCGCCGGCCTGGATCGCCTTGGCGCCCCAGGCGACGCGCTCGCCGCCCTCGAGGACGGCCTTGACGTACGGATGCGACTTGAAGGTCTGCAGGAGGTCGTGGACCGACACGGTCGCGTCGGGCGTGTGCAGCGGGACGACGTAGCCGATCGACACCTGGTCGTCGCCCATCGGGTAGATCCACCCGCCGCCGGCCTCCTGGTGCTTCTTGCGGGGCCGGGTCGGCCAGCCGAAGGTGTGGACGACCTTCTTGAACGGCTTGGTGACCTTCCAGACCTCCTTGGCGCCGATCTCCCAGGTCGGCGGCTGCTTGCCGGCGGCCAGGTCGAACCGCTTGACCGCGGCGCCGGTGAGGTGCCCCCAATTGCCCTCGGCCAGGACGGTGGCCCGGGCGTGGACCTCCATGCCGGGCTCGAAGGTGCCGAGCTCCTGGCCCTCCTTGCCGCGGCCCTTGTCGCCGGTGACGATGCCGACGACCTGCTCGCCGTCGACGAGGAGCTTCTGGGCGGCGGTCTCGGTCAGGACGTAGGCTCCCGCGTCCTCGGCCTGCTCCGCCATCCAGCGGCAGAGCTGCGAGATCGAGATGACCCAGTTGCCCTTGTTCGCGAAGTTCGGCGGCGTGGGACGCAGGGTCGTCGAGCCCTTGTCGCTGCGCATCCAGACCGCGGCGTCGTCCTCGACCTCGGTGTAGACCGCCGGGTTGGACGTCGGGTCGAAGTCCGGGAAGAGCTCCTTGAGCGGTCCGGGCTTCATCACCGAGCCGGACAGGTTGTGCGCGCCGCACACCTTGCCCTTCTCGATGATCGCGACCGGGACCTCGCCGAGCTGCTCGGTGAGCTCGGGGTCGTCGGCCAGCAGCTGCAGGAGCCGGTTGGCGGCCGCGAGGCCACCGGGTCCGCCGCCGACGATGGCGACGCCGACCTCGATCCGCTCGTCCTCGTCCGCGACCGGCGCGGCGACGAACTCGCCGACGACGTCGACGGGCGGGGGGAACTGGGAGGGCGCGACGGCGCCGTTCTGGGCTGCGGCGGACATTGGCTGGTCTTCCTGTGCGTGAGGGACGGCGGGGACGCCGGGACCCGGCCGGCCGCGGGCGCGCCACGCGCCCGGGACCGACCGGAGGAGCGAGCGGGGCTCAGCCCTTCTTGGCCTTGATCGCCTCGGTGAGGGCCGGGGTGATCGCGTGGAGGTCGCCGACGACGCCGAGATCGGCGAAGTCGAAGATCGGCGCGTTGGCGTCCTTGTTGATCGCGACGATCGCCTCGGCGCTCTGCATGCCGACCTTGTGCTGGATCGCGCCCGACACGCCGAGGCCGACGTAGAGCTTCGGCGCGACGGTCTTGCCGGTCTGGCCGATCTGACCGGCGTACGGGAACCAACCCGCGTCGACGGCCGCACGGGTCGCGGCGACGGCGGCGTTGCCACCGAACGCGCCGGCGAGGTCCTCGGCCAGCGAGAAGCTCTCCGGCTTGCCGAGGCCACGGCCACCGGTGATGAGCACCTGGGCGTCCTCGATGTTGACGTCGGCGCCGCGCTGCTCGCCGCGCGTGACGACGTTGATCTGGCCGGCGGCCTTCGACAGCTCGACCGTCACGTCCTCGACCGGCGCGGGCGAGCCGCCCTCGGTCGCCTCGAACGCGTTGAGGCGGCCGACGACGACGCCGAAGCCCTTGAACCCGATCTTCGAGATCTGGCTGTCGCCGAGCACCGGGCGCTCCGCGACGAGCTTGCCCCCGTCGACCGTCAGGCCGGTGACCTCGACGGCGATGCCGCCGCCACGACGGGCGGCGAGGCCGGCGCCGGCCTCGAAGCCGAGCAGGCCGCCACCGAACAGCGCGTAGCCGTAGTCGCCGCCGGACGCGATCTGGTCGAGCGCGTCGACGACCGGCTGGGCGGTGCCGGCCGCGGCGTTGACGCGGTAGGCCTTCGTGGCGCCGTAGGCGCCGACCGACGCGGCGGTGTCGTCCGAGATGTCGTCGCCGACGAGCACGACGTGCGCCTCGCCGCCGAGATCGCCGGCGAGCTTCGCGGCCGCCGAGATGGCGCCGAGCGAGTTCTTGTTGATCGCGCCCTCGAAGTGCAGCGCGTAGACCAGGATGTTGCTCATGCTCAGACCAGCTTCCTCTCGTCGAGCCACGCGACGATCTGCTCGACCGCGGCGGCCACGTCGTCCTCCTCGATGATCGCTCCGGCGGCCTTGGCCGGCGGCTCCTCGGCGGACTGCCACACGGCCTGGCTGCCGTCGGCTCCGACCTTGGACGCGTCGATGCCGGCGTCCGCGAGCGTCAGCTTCTCCTGCGGCTTCTTCTTCGCGCCCATGATCGCCTTGAGCGACGGGTAGCGCGGCTCGTTGATCGCGTCGCCGACCGACAGCACGGCCGGGAGCGTCACCTCGACGGTGTCGTAGCCGTACTCGGCCTGGCGCTCGGCGCGGAGCTTGTCGCCCTCGACCTTCAGGCCGACGACCTGGGTGAGGCCGGGCCAGCCGAGGTACTCGGCGACGGCGGCGCCGACGGCGTAGGACTGGCCGTCGTCGGACTGCTGGCCCAGGAGGACCAGGTCCGGCGACTCGCGCTTGACGAGCTCGGCGAGCGCGTACGCGGTGGCGACGACGTCGGAGCCCGCGAGGCCCTCGTCCGACAGCAGGATCGAGCGGTCGGCGCCCAGCGCGACGGCCTTGTTCAGCGTCTTCTCGGCGCCGGCGGGGGCGATCGTGACGGCGACGACCTCGTCGACCGACAGCTCGCCACCCTCCTTCAGCTGCAGCGCAGCCTCGATCGCGTGCGTGTCGAACGGGTTGAGCGTGCGCTCACCGCTACGCACCAGGCGCCCGGTCGACGCATCGAGCTGCTTGTTGACGGCAGCGTCCGGGACCTCTTTGACGAGGACGACGATCTTTGTCACTGCAAAGCCTCCTTCGGGGGGCGACGAACGTGCGGGAGTGTAGCGGGCATCGTTGCGAGGGCCGTTCTGGGCGTCCACGTTCCTACCGACGGTAGGACCAGGACCCCTCAACCGACGAAGTCGCCCTCCGCCAGGCGCATGCCGCGGAGCAGCGAGGTCAGGGCCTCCTGCTCGGCCGGGTCGAGGGCGTCGAGCGCGAACCCGGCGGCGTTGAGGCGCTCGGTCGCGGTGGCCATGCGATCGCGCCCGCGCGGGGTGATCTCGGCGAGCGTCGCCCGTCGGTCGTGCTCGTGCGGCACCCGGCGGACGAGGCCGTCCTGCTCGAGCTTGTCGACGATGTTCGTGACGCTCGTCCGGTGGACCTGAAGCCGCTCGCCGAGCTTGCCCAGCGGCAGCGAGCCGGTGCGCGTGAACGACAGCAGCGCCAGCGCCTCGAACCGCGGGAAGGTCAGATCGTCCTCGCGCAGGAGCGCGTTGAGCCGTGCGAGCAGGATCTGCTGGGCCCGCATGATCGACGTGACCGCGGCCATCGGCCGCGCCGGCTCCGGGCCCCAGCGGTCGGTCCAGTGCCGCCGTGCCTCGGCGATCGGATCGTTGCGCAGGGGGGCCGCCACGACGCCAAGGCTGCCACAAGGGATCCGTTCGCGGGTCGCCGACGGCGCCGCGGATCCACCGTGGGATCCGCGGCGCCGCGTACGGGATCAGCGTCCGCAGACGGGCCAGGGCTGGGTCCCCCGGGCCGCGAGCAACCGCTGGGCGATCCGGTCCTGCTCGGCCTCGGACGCGACGGCCGGGTCGCCGCTGCCGCCGTTGGCCCGCCAGGTCCGACGGTCGAACTGGTACTTGCCGCGATAGGTCCCGTCGGCCGACACCGCGGTCGGGTCGCCGCCCGACTCGCACTGCGCGATCCGGGCCAACGTGCCGCTCGGCGCGGACGTGCTCGCGCCCTTCGCGCCCGCCCCGTCCGAGGAGCCGCCGTCGGACGACGAGCCGCCGACGCCCAGGGCCGCGAGCGTCCGGGGGCCGATGATCCCGTCGACGGTCAGGCCGTTGCGCCGCTGGAACGACCGCACGGCGCGGCGGGTCTGCGGCCCGACGATGCCGTCGACCACGACGCCGAGCTGGGCCTGGGCGCTCCGCACGCCGGCGGGGCCCTGGGTCGCCGCCGCGCGGTCACCCGACGACGATCCTCCGTCGGGCGCGGCCACGGCGACGCCGCCGAACGCGGCGAGGCCCAGGCCCAGCGCGACGGCGGTCGTCCGTCGGCGGCGGCTCCATCGGCGCATGCGCGCGGCGGCGCTGCGGCGGGCCTGCGACGCGCGCAGGCTCCTCGTCCACGGGAGCGTGGACGTCAGATCTCGGTCGTTCGACACGGGATGCCCTTCGTCTCGACGCCTACGGGGTTAGCTGACGGGCTCGCGCTCCAGGCGCCGCAGGTGCGGCTCCACAAGACGTGCGCTACGCCGGAGGTCCGACGATTCGCCCCGGATCACACGGTGGTGATCGGTGGGTCCCCCGCTCCCCGCCGTCGTGCGACGGGAACTCGGCAATGGGTTATGGAGCGCCGAACCGTAGCGAACCGGGCGGCGGAGCGGTGGTGGTCCCCCGCCCGCGCGTCGACCGTGGTGCCCGGCGGGCGACGTGGTGCCCGGCGGGCGACGGCGCCACGCGCGATCGTCGTGGCGCCCGGCGGCGACGGCGCCCGAGCGCGTCCGGGCCGCCACGGCGACGCTCAGCCGCGGCGGCGACCCATGCCACCGACGGGACGCCCCGCGGCGGCGACCCGGCCGAGCCCGCCCATCGCCCCGATCGCGACGAGCGCCGCGGCGGTCTTCAGGTGGGTCGTCAGACGCTCCAGACGGATGATCTCCCAGCCCTCCTCGCGGGCCACCCGCGCGAGCTCCCGGTCGGGGTTGACGGCGACGGGATGCCCGACGAGGCGCAGCATCGGCAGATCGGACTCGCTGTCGGAGTACGCCCACGACGCGTCGAGGTCGATGCCCTCGCGCTCGGCGAGCAGCCGGATCGCGTCGGCCTTGCCCTCGCGGTAGGTCATCGGGCCGGCGAGTCGTCCGGTGTAGCGCCCGTCGACCTGCTCGAGCGGCGCCCCGAGGCCGCCGTCGAAGAACAGGACGTCCGAGATCATCTGCGCGGTGTCCTGCGTCGACGCGGTGACGATGTAGACGGGGCGGCCCTCGTCCTGGTGCTCCCACGCGATCGCGAGCATCTCGGAGTAGAGCCGCGGGAGGACCCCGGCGAGCACCCGCGGCGACAGCCGCTCGAAGTCGCGCACCCGCTGGCCGGCGAGGAACGCGCCCACGCGATCCCACACCTTCTGCGTGGACTCGTCGGTGGATCCCCGCAGGCGGAACTTCAGGTTCTCCCAGCCGTCGGCGGCCAGCCTCCGGCGGGTGATGAGCCCGTGCGCCGCCGCGGCCCGCGCCCAGTAGAAGCCGGACGAGCCCGCGACGAGCGTCTTGTCCAGGTCGAAGAACGCGGCGGCGCGACGGTCGGTCGGCGCCCCCGGAGCGTCGGTGGTCGGGGTGGCCGCGTCGGCGGTGGCGAGCGTGTCGGGAGTCGCGTCGGTCACGTCCCACAGCCTACGGACCGACCCCGCGACCCCGGTGGCCCTCGTGTCACCGAACGGGACCGGTGATGCGCGGGACGGTGGGGTGTCGGTCGACGGGGTGCGCTGCCGAACCGGCGCCCCACGTCCGGAGCCCGGCGCGCCCCGGCCCGGCCGCGACGCCCGCGGCGACGGCCCGACCGAGGGACCCCGTCGCGGGCGTCAGGCCTGGAAGCCGGGCAGGCCTCCACGGCCTTGATCAGCGGCTTCCAGTCCGCGACCGGCGGCCTCAGACCGTGATTCCTGAGTAGTCGCCGGTTCGGGTCGATTCGCCGTGGGTTCGGTCGTTGTCAGGCCGCGGGCAGCGTCGATCGTCGGGGCGGTCGGCTTGCGGGCCGGTGCGCGGTCGCCGGATGCGGTGATCGGGCCGGTTCTCGGGCAGGTCTGGGCAGGGGTCCG
>JALNWQ010000003.1 GCA_023230855.1 Solirubrobacteraceae bacterium
AGCGCCTACCTCGCCGAGCCCGCCCCACGCATCCCGCCCGACGATCCGGACGCCAAACCCTCAACCGACCTCAGCACCCCAGTTCAAACGCGCCAAGCTGCGCGGATTCCTTGACGCGGGACACAGCGATGGTGGCGGTTGTCTCGTCGGTCCAGCCCGGATCGTTCGGCGGGTCCGGGAACTTCGGGGCGGTGTTGTCGTCTGCCCACACGTTCACCCACCCGACATGCATCTGCGACGCCGGCCGCGGGTTGCTGGACGCCCCATACACGTTGAAGTCGTACAACGCGACGGAGAACGCGTTCGATGGCTTGATCGCCGCCTCCGTCGTCGGCTTGGTGTCCGGTGCGCTCCCCGAGAAGATCTTGTACTTGCCGCCGGCCGTGCCGGAGAACAGCTGCTTGAGGTTCCCGTTCACCGGCGGGTTGCTGTACCCGGTACCGAGATGGATCTGGTACTTGTTCGCGGGGTGGATGGTGTCGGTCGTGGACTGGATCCCGGCGTTGACGTTGGGGTCGGGCCCCCACGGGTTGCCGGATGTGTAGTCCAGGCCACCGATCTCGGCCTGCCAAATGAAGCTGTGATCGGGCGAGGTGTAGCGGCCGGAGACCGGCGAGACCGTCCCGTGGGCCGGATCGCCGGGCGCAAACCTCGTCCATCCGCCGTAGTCGCCGGCCACGTACCCCGACGTCTGCGCACCCGTCACGTACAGGCCGTTGTAGGCCGGGGTGGGATGCCCGAACACCGTGGTCTCGAAGAACCGCGGATTGGTCAGCGGCCGCTCGCTGTAGGCCCACCCGTCCAGACTCGACGAGCCCGACACCCAGTTCACCGACAGCTGCGGATCGACGACCACCGGGGTCTTCAGGTTGCCCAGGCCCTCCTGCAGCTCGTAGACCACGCGATCGCCCCGGACCGTCGTGGTGAGCGGGACCGAGATCCCGTCGGCGTCGACGGCGACCGCCGGCGAGATCGATCCGAGATCCTCATCCGCGCCATTCACGATCCGGACCGCGCTCTCGTGCTCCAACACGGCCTTGGTGCCCTGCGGGAGGTCGAGATCGATCGACAGCTGCTGTGGCCCGTCGGGGTGGTTGATGACCCAGGCGGTGCGGCTACCCGCCCCCGTTCCGCGATGCACGAGATCGGTTCCGGGCAGCGCCTCGGGGTAGATCACCGCCTCGCCCGAGACCGTGCCCTGACTCGCACTCTCGGCCGGGGCGAACCGTGCCCCCAGCTGCCCGGCGCGCACGAGCCCGCCTGCCGTTGCGGGCATCGAGACGGCGACCAGCGACCGCCGCGGCGCGAACCGCTCGCCCTTCTGCACGAGCCCCAGATCGGCAGGGATCCACCCGGTCGCGCCGCGCTTGGCCCCGTCGTCCTTGACCGCGATCGGCACCGACGAGCTCACCACCCCGTTGACACGACCCCGCCCGTCGACGCTCTGGATCGCCCGGGGTCCCAACGCGTCACCCAACCGCTCCTCGTCGGGAACCACCGCATGCGAGGTCACCATCGACGGTGCCCGCTCGGCCAGGATGCCGCGCACCCGACTCGGAGACCTCCGGGCACGTCCCTCAAGGTGCGACGCCTCGATCTGCGCCCGCGATGAGCGCTTCGGCGCGCGCACCGGCTCGGCGTCCTTCGCCCACCCGTCGAGCGCGTGACCAACCTGTTGGGAAAGCAGCGCATCCTGCGACCCGCCACCCCGGTCGGACTTGTCGGATGTTTGACCTCCGGCCGTACCCGCGACGACCAACGATCCCGCCACAAGAACCGACACCGTCGCCGATCGCCATCCGAATGAGCGCACCGCTGCTCCCCTTTCGATCAGCAAGCCAACCCTGCTGACCCTTCGATTGGGACGAGCATGGCCCAGCCGCCACAGCCCTGTCAACGAATACACCGTACGACGGCAACATCCGTCCACACGTCACGACGCTGGCTGACTCACGCAGGAACGGCTGGGACCGAGTGCGCCGGCCGACGTCAACCCCGGCCGGCCAGCACGTACCGGCGTCGCCTGACCGCCCGACGCACGATCTGCCCCGCGAACCCCGCGGCGTCGAAGTGCTCGCGCCAACGCACCAGGCGGCCGTCGTCGAACTCGAGCACGCCGGCGACGGTCGCCGAGGCGATGATCGTCCCGTCGGCACGCAGCAGGTGGTCGATCCGCTCGGTCAGGACGACGTTCCCGACCCGGGCGATGTGGGGCGTCTCGACGACGATCGTGTCCAGCCCGGGATCCGCCGGGCCAGGAAGTCCAGCGTGACCTGCGTCGGGTCGACCCGATCGGGCCCGTCCCCGGGGCCGACCGTCACGGCCCGTCCTTCTGCAACCGCGGGTAGTACGCCGTCTTGCCGTCGAACGTCCACGGGCCCTGGGTGCGGCACGGGGGCGCGCCACCGAACGGCGGGACGATCAACGGGTTGTCCTTGTTGCGGCAGTCGTACGCGGACAGGACGCCGTTGGTGGCGATGTCGTCGGTGGACCCGGGCTTCGGGTACGGGTTGGCGGTGTTCGTGGGCAGCTTCTTCGTGTAGCCGCCGACGATCTCGTTCCACAGGCTCAACACGCCCGACGCGGTGTGCGACCGCTTGCCGGTGATGTCGCTCACCGCCACGCCGTTGACGAGGCTCGACACGATCCCGAAGTTCGCGACGAACGAGTCCTTGCTCGCCGACGCGAGCTTGAGGAACGGGATGAGCTCGCGCAGGCTCTCGTAGATCGGGGCGGCCGACGCGGTCGTCGCGTCGAGGATCCGCTCCAGGGCCGGGGCGGCCGTCGTGATGCTGCGCATCGTCGGCGTCAACCGGTCGAACGCCGTGCGGAACGCCGGAAGCTCGGTCTGCATGCTGCGCACCGCCGGCTCCAGGCGGGCGACCGTCGGCTCGAGCGCCGTCACCGCGCGCTGCAGGTCGGGGCTCGCCGCGCCGAGCTGCACCGACGCGCGACGCAGGTGGTCCAGGAACGACGGCAACGCCTCGATCGTGCGCTGCAGGTCGCGATCGCGCGCCGCGGTGGCGGTGAACAGCCGGTCGCCTTCGCGGATCGCGGCGCGCAGCGGCGCCACCCGCTCCGCCGCGGCGGTGAAGACCGCGTCGGCGGACGAGATCAGCCGGCGGGTCGGGTCGGCCTGGTCGCGCAGGACGTCGAGCAGCTCGCCGGTGCTGCGGACCGCCGACGGCGCATGACCGAGCGCGTCGTTGAGGTCGCCGCTGCGGCCCCCGAACGCCCGCGACACCCCGGTCGCCATCTTCCGCAGCTGCGCGCGCGTCTCGGGATCGAACGCCTGCAGCACGTCGTCGAGCCGCTCGGTCCGGCGGACCTGCTTCGCGTCGATCCGGCCACCGTCGGGGATGATCGCCGCCTTCGGCGATCCGGGCGCGAGCTCCAGGTAGCCCTCGCCGAGCAGCGACTTGCTCCGCACCGTGGCGCGCACCTCGCGGCGCAGTGGCACGTACTCGGCGTCGATCTCCAGGGTGAGGTCGACGCGGCGGCCGTCCCGCTCGACGTCGCGGATCCGGCCGATCTTCACGCCGGCCATCCGCACGTCGGTGTTGTGGAACAGCGCGTCGGCGGACGGCACGGTGACGTGGACGAGGTAGCCCTGCGCGGCGAACGGCATGGTGCCGCCGAACGCCCGCCACAGCCCGAGCGACAGCAGGACCGTGGTGAGGACGAAGACGATCGGGATGACGAGGAACCGCCACCCGGGGGTCGAGGTCAGCATCTCAGCGGCCTCCCCGCCGGTCGCGGGCCCCGGTGAGCGCCGTGTTGTCGGTGTTGGGGCAGTTGTCGACGCTGCCGGTGGCGAGCTTCAACAGGAACCCGATCTCGCCCGCCGCGTTGAACTGCGTGCAGTTGAGGTTCAGCAGGACGCGGACGATGTTGCCGTGCGCGTCGCCGGTGGTGGAGAACGTGTTGAAGTTGTGCGCGGCCCACGCCAACCAGAACAGCGTGCCCTCCTGCGGGCCGGGCGGGTTGTACCCGACCTGGTTCAGGAGGTACGTCGTGAGCTGGGTCACCCGCGACAGGTCGGGCAGGACGGCGCTCGTGGACCGCAGCGCCGGGCCGAGCGCCCGGGCGAGCGGCTGGAGCTCCTTCGTCGCCGGCCGGAACTGCGTCCGCAGGGTCGTGGCGAGCTCGTCGGCGACCGGGCCGACGGTGCGCAGGGTCTTCGGCAGGTCACGGACGGGTGGGGTGAGCGTGTCGATCGTCGGCTGCAGGCTGCGCGCGAGCCGGCCCGTGGTCGTCAGCGCGTCGCCGGCGGTCGCGAGCGCGCCGGGCAGCTCCTCGAGGGTGCGCCGCAGCGGCTCGTCCTGGCGGGCGAGCGCCTCGAGGGTGCGGTTGCCGCTGACGACGAGGTCGGCGAGCCGTCCGTCGGACGCCGCCGCGCGGGTGACGCTCGACACGTTCGACACCAGGCGCGCGATCGACCGCTGACGCCGGGCGAGCACGCGGGTGACCTCGTGCATCTGCTCGACCGTCGGGCCGAACGACTGCAGCACCTTGCGCAGGTCCGGGCCGCGATCCTCCACGCCGTGCCCCATGCCCTCCAGCAGGGTGGCGAGGAAGTCCCGGGTGTCGCCGTCGAGGCTGCTGAGCAGATCGGACAGCGGCACCGGCGACGAGGTCCGCGACAGCGGCACGGTGCCGCCGTCCGCCATCAGCGGCTTGCCGGGGGTGCCGGGCGACAGCTCGATCCGCATGTCCGACAACGGCGTGATCGGACGCAGCGCCACGCGCGCGTCGCGCCGCACCTCGGGGAGCTTGTCGCGGTCGATCCGCAGGGTGACGACCGCCCGGCGGTTCTCGAGCCGCGCCTCGCTGATCGAGCCGACCTTCACGCCGGCGACGTTCACCGACTGACCGAGGCCGGGCGCAACGCCGTCGGCGGCCGGCAGGACCGCCCGCACAGTGTACGTGTCCTGGAACGGGACCGGCATCCGCTGCTTCACCAGCACGTAGCCGGCGGCGACGACACCCAGGGCGACGAGGACGAGGATCGGGACGAGCCGCTTGACGGTCGTGCTCATCGGGCGTCCCTTCCGTCACCGGACTCGTGCTGCAGGGCGCGACGGGCGGCGTCGGTACGCCCACCGTCGTTGGTCGCGCCGCCAGCGGCGCCGGTCGAGCCGGAGCGCGTCTCGGACGACGGGCGGGTGGGGCCGACGTCGCCGCGCAGAGCGTTCCGGAGCCCGCGGAGGCGCTCGGTGATCTCACCGGGCGGCGTCGGCGTGGTCGTGCGCGACGTCGGTCCCGGCTGCAGCCCCTGGAACGGGACGCCCTGGGTCATCTGCGACAGGTCCGGGATCTTCTGGTCCTCGCACGGCTGGTCGACGCGGCGCGTCGGCCGGCGTCCGTGACCGAGCCACTTGGGGCTGACGCCGACGATCTTGTCGCCGCCGAGGATGTTGATCGTGTCCTTGAGCCCCGGCATGACCCCGGCGAGCGACGAGTCGCCCTCGGCGAGCCCGGCGCGGATCGTCGTGCCGTTGGCGTCGAACGCCGGGGACGCGGCCGCGAGGCCCGAGAACGCGTGGAGGAGCTCGAGCCACGCGGGCTGCTCGAGCGTCAGCGGGCCGTCGGGCACCTGCTGCGAGAGGCCCGGGACGACGACCTTCGACAGGCACCGCCCGATCGGTCCCGCGTACGGGGTGACGAACTCGAGCTGACGCTCGACGGTCGGCAGCATCGTCACCGGCTCGTCGAGCAGCCGCACCAGTCGGGACAGCTCGTCGGGCAGCGCGGTGCTCGCGACCTGCGTCAGCGCGCGGTTGACCGCCGGCACCTGGCGCGGAAGCTCGCGCAGCACCGGGCGCAGGTCGAGCGCGAACCGGCGCAGCGACGGCAGGACCCGGTCGATCGACCGCAGCGCGGCGGGCGCGGTCTGCAGCAACCGGTCGGCGGCGGGCAGCGCCGCGCGCAGCTCGTCGTCGCTCGCGGCGAGCGCGCCGATGACGGTGCGGTAGCTCGACACGATCCCCGCCAGGTCGTCCGGGGTCCGGGCGAGCTGCCGGGTGAGGTCGGACGCGTCGCGGAGCGCGGCGCCGAGGTCCCCGGTCCGTCGGCCGCGGAAGGCCCGGGCGGTGTCCTCGACCGACTCCAGGGACCGGTCCAGCGCCCGGGTGGCGCGGCGGAACCCGGCGACGCCCCCGTCGGGCGATCCGACGGGTCCCAGGCCGTCGGTGAGGTCGGCGATGAGGCCGCTCATCCGCTCGCGGACCGGGGCGTCGAGCGTCGTCAGCACCTCGTCGAGCTGCACCGCCCGGGAGGTGAGCCGTACCGGGACGGTGTCGCCGTCGCGCAGCGGGGCGGCGGTGGTCGCGCCCGTGCCGACGTCGATGTAGAAGTTGCCCTCGAACGGCAGGCGCGGTCGCACGGTCCAGCGGTCCTGGGCGCGGAGCACCGGGGCGTCGGACTTCAGTCGCACGGTGACGAGCGCCTGGCCGTCGGCGGCGTGGGCGATGCCGGTCACCCGTCCGATGTCGAGTCCCGCGACGCGGACGGGGTTGCCCTTGCGCAGCTGCGACGTGTCGCGGAGCGTCACGTGCACGGTCGTGCCGCTCTGGAGCACCGACTGGCGGCCGAACGCGTAGAAGCTGACCCCGGCGAGCACGGCGACGACGACGAGCGCCGCGATGAGCGGTCCGCGCGAGTGGTGACGGCCGGGGGCCTGACGGGCGGTCATCGACCCACCCCCTGCGGGATCGGGTTGAACAGGCCGACCGACCGCGCCTGCCGGGTCATCTCGGGGTCGACGGTCGTCTCGACGTGCACGGTGCTCTGCAGCCCGGGCGGGTTGGTGAGCGACTGACGGTCGAACGAGAACGGCTCGTTGCCGGCCTCGCACTCGTCGGCGTTCTGGTTCGGGGTGTAGTTCAGGTGCAGGCCCGGGAGCTTCTCGCCGTTCTGGAGCATCTCCAGCGGGCTCGATCCCCCGAGCGACTTGAGGCGGACGCCGATGACCGAGGGGCCCTCGCCGTAGCCGTTGTCGCCGAACACCGACGTGATGTTCTGGGCGAACGTCGCGACGGAGTTGCAGTGCTCCTGGGCGTCGGCCGACGCGGCGACGACCGGCTGCGCGGCGACGAACGTGTCGCCGACCTTGCGGACGAGCCCGTCGACCTCGGGGGCCTCGGCGAGCCTCCGCAGGGCGTCGCCCGCCTGCTCCAGGCGCGGGTTGGCGGGACGGAACGCGCGGAACGCCTTCGTCGCGTCCGAGAGCAGGTCGTTGAGCGCCGTGAGCCCCGAGGGGAGTCGAACGGCGGCCGGGCGCAGGCGCGCCGACATCGCGGCGAGCCCGTCGAGCGCCGGGCGCAAGCGGGCGAGCGCCGTGGTGGTCGTCGCGGCCGTCCCGGGCAGGCGGTCGATCGTCGCGCCGAGCGCGTCGCGGCTGCGCGACATCGCGTCGAGCGTGCGGCCGGCGGCGGTGATGCCCCGCTCCATCGCCGGGCGCTCCGCGGCGAACGCACCGATCAACCGCTCGTAGCTCGCGATCGCCGGGCCCAGCCGGGTGGCGTCGGCGCCGAGGTTCGCGGTGACCTGCTCGAGCGGGGCGAGGATGCGCCGGACGAGCATCACCGTCTCGCCGAGCGCGGCGCCGCGGCCGGTGACGCCGTCGCCGAGCGCGGTGATCGAGCCCTGCACGTCGCGTCGGGTGCGCTCGTCGAACACGTCGAGCAGGTCGGTGAGCTCGACCCGCTCACCGGACTGCCGCAGCGGCAGGGTGTCGCCGTCCTCGATCGAACGCGACGACGTGCCGGGCACGATGTCGAGGTACGTCGCGCCGAGCACCGATGCCGGCCTCACCGACGAGGTCGAGTCGACGGGGATCCGCTCGGCGTCGGCGGGGAGCTTGACCTCGGCCCAGGCGCGCAGGCGGGCCTCCGGGTCGTCGGCGGACGGGGACACCGCCCCGACCTCGGTGACGAGGCCGACCCGCACCCCGGCGATCCGCACCTGGCTGGCCCGGACGAGGCGGTTGGCGTCGGGCAGCTCGACCCGGAACGTGCGGTACTCCTTGAACGGCAGGCCGGAGTTCGCGCCGTAGGACACGTAGACGGCGAGCAGCAGGCCGACGATCGCGACGGTGCCGATGAGCGCCAGGCGCGTGTTCGAGGACCGCCGGCGTCGCGGGGTGCGGGGACGGGAGGGAGCGGTCATCGCGTCGAGAGCAGCCGGTCGAGGACGGTCTGGAGGTCGCGGGCGGTGCGCTCCGGGAGCGCACGGACGAGCGACGTCGGGTCGGACGCCGCCGCACGGGCGCGGGCACGGGCCTGGGACGGCAACGACGGGTCGTTGCTCGGGATCTGGCCCTTGCCCGGAGCGTCGAACTTCGCGCTGCAGCCGGGGGCGTCGTTCTGCAGGATGCAGCGCAGGTCGAGGTTGACGTTGAGGCTCGCGGAGTGCCCGACGGCGTCGTAGGTCGCCGTCGCGGTCGACAGGCCGTAGAAGACGTCCTGCAGGTACTCCAGGCCACCGGCCTCGCGGGTCGTCTCGAGCAGCCGCCGGGTCTCGGTGATCCCGGACGCGGCCCGGCCGGTCGAGCGGGTCAGCTCGTCGACGAGCGGCTTGGCGGGCCCGGCGGCGCGACGCAGGCTCGCCACCGCGGGTCGGAACCCCTTGAGCGCCGGGATCCCCTCGCGGGCCAGCGGGGCGGCGATGTCGTTGAGTCGACGGATCTGTGGCGCGGCGGCGCGGAGGGCGTCCGCGGTGGGCGTGAGCCGCGAGCCGACGTCGTCGAGGCTCGCCAGCGACCGCTGGGCCTGCTGCAGCAGCGCGGGGAGCCGGCGGACGCCCTCCTCGAGCCCCTTGCGGTGCGCGGCGGTGGTGTCGGTGACGTCGGCGGCGCGGCGGACGAACCGGCCGACGTCGGCGGAGCGGCGGTCGAGCGCGGAGAGCACCTCGTCGGTGCCGGTGATCGCGCGGTCGAGCGCGTCCTGCTGCGCGGCGACGACCTGGAGCATCCGGCGGGCCTCGCCGAGCGCGGGGTTCGCGCGGCGCAGCAGGGCGTTGAGGTCCTCCCCCCGTCCGGCGGACGCGATGCCGAGCTCGGTGAAGATCATCCGCACCCGCTCGTCGACCGGCAGCGGGAACGTGTCGAGCACGTCCTGGAGCTGCACCGACGCCGACGTCCGCTCCAGCTCGACCGTCGGCAGGTCGTCGCGACGCTCCAGCTCGGGACGGCCGGGCGTGCCGACGTCGCACTGGATGAAGCTCTCGGCGATGAACCCCTCCGGCAGGATCTTGCAGGAGGCGTCGTCGCGGAACGGGCCGAACTCCTCGTCGACCCGCAACAGGAACCGCGCCTTGTTCTCGCGGGTGACGACGACGTCGTCGACGCGTCCGACGCGGGCGCCGGCGATCTTCACGAGCTGGCCCGGCACGATGCCCTGGGCGGTGTCGAACTCGGCCGCGAACCGGTAGCTGTCGGTCTCCGACCCGCTGCGGGCGAGCAGCGCGACCGCGACGACGGCCGCGACGACGACGAGGGGGGCGAGGAGGCGACGCATCACTTCTTCCCCTTCGCGGCGGCGATGCCACCGTCGTCGTCGGGATCGCGCGCCGGCAGGTCGAACTTCTGGCTCCGCCGATCGCCGACGCAGTCGGTCGACGAGCGGCAGACCGCGGTCGGGCTGTTGACGAGCCCGGACATGTTCATCGCCGGGTCGCACAGGCCCTCGCGCGGCATCCACGGGTTGGAGCCGTCCGGGGCGGGCGGCGCCGATCCACCCGGGCAGCGGTTGTTCTGCTTCTGCGTCGCGTTGAACAACCCGGGGACGAGCCCACCCTCGGTGAGCCCTGGGATGATGCTCGCCAGCGCGCCGCCGACGAGCGACTGGAGCGACTGGACGAACTCGATCCGCAGGTAGTGGCCCTGGCCGTTGTAGCCGCCCGATCCGATGGTGAGCAGGCCGTTGAGGACGCCGAGGAGGAAGTCCGACCCGTAGAACCGGGTCGCCTCGAGGATCGGGTTGGCGTCCTTCATCGCCACGCCGAGCGACCGGACGCCGTCGACGGTCGGGGCCTCGAGCGACGGGATCCCGTCGAGCGCGGTGGTGAGCTTGGGCAGCAGGACGTTCGTGCGCTCGACGACCGGGGTCAGCCGCTTCAGCGCCTTGGGGAACCGTCGCAGCGCGGTCGGCAGGCCCCGCTGCGACGCGGGCACCATCCGCAACGTCGGGCGGAGCGCCTCCACGGTGCCGGCGGTCCGGTCGAGGGTGCCCCCGGCCTGGCGCAGCACGGACGGCGCGGCCGCCAGCACGCGCTGCAGCGACTCGCGTCGGTCGGCGAGCGCCCCGAACGCCACGGCGGTGTCGGCGACCGCGTCGTCGAGATCGCCGCGCCGGTCCGCGATCGCCTCGAGCGCGGTGGCGCCGGTGGTGATGAGTCGCTCGAGCGCGGGACGCTGCGCGACGAGCTCGGTCGCCAGCCCGTCGACCTCGGTGATCGCCGGGTTGAGCTTGCGGAGCATCCGGTTGAACGAGGATGCGCCCGATCCGGCGTACAGCGCCGCGCCGTCGGCGAAGAGCGCACGGAGGTTCTTGCGCTCGTCCGGGCCGACGGCGCTGAGGATCGCGTCGAGGTCGACGATCCCGCGGGCGTCGGTGGCGGGCAGGGTCGTCCCGTCGGGCAGGGCGGCGTGGTTGTCGGGCCCGGGGGCCAGCGCGATGTAGCGGTTCGTCAGCGTGGCCTGGCCGACGGCGCGGATCTGGGCGCGGGTGCCTTCGCGCAGCGGGACGAACGCGTCGTCGGTGATGCCGAGCTCGAGGTCGGCGCGACCGTCGTCACCGATGGTGATCCGGTCGATCTGGCCGATCTGCACCCCGCCGACCTGGACGAGGCCGCCCTTGACGAGCTGGCCGGCGTTGGCGAACCGGACGTGGATGCGGTAATCGGACCCGCCGCTGAACGCGACGAGGTAGACGACGAGCGCCGCCACGGCGACGAGGCCGGCGACGATCGCGGCACGGAGGTCACGGGCACGCAAGCGCATCGGTCAGCCTCCGATCGGGAGTCGGGGGAGGGCCGGGCCACGGTGGACCTGGGAGGCGTGGATGGCGATGCGCATCGGTCAGCCTCCGATCGGGAGTCGTGGGACGCCGCCCCAGAAGAGCTGCGATCCGAGGATGCCGATGACGTGGACCCCGATGAGGTTGACGATCATCGCGCGGGCGGTGGCGGTGCCGACCTCGACGGGGCCGCCGCGGACGCGGTAGCCGTAGTAGCAGCCGACGATGACGACGAACGCGGCCATCGCGATCGTCTTGATGCCGGAGAAGAGGTAGTCCTGCGGCGACTGGAACTTCCAGAACAGCTCGAAGTACCCGCCCGCGGACACCTGCTGCAGCTGCAGCACCACGGAGATGAACGATCCGAGGTAGCAGACGACCAGGGCGATCGCGAACACGAACGGCAGCACGAGCAGGGTGCCGAGCAGGCGCGTGGTGCAGAGGTACACCAGCGAGTCCATGCCCATGACGTCGAGCGCGTCGACCTCGTCGGTGATCTGCATCGTGCCGATCTCGGCGACGTACCCGGTCGACACCTTGGCGGCCATCATGTAGCCGAAGGCGTACGGGGCGATCTCGCGCAGGTCGGCGATCGCGGCGAACGCGCCGGCGACCGACGGGGTGCCGACCTGCTGCGCGGCGTAGGCGCCCTGGATGCCGATGACGAGGCCCAGGGCGAAGACCATCCCCAGGACGATGAGCACCGATCCGGTGACGAGGAGCGACGCCTGGCGCAGCACCTCGGAGCGGTAGGTCACCCACGCCTTGCGGGACCCGCAGCCGCGGACGACCTGCCAGGCGAAGAACGACGTGTCCTGCACCCAGGCCCAGCCGTCGCGGGCACGGGACGCGACCCCGCGCGGGTACGCCGACGTCGCCATGGCTCAGCGCACCTCCGACAGGATCGGGTTGGTCGCCAGCAGGAACTGCGTGAAGACGTAGTCCATCGCGCCGATGAGGAGGAACGCGATGACGACCGACTGGTTGACGGCCTTGCCGACGCCCTCCGATCCACCGGCGGCGTTCATCCCCTTGTAACAGCAGACGAACGCGATCATCGTGCCGAACAGCGCGCACTTGATGAACGACGCGCCGAGCTCCAGCGGGGTCGCGGTCGAGAAGAACGTGGAGAAGAACGGGCCGAGCGGTGCGCCGTTCTGGATCACGACCATGATCGCCCCGACGACGCCCGCCAGCAGCGCGATGATGTCGCACAGCACGCAGACCAGCACGATCGCGAGCACCCGCGGCACGATGAGCGCCCGGACGGGGTCGATCCCCAGGACGCTCAGCGCGTCGGTCTCCTCGCGCACCTGACGGGCACCCAGGTCGGCGCACACCGCGGTGCCCACGACGCCCGCGATGACGATCGCGGTGACGAACGGTGCGAACAGGCGCACGACGATGATCACGTACAGGCCGCCCAGGCGGTCCAGCGCCCCGAACAGGCCCAGGAAGTTCACCGCCTGGATCCCGGCCGGCCCGAACGACAACGCGAACGACGTGATCGCCAGCGGCACGATCGCGATCCGGATCGCGAACCGGAACTGGTCGACGAACTCCGGTCCGTAGCCGCCGGGGCGCGCGATCCGGACGAGCACCTGCCACGCCAGGTGGAACATGCCGCCCACCTCGACCACGACGCGCGGCGGGGCGGGCAGGGAGATCCGCGACGAGGACGAGCTCATGCGTCGGTCCGCGGGGCGCGCCCGGAGGAGCGCGCGTGGTCGATGGTCGATGCTGGTCGCAGCATGGGATTCGGACGCCCCACAGCGCCCTCTCCTCTCTCAAACAGACTGTCCGGACACCATGCGTCGGGACGGTTCGTGGGAAACATACACGACTCGGACCCACTGTGCGAGATAAGTTTTCAAACTTGAGAACTCATCAGATCGGAGCCCCGCTCCCGCCCTCGATGCGCGATGATCGACGCATGGCCCGCGCGCCTGGCGCCCCCTCCCCCAGCCCTGCCACGCCCCTCTCGCGGACCGCGCGCCGCAAGGCCGAGGCCCGCCGCCGCCTGCTCGACGCGGGACGGATCGTCATCGGCGAGCGCGGGGTGGCCGGCCTGCGGATCACCGACGTCACCGAGCGGGCGGACGTCGCCCTGGGGTCGTTCTACAACCACTTCGAGTCGAAGGAGGCGCTCGTCGACGAGATCGTCCGCGACAGCCTCGGGGAGATCCTGTCCTCGATCCTGGAGCGGACGCCACTGGACGGCGACCCCGCCCCGATCGTGGCCGCGTCCACGCGACGCTTCGTCGGGCTGGCCCTGGAGCAGCCGGACTTCGCACGGCTCGTCGTGAGCCTCGACCACGCGGACTCGGTCTTCATGGACGCCATCGAGCCCGCGGCCCGGGACGCGATCGGCCAGGGCGTGGAGAGCGGCCGCTTCTCCGTCGTCGACCTCGACACCGCCGTCATCACCCTCGCCGCGGGGGCCGTCGCCCTCATCCGCGCGATCGTCGAGGGACGCCACGACGTCACGGACGCTCCGCGGCTCTACACCGAGCAGGTGCTGCTCACCCTGGGCGTCGACGCCGACGAGGCCGCCGCGCTGGCGGCGGCGCCGATGCCCGCCGCACCGGGGTAGCGCTCGCCGCGGGCGTCGGGCCCCGCCGCCGCGGGACCCGTGCGCGCGAGCGTCAGCCGAGCTTCACCTTCTCGCGCCCGGTGCGACGCAGCGCCCGCGCGGTGAGCGTGTCGCCCTTGCCCGCGAGCTTGAGGATCCGCTGCGCGGCGAGCTGACCCGGGATGCCGGCGATGCCGCCCGTGGGGTGCGTGCCCGCCCCGGTGAGGAACAGGCCCGGCACCTGGGTGTCGTAGGACGAGAACCCGGGCGCGGGCCGGAACGGGCCGAACCGCAGCGCGAACGGGTCGACGTGGTAGACGTTGCCGCCCGGCACGAAGAACCGCTCCTCCAGGTCGGGCGCCGCGTAGGTGCGCTGGTTGATGACGAGGTCCTCGATCCCGTCGTAGACCGACCCGAGGTCCGCCAGGACCTTGCGGCCGATCTCGTCGCGCACGTCCTCCCACGGCTCCTGCGGACGGGACGGGATGATCCCCGACCAGAGCCACAGGGTGTCCTGGCCGTCGGGGGCCTGGGTCGGGTCGATCGACGTCGGGACGATCGAGATGAACGGGATCCGCTCGGGCCAGCGGCCGCCGACGGCGTCGTCCCACGCGTCGATGTGCTCGTCGTAGGTGTGCCAGCTGATGATCGGGTCGCGCAGGTCCAGGCCGTCCTTGCGCCACGCGTTGTGCCGGGTCGGGGTGATCCGGCCCTTCAGCGCGATGTCGATCTTGAGGTTGCCGGCGCCGGTGTTCTGCGACGGGATCATCGACGCGCGCCGCTCCATCTGGTCGGGCAGCACGCCCTCGGGCAGGAGCTGGTTGAGGGTCACCGTCGGGCTGCACGCTCCGACGACGATCGTCGACGTGAACTCCTCGCCGCCCTCCAGCCGCACCCCGGTGACCGTGCCGTCGCGGACGAGCAGCTCCTCGACCCGCGCCGACGTGCGGATGCGGCCGCCGTGGGCCTCGAGGCACGCCGCGAGCGCGCGCGGCAGCGACCCGCTGCCGCCCTGGAACCGCGCCGAATTCGTGCGGTGGCAGATCCCGAGGTAGATCAGCGCCCAGCCGGTGCCGTCGTAGCGCATCCAGCAGAAGGGCGGCATCGACGCGAGCGCCGCGCGGACGAGCGGGTGCTCGAACCACTCGACGATGAGGTCGGTGTGGCCACCGGTGAAGAACCGGATGAGCGGCTGGATCTCCTTGCGGTGGCGGACCGCCTTGGGGATCATCCCGAGCACCGTCCGCGGGCGCGGGCGAAGCGGGTGGTCGGTGAGGTACGGCAGCGCGAGCGACACGCCGGCGTCGAGCATCCTCGCGAACCGCAGGTACGCGTCGGCGTCCTTCGGCGAGAAGTACCGGATCTCCTCGGCGGTCTTCACCGGGTCCTTCCAGAACGCCAGCGACGGGCCCTCGGGCTCCAGGTGGACGTGGAACGGGTCGGCGATGAGCTGCTTGAGCCCGTAGCGCTGCAGGTCGAGGTCCCGCTCGATCGTCGTCGCGCGGAAGAGCGACGCCTGGATCCCGCCCTCGCTGAAGACGTGCCCCGGGGCCTCGGGGAAGATCGCGTTGGCGGTGAGCATCCCGCCGATCGACTCGTAGGCCTCGAACACCTGGACGTCGAGGCCCGCCTTGGCGAGGTAGGCGGCCGTCGTCAGGCCGTTGTGCCCCGCGCCGATGACGATCGCGTCGGAGTGGTTGGTGGCGCTCATGCGTGCTCCTGGATCCCGTTCGCGCCCCGTTCCGCCCGGCGCCGGCGCCCCGGCGACCGTGCCGGTCGGGCCACGATAGCGATTCTGGAGCAGATGCTCCAGTTTTCTGGAGCAGATGCTCCCGTTCGTCGCTCCGTCGACCCGCGCGCGACGCCGTCGGGCTAGCCTTCATCGCCGATGACCGGCGCCGCAGACCAGCCGCCACCCCCCGGCACCCGGGTCGCCCGGCGGCGCGCGGCCACCCGCCGACGACTGCTCGCCGCCGCGCGGAGCGAGATCGCCCGCAACGGCGTCGACGGCCTGCGCCTGCGCGACGTCATCGACGCGGCCGGCGTCGGGTTCGGGTCGCTCTACTCGCACTTCGACGATCGTCAGGCCGTCGTCGAGGCCGTCTTCACCGACACCGTCGAGAACGTCGCCCGGGCGACGATCGCCGTCGCCGCCGAGGAGCCCGACCCGGCCCGCGCGGTCGCGGTCGCCCAGCAGGGGTTCGTCGGGCTCGCGTTCGAGGAGCCGGAGATCGCCCGGCTCATCGTCCGGCTCGACCACGCCGACGCGCTGTTCGCCGACGTCACCGCCGGCCTGTCGCGCCCGATCCTCGAGCGCGGCGTCGCCGAGGGGCGGTTCACGATCGACGACGTCGACGCGATGCTGACGTTCATGGTCGGCGGGACGCTGGCGACCGTCCGCGCGATCCTCACCGACCGGCTGCCCCCGACCGCCCGCGTGTCGGCGGCCCGGATCCTGCTGCAGGCGCTGGGCCTGTCGGCCCGGGACGCGGCCGAGGTCGCCGCCCGCCCGCTCCCCCCGATCGCGGTCGAGCGGGACGACTGACCCCCGCGGCGGGCGCGCCGACGTCGCCGGCGCGCCCGCACGCCGTCGGCGTGCGACGGGGCGGCCGACGACGCACCGGCGCCCGGCGACCGGGCGCCGGTCAACCGCGGTGGCTGAGCCCGTCGACGTTCGTCGCCCGCAGCGCCGCGGTGATGGGACCGCGCCCGGCCCGCGGATTGGTCGACACCGCCAGGTCGCAGAACCCGCGTCGCCCGTCCCGCTCGAGCTCGCAGATCGCGTCGACGTCCCCCACGCCGTGGTGCTCGAACACCATCGCGTCGTACGGGGCGCAATCGATCACGAACGACTCGCCGCCGGGCAGCGTCCACACCCCGCGTCCCGCCCGGTACGTGGTGCCGTCCGCCTCCATGACGACGGTGATGTCGACCTGCTCGGCGTGGGTGACGACGCCGTCGCGGACGACGTAGCCGAACTGCCGGATCGTGCCGTCGATCGCGTGCCAGGCGATCGACCCGAACGACAGGTCGGGCCCGAACGTCCCCGGGATCCAGCGGTGGTTGAGCAGCGTGTCCCACCGTCGCACGCCCCAGCTGCGATCGCGATGACAGAGCCCGTCGACGACGTGGTCGCGGTCACCGAGTCGCACCGTCCCGGTGATCCGACCCGACACCTCGAAGTGGGAGCTGGCGAAGTCGTCGCTCACCGTTCCCGCGTCGGACGGGAAGAAGTCCGTGCGGGGGAAGAAGTCCTCCACCGTCAGGTCGACCCGCACGTCGTCGTCGACGACGTGGTACCGGACCCGCCCGTCGTAGGTGATCCGGTAGCGGCCGTCGAGCGCACCGAACCCGTCGTCGCGCCGGTCCGCCGCGGTGAGCGGAGCGGAGACGTTGCGTCGGTAGCGCCGTCCGTCGCGGGTGACGAGCCCGAACCACAGGGCGCCGATCCCGCCGTCGTGGTGCGGCTCGTGCCCGATCCGGAAGACCCCGCCGATCCCGGCGTCGTGGTCGTTCCAGACGAGGAACGCGCTGTCCTGCCACCACCGCTCCGGGCCGGCCGGCTGACGCAGCTCCGACCGCTCGTCGTGCTCCGCGAGGCCGCTCATGCCCGGTTCCCGATGAACGACTGCGACGCGGCGTCCGGCGTCGGCCGGCCGGTGAGCCTCGCGAGCAGGTGCGTGGCCGGGTTGCTCAGCCGCATCGGCGCGTCGGCGGGCAGCAACCCGAGCTCGGTCATGAGCCGTCCGGCGCGGTGCATGAGGACCGACAGCCGCACCGCGGCGAGCACCTCGTAGTAGTCGACGTCGCGGACCTCGCGGCCCGTGAGCTCGCGATAGCGCGCCACGACCTCGTCCCGGGAGGGGAAGCCCGCGGGCGCCGGGACGCCGATCCCCTCGGTGTGGTGGCGCATGATGAAGAGCCACCAGCCGAGGTCGAGGTCGGGCGCGCCGACCGTGACCATCTCCCAGTCGAGGACCGCCGTGACCTGCTGGTCGTCGTCGACGAGGAGGTTGCCCAGACGGGCGTCGCCCCACGCCAGGACCGGGTCGGGCTCGTCGGCCGGACGGTGCTCGTCGAGCCACGCGAACCCGTCCTCGACGGTCGGGTTCGCCTCGCCGGCGGACGCCCAGGCGAACGTCTCGCGCCACGTGCGCAGCTGGGCGTCGAGGAACGACTCGTCGCCCCGGCGCGGGTCGAGCGCCTCGAGCCCGGCGGACCGCCAGTCCACCGCGTGCACGGCGGCGAGCGCGGCGAGCGCCCGCTCGTTGAGGGCCGCGCGCCGGTCGACCGGCAGGTCCAGCACCCACCCCTCGACGGTGAACGGCGGGTCGTCCGCGGCGGCACGGCCGTCGACGCGCCCCATGACGAGGAACGGGGACCCGAGCACCCGCGGGTCCTCCTCGACGCCGACGACCGGCGGCACGGGCACGGCCCCCAGGCGGCCCAGCGCGGCGAGCACGTCGTGCTCGCGGGCCAGGTCGTAGCGGGGGAAGATCCCCTCGCCGCGCGGGGCGACGCGGGCGACGAGGCGGGACGCCTGCGGCCCGTCGTCGCCCGTCCACGACGCGTCGACGAGCAGCGTCTCGGTCGACAGTCCGCTGGCCTCGGGGACGTCGATCGCGTCGATCCGGACGGTCGCGCCCCCGGCGACGCGCGGTGCGAGCCAGGCCGCCAGCCGGGCCGCGGCGACCTCCCGGTCGATCTCGTTGAGCAAGGCCATGCGACGTCTCCCTCGTCCCCCGGGCGGCCGTTCCCCCCGGTCTCGACTCCAGACTAGATCAATTCTGATTGTTCATCAACTTCGATGAGCTATCACCGCCCTGGCCTGCGACCATCGTCGCGTGGACGACCAGACGCCGGTGGACGACGCCCCCACCTCCCGCCAGGCCCGCCGGCGCGAGCGCACCCGCCGGGCGCTCGTCACGGCGATGCGCGAGCTCCTCGCCGAGAAGGACGCGTCCGACATCCGGATCGGCGAGATCGCCGAGCGCGCGGACGTCGGGTTCGGATCGTTCTACAACCACTTCACGTCGAAGGAGGACGCCGTCGAGGCGGTCGTCGCCGAGGTCCTCGCCGTCGTCTCGGCGTCGATCATCGACCGCAGCACCGCCGGCGACGACCCGGCCGTCGCGGTGTCGATCGCCCACCGGGCGTTCATCGGCCTGGTCTGGAGCGACCCGCGCACCGCCCGGGTGCTCGTCCACCTGGACCGGGCCCACTCGCTGTTCGAGGAGGCGCTCGTGCCGCGGGCGCGCGACGTGCTCGACGCCGGCATCCGTGGCGGCCGGTTCGACGACCGCGACGTCGACGCGACGCTCATCGCGACGGTCGGCGCGACCCTCGCGCTCATGCGGGCGCTCCTCGACGGGCGCCTGGAGCGCGGCGCCGAGGTCGACAGCGCCGAGCGCCTGCTGTTGTCGCTGGGCGTGCCGCGGGACGAGGCGATCGCCATCGCCGCCGTCCCGCTGCCCGACGGGCCCGACCCGGTCTGACGACCGGATCGGGCCGGGTTGCTCCTCAGACCGCCGCGCCGGCGGGGACCGGCGCCGGAGCGGCGTCCGGTGCGCGCCGGGCCGCGTCGGCCGCCCGCTGCTCGTCCAGGCTCCCCGGCGGGTTCACCAGCGCCTCGCGCAGGATCTGGTACTTCGTCTTCTTGCCGATCTCGCTCTCTGGGCGCGCCACGACGAACGACAGGATCCACACGGCGTACACGGCCAGGCAGAAGGTGATCCCCGCGGTGATGTGCGTCGCCCACGTCGGCCAGTCGCCGTTGAGGCCGGTCCACATCGGCCACGCGGTCGCGGCGTTGCCCAGGCCGTCGGCCATCGGCAGCAGCGGGATGATCCCGACGATCCGCCAGCCGTGCAGGTGGGGCCGCATGCGGTAGAGGATCGCCCCCATGATCAACGGCATCAGCGGGTTGACGAACACCCACCACAGCGGCAGGCCCCAGAAGTTCAGCGGCTGCGGGCCGTAGTACTCGTAGGCCCCCATGATGACGCCGGGGCTCTCGAGGAAGATGTTGATCACCAGGTCGGTGAAGTACAGCGTGAACAGCGCCTTCTTCGTCACCCCGTTGGAGAAGATCCGGTAGGCGACGTAGCCGAGGCCGCCGACGTACCAGATGTAGACGAAGTTGATGAACAGCGGGAAGTCGCGGCCCATCGAGCTGAACGTCGTCAGCGACGCGCCCTCACGGATGTAGCAGAGGCCGAGCACGTCGACGATCGGCTCCCACAGGCACGAGAACGCGCCACCGATGAGGCAGAGGAGCAGGATCGGGCCCTGGCCCTTGACGATCTGCCGGATGGCGAAGAACAGGCCGATGGCGACGGGGATGCCGAGGAAGATCGTGAAGGCGATCTCCGCGTCGTGCGGCATCGGCGTCGTGGGGTGCGCGGGGATCGCCCCGAGCACGTTGACCGGAAGGAACACGGTGGTCTCCTCGAGCGTCCGCGATCAGCCGCGGTTGCCGATGAAGCTCTGGGCGTCGCCGCTGGGGGCGTCGGACCCGATGAGCTTCGCCAGGATCTGGCTGGCCGGGTTGTTGAGCTTCATCGGCGCGTCCGCGGGCAGGAACCCGAGCGCGATCATGAGGTTGCCTGCGCGGTGCATGATCGCCGACAGACGGACCGCGGCCCACACCTCGTAGAAGCGCAGGTGCTGCACCGTGTGACCGGTGAGCTCCTCGTAGCGCGCCACGACCTGCTCGGCGGTCGGCAGGCCCTCGGGCAGCGGCGCGCCGATGCCCTCGGTGTGGTGACGCATGATGAGCAGCCACCAGGCGAGCTCGGCCTCGCGCTCGCCGACGGTGACCATCTCCCAGTCGAGCACCGCCGACACCGACAGGTCGTCGGCGAACATGAGGTTGCCGACGCGGGCGTCGCCCCAGTTCAGGACCGTCTCGCCCTCGGACGCCGGGCGGTTGGCCTCGATCCAGGCGAACCCGGCCTCGACCGTCGGGTTGGCGTCGCCGGCCGCGGCCCACGTGAAGTAGTCGCGCCAGCGGGCGAGCTCGGCGTCGAACGTGCTCTGCCCGGCGGGCGGCGCGAGCGACTCCAGGCCGATCCCGCGCCAGTCGACGGCGTGGAGCGCCGCGAGCGTCTGCAGGCCGTTGTCGGCCAGACGACCGCGGTCCTCGGGGCTCAGGTCCATGACCCAGCCGGCGGTGGTGAACGGCGGATCGTCGGCCGGGACGCGACCGTCCACGCGCGACATGACGATGAACGGCGACCCGAGGACCGACGTGTCCTCCTCGACCCACCAGACCTTCGGGACCGGGACGTCGGTGTGGCGACCGAGGGCGTCGAGGACCCGGAACTCGCCGGCCAGGTCCGACGTCGGGAAGATCGCCTCGCCGGTCGGCGCGACGCGGGCGACGAACCGCTCGGACTCGGCGGTCCCGCCGGCGGTCCACGACGCCGCGAACATGATCGTCTCGTTCGACATGCCGCTCGCCTGCGGGATGTCGACGTCGGTGACGGCGACGTCGGTCGCGTCGGGCAGCTTCGTCCGGAGCCAGCGGGTCAGGTCGACGGCGGCCTGCTGTGGATCGGTCTGGTTGGCCAGGGCCATGAGGGTCTCCTCGGGGGTGCGGGTCGGCTGGTGCTCGGTCCGGCGCTCAGCCGATCCGGGCCTTGATCGCGCGCTGGTACCGGTCGTACCAGAGCTCCTGACAGGTGGCGTGGGTCACGCGGCCGGTGCGCTCGTCCTCCCACCGGAAGACGCTGTCGCGGAACGACGCGTTGGGCCACGCGGGCACGTTGGCGGCGGCGATCGCCTCGCCGCGGAACCGGTACACGACGCCGTCGGCGGCCTCCGCCTCGACGGTCTGCCTCGTCGACATGTAGTTCGTCGGATGGCGCTCGAGGACCTCGCGGCGCACGCGCACGATCTCCTTCGTCTCGCCGCCGTCGACGACCCAGGCGAAGTGGTGCGTGGGCGCGCCCTCGGGGAACTCGAAGACGCCCTTCCAGCCCGGGTTCGCGTCGGGGTGCTCGACGCTGATCTGGTTGAAGATCAGGTCGTCGCCGAAGTACATCGGGGTCCAGCTCACCGGCGGCATCGGCCGCGGCCCGCCGCGCTTCTCCTGGCGGACCTGCCCCCACGAGCGGTCTCGCGGGTAGTACGAGTCGATCTCGAACGTCTCGCCGTCGAGCGTCAGCGTGCCGGTGGCGTGCATGAACTGCTCGGTCCCGCCGGTCGCCGAGATCGTGCCGTGGTGGTCGTCCTCGCCGGGCACGATGTGACCGCGGGCCAACAGCGGGGTGACCGCCTCGTGGATCGTGTCGAACGACGCGGTGCCGTCGCCGGCGTCGTAGCTCACCCGTGCCTTGCGGCCGGGCTCGAGGAACTCGATCCGCAGGCCGTTGGCCGTCGTGATCACGTTGCCCTCGACCGTCGGCCAGGGCATCGTCATCTGGTAGTCGAGGTGCGCCAGGTCGGTCGTGTGGACGTTGTCCAGGCCGCGGAACAGCGCGACGCCGCCCTGGCTCAGCGGGAACGCCGGCTGGTAGCGCACGTAGAGGAACGCGCCGATGCGCGCCTCGGGGACGGCGAAGCCGAAGTAGTGCGTGTGGATCGTGTGCGGGTCCCAGGTCTCGCCGGCCTCGGGCAGCGGCAGGACCAGGTCGGACTCGGGCGGGTGCGTGGCGAGGCCCATGCGTGTCTCCTCTTTCTCGGACAGACCGTGCGACGATCATAGCGCCACTCGGACAATGTGTGCGACATTCATTCCACACGGCCGACGACGGGCCGTCGCGACGGCGTCGACGCCGCGCGCGTCGCCCGGCCCCACCGGCCGGATCGGCCGCTCCCACCCGATCCGCCACGCCCCGCGGCCCCCTGGCCGCGCGTCCTCCACCGACCGGATCCCGCGTACGTCCAGACGCGCCGTCCGCAAAGCCACCGTGCCGCTGCCCCGACGCATACACTGGGTCCGGAGATGGCGATCCGGACGCCCACCGAACCGTCGGCCCGCGCGCGCCGGCGTCACCGCATGCTGCTCGACATCTCGCGGTCGTTCGAGGACGACGACCCACGCGCCCGCCGCCCCGGCGAGCTGCACCTCGACGAGCTGCTCGAGGCGGCCGGCATCGCCCGCTCCACCTTCTACGTCTACTTCGAGGACCGGGCGGACCTGCTGTCGGCGCTCAGCGAGCTCGTGCTCGGCGAGCTCATCGAGGCGGCGCGGTTCTGGTGGGCCCTGCCCGACCCCGTGACGCGCGACGACGTGCGCGAGGCGATGGAGCGCATCGCCGACGCGTACCGCACCCACCGCGGCGCCGTCGAGCTCGCGGCCGGGACCGCCGTCGAGAGCACTCGCGCGCGCGACGGATTCCGGGCGAACGTCGGCGCGGTGATCGCGTCGTTCGCCGCCGGCATCGACGAGGGCCGCCGCCGGGGCACGATCGTCGACGACGTCGATCCGACCGCCGCCGCCACCTGGCTCGTGTGGATGCTCGAGCGCGGCCTCGCGCGACTCCTCATGCCCGCCGACGCCGAGGAGACCGACCGGGTGCTGCGGTCGCTCACCGACCTCGTGTGGAACATCCTCTACCGCGACGCCGGGAGCGCGCGGTGAGCGCCCCCACCCGGGACGACCGGCGCACCCGGCGCCGGGGCGAGCTCGTGGCGACGCTCATGCCGATCATCGAGCACCACCTGAGCGCCGGGGTGGCGTACGCCGACGTCAGCGTGCACGCGCTCGTCACCGAGGGCCGGTTGTCGCGGTCGACGTTCTACTCGTACTTCACCGACAAGACCGACCTGTTGCGGGCCTGCGCCGAGGCCGTGTTCACCCAGACGATGAGCATGGCCGGGGACTGGTTCGAGCTCGGACCCGACATCACCTACGACCGGATGCGCGCGGCGCTCGCGTCGGCGGTCCGCGCGTACATCACCCATGCGCCACTGATGTCGGCGGCCTACGACGGGGCGATCCGCGACGCGTCGTTGGACGAGGCCGTGACGCAGATCATGGACGGGCTGACCGAGCGGTTCGCCGCGCACATCCGCGAGGGGCAGGCGGGCGGCTGGGTCGACCCGACGCTGCTGCCGCGCGAGACCGCCGCCTGGATCGTGTGGGGGTTCGAGCGCACCCAGCACCAGGCGACGCTCGGTCGCGACGCCGACGAGCTCACCCAGCTCATCGACGAGGGCACCTCCGTCGTGTGGCGCGCCCTGTACGCGCCCGCCGTCGAGGCGCGGGCCGCCACCTCCTGACGGCCCGCCGCCCGCCCTACGGCGCGGGCAGCTCCAGCCGCGGGTAGTACCGCGACTTGCCGTTGAACTCCCACGGGCCCTGGACCTTGCAGGCCGGGGCGCCGCCGAAGGCGGGGAGGATCAGCGGGTTGCCGAGGTGGCGACAGTCGTACGCCTCCAGGCCGCCCTTGGCGATGTTGTCGGTCTGACCGGGACGCGGGTACGGGTTGCTGCGGTGGGTCGGGAGCTTCTTGACCCAGCCGCCGAGGATCTCGTTCCAGGCGGTGAGCATGCCGCCGGCGTACTGCCCCAGGCCGCCCCCGGGGACGACCATGCGGCCGTTCATCGTCGCGGTGACGTTGGCGAAGTTCGCGACGAACGCGTCACGCGACACCGACGACAGCTGCACGAGCGGCAGGAGCTGACGGGACGCCATGTGGATGGTCGGCAGGGCGGGCAACGTGTCGTCGAGCGTGCGACGCAGCGCGGGCAGCGCCTTGTTCGCGGTCCGGAAGAGGCCGGGGAGGTTGCTGAACAGCTTCTGGGTCTGGTGGGTGTCGTCGCGCAACGCGACGAGGGCCGGACGCAGCAGCGGAGCGGTCGGCTTGAGCGAGCGCACCGCGCGGTTGAGGTCGCCGGTCGCGCCGTCGAGCCGGCGGGCCGTCACCCGCAGGTCGCCGAGGAAGCCGGGCAGCGCGTCGAGCGTGGCGGACAGGTCGCGCTCGCGGCCGGCGGTCGTCGCGAGGACGCGATCGCCAGCGACCACCGCGCGCCGGGCCGCGTCGCTGCGGTCGGCGAACGCGCCGAACACCTCGCCACCGTCGGCGATGAGCTGGCTCACCTGGTCGCGCTGGCGCTCGACGACGTCGAGCACGGTGCCCAGGTCGGCGAACAGGCCGGGCATCCGCCCGATCGCGCGGTTGGCGTCCTCGGCGCGACCCTCGAAGCCCTCGGCCATGCCGGCGAACATCGCCCGGATGTCCTTGCGGGTCTTCGGGGCGAACGTCTGGAGCACGTCGTCGAGGCGCTGGGCCCGGACGTTGTTGTCCGGGTCGATCGTGCCGCCGTCGCGCACGACCGCGGCCTTGGGATCGCCGGGGGCGATCTCGAGGAACCCCTCGCCGAGCAGCGTCTTGGTCCGGACGATGACCCGGGCCTCGTCGCGCAGCGGCACGTGCTCCGGGTCGATCTGCATCGTGACCCGGGCGGCCTTGCCCAGGCTCTTCACGTCGGTCACGTGACCGACGTTGACGCCGGCGATCCGGACGTCGGTGTTGACGAGCACCGAGTCGGCCTCGGGCAGCTGCGTCGACACGCGGTAGCCCTGGCCCTGCAACGGGACCGGGCCACCGAACGCCCGCCACGCGGCCATGGCCAGCAGCAGGCAGACGAGGGCGAAGACGATCGGCAGGATCAGGGCCCGCGGGTTGGAGATTCGCGTCAGCATGGCTCAGCTCACGACGGGCAGATCGCGGCGGATCCGGTCAGGGTCTTGATGAGGGGGCCGAGGTCGACGAGCGTCGTCAGCTGGTTGCAGTTGAGCATGATGATCGCCCGGAAGAGGCTGCCGTGGGCGTCGGCGGTGCTCGTCGCCGACGAGAAGTTGTGGAACGCCCAGGCGATCCAGTAGAGCATCCCCTCGTCGCGGCCCGGCGGGTTGTACGCCAGCGTGTTGGCGACGTACGTCGACACCTGCAGGACACGGCTGACGTCCGGCAGGACCGTCCGCAGGTTCGTGACGAGCGGCTCGATCTCCCGCGCGACCGGCTGGAGCTCCTTGAGCAGCGGCCGGACCTCGGTCCGCAGCGCCCGGTCGAAGTCGACCGTCAGCGGTCGCAGGGCCTTGAGCGTCCCGGTGAGGTCGCGCACCGGCGGGGTGAGGTCCTTCGCCGCCGGCCCGAGCACGTCGGCGAGGCGCCCGGTCGACGTCAGCGCGCGGTCGGCGACGGTGACGGTCGACGGCAGCTCGCGCAGCCCGCGCCGCAGGTCGGCGTCCTGCCGCGCGACGGTCGCCAACGTGCGGCGGCCGGCGGTCACGAGGTCGGCCAGGCGGCCGTCGGACTCGGCGGCCTCGGTGACCTTCGCGATGTTGCTCACCAGGCGGGCGAGCTCGCGCCGTCGGGCGTCGAGGCTGCGGGTGACGTCGCCGAGCTGCTCGGCGGTCGGGCCGAGGGCGCGCAGCAGGCGACGGATGTCGGGGCCGCGGTCCTTGGTGCCCTCGCCGAGCCCGGCCGCGAGCGACGTGAGGAAGCCTCGCGTGTCGGAGTCGAGGGTCGACAGCAGGTCGCCGAGCGGCACGGGCGCCGTCGTGGCGGACAGGCCGATCTCCTGCGTCTCCGGCAGGACGCCCGCCTTGCGGGTGCCGGGGTCGAGCTCGACGAGCATGTCCTTCAGCGGCGTGATCGGCCGCAGGTCGACGCGGGCGTCGCGGTACACCTCGGGCAGCTGGTCGCGGTCGATCTCGAACTCGACGTGGGCACGACGGCCCTCGATCCGGGCCTCGGTGATCGTGCCGACCTTGACGCCGGACACGTTGACCGCCTGGCCGAAGCCGGGCGCGACGCCGTCGGCGGACGACAGGACCGCCTTGACGGTGTAGACGTCGCGGAACGGCACCGGGAACCGCTGCTTCACCAGCACGTACCCGGCGGCGCCGAGGCCGACGATCATCAGGCCGATGATCGCGACCAGCAGGCCGCGGAGGTTCGATCCACCGCTCATCGCGACTCCTCCCCGGCGGACCCGAGCGCGCGCTCGAGCGTCTTCACCGCGTCCTTCGTCTGGTCCGCGTTGGACTTCACGGCCTTGGCGTCGTACCCGGCGGGCTTGAACCCGGCGAACGGCGTGCCCGACTCGGAGTGCAGGCTCACGGGAGCCTGGTCGAGGCAGTTCGCGTCGGGGCGCTTGGGAGGCCGGACGTTGGGGCCGAGCCAGATCGGTCGCACGCCGTCGAGCGTCGAGTCGAGCGCGGTGACCATCTCGCCCAGGCCCGGCAGGAGCCCGCGGATGGTGTTGGTGCCCTGCGCGAGGCCGGCGCGGAACGTCACGCCGTTGGCGTCGAACGCCGCGGATCCACCGGTGAGGTTGGACGCCGCGTGGAGGATCTCGAGCCATGCCGGCTGGCCGGTCGAGAGCTCGCCGTCGGGGACCGCCGAGTTGAGCGTCGGCCAGATCTTCTTCTCGAGGCACTGGCCGAGCGGCGACAGCATCGGCAGCGCGAAGTCGAGCTGGTCCATCAGCGCCGGCAGGTTGCGGACCGGGTCCTCGAGCAGCCGCACGAGGCGCGGAAGCTCGGCCGGCAGCGTCATCGTCGCGAGCTGCGCGAACGCGGCGTTCGCCGGCTTGAGGGTCGGCGGGAGCTCGCGCAGGACCGGCAGCAGCGCCGTCGACAGGCGGCGGACGTCGGGCAGCGCCCGGTCGATCCGAGTCAGCGCGTCGGGCGCGTTGCGCATGAGCGACGACAGGTGCCGCAGCGACACGCGCAGGCCGTCGCGCTCGTCGGAGAACGCGCCGATGACGCGGTCGTACTCGTCGATGATCTCGGCGAGCGCCTGCGGGTCGCGGGCGAGCGTCGTCGTGAGGTTCGCGGTCGAGCGGATGCCACGCCCCAGGTCGCCCGCGCGCTGGCCGCGCATCGCGGCGGCGACGCGCCCGGTGCTGCCGAGGCTCCGACGCAGCGCCCGGGACGCCCGGCGCAGTCCGTCGGCGCCGGTCGCCGTCGACCCGTCGTCGGCCCCCAGGCCGTCGGCGAGCGTGCCGACGACCTCGACCATCGACCCGCGGGTGTCCGCGTCCAGGGTCGTGAGGAGCTGATCGAGCTGGACCGGGGTGCTCGTGTGGGACAGCGGCACCGTGTCGCCGCCCTCGAGCTTGGCGGAGCCCGGGGTGCCGGCGTCGACGTCGATGTAGAAGTTGCCCTCGAACGCGAGGCGCGGCTTGATCGCCATCCGCGTGTCGACGCGCAGCGCCGGGGCGTCCGGCTTGATCCGCATCGTCACGAGCGCCGACCGGTCGGTGCCGGACTCGATCGACACGACGCGACCGATGTCGAGCCCGCCGATCCGGACCGGGTTGCCGTTGCGCAGGTTGCTCGCGGTGGAGAACACCGCCTTGACCTCGTGACCGGACGCCAGGAACGACTGACGACCGAACGCGATGACGACCGCGCCGAAGATGAGCACGAGCGCGATGAGCGCCGCGATCGGCTTGGCGTTCGTGCGGCCCGCAGGGGCGTGGCGACGGCGCAGCATCAGTCGATCCCCGGGGGCGGCGTCTGCAGGAGGCCGGCGCGGCGGGCGCGCTCGATGACGGCCGGGTCGACGGTCGTCGTCTCGGTCACCTTGCTCTGGTGTCCGGGCGGGTTGACGAGGAGGCGCTGGTCGTCATGCCACGGCTCGTTGCCGGACTCGCACTCGTTCTCGTTCGCGTTGGGCGTGTAGTTCATGTGCAGGTTGGGCAGCGGCTCCGCGTTCTGGAGGAGCTCCAGCGGGCTCGTGCCCAGCTGCGAGAACTGCACGTTCCCGACGGACGGTCCCTGGCCGGACCCGATGGTGCCGAACACGTTGTGCCAGCCCTTGCCGAACAGCGTGATGAAGTTGCAGTGGACCTGGGCGTCGGTGACCGCCTCGAGCAGCGGCTCGGACGCGACGACGACGTCGCCCAGGCGACGGATCGCGCCCTCGGTCTCCGGTGCGGACGAGAACGCCTGCAGCGACTGCGCGGCGGCGGTGAGGTTGCGGCCGACCTCGGGGGTCGCCCGCAGCCACGGCCGGGTGTCGGTGAACAGCGAGTTGGTCTGGGCGACCGCGCCGGGCAGGACGTCGGCGGCGGGCCGCAGCGCGACGGCGATGTCGGCCAGGCCGTCGAGGGCGGGGCGCAACCGGGCCAGCGTCCCGCGCGCCTGGCGCGCGGTCGCCGGGAACTCGTCGATCGTGCGACCGAGCGCGTCGCGGGACCGGTCGATCGCGGCGAACGTCGTCGCGCCACCCGAGAGCATCCGGCCCATCTGCGGACGGACCGCGGCGAACGCCGCCAGCGCTCGCTGGTAGCGGTCGATGAACGCCGCCAGGCGGGTGTCGGGCGCGGCGAGCATCCGCGACACCGACTGCAGGGCCGGCAGGACGTCGGAGAGCTCGGCGAAGGTCTGGCCGAGCGCCGCGCCGCGACCGACGAGCGTGCCGCCGATCTCGGTGAGCGCCGTCTGGAGCGCGCGGCTCGTCCGCGTGTCGAAGACGTCGAGCAGGTCGGTGAGCTCGACGTTGCGCGACGCCTGCTCCAGGGGCAGCGTGCCGCCCTCCTCGAGCGTGCGGTCGCTGCGACCGGGGACGAGGTCGAGGTAGGTCGCGCCGAGGATCGACGCGGGGCGCACCTTGGCGCGGGTGTCGATCGGGATCTCGGGTGCGTCGAGGTCGAGCTTGACGTCGAGCATCGCCGACGGGGCCTTGCCGTCGACGCCCGGCACCGGCTCGATGTCCATGATCTGGCCGACCCGCACCCCGGCGATCCGCACCTGGTTGTTGACGACCATGCGGTTGGCGTCGGGGACCGCGACGCGGAACTCCCGGTAGCTGCGCCCGGGCACGCCGTCGTTGGCGGTGTACGACACGTACACGACGAAGAGCAGGCCGACGATCCCGATGATCCCGATCAGCGGGTACCAGCGGGTGGCGTCCTTGCGACGACGGGTCGGGGCACTCACTTGGACAACCTCTCCACGACGGTGCGCAGCGCGTCCTGGACGGTCTGCGGCATGTCGGCGATGCTCACGGGATCGGCCGGCTTGCCGGGCTCCGCGCCCTTCGACGCGGCCGAGACGCGCGAGCGGACGGCGGCGCTCCGGGACCGGGCGACGTTCGGGTCGTTCTCGTGGTGCTCGGTCGAGTACGAGCCGCTCCACGACGGATCGTTGATCGGGATCCGCCCCTGCTCCGGCGCGCGGAAGTTGTGGCTGCAGCCCGGCGCCTCGCGGTCGACGAAGCACTGCAGGCGGAACCCGAGGCCGATCGGCACCATGTGCGACGTCTTGTCGTAGGCGCTCGACGTCGTCGACAGGGTGTAGAGGAAGTTCGACACCTGCTCGACGCCTCCGGTGTCGCGCAGGCTGATGAGCAGGTCGTTGGCGAGCTGCATCGGCGTGCGGACGTCGGAGCCGAACCGCGTGAGCTGCCGCAGCACGGGCCGCGTCGGCTCCACGGCCTTGCGCGTCACGCGGGCGGCCGACTCGAGCGAGCGCAGGGCCGGCACGCCGTCCTTGGCCAGGCCTCGGAGCACGCCGTTGAGGCGGGTCAGCCCGGGCGCGGACCGCTGCAGGGCCTCCACGGTCGGGGTGAGCTTGTCGCCGACGGTGTCGAGGCTCGTGAGCGAGCGCCGGGCCTGGGTGAGCAGCGGCCCGAACTCCTCGAGCGACGCCTTCATCCCGGGACGGTGCGCGTCCGTGGTGCGGACGACGTCGGCGGCCGACGCGACGAACCGACGCAGGTCGCGGTCGCGTCCGGCGAGCTCGACGAGCACGGCGTCGGTGTCCCGGACGGCGGCGCGGATCTGCTCGCGCTGGCCGTCGAGGACGGCGAGGAGCCGGTTGGCCTGCTCGAGCGCCGGGTTGGCGCGACGCAGCACCGCGTTGAGGTCGGCGGCGTTGCGGCCGGACGCGGCCACGCCGAGCTCGGTGAGGATCACGCGGATCCGCTCGCTCACCGGGAGCGAGAACGTGTCGACGACCTGCTGGAGCTGGACCGACACCTCGGTCCGTTCGACCGGCACGGTCGGCAGCCCGTCCTGCTCGGCGAGCTCCGGCTCGCCCGGGGTGCCGGGGTCGCACTGGACGAAGCTCTCCGAGATGAACCCCTCGGGGAGGATCTTGCAGCTCGCGTCGTCGTGGAACGGCGCGAACCGGTCCTCGATCCGCACCTCCATCCGCGCCTTGCGGTCGGCGGTCAGGCGGACCTTCTCGATCGTGCCGACGCGGGCGCCGGCGATCTTCACGAGCTGGCCGGGCACCATGCCGCGGCCGGTGTCGAAGACGACGGCGAGCCGGTAATTGCGGTCGTCGGCGCCGCGGGTCGCGAGGACGACGACGATCGCGATGGCGATCGCGGCGAGGACGAACGTGCGGAGGCGACGCATCAGCGGCTCCCCTCCGTGCGGGACCGGACGACCTCGGGCTCGGGGGCGAGCGACCGCCGGTCACCGTCGCAGTCGCTGAACGTGCGGCAGAACGCGGTCGGGCTGTTGACCTCGGACGACATGCTCATCGTCGGGTCGCAGATGCCCTCCTTGGGGTACCACGGGTTGGACCCGTCCGGGGCCGGCGGGGCGTTGCCGCCCGGGCACCGGTTCGTCTGCCGGGTCGTGGCGTTGATGAGCCCGGGGATGAAGTCGTTGCTGCCGGTCAGCGCGCCGAGCAGCGGCGACAGGGCGCCGCCCAGCGCGGTCTGCACCGTCTGGACGAACTCCATCTTCAGGTAGTGGCCGTGGATGTGGTACTGGCCGGTTCCGATCGAGATCAGGCCGTTGACGACGCCGAGGATGAGGTCGGAGCCGTAGAACCGCAGGCCCTCGAGCATCGGCATCGAGACCTTGAGGCCCTGGGACACGTCGCGGATGCCGCTGACGAGCGGCTCCTCGAGCGCGGGGATCCGTCCGAGCGCGACGTCGACGTCCGGGACCAGGGCGTCGAGCCGGGCGGCGGTCGAGTCGGTGCGCCGCAGGGCGATCGGCAGCCGCCGCAGCAGCAGCCGCAGCTGGGCCTGGGGCTCGGGGACCGCGCGGAGCGTCGGTCGCAGGTCGTCGACGGTCGACGCGGCGCTGCGCAGCGTGCCGCCGGCCTGGCGCAGGACGGACGGCGCGCGGCGGAGCACGTCGGACAGGGCCTCGCTCTCCCCCGCGACGGCCTCGAGCGTGTCGGCCGTCTTCACGACCGCCGTCTCGAGCTGGGTGCGACGCGACGCGACGGCGCGCGCGGCGGTCGATCCGTCGCGGACGAGCTGGGTGATCGCCTGCTGGTCGGCGGCGAGGTCGCGGACGAGTCCGTGGACCGACTCCAGCGCCGGGTCGAGCTCGGCGAGCATGCGGTTGAAGTCCTCGCCGGAGGATCCGGCGTACACCTCGGCGCCGTGCTCGATGAGCCGGGCGAGCTGCTTGCGCGTGTCCGGGTCGAAGCTGTTGAGGACCGCGTCGAGGTCGACGATGCCGGCGGTGTCGTCGCGGGCGATGAGCGCGCCGTCGGGCAGCTCGGGCGCGTTGGACGGGCCGGGCCCGATGTCGATGAAGCGGTTGGTGATCGTCGCCTGGCCGACGGAGCGGATGCTCGCGCGGGTGCCCTCGCGCAGGGGGGCGAAGCGGTCGTCGGTGATCCGCATCTTGACGTTGGCGAGGCCGCCGTCGGCGATGCTGATCTCCTCGACCTTGCCGATCTGCACGCCGGCGACCTCGACGCGGGCGCCGGTGACGAGCTGGCCGGCGTTGGAGAACTGGGCGTTGAGCTCGTAGTCCGCGCCGTCGGAGCGCAGGACGGTGGCCCAGACGAGCAGCGCGACGAGCGCGACGAGGACGACCGGGATCAGCCGTCGGAGCCCCGTTCCGGGGCGGGGGGTGACCGGGGAATCGCTCATGGCTCAGCCTCCGATCGGGAGTCGCGGGACGCCGCCCCAGAAAAGCTGGGATCCGACGATGCCGATGAAGTGGACGCCGATGAGGTTGACGATCATCGCCCGCGCGGTGGCGGTGCCGACCTCGACGGGGCCGCCGCGGACGCGGTAGCCGTAGTAGCAGCCGACGAGCACGACGAACGTCGCCATCGCCATCGCCTTGATGCCGGAGAAGAGGTAGTCCTGCGGCGACTGGAACTTCCAGAACAGCTCGAAGTAGCCGCCGGCGGAGACCTGTCCGAGCTGCACGACGACCGAGATGTACGAGCCGAGGTAGCAGATGACGAGCGCCGTGGCGTAGATGAACGGCAGGACGAGCCACGTGCCCAGCAGGCGGGTGGAGCAGAGGAAGACGATGGAGTCCATCCCCATGACGTCGAGCGCGTCGACCTCGTCGGTGATCTGCATCGTGCCGATCTCGGCGACGTAGCCGGTCGACACCTTGGCGGCCATCATGTAGCCGAACGCGTAGGGGGCGATCTCGCGGAGGTCGGCGATGGCCGAGAACGCGCCGGCGACCGACGGGGCGCCGATCTGCTGGGCGGCGTAGGAGCCCTGGATGCCGATGACGAGCCCGAGGGCGAAGACCATCCCCAGGACGATGAGGACCGATCCGGTGACGAGGATGCCGGCCTGGCGGAGCGCCTCGTTGCGGTAGAGCAGCGCCTTGCGGCTGAACGATCCGCGGACGACCTGCCAGGCGAAGAGCGACGAGTCGCCGGTCCACTCCCAGGCGTCCTGCGCGCGGCTCGAGAGCGACCGCCGGTACGGCTGGCTGCTCATCGGACCTCCGACAGGATCGGGTTGGTCGCCAGGAGGAACTGCGTGAAGACGTAGTCGGTCGCGCCGATCATGAGGAACGCGATGACGACCGACTGGTTGACGGCCTTGCCGACGCCCTCGGATCCTCCGGCGGCGTTCATGCCCTTGTAGCAGCAGACGATCGCGATCATCGTGCCGAACAGGGCGCACTTGACGAACGACGCGCCGAGCTCGAGCGGGGTGGCCGAGCCGAAGAACGTGGAGAAGAACGGGCCGAGCGGCGCGCCGTTCTGGACGACGACCATGATCGCCCCGACGACGCCCGCGAGCAGCGCGATGATGTCGCAGAGGACGGTGACGAGGATGATCGCCAGGACGCGCGGCACGATGAGGCTGCGGATCGGGTCGATCCCCAGGACGCTCAGCGCGTCGGTCTCCTCGCGCACCTGACGCGCACCGAGGTCCGCGCACACCGCGGTGCCCACGACGCCCGCGATGACGATCGCCGTGACGAACGGCGCGAACAGGCGCACGACGATGATCACGTACAGGCCGCCGAGGCGATCGAGCGCGCCGAAGAGGCCCAGGAAGTTCACCGCCTGGATGCCCGCCGGGCCGAACGACAGCGCGAACGACGTGATGACGAGCGGGAAGAACGCGATCTTCACCGCGAACCGGAACTGCTCGACGAACTCCGGGCCGTAGGAGTACGGGGGCCGGATCGCCCGCACGAGGACCATCGCGGCGAGGTGGAAGAGCCCGCCGGTCTCGACGACGATGCGTGGCCACTGCACCGCGCCCAGGCGGTTGCCCAACGCGGCGATCACCGTGGTCGCTCCACGATCGCGGGGCGCGATGCGCCGTCGAAGGGCGCCCGGCTCGTGCCGGTCGCCCGCTCTCCCCTCGAGTTCACGCGGGGCAGACTAACACAAGACATGGTGTCTGGTCATCAATTTCGAAACTTGCCTGCACGCGATATCCGTGACTCGGGATGGCGCGACGTCCGGACCGGCTGGGGGCCCCGGGCGCGCCGTACCGCGGATCACGGCGCGGTACTGCGCGCGCATCGTGCCGTGCGTCGGTCGCGGCGCGACGGCGGCGACCGTGGCGCATCGCCGCGGGCGCGCCCATCCATCCGAACTCCGTGTCCAGATCGCGCGACGTCGCACCGAACGCCGCATCCAGCGCGACGCTAGCAGCGGCCGACCGGGCCGTGGGAACGAATCGAGGGACGGGGGCGACCCCCGCGGCCCCGCGATCAGCGCCCGGTGAACGCCGGCCGACGCTTCTCCTTGAACGCGGTGACGCCCTCGGCGTAGTCCGCGGTCGTGGCGTGGCGCTGCTGGAGCGTCGCCTCGAGCTCGACGTGCTCGGCCAGGCCACGGTTGACGGCGACGTCCATCGCCTCCTTCATCGACGCGATCGCCACGGTCGGCATCGCCGCCAGGCGCGCCGCGAGCGCGTCGGCCTCGGCCCGCAGCTCGTCGTCGGGGTGGACGGCGTTGATCATCCCCCACTCCAGCGCCCGCGCCGCGGGCAGCCGCTCGCCGAGCATCGCGAGCTGGGCGGCCCGCGCGTACCCGATCCGGGCGGGCAGGTTGAAGGTCAGGCCCCCGTCGGGCATCACCGCGATGTGGACGAACGCGAGGAGGAAGTACGCGGACTCCGCGGCGACGATGAGGTCGCAGGCGAGCGCGAGCGACACGCCGAGCCCGGCCGCGACCCCGTTGACGGCGGCGATCACCGGCTTGGGCGCGCGGCGGATCTCGAGGACGATCGGGTTGTAGATCTCGCGCAGGCGCACCTGCAGGTCGGGGTCGCCGTCGGGGGTGAGCTCGCGCGGGACCTTGACGTCCGCGCCGGCCGAGAACGCCCGGCCGGCGGCGGTGATGAGGATCGCGCGGGCCTCGGGGTCGGCGGACGCGGTCCGTACGGCGTCGAGCAGCTCGCGGCCCATGTCGGGCGTCCAGGCGTTGAGGGCGTCGGGCCGGTGGAGCTCGATCCGGGCGACGGCGCCGTCCCGGTGCACGCGGATCGACTCGTAGCTCGGGCTCACGGTGGGCTCCTTCGGGGTCGGGCGGGGCGGCCGCGGACGACGACCGCCGGGGTTCGGACGAACGGGCGGGTGGCCCGGTCCACGGATCCTACGGCCCGACCCCGCCCACCCACGGACAACCTGTCCTGACCGGGCGTCCGCACCATCACGGGGTCGGGGTAGGCTGCCCCCATGTCCGCCGATCAGTCGCCGCTGCTGCGGGAGGAGCGGGACGGGGTCCTGCTCCTCACGCTCAACCGTCCCGACGTGCGCAACGCCGTCGACCTGCCGATGGCCGAGGCGATGGCCGACGCGCTCGACCACCTCGACGCGACCCCGTCGCTGTCGGTCGGGATCATCGCCGGGTCGGGTCGCGGGTTCTGTGCCGGGATGGACCTCAAGGCGTTCGCCGATACGGGCAGGCGGCCGTGGGCCGGCGACCGCGGGTTCGCGGGGATCGTCCGGCGGGCGAGCGACAAGCCGCTCATCGCCGCGATCGAGGGGTTCGCCGTCGCCGGGGGCCTGGAGATCGCCCTGGCCTGCGACCTCATCGTCGCCGCGAAGGGCACGAGGATCGGGATCCCGGAGTCGAAGCGCTCGCTCGTCGCCGCCGGCGGGGCGCTCCGCCGCCTGCCGCGCCTCCTGCCGCCGTCGCTCGCCCTCGAGCTCGCGCTGACCGGCGACCTCATCACCGCCGACCGCGCGTACGAGATGGGGGCGATCAACCGCCTCGTCGAGCCGGGCGAGACCGTGGACGCCGCGCGCGAGCTCGCCGCCCGGATCGCCGCCAACGGTCCGCTGGCCCTCGTGGCGTCCAAGCGGATCGTGCGCGAGCAGTGGTCGTGGACCGACGAGGAGTTCTGGGACCGCCAGGCCGCGATCGTCGACCCGGTGATGGCGTCCGACGACGCCCGCGAGGGCGCCCGCGCCTTCACCGAGAAGCGCGACCCGGTCTGGCAGGGGCGCTGACCGAGGGTCGGCGTCGCGTCACCGCAGCAGGCTGGGCCCCGGCAATGGCCACCGCGACAGGCGTGGCCGGTTGCGGGACGCCGACGTCCCGAGATCGACCGGGCCTCGGCCTCGCGGCCTCGGGTCGCTCCGCCTACAGCAGCTCGAGGATGGTGGCGTTGGCCATGCCGCCGCCCTCGCACATGCTCTGCAGCCCGTACCGGATGCCCTGCTCGCGCATCCGGTGCAGCATCGTCGTCATCAAGCGGGCACCGGATCCACCGATCGGATGGCCCAACGCGATCGCGCCACCGTCGGGGTTGACCCTCGCCGGATCCGCACCCGTCTCCGCCAGCCACGCCAACGTCACCGACGCGAACGCCTCGTTGATCTCGAACGTCCCGATCTCGTCGATCGACAGGCCCGCCCGCTCCAGCGCCCGCGCCGTCGCCGGGATCGGCCCGGTCAGCATGATCACCGGATCGTCGCCCACGACCGTCGCGGTGTGCACCCGCGCGATCGGCGTCAGGCCCAGCCCGCGCGCCCTCTCCGCGGTCATGAGCAGCAACGCAGCCGACCCGTCGCTGATCTGCGACGCGTTCCCGGCCGTCACCAGCCCACCCTCACGGTAGGCGGAGCGGATCCCCGCCATCCCCTCGACCGTGCCACCGCGCCGCACGCCCTCGTCGACCGACACCACCGTGCCGTCCGGGGTCGTCACCGGCGCGATCTGCCCCTCGAACCGGCCCGCGTCGATCGCCGCCGCCGCCCGCGCGTGCGACTCCAACGCATGCTCGTCCAACCGCGTGCGGTCCAACCCCCACCGCTCCGCGATCATCTCCGCACCGATCCCCTGGTTCGGCGGCGTCCCCTCGTACCGGGCCATCAGGATCGGGCCGAACGGATCGCCGTCGACGACCGACTTGCCCATCGGCACCCGCGACATCGACTCCACCCCGCCGGCGACCGCGACCTCGTACTGGCCCGCCGCGATCCCCGCCGCCGCGAAGTGCACCGCCTGCTGCGACGACCCGCACTGCCGATCGATCGACGTCCCCGGCACCGCATCCGGCCACCCCGCCGCCAGCACCGCGTTGCGCCCCACGTTGAACGACTGATCCCCGACCTGGGCGCCCACGCCCCACACGACGTCGTCGACGAGCGCCGGATCCACCCCGGCCCGCTCCACCAGGCTCGACAGCACGTGCGCCGACAGATCGACCGGATGCACGCCCGCCAATCCCCCGTCGCGCTTCCCGACCGGCGTCCTCACGGCCTCCACGATCACCACGTCACGTGCGCTCATCGCCGAATCCTACACCTTGACCGGACACGTCGTTCGATCTACGTCGTCCGCCGGGGCACCTCCGGTCCGACGCGCCGCGCTTCCGACCGAGAGTCCCGGACACCCCGTCCGGCCAATTCGTCTTGACGTGCGGGCCGCGCCGCGGATAGCGTCGGCCGACCGTCGCCGTACGCGTACGGTACGCCCACGGACCGCCACTGAGGACCCGCACGCCGATGCCCCCACCGCCGACCTCCCGGACCGCCGACCGCCCCTCCGCCACCCGTCCGTCCGCCGCCCGTCGCCTGACGCTCGAGGAGATCGTCGACGAGGCGTCGGCGATCGTCACCGAGGACGGGTTCGGCGCGTTGAGCATGCGGCGGCTCGCCGATCGCTGCGGGGTCGGTGCGATGACGCTCTACGGCTATGTCCGCACGAAGGACGAGCTCGTCGCCGCGCTCGCCGCGCGCCGGATGGAGGGCATCGAGATCCCCGCCGCCGACGACGGCGCCACGTGGCAGGACCGGGTCGCCGCGATCGCGCGGGGCGTGCGGCGCGTGCTGCTGGAGCATCCCGAGCTGCTGCCCGTCATCGCCAACCGGCGCGTGCAGGCGACCGTCGCCTACCGCGGGGCCGAGGCGCTCTTCGCCGCGCTCACCGACGCCGGGCTCGACGACGACCGGATCGTCGAGGCGTTCGACGCGATCACGTCGTACGTCGTCGGGGCGACGCAACGCGAGGTCGGCCTGCGTGAGCGCGGCGACGACCTGCTGCCCGGCATCCGCGAGCTGCCGCCCGGCGAGTTCACGCACGTCCCCCGCCTGGCGGGACCGCTCGCCACCCGCGACCCCGCCCGCGCGTTCGAGGCCGGGATCGACCTGCTCATCCTCGGACTCGACCGCTGGAGGACCCGATGACCACCGCACCGTCCGCGACCGTCCCGCCGCCCGCGGCGACGACGGCCCCGCCCCCGCGCGCCGGGATGGACGACCCGCTGCACTGGCGGGCCACCGACCCCGACGTGCTGTGGTCGCCCGGCAACGTGTCGGAGGCGATCCCCGGGGTGTCGAGCGCGCTGAACTGGTCGTTCATCGACGACGCGGGCGCCGGGCGTTCCACGACCTCGGGGTGCTGCGGCGGTCGGAGCTGGAGCCCGGGGCGCGGGCCGAGGACCGGTTCATGGTCGCGTTCCACGGCCGGACCGTCGCGAACATCGAGGCGATGCGGCTCATCGGCGACCGGATGCCCGGGACGTCCGCCAACGGCCTGGAGGAGCAGCTGTTCGGTGTCGTCCGGCCCGACGCCGTCGACCGACCCGACCACCGCCGGATCCCCGCCGTCCTCGCCCGGATGCCGCGCACGGCGATCGCCCTGGCCGGCCGTCAGCGCCGGTTCCGTGACGATCTCGTCGCGTGGTGGCGGGCCGCGGCCCTGCGACCGCCGACCGACCCCGACGGGGCGCGCGGCCTGCTGCGCGACGCCCGCGACCGGTACACGCGCGCGTTCGAGCTGGCGACGTTGTCGAGCATGCTCGCCCAGGCGATCTACGACCAGGTCGTCGCGCTGGCCGAGGCCGCCGGTCGCCCCGAGCTGTCCAACCGGCTCGTCACGGGTACACCGACCTCGTCGAGACCGGGATGGTGTCCGACGTCTGGGACCTGGCGCACGGCCGGACCGACGTCGGCACGGTCGTCGTGCGGCACGGGTTCCACGGGCCCGGCGAGGGCCAGATGGACGGCAGCGTGTGGCGCGAGGACACCGCACCGCTGCTCGCGCTCGCCGCCCGGTTCCGGGGACGGCCCGCCGAGGACCACCCCGCTGCGGGCGTCGCCCGTCAACGCCGGGTGCGGCTCGACGCCGAGCGTGAGCTGCTCGCGGCGCTCGGTCGCCTGCGCGCTCCCGGCGCCCGGGCGGTTCTGCGGATCGCCCGGGCGCTCGACCTGGGCGGCCGGATGAGCCACGGCGCGATCGTCGCCCGCGAGCTGGGGCTGCCGTGCGTCACCTGCACCGGCGACGGCACGCGTCGCCTGCGGGCCGGGGACGTCGTCCGCGTGGACGGCGACGCCGGCCGCGTCGAGATCGTCGAACGAGGAGCGATGGGATGAGGATCCTGGTCACCGGCGCCACCGGCGTCTACGGAAGGAGCGTCGTCGAGCGACTCCACCGCAACGGCCACGAGGTCGTGGCGATGGCCCGCAAGCCGCCGCGCGCGCTGCCGCCCGGGGTGCGGTTCGCCCCCGCCGACGTGCAGGACCTCGGCGCCGTCCGCGCCGGCATGGAGGGGTGCGAGGTCGTCGTCCACCTGGCGTTCACCGTCAGCCCGGTGAAGGACCGCGAGCTGTCGCGACGGATGAACGTCGGCGGCACCGCCAACGTGCTCGAGGCGATGCGCGACACCGGCGCGCGGCGCCTCGTCTTCGCGTCGTCGGCGATGACCTACGGCGCCAACCCCGACAACCCGCCGCTCTTCACCGAGGCCCACGAGCAGCGTCCCGCGCCGGACTACGTCTACGGCACCGACAAGGTCGCCGCCGAGCGCCTCATCATCGACAGTGGCGTGGAGCACGTCCTGGCCCGCACCGCGGTGACCGTCGGGCGCAACATCGACAACCTCCTCGTCGACATCTTCGCGGCGCCGTCGATCATCGGGATCAAGGACGTCGACATCCGCTACCAGCTCATCCACCAGGACGACATCGGGCGGTTCTTCGCGTTCGCGGCGGAGGGCGACCGCACCGGCCCGGTGAACGTCGCGCCGCCCATGCGGGCGATCTCGTTCCGCGAGCTGGAGGACGACGCCGACATGTACCGCCGCCTGTGGCGGGGCGAGTCGGTCGACTACGACGGTCCGATCGGCCGGTTCGAGGACCTGCACATGGCCGACACCTACGACGGTCCGGCCCCGCAGGTGTACTCGGTGATGCTCGGCGGCCCCAAGGCGTGCCGTGTGGCGGCGTCGCCACTGTTCGACGGGGTGTACCTGCAGCCGTTCCTCACCGTCGAGGCGGTCCACAACGCGGTGACCTGGATCCGTGAGGCGTGCGAGGAGATCGGCCGGGACTTCTCGACGATGCGGATCGTGCAGCCGATCGTCAGCGCGCCGGAGATGTCCGACGACGAGACGCTGGCGTTGGCGCACGCGCGGATGGTGACCTACATCGGTCAGCCGGGGATGGTCGCGATGTACGAGAAGCTCAACGGCTGGGACCCGCGCCTGGCCGATCCGATCCGCGACCACGAGATGTTCCGCCACGACCCCGACCGCGTGGACCACCACTTCCACCGCGAGGACCTCATCGACGTCGCCCGCCTGGTCCCCGACGAGTGGGCGCTGGGCACGTCGCTGCACGGGTCGCTGGACGCGTGCGTCGCCCGGATGCAGGAGTACAAGGACGCCGGTGCGCACGAGATCTGCTTCTACGGCAGCAACCCGTCCGACAACGCGGCGTTGATCGGCGCGTGGCGCGAGCACCGGGCGGCCCGGGACGCCCACGAGGCCCCGGTCGGCGCGTCCGCGGCGGGGTGACCCGACCCGACGCGATCGACGCGAGGCCCGACCGCCGGCCGGCCCATGGGCCGGCCGGCGCGCGCCGGGTCAGACGAACGACTTGCCGATGACGTCGAGCATGATCTCGTCGGCCCCGGCGCCGATCCGGTACAGGCGCACGTCGCGGTACACGCGCGACACGTCGTACTCGGCCATGTACCCGGCGCCGCCGTGGATCTGGACGCACTCGTCGGCCACGCGGTCGGCGGTCTGCGTCGCGTAGAGCTTGCACATCGAGATCCGCCGCACGTCGTACTCGCCGGCGGCGTAGGACCGCGCGGTCGCGTAGACGATGTCGCGCGCGGCGGTGAGCTCGGTCGCCATCTGCGCGATCTTGTGACGGATCGCCTGGTGCTTGCCGAGAGGCCGCCCGAACGTCTCGCGCTCCTTGGCGTACTCCACGGTCTTGTCGAACGCGTACTGGGCGTAGGCGGTCACCCCGGCCGCGGCGATCGTGCGCTCGGCCTGCAGCTCCCACATGATCTGCTTGAACCCGTTGCCGACCTCGCCGAGGACCGCGTCGGCGCCCACGCGCACGTCCTGGAACGCGATCAGCGCGGTGTCGCTGGCGTGCATGCCCATCTTGTCGAGCTTGCGCTCGACGGTCACCCCGGGGGTGTCCATCGGGACGAGGAAGATCGTGAACCCGTCGTGCCCGGCGTCCGGGTCCGTCTTCGTCACGAGCATGATCATCGACGCCCGGGTGCCGTTGGTGATGTAGGTCTTGGACCCGTTGATGACCCAACCGTCGCCGTCGCGCACGGCGCGGGTCTTCGTGCCGGCGACGTCCGATCCCGCGTCGGGCTCGGTGATCCCCAGGCAGAACATCTCGCGCCCCTCCACGCCGGCGCGGACGTAGCGCTGCTTCTGCTCCTCGGTCCCGAACTGCAGGATCGGGGGCATGACCATGTCGGTGTGGACCGACAGCCCCATGAGCAGCCCGCCGCTGCCACCACGGGCGATCTCCTCGGCGAGCACGATGTTCGTGAAGTAGTCGCCGCCCTGGCCGCCGTACTCCTCGGGCACCGACAGTCCGAGGAACCCCAGCTCGCCCATCCGCCGGACGATCGCGTCGGGGAACGTCGTCTCGTCCCACTCGTGGACGTGGGGCACGATCTCGCGATCGACGAACGCGCGGATCGACGCCCGCAGCTCGTCGTGGGTCTCGTCGAACGGGGACGCGGCCGGGCTGACGTTGTGGCTCATGGCAACATCGTACACCGTGACCGAAGTCTTCGTACATGCCGTATGAGGCCGGGCCCGAGTCGGTACGATCGGGGCCATGGCGACGACCGACGAGGCGCTTCGCGACCGGGACGGCGGCGACCGCGCGACCGCAGGCGCGCCACGTGACCGCGACGGCGGCGCGTCGTCCGCATCCACCGACGCTCCCCCCCGTGGCCAGCAGGGTCGGGCGTACCGACGCGAGGAGCTCGAGGGGCGCGTCCGCGACGCCCTGCAGGCGCTCATGGCGGACGGCACGCCGTACCGGGATCTCACGGTCGAGCGGATCACGTCGACGGCCGGGGTCGCCCGGTCGACGTTCTACGGCGCGTTCGCCGACAAGGCGGGGCTCATCACGGCGCTGAGCGCCGCGAGCCTCGGCCGACTGTATGCGGGCGCGCGGAGCTGGATCCGCCGCGGAGGCGACGTCACCCGCGACGACGTCGCGGCGGGCCTGCGCGAGGTGCTGGCCGCGTTCCGCGAGGACGAGGCCGTGATGCGGGCGGTGGTCGAGGTCGCCGCGTCCGAGCCGGCGGTGCGCGACGCCTATGCGGGCGCGGTCGACGACTACGCGCGGGCGATCGCCCGGATGATCCGACGCGGCGTGAGGGAGGGCCGACTGCGCGACGTGCCCGCGGCCGAGACGGCGACGGTCCTGGCGTGGTCGACCGAGGCGACGATCCGCCGCGCCGCGGCCGACCCGGACCCCCGACGCGCCGCCCGCACCCTCGACGCCCTGGCCGACGTGACCTGGCGCGCGTTGGTCGAGGGATAGGCCCCTCCCGGTGCTGCATTCGTGCACATGACGACGGTCGGTGTCGCGGGCTCCGCGCCCTCGACGCGATCCACGTCGCGACGGCCGTCGACGTCTCCCCGATCGATGCGTTCGTGAGCTACGACCATCGCCAGAGCGCGGCCGCCCGCCTCGCGGGCCTGCGCACGGTCGCGCCCGGCGTGGCCTGACGCCGGTCACCCCCGGAGCGCGGCCCGCACGTCGTCGGGCAGCGGCACCGCGGCCTGCTGGGCGTAGTCGAACCCGACGAGCCAGCCGGCGCCCTCGGCGACGAGGCGGTCGCCGGCGGTGATGGTGAACGGCATCTCGAACGCGGACCGGCGGATCTCGCCGATCGTGCAGCGCACGACGAGCTCCTCGTCGTAGAACGCCGGCGAGCGGTACACGATCCTGGTCTCGGCGAGGATGAGGCTGAAGCCCCTCGCGTCGGCGTCGAGCATCGGGTGGTCGGGCAGCAGGCCGACGAGGAACCGCATCCGCGCCGTCTCGAAGTACCGGACGTAGGCCACGTTGTTGACGTGCCGCATCATGTCGACGTCCGCGAACGGCACCCGGACGTGCGTGACGTGGACCGGGCGTTCGTCCACGCTGGTCGCCGCGGGCGGATCGGTCGAGGTGGGCGGATCGTGCGGGGCGGGCGCGGCCATCACCCGATGATGCCGACCCTCGCCGCCGCGCAGTGACCGGGCGGCCGCGGGCCACGTCAACGATCACCGCTCTCCGCGCGCCATATGCCCTCGAAGTCATGGTCCATGCCCTCGAAGGCATACCCGCCCGCGAGACGCGTCGCTCGAATCCGCCGCACCTGCCCCGCCGCCGCACCTGCCCCGCCGCCGCACCTGCCCCGCCGCCGGATCTCCCGCCGCCCGATCCCGACCGACGGACCGTTCCGACTCCGGACGCCGCCGTCGGATCGGTCCCACCGTCGGGTCGGCCCCACCATCGGCGCTTCCCGACGCGCCGTCGCGCCGGTACGATCCACCGCATGGTCGAACAGGCTGTCCGCACACCCCGACCGGCGTCGTGCCGGACGGAGGCGGATCGATGACCACGCTGAACGGCCGGCACGCCGTCGTCACCGGCGGTGGCAAGGGGATCGGCGAGGGGATCGCGCGGCGGCTGGCGGCCGACGGCGCCCGGGTGACGATCGTGTCGCGCACCCTCGGCCCGGCGCAGGTCGTGGCCGACGAGATCGGCGGCGTCGCGGTGCAGGCCGACATCTCCGACGTCGAGGCCGCGCAGGCCGCCGTGCTGTCGCAGGGACCGGTCGAGATCCTCGTGAACAACGCCGGGTTCGACGATCCGGGCTGGTTCACCGACACCACGCCCGATCGCTGGCGGGCGGTGCTCGACACGAACCTCATGGGCATGTTCGCCTGCACCCAGGCCGTGCTGCCGGCGATGCAGGAGGCGAAGTTCGGGCGGATCGTCAACATCGGCTCCGAGGCCGGCCGGATCGGCTCGTCGGGCAACGCGGTCTACGCCGCGACGAAGGGCGGCATCATCGCCTTCACCAAGTCGATCGCGCGCGAGAACGCCCGGTTCGGCGTCACCGCCAACACCGTCGCCGTCGGCCCGATCGAGACGCCGCTGATGGACCAGGTGCGCGCCAAGGGCGAGCTGGGCCTGAAGATGGTCGCCGCGATGGAGGCCGGCACGCTGCTCAAGCGCCTCGGCGAGCCGCACGAGATCGCCGCGTTCGTGTCGTTCCTCGCGTCCGACGACGCCGCCTACATCACCGGCGAGAACGTCGGCGTGTCGGGCGGCATGGGCATCGGCTCCGCCTGAACGACCCCGGCGCTCCGCGGCTCCGGTCCGCGTCCCCGCCGCTACCGCTGCCGGTAGCGGCGGCCGATGACCTCGCCGGCCAGGACGTTGCGCATGATCTCCGACGTGCCACCGGCGAGCGACATGCCGCGGACGTCGCGGTAGTAGCGCTCCAACGGTAGATCACGGGTGTAGCCCGCGTGGCCGTGGAGCTGGATCGCCTCGCGGCACACCGCCTCGGCCGTTTCGTTGGCGAACACCTTCGCCATCGCGGTGCGCCGCACCTCGGGAAAGCCGCCGTCGTCGGATGCCGCCGCGTCCGCGACGAGCAGGCGGGCGGCGTGCAGCCGGGTCGCCATGTCGGCGACCTTCCACTGCAGGCCCTGGAACTCGCCGATCTCACGGCCGAACTGCCGGCGGGACCGGACGTGCGAGATCGACGCGTCGAGGGCCGCGCGGGCCACGCCGAGCGTCATCGCCGCGTTGCCGCACCGCTCCGGGTTGAACTGGCGCAGCATGATCGCCGCCGCCCGGCTCGAGCCCGGGTCGGGCCGGACGAGCACCGCGTCCGGGTCGATCCGCACCCCGTCGAACGCCAACGTCGCCTCGGGCATCCCCCGGCCGCCCATCTTCGGGTGGGTCACCGGATCGGCGTACCCGTCCTGCGACGCCTCGACGATCACCGCGCCGATGCCGCGAGCGCCCTCGGTGCCGGCCAGGCGACAGAAGACGAGGACCGTGTCCGCCCGCACGCCGTTGGTGATGTAGCACTTGCCCCCGTGCAGGCGAAAACCGGCGCCGTCGGGCTCCAGCCGCGTCCGCAGCGACGTCGCGTCCGACCCGGCGTCCGGCTCGCTGATCGCGATCGCGAACGAACGCTCCCCCGACGCCGCGCCCGGCAGGAACCGCGCCCGCTGCTCGTCGGTCCCCAGCACGTCGATCGCGCGCGGCGGGCCGTTGAGGTAGAGCTGCGCCACCATCGCCGACGACATGCACGCGGTGGCGAGCTCCTCGAGCACCGCGCACGCCGCCACGACGCCCAGGCCCTCGCCGCCGAACGCGACCGGGACCGTCAGGCCGAGCAGGCCCGCGTCGCGCATGCGCGCCCACGACGGCTCGGGGAACGCCTCCTCGCGGTCCCACCGCGCCGCGTCCGGTGCGATCGCCGCGGCCACCGCCGCGGCGCGACGGCGCAGGTCGCCGATCGGCCCCTCCTCGAACGGGGCCAGGGGCGGATGCGACGCCTCGCTCACGACCCGGCCGGCACCCGGTCCGCCGCGGGGCCCGCGACGACGCCGTCGTCGTGCAGCCGACCGATCTCGGTCGGATCGAGGCCCAGGTCCTCGGCGAGGATCTGCTCGGTGTGCTCGCCGAGGATCGGGGCGCGCCGCACCGGCACGCGCGGAACCGCCGAGAAGTCGAGCGGCGACCCGGCCATGAGGTACCGGCCGAGCGACGGATGCTCCACCTCGGCGAACATCGGGTTGTCGGTCGACACCCGCGGGTCCTCCTCCACGAGCTGCCGGAACGTCTGGTACGGGCCCCACGACACGCCGGTCCCGTCGAACGCCTCGCGAACCTTGGCCAGCGGCCGCGACGCGAACCACGGCCGCAGCACCGCGGCGATGAGGTCACGACCCTCGTAGCGGCCGGTCTCGGTGCTCAGGTCGTGGCCGGTGACCTGCTCGATGCTCGCGCACGCCTCGTGGATCCCGGTCGCGTCCTGGAGCGACCGCCACTGGCGGGCGGTGAGCGCGACGACCATCACCCGACGACCGTCACCGGTCTCGAAGTCGTGCCCGAACGCCCCGTAGAGGTAGTTGCCGTCCTTGTTCTGGTCCTCGGCGCCGAGCTGCGCCTCGGCCAGGCGCCCGAGGTTGCCGACCATCGCGAACGCGACGTCCGACAACGACAGCCGCACGAGCGTCCCCTCCCCCGTTCGGGACCGACGGCGCTCGGCGGCGAGCATGCCGATCGCCGCGAGCGACCCCATCGCGACGTCCCACGCCGGGAGCACGCTGTTGAGCGGCTCGGCGAGGTTGCGCGGCCCGGTCGCCCACGGGAAACCGGTCGCCGGATTGACGGTGTAGTCGACCTCGCTCGTGCCGTCGGGGTTGCCGGTGAGCGCGACCATGACGAGGTCGTCGCGGACCTCGCGCAGCGCGTCGTAGGCGAGCCAGCCACGGGCGGGGAAGTTCGTGAGGAACAACCCACCGTCGGGCCCGGGACGGCGCAACAGCTCCCGCACGATCTCGCGTCCGCGGTCGTTGCGCAGGTCGATCTGCAGCGAGCGCTTGCCCTTGTTCATGCCGGCCCAGAACAGGCTGTCGCCGGACGACGCGAGCGGCCAGCGCTGGTAGTCGAGCCCGCCACCGATCTGGTCGAAGCGGATGACGTCCGCCCCGAGCTGCGCGAGGGTCATGCCGCCCAGGGGCGCGGCGACGAACGCCGAGCCCTCCACCACGCGCAGGCCCTCGAGGATTCCCCCGTTGCTCATCGTCCGTCTCCGTTCCGTCGTTCGTTCACGCGCTCAGCGCCACCAGTCGCCAGTCGAGGACGTCGTCGTCCGTCCCGTCCGCCCTGCGGGCCCGCACCCGCGAGCGCAGCCGCACCAGGGCGCCACCGTCGGCCGTCGGCTCGCGACCCACGACCTCGACCGTCCCGTGCAGCGTGTCGCCCTCGTGGACCGGCCCGACGTGGTCGCACCCCTCCCAGGCGACGACGGTCACGAGGTCGGGCAGCGCGCGCGTGATCTGCGCGGCCGCCAGGCCGATCGTGTGGCCGCCGTAGACGAGCCGCCGGCCGCCGGCCGCCGCCGCGTCGTGGTGCACCGCCGCGACGTTGAGCGACAGCCGCGCGAGCTCGGGCGCGCTCGTCACGACGTCCCCGCCCTGCACGTCGAAGACCGTGCCGTCGGCGACCCCGCCGAGGTGCCGTGCGGTCGGCAGCGCCGCCCGGTAGGCGGCGAGGTCGAACCCCGACGCGGCGGCCCGCAGCGCGTCGCCGTCGAGGTCGCCCGAGAACCGGTCGAGGTCGTCGGCGTGCCCGGTCGGCGCCGCGCCGGGCGACAGCGGCAGCATCGCGCAGCGCCGGAAGTCGAGCACCGGACGGTCCTCCTGGTCGACCGTCGTGATCCGCAGGACCACGAGGCCGGTGGGCTCGCGGCCCTCGCGGCGGCGGTTCTCGCGCAGCGCCTCGACGCGGGTGACCGTGCGCAGCGTGTCGCCGATCCGGACCGGCCGGTGCAGGACGAGGCCGCGGTAGAAGAGGTTGGCGCGCACGCGCTGGGTGAACCCCGTCGACTGCCCGATCGCGACGTCGCAGACGAGCGCCGGGGACGCGAGCGCACCGTCGCCGTGACCGAGGACCGCGTCGGCGAGCGGCGCGTCGAGCGACAGCCTCCAGCGTCCGCCGAGGATCGCCTGGTGGGCGGCGGCGACGCCCGGGGTCAGGGTCTGCGTCGGCGCCGCGTCGAGCACGTCCCCGACCGCCAGGTCGTCGAAGTGCGGCCCGGCGACGGTGACGGTGGTGACGGGGTCGACGGACTCGGGCATCACCCCCAAGCCTGCCGGGTCCGGGCGGCCCGCGCCAGCCCTCGGGCACGGGGCACCCCCCGAACGCCCGAGGGCGATTCGGACAATATGTCCGTGCAGACCGTTCGAGGACCTGGATCGGGCGATCCGACGGCGGCGCCCGCAGGCCCGACGGCCGTGTCCGCGGCGTCCGACCGCCGCGCCCGGCAGGCCGGACCGCCGGGTCAGGCGGCCGGCTGCAGCGCCGCCGCCAGGTCGGCGAACTCGGCCTCGATGTCCTCGAGCAGCTCCCACGCGTCGGGCACGAGCGAGCGGTCGCCGATGACCCCGATCTCCAGCCGCGTGTCGTAGCTGATGACCGTGACGTTCAACGCCGCGCCGGGGAAGACGAGGCTCATCGGCCGGAACGTCTCCATCGGCGCGCCGTCGAGGTACATCCGCACCGGTGGGCCCGGGACGTTCGACAACAGGAGGTTGAGCGGGAGCTTCACCCGGCCGCTGCCGAGGAGCTTCATGATCCCGCCCGCGAACGGTCCGAACACCATCGGCGGGACGAGGTCGTTGGCGTCCTCCATGAGCGTCGGCGGGGTGAGCGCGTGACGCTGCTTCGCCCGGCGCATCGCGACGCTCGCCTCCTGCACCCGCTGGCGCGGATCCGGCAGGTCGGTCGGGATCGGCACGACGAACGACGAGATCGCGTTGCCGCCGCGGTTGGAGTCGTCGCCGGCGCGGAGGTTGGCCGGGACGAACGCGAGCAGCGGCTCCTCCGGCAGCTCCTCGCCCGCCTCGAGGCGGCGGCGCAGGCCGCCCGCGACCGCGGCGACGACGACGTCGTTGAAGCTCACGCCGTGGGCGGTCTTCAGGTCGCGCACGACCGACACGTCGACGTGCCCGAACGCGATCCGCCGGTCGGGGGTGAGCGGCCCGTTGAACCGGGTCCGCGGCGCCTGCGGGAACCCGTCCGGCTCGGCGGCGTCGCGACCCAGGCGGCGCTGGAGCGCCCGACTGCCTCGGGCGGCGATGCGCGCGCCGGGCAGCGTGCGCATCATCGGCACCTGGTCGAGGTGCGGCACGGCGTTGGTGGCGGCGCGCGCGGCGCGGACGGGGTGCGACATCGTCCGCACGGCGCCCCGCCACGCCAGGCGACGGACGTCGGGGACGTCCTCCGACGGGACCGGGGCGGGGAGCCCGCGCCGACCGGTGGGCACGGGGTCGAGGATGAACGCCATCGTCGCCGAGGCGCCCAGGGCGTCCGCGCAGGCGTGGTGGAACTTCATGCCGACGGCGACGCGACCGTCCGCGAGCCCGTCCATGACGTGGAACTCCCACAGCGGACGCGAGCGGTCCATCGTGCCGCGCATGATGTCCTCGGCGGCCGCCGCGAGCTCGCGCGGGCCGCCGGGCGCGGCGATCGTGCGGGTGAGGATGTGCTGGTCCAGGTCGACCGGCCCGTCGACGGCCCACGGGTGATCGAGCCCGAGCGGGACCTGGCGGATCCGCAGCCGCAGCGGCGGGACCATGTCGATCCGTGACGCCAGGTGCGCCTTGACCCGCTCGGCGGTCAGCGGGTTGCCGTCCGCGTCCGGCGCGAACGTCGCGATGCCCATGTAGTGGCAGGGCATCGTCTCGGACTCGGCGGCGAGGAACTGCGCGTCGAACGCGCTCAGCCGACGCGTGATCTCGAACGATCGCGCGCTCGTGCTGAATCCCTGTCCCGTCGCGGCCATGCGCGACAACCTACCGGGACGTGGTGTCCGTACACAACGGTCGACGTACGACGTACCCGCTCGGGGCTCAGCCGAGCTCGTTGCCGACGATCGACACGAACGACACGCAGCTCCCGGGGCGCCCGCCCAGGTTGTGGGTCAGGCCGAGCCTGGGATCCTTCACCTGGCGCTCGCCGGCCTCGCCGCGCAGCTGCAGCCAGCACTCCAGGAGCATCCGCAGGCCGCTCGCGCCGACCGGGTGGCCGAACGACTTGAGGCCGCCGTCGGCGTTCACCGCGATCCGCCCGTCGAGGTCGAACGCGCCGTCGAGCGCGTCCCTCCACGCCTCGCCACGCTCGGAGAACCCCATGTCCTCCATGAGCACGAGCTCGGTCGGGGTGAAGCAGTCGTGGACCTCGGCGACGGAGATCTCGGTCCGCGGGTCGGTGACCCCGGCCTGGCGGTACGCGTCCTGCGCGGTGCGGACGACCTCCTCGAACGACGTGTAGTCGTAGGCGGGGTCCATCGGGCCGTTGGCGGGCCCGGCGGCGAACGCCAGCGCCTTGACGTACAGCGGACGGTCGGTGTACTTGTGCGCGTCCTCGGCGCGGACGATGAGCGCGCACGCCGCGCCGTCCGACACCCCGGAGCAGTCGAAGACGCCGAGCCGACCGGCGACGAGCGGCGACGCCTCGATCTTCTCCTTCGGGACCTCCTTGCGGAACTGCGCGCGATGGTTGAGCGCCCCGTTGTGGTGGTTCTTCCACGCGACGTGCGTCATCGCGTCGCGCATGTCCTGCGGGTCGACGTCGTACTTGCGGCAGTACGCCGGGTCGAGCAGCGAGAACGCGGCGGGCGCGGTCACGGTCATCTCGGGCGCCGTGCCGTCGCCGGCGACGTTCGAGCGGACGAGGCCCGAGTAGCCGGAGTCCTTGAGCTTCTCCACCCCGACGGCCATGACCGTGTCGTAGGCGCCGGACGCGACGGCGTAGCACGCGTTGCGGAACGCCTCGGACCCGGTCGCGCAGAAGTTCTCGACCCGGGTGACCGGCTTGTAGTCCAGGCTCAGCGGCTTGGACAGCACCATGCCGGACTGGCCGGAGCTCATCGTGCCGAGCCAGAACGCGTCGACGTCGTCGACGGTGATCCCGGGGGTCGACGCGAAGCACTCGTTCGTCGCGTCGACGAGCAGGTCGTCGGCGGACTTGCCCCAGTGCTCGCCGAACGGCGTGCACCCCATCCCGACGATCGCGACGCGGTCCTTGATCCCGTTGCTCGCCATGTGATCAGCCCTCCGTCGTGCCGGTCGCCTCGGCCAACGGCCGGGCCTTCCAGAAGTAGTTGTGGACCCCGTCGACCGTGTAGAGGCGACGGAAGGTCATCTCGACCCGGGTGCCGATCGCGACCTCGTCGGGCGCCGCGTCGGCCATCTCGACCGTGTACCGGCCGCCGCCGTCGAAGTCGACGACGACGGTGATGAGCGGCGGCGCCGGCGAGAACGCGAGCCGGTCGACGGTGAACGTCGCGACGGTCCCCCGCCGGTCGGCGAGCGACAGCGACTCCATCTCGTCGACGGCGCGGCAGCTCTTGCACACCCGCATCGGCGGCACGTGGACGAACCCGCAGGCGGTGCAGCGCGAGCCGACGAAGGCGAACTTCCAGGCCTCCGACCGGGCCGACGGCGGTCCGGCGGGGCGGTCCGGCTCGGGACGGCGCGGGGGCTCGCGCTCCAGGCGCCCGCGCCAGGTGAGGAACGCCGCGTAGCGCAGCGCCCGCCCGTGCTCGAGCTGCGCGACCACGCCACGCTCCGGGCGCGTCGCGGCGAGGCGCTCGGTGGTGCGCAGGACGAACGCGTCCGCGCCGTCCGCGGCCGACACGACGAGGATCGTCTCGTCGGCCCCGGCGCGGTCGAGCACCGCGGCCAGGCGCAGGCCCAGGTCGGCGGCGCCGACGTAGCCGATCGCCGGGTCGGCGCCCTCGATCCGTCCGCGGTACCGCTTGCGCGCCGCGGCGGCCGCACGGCCGTGCGGCGAGGAGATCACGACGTGGTCGGCCTGCTCGATCCCCGCGGCGGCGAGCGCCTCGGCGACGACGGACTCGACGAGCGGCGCGTAGCGCTCGGCGCCGAACCGCTCCTCCCACTGCCCGCTGTGGTCGTCGCCGGGGGCGCGCCAGCGGTCGAGGAACTCGGCGGTCGCCGACGCGCGGGCGAGGACGACGGCGATCGCGTCGTCCGGATCGCCGAAGCGCAGCGCGACCGCGCCGTCTCCACCGTCGCGCTCGTCGGTCGAGCCGGGGCGACCGTTGCGCAGGTCGGACAGGACGACGAGCCCGCCGTCGGCGAGGCCGGAGCGCAGCGCCGCGACGGCGGAGCGGGCCGACCCGACGACGTCGGCGGCGAACCCGGCGTGGCCGAGGTCGAGGGCCGCGTGGACGGCCGCCGCGTTCGTCTTGTCGAGGTACGCCGGGGCGGTCGTCGCCAGGTGGATCGCGTCGGGGCGGCCGTCGCCGGTCGCGGCGCGCGCCGCCTCGACGGCCATCGTCGTGGAGTCCTCGTCGAACGACGCCACGGTGCGCGTGCCGCGTCCCCCACCGGCGCCGAGCGCGTCGGCGATCTCGGCGTGGGCGAGTCGGTGGCGCGGCAGGTACGCGCCGTAGCCGGTGATGGCCCGGGCGCTCATCGGACACCCCCGCGCGCAGTCGTCACGGCCGGACGGACAGGGCCATACATCATGTCCTGACAGACTGTAGCAGCGACGCTTCGGGGCCCCGGCCCGACGGCCCGGCCCTCGTCCGACCCACGCGATCCGTGTCCGGCTCACACAACGGCACGCCCGCACGCGAGACACTGCCCGACATGGCCACCCGCACGTCGCCGCCGCCGCACGAGGCTCTAGCCCGGGCCGCCGAGGTCGGGATCCACCGCATCCCGCTCCCGACGCCGTTCGCGATCGGCGACGTCAACGTCCACGTCGTCGAGGGCGATCCGCTGACGCTCGTCGACTGCGGCCCGAACTCCGCGACGGCGCTCGGGGCGCTCGAGGCCGGCCTGGAGCGCCTCGGGCACCGCCTGACCGACGTCGGCCGCGTCGTCGTGACCCACCAGCACGCCGACCACGTCGGGCTCGTCGCGGCGATCGTGGAGCGCTCCGGGGCCGAGGTCGCCTGCCTCGACCTCCTCGCCCCGGTCGTCGAGGACGGCGAGTCCCACAGCCGTCGCGACGACGACGACGCGCTGGTGCTCATGGGCCGCCACGGCGTCGAGAGCCACGTCGCGGAGGCGCTGCACTCGGTGGCGACGATCACCCGGCACTGGACGTCGAGCGCCCCGGTCGCCGTGCGGGTCCCGGACGGCGGGCGCCTCGAGATCGGTGGCCGCGACTGGACCGTGCACCACCGGCCCGGCCACTCCCCGTCCGACACGGTGCTCCACCACGCGGGCGACCGGATCGCCTTCACCGGCGACCACCTGCTGGCGCGGGTCTCCTCCAACGCCCTCGTGTCCCGGCCCCTCGGGGAGTGGGACGGCCGCCGTCCGCGTCCGCTCGTCGCCTACCGCGAGTCGCTGCGCGCCACGCGCGAGCTGGACCTCGCGATCGCGCTCGGCGGCCACGGCGACCCGGTGGTCGACCACCGCACCCTCGTCGACGAGCGGCTGGCGCAGCAGGACGAGCGCGCCGCGCGCATCCTGCAGATGCTCGGGCCGGGACCGTGCTCGGCCCACGGCCTGGCGGTGGCGATGTGGGGCCAGGTCGCGGTGACCCAGGTGTACCTCACGCTGTCGGAGATCCTCGGGCACCTCGACCTGCTGCTCGACGCGGGCGCCGTCGTCGAGGACGTCGCCGACGACGCGGTCGTCCTGTTCCGTCAGGCCTGATCGGTCAGGCCCGACCCGAGACGGCCGGCGACCGCACCGGTCGCCCCCGCGCCACCCGGGCGGCGTCCGGCGTCGCCGCGCGCACCGTCCGGACGACGGTCCGGGCGTTGCCCGGACACGTCATGGGGCCGTGTCCGTCCGCGGCGCCCGTACACTCTGTTCGGACACGCATGCCGTCCGCCGCCCAGCAGCCCACCGGGAACCGCGCCGTCCGTCGAGGCGAGCTGCGCGGCCCGCTGCTCGGGGCGATCGAGCAGCTGCTCGACGCGGGCGAGAGCTACACCGAGCTGAGCGTCGAGCGGATCGTCGCCGCCGCCGGCGTGTCGCGGTCCACGTTCTACGTGTACTTCGAGGACAAGGGCGACCTGCTGCAGTCGCTCACCGAGGAGCTCATGGGTCGGCTCGACGAGCTGGCCCACGCGATCTGGGACCTGGCCGAGGACGCCGGCTACGCCGATGTGCGCGAGCGGATGGCCGCGCTCGTCGCGACGTACCGCGAGCACCGGATCCTCATGGGGGCCGTCGTCGACAGCGCCGTGTACGACGGTCGCGTCGGCGCGGCGTTCGGCGGGGTCCTCGAGCAGGCCGCGGGCGCGCTCGCCCAGCACATCCGCGACGGGCAGGCCGGTGGCTACGTCCGGTCCGGGCTGGATCCCGAGCCGATCTCGGCGTGGCTCGTGTGGATGACCGAGCGCGGCATGTACAGCCTCGTCCGCGAGGCCGACGACGCGTCGCTCGAGCGGCACGTCGACGCGCTCACGACCGTCGTCTGGAACACCCTCTACGAGGGCGTGCGTCCCGCGCCGCGCCCCGAACAGGAGCACTGAGACCCGATGCCGTCCGTCACCCGCAAGCGCCAGGGCAGCCGTGCCGAGCGTCGAGACGAGATGCGCGGGCGGCTGCTCGCGGTCGTCGAGCGGTTGCTCGGCGAGGGCGAGAGCTTCACCGAGATCAGCGTCGAGCGCCTCGTGTCCGAGGCCGGCATCTCGCGCTCCACGTTCTACGTGTACTTCGAGGACAAGGGCGACCTGCTGAGCGCCTGGTTCGGCGACATCACGTCGGAGATCGCCGCGGCCGCGGCCGGTTGGTGGCAGCTCGGCCCCGACGTCACCCGCGACGCGGTGCACGAGGCGCTCGACCGCGTCGTGCGCACGTACCGTCCCCACACGACGCTCATGGCCGCGATGTACGACACCGCGTCCTACGACGCCGGGGTGCGCGACCTCACCGACGCGATGATGACGTCGAACGTCGCCGGCCTGCGCAAGCACATCCGCACCGGCCAGCAGCAGGGGTTCATCACCGAGCGCCTCAACGCCGAGGAGACCGCGGCCTGGCTCACCTGGATGGCCGAGCGCGGGTTCCACCGGCTCGTCCGGGCGGCGTCCGACGAGGACGTCGACCGCCTGATCGACGCCTACACCGACATCGTCTGGTTCACGCTCTACGCCCCCGCAGCGTCGGGGGCGTAGCGCCGCAGGCCGCGCCGGCGCGTAGCGCCGGAGACCCACCGGCCGGCGCGCCGGCGCGCTGCGGCCGAGGGCCGCGGGGTGGAGGCCGCCGGCGCGGGGCACCGGCCGCAGGAGGAGGTCGCTCGGGGGCGCGCCGGCTTCCGGACGCCCCCGGTCCGCTTCGTGGTCCGCCCCGTCAGGTCGCCCGGGGGGGGGTGGGCTGGCTTCCGGTCGCCCACGGTCCGCTTCGCGGTCCACCCCGTCAGGCCGCTCGGGGGCGCGCCGGCTTCCGGTCGTCCCAGGTCCGCTTCGCGGTCCACGCCGTCGGACCGGCGTCGGTGCCGCGCTCCCGGGTCGCGCCGCCCGGCCGAGACGGGTCGGTGTGACGAACCCCGCCGCATGGGGCGGGCAACGTCGCGGCGACCGATCGCGCCACGTCGGACCCGACGGGTCGGTGTGACGAACCCCGCCACAAACGGCGGGAGACGCCACCGTGAGCGGGAGGGCCCCCCGACCCTCCTCCCCCAACGACGAAGGGCGCCCCGCGACACGAAGTCGCGGGACGCCCCGGAAGCGTGGGCCGTCCCGAGCGCCCCGGCGCGCGGCCGGGGCGGAGGGACGGCGGTCGTCGACCTAGAACTCGGGCGTGGCCCGCTGGTCGGCGGGCAGGTTGCCCTCCTCCGCCATCTTGCCCCAGATCTTGGCGCGGACGCGGCCACCGGTGAACCCGTAGGCGAGCATGCGACCGAGGGTCCAGGCCGGCACCGCCTCGCCGTCCTTACGACCGAAGAAGTGGGCGTAGATCTTCATCAGCGCGACGGCCTCCACCATCATGATCGCGCAGGCGACCCAGCGCATCCACTCGGGCAGCGACGAGTTGTGCGCGATGAGGTGGATCCAGCCGACCGTGAAGTACGTGGCGGCCATGCCGTACGGCGCCGCGACGAGGATCAGCAGCTGCTTCCAGCCCTTCAGGCGCGGGACCATGATGTGGAGCAGGATGCCGACCGTCACGAACGAGGCGGAGTTGATGAAGGCCCACCAGTACGGGAAGCCGAACAGCTCGAACGGCTGCACGCCGTAGTACTCGTAGACGTTGAGGTTGATGCCGATGGTCTCCATCACGGCGTCGAGGATGCCGCCCATGGCCAGCAGCATGAGGAACGTCTTGAACGTCGCCCCGTTGCGGATGACGAAGTAGTTGAAGTACGACTGCAGGCCCAGGAACGCGACGTAGCAGAGCGGAATGAGCAGCGGCACGGTGATGCCGAAGTTCGTGTAGACGCCGGTGAGGTCGTCGGCCCAGTGGAGGTGGCCGAGCATGTCGAGCATGGCCTCCTCCAACGAGCAGATCAGCCCGCTGAGGATCACCAGGACCGGCACCCAGTTCTTGTTCATCGCCGCGCGGATGGCCCACGGCAGCGCGAACAGCACCACTGCCGCGCCGGCGACGAAGAAGAAGATGATCTCGTTGGTCGTGCCCGCCTCGAAGCCGGCGGGAAGCGGCTTGACGTTGGGCGGCAAGCCGGGGTCGACGCCGTATTGGCCGAGCGTCTGGAGTCCTGTGCTGAGCACCTGTGGTCCTTTCTCGTGGTGGCGACCGATCGGGCGCGCGCCGGTCGGGACGCGGACCCGGGATCACCGGGCTGATCTCGAGGCGGACCCTGCCGGATCCCCTCCGCCGCCGGAGAGCCTAACAGGTTCTCCAGACAGTGTGTATGGATTTCTCGTACCAGACGTTATGTCTGGTCGGCGGCGGACGCGCCGGGCGGAGCGCACCCGTCCGGCACGGACGATCCGACCCCGCGACGCCGCCCGGCCCGCCCCTGCGCCCGCCGAGGCCCCGGCCGCCGCACTCGGCGCACCCGGGGCCCGGAGTCGATCCGGCCGACGCGGCACGCCGCGACCATACATGTTGTCTGCACGCCGCGGGGAAGTTTCCGCCGACAGAGCAGACTCCATGTCTGCATCCGCCCGGATGATGGGCCCGAACGCCGAGAAGGTCTATGGTTGAACGACCTCATGGCCGATCCCTCCGTCCCCGACGCGCCCCTGGCGCCAGCGCCCCCCTCGGACCGGAAGGCGAGCACGAAGCTCGAGGAATCGATCTTCGCCGCGACCCAGCGCCTCATGGAGGAGCAGGCGTTCGGTGACCTGAGCGTCGCGCAGATCCTCAAGGAGGCCGAGGTCTCCCGGGCGACGTTCTACTACTACTTCAGCTCGAAGTTCACCGTGCTCGTCGGCCTGCTCGACCGGGCCATGGAGGACGTCTTCGCGACGGTCCAGCCGTTCCTCCTGCGCCCGTCCCACGAGGAGCCGCGCGTCGCGCTGGAGCGGAGCCTCAGCGCGGTGACCGACGCCTGGCGTCGCCACCGGGTCGTGCTCCAGGCGACGAACCACCACTGGCACGCGGTGCCCGAGCTGCGGGCCCTGTGGCTGCAGATCGTCGAGCGGTTCGTCGTCGCCGGCGCCGAGGAGATCGAGCGGGAGCGCGAGGCGGGCCTGCTGCAGACCGACGTTCCCGGACGCGAGCTCGCCGCCGCGCTCTTCTGGGGAACCGAGCGCGTGCTCTACGTCGCGGGCCTCGGGGTGGAGGGATCCTTCGACGACGAGTCGTCGACGATCGAGGCCCTCGTGTCGATGTGGGTCGGGACCCTCTACGGACGATGAGCGCGGAGGCGCGGACGATGACCGGATCCCCGGGCAACCCCTTCGGCGTCGACCCCGCCGCCGACCTCCTGCACGCCCCTCCCCCGGACGCTCCCACGTGGAGCGAGACGATGTACTTCCACGTCTGGAATCCGGACGAGGGCGTCGGGATCTTCGTCCACGCGGGGCGTTGGCCGGGCGACCGCGAGCTGTGGTGGGCGCAGACGATCGCCCTGCTCCCCGACGGCGAGCTGCTCGTCGACCGCTCGTGGGGACGCGCGGCGGACGACCGCGGACCGGCCACCGGCAACCTTCGGGTGGAGTGCGTCGAGCCGCTGCGGCGCTGGCGCCTGCGGTTCGACGGGGCCGGCGAGCCGACGACGGTCGACCGGATGGCCCGCGCCCCGGTCGGGGCCGGGCGGGCGCGGGCGTTCCGGTTCGACGTCGAGCTCGACGCGGCCGCCCCGGTGTGGGACATGCACCGGGCGTTCGGGATCGACGGGCTGAGCTGGGCCGCGCACCACCACACGCAGGGCCACCGGGCGACCGGCGCCCTCGACGTGGAGGGCGCCCCCGGGTGGCGGCTCGACGGGGTCGCGCACCGGGACCACTCCAGCGGCCCGCGCGACCTGTCGGACTTCGGCGGGCTGCACTTCTTCGTCTTCGTCTTCCCCGACGCCGCCGGCGACCGCGTCGTGAACGGCCTGGTGAACTGGAAGCGCGACGGCGTCGCCGACCACCGGATCTGGACCGCGCAGGAGGCCGGTCGGGTCGAGATCGGGACCGCGGTGCGCGTCACCGGCCTCGAGGACCCCGCCACCCACCGGCCGCACGAGCTGACGATCGCGCTCGGCGGCGGTGACGGCGACGCGACGGTCGAGTACCGCGCCGAGCGGCTGCACGGCTACACCCTGAGCGTGCTCGACCCCAACGAGAACCTCAACGGCGTCGATCACGACGACGAGGACCCGTTGGTCCTCACCCAGTCGACGGTGCGGGTCGTCGCGCCCGACGGCCGGGTCGGGTTCGGGGTCGTCGAGCGGGACTACCGCCGCTCGATGCTCCCCTCCCCCGAGCCGCGCTGACCCGAGGGCCCGCGGCCGGCCCACCAGTCGCCCGGCCCGCCCCGGGTCACCCGCGCCCCGGACCGGGCCACCTCCGACGACCCCGCCCCGCGGTCAGGCCTCCTGCGCCGCAGCGGCCCGCCGCACGACCTCGACCGTCCCGGCGGCGCCGTCGACGCGCACGAGGTCACCGTCGCCGATGACCGTCGTGCCGTCCTTCGTGCCGATGACGCACGGCACGCCCAGCTCGCGGGCGACGATCGCGCCGTGGCTGATCGGGCCGCCGATGTCGATGACGAGCGCCGACGCGAGCATCATGATCGACGCCCAGCTGGGATCGGTGGTGCGACAGACGAGGACGTCGCCGGGCTCGAAGTCGTCCTCCTCGTCCGGGCGCGTCACGACCCGGGCGACCGCCTCGACGGTCCCCGACGTCACCGCGATCCCGGACACCGTGGTCCGGTCCGCGTCGACCGGCTCGCGGCCGCCGACGGGGACCGGCGACGGCACGCCCTCCCACGCCTCCGGCAGCTCGTAGCGCAGGTACTCCTCGCGGATCGCCCGCCGCTCGGCGACGGTGGCCGCCAGGTCGGCCGGCGGGGTCGCCGCCAGCAGCTCGTCCATCGTCAGGAGGAACGCCGCGTCGACGTCGGGCAGCAGCCCGCGCTCCACGAGGTCGGCCCCGAGCGCGCGCGTCCCGAACCGGACCGCGTCCGCGCAGCGCAGGAACGCGGCCTTGCCGACGCCGCGCAGCGGGATGATGCGCGCCCCGAGCGCGAGGATCGCCCGGGCCGGGCCACGGTGGGCGCGCGGCAGCGCGGCGAGCAGCTCGCGCTCCGCCTCGACGCGACGACGGGCCTGGCCGGCCTCGACGCGCCGCGGGTCGCGGTCCTCGTCCATCCCGCGGTAGCCGACGAGCAGCCGCTCCAGCGGCGCGCGGTCCATCCGCCACGACGCCGAGGACAGCTCGCCCTCGTCCGGGCCGTGGAACCCGTGCCGGCGGACGAACTCGTCGAGGTCGAGCCGCTCGCGCGAGACGTCCCACAGGTCGGTGACGACGCGCGTCTCCGCCATCTCGCCGTACCCGGTGATGATGTCGAGCTCCAGCCCTTCGCGGCCCGCACGGACGGCGAGCTTGCGGATCTGGTCGTAGAGCGCCTGACAGAGGATCGCCGCGAGCGTGTGGGGGCGCATGACCTCCTCGAACCGGCGCGCGCCCTCGGCGACGAGCGCCCGGGCGGCGGACGGCGACGGCGACGGACCGGCGACCGCGGCCCTCCACCACGGCTCGACGTCCTCCACGACGGAGCGCAGGCGACCGGGGAGTCGCAGCGCCGCCACCGGCATCCGGAACGCCACCACCGGGTAGCGGGAGCGGACCGGCCGGTCCTCCATGCCGGGCCGCACCCGGCCGAAGATCTGCTCCTCGACGGCGTTGCCACCGTTGCCGGGCGTCCGGTCGGCGAGCATCCGGAACGTCTCGACGTTGCCGGCGGCCCGGCCGTAGAAGAGCGCCATGAGCCGGGTCTCAGGACGTTCGTCGGCGGTCACCCGCTCGCGCTCCAGCACCCCCATGTCGTTGAAGGTCGCCTTGAACGCCCGCTCGATCGGGTCGCCGAACAGCGACCACGTCAGCGGCGTGACGACCCCGGGGAGCGCCTCGCTGGCGTTGCCCGACGACCACGCGATCCCCGGGTCGCAGTCCGCGTAGTGCAGGACGTTCGCGGCCCGCGCCGCCGCCGACAGGCCGTCGGCGCCCTCCGTTCCGGTGGTGGCCTTCACGCGATCGTCCTCCGCGTCGCTGCGACCGACGGTCCCTTCCTGCACGTTCCACTCCTCGACGTCTTCGATGACGCGCTTCCATGCGCGTGGCCGCCGCGGCGTCCCGGCGGGGGACGCGGCGGCGGCCACGAACGGCCGAGGGGCCGGCGGATGCTCCGCCGACCCCCGACCCACTGGTGCTCGGGGCCGCGGGCCCCGGGGGCTCACCCGCCGATGGCGGCGGCGAGCTGCTTGGCCTTGTCCTCCGGCAGGCAGACCGGCTCGTTGTCGCTCGTCGAGCGGAACTCACCGTCGGCGATCTCCGCCGGGAAGTAGCACGGGGTGAACCCGGGCTGCCCCTCGACGAAGTTCAGCGGCGGGGCGATGCCGTCGAGCGTCTCGTTCTCCAGGGCGTAGAGGCCCTTGACGACGTCCGCAGGCTTCGACTCCGGGGTGAGCTTCGCGGCCTCGGCGGCCTTCGCGAAGAGCTCGCCACCCGCCCACGGGTAGATCAGCGGGAACGAGAACTGCTTGCTGTCGCGCAGGCCCGGCGCGTACTGGTCGAGCGCCTCGCTGAACGCCTTGACGCCCGGGACCGACTCGTCGGTGTAGACCGCGTTGGTGGCGGAGATGACGGTGCCGTTGAGGTCGGGCTCGTCGAGCCACGCCTTGTCGGTCGTCGCGCTCGACGCCACCGACAGCGGCTTGTAGCCCTGCTTGGCGCAGCTCGCCATGACGCGCGGCACGACCGACGAGTTGACGGCGACGAAGAGCGCCTCGGCGCCCTTGCCCTTCGCGGCCAGGCACGGCGCGTTGTAGTTCGGCGCGGTCGACGAGATCTTCTGGCCCGTCACCTCGACCCCGGCCATCTTGCCGATGCCGGCGAGGATCGGCTCGAGCTGCGCGCAGATCGGCGTCTCGGCGCAGTACATGACGTTGGCCTTCTTCTTGCCCGCCTTGGCGGTGAGCTCGATCTCGCCGTAGAGGAGCGCCGGCAGCGTCGAGCCGGAGGTGAAGAAGTTCGGGTTCGTCATGAACGGCGTGTCGACCGGCTGGCCGCCGACGACGGGGACGCCCTTGTCGGACGCGTACTTCTCCCACGACGCGCTGACGAGGCTCATCTGGCCGACGATCGCGACGACGCCCTCCTCCTCGATGAGCTTCTTCGCGGCGGCGAGGCCCTTGGCGGGGTTCTGGCCGTCGTCGATCGTCGTGACCTTCACCGGGTGGCCGTTGATGCCGCCGGCGGCGTTCGTGTGCTTCTCCCAGGCGGTCAGCACGTCGGCGCTGCGACCGAGCGATCCGGCGAGCGGACCGGTGGCGCTGACGATGCTGCCGACCTTGATCGGGTCGCCGGCCGGCGCGTCGGCGCCGTCCGCTGCGGTGGTCGTGGCGGCGGCGCCGCCCGACGTCGTGGTCTCCGACTCCTCGTCGTCGCCGCACGCGACGAGCGTGAACGATGCGAGCGCCACGAGCGCGATCGTCAGGAACGCGATCCTGAACCTCTCCATGTGGGCCTCTCCTCTGTGGTTGCTGTGGTGGTGAAGTCGGTCAGCCATCGGTGGCCTCGCCCTCGGGGGTGCCAGGCCCGTCCCCGGCGGCCGAGGCGCTCCGGCCCGCGCCGCTCGCGTCGGGGTCGCCGTCGGATCCGCCGAGGTACCGGCGCAGCACGTCGTCGCGGTCGAGCTCGCCGGGGGCCCCGGTGAACGTCGTCGTCCCGCGGGTGAGCAGGTGGACCCGGTCGGCCATCGCGAGCGCCCGGTCGACGTACTGCTCGACCAGCACGAGCGACGTGCCCTCGGCGGCCAGGCCGGTCAGGGCCGCGAAGATCTCGTCGACGATCCGCGGCGCGAGCCCCATCGACACCTCGTCGAGCAGGACGACCGCCGGCCGCGCGAGCCAGCAGCGGGCGAGCGCGAGCATCTGCTGCTGACCGCCCGACATCGTGCCCGCCACCTGCCCGGCCCGCTCCTCGAGGATCGGGAACGCGTCGAACACCCGTCGCGGCTCGGCGGCCCGCTCCCACGGCGGGGTCATGAGCCGCAGGTTCTCGCGGACGGTGAGCTCGCGGAACACGCCCCGGCCCTCGGGGACGAGGCACAGCCCGGCGCGGGCGCGACGGTGCGGGGCCGCCGTCGTCATCGCCGCGCCGCCGACGCGGACCTCGCCCGCGGACGGTCGCAGTTGCCCGGACGCCACCCGCAGCAGCGTCGTCTTGCCGGCGCCATTGGGGCCCAGCAGGGCGACGATCGAGCCGGCCTCGACGGTCAGGTCGACGTCCCGCAGGACCGGGGCGGCGCCGTACCCGGCGGTGATCCCCGACAGCTCCAGCACGGGGGCGCTCATCCGGCCACCTCCTCGGTCGGCGGGGCCACGTCCTCGACGTCGGGGTCCCCCAGGTAGGCGGCCTGGACCTCGGGGGACCGGCGGACCTCGTCGGGCGTGCCCCGGAAGATCGGCCGGCCGAAGTCCAGGACGAAGATCTCGTCGCACGCCGACAGGACGAGCGACATGTCGTGCTCGACGAGGAGGATCCCGACGCCGCGCTCCGCGACGACGCGGGCGAGGATCTCGCCGAACCGGGCGGTCTCGCGGTGGTCGAGGCCGGACGACGGCTCGTCGAGCAGGAGGATCCGGGACGGCCCGGCCAGGCACCGGGCGAGCTCGACGAGCCGTCGCTGGCCGGTCGGCAGCGCGCCGACCCGCACGTCGGCGAGCGTCGCGACGTCGCAGAGCGCCATCGCGCGGTCGGTCGCGTCGCGCACCGTCGCGCCGTGCCCGGGGCGCGGGACGGCGTGGGCGATCGGGTTGGCCCCCGCCATCGTGCCCTCGGCCCCGATGGCGACGTTGTCGCGGACGGTGAGCGACTCGAAGAGCTCCATCTGCTGGAACGTGCGCCCCAGGCCGAGCCGCGCGCGCTGCGCCGGACCCAGCCGGGTGACGTCGCGCCCGTCGAGCAGCACCCGGCCGTCGGACGGTCGCACGAGGCCGGAGCAGGCGTTGAACGTCGTGGTCTTGCCCGCCCCGTTGGGCCCGATGAGGCCCGTGATCCGTCCGGTGGACGCCTCGAGGTCGAACCCCTCGACGGCGACGAGTCCGCCGAACCGCACCGCCAGGCCGTGGACCTCGAGCTTCCCCGGGTCGACGCGCTCCGGGGCCGCGCCGGGCAGGCCGGCGCCCGGCGTCGACGGGTCGACGGTCGGCGTGGCCGACGCCGCCGGATCGACCGGCGGGACGTCGGACGTCGAGACGTCGGCGGGGGACGCGCCGGCCGGCGCGGCGTCGGACGTCGTGGCGTCGACCGCGGCGACGGGACGCGTCCGGCCGATCCGGCCGAAGGTCGCGTCGATCGCGGCGCGGATGGGCGCGGGAGTCGTGAGCCGTCGGGATCCGGCGGCGACCGCGATCGCCGCGACGCCGAACACGAGCTGCTGCCACGACGCCACCTCGGCCCCGTCGAGGTACGCCGGCACGAGGATGAGCGCGGCGGCCGCCATCAGCGCGTACCACGGCTCCCGCCCGAAGGCGATGACGACGATCGCGACGTACGTCAGCGACAGCAGCGGCGGGTAGGCGTCGGCGGACGCCGTGCTCTGGGCGACGGCGGCCAGCGCCCCGCCGATCGCCGCGAGGAACGCCGAGATGCAGAACACGAGCACGCGGGTGACGTCGACGCTCACCCCGCTCGTGGCGAGCGCCCGGGGCGAGTCCGCCATGCCGCGCAGCAGCCGACCGAGCCGTCCGCGGTTGAGCAGGACGACGAACGCGCAGGCCGCGACGGTGATGCCGAGGACGAGGTAGTAGTACGCCTCGTCGCCCTCGAACCCGCCGGGACGTGGCTGCTCCAGGCCCGACCCGGTCGAGTCGAACATGAAGTCCTGCGTGTAGAGCATGTACTGCAGCAGGACGCCGAACCCGAACGTCGCGAGGGCGAGGTAGAGCCCGCCGAGGCGGATCGCCGGGATCGCCAGCAGCGCGCCGATCGGGACGGCCACGAGCCCGGTGAGCAGCAGGGCGACGAGCCACGGCACGCCGCCGTCGACGGCGAGCTGCGAGAACGCCGCCGCGCCGATCGCGGTGAACCCGACGTGGCCGAGCGACACCTGCCCGGACGTGCGCACGAGCAGCCCGAGCGACAGGAAGATGATGACCGTCGCCAGGGCGACCGTCCACTCCGTCAGCCGCAGGCCGACGAACTGCGGGACGAGGAGCAGCCCGACGAGGACGACGACCGCGAGCGCGACCTGGAACGCGTCCGGCGCGACCCACTCCGGGCGGCGTCGGACGATCGTCTCGGCCCGGGTCGCGAGCCACCCCCGCGGGTAGACGAGCAGGACGGCGAAGAGCACGAGGAACGGCAGGCCCGACGGCAGGCCGGCGAGGAGCCCGTCGGTGAACCACTTGGAGCACAGCGACGCGAGGACGCCGATGAGGAGGCCACCGGCGAACGTCCACGGCAGGCTCGTGAACCGGCCGATCGCCGCGGCGCCGAACGCCTGGACGACGAGCAGCGTGAGGAGCACCGGGTCGAGCTGGAGCACCGGGGCGAAGAGCACCCCGGACGCCGCGGCCAGCGACGTCCCGACCATCCACGCGAGCCGGCGGGTGCGGACCGGGCTGGTGCCGGCGAGGTCCAGGAGCGGCGCGTCGTTGACCGCCGCCCGCATCGCCAGGCCGGTCCGGGCGCGGCGCAGGTAGATCGACAGCCCGATCGTCGCGGCGACCGCGAAGAGGAAGGTGACGAGGTCGGAGTACTGGACGATGGTGCCGCCCAGGTCGAAGTCCCCCGACGGCAGGAACTGCGGGACCTCGCGGACCTCGGTCTGCCCGTAGTGGAGCGTCACCGCCGCCTGGATCGCGACGAGCACGCCGATCGTCGCCGCGATCCGCAGCTCGAGGGTGGCCCCGCTGATCGCCCGGGCCAGGAACTCGAACAGCACCCCGATGACGGGACCGACGACGAGGACGCAGATCGCGGCCGCGATCGGCCACGACGTGCCGTGCAGCACGTGGAGCTCGTAGAACGCGTACGCGCTGACCGTCGCGATCGCCCCGTGGGCGAAGTTGAAGACCCCTGACGTCTTGTACGTGACGACGAGCCCGATGGCCGCCAGGCCGTAGATGGCGCCGACGGTGAGGCCGGCGACGATGAAGGGGAGGAGATCGGACATCTGAAGGGCGCCCCCCGACCCCGGTCGGGCTCAGGACAGCGCGTCCAACCTACATGTCCGCATTCGGTATGTGCGGGATCTTTCGCGCGCTCGACCATCCGTCCAGCACGTGCGGCGTTCGCCCTGCCAGACAGGACGTAGCCCGGTCCGCGTTGCACGCCGAAGCGGCTCGCGTCAACCGTCGTGGACACCCATCCCTCCTGACGGGACATGGTGTCCGGACCCGGGTTTCGGGTCGGTGCGTCCGAGGGTGCCGCGCAGCGCGTCGGCCCCGCGGCGCGACGGCCCGCAGGGCGTCGGTCCCGCAGGGCACCTGCCCCGCGGGACCCCGCGTCACTCGTCGTCGGCGGCCGCCGGCGCCTCGCGCCAGCGGTGGAACGACGGGTCGAGGAACTTGTGCAGCGCCCCGTCCGGGAGCCACGCGAGCGTCTCGAGCTCGAGCGGGTCGAGGAACCCGACCCGGCCGGTCTTGAGGTCCTCGATCCGCAGGCGCGGGCCGTTGCCCTCGCGGTCGATCGAGCACGCGACGGCCGCGAACTCCGACACGAGCTCGACGGCGGCGCCGGCGTCGGCGTCGCGCAACGGGAGGGAGCGCTCGCGACGATCGGTCATCAGATGAGGAACGCCAGGGTGTGCAGCGGCCGGTCGTTGCCGACGATGCGCACCTTCTTGTAGGCGATCTCGAACGTCTCGCCCTTGCGCCGGAGCTTGTACTCGTAGCGGCCCGCCCAGTGGACGATGCCGCGCTCGCGCGACTCGAACACGAGGAAGTTCGCCCCGACGAGGAGCAGATCGTCCGCGTCCGGGTCGGTGCCGAGGAGCTCGACGTTCGTGACGTTGCGCCGCAGCGCCGACGGCGGCGTCTGGGAGTGCCGCTTGCCGGTGTGGTACTGCTTGATCCGCAGGCCGATCCGGGAGCGGTTGTCGAAGATCACCGACATCGACGTCGTCGGGTCGATGTCGTCGCCGTTGGCCGGCACCCAGTAGATCGCGTCGTCGGCCCACAGGGCCTCCCACGCGTCGTACTCGTGGTCGTCGGCCAGGCGGGCCTCGCGGTAGAGGAACTGCTCGACCTCGTGGAGCAGCTGCAGGTCGACCGGGCCGCGCGTGACGGCGTACCCGTCCGGCCCGTCGCCGGCGACGGTCGGCGCCGCGGGAGCGGCCGCTTCGGTGGACATCAGGCGTTCTCCTCCATGAGCTCGCGGTAGTGCTTCCAGATCGCCCGCTGCGGGACCTCGTCGGTCGCGTCGCCGATGGTGAACCCGTCCTCGTCCTGCCGCTCGCGGTGGGTGCCGCGGGCGATGACGAGCCACTCCGGGCTCTTGGCGTGGGCGCCGCGCTGGTTGCGCTCGTACATCTCGGTGTCGTCGGCCAGCAGCATGCCGGCGGGACCGACCGACCCGATCGTCTGCTGGAGCATCCGGCGGTTGATCTGCGGCTCGCCCTTGTACTGGATCGCCGTGACGTGCTGGACGGTCTTGTCGACCTCGACCGGCTGGATCACGAAGATCTGGATCTCGGCGATGAAGAGGTTGGGGAAGATCATGATGTGCGGCGCGCCGTCGATCATGATCTCGCGGGCGCGCTTCTCGCCCCGCGCCTCCTCGAGGTGCTTGACGTACTCCGGGAGCCGCTCGGCGGTCGTGCCGAACCAGCTCATCGGCTGGTCGCGCTCGCGGAACTCGGGGCGCAGGTCGTTCTCGGTGTGGCCCTTGCCGAGGTCGCGGCAGACGGCGGTCGACTTCTCGCCGTAGAGCTCGCCGATCTTGGAGTCGGCGACCGAGAAGATCGACGCGTGGACGAACTGCGGGTGGTACCCGTCGGTCTCGTTCTCGACGAGCATCTTCCAGTTCGCCTTGGCCTCGTGCTGGAGCCAGCCGGCGCTCAGCTCGATCTCGCCGGTCGGCGACAGCTCGACGAGCCGGTCGATGGCGTCGGCGGCGGCGCCGAGATGCTCCTCGAGGGTCTCGCCCTCCTCGGCGAACGAGCCGAAGACGAAGCCCTGGTAGATGCCGATCCGCGGCACGCGGCCGAGGCCGAGCTCCTTCTTCTTCTCGCGGCCGCCGTAGCCGGAGTTGAACGGGTAGCCGAGGAGCTTGCCGTTGTTGGAGAACGTCCAGCCGTGGTACGGGCAGCGGAACGCGCTCGAGTTGCCCTTGGCCGCGTCGCAGACGAGGTTCGCCCGGTGCGTGCAGCGGTTGAGCAGCAGGTGGATCTCGCCCTGCTTGTCGCGGGACATGATCACCGGCTGCGGGCCGATGTTCTTCAGGACGTAGTCGTTGGGCTCCGGGATCTCGGAGACGTGCCCGACGAAGACCCAGGTCTTGTACCAGATGCGCTCCAGCTCGAGCTGGAAGATCTCCTCGTCGGTGTAGAGCGAGCCGTGGACGCGGTCGGCCTCGATGAGGTCGCCCCACGCCGGCTCGGTGGTCACGTTCGTCGTGCTCATCGTCATCGGTCCTTTCCGTCCCCTCGGTTCACGCGCCGACGTCCACCGGCCCGTCCGTGGTGCGGATCGGGGCGACGGTGCCGTCTCCCTTGATCCTACACCACGTCAGGACACGGTGTCCGATCAGCGCCGCCGGTCGCTCAGGCGGCCTCGCGGGCGCCGGGCTTGAACCGGATCGGGAGGTGCTCCAGGCCGTTGGCCCAGTTGTTCGGGACGCGCTTGAAGTCGCCGGCGAGCTCGACGTCGTCGAGCCGACGGATGACCTCCTCGAGGATCACGCGGATCTCGAGCCGGGCGAGGCCCGCGCCGAGGCAGAAGTGCCGCCCGCCGCCGCCGAACGCCTTGTGGTCGGGCTTGACGCGCTGGATGTCGAACGTCTGCGGATCCTCGAAGACGTCCTCGTCCCGCGACGCGCTCGTGTACCACATGACGACCTTGTCGCCGGCCTTGAGCTGCTGGCCGCCGAGCTCGACGTCCTTCGTCACCGTGCGGGCGAACCACTGCACCACGGTCGTGTAGCGGAGGATCTCCTCGACCGCCACCGGGATGATCGACGGGTCGGCCTTGAGCGCGGCCAGGGCCTCGGGGTGGCGGAGCAGCTCGAGGAACCCGGTCGCCGTCGTGTTGCGGGTCGTGTCGTTGCCGGCGAACGCCAGCAGGCCGAAGAACACGAGGATCTCGGGGTCGGTGAGCTTCTCGCCCTCGACCTCGGCGTTGCGCAGCCGCATGACGAGGCTGTCGGTCGTGCCCTCCGCGATCTGCCGCTCGATCTGCTGGTGCAGGTAGCCGCTCATCTCCATGAGGGTGGGGATGGCGTCGCCCTTGACCGAGCGCGACGCGACCTCGATCTGCTCGGTCCACTCGGCGAACTTCGGGATGTCCTCCTCGGGGACGCCCATGAGCTCGGTGAGGACCGCCAGCGGGATCGGGATCGCGACGTCCTGGGCGAAGTCCGCCTCGCCGCGCTCGATGAACGCGTCGATCGTCTTCGTCACCCGGGCCCGGACGCCGTCCTCGAGCGCGTTGACCGTGGCGGGGACGAACGCCGTCTGGAGGATCTTGCGGTACTTCGTGTGCTGCGGCGGGTCCATGTACAGCAGCAGGTTCCGCGTGACGTCGAGCGGGAAGATGTGGTCGGGGTCGAGGAAGATCCCGCCCTCGTACGACGAGAACGTCTCGGTGTCGCGGCTGATCGCCGACACGTCGGCGTGCCGCGTGACCGACCAGAACCCGGCGCCGCTCGGCAGCGTGTTCCAGCGTACGGGCGCCTCGGCCCGCATCCTCGCGAAGAGGTCGTGCGGCGCGCCGTCCGCGAACCACTTCATGTCCATGATGTCGATCTCCGCCAGATCGACGTCCGTCGTCGTTGCCATTCGGGGCCCTCCTCGAGCAGAAAGAACGGCGACAGCCTATCCTAGACATGCAGACCGGACAACCTGTCCGTTCGGCGGGTCCGTCGGCGATGTCGTCCGCCCCGCGCGTCTCTCGGCCCCGCCGCCGTCCCCGCCCCCGGAACGACGACGGCCGCCGGGATCCCGGCGGCCGTCGTCGCAGCGTGCTGTCGTCCGCGGTCAGCGGCGGTAGAGCATCGCGACCGCGCGGCCCAGGAGCTTCGACTTGCGGGCGGTGTACGGGAACATGTTGATGTCCTTCCGCGGCGCGATCCGCTTGATCATGATCGTCTGCGTCCGGCAGTACTTGCGGATGCCGTTGGCGCCGTGACGCGAGCCGACGCCCGACGTCTTCCAGCCGCCCATGGGGGCGCCGAACGCGACGTAGTTCAGGATCGCGTCGTTGACGCAGACCGCGCCGGCCTCGACCCGGCGGGCGATCCGCTCGCCCTTGGCCCGGTCCTTCGTCCAGACGCTGGCCTGCAGGCCGTAGTCGGAGTCGTTGGCCATGCGGATGCCCTCCTCGACGTCCGCGACCTTCATGATCGGCAGCGTCGGACCGAAGGTCTCCTCGCGCATGCAGCGCATGCCGTGGTCGACCCCGGTGAGCACCGTCGGCTGGAAGAAGCGGCCGCCGCCCGGGGCGGAGCCCTCGGACCCGCCGGTCTCGATCCGCGCGCCGTGCGCGACGGCGTCCTCGACGTGCGAGCGCACGATGTCGAGCTGCGGCGGGAACGTCACCGCGCCGACCTCGGCGGTGCCGGGGCCCTCGTTCGCGCCCTGGCGGAGCTTCTGGACGATCGCGGTGACCTTGGCGACGAACTCGTCGTGGACCGACGCCTCGACGTACACCCGCTCGACCGAGATGCAGACCTGGCCGCCGTTGAGCATGCCGTAGTACGCGGCGGCGTTCGCGGCCCGGTCGAGGTCGGCGTCGGCGCAGACGATCATCGCGTCCTTGCCGCCGAGCTCGAGCGACACGGGGGTCAGGGTCTTCGCCGCGCGCTCCATGACGATCCGCCCGGTGCGCGTCGACCCGGTGAACATGACGTAGTCGCTGACGTCGACGACCGCGCCGCCGGTGGCGCCGTCGCCGGTGGCGATCTGGAAGACGCCCTCGGGCGCACCGCAGTCGCGCATCATCTCCTCGACGAGGAGCGCCGTGAGCGGCGTGATCTCGGACGGCTTGAGGATGACGGCGTTGCCGGCCATGAGCGCCGGGACGCAGTCGCAGAACGCGTTGACGAGCGGGTAGTTCCACGGGCCGATGACGCCGACGAGACCGACGGCCTCGTAGCGGACGATGACCTTGGCGCCGACGAGGAGGGGGGATCCCGGGGACACGCGCTCGTCGGCCAGGTACTTGGCGGCGTTCTTGGCCCAGAACGCGAAGCTCTGGACGGCGACGGTCTGCTCGAGCGACGCGTCCTCGTACGTCTTGCCGGTCTCACGCGAGATCGTGTCGATGACGCGGTCGCCGTTGACGATGAGCCAGCGGCGGGCGCGGTCGAAGACCTCGGCACGGGCCTCGAATCCGGCGGCGGCCCAGCCGGGCTGGGCGACGCGGGCCCGGGCGGCGAGCGACGCGACCGCGTCGTCGTCCATCACCGGGATCGACCGGATCGTGGTCCCGCGGGCGGGATCCTCGACGTCGATGGTCCGCGGGGCGGCGGCCGTCGTGGCCGTGGGGTCCTGGATCTCGGTGCTGCTCATCGGAGCTCCTCCGTGCTTGCGCGTTCGCCCCTGACCATACCGCGCCGGCGGGGGCCGTTGTACAGGCTGTCAGGCCCGGGTGTCGACCCGGCTACCAGCGGGCGGTGTCGGTGACCTGCCAGAGCGTCGTCAGCCGGCCATCCGCTCCGCCCCACAGGTGCGCGAACGCGGCCTCGACGGTTCGACCGTCGTCGCGGCGCCGGCCGCGATAGGTACCGCGGACGAGCACTCGTCCGTCGGTGCACGGGATCCACTCCTCGGGCTCGGCGAGGACGGCGTAGCGGGCACCGATCGCCCACCACCCGCGGTCGATCATCGCGTCCGGTCCCTCGCGCCGCCCGCCGAGCCCGTCGGGCAGTCCGTCGGCGAGCTCGCCGACGAACCCCGCGTCGAGGACCGCCTCGAGGGCGGTCCGGTCCCCGGTCCCCAGCGCGGCGTAGACCCGCTCGACGAGCTCCCGGACCCGCGCCGCGTCCACCGTCGGTCCCTACAGCCCGTAGGTCTTGCCGATGATGTCCCGCTGGATCTCGTTCGTGCCGCCGTAGATCGTGGCGCCGAGGGCGATCCGCAGGTGCCGCTCCATGCCGTACTCGTTGGCGTAGCCGTAGCCGCCCATCATCTGGACGCCCTCGAGGGCGACGTGCTTGGCGACCTCGGTGACCTTGAGCTTGAGCATCGACGACTCGCGCGGGCCGACGCGGCGCGGGTCCGCCTCGAGCCGGCGGGCCATCTCGTGGACCATGATCCGCGACACCTCGACCTCGGTCGCGAGCTCGGCGAACCGGTGGCGCATCGCCTGGAAGCTGCCGATCGGCTGGCCGAACTGCTTGCGCTCGGTGATGTAGTCGTGGAGGTCCTTCAGCGAGCGGCGGGCGTGCCCGATGAAGATCGCGGCGATGAGGACGCGCTCGCGGTTGAGGCCGCCCATGAGCTGCTTCCAGCCGTTGCCGATCTCGCCGATGACGCGGTCGTCGGGGACGAAGACGTCGGTGTAGAAGACGTCGTTCGTCTCGCGGCCGCCCATCGTCGGGATGTGGCGGATGTCGACGCCGTCCTGCTCGAGGTCGACGTCGAGCATCGAGATGCCCTCGTGCTTGCGGCCCGAGTCGTCGGTGCGGACCATGAGCATGCAGCGCTTGGCGAAGTGCGCGTTGGAGCTCCAGGTCTTCTGGCCGTTGACGAGCCAGCCGCCGTCGACCCGCTCGGCCTTGCAGCGCAGGTTGGCCAGGTCGGACCCGGCCTCGGGCTCGGACATGCCGATGGCGAACGTGTCGCCGGCGCAGACGCGCGGGATGAGGTCGCCCTTCAGCGCGTCGCTCGCGTGGCGCTCGATCGCCTCGCCGGCGACGAGCGACGTCGAGATGCCCATGATCGGCAGCTGGCCGTAGAACGCCTCCTCGAGGAAGAGCGAGACGTCGACGATCGACCCGCCGCCGCCACCGAGGTCCTCGGGGAACCCGATGCCGATGAACCCGAGCTCGGCGAGCTCGCGGTAGGTGCCCTCGTGGTGCTGCTCGACGCCGTCCTCGGTGAGCTTGGCCCGCTGCTCGGGCGTGCCGGCGTTGCGGGCGGCGTAGTCGCGGATCGTCTCGACCAGCGCCCGCCGCTCGTCGGACAGGTCGATGAGGTCGCTTGCGGTCATGGCACGGCTCCGTCGGGGATCGTCGCTCCGGCCGGAGCGTGGAACGCGCGGATCGTACAGGATGTCCGGACGAAGTGGCCGGAGTCGTCGCGCCGACCGGCGCGCCACACTCGTCCGGTCCGCCGCCCCCAGGAGCCCCCTGATGCCCCCCGCCGCCACCGACGAGTCCGCCCCCACCCGCGTCGCCTACGCGTCCGCCGACGGCCTGGGCCGCCTGCGGCTCGTCGCGGGCGACCGTCGCAACGCGATCGACCAGCGCTGGGTCGACGAGCTCACCGCCGCGGTCGACCTCGTCGAGGCGGACGGCGACCTGCGGGCGCTGCTCGTCGACGCCGACGGCGTCGCGTTCTGCGTCGGCGGCGACCTGGCGTACATCGGGGGTCGCGCCGACCGGCTGTCGGCGACGCTCGACGAGATGATCGGCGGGTTCCACGCCGCGCTCGGCCGGCTCGCCGAGATCGACGTGCCGGTCGTCTGCGCCGTGCAGGGCGGCGCCGCCGGCGGCGGGCTGGGCCTGCTGTGGATCGCCGACATCGTCGTCGCCGCCGACGACCTGCGCCTGGCCACCGGGTTCGACACGCTCGGCCTCAGCGGCGACGGCAACGCGTCGTGGTGGCTGCCGCGCCTCATCGGCCTGCGTCGCGCCCAGCACCTGCTGCTCGAGGGCCCCGTGCTCGACGCCGCCACCGCGGCCGAGTGGGGCCTCGTCACCCGCGTCGTGGCGCGCGACGAGCTCGGCGCGCACGCCGAGGAGACCGCCCGCCGGCTCGCCGCGGGCCCGACCCGCGGACTGGGCCGGATCCGTCGGATGCTGCGGACCGCCGGCGACGTCGACGTCCACGAGCGACTGGCCGGCGAGCACGCGTCGATGATCGAGCTCGGCGCCACCGACGACGCCCGCGAGGGAATCACGGCGTTCGTCGAGAGGCGCCGGCCGACGTTCCACGGCCGGTAGCGGCACGTCGCCGCGGCCGGACGGGGCGCGGCGCGCGTCCGCGGCCGCGCCGCCCGGCGGATGGGGCGTGGCCGACCGTCTGCGGCCGGCCACGCCCGTCGACCGACTACTCCGCGTACAGCCCCTCGATGACGCCGGCGTACTTCGCGTCGATCGGCTTGCGCTTGAGCTTCATCGTCGGGGTCAGCTCGTCGCCGCCGGGCTGCCACTCGTCGGCGAGGATCTCGAACCTCTTGATCTGCTCGACGCGCGAGAGCTTGGCGTTGGCGGCCTCGACCCCGGCGGCGATCGCGGCCTTCGCGCGGTCGTCCGCGGCGACGGCGGCGACCGTCGGCTCGATGCCGTTGGCGTTGGCGAACGCGACGGCGGCGTCCGGGTCGATGACGATGAGCGCGACGTTGTAGCGGCGGCCGTCGCCGATCACCGCGACCTGGCCGATGAGCGGGCTGCCGCCCTTGAGCGTCGACTCGATGTTCGCCGGCGACATGTTCTTGCCGGCCGCGTTGATGATGAGCTCCTTCTTGCGGTCGACGAGGCGCATGTAGCCGTCCTCGTCGAACGCGACGACGTCGCCGGTGTGGAACCAGCCGTCCTCGGTGAACGCCTCGGCGGTCTTGTCGGGCGCGTTGCGGTAGCCCTTCGTCACCGTCGGGCCCTTGATGAGGAGCTCGCCGTCGTCGGCGACCTTCGTCTGCAGCCCCGGCAGCGGCTTGCCGACGGTGCCGAACCGGCCGTCCTCCGGCGCGGTGACCGACACCATGCAAGTGGCCTCGGACATGCCGTACAGGTCGACGAGCGGCAGGCCGATCCCGACGAGGAACTCCTGGACGTCGCGCGGCAGCGGCGCGGCGCCGAGGACGATCCAGCGGCAGCGGTCGAGGCCGAACTTCGCGCGGAGCTTGGAGAAGATCGCCGCGTCGAGCTGGGCGTACTTCGCCTCGGTCGCCTCGTCGACGGCCTCACCGGCCTGGATCCGCCGGATGCGGTCGAGCGCGAACTCGATCGCCTGCTGGGTCGGGACGCGCTGCTCGTCGGGCATCGCGGCGATCCCCGCCTCGAGGCCGGCCTTCATCTTCTCGACGATCCGCGGCACCGAGCCCCAGATCGTGGGGCGCAGGACCGGCAGCACCTGCACGACGCCGCGCGGGTCCGAGATCGACGTGACCTGCGTGCCGAAGAGGTGGCCGTTGTAGTGCGACGCCCAACGGTCGGCGGCGTGCGCGGTCGGCAGGTACGACGTCATCGTGTCGCCGGCGCGGATGCCCAGCACCGACGCGGCGGCGCGCGAGTGGACGATCATCGCGTCGTGGGTCAGCTCGACGCCCTTCGGCGGGCCGGTGGTGCCCGACGTGTAGATGAGCGTCAGGACGTCGTCCGGCCGGACGGCCCTCCAGGCGGCCTCGAAGTCGAACGCCGGGTCGCCCTGGGCCTCGAGCTCGTCGATCGTGATCGCGCCCTCGGCGGGACCGTCGACGAGGACGATCGTCGACGGGGCCGGACCGCCGGCGTCGCGGGCGGCGAGCGCGCGCGGCAGGAACGCCTGCTCGGTGAAGAGCACGTCGCAGCCGGAGTTCTCGTACAGGTACGCGATCTGCTCGGGCGACGACGTGGCGTAGAGCGAGAACGGCGTCGCGCCCAGGTGGAACGCGGCGGTGTCGATCGGGTGGAACTCGGGCCGGTTGAGCAGGAGGATGCCGACCGTGTCGCCGCGCCCGACGCCGACGGCGGCGAGGCCGCGGGCGATCGACTCGACCTTCGCCGCGTACTCGGCCCAGGTCAGCGTGAACGAGTCGTCCGGGTTGCGGACGGCGACGGCGTCGGCGTGCGCCTTCGCGGTGGCCTGGAACGCGGCCGCGAGCGTCGTGGCGGTCGGATCCGCCTCGACGACCTCGTGGCCCTGCTGCTGCTCGATCGTACCCATGGTCTCCCCTTGCGTGAACGCCCGGTCAACTCGACCGGACACCTTGTCCGGCAGCTTAGGGGACGGCGTCGGCGCCTGCGTCGGCTCGTGGCGCATCCGGCAAGACCGGGCGCGGCGGCGTCGACCCGGACCCGGACGCGAGACCTTCCGCCGACCCCGCCGCGCCCGACTGGACAGTTCGACTGGACGCCATGTGCAGCATCGGGTAGGCTGCGCTCTGTGCCGGGCCCGAGGTCCGGCGCCGCGCCACCACGGCACCGTTCATCGTCGTGACCGGCCCACCGGGTTCCCCACCTGCCCGGCCACGTCGAACCCCGCCGAACGGTTCCCGGGCGGCGGCCCCGGCCTCCTCGAACCCGCCGGAGCCGCCGCCCACGTGCGCTGCCGCCGTGGCACCGGCGGTCGCCGCCCGACCGCCCTTCTCCCGGCCACGACACGGGGCCGGCCGTCGCGCCTGTCAACCTCCTCCCACGCCCCCCCCTCCGCCCCGCATACCATGCGACGGGGATACCGCCCGCGCCTTAACCCACGAGACGCGTGCGCGTACCGGCCGCCAGGGGACGCCAAGAGTGCTAATGGACACGTTGCCCACGAAGTCGCTATCTTGCCGCCCGGTGTGGATGTCTCGTTCGCATGACCGGGCGGTGCTCGCGGATGTCCGTGCGATGACCGCCTCGCCGTGCCCCCCGGGCACCGCCTCCGGTCAGGCGCGAGGTAGGGGGGCCGGTTGACCTCCGTCGCGCGCAACCGCGCGCTCACGATCGCGGCCTTCCTGGTCACGGTCGTCGTGGCGTTCGCGCTGACCCGTGGCGACGACTACGCGGTCACCGTCCGGCTCGCCGATGCCGGGCAGCTGGTGGACGGCAACGAGATCCGGATCGGGGGGGCGACCGTCGGCACCGTGGCCGACGTACGCCTGGGTCGGGACGGCGCGGCCGAGGTGGAGCTGGCGATCACCGACGACGACGTCGCGCCCCTGCGCCGCGGCACCCTCGCGCTCGTCCGCAACTCCTCGGTCTCGAGCGTCGCCGGCCGCTACGTCGCGCTCGAGCTCGGGCCGTCCGACGCGCCGCCGATCGACGACGGCGGCACCATAGACACCGAGGACACCCGGGCCGCGGTCGACTTCGACCAGTTCCTCAACGCCGTCGACATCGAGAGCCGACGGGCCCTCAAGGGACTCTTCCGCGACGGTGCCGCCGCCTTCACCGGCACCGAGAGCGCGTTCGGCCGGACGCTGGAGAAGCTCAACCCCGCCCTGAGCCAGGTCCGCGCCCTCACCGCGCAGATCGCGAAGGACGAGCCCGCGCTGCGGCGCCTGCTCGTCTCGACGGCGACGGTCGCGTCCGCGTTCGCCGAAAGTCGCGAGGACCTCCAGCAGGGGATCGTGTCGGCCGCCGCGACCGTCCGGTCCGTGTCGGAGCGTCGCGACGACCTGCGGACGGCGATCGCCGGCGCGCCGCGACTGCTGGGCCAGGCCCGAACGACCCTGGCGGACGCCGACCTGCTCCTGCGGGACGCCCGACCGGTCCTGCGATCCGCCCGTCCGGTGTCGCCACGGCTGGCCACGACGCTCCGTGCGGCCCGGCCCGCGGTAGCCGAGCTCAAGCCGTTGCTGCGCACGCTGCGCGGCACCCTCCCGGCACTGGACGACGCGCTCGACCGGCTGCCGGCGCTGGAGCGCCGGTCCGTGCCGGCCCTTCAGGAGACGACGCGGGCCGTCGAGGGTCTGCTGCCCACCGTCCGGGACCTCCTGCCCTACACGCCCGATCTGGTGCACGGCCTGCTGGCGTCGTTCGGTGGACGCGCCGCCACCCAGTACGACGCCGTCGGGCACTACTCGCGGATCGCCCCGATCATCAACGCCGACAGCCTCCCCGCCCTGCTCGGCCCGCTGACCTCCGCGCTCGACCCGCTGCTGCAGCAGATCACGGGATTCGGCCTGAGCACGCCGTCGAAGGGCAATCTCATCCGCTGCCCAGGGGGCGCGACGCTGCCGTCCGCCGACGGATCCCGCCCCGGCCGGCCCGCGATCGCGCCGACCGACTGCACGACCATCCGGGAGACCCCGTGATCCGCCGGCGCATCTTGCAGATCGCCGCGGTCGCCGTCGGGCTCGCCGCGTCCGCCGGCACGCTCGCCGCGTGTGGCTCCGACGGCGACGGCGGGTCCGGCACGTCGGCCGGCCGGGTCGACGCGATCTTCGCCGACGCGTCCTTCGCCGGTCCCGGCCAGGACGTGCGCATCGCCGGGGCGAACGTCGGGAGGATCGTCGACGTCTCCGTCACCGCCGACCGCCGGGCGCGGGTGGCGATGGAGGTGGAAGAGCGGTTCCTGCCGTTCCGGACCGACGCCACGTGCACGGTCCTGCCGCAGTCGCTGATCGGCGAGCGCTTCGTCGATTGCACGCCCGGCACCCCGGACGAGCCGACGCTCGAGCCCCGGGACGGACTCCCGGCGACCGTCCCGATCGACAACACGACGAGCCCCGTCGACCTCGATCTCGTGGTCGCGATGCTGGGCGAGCCTCAGAACGTCCGCCTACAGTTGCTCCTCAACGAGATCGGGGCAGGAGGGGCCGCCCGCGGCCCGGAGATCTCGCGGGCGATCCGCCGCGCCAATCCCGCGCTGCAGGAGATCCGTACCACGCTCGACACGCTGGAGCGCGACCGCGACGCCCTCGCCCGCGCGGTCGAGGCCTCCGGCGACGTCCTGGCCGCCCTCGACACGGGCCGTCGCGACCTGGCCGGGTTCGTCACCGAGACCGGCCGGTTTCTGGGAACCACCGCGGCCGCCTCCGGGGACGTCGACCGCACGCTGCAGCGGTTGCCCGGGGCGCTGCGTCGCCTGCGGCCCGCGCTGCAGGAGCTGCGATCGCTGGGCCGCGACGCCACGCCGGCCGTCCGCGACCTGCGCCGGGCGTCGCCGGACCTGACGGAGCTCATGCGCGCTTCCGGGCCGCTCTCCGACGCGGCCCGTCCGACCCTGGTCCGGCTCGCCCGGGCCGCCCGGGTCATCCCGCCGAAGCTACGCCGCAGCCGGCCCCGGGTGACCGCGCTCGGGGGTGCGCTCCGCTCGCTCACCCCGTCGGTCGCGCCTGCTCGGCGGATCACCGGGAGCCTCGTGCAGAACGCTGCCCCGGAGAACCTCGCCACCTTCCTCTACCATGCGACGCTGGCCACCTCCCGCTACGACGGCACGTCGCACTACGTCCCGGCCAACCTCGTCATCACCCCCTGCCTGCTGCGCAGCACCACGCCGGTGGAGGGCTGCGAAGGCCGGTTCGTCGACGAGGCCGCCGGCCGGACCCGCGACCGCGGTCCCGACCGGGAGCGCGCGCTGACCCGCCGGGCGATCCAACAGGGCCTGCCCGAGCTCGCCGGGGGAACCCGATGAACCGCCGCCGCAGCTCGCTGCTGGCCCACCCCGTCCTCATCGGGGCGGCCGGCATCCTCATCGCCCTCGTCACCGTCGTCATCTCGTACAACGCCAACTCCGGGCTGCCCTTCGTCGAGACGTACGACATCACCGCGCGGGTCGACGACGCCAAGAAGCTCACCACCGGTACCGACGTGCGGATCGCTGGCAAGCGGGTCGGGCAAGTCAACGACATCCGGGCCGACGAGGACCCCGACGGTCGGCCGTACGCGTCGCTCAGTCTGCAGCTGGACCGGGTGATCGCCCCCCTTCCCGCCGACACGACCGCCCGGATCCGGCCGCGGAGCGTGCTCGGCGCCAAGTTCGTGGAGCTCATCCCCGGCGACAGCGCCCGGTCGATCCCCGCGGGCGGCACGATCCGCCGGGCCCGGACCAGCGCCGCCACCGACCTGGACGAGGTGACGGCGGCCTTCGACGCCGGCACCCGCCGCGGCGTCCGGCAGATCATCACCGAGCTCTCAACCGGACTGGCCGGCCGCGGTGCGTCGTTCAACGCCGCGCTCGTGCGGTTCCCGCCGGTCCTCGACGACGCGACCCGGGCGTTCCGCGTCCTCAACGACCCCCGCACCGACCTGGGCGGGTTCGTGCGCGGGCTGGCGTCGCTCCTCACCGCGATCGAGCCGCGGGCGGGCGACCTGCGCCCGCTGCTGCGCGACGCCCGTACGACCTTCGCTGCCCTGGCCGACGAGGGCACCGCGTTGCGTCGGACGCTGGCCGCGCTCCCGTCGACCCTCGACGAGGCCGACCGCGCGTCCGTCGCCCTGCGTCCGGTCCTGCGCGACGCCACCGAGCTCGCCTCGGCGTTGCGTCCGGGACTGCGGGAGCTGCGTCCCGCGGCACGCGAGCTGCGGATCGCCGCGGTACGCGGAACGCCCGTCCTCCGTCGCGCCCGCATCCTCGGTCCGCGGTTCGAGCAGATCGTCGACGCGCTCGACCGCGCCCTCACGCGACCGTCCGCCCCCGCGGTGCTCGACCGCCTGACCCGCGGCGGGCCCACGCTCGTGCCGATCGTCCGCGAGCTGGAGGGCGTGCAGGTCCGGTGCAACTACGCCGGGCTCTTCGCCCGCAACGCGTCGAGCTTCCTGCAGGAGGGCGACCGGTACGGCCACTGGTTCCGGGTCGTTCTGGCACTCGACGTGGCCGACACGCTGCGGACGATCGACCCGAACCCCGAGCTGCACAACAACCCGTACCCGGACGTCGACACCCAGGGCTGCGCCATCGGCAACGAGACCTACGCCGGCGGCACCGTGCACGGCGGCCGGGGCCCGGCGACGAACATCCGGACGTCGGTCCTGCCCCCCAACCCGGACGAGCCGCGATGAGCCGCCGCACGCACCGCCGGCGTCCGGAACCGACCGTCGGCCGCAACGCGGTCCTCGGGCTCGTGGTCACCCTGCTGATCGCGTCGGTCTGCTACCTCATCTTCCGCGGCCCGATCCCGGGACAGAGCCCCCGTGAGCTGCGCATCACCATGCGCGACACCGGGGCGATCAGGGCCAACGCGGCGATCAAGCTCCGCGTCGCGGGCGTCGACGTCGGATACGTCACCAACGTCGAGCCGCTCGCCGGACGGCGCGGAATGGCCGACGTGACGCTGCGGATCACCGACGAGGACCTGGTCATCCGACGGGACGCGACGGTCAAGCTCCGGCCGCGGCTGTTCCTCGAGGGCAACTTCTTCTTCGACCTGAAGCCCGGCACCCCCGAGGCGGGGGAGCTGGGTGACCGCCCGCTGCCGCCGTCGGCGACGTCGATCCACGTCGCCGCCGACGAGTTCTTCTCGATCTTCGACTCCTCGACGCGGGAGGACCTGCCGGCCGCGCTGGCCGGACTCTCCGGGATCCTCGACGAGGGTGGCGCCCGGCGGCTGCGGTCGCTGTTGCGGACGCTTCCGCGGCCCCTCGCGAGCACGGCCGTCGTCGGCCGGGCCGTGCGCGGCACCGAGCCGGACGACCTGTCGGGCCTGATCCGCTCGGCGGCCGGCGTGATGGACGAGGTCGCCGACCGCTCCGACGCGCTACGGGCCGGCATCACCCAGGGCCGGCGGACGTTCGTCGCGTTCGCCGACCGTCAGGACGCGCTCGGCGCGACGATCGGCGAGCTGGCCGAGATGACCCGCCGGTCGATCCCCGACCTGCAGGCGCTGTCGGCCGCCGTGCCCGCCACCCGCGCGCTGCTCCGCGAGACGCTGCCGGTGCTGCGCGGCCTGCCGCGTACGCTCGACCTGGCCTCCCCCGCGCTACGCGCGGTCGTCACCACTCTGCGCCCCGGCGACGTACGACGCCTGCTCGCCGCGTTCCGACCCGCCGCCCGGGTCGTGTCGGCCACCGCCGGCCCGCTCGGAGACGCGCTCACCGACCTGCGTCCGGTGTCGCGCTGCGTCTCCCGCAACATCGCTCCGGTCCTCGACGCGAAGATCGACGACGGCCCCCGGTCCACCGGCGCCCCGGTCCACCGCATGCTCGGGTCGCTCGCCGTCGGGGCGGCCTCGGGCGTGTCGATGTTCGACGCCAACGGCTACTGGTTGCGATACGGGGTCGGCTTCGGCAACCAGCTCCTGTCCATGGGCGACGGCGCCGAGGGCAACTTCAACGGTGGGCTCCAGGCGCTGACCGACCAGCCGCCGATCGGGTCGGTGCCGCCCAAGCCCGACCGCAGGCCCGCGATCCGGCCCGACGTACCGTGCGAGGACCAGGCCCGGCCCGTCCTGACCGCCACCCCGCGGATGTACCGCGGGTCCGCGACACGTGCCCGTCCGGCGCCCGCGGCCGCCCGACGGCTGCTGGAGGGCGACGGTCCCGCCGCCGAGCGCTTGCGGAGCACACTGTCGCGCCTACTCGACCCGGAGGCGACGCGATGAGGCGGTACCTGCGCAGCATCCGGGAGCAGTGGTGGGCGGTCGTCGTGATCGCCGTCGCCGCCGTCGCCGCCCTCGTCGTCGCCGGCTACCTGCTCGTCAACCAGCGGGTGCCGCTGCCGTGGCAGGACTCGTACACCGTGCGGGCCGAGTTCGCCAACGCGCAGGCAGTCGTCGGGGGCCAGGGCCAGCAGGTGACCGTCGCCGGGGTGCCGGTCGGCGAGATCTCCGACGTGCGTCGCACCGACCGGGGGACCGCGATCATCACGATGCGGTTGCGCCGCGACAAGCTCGACGCCGTGCACCGCGACGCCCGGCTGACCCTGCGTCCACGCACCGCCCTGCAGGACATGGCGATCGACGTGCAGCCCGGCCGCCGCGACCAGCCGAAGGTCGACGGCGACACGGTGCTGCCCATCCGGCAGACGACCCCCCAGGTGCAGATCGACGAGGTGCTGGCCAGCGTCGACGCCGACACGCGCGTGTACCTGCAGCAGTTCCTCGCCGCCACGGCCGAGGGCCTGGACGGCGAATCCACCGAGCGGTTCCGGGATCTGGTCGCCCTGGCCGTGCCGACCGGTCGCCAGCTCGACCGGGTCCTCTCCGTCCTGCGCGACCGTCGGCGGCTCGTCCGCACCGGCGTGCACCGGATCCGCCGGATCAGCGAGGCCCTCGACGCGCGCGACGGCGACCTGTCGCGGCTCCTCGACGCGGCCGCCCGGACGTTCACGGCCGTCGGGCGCCGCGACGCCGAGCTGCGCAGCTCGCTGACGGAGCTGCCGCCGACGCTATCGACCGCGCGGTCCGCCGTCGGCGAGGCCGCCGCCCTGGGCACCGAGCTACGGCGGGCCGCCCCCGACGTGACCACCGCGCTGCGCGCCACCGCCGACGCCCTCCCGCGCCTCGATCCGCTACTGCGCCAGCTGCCGGGCAACCTCCGGCCGTTGCCCGCGCTGGGTCGCGAGGGCGCCGCCGTGCTGGACGAGGTCACCACCACCTTGGAGACCCTCCGGCCGTTGATCGGCGACATCCACGGGATCACCCGCGACCTGGCGCACGCGGTGAACATCCTGGGCCACAACCCCGAGGGCCCCGAGGAGGGCTACCTGTTCTGGCTCGCCTGGTTCGCCCAGAACGGCAACTCGATGCTCAGCACCCAGGACGCGCTGGGCCAGATCTGGCGTGGCCAGCTCATGATCAGCTGCGTCGCCCTGCCGAACCTCGGCCCGCTCGAGCCGGCCGTCAAGCCTCTCCTCAACGCGGTGGGGCTCTGCCGATGAACAAGAACGCGCCGCACCCCCTCCAGCTCGTCCTGATGGTGCTGTTCGCACTGTCGAGCTTCGGGCTGCTGCTGTTCCTGTGGACGAGCTTCGGCGGATCGGTCCCGCTGCGCGCCGAGCCGTACACCGTCCGGGCCGACTTCAAGCAGGGCACGCAGCTGGCCGGCTACGCCGACGTGCGGATCAGCGGCGTGACCGTCGGGAAGGCGACGAACATCCGCCGCGACGGCAAGGTCGTGCGCGTGTCGCTCCAGATCGAGCCGCGGTTCGCTCCGCTGCCCAAGGGCACCCGGGCGACCCTGCGGTCCAAGACGCTCGTCGGCGAGACGTTCGTCGCGCTCTCCTTCGGTGACCGGGACGGACCGAAGATCCCCGACGGAGGTCGTCTCGCCGCCGGTGACGTCGAGGAGGTCGTCGAGTTGGACGACATCCTGGACGTGTTCGACGGCGAGACGCGCCCGCGATTTCAGGCCCTGACCCGGTCGTTCTCCCGGGCGCTGCGCGGTCGCGGGAACGACCTCAACGCGGCCGCCGCCCAGATCGAGCCGACGCTCGACGCCGCCGAGCCTGTGCTCCGGGTCCTCGACCGACAGTCCGCGTCGGTGCGCTCCGGGATCCGCGACCTCGGAACCACCTTCTCGGCCATCGGGGCGCAGCAGGCCGCGATCGGCGACCTGATCGTCCACGGCCGTGCGGTGACGTCGACGACCGCCGGGATCGAGCCGGCGCTGCGGGCGACGGTCCGTGCCCTGCCGGCGGTGGTGGGCCAGGCGGAGCGCACGCTCGTGACCGCCCGTCGGGTGGCCGGGGACGCCGCCCCGGTCCTCGCCGACCTGCGACCCGTCGTGCCGCTGATCCAGCCGACGCTGCGGGACCTGCGCTCGCTGGCCCCCGATCTGCGGGTGACGCTCGATCGGCTCGGCCCGACCCTCGACCGGTTCGACCGGGGCTTCCCGGCCCTCACCCGCGTGTTCGACGCGATCGGGCCGTTGATGGACCGGCTCGATCCGCTCACCGACCTGACGCTGCCCGCGTTGCGCTACCTGAGCGCCTACCACCGCGAGCTCGGCGTGACGCTCGCCAACGCCCCGGCGGCCACGCAGCCCACGGCGCGCACGATCCACGGTGGAACCGCCCACATGCTGCGGATGAGCCTGCCGATCAACAGCGACAGCCTGGTCGGCTACACGCGACGGCACCCCAACCACCGCGACAACCCGTACCCGCTGCCGGGCGGACTGGCCGACATCGCCACCAAGGGTCAGCTCGCCGCGTCGGACTGCTCCCACGCCGGCCGCCCGCCCACCCCGCTCAATCTGCTGCTGGACGCGGGCGGCGCCCCCGCCTGCCGGACCGCCACCCCATTCGCGTTCGACGGCCGGACCACGGCGTTCCCGGCCCTGGTGCCCGACAGCCGCACCGCGGGGCGCTGAGCCGCCGGTCCCCGGCTCGCCGGCCCCGACCCGGTCCGTTCGCCCACGGACTCGAGCGTGTCGGCCACCACGGCCCGGTGGCCGCGATGGGCGCCCACGCGACCGGGGCGGATCGGGCCGGCACCGGCACCGGCATCTGCTCCGGCGACGTGGTCTGCTGGAGGAGGAGCAGCAGACCAACCGCCGTGCGCTGTACGAGCCCGCGTCGGCGCGCTTCGGATTCACGCTCGACAAGGTCGTGCGCTGTCAAGCGTCCTACTCCAAGTTCGGGCAGGCCGCCGAGACCGGGAAAGGCGGGCACCTGCCGGACCACGAGGCCCGGGGACGGATCGCCGAGGTCCGCGGCTGGAGGCGGGCTCGGCCGCGTTCTCCCCGGCCGGTCCCCGACGTGACGACGCGGCAGGGCCCACCGACGACGAAGCCCCGCACGGGGCGGGGCTTCGCGAAGGCTCCCTGGAGCGGGAGCGACGGGACTCGAACCCGCGACCTCCGGCGTGACAGGCCGGCGCTCTAACCAACTGAGCTACGCCCCCTCGGGATCGGGAAGTATGCACGAAACGACGCCGCGACGCCGTCTCGTCGACCGCGCCGCGGATCAACCGACGCCGTAGGGCGATCGCCTGCCGATCCGGTCCCGCAGGCCCGGCACCCGCAACGCCAGCTCGCGGAGCCGCTCCGACGGGCGGGGAGCGATGAGCGCGTGGGCCTCGGCGAGCGCCAGTCGTGCCTCGTCCGGCTCGCCGCGGCGGGCGTGACCGGCCGCGATCCCCCGCACCGCTGCCGCGACCGCGCGCCGGTGCACCGTGTCGGGCACGCGGTCCGCATGGGCGTCGAGCACCCGTCGCAGGTCGCCGCCGAGCGCGACCAGGTCGTGGGTCAGGCCGTCGGGGTGGCGCCGGTAGCGCACCGTCGCGCCGAGCACCGACACGAGGTCGTGCCCGGCCTCGAGCAACCGCAGCCACAGGTCGAGGTCCTCGGCCTGGTCGAGCGTCTCGTCGAAGCCCCCGACCTCGTCGAACGCGGTGCGCCGGACGACGGTCGCCGACGTGCACATCGGGTGGCGCTCGTAGATCACCGGCAGCACGAGGAACCAGCGGTGCCGTCCGGGCGTCAGCGCCGTCCACCGCTCCCCGGTGACGCGGCCGTCGGGGCCCACGATCTCCGCGTCCCCGGTCAGCGCGCCCGCGTCGGGGTGCCGGCGGGCCGCGCGCGCGATCGCCGCCAGGTGCCCGGGAAGCCAGACGTCGTCGTGGTCGCAGAACGCCACGTGGTCGACGTCGTCGGGCAACGCCGCGACGCCCGCGTTGCGCGCCCCGGCGGGCCCGAGGCGGCGGTCCAGCCGCACGATCCGGACCCGGTCGCGCTGCGCGTCGTCCAGGGCCAGGGGCACGCTCGAGCCGTCGTCGACGACGACCACCGACGAGGCCGGCTCGGTCTGGCCCAGGACCGCGTCCAGGGTCTCGACGAGGTACGGGGTGAACCCGTGGACGGGGACGACGACGCCGGCTCGCACTGCGCCGCAGCGTACCCCAGGCCGGCCGGGCCGCCTCGCGCGCACATGAAGGGCGCGCGCCCGGTGCGGCCGCGGTAGCGTTCGGAGCATCGTGGCCGCCATCGACGACAACGATCCGACGACCGAGCCCAACGGCCCCGACCCGGCCGCCCCTGCCGCGGCGCCAGCCGACGGCGGTGCTCCGGCGGCGGAGCCCGCCACGCCGCCCGCCGACGCCGACGCCGCGGTGACCGCGTCGGCCGCGCCCGGCGACGGCGACCCGGCCCCCTCGCCGTCCGACTCCGACCAGGGCGCTCCGGCCCCGGCCGGCGACGCCCCGGCGGCGACCGAGGCCGCCGTGGCGGCGGACGCCCCGGCGTCCGGCGGGAGCCCGACCGACGGAGACGCCGCGCAGGCCGACGCGCCGGACGCGAGCGCGCCCGGCGACGGCACGCAGGCCGAGGGCGACTCCGCGCAGGCGGACGCCGCGCCGGGCGAGGGCGACGCCGCCCAGGGCGGCGGGAAGCGTCGGCGTCGCAACCGTCGACGCTCCGGCGGGGGCGGCGGTCGCGGTGGCCGTCGGCGGTTCCAGTGGGACGAGATCTTCCTGCGCCAGCGGCTCGACCTGCTGCGCGCGATGGACCCGGATGCGCGTGCCGTCGAGTGGGCGGTCGGCGTGGCCGGACGGTTCGACGTGGCCGAGATCCTCGCCGGCGAGGGGTCGTCGGGCAAGGAGTTCGGACGGCGCGCCTACGGCGCCAAGCCCGAGACCGACGACCAGGCGGCGTGGATCATCCTCGCCGCGGTGCGCGCACGCGACATCCTGCCCCACGCGCGGGCGGCGATCGCAGGCACCACCGACCAGCGGCAGCAGGTCAAGGACGCGATCGAGCACATCGGCAGCGCGAAGATCGGGGTCGCCCTGCAGAGCGACCGGCCGACCCAGCAGCTGTTCGCGGAGCGCGCCCGGCGCGTCGACGTGGCGAGCGAGGGCGGAGAGGCGCAGAAGGCCGCGTGGGCGCTGCTCGCGCTCGCCCGCACCGCGGACGTCCAGCACGCGATGACCCCGCAGCGCAGCGAGCGTCCGCGGCGTCCCGGCGGCGACCGGCGCGGCGGCCCGTCGTGGGGCGACGACCGTGGTGGGCGTCGTCGTCGCGAGCCCGGCATCCCGGGCGGCGTGTTCAGCTCGGGCGACTCCGGCATCGGGGGCGAGCTGGGTCGCAAGCTCCGCGAGGCGCTCGCCGCCCAGGAGGCGGAGCGCGCCGCGGCCGAGGAGCCCTCCACGCCCGCCGCCGACGCGCCCCCTGCGGATGCGGCGCCCACCGAGGCCGTGCCCGACGCCGACGTGACGCCGGAGGCGCCGGCCGACGAGCCGACCGCCGCCGACGCGTCCGCCCCCGAGGCCGGCGACCCGCCGGCCGACGGCGACGCGACCGCCTGATCGGAGCGGCCCACCCGCGTCACCGGGCGACGGTGGTGCGCTCCACCATCGTCCCCCGATGGTGACGCGACCCGCTGTCGCGGGCCGGGGTCGCGCGGCGACAGCGGTGCGTCCCACCATCGCTCCTCGACGGTGAGGCGACCCGCTACCGCGGGATCGTCGACCACCGCCTGATCGTCGTGGGTGCGCACCGCGGTGCGCACCCGGGCGTGGCCGGGTGCGCCGTCCCGGTCACCACTCCTCGGGCGGCGGCACCTGCCGGCCGCCGAGCCCACCGTCGTCGGCCGCGCCGCTGCGCACCCCGACCGCCTCGACGACCTCCTCCGCGGCCTCCTCGAGCTCCTCGTCGTGGTCGCCGTCGCAGAGGACCCGGAAGTTGCCCGACACGCCCGCGTCGCAGTGGATCGTGATCCCGGGCAGGATCTGCTCGCCCTCGTCGAGCCCCAGGCGATCCATGTCGAACGCGGCGAGGCCGATCCCGTACGCCTCGTGCGTCGGGTTCTCGCGGTCGTGGGCGTTGATCGCCATCTGGAACGCCTGCAGGTTCTTCGCGATCTTCGACAGGTCCGCCATGACCCTTCCCAGGCTAGATGGTCGCCGCGACGATCGCCACCGCACCCCGGCCCGGACGGCGGCCGGTACGATCGGCACGCCCATGGGGCGCGTAGCTCAGTTGGTCAGAGCGTCCGGTTTACACCCGGAAGGTCCCCCGTTCGAGCCGGGGCGCGCCCACTGCCCGGATCGCCCTTGGCCACGGGCGATCCGGTTCGCCGTCGTCGCGGGCGCCGGCACGGCCCGGCGTCGCGGCCATCGGCATGCCCCGGGGTCGCTCACGGTCGCCGCGACGGCCTGCGGGTCGTGACGACGTCCCGGGGCCGCCGCACCGACGTGGGCGTCACCGCGACCGGACGGTCCTGGCGCGGCTCGCCAACCGGGACCGCAGGCCGCTCGCCGCGCTGATCGCCCGGACCCGGAACCGCACCCGGCCCACGCCCACCCGCTTGTGCACCGCGCGGTAGCCCTTCGCGCGCGATCCCGTGACCTTGAGCCGCTGGACACGGGCCGAGCGACAACGCCGCGCCCGCGCGCCGCTCCGGCAGCGGACCCGCACGGTACGGCGGGCCTCGGCGGTGATCCGCTCGGGATCGGACGACGAGTCGGGCTCCCGGACGTCGAACCGCACGGTGCACGAGCGGCGACGACAGGACGCCTTGCGGATCTCGACCGTCGGACGGCTGCGCGACGCGGCGATCGGCGGCGTCTCCCCGGTGCGGGCCACGCCGGTGCCGCCCGGGTTCGTCGCGCGGGCGATGCACCGGATCCGCCGTCCGACGTCATGGCGCGTGAGGCGGTAGGTGGCGTCCGGCCCGTCCTGCAGCGTGGCGGCCGCGGCGAACCCGTAGGAGAACGACGTGACGCCGGACCAGCCGCCCGGGTCGCACGTCAGCGTGCCGCCGGCACGGGCGATGCCGCGCAACGCCGTCCCGGCGCCGCCCCGGGGCGCGACCGGGACCGTGGACGCACCGTCGATGAACGCCCGGATCTCCGGCGCCGCGAGGTTGGCGTAGCGGTTGCCGCCGGTGCTGCAATCGGCCGAGCGACCCCCCTCGACGACCCCGATGAGCACCGCCGGCGACCCGGTGACGAGCGGCCCGCCACTGTCGCCGTAGCACGTGCCGTTCGGGGACGGCAGGGTGCAGAGGACCACCGCGCTGTTGCCGTCGACGGTGCACTCCCCCGCGTCGGCGTCGCCGATCGTCGCGCCGGTCGACATGAGCCGCCCGTCGCCGGCGGACGGCGCGCCCGGCCGCTGCTGGCCGTAGCCGCTGACGGTGGCGCCCACGCCCGTCGGGAGCACCGTGCCCGGCGCGACGATCGGGATCGCGCGGACCGACGGGCCCGACAGGTCCAGGGGCGTCGCGAGCTGGAGCACCGCGACGTCGTCCTCGCCGACGTCCCCGCGGTACCGGGGATGACGCCGGACCGCCGACGCGGTCCGCACCTGGGCCGTCGAGGTGCGCTGCCGCAGGTCCGTGTAGCCCGCGCCGACGTACACGGCGTTGCGGGCGGGGCTCACGACGCCGCCCGCGTCGTCGGTGACGCAGTGCGCGGCGGTGAGCACCGTCTGGGGCCCGAGGATCGAGCCGCCGCAGGAGCCGAGCCCGTCGATCTCGACGTACACCTGCCACGGGAAGGCCGTGATCGGGGCCGGTGCGCCCCCGACGATCCGGGGCGTCGCCGTGCCGCCCGCCGGGCCGGCGCTCGCGGCGAGCCGGACCGGCGTCGACGGGGCGGTCGCGAACGCCGGGGCGGAGGACGGCCCGGCGGTCGACGACGCGGCGGAGGACGACGCGGCGGAGGACGACGCGACCGGCGCCGCGAGCGCCGCCATCACCGCCAACGAGGGGCGACGACGACGTGCGACGCGCCGGGGCCCCGGCGCGCCCGCGGGCGTCGACGGTGGGTTGCCCGACGGTCGGTCCATGGCGGGCAGGGTAGCCGCACCACCGCCGGGCGCGCGGCGGTCGGGGACGGAACGACCACGTCCGGTGGGCCGCTCGACGGACCGTCGGCGGGACGCCGGGCCGTGCCACCGGACGACGCCGTCCGGCGGAGCGCCGGGCCGACGTCCGGCGGCCGCGCCGCTACCGTGGCGTCGGCCGTGACCGACGTCGACCCCAACCCGATCGCGCGGCGCCGGGCGTGGCTGCGGATCGGCGCGCTCGTCGGGACGCTCGCGGCGCTCGCGGCGGTGTTCACCGTCGGCGGGCTCGTCGGCACCGACGCGGTCCGCGACCGGATCGAGCCCGCGGGGGCGTGGGCGCCGCTCGCGTTCGTACTCGTCAGCGGCGTCGCGGTCGCGTTGCTCGTGCCCGGGGCGGTGATGGCCGCCGCGTCCGGGCTGCTGTTCGGCGCGGTCGCGGGGGCGTTGCTCATCGTCCCGGCCGCGGTCCTGTCGGCCCTGCTCGCCCGGTCGTTCTCGGCCCGGATCGGCGCCGACGCGCTCACGGTCGTCGGCGGGGAGCGGACGACGGCGCTCGTCGGGTTCGCCCGCCGGCACGGGCTGACCGCGGTCGTCGTGAGCCGCCTGGCCCCGGCGGTGCCGGACGCCCCGATGAACCACGCGTTCGGCCTGGCGGGGGTGCGCGCATGGCAGGTGGCCCTCGGAACCGCGCTGGCGTCCGGGCCGCGTGGCCTGTCGTACGCCATGCTCGGCGCGAGCGCGGACGACCTGACCGGGACGCAGGCGATCGCCGGGGTGGCGCTCAACGTCGCCACCGGCGTCGTCGGCGTGGCGCTCGTCGCGTGGGTCGTCCGATCGGAGCGTCGACGGAGGGCTCAAGGGGTGCGGCCGCGATCCCCCACCGCTGACCGCACCCCGTGAGCCGGGTCCCATCCAGCGCCTGGCACTGGCCCGCGCCCACCGTGGTGGACGCTTGACGGGTGAGACGCGCACGGCGGACGAACCCGACGGAAATTGCACGCGCAATCTTCAAGTTGGCGCGTCGCCGCTCTCGGTCGCGCGCCCCTCACGCCCGGTCGATGCGACCCGCGGCGCCGCCCGGGACCGACGGGCGTCGGCCGGCCGACGCCCTCCGGCCGGCGGGCGGCCCTCACGCGGCGACGGCCTCCAGCGCCCCGCGGATCGTGTCCGCCGGCGGCGTCGTCGGCCGCCCGATGAGGCGACGCAGATCGCCGCTGTCGGTCGTCAGCTCGCCCCGCGCGATGCCCCCGTCGGCCCCGGCGAGGATCGCGGCGACCGGCGCCGGCAGGCCCGCCCCCTCGAGCACCGCGACGTACTCGGCCTCGGGCAGGTCCCGGTACGCGACCGGCCGGCCCGCGACGTCGGCGATCGTCGCGGCGAGCTCGGCGAGGGTCACCGGGCGGTCGCCGCCGAGCTCGTACACCGCGCCCTCGTGGCCGTCGCCGGTGAGCACCGCCGCGGCGGCCTCGGCGTAGTCCCGTCGGCTCGCGACCGCGACCCGACCGTCGCCCGCGGCGCCGAGCAGCGCGCCGTGCTCGAGCGTCGGCGCGAGCGCGCCGGTGTAGTTCTCGGTGTACCAGCCGTTGCGCAGGACGACGTGCGGGATCCCCGAGTCCGCGAGGTACCGCTCGGTCTCGCGGTGCTCGTCGGCGAGCGCGTAGGTGGCGACGTCCGCCTTGAGCAGGCTCGTGTAGACGATCTGCCCGACCCCGGCGGCGCGGGCCGCGTCGATGACCGCCCGGTGCTGCGGCGCCCGCTTGCCCGGCTCGCTGGCCGAGATGAGGAGCAGGCGGTCCGTTCCGGCGAGCGCGGACGCGAGGGTGTCGGGACGGTCGTAGTCCGCCTCGCGGACCTCGACGCCACGGGCGGCGAGATCGGCGGCCCGGTCCGGGGTGCGGACCGCGGCGACGACGTCGCCGGCGGGGACGCCGCGGTCGAGCAGGGCGTCGACGACGTGACGGCCGAGCTGGCCGGTGGCTCCGGTGACGGTGATGCGCATGAGCAGGCTCCCTTGCTGGTGGTGGATGGACCGGGCGGGGTACGACCCACTTCCCCGGTCGACACGTCCACCGTACCATCGTTTCCCATAGTGCTTTCTAAATGTTAGTGCTTACGCAACTACACCGGTTCTGCGCTACGATCGACGTGTGACGCCCCCGTCCACCACCCCGACGTCCGCCCCGGGCCCCGACGTGTTCGCCCGCGACTGCCCGTCGCGGCCGTTGCTCCACGACGTCGTGAGCCGGTGGGGCGCGCTGAGCCTCGCGGCGCTGCGGGACGGGCCGGTGCGGTTCAACGCGCTGCGCCGCCGGATCGACGGGGTGAGCGAGAAGATGCTCTCCCAGACCCTGCAGACGCTGGAGCGGGACGGCCTCGTGCTGCGCGACGTCCAGGCCGTCATCCCCCCGCGGGTCGAGTACCGCCTGACGCCGCTGGGCGCGGACGTCGCCGAGCGGGTGCTCGCGCTCATCGACCTGCTCGAGGGATCGCTGGGCGACGTGCAGGCCGCGCAGGCCGCCTACGACGCCCGCGACGCGTAAGGACGCGACGGGCGCGCGGCGCGGTCGCCCCGGAACGCCGACGGGCGGCCCTGGGGCCGCCCGTCGTCACCTCCGTCGCCCCCGACGGACGGGGGCGGATCCGCTCAGTAGCGGTAGTGGTCGGGCTTGTACGGGCCCTCGACCGGCACGCCGATGTAGTCGGCCTGCTCCTGGGTGAGCTTCGTGAGCTTCACGCCCAGGGCGTCGAGGTGCAGCCGGGCGACCTTCTCGTCGAGCGTCTTCGGCAGGACGTAGACCTGGTTCTCGTACTTGCCGTCGCCGTTGTTCGCCCACAGCTCGATCTGGGCGAGCGTCTGGTTCGTGAACGAGTTCGACATGACGAACGACGGGTGGCCGGTCGCGTTGCCGAGGTTCAGCAGGCGGCCCTCCGACAGGACGATGATCGAGTGGCCGTCGGGGAAGACCCACTCGTGGACCTGCGGCTTGACCTCGACCTTCTCGATCCCCGGGACCGAGGCCAGGCCGGCGATGTCGATCTCGTTGTCGAAGTGGCCGATGTTGCCGACGATCGCCTTGTTCTTCATCCGCACCAGGTGGTCCTTGGTGAGGATGTCCTTGTTGCCGGTCGTCGTGATGAAGATGTCGGCGGTCTCGACGACGTCCTCGACGGTGACGACCTGGTAGCCCTCCATCGACGCCTGCAGCGCGTTGATCGGGTCGATCTCGGTGACCACGACGCGGGCGCCCTGGCCGCGGAGCGAGTCCGCCGAGCCCTTGCCGACGTCGCCGTAGCCGCAGACGACGGCGGTCTTGCCGGCGATCATGACGTCGGTCGCGCGGTTGATGCCGTCGATGAGCGAGTGCCGGCAGCCGTAGAGGTTGTCGAACTTCGACTTCGTCACCGAGTCGTTGACGTTGATCGCCGGGAAGAGGAGCTTGCCGTCGCGGGCCAGCTCGTACAGGCGGTGGACGCCCGTCGTCGTCTCCTCGGTGACGCCCTTGAGGTGCTTGGCGATCTCGGTGTAGCGCGTGGGCGCCTCGGCGACCGAGCGCTGCAGGAGGCCGAGGAAGATCTGGAACTCCTCCGAGCCACCGGTCGAGGGGTCCGGCACCGCGCCGGCGGCCTCGAACTCGACGCCCTTGTGGATGAGCATCGTGGCGTCGCCGCCGTCGTCGAGGATCATGTTCGCCGGCTTGTCGGCGGGCCACCCGACGACGGCCTGCTCGGTGCACCACCAGTACTCCTCCAGCGTCTCGCCCTTCCAGGCGAACACCGGGACGCCCTGCGGGTCCTCGGGGGTGCCGTTCGGCCCGACGGCGACCGCGGCGGCGGCCTGGTCGTCGGTCGAGAAGATGTTGCAGGAGACCCAGCGGACCTCGGCGCCCAGCGCGACGAGCGTCTCGATGAGGACGGCGGTCTGCGTCGTCATGTGCAGCGAGCCGATGATCCGCGCGCCGGCGAGCGGCTGGGCGGCGGCGTACTCCGCGCGGGTCTGCATGAGGCCGGGCATCTCGTGCTCGGCGAGTTCGATCTGCTTGCGGCCGGCGGCGGCCAGCGACAGATCCCGGACCTTGAAGTCGTTCTGCTGGAGGACGGTGCTCATCGGGTCTCCCTGAGGGTCGTGTCGCGACGTGTGGCCTCTGCCAGCAGTCGCTCGTGCTTGTCCTGCTCCCATGCGAGCCAGTCGTCGGCCGGCACGTGCTCCGGCCGGGCCGCCTCGCTCCTGAGCCACCCCTCGACCGTCGTGCGCAGATCCGACTCGGTCTGCATCCGACGGGCGAAGCCGACGTCGCCGAGACCGAGGCCGAAGCGGTCCAGCAGCTGGCGCAGGGTGCGCAGGCGCTGGAGCTCTCCGGGCCCGTACAGGCGGTAGCCGCCCGAGGAGCGCGGAGGCTCCACGAGCCCCAGCTCCTCGATGTAGCGGAGCATCCGCGGGCTCCAGCCCGAGGTCTCCGCCGCCTCGTTGATCGTCAGGGCGTCCATGGGGACGGCGGAACCTTACCACGGCTTTGTGAAGGTTTGGCGGGCACGGCCCACGGCCGCCCCGGCCCCCGCCGCGACGGCCCGGCGTCGTGCGTCAGCGGCCGCGGACGGCGGCCACGCGGACGGTGCGCGCGCCGTCCTCGGTCCGCACGGCCGTGACGGTCACCCGATGACGGGCCCCGACCCGCAGCCGGGCGGGGACGGTCACCGGCGCGTCGAGGTCGGACCGCACCTGGCGCCGCACGACCCGGCGCCGCGCCCCGGACCCGGTGATCCGGTCGATCGTCACGAGGATCCGGTTGGCGCGGCCCCCGTCCCGCAACGCGACGCGCACGCCACCGTCGACCGCCTCGACCCGGCGCACCGTCGGGAGCGCCCACCGCAACGCCGCCGGCCGGATCTCGACGGTCCCGCCGTCGTTCGTCGCGCGGACCCGACAGGTGATCGGACGGCCGACGTCATCCGCCGTCGGCACGTACTCGCGGACCCCGGTCGCGAGGTCCCGCGGTGGCGACCCGACGGTGAACCGGAACGTGAGCGTCGGCGCGTGGCGCCACCCGGTGCTGCGGCAGCGCAGACGGCGCCCGACGCGGACCGGGCCGCCCGACAGCGCCGTGCCGCGGATGCCGCCCCGCGGCGCGGTCGGCGGACGGTCGTCGCCGAGCACGAACCGCTGGTTCTCCGGCGCGGTGAGGTCGGCGTAGACGTTGAGGTCCCCGCGGGCGCACGCGTCCGGCCCGTAGGAGAGGACCCCCACGAGCAGGGGCGGCGTGCCGGGCAGGACGAGCGGGCCGCCGCTGTCGCCCGCGCAGACCGAGCCGTCGTCGGCCACGGCGCAGAGCACGACCGCCTCGTTGCCGTACCCGCAGGCGCGGCGCCCGAACGGGTCGCGCAGCGGGCCGCTCGTCGTCCGCAGCCGCCCGTCGGGGGCCTCGCCCACACGGTGCTGGCCGTACCCGAACGCCGTGAGCCGGGCGCCGTACGCGGGCCGGGCCAGCTCGGGAGCCATCGCGATCGTCCCGACGTCCGGGGAGCCGGTGTCGACCGGCGCGTCGAGGCGCACGGTCGCGAGGTCGCCGCCGCGCTCGTTGCCGGACGCGTCGGAGTCGCGCCGCGGGTCGTACTCCGGATGGACCCGGAACGCCGCGACCCCGCGCCGCTGCGCCGTGGAGGACAGCGGCGGCAGGGCGCTCGTCGCTCCCGCCACCACGGCGATCCGCGACCGGCCGACCCGGGCGCCCCCGTCGGTCGTCACGCAGTGCGCGGCGGTGACGACGAGATCCGGGGCGACGAGCGCGCCGCTGCAGGTCCAGGCGCCGTCGGACCCCGACCGTCCGGCGACCGACACGAGCACGGTGTAGGGCGCCGCCGACGCCGCCACCCGCCGCCCGCCGGTGATCCGGGGCGTGGCGGTCCTCCCGCGCTCCGCGGCCGTCCGCCCGGCGGGGATCGCGACGGAGGCCCGGGTCGCCGGCGCCGCGGGTCCGGCGGCCACGCCGACGACGGTCGGCGTCGACCGCGGCTCGACGCCGGGATGGCCGACCGCGCTCGCGGACGCCGTGCCGGACAGTCCGAGCACGACGGCGCCGAGGGCCGCCGGGATCGTCGTTCGCCGGATCGGGTGGTGCGGTCCACGGCGCAGGCCGACGCGGGCGGATCGTCGGCGGAGCACGGATGGACGGTAGCGCCATCCGCCATGATGCGCGCATGGACGAGCCGCTGCCCGATCCCGACCTGCAGGCCCCCGAGCGCACCGACTACCGGGCGATGGTCGACGGCGAGGAGGTCGGCACCGGGTCGCTGACCCTCCGCGCCGACGACGACCGCACGTTCGTCCAGGCGATCGAGGCCGAGGCGTACGGGCGGCTGAAGGGCTCGGCGACGATCACGTACCGCCGCCGGTCGGGCACGCTCGTCGCCCAGCAACAGCGGCTCGAGCTCACCGACAAGGGTCGCCACGTCCTCGACGAGACGGCGTCGTTCCGCGACGTCCAGGTGCCCCAGATCGGTGGCCAGCTCGGCCCGTACTCGCGGTCGATGGTCCCGGTGCTCGGACTGGCGACGGCGTTCCGGGTCCTGCCGCTCCAGGATCGGGCGCGGTTCCTGCCCCGGGTGTGGGTGGCGGCCGTCGTCGACTGGCCGCTCGACATCCGCGTCGAGGGGCGCGAGAAGGCGCGCGTGCCGGCCGGCGACGTCGACGCCTGGCGGATCCGGCTGCGGCCGAGCCTGCTCGACGTCGCCCAGGCGCTCGACGAGCTGTCGGCGGCGGTCGTGCCCCCGATCATCGCCCACGTCGGCGTCGACGGCGGACGGCTCCTGCGCCTGTCGTTCCCCACGGGCCCGGGGCGCAGCGACCCGTCCGGCGTCATCGAGGCCACCGCGATCGCCTGAGCGGCGACCGGATGCCCCCGTCCCGCCGCCCTCCGCGTCGCCGTCCGCCGCGGGTTCCGCACGACGTCGCCGACCTGTCGCTCGCGAGCGCGGGCGAGGCGCGCGTCGACTGGGCGGACGCGCAGATGCCGGTGCTCGCCCAGGTGCGGGCCCGGTTCGCGCGGGAGCAGCCGTTCGCCGGGGTCCGGATCGCCGCGTCGCTGCACGTCACCGCCGAGACCGGCAACCTCGTGCGGACGCTCCAGGCGGGCGGCGGCGAGGTCTGGATCGCGGCGGCGAACCCGCTGTCGACCCAGGACGAGGTGGCCGCGGCGCTCGTCGTCGGCGACGGCGCGGCGGTGTTCGCCCGCCGACGCGCCGACCGCGCGACGGTCATGGCCCACCAGCGCGCCGTGGCGTTCGCCGAGCCGCCCGGCGGTCCACGGCCGCGGCGGCCCGGGAGTGGGCCGACGTCGGTCGTGACGATGGACGACGGCGGCGACCTCCTGGCGCTGTGGCACGGGATCCGGCGCGCGGGCGAGGCGGACGACGCCGGGGGCGACGTCACCGACGACCCGCCCGCGCACGGCCTCATCGGCGGGACCGAGGAGACGACCGCCGGCGCGCTGCGCCTGCGGGCGATGGCCGACCGGGGCGAGCTGACGGTGCCCGTGCTCGCCGTGCACGAGGCCGAGACGCACCGGGTCGTCGAGAACCGCCACGGCACCGGCCAGTCGGCGCTCGACGGGATCCTCCGCGCCACGAACGTCCTGCTCGCGGGGCGGACGGTCGTCGTGCTCGGGTACGGGTCGTGCGGCCGCGGGGTCGCCGCCCGCGCGCGCGGGATGGGCGCGGCGGTGACGATCTGCGAGATCGATCCGATCCGGGCGCTCGAGGCGAAGCTCGAGGGGTACGACGTCGCCCCGGCGCTCGAGGCCGCCGCGGCCGGCGACGTGTTCGTCACCGTCACCGGCAACCGCGACGTCCTGACCGCCGAGCACTTCCGGGCGATGCGGGACGGGGCGATCCTCGCCAACGCCGGGCACTTCGACGTCGAGATCTCGCTCGCCGACCTCGCGTCGGTCGCGGACGGCCCGGCGACCGAGGTCCGTCCGCTCGTCGAGCGCTACGTCGTCGACGGCCGCCGCCTGCACCTGCTCGCCGGCGGACGCGTCGTCAACCTCGCCGCCGCCGAGGGCTATCCGGCGTCGGTCATGGACCTGTCGTTCACGAACCAGGCGCTCGCGGTCGAGGCGCTCGTCGTCGACCGCGAGCGGTTCGCCCCCGGGGTCCACCGCGTCCCCCAGGAGATGGACGCCGAGATGGCCCGGCTCAAGCTCGCCAGCCTGGGGATCGGGATCGACATGCTGAGCGACCGTCAGGCGGCGTACGGCCGGGCGTGGACGTGAGCGGGGCCGCGACGACGCCCGGTCCGCCGCACCTGACCCTCGCGCCGGGCCGCGACGTGACGTTCGAGCACGAGGACCGTCGCAGCCGGTTCGTCTGCACGCTGCGCCGGGTCGGCGACGAGGCCGGGGCCCGCGCGCTGCTCGCGGAGCTGCGGAGCGCGCACCACGCCGCGCGCCACCACTGCTCGGCGTTCGTGCTCGGCCCGCGGCGCGAGGTCACGCGGTCCAACGACGACGGCGAGCCGTCCGGCACCGCCGGCGCGCCGATGCTGCAGGCGCTCCTCGGCCACGCGCCGGCGGGCGGGGACGGCCTGCCGGCGACCGACGTCGCGGCGGTCGTCGTGCGCTGGTTCGGCGGGGTCCTGCTGGGCGCCGGGGGCCTGGTCCGGGCGTACTCCGCCGCGACCGAGGGGGCGCTGGCCGCCGCGACGTGGGTGCGACGCGAGCCGCGGTCGCTGCGCCGGGTCGAGATCCCGCACGCCGTGGCCGGGCGGGCCGAGCACGAGCTGCACGGCCTGGACGTCGTCGTGCGGACGACCGGGTACGGCGCGGTCGGGGTCGGGGTGGAGATCGCGATCCCCGCCGACGACGGGGCCGCCGAGGCCGTCGACGGGTGGGCGCGCCGGCACGACCTCGGCGTCCGCGACGCCGGCGTCGAGTGGGTCGACGTGCCACTGCCTGCCGGGCCGTAGCCGGCTCAGCGGCCGGCGCCCACGCCGAGGATCGCGGCGGGGTCGGCCAGCGGCCGCTCCAGCGTGGGCCGCACCGCGGCGGCGGCCGCGTCGCCGTCGCCGGCGACGACCGCGTCGGCGAGGTCGCGCAGGCGGTCGGCGTCGTCGGCGACGGGCGCCAGCGCGTCGTCGGCCCCCGGGATCGCCGCGAGCCCCTCGACGAGCGAGTTGAGCGCCAGGCGGTAGGCGAGGTTGTCGGCGCCGTCGACGAGGTCGTCCCAGAGCGCGACGAAGCGCTCGACCCGGCCGTCGCCGTGCGATGCGACGACGTCGGCGAGCGCCCGGGCGGCGTCCGCGAGCGCCCGTCGGGCGTCCGGGGACGCCCGCTCGGCGCACCGTCGCGCCACGTCGACCCCGATCGCGGCGCGCAGCTCGACGACCGACCGCAGCAGCCCGGGCCGCGACGGGGCGTCCGGGGCGAGCGCCACGTCGAGGAGCAGGTCGAGCCCGCCGCTGCGCCGCCAGTCCCGGACGCGCGTCGGTCCCCCGTGCGAGATCCGCACGAGCCCGGCCTGCTCCAGCCGCTTCAGGGCCTCGCGCACCGCGTGGCGGTGGACCGACAGCGCGTCGCTGAGCTCGCGCTCCGACGGCAGCGCCTCGTCCGGACCGGGGTCCCCGGCGAGGATCGCGGCGCGGATCCGGGCGTGGACGCCCTCGGAGCGCGGGACGCCGTCGGGCAGCGGGCGGAGGTCGATCGGCATCGCCGTGGTTGTACCAGTGCGGCGGCGACGCGACCACGCAGGGGGACGCGTCGCGACCGCGTCACGCCCTCCCTGGGTGGCGTGGGCCGGATCCGACCCGCCGGGGCGGGCACCATCCGGCCCACCCTGCGCAACCGACGCGATGCCGGCGCCGGACCCGCCCGGGGCACGACGCCCCGACGCATCGACCCTTGCCGATCGACGACTCAACTGGTACAACCACTCAACTGGTACAACCAGATCGGGTGCCGTTGGTGCCCGCCGCCCGTCGACCCGAATCCCCGCCGCCATGGTCAACCTCATCGTCGCCGCCATCCCGTTCTTCGTCCTGCTCGTGGCGATGGAGCTCGTGCTGCTGCGGACGGTCGGCCGCCACCACCACGACGACGCGCCGGCCACCGACCGGCCGGCCGACGCGCACCGCCGGCGCCGGCTTCGGTGGATGACCGCGCCGTACCGGTCGCCGCGGGCGCGGGACGACGACGACCGCCGCCCGCTGGGCTACGACGCCCGCGACGCCGCGACGAGCATGACCCTGGGCCTGGGCAAGGTGATCGGCGACCTCGGCTGGAAGCTCGTCGTCGCCGTCGCCTACGCCGGGCTCTTCGTCCTGTCGCCGATCAGCCTGCCCACCGACGCCTGGTGGACGTGGGTCCTGCTGTTCTTCGCCGACGACCTGTCGTACTACTGGTACCACCGACTCGCCCACCGGGTGCGGCTGTTCTGGGCCAACCACGTCGTCCACCACTCCAGCGAGCGCTTCAACCTGTCGACCGCGCTGCGCCAGACGGTCACCGGCTGGGACACGATCATCTACTGGGCGTGGATGCCGCTGGTGGGGTTCGAGCCGTGGATGATCTTCCTCGCCCAGTCGTGGAGCCTGCTCTACCAGTTCTGGATCCACACCGAGCTCATCGAGCGGCTGCCGCGCTGGTTCGAGGCGGTCTTCAACACCCCCAGCCACCACCGCGTGCACCACGGGTCGCAGGAGCAGTACCTCGACAAGAACTACGCGGGGATCCTCATCGTGTGGGACCGCCTGCTCGGCACGTTCGAGCCCGAGGGCGAGCGCGTGCGCTACGGCCTGACGACGAACATCGGGACGTACCACCCGGTGCGGGCCGCGTTCCACGAGTACGGCGCGCTGTGGCGCGACCTGCGATCGGCGCGCACCGTCCGCGACCGGATCGGGTACCTCGTCGGACCGCCCGGCTGGGCCCCCGCGACGCCCGTCGCGAGCGAGCGCCCCGGCGACGCGGACGCGCCAGCGCCGGGAGCCCACCACCCGGCCACCTGACGGGCGCCGCGCGATACTGGCCGCATGGACCTCGGGATCCACGGTCGGGTGGCGCTCGTCGGCGGCGCGAGCGCCGGCATCGGCCGGGCGATCGCCGAGGCGCTGATCGCCGAGGGGGTGCGGGTCGTCGCCACGTCGCGCGACGCCGATCGCACCCGGGCGGCGGCGGACGAGATCGGCGCAATCGGCGCGGTCGCCTGGGACACCGCCGACGTCGACCGGGCCGCGTCGGTGGTCGACGAGGCGGAGCGGATCGCGGGGCCGGTCGACATCGCGATCCTCAACACCGGCGGCCCGCCCGCGGGCGACGACCCGCTCGCCTTCGACGACGCGCGGTGGGAGGACGCCCACCGCCACCTCGTCCGGTCCCCGATGGCGTTGCTGCGCCGCGTCCTGCCCGGGATGCGGGAGCGGGGCTGGGGCCGGATCGTCAACGTCGCGTCGACGTCGGTCCGCGAGCCGCTCCCCCACCTCGTCCTGTCGAACGCCGAGCGGTCGGCGGCGCTCGCGGCGCTCAAGACGCTGTCGCACCGGGTCGCCGGCGACGGGGTGACGATCAACACGCTGCTCACCGGCCAGATCGCGACCCGGCGGATCGCCGCGTCGTACGGGACGCTCGAGCGCGCGCACGCCGCGGCCCGCGACCGCATCCCCGCGGGACGGCTCGGCCGCCCGGACGAGATGGCCGCGGCCGCCGCGTTCCTCTGCTCGGAGCGGGCCGCGTACATCACCGGCGCCGCGCTCCCCGTCGACGGCGGGCTGTTGCACGGCGTCTGATCCGCGCCCTTCCCGGCACGGCCCGCGGGGCATAGGCTGCCGGGCATGGCTCCCCGACTTCCCCGCATCGGCGGCATCGTCTCCAAGCCCGTCGACACCGTCGGCCGGGTCGCGAACACCCCGATCGGCAACGCCGGACGGTTCCGGCCGTTCTACGCCCTGAACCTCGTCGACCGGATCGTCAACGGCAACCGCACGCTCGAGGACGCGGTCGCCGACAAGGTCGTCCTCATCACCGGCGCGTCGTCCGGGATCGGCAAGGCGACGGCGCTCGAGCTGGGTCGTGCGGGCGCCAAGGTCATCCTCGTCGCGCGCGGCCAGGAGGCGCTGGACGAGACCCGCGAGGAGATCGAGGCCGAGGGCGGCACGGCGTTCGCATACCCGTGCGACCTCACCGACTACGACGCGATCGACGCGCTCGCCGACCGCGTCATCGAGGACCACGGCCGCGTCGACGTGCTCGTGAACAACGCCGGGCGCTCGATCCGCCGGTCGATGGAGTTGTCCTACGACCGCTTCCACGACTTCGAGCGGACGATGCAGCTGAACTACTTCGCCCCCGTCCGCCTGATCCTGCGGCTGCTGCCCGGGATGCGCGAGCGCGGCGAGGGGCAGATCATCAACATCAGCTCGATCGGGGTGCAGGCGCGCGCCGCGCGGTTCGGGGCGTACATCGCGTCGAAGGCCGCGCTCGACACGCTGTCGGACGCCGTGCAGGCCGAGGCGCACTCCGACGGCGTGCGGTTCACGACGATCCACATGCCGCTCGTCCGCACGCCGATGATCGCCCCGACGAAGGCGTACGACCGGGTGCCGACCCTGTCGCCGGAGCAGGCGGCGGCGGTCATCACCAGCGGGATCGTCCACCGCCCGCGACGGCTCGGGTCGCCGATCGGCCATGCGGCGGCGTTCGTCGACGCGATCAACCCGCAGCTCATGGACATCCTGCGCAACCGCGGCTACCAGCTGTTCCCGGACTCCAAGGCGGCGCGGGCGTCGGCGAGCACGTCGACGCGGAGCCTGCCGCCCGGCGTCGGGGACGAGGAGCTGACCCGCGCCGGGCAGGCGTTCGCGCGGGTCACGCGCGGGGTGCACTGGTAGGCCTCCGCCGCGGCCGTAGGATCGGCCGGTGTCCGTCGGGGACGACGCCGGGATCGTGGCGCACGGCATCGGCCTGACCCGCGCCGGCCGGCGCGTGCTGGACGACGCCGCGGTGACCGTGGCGCCCGGGCGCGTCACCGCGCTCGTCGCGCCGTCCGGGTCGGGCAAGAGCACCCTGCTGCGGTGCCTCAACCGCCTGCTCGAGCCGGACGAGGGCACGATCCTCCTCGACGGGGTCGACGTCCGCACGGTCGACCCGCGGACGCTGCGCCGCCGGGTCGCCCTCGTCGCGCAGGCCCCGGTGATGCTGCCGGGCGCCGTCCACGACAACCTCGTCCACGGCCTGGCGGACCCGGACCCCGCCGTCGTCGCGCGGGCGTTGGCCGACGCGGACCTCGACCCGTCGTTCGCGACCCGCCCGGCGGGCGAGCTGTCGGGTGGCGAGCGGGCCCGGGTCGCGCTCGCCCGCGCGCTCACCCGCGACCCGCGCATCCTGCTGCTCGACGAGCCGACGGCCGCCCTGGACGCGACGACGGCGGACCACGTCGCCGACGCGCTGCGCCGGATCGCCGACCGGGGCATCGGCGTGCTCGTCGCGACCCACGACGACCGGCTCGTCGCCCGCGTCGCCGACCGGACCGTGGGGTTGGGCGGGTGAGTCGTCCGGCCGCCGCCCCCGGACGCACCCGTGCGACGCCCGCCCGGGCGTCGGGCCGCCCCGGGGAGCCGCGCCGGTGAGCGCCGCGGTCGCCCAGATCGCCGCGGGCCTCGGCTTCGCCGGCCTCGCGACGCTGCTGACGTAGCGCCTGCGCCTCGGCCTCACCGGCGACCTGGCGCGGGCGACGGTCCGCGCCGTCGTCCAGCTCGCGGTGGTCGGGGCGCTCATCGCCCTGATCTTCCGGCACCCGCCGCTGGCGTTCGCCTTCGTGGCGGTCATGGCCGTCGTCGCGGGGGCCACGTCGGGCGGCCGGATCCGGCGGATCCCCGGGGCCCGACGCGCCGCGCTCGTCGCGATCGCGCTGCCGGCGCTGGGCGTCACGGGCGTGCTGCTGCTCGTCGGCGCGTTCGAGGTGACGCCGCGCGCCGCGATCCCCACCGCCGGGATCCTCATCGGCGGCGCGATGGCGGCCGCGACGCTCACCGGACGGCGCCTCGTCGAGGCCCTGGACGAGCGCGCCGACGAGGTCGAGGCTCGCCTGGCGCTCGGAGACGACGTCCCGACCGCGCTGGCGCCGCTCGTCCGGGTCGCGGTCACCACCGGCGTCGTGCCGGTGATCGACCAGACCCGCAGCGTCGGGCTCGTGACGCTCCCCGGCACGTTCGTCGGGCTGCTCCTCGGCGGCGCGAGCCCCGCCACCGCCGCGCGGATCCAGCTGACGGTGCTGCTGGCCCTGCTCCTCGTCGAGCTCCTCGCCGGGCTGCTCATCGCGCTGGCGATCCGTCGGGCGGTCACCGCCCCGGGCGAGCGCGTCGTCGTGCCACCCGCCGACGGACGGTCCGCGACCGACCCCGGGCGCGGTTGACGAGGCCGTACGATGCGCCGCGTGCCGGTCATCGCCGTCGACCTGACGTCCGTCCGCGACTGGGAGGGCTTCCATGACGCGTTCGCCCGGACGCTCGGCCTCATGGACGGCTACGGCGGCAACATGGACGCGTGGATCGACTGCCTGACCCATGTCGACGAGGACGACGGCACGTCGCGGATCGTCGTCGAGGACGGCGACGTCCTGACGTTGCGCCTCACGGGGATGGACGGCCTCCGCACCCGCCGACCCGACATCCACGCGGCGCTGCTCGATGCGGCGGCGTTCGTGAACCACCGCCGGATCGAGGTCGGCGAGCGGCCGATCCTGGCGCTCGCCTACCCGTGACGACGGGCGCGACCGGCGGGACCACGCCCGCCGCGGAGCCGGGAACGCAGTACCCCCAAGGGGAATCGAACCCCTGCTACCAGCGTGAAAGGCTGACGTGCTAACCGCTACACCATGGGGGCGGGACGGCACAGTGTAGACGGGCGCGGACCGTCGCCGGGGCTCACCGGCGCACGATCCGCAGCCGCACGCGCCGCTCGGTCGACCGGTTGCCGGCCGCGTCGGTGGCGACGATCCGCAGCCGGTACCGGGCCGCGCGCAGCGTGCGGCCCCGCAGGCGCCCGGTGAACCGCACCGCGTTGCGGCCTTCGCGTGCGGCGACGGTCACGGCGCCGACCCGGACGTGGCGGGCGCAGCGCCGTGCCCCGCGGCGCGCCCGACCGGGACGGACGCACGCCCGGCCGTGACGTCGCCCCGCCGTGAGCCGCTCGACGGTGATCCGCAACCGGGCGTCCTCCGACGACGTCAGTCGCAACCGGGCGCCGACGCCGCGACGGCCACGACGGGCCGGGGCGAGCCGGCGACCGGCGCGGAACGTCCGGCGCGACAGCGACACCCGCGTGATCCGCGGGGCGGTGGCGTCGACCGCCGGGGGCGTCCCGGGCCCGCCGTCTCCGCCGCCGGGGCCCCCGCCACCGTCGGCGGGCGGCGTGACGCCGGTGACCCGGGCGACGCTCTCGGCGGTCTCCAGCCCGACCCACAGCGTGCCGCCGGGACCGGCGGTGAGGAACCGCGGGCCCGATCCGGGGGGCATCGGCAGGCTCGTCGACGCACCCGTGGTCGTCACGCGGGTGAGCGACGGTCCGGCGAAGTCCGCCGTCCAGTACGCGCCGTCCCCGCCGAGGACGATCCCGAACGGGTCGACCGTGCCGACCGGGGTCTCGTCCACGACTCCGCCGAACGTGAACCGCCCGACACGGTGGGCGCCGTCGGGGTTCGTGAACGCCACCTGTCCCGCGGGGCCCGCCGCGACCTCCTGCGGCAGCCCGCCGACGGGGGTCGTGGTGAACGTCCCGTCGGTCGCCATCCGCACCAGGCGGCCTCCGCCGGCGTCGACGATCCACAACCGCCCGTCGGTCCCGGACGCGATCCCGCGGGCCCCCATGCCGGGGACGGTGAACGACGTGGCGGTCGCCGGGTCCGCGGGCGGGATCCGCAGCGCCTTGTCGCCGCTGGCGGTCCACAGGTTGCCGTCGGGCCCGGTGACGATCCGGCGCGGGTCGACGATGTCGGGCAGCGCGAACGGCGTGGCTCCCGCCGGGTCGCCCGGGTCGATGCGGGCGACGCCTCCGGCCTGCGTCACCCAGAGGTTGCCGTCGGGCCCGGCGGTGATGCCGACCGGGAAGCTCACGGTCGGCGCGTCGAATCCGGTGACCGCCCCGTCCGGGGCCACCCGGGCGACGTCGGTCCCCGCATCGCCGATGGTGACCCAGACGTCGCCGTCCGGCCCGGCCGCGAGCTGCTGCGGCTTGGCGGGCAGGGCGAACGTCCCGTCGAGCGCCGGCGCGGCGGACGAGGTCGAGGGCAACGCCAGCAGGGAGAGGGTGACGGTGGTGGCCAGCAGGCGTCGGAATGGGGGCATGGCCGTGGGGCGCAGGGTAACCGGGCGTCGTGGCGATGGTGCGGGCCGACGTGCACCCCAGTGTCCTTCCGTCGTGGGCGCCCACCCGCGCCCCACCGGCCACGCCGCCGCCCGTGACCTAGACTGGCCGTGCGGCCCCCGTGGCGTAATGGCAACGCACGCGCCTTTTAAGCGCTGAGTTGGAGGTTCGAGTCCTCCCGGGGGCATCGATCCGGTACCACGACCGCGGGTCCCGCCGGGCCGCCGGGTGGCGCTCCACCGCGAAATCGGGTTCACCCATCTTGCGCGCGGCCTGCCGGAGGAGGAGGCTCCCCGCATGCCCTCCACCTCGTCACCCCCACCGACCCGGCGCTCGCGCCGACCGTCGCCCGCCACCGTCATGGCGGGCCTCGCCCTCTTCGTGTCGCTCGGCGGCACGAGCTACGCCGCCGTCTCGCTCTCCAAGGGCGACGTCAAGAGCCACCACATCGCCGACGGCGCGGTGCGCAACGCCAAGCTCGGCACCCACGCCGTCACCGGCAACAAGATCAAGGCCGGCGCGATCACCGCGTCCAAGATCCGCGACGGCAGCCTGCACAAGCGGCACTTCGCGCCGGGCGTGCTGCCCACCGGTGGCGGGGCCGCGGGCGCACCCGGGGCGCCGGGCGACGCCGGGGCTCCTGGAGCGAAGGGCGACGCGGGGGCCAAGGGCGACGCGGGCGCGACCGGGCCGGCCGGTCCCATCGGTCCCGCAGGTCCCGCAGGTCCCGACGGCCCGACCGGCCCGACCGGCCCGACGGGGCCGGCAGGTCCGTCCCTCGCCACGGCCACGGGCTCGGGCACCGCCACCACCGTGGCCGGGGGCCTCGCCGGCACCAGCCTGCTGCTGCCGCTGCAGGGCGCCTCGACGTCGGAGCAGCCGCTGACGGGGGGCACGATCCCGTTCGACGAGCCGGCCGCGAAGGTCGCATCGATCGTTCCCGCCGACACCACCATCACGGCGATCCGCGTCGGCGCCCGGATGCGGACGGCCCAGGCCCTGCTCGGCACGACGGTCACCCTGCGGGCCGAGCTGTACAGGGCGTCCACCTACGGCGGGCCGCTGGACGCGGTGCCGGGGGCCTCGTGCGACACGACGCCGCTGTCCCCCTTCGTCTCGATCGGCGACACGATCGACGGCGCCTGCACCGGCCTCGCCGTCCCGCTCGCCGCCGGCGACACGGTGATCCTGGTCGTCTCGGCCGAGGCGTCCGGGATCAGCCTGCTCAACGCCCTGGCGATCGACGCGTCGGTCGCGCTCGCCGGATCCTGAGCGTCCGGGTGGTGCGGCCCGTCGGGGCCGCGCCACCCGGAGCCGACCCGGCTACCGCGGCACCGCGGTCACGACGACGTTGTCGCGGTAGTGCCCGGTGCGGCGATCGAACGGGCCGCCGCAGGTGACGAGGACGAGGCGCTTCGCGCCGGTGCGCCGGAAGATGCTCGCCGGCAGCCGGTTCTTGCCCACCCGACGCACCGACGTCACCCGGTAGCGGCGGGTGCGACCGTCGGCGCTGCGCACGGCGATCGTGTCGCCACGACGGGCGGACCGCAGGCGGAAGAACGCTCCGGCGCCCCGGTTCGCGCTGTCGACGTGCCCGGCGATGAGCGTCGTCCCGCGCTTACCCCCCGGGGCGGCGCCGTCGGCCCACCAGCCCGCACGGCGGATGTCGTTCGGCACGTCGAGGATGCCCTCGTCGGTGTCGATCGTCACCGGGGACACCGTCGCACGGATCCGCAGACGGTCGAGCGTCACCGACGTCGGCCGCGACCCGTCGGCCGCCGCCGTCGCGTCGTCCTGCACGTCGTCCACCGGCTCGCCGCCGTCGGTCGGGATGAGCGGCTGCGCCAACGTCGTCTCGGCCTCCTCGCCGCAGGCGGTGACGGTGCCGCGGTTGGCCTCGGACCCCACGATCCGCTCACGATAGGTGTAGAAGCCGGCCTTCGCCACCCGCACGCGGGCGGTCGTGTAATCCCCGTCACCGGTGACCTTGACGGCGCCCTTCCAGTACGGCGTGCCGGTGCACCGGATCGCCGCCCGGGTCGGGAACGGGCCGAACAGCTCGGCCTCGACGGTCGCCGACGTCCTGCCCAGGCCGCTGACGGTCAGGCGGTCGAAGATCCGCGACCCGGGGCGCACGACCTGGCTCGACACGCGGGTGCGGACCTTCGGCGTGGCGCGGGCGATCGTCGTCTCGGCCTCCTCCCCGCACGCGGTCCGGAACCCGTCGTGGGCGTCGGACGCGAGGATCTCCTCGCGGTAGGTGTAGTAGCCGGCCTGCTCGAGCCTCACCGGATCGGTGACGTAGCTGCCGTCGCCGTCGGCGGTGAACGTCCCCTGCCAGTAGGGCGTGCCGGCGCAGGTCATCGCGTCGCGCGAGGGGTACGGGCCCCACAGCTCGGCCTTGACCTCGGCGCGCAACCGGCCCAGTCCGGTCACGACGACGGTGTCGGTGACCTCGGAGCCCACCGTCGTGTCCTGCTTGCTGATCTGCGTGACGATCCGCGGGCTGCCACGGACGATCGACGTCTCGGTCGCCTCGCCGCAGGCGGTCTGCGACGCGCGGGCGAACCCGGCCGCCGGGGTGTCCTCGCGGTAGGTGTAGTAGCCGGGGACGGTGACGGCGACCGGGTCGGTGAGGTACTCCCCGTCGCCGGGGGCGGCGAACGATCCCGACCAGTGCGGGGCGCCCTCGCAGGTCATCGCGTCACGCGCGGGGTACGGGCCCCAGAGCTGGGCGTTGACGGTGATCGGCTCGGTACCGACCCCCTCGACCCACACGCGGTCACGCAGCTGGGCGCCGGGCGTGACGACGGCGTCGCTGACCTGGGTGCGCACCCGCGGCTGGACCTCGACGCGGAACCGCTCCTCGGGCACCGCGCAGGGCGTCGTCTCCCCGATCACCGACGCGGTGCTCGGCACGATCACCTGGTAGCCGTACCAGCCCGCCGTCGGGGCGACGACCGGGGGCGCCTGGGACTCGCCGGGGCCGGCGTCGTAGCTCACCTCGGCCACCGGCGGCCCGTCGCAGCTGATCGCCTCGGGGTCGCGGGACGGCCCGAAGAGCCGCACCGTGACGCGGGCCCTCCAGCCGGCCGGGGCGCCGGCGATCGTGATCGCGTCCCGGTTGGGCTCCCCGACGAGCTGCACCTTGGGCGTCGCGCTCGTCGTGACCCGCACCCGTGCGGGCTCCACCCGGGTCGTCGTGGTGGCCTCGACGCTCGTCCGGGCCGGGACGACGAGCCGCTGGCCGCTGCGGGCCGACGCGCCACGGGTCGGCACGTACAGATCGGGCATGGTGGCCGCCAGGTCGCCGGCGGTGGCCTTGAGGTCGATGCCGCCGGCCGTCGTCGCGGTGAGCGGGACCCGCGCGACGCCCTTGCGGTCGGTCCGGACCGCTCCGGGGATGCCGGACGCGCCGGTCGAGCCCCGGAGCGAGACCCGCGTCCGCGGCACGAGCGCACCGGACGCCGCCCGCACGCGGATCGTCGCCTGGAACCGGTCGCCGACCGTGGCCTTCGTCGGCACCTTCACCTCGACCCGGTAGGGCCCCGCGTAGCGCCGGGCGTCGCGCGCGATCCGGTCGTAGCGGGACCTCACCCCGACCGCACGCGGATCGACCTCGCCCGGCGCCCCGTCGCCCATGAGCCCGTGGACGTAGAGCATCACCGCCGCCTGCTCGCGCGCGTCGCGGGACCGGCCGTGGTTCCAGATCGCCCACGACATCCGGCGGAGCTTCGTCGTGGAGACCCGGCGGCCGTCCTTGTTGCGCAGGCCCGCGATGTCGCGCTTGCGGTACGCGAACGCCTTCGACGGGTACCAGAACCGCAGGTCGATGCAGAACGCGGAGTCGGTGACGTCGGGGATCGCACGGCGGAAGTTGCCGAACCACCGCAGGCCGTAGCGGTAGCGCTGATGGAAGCCGAATCCGTTGGTCCCACAGGTGTTGCGACCGGCCTTGGAGCACGGGTCGTTCTGGTTCGGTGGCTCCGCGGCCCCGGCCGCCGTCGGCCCGCCCAGGGCGAGCGCGACGATGAGCATGACCAGCGAGAGGGGGCGCGACACGGGCGGGGATCATGCCCGATCGACCCGACGGCAGGGGGTCGAGCGCCCCGTCGGCGACGCGCGCGCCCCGCACCCCGGCGGGCCAGTCCCTATGGTCGACGTGGCCATGAGCGAGCAGAAGGACTTCGTCAACGTCTACGCGATGTACGCGTCGTTCAAGTTGCGGTCGGCCGCCCGTGGGAGCGGCGTCACCGACGGCGACGTCGCCCTGCTCGCCAGGGACGCCGAGGCGGCCCTCACCGGCGGCGACGCGATCCTGCGCGGCACGTACTCCACCGTCGGGTTCCGGGCCGAGGCGGACATCATGCTCTGGCTCATCGGCCCGAGCGCCGACGCGCTGCAGGACGCGCTGGTGCGGTTCAACCGCACCGACCTGGGCCGGAGCCTGGACCAGTGGTGGACGTCGATCGGCGTGCACCGCGAGGCGGAGTTCAACAAGGCCCACGTCCCGGCCTACCTCGAGGGCACCGACCCGCGCAAGTACCTCTGCGTCTACCCGTTCGTGCGGTCCTACGACTGGTACCTCCTGGAGCCGCAGGAGCGCGCCACGATGCTGCGCGACCACGGAATGCTCGCCGTCGGCTACAAGGACGTGCGGGCCAACACGATCAGCGCGTTCGCGTTGAACGACTACGAGTGGCTGCTGGCGTTCGAGGCCGACGAGCTCACCCGCATCGTCGACCTCATGCGCGACCTGCGCGCCGCCGAGGCCCGCCGTCACGTCCGCGACGAGCTGCCGTTCCTCACCGGCATCAAGAAGCCGCTGGCGGACGTCGTGGCGGACCTGGCGTAGCCGTCCGGGCGCCCGCGGTCAGCCGGCGAGCGCCATCGCGAGCAGCGCGACGGCGTACGGGAGGACGAGGCAGGCGGTGACGCGGCGACCCATGCCCGTGAGCCTACGCCTCAACCCCGCCCGGCGAGCGCGTCGTGGAGCACGTCGATCGAGCGCTCGAGCTGGTCGACGGTCGCCTGCTCCACGCGCGTGATGCCGACCGTCCGGTTGACCCACGCGTTGACCTCGCGCTGCGTCGCCCCCCGCTTGCGTCCCAGCTCCGACACGAGCCCGTGGCGCAGGTCGCGCAGCTGCTGGCGGCGCTGCCACAGCGGGACCTCGGCGGACGCCGCCGGCGCGGCGAGGGTGGCGGGTGCGCCCACCGTCGCCACCGCGCCGCCCACCGGCTCCTCCGTCACGACCGGCGTCGCGCCGCCGAAGAGGTCGAGCTGCGCCGCGGGGGCCATGTCGGCCGCCAGCGCCTCGAACGCGGGGCGCAGGCCCGCCTCGTCCTCGACCCGGTTGGCCGCGTCGAGCGCCTCGTCGTCGAGCAGCTGGTCGGGGTCCGCGTCCTCCTTGCGCCGCAGCAGCGGGACGAGGTCGCGGTCGACCTCGGCGGCGTGGGCGCGCAACGTCGCCTCGGCCGGCAGGTAGAGCCACGACGCCTCCAGCGGCCGACCGGGCACCGTGCGCACGAACCGGCCGACGATCTGACGGAAGATCATCGCCGTCTTCGCCGCGGTCGCGTACACCCCGACCCGCAGGCGTGGGATGTCGACGCCCTCGCTCACCATGTTCACCGCGACGATCCACGGGTCGGTCGAGTGGGTGAACTCCGCCAGCCGGCGGTGGGCCTGTGGATCGGTGTGCATGACGACCGTCGGCGGCGATCCGACGATGCGGTGCAGGACCGCGGCCACGGCGCGCGCGTGCTCGCCGTCGGCGGCGACGACGAGCCCCCCGGCGTCGGGGTGGGCGACCGCGCCCGGTCCCGGTCCGCCGCTCTCGCGCACCCCGATCAGGCGCCTGTGGGCCTCGGCGAGGATCTTCGGCAGCGCGCCCTCGAGGTCGGCCGAGATCGCGGTGCGGTAGCGGCGCGAGCGCTCCTCCCCCGCGACCTGGTCGGCGAAGCTCCCCTCGACCGTCTCGTCGCCCGACCGCCACGTCATCGTACCGTCGAACGGGATGAACGTCACCGGCCGACACACCCCGTCGCGGACCGCGTCCGCGTAGCCGTAGGCGTGGTCGGGCAGCGCCATCCCGTCGTCGTCGTAGCGGACGCCCGGGATCGGGCTGGCGTCGGACCGGAACGGCGTGCCCGACAGCAGCAGCCACCGCCGGGCCCGCCCGAGCGCCTGCGAGAACCCCTTGCCCCAGGCGAGCTCGTCGCCGAGGTGGTGCGCCTCGTCGGCGATGACGAACGTGCTGTCGAGGCACTGCGCCGCCCACCGCTCGGCGGACTGCGCCACCCGGGCGTACGTCACCGCGACCCCGTGGAACCCGGCGGGCGGGGTGAGCTCGGGCGCGTCGGGCGCGAGGTGCAGCCCCAGGCGGGCGGCCGCCTCCGCCCACTGGCGGGTGAGCGGGGCGGTCGGGCAGACGAGCGCGACCCGGTCGGCGTCGCGCGCGTACAGCGCCCGGACGGCCTGCTCGAGCGCCGGACGGGTCTTGCCCGCGCCCGGCGCGGCGGCCATGAGGAACGTCCCCTCCGACCAGCGGCCCATCGCCTCGAGCGCCTGCTGCTGCCAGGGGCGGAGGGGTGGCGGTGCGGGGGCTGCGGACACGGGGGATCGACGAGGTGGGGCGGCGCCGGCGGGAGCCGACGGCCCGGGATGCGGACCGGCGCGACCCGCCGTCCGCGGGTCGCCCGAACGAGACATGGTGCGCGACCGGCCGGACGGACGCCGTGACCTCGCGCACCCATCCCCGGTCGTCGGCGGAGCCGGGCCGAAGTCGCCGCTCGAGGCGCGTGACCGGTGGGACCCGATCGCTCCGGTCGGGGGTGGGAGAGCGTCCGGGGCCGCGCTAGGGTGCGCGCATGGTCCCCGTGATCATCGTCCTCGTCGTCCTGGTCGCGCTCGCCGCGATCTGGTGGCTCCGCGCCCGCGGGTCGCGCGCCACGCCCGCCATCTCCGGGCCGATCGACCCGTTGGCCGAGGGCCCCGGCGGCCCCCTCGACGGGCTCGGCGTGGGGGCGGTCGTCACCCACGGCGGCCACGACTACGTCGTCCGGGGGCAGCTGCGGTTCGACGAGGACGGCTACGTCTGGCACGAGTACCACCTGGACACGGGGCAGGGCGACCGCGCCTGGCTGTCGGTCGACCTGTCGGACGGGACCGACGTGGCGCTCTGGCGGCCGATCGAGGCGACCGGCGGTCTGGAGCCGTCCGGCGCCGACGTCGAGTGGGCGGGCGTGAGCTACCGCAAGGTCGAGTCCGGGCGCGCCCGGTACACGTCGACCGGCACCACCGGCCTGCCCGAGAGCGGACAGTCCTGGTACGCCGACTACCGCGCCGCCGATGGCGCGCGCCTGGCGTTCGAGCGCTGGTCGGCGGAGGGCTCGTGGGAGGTCAGCACCGGCGAGGGCGTCCCCGCCCACCTGCTCGAGATCTACGCCGCGGGCCGCGCCGGCGGAGGCGACGTGTGAGCGCCCCCACCGACCCCGCCGGGGACGCGCTCGACGCGGCGCGCCGGGCCCTCGACGCGAGCCGCGAGGCGGTCGCCCGCACGGTCACCGCGCGCGCCGGCGAGCTCGCCGAGGCGTCGCGGCTGGAGGCACGGGCCGGCGCCGGTGGGGCGCTCGGCGACCTGGAGCCGCTGGCCCGGGCCCACGCCGCACGGGCCGCGGCGCTCGAGCCCCGGATCGAGCAGCTGCGCGACCTCGCCCGCCGCGCCGAGGTCGCCTACGCGTCGCTGCGGACCGCCGCCGGCGGGCCCACCCCGGCGGACGTCGCCGACGACGAGCGGCCCGGCGACGACGCGGGCGACGGCGACGGCGATCCCCCCGCCCCGCGGGCCTGACGTGCTCACCCGTCTCGACATCCCCTTCGCCGACGCGTCCGCGGGCGAGCTGGCCTGGTCGCTGCGGCCCGGCGCGGTCGCGTCCGGCGGCCTCGCGCGGCTCGACGTCCCGCTCCCCCGCCGCGCCGACCGGTTGCGGCTCCACGTCCTCGGCGCCTCCCACGCGGTCGAGCTCGAGCTCGACGGGGTCGCGCTGACGGAGACGGTCGCCTGCGGCGCCCCGCACGGACGGCCGCTCGCCTCGGCGCCCCCCGTCGTCGACCACCCGGGCCTGCGGTACGCGTTCGCGTGGACCGTGGAGCGGCCCGACGCGGACCGGATCCCACGCCTGGCCCACCGGCTCGAGGAGGAGCTCGCCGGCCGGGACGACGCGCTGCTCGCCTGGTTCCCGGGCGCGCCGGACGCGGTCACCGCGCTCCGCGCGCGGCCCCGGGGCGCCGCGACGGCGTGGGAGACGTGGCACCTGTACCCCGAGCGGGGCGAGGTCGTCCACACCGTCACCACCGTCCTGTCGTTGCCGGCCGGCGCGGAGCCGCGGCCGGACGACGCCCTCACCGTCACGGGGTCCGGGGCCGCATGAGCTCCCGCTGCAAGGCCTGGACGTTGCTGCTCGGCGGCGGCTTCATGGCGCTCGCCGCGCTGCTCGCCGTCGTCGCGGCGTTCGGGTCCGTCGGCGGCGGCGTCGAGGGCCACGTCAAGGCGGAGTACCGCGCCTCCGGCACCCAGAACGGGGCCCGGACCTTCACGAGCGACAAGCGGGTCGACGAGGTCGTCGACGACATCACCGACGCCTGGAAGCCCGCCGACCGGCTCGCCGACCCGGGCGGGGTGTTCCTGCGCTACTCCGACGTCATCGTCGCGGTGCGCCCGCGCAAGCCGTCGGGCACCGACATCACCGTCGACGACGCCGATCGCGCCTACGCCCGCTGGTACCCGGTCGTCGGCGGCTGGTTCGGCACGTACTCCGGTCGCGCCGAGGGCTTCCGCGGGGGCGGCCCGGGGAGCGGCAAGTGAGCGCCCGACGCGGTGTCGCGACCCTCGTCGGCGCGCTCCTCGCCCTCGGCGTCGCCGCGCCCGCCGCGGTGGCCCAGGACGGGACGACGACGACGCTGCCCGGCGGATCGACGATCGTCGACGTCCCGGCGCCCGGCACGGGATCCGACGTCGTGGGACAGGACCCGTCGGCCACGACGACCCCGGGGACCCCGACCACCGGCACGATCCCCGAGATCCCCGCGTCGAGCGTCCCGGGCGGCGCGCTCATCGACGGGCCGGACCGGGCGGAGCTCGCGCAGTCCCTCGCCGAGGCCACCACCGAGACCGGCGTCTGCTTCGGCTACGAGATCGTCGTGAGCGGCAGCGGCCTGGGCGGGCGGCCGAACGCCGATCGCGTGTCGAGCGGCGGACCGGACCGCACCCCGTCGGTCGGGTCGTGCTCCAGGGGCTCGCTCACGCTCGACGTGTCGCTGAACTACACCTGCAGCTCCTGCGAGAGCGAGGACTCCGCCCGCTACACGGTCCGCAGCACCGTCCCCGGCCTGTCCGGGTCCGAGGCGAAGCGTCGCCTCGAGCGGCTCACGGGCCTGGACGAGAAGGCGCTCCTCGGCGACGACGACGACCTGGCGCTGCGCAACGCGACCGCCGCCCTGCCGCTGCTCGTCGGGGGCGACCCGGCGACGCCGGAGGCCCAGGCCACCGTGCCCAACGGCGATCGCCTGACCGACAAGCCCGGCAGCGACTGGCTGCGGGCCAACGGCCTCGACGCGCTGTTCGCGATCGTCGTCCTCATCGTCGGATCGATCGTCGCCGCGTTCGGCTGGCGGGCGGTGCGGGCCGAGCGACGCCGCGAGGCCCGCCGCGCCCCCCGTCGCCCGTCGCCCGGGACCGGGCCGTCCGGCGCGTCGCCGTCCTCCGGCGGCCCGCCCGACGGGCCCACGCGACCGGACGACGCCACCGGCGCGACCGGCTCCCCCGGCGACGCCCCCTCCGCCGGCGACGCGACCGCTCCCGCCCCGAGTCGCTGGGCCCCGCTGCCGCCCGCCGATCCGCCCCCCGCCCCTCACCGAGACGAAGATCCGCCGACGCCATGAACGACACGCTCTCCGACCTCCTCGACGGCCTCGGTGCCGCGGCCGCCTACTCGGTCGTCGGGCTGCTCGTCCTCGTCGCGGGCTTCATCGCCGTCGACCTCGCGACCCCCGGCAACCTGCGCCGCCAGATCTGGGAGGACCGCAACCTCGACCTCACGATCGTCCTCGCGTCCGGCCTGGCGGCCAACGCGATGACGGTCGTCACCGCGATCCTGTCGTCGAACGACGAGCTCGGCAAGGGCCTCGTCGACGCCGCCGGTTACGGCCTGCTCGGGGTCGTGCTCATCGGCCTGGTGTTCCGGCTCGTCGACCTGCTGACCCCCGGCGACCTGGGCCGGATGATCGCCGACGACGACCATCACCCGGCGGTCTGGGTCACGTTCGTCACCCACCTGGCGGTCGGCGCCGTGGTCGCCGCATCGATCTCGTGAACCCGGCGCCCGACGCCGCGACGGGGCGCCCGCTCCGCCGCGGCTCGCGGGCGTTGCTCCTCGTCGCCGCCGGGGCGTGCGCCGCGTGCGCGCTCGTCTACGAGCTGGCGCTCATCGCCCTCGGCGGGGTGCTCATCGGGTCGACGGTCACCCAGACGTCGCTCGTCATCTCGACGTTCGTCTTCTCGCTCGGCGTCGGCGCCCTGGCCGCCAAGCCGCTGCTCGGTCGGCCGCTGGGGGCGTTCGTCGCCGTCGAGACGGGGGTCGCGCTCGTCGGCGGGTTCTCGGTCCTGCTCTGCTACGCGTCGTTCGCCTACACCGGGGTGTACACGCCCGCGGTCGTCGTCGTCTCGTTCGTCTGCGGCCTGCTCGTCGGCGCGGAGCTGCCGTTGCTCATGGAGCTCCTCCAGCGGATCCGGCGTCAGGCGGCGGCGAGGGCGGTCGCCGACCTCACCGCGGCGGACTACGTCGGGGCGCTCGTCGGCGGCCTGTCGTTCCCGTTCCTCCTCCTGCCGCTGCTCGGGCAGCTCCGGGGCGCGCTGGCCGCCGGGCTCGTCAACCTCGCCTGCGCGGCGCTCATCGTGCTCGTCGTGTTCGGCGCCGACCTCGACCGTCGACGGCGGCTCGGCGCCGCGGCGGTGCTCGTGGCGGCGACGGTCGTCACCGCGCTCGGCCTCGCCTACGCCGGCCGGTTCGAGGTGTCCGCCCGCCAGCAGCTCTACGACGACCCGATCGTCCACAGCGAGCGCAGCGCCTACCAGGAGATCGACCTCACCGAGAGCCTGACCTTCGGCGGCGCCGCCGACGTGCGCCTGTTCCTCAACGGCGACCTGCAGCTCTCGAGCCGCGACGAGCACCGGTACCACGAGGCGCTCGTCCACCCGGCGATCGCGGCCGCACGGGACCGGGCGGGGGGCGGGACGGACGCCGGCCTGCGGGTCCTCGTGCTCGGCGGCGGCGACGGGATGGCGGTCCGCGAGGCATTGCGGCACGACGACGTCGCGCGGATCGACCTCGTCGACCTGGACCCCGCGGTGGTGCGCCTGGCCCGCACCGATCCGCGCCTGCGCCGGATGAACCGCGGGTCGCTCGACGACCGCCGGGTCCACGTCACCACGACCGACGCGTTCGGCTGGGTGCGCGACCGTCCCGGCAGCACCCCGGTCGACGAGCGGTACGACGCGATCGTCGTCGACTTCCCCGACCCGGACGACCAGGGCCTGGCACGGCTCTACAGCGCCGAGCTCTACGGGATGCTGCGGGCGCGCCTCCTCGCCCCCGGCGGGGTGATGGTCGTCCAGTCCGGATCGCCGTACTTCGCCCCGGACGCGTTCTGGTCGGTCGGCGAGACGCTCCGCCTGGCCGGGTGGACCGGCCGTCCCTACCACGTCGACGTGCCGACGTTCGGGGACTGGGGGTTCTGGCTCGCCGGGGCCGGCGCCGGCGACCCACCCGCCCCGGGCGTCGGCGATCCCGTCCCGGAGGGCCTGCGGTTCGTCGACCGCGACGTGCTGCGCGCGGCGACCGTCTTCCCCCGGGACCGGGGCCCTCGCGACGTCGACCCGACGACGCTCGATCGCCCACGGATCCTCGACTACACCCGGCGCGGCTGGTCGGACTACTGACCGCGCGCGGACGTCGACGGCGACCCCCGAGCGGGGCGTGGGGCGGGCGGGCGGTGCGGCGCCGGGCGGCCGGTGGCGGGTGGTCGTGGCGGGCGGTGCGGCAGTGGGCGGCCGGTGACAGGTGGTCGTGGCGCGCGGTCCGCGGCAGTGGGCGGCCGGTGGCGGGTGGTCGTGGCGGGCGGTCCGCGGCGGTGGGCGGCCGGTGGACGCGGATGGCCGATGGCCGCGGGTGGGTGGCCGGTCCACGCGGGTGGGGTACGTCGCTCACGTGGCACACCGGCCCTTGCTCTCGACGGTGGTCCCCCCGGGCGTCGATCCCCGTCGCCGAGGTGGAGCACCGGCCGGAGGCACGGCCGGTGATCCCCCTCGACGGCGGCCGGGCGCCTTCCCGCCCGCCGCGCTGCCCGCGCTGCGCCCCTCCCGCCCTCTACGGGCCCGGCCCGAGGACCCGGCCCCCGACGTGGCACGAGCCGGCGGTGGCGACGGCCTATGCTCGGCGGCATGCTGCTCGTGATCGTCGTCGGGGTGCTCACCGCGGTCGCGGTCGCGAGCTTCGTCGTCGCGTTGCGCAAGTCGGCGGACGCGCCACGCGGCACCGGCGCGGCGGTGGCCGGGCCCGCGGGCGCGTCGCACGTCGGACGGCTGCACGTGGGGGGCCGGGTGGACTGCGACGGTCGCACCTGGCAGGTCGTCGGTGCGCAACGCGGGCTGCACGGGGCCGCCCCCGTCGGCTCCGCCGGGCCGGCCGCCGCCGAGACCCCGCCGGACGCCGGCGCGTCGGGCCTCGACCTGTGGCACCTCGAGGACCGTGGGCAGCGCGGGCTGCTCGAGGTCGACCCCGCGGCGCCCGGCGAGATCGTCGTGTCGGTCGCGGCCGAGGCGGCGAACGACCTCGACCCCGACGGCCCGTCGCTCGTGTGGCGCGATCTGACGTGGCGGCCGCTCGACGGCTCCGACCCGCGACCCGACGACGCCCCCGTCCAGGCCCGCACCCGCGTCGTCCACGGCGAGGGCCTGCGGCAGCTCCGTCGCGGCGACGAGCGCCTCGCCCCGTCCTCGGTGCTCGAGCGGGTCGCGTTCACGAACCCGGACCTGCCGCGGCGACGGCTGACGTTCCTGCGCGAGCGACCGGACGACGTCACCCCGCCGGGACCGTGGGCCGTGTGGATCGGGGACCGCCTGCCGGTCGTCATGCTCGACGCCTATCCGCCGGCCGACGAGCCGTCCTGATCCTCTGGTCGTCCGACGTTCCGGCCCGAGTCCCCGACCCCCGGCGCGCCGTCATGCCCGGTGCGTCCGGCGACCCGTCCTGATCCGCGGTCGCGCGACGCTCCACCGCCATCCGCCGCCCTCCGACGCGCCCTCCCGGCCGACGTGCGTCCGGCGAGCCGTCCGACCCCCGGGCTACCTTGGATGCCGTGAGCTGGCACGAGGGGCGCCTGGCGGCGTTCGACATCGAGACGACCGGCATCGACGTGGAGACCGACCGCGTCGTCACCGCCGCCGTGAGCATCGTCGGCGGCGGGCTGCCGACCGAGAGCCACGGCTGGCTCGTCGACCCCGGCGTCGAGATCCCCGCCGGAGCGACCGAGATCCACGGCATCACGACCGAGCACGCCCGCGCGCACGGTCGCCCGGCCGAGGAGGCGATCGAGGAGATCGTCACCCTGCTCGCGGACCACGTCGTCCGGGGCGTCCCGATCGTCGCGTTCAACGCCCGGTTCGACCTCACCTGCCTCGACCGTGAGGCCCGCCGTCACGGCGTCGTCCCGCTCGTCGACCGGATCGGGGGCCCCGACGCGCTGCTCGTCGTCGACCCGTTCGTCGTCGACAAGCAGATCGACCGCTACCGTCGCGGCAAGCGCACCCTCGGAGCGGTGTGCGAGCACTATGCGGTGCCGCTGACCGACGCCCACGCCGCGGACGCCGACGCCATGGCGGCGGCGCGCGTCGCGTGGCGGCTGGGGCAGCGGGTGCCCGAGCTGCGCCGGCTGGAGCTCGCGGCGCTGCACCGCGAGCAGATCGGCTGGGCGGACGAGCAGGCGCGCTCGCTCGAGGAGTACTTCCGTCGCGAGGGGCGCGACGAGCGGATCGAGGGCGCGTGGCCGATCGTGCCGCTCGCCGTCGCCGCCTGACCTGCCGCGGAGCGCGCGCCGGCGGCGCGGCCCGGGTCCGCGCTATCCCTCGTACACCGCGCCGGCGCCGACGATCGCCTCGACCTCGATCTCGACGAGCAGCCCGGGGTCGACGAGCGCGTCGACGCCGAGCGTCGACGTCACCGGGCGGACGCCGCGCAGCCGCTCGCCGTGCACCGCGAGCACCGCGTCGCCGTTGGCGGGCAGGTCGACGACGAACAGGCGGGTCCGCACGATGTCCGCCATCTCGGCCCCGGCGTGGGCCAGCGCCTGCTCGATGGTGTCGAGCGCCAGGCGGGCCTGGTCGGCCGCGCCCGGGGGGACGGGCTCGTCCTCGCTCCGCGCGGCGGTGGTGCCGGACACGAGGACGCGGTCCCCGATCCGGATCGCCCGGGAGTAGCCGAGCTCGGTCTCCCACGGCCCGCCGGAGTGGATCCGTTGGACGCGTTCCTGGTCGCGACTCATCCCCGCAAGCCTATTGGCCGTTCGCCCCCGCCCGACGCGCCACCCACGCCGGTCCGCCCCGGACCGGCCCACCGGGTCGCGGGGCGACGCGGCTCGCCGCGGGTCGCGCCGCGTGCGGGCGCCTAGTGCCGGAAGTGCCGGCGCCCGGTGAACGCCATCGCCGCGCCCGCCGCGTCCGCGGCGGCGATCACCTCGTCGTCGCGCACCGACCCGCCCGGCTGGATCACGGCGCGCACGCCGGCGTCCAGGCCGATCTGCAACCCGTCGGCGAACGGGAAGAACGCGTCGGACGCCATCGCCGCGCCGGTCAGGTCGAGGCCGTGCTCGGCCGCCTTGGCGACCGCGATCCGGGCGGAGTCGACGCGACTCATCTGCCCCGCCCCGATGCCGAGCGTCGCGCCGTCGCGGGCGTAGACGATGGCGTTCGACTTGACGTGGCGCATGATCCGCCACGCGAAGAGCATGTCGCGCCACTGGTCGTCCGTCGGGGTGGCGGCGGTGGCGACCGTCATCCCGTCGCGGTCGACGACGACCGCGTCGCGGTCCTGGACGAGGGCGCCGCCGACGACCGGTCGCACGTCGAGCGACTCCAGCCCGCGCAGCGCCGCCTCGTCGCCGCGCAGCAGCCGGACGTTGGGCTTGCCGGTGAGGATCTCGAGCGCGTCGTCGTCGTAGCCGGGGGCGAACACGACCTCGACGAACTGCTGCGACAGCCCCCGGGCGGTGGCGGCGTCGACGGTGCGGGTGAGGGCGATGATCCCGCCGAACGCCGACACCGGATCGCACGCGAACGCCTTGGCGTACGCGGACGCCAGGTCGTCGCCGATCGCCGCGCCGCACGGGTTGTTGTGCTTGACGATGACGCAGCCCGGCTCGTCGAGCTCGCGGGCCATCGCCCGGGCGGCGTCGAGGTCGAGGAGGTTGTTGTACGACAGCTCCTTGCCGTGGAGCTGGTCGACGCCGCCGAGGAGGTGGGCGCGGCCGCCCGCACGGCGGTAGTACGCGCCCCGCTGGTGGGGGTTCTCGCCGTAGCGCAGGTCGCGCTCCTTCACCAGCGCCTGGGTCAGGTCGTCGGGGAACGCCGCCGGCGCCCCGTCGGCGACGTCCGGCGCGAACTCCGGCTGTTCGCCCAGGTGGGCGCTGATCGCCGCGTCGTAGCGGGCGGTGGTCGCGTAGGCCTGCAGCGCCAGGCGACGGCGGGTGTCGAGGCCGAGCGTCCCGTCGCCGTCGCGCAGCTCCGCGACGACGTCCCCGTACTGGGTCGGGTCGGTGAGGATCCCGACGTAGCCGTGGTTCTTCGCCGCGGCGCGGATGAGCGACGGCCCGCCGATGTCGATGTTCTCGATCGCCTCGGCGAGCGTCACGCCGTCACGGGCGATCGTCGCCTCGAACGGGTAGAGGTTGACGACGACGAGGTCGATCCACCCGATCTCGTGGAGGTCGGCCGCCTGGGCGTGCGCGTCGATGTCGCGGACGCCGAGGATGCCGGCGAAGAGCCGCGGGTGCAGGGTCTTCACCCGGCCGTCCATCATCTCGGGAAAGCCGGTGACGTCCTCGACGCCGATGACCGGCAGGCCCTCCGCGGCGAGCGCGGCGAGCGTCCCCCCGGTCGACACGAGCTCGGTCCCGGCGTCGTGGAGCGCACGCGCCAGATCGACGAGCCCGGACTTGTCCGACACGGACAGCAGGGCACGGCGCACCGGCACGCGATCGGGGGTGGGGACGTCCAGGGGATCGAGCATGGGGCGGCCATCAGGATACGAGGCCCCGGCCGGTGCGGCGGGGCGATCGGGCGCCCCGACTTGGTTACGTCCCGCCGATGCGTAAGGATCCCGACGTCCGTCGGCGATCCGAGGAACCCATGTCCCGTCTCCGTAGCCTCACCCTTCCCACCCTGCTCGTCGCCGCGCTCGGCCTGTCGGCGTGCGGTGGCGACGGGCTCAGCGAGGAGGAGGCGCGTCAGCGCGCCAGCGACATCACGCAGAAGCTCGGCAAGGGCGAGATCAGCCCGCAGGACGCCGTCAAGCAGCTGCGCGAGCTGGCGGACGACGCGGACATCCCCGACGCGCAGAAGCAGCAGTTCGACCAGCTCCAGAAGCAGGTCGATTCGATCCCGGGGCAGTAGGACCAGCCTCCCGGACCCACCACCAGAGAAACGACACCCATGCCCTCCATCCGCGCGTTCGCGCTCCCCGCCCTGCTCGTCATGTCCCTGGGCCTCGCCGCCTGTGGCGACGACGACGAGGACACCACCACCGCGTCCACCCCGACCACCGCCGCGGACACGACCCCGGCCGACACGACCGCCGGCGACGACGGCGGCTCCACCGGTGGCGACGTCGCCGGCGTCGACGCCGAGCTCCAGAAGCGCATGACGGAGTACCAGGAGAAGTGGGCGAAGCGGAGCCAGGAGCTCGGCACGAAGCTCGCCTCCGATCCGAGCAACGCCAAGGCCGAGGCGACGAAGTTCTTCGACGAGTTCGAGAAGGACACGAACGACCTCCTCGAGGACGTCAAGAGCTCCGACCTCCCGGACGATGCGAAGAAGCAGTTCGAGGACTCCTCGGCCCAGATCAAGTCGGCGTTCGAGCAGATCCGCACGCAGCTCGACCAGCTCCCCGGCTGACCGGTCGCCCCGGTCGCCGCGTGGCGACCGGGGCCACCCCGCACGGCCCCGCCCTCTACCCTCCGCCCCCGGAGGTCCGCCGGATCGACTCCGTGACGGGCCCCACGAACACCACCGAGGAGAGTTCTGTGCCGTCCTTCCGCGCCCTCGCGCTGCCGTTCCTGCTCGTCGCGACCATCGGGCTCACCGCCTGCGGGGACGACGACGATTCGCCCTCGTCGTCGACGTCGGGCACGACCACGTCGACGACGTCGTCCGGGGGATCGGGCGGCAGCACCGACGCCCCCAGCGCCCTCGACGGGATCAGCGACGACGCCAAGGGCGAGGTCGAGAAGATCCAGAAGGACCTGCAGGAGAAGATCACGAAGGTCACGCAGCGCATGCAGAGCGGCGACCTGAAGACCGAGGAGGCCCGCAAGGAGCTGACCTCGATCGTCGAGGACGGCGTCAAGCGCCTGCAGGACGTCGACGGGGTCCCGAAGGAGTTCAAGGACCAGATCCAGACGCAGCTCGACCAGCTGAAGAAGCAGCTGGGCAACTGAGCCCACCCCGGTCCCGCGGTGCGCGGGACCGGCGCGTCGGGCGGTGCGCCGCCCGACGCGGGCGCCGGATCAGCCGCGGTCGAGCAGCACGCGGCGCGGGGCGTCCGGATCCCGGCGCGCCCCACCGCGGGCGATGATCCGCACCGCCTCCGGGAGCAGACGGTGCTCGAGCGGCCGGATCGCCGCGAGGGCCGCGTCCGCGTCGGGCGTGTCGTCGAGGACCACCGCGTCCTGGAGGAGCACCGGCCCGGTGTCGACCCCGTCGTCGACGAGGTGGACCGTGACGCCGAAGGTCCGCACGCCGTAGGCGACGGCCTGCTCGACGGCGCGGATCCCGGGGAACGCCGGCAGCAGCGACGGGTGGACGTTGACGACCCGGTCGGGGAACGCCCGGAGGAACGTCGGCGTGAGGATCGCCATGTAGCCGGCGAGCACGACGAGGTCGACGTCGTGCTCGTGGAGCCACGCCGCGATCGCCGCGTCGCGCGCGTCGCGGGTCGGGTGGTCGTCGCGGGGGAACGCGCGCCACGGGACCCCCGACCGATCGGCGCGCTCGAGCGCCGTCGCGCCGGGTCGATCGCCGCCGACGGCGACGACGCGGGCCAGGTCGCCGTCGGCGGCGTCCGCCGTGAACGTGTCGAGCAGCACCTGGAGGTTGGTCCCGGAGCCGCTGGCGAGGACCCCCAGCCGCAGGGGGCGCCCGGGGGCCGCGGCGGGCGGGGTCGGTGGCGCTCCGCCCGTCTCGTCGTGCATGGGGGCCGAGGATAGGGCAGCCCCCCGGGGTCGGGGCGGGCCACCCGTCACGGCCGGTCACCCGCCGCAGGCGGGCCACCCGTCACGGCCGGTCGCCGCCGCCCACGTGTCACGCGGCTACCCGTCGTCGGTCGGCGTGAGCACCGGGTACGGGCCGCCGCTGCTGCGCAGCGCGCCCGCGTCGACGAGCGCGTCGACGCGCTCCAGCACCGTCCGGGCCGGCACCTCCGCATGGCGGGCGTAGGCGGGCAGGCCGTCGTAGCCGCCGTCGAGCAGCCGACGGGACCGGCCGCCGCGCAGCACCTCGACGATCCGGGTGCGCCCGACCGGCGGGGCCGCGTCGCGGGCGACCTCGAGGATCGACCGGTCGACGGCGTCCGCCTCGTCGTCGGTCAGGCCACGCCGTCGCGCACCGGCCCGCCGCGCCGCGTCGCGCGCCCCGGCCGACGCCCGACGGCCCGCGCCGCGCGGATCGGCGCCGGACAGGGACTCGGCGTCCGGCAGCACGAGCGGCACGCACGCGTCGCAGCACGGCGCCGACAGCGCGTCGGGGTCGATCGTCGCCCGGTCCCCGAAGTGGTCGAGCACCGCCCGCCGCCGGCAGGCGTCGGACTCCACGAACCGCCACAGCGCGTGGTACTGGGCCCAGCGTTGCTCCTGGGCCTCGCGGGCGAGCGCGGCCACGTCGGCGCGGACCCGGGCGTCGTAGGCGCCCCGGAGCCGGCCGCGCACCCGGTCCGGTGGCCCGGGCGCGGGCTGCACCATGCCGACCTGGGTGAGGTGCCCGACGACCGCCCGCACCCGGTCGCCGTCGCCGTCCAGGCTCCCCACGGCGACGTCGTACCGGCCGTCGACCGTGGCCCGCTGGATCCCGCCGGCGATCCGGTCGAGCGTCGCCTCGTCGGTCTCCGCCCGGTCGATGAAGAACCGGTGCAGGCCCTTGTCGCGGCCGTCGGCGAGGAGGATCGCCCGGGCCGGGCCGCCGTCGCGCCCGGCCCGACCGGCCTCCTGGTACCACGCCTCGATCGACGCCGGCGCGCAGTCGTGGACCACCGTCCGGACGTCCGCCTTGTCGACGCCCATCCCGAACGCGTTGGTGGCGCACACCAGCGGCACCTCGCCGGCCATGAACCGGCGCTGCGCCGCGTCGCGGGCGTCGCGGTCCAGGCCGGCGTGGTAGGCGAGCGCCTCGACCCCGAGCGCCGGCGCGAGCTCGGCCGCGAGCCGCTCGGCGTTGTCGCGGGTGCCGGCGTAGACGATCGCCGGCAACGTCGGCGCCCCGCCACCGTCCCGCAACGCCGCGAGCAGCCGGCCGCGTCGCTCGACCCGTCCGGCGCAGCGTCGCACCGCGAAGGTGAGGTTGGGGCGGTCGAACCCGGTCCGCACCCGCACCGGGTCGTCGAGCCGCAGCCGACGCTCGATGTCGGCCGCGACCCTCGGCGTGGCGGTCGCGGTCGCGGCGAGGATCGACGTCGCCCCCAGCCATCGGGCGGCGTCGGCCAGCCGGAAGTAGTCGGGCCGGAAGTCGTGCCCCCACTGGCTCACGCAGTGCGCCTCGTCGACGACGAACAGCCCGACCCGTGCGCGGCGGATCCGGTCGAGGAACGCCGCCGACCCGAACCGCTCCGGCGCGACGTAGAGCAGCCGCAGCCCCCCGGCGACCGCCCGGTCGAGCGTCGCCCGGTTCTCGGACGGGTCCTGCTGGCCGCTGAGCAGGCCTGCCGGCTCGGCGTCTCCGACACGGCCGTTGAGCTGGTCGACCTGGTCGCGCATGAGCGACACCAGCGGCGACACGACGAGCGTCAGGTCGTCCCGGCAGAGCGCCGGCAACTGGTACGTCAGCGACTTCCCCGCCCCGGTCGGCATGACGACCAGGGCGTCGCGTCCCTCGTGCGCCGCGCGGGCGGCGTCCTCCTGCCCGGGACGGAACCCGTCGAACCCGAACGCGTCCCGCAGCGTGGCGCGCAGCCGGTCGCCGACGGCGCCGGTCACGCCTTCGCCATCGGCAGCGCGCCCTCCAGGGCGAACTTGCCGAGGTGGTCCTCGCTACCGGCGATCGGGTACGCCCCGGTGAAGCACGCGTCGCAGTGCCCGGCCGCGTCGCCGCCGATCGCCTCGTACACCCCGTCGATCGAGAGGTACGCGACCGACTCGCAGCCGATGTGGTCGCGGATCTCGTCGACGGTCCGCCGGTGGGCGACCATCTCCTCGCGGCTCGACATGTCGACCCCGTAGTGGCAGGGGTTGCGGATCGGCGGCGCGGTGATCCGGAAGTGGACCTCGCGGGCGCCGGCGTCGCGGAGCATCTTCACGAGCTGGCGCGTCGTGTTGCCGCGCACGATCGAGTCGTCGACGACGACGAGGCTCTTGCCCTCGATGATCTCCGGCAGCGGGTTGAACTTCAGCCGCAGGCCGTGCTGGCGCAGCTCGTCGCCGGGCTGGATGAACGTGCGCTGGACGTAGCGGTTCTTCACGAACCCGTCGTCCATCGGGATGCCGCTCGCCCGGCTGAACCCGCGGGCCGCCGGGATGCCGGAGTCGGGGACCGCCACGACGAGGTCGGCGCCCGGCGCGGGGGCCTCGGCGGCGAGCAGCTCGCCCATCCGCGCGCGGCTGCGCTGCAGGAGCCGGCCGTTCATCCGCGAGTCGGGGCGGGCGAAGTAGATGTACTCGAAGAGGCACGCGGCGCGGCGCGCTCCGCTGACGACCTGCCGGCTCGTCACCCCGCGCTCGTCGAGGACCACCAGCTCGCCGGGCTCGACGTCGCGCTCGTAGCGGGCGCCGATGATGTCCAGCGCGCAGGTCTCCGACGCGACGACCCACGCCTGCTCGTCGATCCGGCCGAGGACCATCGGCCGGATCCCCATCGGGTCGCGGAACGCGTACACCCGGTCGCGGTCCATCACGACGGTGGAGTACGCGCCCTTGAGCCGCGGCATCGCCGCGACGATCGCCTCCTCGAGCGACGGGGCCTCCGACGTCGCCAGGAGCGCCGCCATGATCTCGGAGTCGGTCGTGGCCCGGAACCGCGCCCCCTGCGCCACGAGCTCGGCGTGCAGGTCGACGGCGTTGACGAGGTTGCCGTTGTGGGCGAGCGCCAGCTCGCGACGGTCGTTGCGGTGGATCGGCTGGGAGTTCTCCCAGTCGTTGCCGCCGGTCGTCGAGTAGCGCGTGTGACCGATCGCCATGTCGCCGGCGAGCGCCCGCAGGTCGTGCTCGGCGAACACCTGGCTCACGAGGCCGAGCGCGCGCTGGGTGATGATGTAGCCGCCGAGGTCGGCGGACGCGATGCCCGCGGACTCCTGGCCGCGGTGCTGGAGCGCGTACAGGCCGTAGTACGCGAACTTCGCCACGTCGCGGCCGGGTGCGTACACGCCGAGCACCCCGCACTCTTCGCGCGGGCCTTCACGGAGGTCGGGCATCTCAGCAGCCATGAAGGGACGACGCGGTTCGGGAGGGGAACGGGTGCGCGAAGCCGCCTTCGACGGTAGCACCCGCCCGGCCCGACGTCGTTCGCGGCGGACGCGGAGCCCTCCCCCGCCCGAGCCCGATGCCCGTCGAGCGGGGTCCGCGTCGCCCCGCCGGCCCCGCCGAACGGCGTCCGCTCCGCCCCGGCGCTACATTCGACGGGATGTCGACCCGCGCCCCGCTCCGCCCCGGACGCCTGTCCCCGCGGCGCAAGGTCCCGCGCGGGATCGACCGTCCCCCCTACGCCCTGCTCGGCGATCCCGGACCGACCGTCGCGCCGCGCCCACGCACCCCGGGCGAGATCGAGGCGATCCAGCACGCGTCCGACGTCGCCAGCGCCGCGCTCGCCGCGGCCGCGGCCGCGATCGCCCCCGGCGTCACGACCGACGAGCTCGACGAGATCGCGCACGACGTCATGGTCTCCCACGGCGCGTACCCGTCGACGCTGAACTACAACGGCTACCCCAAGTCGACGTGCACGTCGATCAACGAGGTCATCTGCCACGGCATCCCCGACCTCGACACGACGCTCGAGGACGGCGACATCATCTGCGTCGACGTCACCGCGTACGTCGACGGGATGCACGGCGACCTCAACCAGACGTTCGCCGTCGGCGACGTCGACCAGCGCTCCAAGGACCTCATGGAGGCCACCCGCCAGGCGCTCGCCGCCGGCATCGCCGCGGTCCGTCCCGGGGCGCAGGTCCGCGAGGTCGGCCGGGCGATCGAGAAGCAGGTCCGCCGCCGCTACGGGATCGTCCACCAGTTCGGTGGCCACGGGGTCGGCCCGGCGTTCCACGACGGCCTGCACGTCCCGCACCAGTACGACAAGCGGGCGACGAGCCGGTTCTTCGTCGGCCAGACGCTGACGATCGAGCCGATGCTCACGCTCGGGTCCCCCGACGCCCGGATCTGGGAGGAGGACCAGTGGACGGCGGTGACGATCGACGGGTCCCGCTGCGCCCAGGAGGAGCACACGATCCTCGTCACCGAGGACGGCGCGCGGATCCTCACGACGCACGTCCCGCACTGACCGTCGCCGACGCTCCGGCCGACCGGTACCGTGGGAGCGGATGGTCGCCTCCCCCCGCCTGCGACGGACCCTCGCGCTCGCCCTCACCCTCCTGGCCGGCCCGACGCTCGCGCTGCTCGGCGGCGCCACCGCCCGGGCCGACGACGGGGTCGGCATCGGCCGGTCCGCGGTCGCGCCGCCCGCCGGACAGACGCTCGGCGGCGCACCGGCCGAGGCGACCGCCGGCCACCGGATCATCGGCGGCTCCGCGAGCTCGACGACCGCGGACTCCCCGTACTCGGTGGCGCTCCAGGTCGAGTTCGGCGCCGACGAGTACGCGTCGTGCAGCGGCACGATCCTCGACCCGACGCACGTCCTGACCGCCGCCCACTGCGTCCGCGAGGGCGGCGTCGTCGCCGCCCCCGGCAACGTGCTCGTGGCGGCCGGCATCCCCAACATCAACGACCGGGCGTCGCACGCGGCCGGGCAGATCATCCCGGCGTCGGTCGTGCGCGTGCACCCGAACTACAGCGACGACTCGTTCGACGCCGACGCCGCGATGCTCACCCTGTCGCGCCCGCTGGCGTTCTCGGCGAACGTCCAGGCGCTGCCGCTCGCCGCGCCCAACCGGGTCCTCGCCGGGGGGCACAAGGTCCGGGCGACCGGCTTCGGGATCACCGCGACGAACGCCGACGACTTCGGCCAGCTCCGGTCGGTGACGACGTACACCGTGCCGTCCGGGCTCTGTGGCGTCGACGCGCCCGCGGTGCTGCTGTGCACGTACCGCAGCCGTCACGGGGCGTGCCAGGGCGACAGCGGCGGCACCGGCAGCCTCGACGGCTCGATCGTCGGGATCACCAACGTGTCGGCCGGCCGGTGCGAGGTCGGCTACAACCTCTTCGCCAACGTCTCGGCGCCCGAGATCCGCACGTTCATCGACGCCGCCCTCGTCGAGCAGGACGTCACGTCGGCCCAGATCCCGCTGTCGCCGCGCGGCGGCCAGAAGATCAAGCTCAAGGGCACGAAGCGGGTCGGGCGACGCGTCACCTGCCGGCGCGGGGCGTGGAAGGGCAAGCCGAAGTTCCGGTACATGTTCTTCCGCCTCAAGGGCAAGCGCGAGCGCGACACGAAGTGGCAGCGTTCGAAGCTCTACCGCATCACGTCCGCCGACCGTGGCTGGAAGATCGGCTGCGCCGTGAAGGCGACGAACGCCGGCGGCACCGGCATCTCGGCGACCCAGACCGCCGACACCGTCCGGTCGCGGCGCTGACCGGGCGGGGTCGCCTCACCCCTCCCGCAGCCGCCTCCACGTCGCGTACAGCGGGGTGCGCTGCCGCGTCAGGTCGCGGGGGCGCGGGATCCGCGAGCGGCCCAGGTCGCGACCGTCGCGGGTGCGGGACAGGAGGTAGCCGCTGTTGTCGACGCTCTCGTCCTGCCAGGCGAGGAACGTCGTGAAGAGGACCACCGCGTCGCGCAGCTCCCCGTCGCGCAACCGCACGAACGCGTCGCGGAGCCGTCGGGTCTGCGCGGCCCGGGTCGGTACGTCGCGGTTGCGACGGCACCCGCCCTCGGTGAGCGCCACGCACGCGTCGTCGGGGCGCCCCGACGGCCAGCCCGTCCACCCCCGCCAGCCCGACGGGCCCTCCCCACGGAGGCGACCGTCGACGGTCCGGTGGCGGAGCAGGCGCACGACCCAGTCCGTGGAGGACGTGCTGATCGTCGCGGGGCCGGGACCGCCACAGTCGGTGCGTCGCCGCTCGACGTCCTTGTAGGCGTGGTGGGTCCACACGAACCGGGCGTCGGCGGCGAACCCGCCGCCGAGCAGCGCGACGAGCCGCAGGAGGAACCGGTCGTAGCCCATGACCGCCGACGACGACTCGTCCGGCCGGAAGCTGTCGCTCGTCGCCGGCCCGCCGAAGAGCAGGGGCCGACGGGCGCCGTCGTTGACGTCCGCGCAGATCGCGTTGGCGCTGCGGAGCATCTCGGCGGTCATCCGCGGCCCGACCGCGATCCGCTCGTCGTCGGCGTCGTCGGCCGACGGGACGACGGCCCGTCCGTCGCGGACGGTGACGAACTGCGGCCAGCACTCGAAGTTCGGCTCGTTCATCACCTCGAGCAGGTCGACGAACGCGCCGTCGACGTTGTCGGGGGCGTCGGGGAAGTGCACCGTCGCCCGCCGGTCGGGATCGGGGTGGTAGCGCCGGGCGAGGAACTCGATCCACCGGTACCAGGCGCCGCCCGGACGGACGTGCTCCAGCCCGTCGACGGTCGGGTCGCCGACCGACCCCGGCCACCGGTGCACGGGGTGGCGCCCCGTGCCGCTCTGCCCCGCCAGGCGCCAGCCGCGTCGCAGTGCGTCCCAGGCGTCGCCGGCCGCGTCCCGGCGTGACGGGTCGAACCGGCGGACGTAGCGCTCGCGGGTGTCGTCGACGTCGATCGGGCGGTACGTCCCGTCGGCGTCGCGGGCCGCGCAGCCGGTGACCCATCCGGGGTGGCGCGACGTGACGAGCACGACCCGCAGCGGGCGTGGGCGCAGCGCGTTGGCGGCGCGGACGTTGGCGTCGATCGCCTGCAGGGTCCGTCCGTCGAACCGCCCCGGCCCCGGGGCCATGATCTCGTCCCACGGCGCCCAGATCCGCACGATCCCGGTGCCGGTGTCGAGGAACAGCCCGGGGTCGTCGCCGGCCGGCAGGTTGCCCCACGCCTGCAGGTTGCACGCCAGCTGGACGTTGCCCGCGAGCCGGCCACCGCGGACGAACCGGCCGCGGTCCGGGTCGAAGTCACCTCGCCCCTGCTCCACGCCGAGCCCGACGAACGGCGCCAGGCCGATCGCCTTGCGCAGCCGTCCGGGGACGAGCAGCGGCGCGTCGGCGGGATCCGACGGGGGGCCGTCGTCGTCCCGGGTCCCACCGCCGTCGCGTCGTCGGTCGTCGCCCGACGTCACGACCCGGCCGACGACGGCGAGGCCCGCCGCGGCGGCGACCCCGCCGGCGACCAGGCCGCGACGCGACAGGCGGCGGTCGGCGGTCACGGGCCGGTGGGCCGACGCGCCTCCGCACCGTCGGGGGCGGTCGCGACCTTCAGGTAGCCCCAGCCGGGAGCCTCGCCGTCGTCGGCCTGCCCGGCGCACCCGATACGCAGGTCCTCGCAGCGGAATCGGGCGCCGTCGACCCGGCCGACGTCCAGGCGCGACCGCGACAGCTCGCTGAAGAGGTTGCCGCCACCGTCGGGGTCGACGTCGGCGTCGACGGGGTCGTGGCGCCAGCGGTCGGTGAGCAGGCGCCGCTCGGCGGTCGCGTCGCCCTTCACGTAGCGATCGAACCACGCCAGCGTGTACCACGCGGCCAGGTCGATCCCGCGGAACGTCGCCCGGAACGCCGACAGCGGGATGTAGGAGAACTCGAAGTGCGTGCCGCCGCGGATGACGATCGTGCCGCTGTCGATGCCGCGCGCCGAGAACGCGCGCGACGCCGCGCCCTTGGCGTCCGGGTCCGGCGCGGGCTGCAGCAGCGGCTCGAGGCCGAGGAACGAGTCGGCGGTGAGCGACAGGCTCGGGACCCGCAGCGGCACCGGTCCGCCGGTCCCGCCCGTGCTGCAGGTCGCGGGCGTCGCGGACGGATCGCAGAGCCGGTCCCAGGCGACGACCGCGTCGACGCGCGGATCCTGCTGGCCCACCCACGACACGCCGGACGCCCCGTAGGAGTGCCCGGCCAGGCCGATCCGGTCCGGGTCGACCATCTCCCAGAGCGGGTTGTGGGCGGTCGCCCGGTCGGCGGCGACGCGCCGCCGCTGCTTGTCGCAGTGGCTCGTGCCGCTCCGGCTCGGCCGCGGGCAGTACGGCCGCTCCGGGGTCGACAGCGCGAAGTCGAGCGCGTCTTGGGTGCCGTCGTAGAACGTGTCGCCCGCGATCTGGGAGTGGACGCCCTCGAAGACGTCCGGCCCCGCGCCGAGCAGGTCGGACCGTCCCTGGCCCTGCGGGTCGCTCGTCACGACGACGTAGCCGGCCTTGGCCAGGGTCTGCGCGGCCCACCAGTACAGCTGCTCGGACGCCTGGATCGACCCGTTGGTGATGACGACCAGCGGACGCTTCGCCGGGCCGGCCTTCGTCGCCCACACGTGACCGGAGATCGTCGACCCGTTGCGCGCGGTGAAGACGACCGGGCGTTGCAGCCCCCGTCCGCGCCGCTCGAAGTCGTAGAGCCGGAAGTCGCCCCCGCACGCCTGGGTGCGGGTGGAGCAGAGCGCGACGTGGAACAGGCGCTCGGGGTCGCCGACCGTCGTGCCGACGGTGTCGACGAGGTTGTCGACGGTGCCCCGGACGAGCTGCGCCTGGTAGTCGAGCGCCTCGTACTCCCCGCGCCGCTCGTCGCTCTTGCGCACGAGGTCGAGGGGGGACGTGGTGGGCGGGGCGGCGTGCGCGGCGCGGGCGGGCGCCGGCGCCGGGTCGTCGGGCGGGGCGGCGCGGACCGTGGTCGACGACAGGCCGACCACCACCCCAACCAGCAGCGCTGACGCGAACCGACCCCTCCCCATGGCGGGGAACCGTACGCGGGCGTGCGGTGACGGTCAACCGGCCGGGTCGGGCGACCCGGACGCCTAGACTCGGTGCGTGGCGATCGATCGTGCCTTCTCGGACGTCGACCCGGTCGGGCGCCGGGCTCGCTCCCGACACCTGCGACGCGACGCCCACACCGGGGTCCTCGGCGAGGGCACCCTGGCGTGCCCGTCCTGCGACGCCCCCGTGAGCCCCGGCCCGGGGCCACGCACCCCCACCGACGTCCTAGGCTGCCCCGTCTGCGCCCACGCCGGCCCGCTGCGCGAGTTCCTGTCGCTCGCCGTGCCGTCGCGCCCGGCACGGGTCGAGGTGCGCCTCGTCGACCGGCGGGCGCGGATCGAGCGGCCGGCGGAGCAGGTCGAGCGACCTGGGAAGCCGAGCAGCCCCGGCCACTGACCGTCGGGCCCTCCGTTCCGGGATGCGGTCGCCAGACGACCCTGCGCGGAGCGCTTCGGCCTCGACGAGACCGCCGCCCCGCCGCGCGACGCCCGTCAGAGCAGGTCGGCCTTGCGCACGATCCCGGCGCGGATGACCCGGGTCGCGAGCTCGGTGCGCTTGGACGCGGCGGGCACGTCCTCGAGGTCGAACCGGCCGTACAGGACCTTGAGGTGGCTCTTGACCGTCTCGACCGACAGGAAGAGCGTCTCGGCGATCACCTGGTTGCCGGCGGGGGCCCCGGCGCCCTCGACGATCATCGGCCGGCACAGCTCGCGGAGGACCGACACCTGGGCGGGCGTCACCGCCGGCGGCAACGCGCCGATCCCGATCGTGCGCGTGGGGGCCTGCGTGTGGCCCTCGGTGGGGTTGCGGAACTCGATCGTCGTCGCGCCGACCCGCATGATCGACCCCTCGTGTAGGCGATGGCGACCCTCGAGCCGCCGGTCGTCGACGACGGTGCCGTTGCGCGACAGGCCGTCGTCGCTGACGACCCAGCCGTCCGCGACCCGCTCGATCTCGCAGTGCACCCGCGAGACGCCCGGGTCGTGGTCGATGACGACGTCGCACGCCGACGCGCGGCCGACGGTCAGGCGCTCGTCCCCGTCCTCGAGGACCGCCAGGCGCGTGCGCCCGTCCGCGGCGCTGAGCCGCAGGAACGGCAGGCCCTGACGCTCGGCGTCGAGGACGAGCTTGAGCCCCTGGGCGGCTGAGGTCCCGTCGGCGTCACGCACGCGCATGTCGCGAGGGTACACGCCGCCGGGGGGCGCGCCGCCGGGCGACGCCGGTCCGGGTCCTAGAACCGATAGCTGCGGTACCGCTCGATGAAGAACCCGTGGCCGGAGCGGTTGGTGACGGTGAACCCGCTGGCGTTGGAGCGGATCCGGAAGTTGCGCCCCGCGCGGTAGCTGCGGTTGTAGCGCAGCGTGTAGCTGCCGCGCCCCCGGTACGTCGCGTTGCCGCGCCGCGCGGTCCCGTACGGCGACAGCGAGTACCGCACCCCGGACGCGCGCGACTCGCAGCTGATCCGCAGCTGGCTCGCCTTGCAGAACAGGTTGCCGGTCTGGGACCGCACGGTGACCGACGCCGCGGCGTCGGCCTGGGTCGGCGCCAGCGCCCCGGCGCCCGGTACCGCGCCGAGCGCGCCGGCCAGGGCGAGCGACGCGGTGACGGCGACGACCGCGATGCGGCGCGTCGGGACGGTGGTGGAGAGGGCGGTGGCGGTCATGGTGGCTCCGGTGTGCGGGGTGCTCGGTGGACCAGATCCTGCCTCGCGCGCCGCATGCCCTCCATCCCTCCCGCGTGGGGACTCGCACACCCATCGGACCCGCCGACCACCCGGGCTGCCGCGCGTGCAGGACGGCGCACGCCACGCGAACGCCATCCGCCACGGGCCCGGACCTCAAGGGCCCCCCGGCAGCCCCTCCTCCCCCGCCACGAACAGGTCGACGCAGGTGAAGCTCAGGGCGGGCGCGCGCGTACGGCGGATAGGGGCTCGGGGCCGGAGAGAGGCCGGCACGCGCGCGCCCGCCTAAACGCGCCGTGGCGGACCCGGGCCAGCCGGCGACGATCGGCGTCCTCCGCGTCATCGGACCGATTCCTTCGGCCGCGGGGGCGCTTGCGGCACCGGGACCGCCTCGCGGTCGCGCAACCGGGCGGCGGCGCGGCGCGCGCCCGGAAGGCGCGCGTACACGGCGTCGAGCATCGGCCCGACCACCCCGCGGAGGAGGTAGACCGGCCAGAGCCATCCGGGAACCAGCGTCCGCGGCGACCGGCGCTCGATCCCGCGAACGACGGCGTGGGCGACGCGCTCGGCCGACACCCTCGAGCGGAGCGCTCCCGGGACCTGGTTGGCGAACCGCACGTAGTCGGGGTCGGCGACGATGCCACCGATCAGCTCGGTGCGGACGAGCCCGAAGTGGCCGACGCCGACCGTCACCCCGGCCGGCGCCAGCTCCGCGCGCAGCGCTCGGGCCAGAGCCTCGATCGCCGCCTTCGACGCGCCGTACGCGGCCCCGAACGGGGCGGGCATGAACGCCATCATCGACGAGACGAGGAAGACGTGGCCCCGGCGCTCGACGACCGCGGGCAGCGCCGCGTCGACGGTGCTCCACGCACCGTGCAGGTTGACGTCGAGGACACGACGCTGGGCGGCCCGGTCGCCCCGCTCGACAGTCGCCACCGACGGCGGCACGCCGGCGTTGACCACCAGCACGTCGATGCCGCCCTGCTCGGTGACGATCCGGGCCATCGCCCGCTCCAGGGCCGGGGGATCGGTGACGTCGACCGCGACCGCGGAGGCCGACGGCCCCAGGGTCGTCGCGGCCGCGTCGGCGGCGTCCCCGTCGCGATCGGCCAGCACGACCCGGGCACCGCGCGCGACGGCGCGGCGGGCGACCGCCAGGCCGATGCCCCGCGCACCGCCGGTCACGACCACCACGCGCCCGTTCAGGCTCGTGCGCCGCACCTCAGCGACCCCGCCAGGCGATGGTTCGGCCGGCGGGTCGGGAGCGCCCGACGACCGTGGTGCCGTACCGCTGGTTGCCCTCTCCGACCATGTCCCGACGGTAGGTCGATCCGAGGATCCGGTCCTGACCCTGGCGGACGGGCCGTTGATCCGTTCGGACACAGGCGGCGTCGGGTCGTCAGGAGCGGTCCGCCCGGCGCACCACCGCCGGCCGTCGAGCGCCGCCGGCCGGACGTCACCGGTGAGATCATCCGTCCCCCTACGGGACCGCGGGCCGCAACCGCGGGAACATGCTCGTCCGGCCGTCGAACGTCAGCGGGCCCTGCTCCCGGCACGGCTGGACGCCGGTCAGGTCGAGCACCGACAGCGGCCCGCCGGGACCGTCGGCGTGCGAGCACGACCAGGCGGCCAGGCCGCGGGGCACGTCCCGCATGTTCTCGGGGAGCGGATAGGCGGTGGCGCGGTTGGCGGGCATCCGCCGGGCGGCCCCGCCGAGGATGTCGCTGTTGAGCACCGTCGTGACCCGGGCCATGTTGAAGAGCTCGCCCCCGGTCCCGGGCGAGCGACTCGCCCCGGCCGCCGCGCCCGCGGTGAACGTCGTGATGACGTCCCGCCGGTAGCGCCAGAGGTAGCGCAGGATCGGGACCGCATCGGCCAGCGCCGGACCGACCTGCTCCGCCGCCGGCGGCAGGGCCTCCAGCAGCTCGGCGACCGCCGGCAGGCCCGTCCGGGACGCCCGCAGCAGCGGTCCCGCGTCGACGAACAGCCGGCGCAGCTCCGGCGCGAGTCGCTCCAGGCCGCGGAGGGCCGGCGTGAGGTGCGCGGCCGCCGGTCGGAGCGCCCGGACCGCCGGCTCGACGTCGCCGGCCGCCCGGCGGGCGACCGCCGCCGTCGAGCGCGTCTCGTCGAGGAACCGCGGCAGGACGTCGAGCGTGGCGGACAGGGCTCGCTCCTCGTCGGCGGTGACGGCGAGGACCGTCCGTCCGGCGCGCACGAGCTCGCGCAGCGCCCCCTCGTCCTCGCCGGCCGCCCGGAACGCCGTGGCGGCGTCGCGCGTGCCGGAGCGGACGGCCGCCGAGCGACGGTCCAGCGCCCCCAGCAGCGTGCGGCTCGCCGCCACGGTCGGCTCCGCATGCCCGATCGCGTCGCTGAGGTCGCGTCCCCTCCCCCGCGTCGCGGTCGCGAACGACCGGGTGAGCCGCTGGAACGCCGCCCGCGTCTGCCGATCGAACGCGTCGAGGATGCGGTCGATCTCCACCGTCTCGACGGTCTGGCGCCGCGGGATGGTCCCGCCCTCCGGCAGCGTCGGGCCACGCCGGTCGCCGAACGACAGGACGACGAACGTCTCGCCCACGAGCGTCTTCGTCCGCAGGGCGGCGCGGGTCGATCGCGGCAGGGGCACGAACCGCGGCTCGATGTCGATGCGGACCCGGGCGCGGCCGCCGGCGCGCTCGATGCGCCGGACCTTGCCGACGCTCACGCCGCTGATGCGCACGTCGGCGTAGGACGCCAGCTGGGAGCCCTGGCGGAACTCGGCGTAGACGTGGTACTTCGCCGCGCGCAACGGCACCGGTCCGCCGAAGCTCGTCCACAGGAACAGCAGCAGGCAGACGCACGACAGGGCGAACGCGACCATCGCGGCGATCTGCAACCGGCGGGGGCGCTGCTTGTTCATCGGCACATCCCCAGGGCGTCGAGGAGCTGCTCGACCGGCCGCAGCTCGTCCAGGCCGGAGAGCGTCCCGCAGGTGATGAGGAGCTGTCCGCGCCACGCGACCCCGTGGGCGTCCTGGGTCGAGAGCATCGAGTTGACGTTGTGGGCGAACCAGGCCAGCCAGAACGTGTAGCCGCGGTCCTCGCCCTGCGGGTCGTGGCCGAGCAGGTCGGCGAGCAGGGTGACCGTCCCGAGCACCCGGTCGGCGTCGGGCAGCACCGGCAGGAGGTGCCGCAGGGTGGCGTCGATCGACCGCAGCGGGGCGACGGCCGCACGTGCGGCGGGACCGACCGGCCGCAGCCTCGCGGGCAGGGTCTCCAGCAGCGGGTCGACCGCGGGGAGCGCCCGCTCCAGGCGGCCGAGCGTCGGACGCAGCTTTCGGGATGCGGGCTCAAGCTCGCGGGACAGCCCGCCCATGTCGTCGAGCGTCGTGCGCAGTTGCCGCAACGTTCCCGGGAGCTCGCGCAGGCCGGTCCGCAGCTCGCGGTCGCGCTTCCCGATCGCGGTGAGGGTCCGGGCCGCGCCGCGCAGCACGTCGCCCACGGCACGGTCGCGGTCGGACAGCGTTCCGGCGAGCCGGCGCATGCGCGTGACGAGCCGCTCGAGCTCGGCGTGCTGGGCCCGGACCGTCCGCAGGGCGGCGCGGGTGGTGCGGACGCTGGGGGCGCCCACCCGCAGCAGCCGGCGGAACACCCGACCGTCGTCGTCCCCCAGCGATTCCTTCGTCGCCCGCAGGAACTGGCGCAGGTAGGCGCGGGAGTCGGCGTCGAGCGTCGCCGTGATCTCGTCGAGCTGGACCTGCCGGACGGTCTGCGACGCGGGGATCCGGCCGCCGTCGGGCAGGGTCCCCGCCCGGGCGGTGCCGGGGTCGAGGTCGACGGTCATGTCCTGCAGTCCGGTGCGAGGACGGAGGGTGGCCCGCGCGTCGCGGTGGACCGCGGGGAGCTCGCCGCGGCGCAGGCGCAGGGTCGCCACCGCCCGCCCCCCGTCGCGGCGCACGCCGGTGACTTCGCCGACCTTGACGCCCGATACGGCGACCTCCTGACCCTGTCCGGGAACGACGGCCTGCACGCTCTCGAACTCGAGCTCGACCCCGTAGACGTCGTCCCACGGCAGCGGCAGCCGCTGGTTGACGAGCAGGTACCCGGTCACGACGAGCGCGAACGCCGCCATCACGACGATCACCAGCACCGGGAAGCGGTTGTCCCGCACGGTCCGCACGAGGTTTCTCATCGTCCCTCCCCCTTCGCCGGATCGAGCGTTCCCGCCAGGGTGCGCAGCAGGGTCGTGACGCGATCCTGATCCAGCGGCGCGCTCCGTTGCGTGCCCTTGAACGGCAGCGCGGGCGTCGCCAGGTCCTGCGGGGCCTGCGTCTCGCACGGGACGTCGGAGCGCAACGGCGGGCGGCGGGCCGGCTTCGGGGGGCGCGAGCCCAGCAGCGGGGCCTCGGCGCGCGCGACGGCGGGGGCCGTCGACCCGGCTCCCATGGAGATCAGCTGGTTGCCGAGGCCGAGGTTGTAGCGGATCGCGTGCCCCAGGCCGTCGAAGCTCTGGGCGGCCGACGCCAGCCCGACGCCGGCCGAGAGGAGCTCGCGGTACGGCGGCAGCCCGGTGCTCAGGTGCCCGTCCTGGACCGGGGTGAGCAGTGCCGGGTTGACGACCCTCCGCAGGCACACCGCCAACGGTCGGACGCGGCCGAGCGTGCCGGCCAGCGGGGCCGCCGCGTCCGCCAGGCGATCCGACGCGGGACGCAGCGCGGCGGTCAGGCGCGGCACGTCGCCGGACCGCAGCAGGGTGGAGGCGGCCCGCACGGCGGGGACGGCGGCGCGCAGGGTCGGCGGCAGGCGACGCAGCAGCGGACGCGCGTCGCGGACCAGGGCGCGGGCCTCGGGCATTGCCCGCCGGATCGCCGCCAGGTCCTCCGGGGCGCGGTGGGTCGTCTCGTCGAGCTCGCCGATCGTCGCCGCCCAGGCCCGGCGCTCGCGACCGACGGCCTCGGCGGTGCGACGACCCCCGGCCAGGGTGGCCCGCAGGTCGTCCTGCTGCCGGGCGGTGACGTCGAGCACCCGGGCCGCGTCGCGCACCAGGCGTCGCAGGTCGTCGGGGTCGCGTCCGAGGGCGGACCGGCCGACGATCGCGACGTCGGACAGCGCGGGTCCCGCGTCGCGCACCAGGCGCCGCAGGTCGTCGGGACCGCGACCGCGTACCGTGCCGCCGAGCCCGCGCAGCGCGCCCCGCACGTCGCGTCGTCCCTCGGCGTCGAAGGCGCTGAACACCTCGTCGGCGGCGACGTGGATCGTGGACGCCGCCGGGGGCAACGGACGGTCGCCGAGCGGCTCGGCCCCGGGGGTGCCCGGCGCGACGTCGAGGAAGAAGTTGCCCTCGAGGAAGAGCCGCGGGCGGATCTTGACGGTGGCGTCGCGACGGATCACCGGCGCGTCGTCGGCCAGCCGCGCGGTCACCTCGCTGAGGCCCGGCCGGTCCGGCACCCGACGGATGCCGGTGACGTGCCCGACGTCGACCCCGGACACGCGGACGCGGATGGCCCCGGCCGGCCGCAGCATGCCCGCGTCGGAGGTCAGGATCCGCAGCTCCCGGGGGTTGGACCCGGGCAGTGTTCCGCCGAACGCCAGGTACGTCCCGACCACGAGCACCGCGACGAGCGCGACGCCCCACCACAACGACCGGGCTGCCTCTCCGCCCCCGCCCGGGCGGGCCGAGCGACGGGTGCGCCGGCCGATCATCGGTCGTCCTCCGTCCACGGCGTGCGCGGGTTGCTCGTCGGGTGTGGGCCGGGCAGGGCCCCGATGCGCTGACCGGGCAGGTACCGCTCGTTACCCACCGGGCAGGTGCCGTCGCCCGGGTCGGAGTAGGTCTGCAGGTGCGCCTCGGCATCCGGGGCGCCCACCCGCAGCGGCGGAGGCACGGGCAAGACCGGCAGCATCTGGTACCAGTTGCCGTAGCGGTCGCCGTCGACGGTGATGCCGGTGGTGCCCTTGAAGAAGAGCCCGACACCGTTGCACCGCGTCTGCAGCGGCTCCAGCCACCGCACGAGCGGCACGGCCTCGCGACCGACCGGCTCCAGCAGCGTCAGCGCGTCGGTCGTCGCGCGGTCGCGGCGGACGACGTCGAGGCCGTCCACCACGGCGTCGACGCGTCCCAGGAGCGCCGGGGTGCGGCGCAGCAGCGGCGTGCCCTCCCGCAGGGCACCGTCGGTCGCCCGCAGCGCGCCGGGCAGGCGCCGCACCCCGGGGGCGACGTCGCGCACCAACCGCCGGGCCTGATCGAAGACCGGCCGCAGCCGCGTCGACGCCCGGCCGAGCTCCTCCAGCGTTCCGGGAACCCGGACGATCGCGTCCCCGAGGCCCTGCCGGGACCGGTCGACGGCGCCCAGCGTCGTGGCGAGCCGGTCCACCAGGCCGCCCAGGTCCCCGCTGACGGGGCGCAGCGCATCGACGAGCGCGGCGCCGTGCCGTAGGAACCCTGCGAGGTCGGTGGCCGGGTCGGCGAGCACGGCGAGCACGGCCTCGGCCCGCCGGGCGGTGTCCGGCAGGTCGGCGAACGTCCGGTTCAGGCCCACGCCCCGTCCGGCCAGCCCGTCGGAGAGCTCCTGCGTCACCCGTCGCACCCCGCGTCGCGTGGCGTCGTCGAAGACGTCGGCGAGCTCCTGCAGGTCGACCGCGGCGGAGGTCTGCGCGACGGGCACGGTCGCGCCGGAGGGCAGGGTCCGCCGGGCGCGGCCCGGCACGAGGTCGACGAACTTCGCCCCGATGACGCCCCGCGGACGGATCCGCAGCCGCGAGTCGGCCGGCAGCTCCGCCACCTCGAGGTCCAGCTGCAGGGTGATGCGGGCGCGCGGTCGGCCGTCGCGGTCGGAGGTCGGCGTGATCGCGGTCACCGCGCCGACGCGCTTGCCGCCGATCCGCACGTCGTTGCCGGTGACGAGCTGCTTGGCGTCCTCCACCTCGGCGTGCAGGTCGTAGGTCCGCACGAACGGCAGTCCCGAGTTGGCGTTGTAGGACAGCACCGTGGCCACGAGCGCCAGCAGCACCGTCGCCGCCCCGATCAGCACCGGGTTGGCGACCAGCGACGAGGATCGGCGGTTCATCGCGGTGCCTGCTCGGTCAGGCGGCGCAGCGCCGCACGGGGGCGGGACGTCCGGATCGTGCCGGCGTCACCGAAGCGCGACGAGCACTCCGGCTGGGCGACGGTCGCGACGATGATGCACTGGTTGAGATTGAGCCGGGCGGGCAGGATGTGCGACGTCCGGTCGAACCGCGCCGTCGCGAGGGCGACCTGGTGGACGAACACGAGCAGGCGCTGCGGCACGCCGTTGTCCTCCAGGCTGCGCGCGACGCGGGCGGTCGGCTCCATGACCGGCGCGATCGCCTCGATGCCGCGCTGCAGGAGTGCGAGCTGCGGTGCGGCGCCCCGCAGGACGGGCGTCGCCCGCCGCAGGCTCGACGCCAGGCGGGCCGTCACGGGCTCGGCGGCCCGGGCGAACGGTCCGACGTCCCGGGCGACCCGGTCGAGCGCGGGCGTGGCCCGGCGGGCGTCGCGCACGACCGGGGCGGCGTCCCGGGCGAGCGACGCCAGCGACGCCAGTGCCGGCTGGGCGGCGCGGAGCGATCCCGGGAGGGCGGCGATCGACCGCTCGAGCTCGCGGCGGCGATCCCCCCGTCACGCGCAGGACGGTGGCGCCGTGCTCGAAGGTCCGCCCGAGCTGCTCGCGTCGCGCGTCGAGATCGTCGAGCACGGCGTCGGTGGACGAGATGAGCCGGGCGACCGCGCGGTGCTCGGTCCGGAGGATCCCCATCGTGCGGTCCAGGTGCTGCAGCGCCGGGTTGGCCCGCCGGATCGCCGCCTTCAGCGACGCTCCCCGGCCGGCGGTCGCCGCCCCGAGCTCGTTGAGCAACAGCTGCAGCCGCTCGTTCGTGGGGCGGCCGAGCGTCGCCACCACGAGGTCGAGGTCGACGGGGCTGTGCGTCTGCGCCAGCGGGACCGTCGGCACGCGGCCGTCCGGCGCGGAGAGGGCCGGCGACGGAGGCCGTCCGGGGTCGCAGTCGACGAACCGCTCACCGATCAACGACTGGGGCTTGATCGTGCACTCGGCGTCCCGGCGGAACGGGGCGAACCGCTGCTGGATCTCCATCTCGACGCGGGCCCGTCGGTCGGTCGTGAGTCGGACCCGGCGCACGGTGCCGACCGGTGCCCCGGCGATCCGGACCTCCTGTCCCGCCCCGAGGTAGGACCCGTGGTCGAACACCGCGTCGATGCGAACCCCGTCCGCGGCGGGCTCCTCGCCCCCGCAGCCGGAGACGGACACGGCGGCCGTCGTCGCGATCGCCGCCGCCAGCGCGAGCGGCGCCACCCGTCGACCCGGCCTCATCGCGTGCGCTCCCCGCCCGGGGGGACCTGCCGCGCGTCGCAGCCGCCGACGGCCCACGGGTTGCTTCCGTCGGCGGCGGCCTGCGTCGCCGAGCCCGGGCAGCGGTTGACGTTCCGGGTGGTGAAGTCGCCGAGGTTCGCGCCGATCGACGTGCCCAGCAGCGGCCCCAGTCCCTCCAGCACGGACGGCAGCGTCGCCATGTTGACCACCGGCTCCAGGCGTCCGATGTGCCCGTTGGCGTCGTAGAGCGACGCGGCCTTGCCGCCGAACCCGACGACCAGTCCGTGGACGATGTCGGGCGTGTAGGCGCGGACGTCGGAGATCACCGGCCGCAGGGGTCGCAGAGCGGTGGTCGTCTCGCGCAGGGCCGGCACGCCGGCCTCGGCCAGCGCGGGGGTGCGCCGTAGCGCGACGGTCAGGCGCGGGACCGTCGCCCGAAGATCGCGGACGACCGGCAGGGCGTCGTCGGCGAGCGGTCCGAGCAGACGCAGGAGATCCGCCAGTCCGGGGGCGATCCGTCGGGCCTCGCGGAGCGCCGGTCGCAGATCGGTCACTAGGCCCCGGAACCCGGCGAAGGTCGTGCTGGCCTGGCGCAGCACCGCCGGGGCCCGCCGCAACGTCGCCGACAGCTCGCCGCGCCGGTCGGCGGTGGCGCGCAGCACCGCGGCGGTCTGGGCGATGCCGACGGTGACGTCCTCGCGCCGGTCGGCGACCGCCCCGGCGGTGGTCGCGCCGGACACGACGAGCCGCTCCAGCGTCCCGCGGTCGTCGGTCAGGGCGCGGGCCAGCGCACCGGTCCGGGCGACGGCCGGGCTCAGGCGCTCCAGCAGTAGGCGCGTGGCGTCCTCGGCCCCGGCGAGCGTGCGCGCCCCGCCGGTCGCGATGCGGCGGATCGCGTCCATCGACGCGCTGTCGAGCGTGTTGAGGACCTGGTCGATGTCGGTGGTGCCGCGGGCGTCGACGGCGGCCAGGCCCCCGCCGTCGGGAATCGCGGGGGCGTCGTCCGGTCCGGCCTCGAGCACCACGATCCGTCCGGCGACGCTCGACAACGAGCTGTTGCGGATGATCGCCCGGGTGCCACGGTGCAGCGGCCTCAGGCGCTCGTCGTCGATCCGCAGGGTGACGCGGGCTCGGCCGTCGTCGGTCAGGTCGATCCCGTCGACCTTGCCGACGACGGCGCCCGCCACCCGGACCTCGTTGCCGTCGACGAGCTGACCGGCGTCGGCGACGGTCATCGTCACGCGGTAGGGCCGTCCGTCGCGCAGGACGACCATCGCGGCAGCGACGAGGACGAGCAGCACCGGCAGGACGAGCAGGGGCCTTCGCGGCACCAGGAGCTCCGGGGGGGGCGTGGTCAGGCGGCGGTCGTCGTCGCGATCCGGTCGCGGAGCTCGCGCTTGAGCACCTTCCCCGACGCATTGCGCGGGATCTCGACGTCGAGGACGAGGTCGTGCGGGAGCTTGTAATCGGCGATCAGCTCGGCGCAGGAGGACCTCAGGCCCTCCAGGTCGAGCTCCGCCCCGGGACGGACCGTGACGACGGCGACGATGCTCTCGCCGTAGACGTCGTGCGGCCGTCCGACGACCGCCACGTCGACGACGTCGGGGTGGGTGGCGACGGCGTTCTCGACCTCGATCGAGTACACGTTGCGGCCGCCGGTGATGATCATGTCCTTGGCCCGGTCGACGAGGGTGATGTACCCGTCGGCGTCGACCCGTGCGAGGTCGCCGGTGTGGAGCCAGCCGTCCCGGATCGTGTCGGCCGTCGCCTCGGGGTTGCGCCAGTAGCCCTTCATGATCGTCTCGCCGCGGAGCAGCAGCTCGCCCACCCCGTCGGGGGCGACCGGACGGCCGTCCTGGTCGACCACGCGCGCCTCGGTGTTGGGCAGCGGCCAGCGGCCGCTGGCCGCCGGCCGGGCCTTGACGTCCTCGAAGGTCGAGTAGATCCCTCCCGGCCCGGCCTCGGTCTGGCCGCACAGCTGCATCAGCTCGACGTCGGGCAGGGACTCGAGCAGGCGCTCCACCGTCGACGACGGCATCGGGGCCGCACCGAACATGCCGGTCTGCCACGCCGACAGGTCCCGCTGCGGCAGGCTCGGGTGGCGCAGGAGCAGCTCGAACATCGTCGGCACGCCGAAGAACGACGTGATCCGCTCGCGCTCCATCGCGTCGAGGACCTTCTCGGGATCGAAGCCGGGCAGCACCACGTGGGTGGCGCTCAGCATCGTGCCGCTGACGAGCATGATCCCGAGCTGCGCGGCGTGGTAGAGCGGCGCGACGTGCAGGAACCGACCGCCGTCGGTGAACTTCGCCACGATCGCCGAGTTCACCGCCACCCAGATCGACCGGTGGTGGTCCAGCAGCACGCCCTTGGGCTTGCCGGTCGTCCCCGACGTGTAGATGACGAGCGCGTCGTCGGACTCTGCCACCTCGACGTCCAACGGTGCGTCGTCGGTGCCCTCGGCCACGGCGAGCAGATCGGGCAGGCCGTCGGCCTCGCCGAGCGCGAGGACCGAGACGTCGCCGTCGACGGCCGCCGTGGCCGGGACGACCTTCGGCGCCAGCGCGGGATCGACGAGCACCGTTCCGCTGCCGGAGTCGTTCAGGACGTGGGTGATCTCGGGCGGGGCGAGCGCCGGATTGACGGGGACGACGATCGCGCCGGCCCGGGACGCCGCGTAGAACGCGACGACGAAGCGGTCGGAGTTGCCGGCGACGAGGGCGACGCGATCGCCGGGGCGCACGCCCCGGTCGGCGAGCACCCGCGCGGTGCGCGTCACGTCGCGGTCGAGCTCGGCGTAGGTGCGGCGGCGCCCGTCGAACACGAGCGCCTCGCGGTCGGGCGTCCGCCGGGCGGCGACGGACAGGGTCCCGGGAATGGTCGGCACGGCTGATCTCCTCGTTGCTCACGACTCGACGGCGCGCGAACGCCGTCGTAGGGTGAGCCCCCTCCGACCTCTCTCCGCCGAGACCGTAACATACGAACCATGACGTTTGCGAACGGCGACGCCGTGGTGCACCCCGGATGACGAGCCCCTCCCCCACCCGCCGCCGGACCCAGGAGGAGCGCCGCGAGGAGACCCGTCGACGGCTCCTCGACGCGACGATCCGGAGCCTCGTCGACAGCGGCTACGCCGCCACCACCGGCCGGCGGGTCGCGGAGCTCGCCGGCGTGTCTCGCGGCGCCCAGACCCACCACTTCCCCCAGATGTCGGATCTCGTCACCGAGGCGATCGAGCACCTGGCCGACCGCCGGATCACCGAGATGCGCCGCCGTGCGAGCGCCCTGCGGGCGGGCGAGGACCCGATCGCGTGGTTCGTCGACCTGCTCTACGAGGACTTCTCGAGCGACCTCTTCCGCGCGGTCGTGAAGCTCTGGATCGCGGCCGCCGACGATCCCGGGCTCCGCGAGCGACTGACCCCGCTGGAGCGCCACCTGCGGTCGATCGTGCGGGCGTTCCTCGCGGACGCCACCGCCGGACTCGGCGACGTAGAAATCTCCGGTCCGCGCCTGGAGCTCGCCCTCAACGCCGTCCGCGGCCTGGCGTTCGCCGAGGCGTTCGAGCCCCGGACGTCCCCGCCCGCCACCGATCGTTGGGCCGCGATCCGTCCGCTGCTCATCGACGCCCTGACGACAGAGCGTCCGGACCCCTGACCCCAACAAACGAGCGCGCACGTTTGTAAGATGGCTCCAGCGTGCCGGGCCCGGCGCGCGCCATGCGCGGAGCGGGCCGCCGTCGGCGGCCCGGCCGCGCCCACCCGCCCACCATCTTCCAGCGACGAGGCCCCATGCAGCGCACCTACGTCATCGGCGTCGGCATGACGAAGTTCGACAAGCCCGGCACCAAGGACGGCGACTACCCCGACTGGGTCGAGGAGGCCGGCACCAAGGCGCTCCGCGACGCCGGGGTCCCCTACGAGCGGATCGAGGAGGTCCACGTCGGCTACTGCTACGGCGACTCCACCGCCGGCGAGCGGGCCGTCTACACCCTCGGGCTCACCGGGGTGCCGATCACGAACGTCAACAACAACTGCTCGACCGGCTCGACGGCGCTCTACCTGGCCCGACGCGCGGTGCGGTCCGGCATGGCCGACGTCGCCCTGGCGGTCGGGTTCGAGAAGATGCAGCGCGGATCGCTCGGAGTCGGCTACACCGACCGCACCCAGCCGCTGGACCGGCACATCGAGACGGTCGGCGACGTCCGCGGCTGGGACGACGAGGTCCCCATGGCCCCGCAGATGTTCGGGGCGGCTGGCCGCGAGCACATGGAGCTCCACGGGTCCAAGCCGGAGCACTTCTCGTGGATCGGCTGGAAGAACCACCAGCACTCGACGAACAACCCCTACGCCCAGTTCCAGCAGGCGTACACGCCCGAGGAGATCGACGCGTCGCGCGAGATCTTCGCCCCGTTGACGAAGCTCCAGTGCTCGCCGACGAGCGACGGCGCCGCCGCGGTCGTCGTCGCGTCCGAGCGGTTCGTCGACGAGCACGGCCTGCGCGACCGGGCGGTCGAGCTCGCCGGTCAGGCGATGGCGACCGACACCGCGTCGAGCTTCGCGGAGAGCGCGATCGACGCCGTCGGCTACGACATGACCGCGAGGGCGGCGGCGGCGGCGCTCGACGAGGCCGGGGTCGCGATCGGCGACGTCGACGTCATCGAGCTGCACGACTGCTTCTCGACGAACGAGCTGCTGACGTACGAGGCGATCGGCCTGGCGCCCCGCGGCAAGGGGCACGAGCTCGTCGCGCGCCGTGCGACGACGTACGGCGGCGACGGCCCGGTGGTCAACCCGTCGGGGGGCCTCATCTCCAAGGGCCATCCGCTCGGCGCGACCGGCCTCGCCCAGTGCACCGAGCTCGTCTGGCAGCTGCGCGGCCAGGCCGACGCCCGCCAGGTCGACGGCGCCACCGTCGCGCTGCAGCACAACATCGGGCTGGGGGGCGCGGCGGTCGTCGGGGTGTACTGCGGCCCCGGGGCCTGACGGCGGGCCTCGCCCTCCGCGCACCGTCGCCGACGTCGCGCTCCCCGCTGGTAGCGTCGTCGCGACGGTGCAACCGCCTCGGCCCTCCTGGGACTTCCCCCGCTCGATCGCCGCCACCCGCATGCTGGTGGAGACCGGTGCGGACCGGGGCGTCCCCCCGGCCACGAGCCTGGCCGGCACCGGGCTGTCGGTCGACGACCTGCGGCGGGCCGACGCGGTGATCCCCGCCCAGCACGAGCTCCACGTGGCCCGCAACCTCGTCCGCACGCTCGGGGATCCGCCGGGCCTGGGCGCCGACGCCGGTGCCCGCTACCGGCTCATCGACCTCGGGATGCTCGGGTTCGCGATGCTGGCCAGCCCCACCGTCGGGGACGCCCTGATCATCGCCGCCCGCAACGCGGGGATGACGTCGGCCTTCGTCCGTCCGACGGTGGACGTCGACCGCCACCGCGCGCGCCTCGTGATGGACGCCACCCAGATCCCGGCGGACGTCCGTACGCTCTTCGTCGAGCGGGACGCCGCCGCGGCCTCGGTCGCCCTCGTGCCGGGCGTACTGGGCACCGAGCGGATTCCGGGCATGCGGCTGCGCCTGGCGCTCCCCGGCCCCAGCGTCCGGGCCGTCGCCGCCGCGGTGATCTCCGGCCTCGACGTCACCGCCGACCGCGACGGCCCCTCCCGGCTCGAGCTGCCGCTGCCCCTGTGGCGTCGTGCCCTGCCGCAGGCGGACGGCGAGAGCGCGGCCGCGTGCGAGCGGCTCTGTCGCGACCTGCTCGAGCAGCGCCGGCGGCGCACCGGACGGGCGGCGGTCATCCGAGCGCGGCTCGTCCGTGATCCCGGACGGATCCCGTCGCTGCCCGAGGTCGCCGGCGAGCTCAACGCCGACCCGCGGACCGTCCGCCGCTGGCTGGCCGAGGAGGGCACGTCGTTCCGTGCCCTGCTCGACGAGGCCCGACAGGCGCTCGGCCAGGCGCTCGTGGCCGAGCCCGGGCTGACGATCGCCGAGGTCGCCGCACGGTCGGGATTCGCCGAGACGGCGAGCTTCACCCGGGCGTTCGTCCGCTGGACCGGCCAGACGCCGACGGCGTGGCGGGCGGCCCGCCGCCCGCCGACCCCGACCCCGACCCCGACCCCGACCCCGACCCTCTGAGCGTGCCACCGTCGCGCCGCCACGCGCCCGGTGTCGCACCGGTCCACCGCCGGAAGGCGTGGGTGAAGCTCGCCGCGTCGGCGTAGCCCAGGCGACGACGTACCTCGTCGACGGTCAGGCCGGCGGTCGTCAGCAGCTCGATCGCGAGCGTGCGGTGGACCTCGTCACGCAGCTCCTGGAAGCTCGTGCCCTCCGCCGCGAGGTGGCGCCGCAGCGTGCGGCCGTCGACGTTGAGCCCCGCAGCCACCGTCGACATCGTCGGACGCGCGGCCGGGTCGCGCAGCAGGGCGGCGCGCACGCGGGCGGCCACGCCCCGCCTTCGGCTGCGTCGCTGCAGCAGATCGTCGCACGCTCGGCCCGCCTCGTCGCGCGTCACCGGATCGGCCTGTGGCGGCCGGCGGCCCAGCGCGCCCGCGTCGACGAGGACCCGGTCGAACGGCCGCGCCCCCGTCACGCGCGCCGTCGGCACCACCGCCCGCAGCGCGTCGAGGGTCGCGCCCGCCAGGCGCGTCTCGAACCGCAGCGGCGCGGTCCCGCCACCGATCCCGGTGAAGAGCCGGATCGCCGCCGCCAGGTCGCGCTCGACGACGAAGTCGGCCAGGTCGTCCGGCACGCCGTCGAGCCCCAGGGCGATGCCATGACCCTCGGCCGGGTCGGTCGGCGTCGGATGGACGAACGCGTACGACAGCCGGGCGAACCGCAGGCCGGTGTCGACGACGTCCGCCCACGTGACGCTCGTGAGCAGCGCGTAGCCCCAGATCCCGAAGCTGCCGACGGTGAACCGTCGTCCGACATCCACCCCGAGGCCTCGCGGATCGTCGACGGCCGCCACCAGGTTGCGCATGACCTGCAGCTCCTGTCCCGCCTCGACGACGAGATCGCCGTCGTCCAAGTCGGCCGGGGCGATCCCCGTCAGGCGCAGGCACGACCGGGCCGGCACGCCACGGTCGGCGCCGGCCTCGACCAGGGTCCGTACGCCCGCCGATGCGCGCGGGTAGTCCCACGCAGGCGCCGCGGCCGTCCGGTCCCCGTCCCGCGGGGGCCGCGGCGTCGGCCGCTCGCGGGCCGCGCCCGTACGGCCGGAGAGCCGCCGCGTGTCCTCCGATCTCAAGCCCGGGTCCGCCAATCGCCTGGTTCGTCGTCCGTCCCGAGCCTAGCGTCAGGCCATGACCAGCAACGGCACGATCAGCGCGGGGCCGGGCCGGGACCTCCGCGTCGCGATCGTCGGGGCGGGGATGTCGGGCATCTGCATGGCGGTGAAGCTCCGCGACGCCGGCTTCGACCGGGTGGAGATCTTCGAGAAGGCCGACGACGTCGGCGGCACGTGGCGCGCGAACCGCTATCCCGGCATCGCCTGCGACGTCCCCGCCGCGTTCTACTCCTACACCTTCGCCCCGAACCCGGCATGGACCCGGCGCTTCTCCCCCGGCGAGCAGATCCACGCGTACTTCCGCGGCGTCGCGGAGCGGACCGGGGTGCTCGGCCGGATCCGGTTCGGGACCGAGGTCGTGGCCGCGACCTTCGACGGCGCGGAGTGGCTCGTGGAGACCGATGACGGCGAACGGCGGGTGTTCGACGTGGTCGTGGCCGCGACCGGGGTCCTGCATCATCCACGGATCCCCGACATCGAGGGGCTCGACCGGTTCGGCGGTCCCGTCGCCCACTCCGCGCGGTGGCGGCCGGAGTGGACGACGGCCGGACGTCGGGTGGGCGTCGTCGGCACCGGCTCCACCGGCGTGCAGATCGTCACGGCGCTGTCCCGCTCGGCGGCGTCGGTGACGCAGTTCCAGCGCAGCGCGCAGTGGGTGATCCCGGTCCCCGACCACGCCTACAGTCGTCCCTGGCGCGCCCTCCTCGCCCGGTCCGCAAGGCTGCGGCGCTTCGCCTACCGCAACGCGGCCTGGCAGTTCTCGCTGTTCGGGCGGGCGGTCATCCGCGACGGTTGGGAGCGGAGGCTCATCGCCGGGATCTGCCGGCTGAACCTCCGCACCGTGCGCGACCGCGACCTGCGGGCCCGCCTGACCCCGACCGACCAGCCGCTCTGCCGGCGCCTGGTCATGTCCGCCGGCTACATGCGGGCGGTCCAGCGTCCCCACGTCGACGTCGTCACCGACGCGATCGAGCGGGTGGAGCCCGGTGCGGTGGTGACCGCCGACGGGCGCCGGCACGAGCTCGACGCCCTGATCCTCGCCACCGGGTTCGACGCCCACGCGTTCGCACGGCCGATGCGCATCACCGGCCGAGACGGGATCACCCTCGACGACGCGTGGGCCGACGGCCCGCGCGCCCACGGCACCACCATGGTCCCGGGGTTCCCCAACCTCTTCCTGCTGATGGGCCCCAACAGCCCGATCGGCAACACGTCGCTGGTGCCGATCGCCGAGGGTCAGGCCGACCACGCGGTGACGTGGATGCGGCGCATCGCCCGGGGCGAGCTGACGCACGTCGCCCCGACGACCGAGGCCACCGACGCGTTCAACCGGCGGCTGCGCGAGGACATGGACGGCACGGTCTGGGTCACCGGGTGCACCTCGTGGTACATCGGGCCCGACGGGCACCCGACGATGTGGCCGTACGACCTCGCGTCCTTCTACCGGATGCTGCGCACGCCCGACGATGCCGAGTACGTGCTGGACCGCGCGACAGCGTCCGCCGCCGTCATCCGGCCTCCACGAGTCCGCAGTGATCCGCCGCCTCCAGCCGGCCCCGACCCCGCCGGCGGCGTGACGCCGCCCCCACCCGGCCCGGCCCCGGCGGTGGACGCGTGACGTCGTCACCGTCCGTCCGCTCGCCACACCACCACCACCGAACGACCCCGAGGAGCACCAGCATGGGCTACGACCACATCGTCATCGGCGCGGGCGCCGCGGGCTGCGCCGTCGCGGCGCGACTGAGCGAGGATGCCGATCGGCGCGTGCTGCTCGTCGAGGCCGGCGGACACAACCGGCGGCTCTCGGTGAAGGCCCCGGCGGCGTTCGCCGCGCAGTTCGGCACCAAGCTCGACTGGCGGTACGTCACCGAGCCGGAGGAGCACTTGGACGGCCGCCGCCTGGAGCACCCGCGCGGACGGCTGATGGGCGGCTGCTCGTCGATGAACGCGATGATGTACGTGCGCGGCAGCCGCTACGACTTCGACCAGTGGGCCGCAGGAGGCGCCACCGGCTGGAGCGCCGAGGAGGTCCTGCCGTACTTCGTGCGGGCCGAGGACCACGCCGACCTGCGCGACCGCTACCACGGCCAGGGCGGGCCGATCCACGTGCAGGCCGCCCGCGATCCCGATCCCGTCACGCTCCGGATCATCGAGGCCTGCGAGCAGGCCGGCATCACCCGCCGCGACGAGCTCAACGGCGAGCATCACGACGGCGTCGCGCTCACCCAGGTCAACGTCCGCCGTGGGGTGCGGCAGGACACCGCGACGGCGTACCTGCGCGACGCGCGTCGGCGACCCAACCTCGACGTCCTCACCGGCGCGCTCGTGCACCGCGTGCTCCTGCGCGACGGGCGTGCGGTGGCGGTGGAGCTGTCGACGCGGCGCGGGGGGATCCGCCGCGTCGAGGCCGGCGCCGACGTCGTCCTCAGCGCCGGGGCGTTCGGGACCCCGGAGATCCTCCAGCGATCGGGGATCGGTCCGGCCGACCACCTGCGCTCGGTCGGGATCGACGCCACCGTCGACCTGCCGGCCGTCGGCCGGCACCTCATGGACCACCCGTTCCAGTTCCTCAACGTCGAGCTGCGCGAGTCGTCCCCGGGCCTGTTCGGGATCGAGCACCCGCGGAACATCGCCCGTTGGTTGGGGTCGCGTCGCGGCCCGCTGGCGAGCAACATCGGCGAGGCGATGGGCTTCTTCCGCACCGACGACGCGCTGCCGGCCGCGGACATGGAGCTCGTGATCGCCCCGATCTTCTTCTGGGAGCACGGCAAGGGCAAGCACGTGCGGCCCGCCTTCTCGATCGGCCTGTCCTACGTCGCGCCGGAGAGCCGGGGCAGCGTGCTGGTGCGGTCGGCCGACCCGACGGTGAAGGGCCGCGTGCACCTCAACATGCTCAGCCACGAGTCCGAGGTCGACGCGATCGTCCGCGGCCTGCGCCGCGCCCGCGAGATCGTCGCCCAGCCCGCGCTGGCCGACGTCCGCGGACCGGAGATCAACCCCGGTCCGGGCGTCCACGACGACCACGGCCTGCGGGAGTACATCCGCGCCACGGTGCAGCACACCTACCACCCGGCGTGCTCGGCCCGGATCGGCTCCCCGGAGGACGGCGCCTGCGATCCGTTGCTGCGCGTGCACGGCGTCGACGGCCTGCGGATCGCCGACGCGTCGGTCATGCCCACCGTCACCCGCGGCAACACCCACGCCCCGACGATCATGATCGGCGAGCGGTGCGCGGACCTCATCCGGACCGGGGGCGTGCCCGCCCGGCCGACGGGCACCGGTGTGGGCGCGGCGGAGGTGGCACCGATGCCGTGACGGGCCCAGGCGGGCGAGACGGCCTCCGTTGCCGGTCGAGCGACGCGCGCACAGGGTCCCTACCGCATGATCACCCGCGAGCCGAAGTCCAAGGTCGACCGGATCTGGGATGCGAGCCACCGCTGGCCTGCTCGCCTGTGAATCCCTCGGATCGGTTGCTGACCGCACCGGGACTCAACCGGTTCCGCGTCGAAACGGTGACGGACCCCGCCGAACGGTCGAGCCCTGCGATCATCGCCCCATGACCGGCACCGTGGTGCGCCTCCTCGACCGTCCGACGTACGGCCTTCCCCAGGTGGACCGTCTGCTCGGGTTGCCGGCCGGCACCGCTCGGCGATGGATCGACGGCTACGAGCGCGGCGGACGGACCTACGAGCCGGTGGTGCGCGAAGAACGCACCGGCGATCCGATCGCGACCTGGGGCGAGTTCGTCGAGACACGACTACTCGCCGAGTACCGCGACGCGGGCGTCCCCATGGTGCGCATGCGACCGGCGATCGAGCAGCTGCGCAAGGAGCTCGGAGTTCGCTATCCGCTGGCGTCCGCCCGGACGTGGCTCGATGTGCACGGCCGTGAGCTCGTGCGCCAGGTGCAGGACGAGGTCGAGCTCGACCGCAAGCTCTCGCTCGTCGTGGTTCGCACCGGCCAGACGGTCGCGGAGTGGAGCGATCAGGTCGAGTCGTTCCGACGATCGATCGAGTGGAGCGGCGATGGCCCCCAGGCCGAGCCGCTCGTCATCCGTCCCGTGCACGACATCGAGGACGTCCGGATCGATCCGACCCGGGGATTCGGCGAGCCGGTCGTCCGCGGCGTCCGCACCGAGATCATCGTTGAGCTCGTACGCGCCGGGGAGAGCACGGCCACGATCGCGGAGTTGTACGACCTGCCGCCCGCGCAGGTGGAGGCCGCCGTACGGTACGAGTTGCTGCGGAACGCCGCCTGACGGACTGGCCCGCGTGCCGGCCGAACGCGACAGCCTCCGCTTCTACGTCGACGAAAGCGCCCTCGGAATCGGCCGCACCCTCGTGGCCGCGCGCAAGGACGTCATCCACGTCGGGCACGACCTCAGCAAGCATGTGTGCCCGCCCGGGGTGCCGGACACCGTCTGGATCCCCGAGATCGCCAGGCGAGGACTCGTCGTGATCGCCCGGGACCAGAAGATCCGCTCCCGACCCGCCGAGCTCTTGGCGCTCCGCGAGGCGGGTCTTCGCGTGTTCTGGATCGCCGGCAAACGCGACATGAACACGTGGGAATGGCTCACCCGCCTCGTCCGCAACTGGGACGAGATCGAACGAATCGTCTCCCGTCGCCCCGAGGGACCGTGGTTCTACGCCATCAACGAGCGGACGGTGACGGAGATCAGGTTGCCGTCCTGACCCTGCCCTCGGTCGACGCGGCCCGCACCCCGTCACCCGTGGCGGATCCTGCCCGCCATGCGACCACCATCCGCCACAAGCCCGGCCGCGCCCCCGGCACCCCTTCACGCGTGGCAGCTCCTGCCCGCCACGCGACCACCAACCGCCACGGGTGGGCCGGCGGAGCGCTCCGCGCCCACCCGCGCGGCGTCGCCCGCCGCCGGCCGCCCGTCGCCGGGCCGCCGCTCAGCCGAAGTGCCGGGCCAGCGCGCCGTGCGCGTCGGCCAGGTCACCGAGCGAGACGTCGATCGTCTCGCCGGCCGCGTCGACGGTCAGGCGATCGCCGCCGACCTCGCCGAGGATCGCCACGGGCACCGACTCCGCCAGGGCGGCGAGCGCGTCGCGCGAGCCCGTGACGACGAACCCACCGGGGGCCTCGCCGAAGAGCGCGGTGCGCTCCGGGTCGTCACCGTCGGCCGGCTCCACGGTCACCCGGGCGCCACGCCCACCGGCGATCGCCGCCTCGGCGAGCGCGACGAGCAGGCCGCCCTCGGCGATGTCGGTCGCGCTCGACAGCGAGCCGGCGCGCACCGCCTCGCGCACCGCGACGATGCCCTCGACGATCCGGTCGACGTTCCAGTCCGGCAGGCCGTCGGGCAGGTCGCGCCCCTCGAGCCTGGCGATCTCCGACAGCCCGAGCTGCGGCACGAACGCGCCGACGCGGGCGACGACGTCACCGTCACGGACGAACCCGGTGCCGACCGCACGGCGCACGTCGGGGACCTTGCCGACGATGCCGACGACCGGGGTGGGGAAGATCGGCCCCGTCGTGCCCTCGTTGTACAGCGACACGTTGCCGCCAACGACCGGGGCGCCGACCGCCCGGCAGCCGTCGCCCAGGCCGCGCACCGACTCGGTGAGCTGCCAGGCGATGTGCGGCTTCTCGGGGTTGCCGAAGTTCAGGTTGTTCGTCAGGCCCAGCGGCTCCGCCCCGACGCACGCGAGGTTGGACGCGCACTCCAGGACGTTCCACAACGTGCCCGCGTACGGGTCGGCGGCGACGCGCCGGCCCGACCCGTCGATCGACACGCCGACGCCCGGGATCGCCCGGTCCGGGTCGCTCTCGGCCGCCACGTCGGTGGGCCCGGCGAGCCCCCCGACGACCGCCCGACGACCCGCGGGACCCGGCACCTGCAGGACCGCCGCGGCGGCCTCGCCGGGACGCTTGACCGTCCGCGACTGGACGACCGGGTCGTACTGCTCGAAGAGCGGGCGGCGGTCGGCGATGTTCGCGCTGGACAACAGGGCGAGCAGCGCGTCGGTCGACGACGCGTCGCGGGCCAGCCGGGCCTGCGGCGCCGGGTAGATCGACGCCGGTCCGCCGGCGGGCTTCTCGGGGAAGATGTCGTACAGCGGGCAGTCGTCGACGAGCGCCGGCACCGGCATGTCGCCGACCAGGTCGTCGCCGTCGAACACGCGGAACCGGCGGGTGTCGGTGACGACGCCGATCGCGGTGCCGTGCACGTCCCACTTGTCGGTGATCGCGATGACCTCGTCGAGCCGCTCGGGGGTGACGATGCAGAGCATCCGCTCCTGCGACTCCGACACCATGACCTCGAACGGCTCCAGGCCGGACTGGCGCCGGGGCACGAGCGCCACGTCCAGATCCAGGCCGACCTCGCCCTTGGACGCCATCTCCGACGCCGACGAGGTGAGCCCCGCGGCGCCCAGGTCCTGCACCGACACGAGCAGCTCGCGCTCGAGCAGCTCCAGGGTGCACTCGACGAGCTTGGACTCCTCGAACGGGTCGCCGACCTGCACCGTCGGGCGCTTGTCGGCGTCGTCGTCACCGAGCTCGGCGGAGGCCAGCACCGACGCCCCGCCGATGCCGTCCGCGCCGGTCGACGCGCCGAAGAGCACGACGACGTTGCCGACGCCGGTGGCCGCCGACAGCGTCAGCCGCTCGCGGCGCAGCAGGCCGAGCGCCATCGCGTTGACGAGGCAGTTCGTCTCGTACGGGTCCTCGAAGTACACGTCGCCGCCGATGTTCGGCACGCCGATCGAGTTGCCGTAGTGCCCGATCCCGCGGACCGCGCCGTCGAGGAGGAACCGCGAGCGGACCGCGCCCGGCGTCGGGTCGCCGTTCTCGTCCGTCGCGTCGACGTCGCCGAACCGCAGCGCGTCGAGGACCGCGATCGGCCGGGCGCCGAGCGCGAAGATGTCGCGAAGGATCCCGCCGACCCCGGTCGCCGCGCCCTGGAACGGCTCGACGGCCGAGGGGTGGTTGTGCGACTCGACCTTGAACGCCACCGTCCAGCCGTCGCCGACGTCGACCGCACCGGCGTTCTCGCCCGGGCCGAGCACCATCGCCGGGCCCTCGGTCGGCAGCGTCACGAGCAGCTTCTTGGAGTGCTTGTACGCGCAGTGCTCGCTCCACATGAGCGAGAACATCGCCAGCTCGACCTGGACCGGCTCGCGGCCGAGCTTCTCGGTCACCAGCGCGTACTCGGCGTCGGTGAGCCCGAGCGCCCGGGCCTGCTCGATCCCGGGGGCGTCGCCGATCGGGGTCGCGTCGGCGGCCAGGTCCCGCGGGGCCGGGACGACGGCGGGGACGGGATCAGGCGACACCGGCGGCCTCCAGCGGGGAGCGGAACAGGACGAGCCCGTCGGCCGACCCGGTGAGCGGGTCGGTGGCGTGCTCGGGGTGGGGCATGAGCCCGACGACGTTGCGCCCGGCGTTCGTCACCCCGGCGACGTTCGCCGTCGAGCCGTTCGGCCGGTCGTCCTGCGCGTAGGTGAAGACGACCTGGTCGTTGGCGCGGACCTCCTGCAGCAGCGCGTCCGGGGCGTACCACCGGCCGGTCTGGTGCTTGGCGGGGATCGACAGCCGCTGCCCGGGCCGCGCGGCACGGGTCCATGCGGTGTCGGCGACGACGACCTCGAGCTCGACCTGACGGAAGTTGAACCGCCGGCTCGGGTTCATGAGCATCGTGCCCGGCAGCAGCCCGGCCTCGCACAGCACCTGGAACCCGTTGCAGATCCCCAGCACCGGACCGCCGTCGCGCGCGAACGCGGCGACCGACTCCATCGCCGGGCTCAGCGCGGCGATCGCGCCGGCGCGCAGGTAGTCGCCGTAGGAGAACCCGCCGGGGACGACGATCGCGTCGACGCCCTTGAGGTCGCGGTCGCGGTGCCACAGCAGCTCGGCGTTGCCGGCGCCGACCGCGCGCTCGGCGGCGAGCAGCGCGTCGACCTCGTCGCAGGTGCCCGGAAACTGGAGGACGCCGACCTTCATCGGACCGCCTCCGACGTGCGCGGGACGTCGACGCGCATCAGGCGTCGACCTGGATCTCGTAGTCCTCGATCAGCGGGTTGGCCAGCAGCCGCTCGCAGATCGCCTCGAGCTCGGACGCGTCGTCGACGTCGAGCTCGACGAGACGGCCGATCCGGACGTTGCTCGCCGGGGCGAACCCGAGCTGGGGCAGGGCCTGCTCGACCGCGGTGCCCTGCGGGTCGAGGATGCCGGCCTTGGGCCGGATGAGGATGCGGGCGTGGGGCATCGCGAGGGTCCTGGGTCGACGTCGAGGAGTCCGCGGCGCACGGGCGGCGACGCACGCCGGCGGAGCCGTGGATCCTACCGACGCCCGCGGCCCGGGCCGGACCCGTGGCGGATGACGGTCGCTTCGCGGGCGCCGACCGCCACGCGTGGCCCCGCCGCACGCCGACGGGCCGGATCAGCCCGGCGGCCGCGGCGTCGCACTCGACAGGTCGAAGTACTCGGCCCAGTCGGTGATGCGTCCGCCTTCGACGACCATGACGCCGGCGATGCGGACCGACACGATCAGGGTCCCGTCGTCCCGCCGCAGGTGGTCGACCCGCTCGGTGTGGACGACGTCGCCCGCCACCGCGGCCCGGACGGTGTCGACGTCGATCGTCGCCAGGCCCATCCGGTCGCGCATCCGCCGCAATAGCGCGACCGCCTCGTCCTGGCCATGCGTGACGGCCATCGGCCGTTGATCCCACCGTGCGCCGGGCGCGATCGTGTCGGTGAACGCCCGCAGCATCTCGTCGAACGACACCCCCCACCGGGCGACGAACCGCTCGACGACCTCCAGCGGGGCGGCCGGACCGCGACCGCTCACGCCGAGGTCCGCTCCAGCCAGGCCGACAGCGGCTCGCCGGTGATCCGCTCGTAGGCCTCCTCGTACCGGTTCTGGGTGCCGGCGACGACGTCGGCGGGGATCTCGGGCGCCGGCGGAGTCTTGTCCCACCCGGACGACACGGCCCAGTCGCGGACGAACTGCTTGTCGAACGACGGCGGGGTCGATCCGACCTCGAACCCGTCGGCGGGCCAGTACCGGGACGAGTCCGGGGTGAGCGCCTCGTCGCCGAGAACGAGCTCGCCGGTCGTCGGGTCCAGGCCGAACTCGAACTTCGTGTCGGCGAGGATGACGCCGCGCTCCCGGGCGTGGTCGCGGGCGAACTCGTAGAGGGCCACGGACACCTCGCGGACGCGGGTGGCGAGCCGCTCGCCGCTGTCGAACAGGTCGGTGCCGGCGGCGACGGGCTCGAGGAGCTCGACCGACCGGGCGAAGTCGATCGCCTCGTCGTGCAGGCCCTGCTCGGCCTTCGTCGACGGGGTGAAGATCGGCACCGGCAGCTGCTGGCTCTCCTGCAGCGCGGCGGGCAGCTCGATCCCCGACACGCGACCGGTCTGCTGGTAGTCCTTCCACCCCGACCCGGTGATGTGCCCGCGCACGATCGCCTCGATCGGGAGCATGTCGAGCTTGCGCACGACCACGCCGCGGCCGCGGGCCTCGTCCGGCACGCCGTCGGTGTACGACACGACGTGGTTCGACACGAGGTGCGTCGTCCGGTCGAACCAGAACGCCGACAGGCCGGTGAGCACCGCGCCCTTGCCGGGCACCGTGTTGGGGTGCACGACGTCGTACGTCGACACCCGGTCGCTGGCCACCAACAGCAGGCGGTCGCCGAGGTCGTAGATCTCGCGGACCTTGCCGCGGGCGAGGAGGGGGAGGTCCGAGAGGTGGCTCACGGGTGCGCAGGCTAGCGCGTGACGGTCGGCGTCCCGTGGTCGGCGACGTCGCGGTGGACGATCGCCAGCCGCCGCTGGAACTCCTTCATCTCGCGGTTCGCGCCCCACGCGGCGGGGAGCGCCCCGGCCACCGGGATCGCGCGCAGGCCGCGGGAGCGGAGCCCGGCCGCGGTGAACCGGCGACGGATGCCGGGGAGCTGCCGCAGCCGCCACAGCAGGCGGAGCGTCGCCCACGGCGTCCAGCGCTCCGGCACCTGGCGGCGGACGAGGTCGCCGCCGCGGACCACGAGCTCGTCGAGGAGGGACCGGTCGGCGCGGCCGGTGGTGATCTCGACCGCCGCGGCGGAGTCGTCGAGGAGCTCCCACGCCACGAGCACGTCGGCGGCGAGCTGCGCGTCGCTGCGCGGCTCGTCGAGGCGGTCGGCCTGGTCGACCGCCGCCCGGACCTGCTCGACGAAGCCGACGACCTCGGTCGGCACGAGCCCGACCGGCCCGAGCGCCCCGGTGGCCGCCGCCCGCCACCGCACCCGTCGCCGCGCGACGACCGCGCGCCGCGTCCCCTCCCCCGGCCCGTGCTCGGCCCGCATGAGCCGCACGAGCTCGGTGAGCACCGCCTCGGGCACCCGCGGCAGCGTGGCGGTGTCGGTCCGCGGCCGCCACGCGGCGACGGCCCGCGACGTCGCGGCGGCGAGGGCCGCGGACTCGCGCGGCGTGAGCGGCAGCAGCGGGGCGGGCATACCGCGCCAGGGTGGCAGATCGCCGGGCCGGGATCGACGCGGCCCGAGGTGTGGCAAGGCATCGGACCGTGGCGTGACGGCGGCGACGATGTGACGAACCCCGCCGAACCCGGCGGCCTACGTCACAGTGCACGCCATGCCCGCCACGGGCGCCGACCACGATGCGACGAACCCCGCCGAACCCGGCGGCCTACGTCACAGCGTTCGACCGCCGACGCCCGGCCGCCCGCCTACAGCCCCGCGTCCGCGAGCCGACCGATGATCTCGTCGGCGTGGCGGGTGTAGTGGCCCAGGTCGAAGACGGCGTCCAGGTCGATGCCGGCGCAGCGGTCGTCGGCCTCGGCGAGCGAGCGCAGCGGGGTGCGGGTGTCCCACGCGCGCTGGGCGAGCTCCTGGGCGATCCGGTACGCGTCGTCGCGGACGAGGCCCGGCTTGGCGTCGGTGCCGTTGATGAGGGCGAGCAGCAGGCGCTGGCTGAACATCGCACCCGACGTGATGTCGAGGTTCTCGCGCATCCGGTCCTCGTGGACGACGAGGCCCGACACGACCCGGGTGGCGAGCGACTGCATGTAGTCCAGGGCGATCGTCGCGTCCGGCAGGATCACGCGCTCGGCGCCGGAGTGGCTGATGTCGCGCTCATGCCACAGGGCGACGTTCTCCACCCCGGCCTGGGCGTAGCCGCGCAGCACGCGGGCCAGGCCGGTGATCCGCTCGGTCGTGATCGGGTTGCGCTTGTGCGGCATCGCCGACGAGCCCTTCTGGCCCTTCTTGAACGGCTCTTCCGCCTCGCGCACCTCGGTCCGCTGCAGGTGCCGGATCTCGGTCGCCAGGCGCTCCAGGCCCGCGCCGGCGAGGCTGATCGCCTGCAGCAGCTGGGCGTGACGGTCGCGCGGGATGACCTGCGTCGACACCGGCTCGCCCTGGAGCTCCAGGCCCTCCAGGACCTTCGCCTCGAACGCGGGGGACGTCGCCGCGTACGTGCCGACCGCGCCGGACAGCGCGCCGACGGCGACCTGGTCGAACGCCTCGGCGAGCCGCTGCGCGTTGCGGTCGGCCTCCAGGGCGAACCCGGCGAGCTTGATCCCGAACGTCGTCGGCTCGGCGTGCACGCCGTGGGTGCGGCCGGTGCAGACGGTGTGGACGTGCTCGCGGGCCTTCGCGGCGAGCGCCTCGGCGACGTCCTGCGCACCCGCGACGACGATCTCGCCGGCCTTGCGCAGCTGCACCGCCAACGCGGTGTCGAGGACGTCGGACGACGTCAGGCCGAAGTGGATCCAACGCCCGCCGGGGCCGGCCGACGCGGAGAGGACGTCGACGAACGCGGCGACGTCGTGGTCGGTGACCTTCTCGCGCTCCTGGACCGCCTCGACGGTGAACGTCGCGGCGCGGATCGCGTCGAGGTCGTCGGCGGTCGGGCCGCCGCCGTCCAGGCCGTCGAGGACGGTCAGCGCCTCGGCGGCGGCGACCTCGACCTGCCGCCACGACTCGAGCTTGGCCTGATCGGTCCAGACGGCGCCGATCTCGGGACGGGTGTAGCGCGGGATCATCGCGGCGGATTCTCGCGCAACCCGCGGTCGGCGGCCGGCCCGGCCCGGCCGCCCGATACGTTCGGGGCATGTCCCCGTCCGTCTTCCCGCAGATCCTCGAGGATCCGCTCCGCAACCGCGGGACGGCGTTCACCGCCGATCAGCGGCGGGTGCTCGGGCTCGACGGGCTGCTGCCCCCGGCGATCGAGACGCTCGAGGACCAGGCGACGCGGGCGTGGGAGGTGTTCCGTCGGCGGCCGACGCCGCTGGACAAGTACGTCAACCTGCGCGAGCTGCGCGAGACGAACCTCGTCCTGTACTACCGGCTGCTCGTCGACCATCTCGAGGACGTGCTGCCGATCGTCTACACGCCGACGGTCGGCCTGGCGTGCCAGCGGTTCCACCGGATCTTCCGCCGCCCGCGCGGACTGACGCTGTCGTACCCCATGCGCGACCGGCTCCCGGAGCTCCTGCGCAACCGCCGCGAGCACGGGGTCGACGTCATCGTCGTCACCGACGGCGAGCGGATCCTCGGCCTCGGCGACCAGGGCGCGGGCGGCCTCGGCATCCCGATCGGCAAGCTCGCGCTGTACACCGCGATCGGCGGGCTGGACCCGCGCCGCACGCTCCCGATCGTCCTCGACGTCGGCACGAACAACGAGGAGCGCCTCGCCGATCCCGGGTACCTCGGCTGGCGTCACGAGCGGGTGACCGGGGCGGAGTACGACGACTTCGTCGAGCGGTTCGTCACCGCCGTCGAGGAGGAGCTGCCGCAGTCGCTCGTGCAGTGGGAGGACTTCGCCACCCACAACGCGCGGCCGATCCTCGACCGCTACCGCGACCGGATCTGCACGTTCAACGACGACATCCAGGGCACCGCCGCGGTCGCGCTCGGGGCGCTCATCGGGGCGACCCCGGCGGCCGGCATCCGCCTGCGCGACCACCGGATCGTCCTGCTCGGCGCGGGATCGGCGGCGATGGGCGTCGCCGACGAGATCCGTCACGCGCTGACCGCGGACGGCCTCGACGCGGACGAGGCGCGACGGCGGTTCTGGGTCGTCGACGTCGACGGGCTCCTCACCGAGGACCGCGACGACCTGACCCCGGAGCAGCGGACGTACGCGCGACCCGCCGGGGAGCGCTCACCGTCCGGGGACGCGTCTACCGGATCGGTGCTCCACGACGTCGTCCGCGTCGCCCGGCCGACCGCGCTCGTCGGCCTGTCGACCGCGCACGGCGCGTTCACCGAGCCGATCGTCCGCGAGATGGCCGCGCACACGACCCGGCCGATCGTCTTCCCGCTGTCCAACCCGACGTCGAGCGCCGAGGCCGACCCCGTCGACCTGGACCGGTGGACCGACGGTCGCGCGCTCGTGGCGACCGGGTCGCCGTTCCCGCCGATCGAGCGCGACGGCCGCACGATCCCGGTGTCGCAGTCCAACAACGTCTACGTCTTCCCCGCCGTCGGCCTGGGCGTCGTGGCGTCGCAGGCCGCCCGGGTGACCGACGGGATGCTGCGCGCCGCGTCGACGGCGCTCGGGGCCCGGTCGCCGGCGCGCGGCACCCCCAACGCGCCGCTGCTGCCCCCGATCGCCGAGCTGCGCGACGTCGCCGGCGAGATCGCGCTCGCCGTCGCGTGCGCCGCGGTCGCCGACGGCGTCGCCCCGGAGCGGGACGCCGACGACCTGCGCCGCCGGATCGCCCGGTCACGGTGGGAGCCGGTGTACCCGGACGAGACCTGAGCGGCCCGCCGCCGGCCGCCGGCGAGCCGCGGACGGCGGCCGTCGAGATCAACCGCGGCCCGGCAGTCCGCGCCTCGTCGCCAGGTACCAGGTGGCGACGGTGGCCGCGTCGACGATCTCGCCGCGGTCGATCATCGCGTCGAGCTCGTCCGGCGTCACGGCCAGCGGCACGATGAGGCCCTCCTCCTCGGCCTCGGGCTGCGGCGGACCGGGTCGCAGGTCGGTGGCGAGGAACGCGGTGAACCGCTGGTCGGCCATCCCGGGCGCGAACGCCATCGCGCCGAGCCGCTCGAGCCGGCCGGCCTCGAATCCGGTCTCCTCGCGCAGCTCGGCCCGGGCGATCGCCGCGGGATCGACCCCGGGCGCGGGATCGCCGCCGTCGACGTGCACCGCGCCCTGGGGCAGCTCCCACGACCACGCGCCGAGCGGGTACCGGTCCTGCCCTACGAGGTGCACGCGCCGACCGTCCCACGGCACGACGACCGCGGCGTGCGGCTTCATCACCACCGCGTAGATGCCCGGGTGGGCGGCGCCGTCCGGATCGGTCCGCTCGATCGCGTCCTCGCGCACGGTCATCCACGGGTTGCGGTACACCTCGCGCGTGCCGACGGTGACGATCGTCCGGGTCGGCCGCGGACGGGGTGCGTCGGAAGGGGCCACGACCGACACCGTAGTCGGGGAGGCGGCGGGGGCACGGGCGCGTCGGGGCCGGGCGGCCGCCGGGCCGGGCCGGGCCGGGCGGCGCCCGTGGCGGATCCTGCCCGCCTCGCGGGCGCCATCCGCCACGCGGCCCGGAGGCACCACGCTGCGCCCAGCGGCCACCGTCGGCGGACCCCGACGTCCGTCCACCGTCCAGCGCGTCGCGGACGCACCCATCAACCGAACGTCCGTCCGGTTCGTTCCCACGCGGTCCGGGCCCGCGAGTACGGTCGGATGATGATCCGTGCACTCCCCCATCCGGGCGCCGGCGGAGATCCGATCCGCGAGCGACTAGTCGTCCACGCGGGGGTGCGCACCCGCCAGCTGCGGGTGGAGGGCGCGGGGCCACCGGTCCTCCTGCTGCACGGGTACACCGACTCCGCCGACACGTGGAGGCCGCTCCTGCGCAGCCTCCACGCTCGTGGCCGGGCGGCGATCGCCGTCGACATGCCCGGTCACGGCCACGCCGACCCGCCCAAGCCGACGGCGGTCCTGCCGCAGCTGCGCCGGTTCGCGACGGCGTTCGCCCAGGACCACCCCGGGTCGATCCTCACCGGCAACTCGCTCGGCGGCCTGTCGGCGCTCCTCGCCGGCGAGGAGCAGGGGCTGCCCGTCCGTGGGCTCGTGCCGATCGGCCCGGCCGGGCTGGGCTACCAGCCGTGGTTCTTCGCCATGCGGCACCTCATCACCCCGGCGCTCATCGCCGGGTCGACGTTGCCGGCGGCCACCGCGCGGCTGGCGGTGTCGCGGGTGTTCGGATCGATCGCCGCGCAGCATCCGATCCCACCCGAGGTCGTGCGCCACTACGCGTCGCACTTCCGCGACCGCAAGCGCGTCCGCGGGTTCATGACGATGGTCCACCGGCTGCAGGACGAGGGCATGCCCGGGTGCCTCGACGTCGCCCGGATCGAGGCCCCGATCCTCATCCTCTGGGGCCGCCACGACTGGCTCGTCCCCCCGGCCGGCGCCAAGCTCATCCGCGAGGTGCGACCGGACGCCGAGCTCGAGGTGTGGGAGGACTGCGGTCACTGCCCCCAGCTCGAGGTCCCCGACCGCATGGCCGACCGGATCGGCCGCTTCGTCGACGCCGTCGACGCCGCACCGATGGCCGCCCCGCCCCTCGCCGTCGCGGCCTGACCCGCACGGGGCGGGCGGTCACCCGGGCCCCGCGGCCCGACGGCCGTCCGGCCCCGCCCTCCTCGTCCCGCCGCCCTGCCCGTCCGGCCGGCCCCGCCCGACCGGTCGCCCCGCTCCTCCGGCCGCCCCGCCCGCCCGGCCCCGCCCGACCGGTCGTCCCCGCATACTCCACGGCGATGACGCGCGCCGACCGCACCGCCGACGACCCGCCGTTCGACGTGCCGGACGCGATCGCCGCGCTCGGGCCCGGCGTCGCCGACGACGTGCGACGGCTCGTCCACGAGGCCCGGGCGCGGCAGGCCGACGAGATCGCGTCGTCGCTCGAGCAGGCGCTCGTCGTCGTCCCCCGTCCCGCCCGTCCGCTCGTCCGCAAGGTCGTCCTGGGATGAGCGTCCCCGCGCCCCACCCGCTCGTTGGGATGAGCGTCCCCCCGCACCGCCCGCTCGTACGGACGGTCGTCGTCGGATGAGCGCCCCCACGCCGTCCCCGTCGCCCGCCGCCCACGCCGAGCTGCACCGCCTGGCCCGCCGGCTCGGCGTCGACGTCGGCGACCTGGCGGTCCTGCGTGACGCCCCGGTCGACGCGCTGCGGGAGCTGCGCGTGCGGGCGTCGGACGACCTCGACGCGCACGGCGAGGCGGGGCTGCGCCGGCTCGCCGCGTTGGCGCGCCGGTTGCCCGGCCCGATCGCCGCGGTCGTCGCCGAGCGCGCGCTGGGCCCCGCGCTCTGCGCCCGCGCCGCCCCGTACATGGACGCGACCGCGGTCGGCAACCTCGTCCCGCGGATGAGCCTCGAGTTCCTCACCGGGGTCGTCCTGACGATGGAGACCCGCCGGATCGTGCACCTGCTCGCGGTGATCCCCGACGACACGCTCGCCGACGTCTCGGTCGAGCTCGAGCGGCGCGAGGCCTGGATGACGATCGGCGACATCACCGGGCACCTCGATCCCGGACCGCTACGGGTCGCGCTGGCGGCGATCACCGACAACAGCGTCCTGCAGGCTCTGCCGTGGATCGAGGACGAGGCGACGGTCACCCGGGTCGCCGACGCCCTGGCGCCGGACCGGGCGGCCCTACGGCGCACGATGTCGGACCGGACCGCCTGACGTTCGTCCCCGAGGACGAGGACGGCGCAGCCGCGACGCCGACCCGCTCGGACCCACCACGCCGCGGCGCACCGTGACCGGCCGCCGCCCCCGACGACGGCGTCGCAGGCGCCGCCCCGCCGGGCACCCCACCGCCGCGCGCACCCGCGACCCACCCGTAGTTGACGCCAGCGTCATCTTCGGGGAGTCTTGCCGTGGGACCGGTCCCGCCACCGGCCGGTCCGGGACCCCGCGGCCGTCCGCGCGCCGCGACGACACGACACCACCGCGAGGCGCACCGATGCTCGATCCCGCCGTCCTGACCGACGCTCCCACCGACGACCGGGCCGACGCCGCCGTCGAGCACGCGGTCGAGAACCCCGCCGACGGCTCGGTCGCCGGCCGCATCACCTACGCGACCCCCGACGAGGTCGACGCCGTCGCCGCCCGACTGCGCGCCGCCCAGCCCGCCTGGCAGCAGATCGGCCCGCGCCGTCGCGGCGCGATCCTCGCCCGCTACTCGCAGTGGCTCGACGACCACCGCGAGCGGCTCGAGGCGCTGCTCGTGTCCGAGACCGGCAAGTCCGCCGGCGACGCGTCGATCGAGATCCCGATGGTGCAGGGCATCATCACGTACTACGGCGGGCACGCCGAGGCGTTCCTCGCGCCCGAGCGGCGCGGCGCGTCCTCGGCGCTCACCGCGGCGAAGAAGGTCACCGTCGAGTGGCACCCCCGCCGGCTCGTCGGGATCATCGCCCCCTGGAACTACCCGCTCGCCAACGCCCTGATGGACGCGATCCCCGCGCTGACCGCCGGGTGCGCGGTGCTCCTCAAGCCGTCCGAGGTCACGCCGCTGGTGGCCGCCGAGCTCGCGCGCGGCTGGAGCGAGATCGGGGCCCCCGACGTCTTCGCCGTCGTGCAGGGCGCCGGCGAGACCGGCGCGGCGCTCATCGACCGCGTCGACATGGTGCAGTTCACCGGGTCGAGCCGGACCGGGGCCGCGGTCGCCGCGCAGGCCGCCGCCCGCCTCATCCCGTGCAGCCTGGAGCTCGGCGGCAAGGATCCGATGATCGTCCTGGAGGACGCCGACCTGGACCGCGCCGCCAACGGCGCGGTGTGGGGCGCGATGTTCAACGCCGGCCAGACCTGCGTGTCGGTCGAGCGGGTGTACGTCCACGAGTCGGTGTACGACGGGTTCGTCGAGCGGGTCGTCGCCGGGGTGCAGGCGCTGCGCCAGGGGGCCGGCAGCGCCGGTGATCCCGAGGTCGGCGCGCTCGCCGACGAGCGGCAGCTCGCGATCGTGCGGCGCCACGTCGACGAGGCGGTCGGCGCCGGGGCGCGCGCCCTCACCGGGGGTCGGCGCCGTCCGGGCCCGGGGACGTTCTTCGAGCCGACGGTGCTCGTCGACGTCGACCACTCGATGTCGTGCATGACCGAGGAGACGTTCGGTCCGACGCTGCCGATCATGCCGTTCCGTGACGAGGAGGAGGCGATCCGGCTGGCGAACGACTCGCCGTACGGCCTGTCCGCCACCGTGTGGACGCGTGACGCGGCGCGGGCACGACGGATCGCGTCGCGACTCGAGGTCGGCGCGGTGAACGTCAACGACGTCATCGCCAACCTCCTGACGATGACCGCCCCGCACGGTGGCGCGAAGACGTCCGGGATCGGCCACCGGTTCGGCGGCGCGTCCGGCGTGCAGAAGTACTGTCGCGCGACCGCGGTCGTGGAGACCCGGATGGCGCCCCGCACCGAGCCGCTCTGGTACGCCGCCGGCCCGCGCACCCGCCGCACGGTCATGGCGGTCATGCGGGCCTACGCGCGCCTGGGTCGGCGGCGGCTCGCGCGCGGCGACCGGGGCTGAGGCCGGCGGGTCGGACGGCGCGCCGCCACCGGCGCGAGCCGTCCGGCCCCCGACCGACCCGGCCCCGGCCCGCGATCAGGCCTTGACCGACGCCCCGCCGTCGCCGCTGTTGAGGATGCGGATCGCCAGGTGGGCGGCGTTGCGCGGGTTGTCCAGGCCGACCGACGCGACCGGGACGCCCGGGGGCATCTGGACGACCGAGAGGATGGCGTCGAGCCCGCCGGCGGCCGACAGGCGACTCGACAGCGGCACGCCGACGACCGGCAGGTCGGTGTGGGCGGCGGCGACGCCCGGCAGCGCGGCCGACAGGCCGGCTCCGGCGATGATGACGCGCAGGCCGCGCATCCGCGCGTTCTTGCAGTAGTCCGCGACGACCTCGGGGTCGCGGTGGGCGCTCATCACCCGGATCTCGTAGGCGACGTCGTGCTCGGCGAGCACCGCGCCGGCCTTCTCCATCTCGGGCAGGTCGCTCTTGCTGCCCATGATGATGCCGACCCGCGGCGCGTCGCCGGGGGCATCGACGGCCGCCTCGAGCCGCTGGGTCTCAGGGTCCTGCGTGGAGGTCGGGTTCTCGGGCATCTGCGTCCGCTCGGTCGGGGTCGGGGTGCACCAGCCTACGGAACGGACGCGCCGGGCCGCTGACGCGCGCGACCCGTCAGCCCGCGAACCGCTCGACCGCGCGGGCCGCGATGTCGGTCCGCAGCTGGCGACCGTCGAACCGGACGCCGTCGGCGGCGGCGTAGGCCGCGTCGCGGGCGGCGCCCGGCCCGTCCCCCAGCGCGGTGAGGTTCAGCACGCGCCCCCCGGCGGTGACGGTGCGGCCCTCGCCGTCCACCCCGGTCCCGGCGTGGGTGACCTCGATCGCGTCGGGCAGCGCGTCGAGGCCGGTGATGACGTCGCCCTTCGACGACGACGCCGGGTAGCCCTCGGACGCCAGGACGAGCGTCACCGCCCACGCCGGGTCCCACGTCAGGTCGACGTCGGCGAGCCCGGCGCCGCCCGCGGTGCAGCGCAGCATGAGGTCGAGCAGGTCGCTGCGCAGCCGCGGCAGCACCGCCTGCGTCTCGGGATCCCCGAACCGCGTGTTGTACTCGAGCACCCGCACGCCGTCGGCGGTGAGCATCAGCCCCGCGTAGAGCACCCCGCGGAAGGGGGCGCCGCGGCGCGCGAGCTCGTCGACGACCGGCTGGTGGACGAGCGCCGAGATCTCGGCGGCCCGCGCGGCGTCGACGCCGACGACCGGCGAGTACGACCCCATCCCGCCGGTGTTGGGGCCCTCGTCGCCGTCGAAGATCCGCTTGTAGTCCTGGGCCGGGGCGAGCGGGATCGCGCGCTCGCCGTCGCAGACGGCCAGCAGCGAGACCTCCTCGCCGACGAGGAACTCCTCGACCACGACGGCCGCGGCCCCGAACCGGCGGTCCTCGAGCATGTCGATGAGCGTCGCGCGCGCCATCGGCTCGTCGGTGGCGATGATGACGCCCTTGCCGGCGGCCAGCCCGTCGTACTTCAGGACGACCGGGTAGCCGGTGATCGCGGCCATGCCGTCGTCGACGGTCGTCACGGTGGCGTGCCCGGCGGTCGGGACGCCCGCGGCGAGCATGACCTCCTTGGCGAACGCCTTGGAGCCCTCCAGGCGGGCGGCGTCCGCGGTCGGCCCGAACGCCGGGATGCCGGCGGCGGTCAGCGCGTCGACGAGGCCCGCGACGAGCGGCACCTCGGGCCCGACGACGACGAGGTCGACCGCGAGGTCGCGGGCCAGGGCGACGAGCGCGTCGACGTCGTCGACCGGCACGTCGTGGAGGGTCGCGTCGGCCCCGATCCCGGGGTTGCCGGGCGCGGCGTGCAGCGCGGTCCCGGGCGACGTGCGCGCCAGGGCGCGGACGATCGCGTGCTCGCGCCCACCGGCGCCGACGACGAGGACCTCGGCCATGCGCGCCACGGTACACGCCGCGGCGCGGCGGACTCAGCGCGGGCGGGCCACGACGGTCATGTGGAACGCGGTGCGATGCTCGTCCTGCAGCTCGAACCCGCTGACCTCGAGCATCCGGCGCACCGCGCCCGGCGAGATCCCCCAGTACCAGCCGACGTAGCCCTCCGCCGGGTCCAGTCGCCGGTCGATCCCCGGGTGGACGCCGGGCTCGGGCGCGAACTCGCAGACCGTGCCGCGGCGCGGGATCGTCTCGGTGGCGAGGATGAGCGTCCGGCCGGTCAGCGCCCGCAGCCGCTCGAGCGTCAGCAGCGGGTGCGGGGCGTGGTAGAGCACCCCGGAGCACCAGACGACGTCGTGCGGGCCGACCTCGTCGACGAGCGCCGGGTCGTGCACGTCGCCGCGGACGAACCGCATCGACGATCCGCGCCGCTCGCGCTCGGCGAGGTACTCCGGCGAGGCCTCCATGACGTCGACGCCGGTCACCGCGGTCGCCCCGGCCGCCTCGGCCGCCAGCGCGATCCCGCCGTGGATCCGCCACATGCAGCCGACGTCGAGGAACGTGCGACCGACGACGTGCTCGGCGACGAGCTCCTCGCGGGGCGGGGTCCCGCGGGACAGGCGTTGGCGGAGGCGGGCGGGCAACACGGTCGCCGATGGTACGGAGCGACGGGCCGGCGCCGCGATCCGGCCGGGACGACCCGAGCCGGGGCGGCGCGACGCCCCGCGCGACGCCGGCGGCTACGGCTACGGCTTGGTGCGGTCGGCGAACAGCGTCGCCTGGCGGAGCTTGCCGCTCACGACGGTCGCCCGGACCCAGGCGGCGGTGAACCGTCCGTCGGGCAGGGCGGCGATCGCGGCCGACCCGAAGGTGCTGCGCCGCTCCAGGAGCTGCGCGTCGTCGAGCTGGTCGAGCGTCTCGGGCTCGCCGAGGGCGCCGTCCGGCGCCCGGAACGCGGCCTGGACCGCCACGCCGCGGTCGCTGTTGGAGCCCCCGGCGGGCCGCTCGAGCTCGCGGACGAGGATGACCCCGGTCGTGCCCTTCGCGGTCGACGCGCCGTGGACGCGTCCGGCGGCGGCGATGTCGCGGGCGTCGCCGAGGCGCCCGGTCGGCCCGCCCTCCGCGACCCGCGGGATGTCGTGGGCGGTGCCGTCGGCCACGCTGCCGACCGTCTGGCTCCACGCGACGAGCGGCCGACGACGGTTGTCGACGGAGGTGACGATCGTCCCGTTGGGGGCGCGGACGAGCGCCCCGCCCCGATCGATGATCCGGGTCTTGAACCGCTCGTCCTCGTCGTCGCGGGTGGCGGAGCGCACGACGTAGGGCTCCTTGCGCGCACTGGCGTCGTCCTGCTCGCCCCAGGCGATGACGGCCCGGCCCTTGTTGCCGACGGCGGCGCTCGCGTCGGTGAACCCCGGCCCGCCGCGACGCAGGACCTGCAGCCGTCCGAGCTTGCCCGACCGCACGTCGAGCGGCCGCACGTACAGACGGCGCGTCTTCTCCGTCGCGCCGCGCTCGAACACGAGGACGGTGCGTCCGCCGGGACCGGTCGCGAGCGCCAGCAGCCGGCTCGACGGGGTGCCGCTGATGCGACGCGGCTTGCCGAGTCGGATCGTGCGGTCCTTCGCCCGGGCGCGGTGCCAGGCGGCGTAGACGCTCACCGTGCCGTCGGAGCCGACGGCGCTCCAGGCCAGGACGACGTCGCCCTTGGCGGTGCCGGCGAGCCGGACCGGCTCGTCGAGGACGGCGGCGCCGACGGAGCGCAGCGCGCCGATCGCGAGCTGGTCCGGGTCGGTCGTGCCGGTCGACACGCCGATGCGGTACTTCGTGAGCTTCACCGACCGCGTGCCCCCCTTGCCGTCGGGGACGCGTCGCGTGACGGCGCCGAGCCGGTTCATCCGGCCGAAAACGGCCCGGGAGTCGCCGTAGCGGACGGGGTCGGGCAGCGCGCCGCGGAGGTTGCGCCGACCGCCGGGGCTGCCGTCGGCGGCGACGGCGAGGAACCGCGTGTTGATCGCGTTGCCGGACCCGCTGACCCGGCCGTTGACGAGGCGCGAGCCGGCGCCGTCGACGGCGAGGCCGGCGACGCCGACCGACGTGTCGAGCTCCTGCGGCTCGCCCCAGGCCGCCGACGCGACCGCGGGCGCGGCGAGGAGCGCCACCGACGTGGCGGCGACGACGAGCGGACGACGGGGAAGGGCGGGCAGGTCGATCAAGGCGGCTCCGGGGCGGGAAGGGGCCACACGCGGGCCCGATCCGAAGGTAGCGGAAGCCTCGGCGCCCTCGCGCCGGTGGGCGATCGTGCCCACGTCCGCGTCGGGACGGAGCTCCGGGCGCGCGTGACGGCCGCCCGGGCGGACGCCACGGCCGCCCGGATCGGTGGTCGTGACGTCGGACCGACGGGGCGCCCGCGCGGCGGCGGGCGCGAGCCGTCGAGGCGCGGTCAGATGCCGGCGATGAACTCGTCGATCGGGATCGCGGCGAGCGTCTCGTAGCTCCCGGTGCCGCGCGAGGAGAGCTCGAGCGAGATCCGGGCGATCGTCTGCTCGTCCGGCGCCTCGACGACGTTGACGAAGTCGTACTGCCCCAGGCACGCCCACTGCGCGGTGACGGAGCCGCCGAGCGCCTCGACCTCCTTGTTCACCTCGCGGATCCGCTGCGGATTGTTCTTGATCGTCTGCACGCCGTCGGACGACAGCCGCGTCAGCAGGATGTACGTGGGCACAGGGTCCTCCGTGATCGGGTCTCGGGACGGGGCCGTCCCGCACCACGGTTCTATCCGATCCACCGCGACGCGTGGGTCCGCGGTGGACCCCCGACCGGTGCCCGCGGGCCGGCGCCGGACCCCGGTGGTCCCGCGTGGGGCCCGCGGCGATCCGCGGCCGCGTGCGGCGGGCGGCGGCGGCGCGTACGATCGTGCCGATGCGCGTCGGCCAGCTCTGGCGGGACCACCCCACCGCGGTCGTCGCGACCGGGTGCGTGGTGGTGCTCCTCGTCGCCACCCAGGTCCTGTTGCCGATGATCGCGGTGCGGGTCGTGCGCGACCGGGTCGGCGATCCCGGCGCGGACGTCACGGTCAAGGCGTTCCCCGCCCTGAAGATGGCGTTCGGCCACGTCGACCGGATCACGATCGCGGCGTCGCGGATCGGCGACGGCGAGGAGGACCTGTCCGCGCGACTGGAGGAGGCCGGCAAGGTCGGCGAGATCGACGCGACGATCGGCGAGATCCCGGTCGAGGGCCTGGTGCTGCGCGACGTCCGGGCCCGGGTCGACGACGGTGCGGTCACCGCGTCGGCGTCGGTGGAGCTCGCGCAGCTCGAGGCGATGGTGCCGGGCGGCGGCGGGTTGAAGGCCCTGCCCGCCGAGGCGGACGGCAGCCCACGGTTCAGCGCGCGGGTCACGGTCCTGGGCATCACGACCGAGGTGCCGCTCGTCGTGGCCGCCCGTGACGGTCGCGTCGAGGTCGCCCCGGACCTGCCGATCGCCGGCGCGTTGCGGATCCCGGTGTTCGAGAACCCCCGGATGCGGATCGACGCGGTGAGCAGCGCCGTCGACGGCGACGTCGTCCGACTGGACGTGCGCGGCCGGTTGCAGTAGCCGCGGCCGGGATGCCGCTCAGATCTCGTCGGGGTCGCAGCTCACGCCGCTGCTCTCGGCCATCCCGGACGACTCCCACAACCGGCAGTAGCGGCGCTTGGCGGCGGTCGCCTGCGCGTCGTAGGCGGTCTGGGCCAGGCCGGCCTCTCGCTCCTCGATCGCGGCGATCGACGCCCGGATCGCCTTGCGGAACTCGTCGACCGCCTTGATCTGGTCGACGCCGTTGGCGGTCTCGATCGCGTCGATCGCGGACAGCACCTCGATCCGGTTGATCTTCGCGCCGCTCAGGTCGCCGGCGACGCTGAGCCGCCGTCCCTCGGCCGACAGCTCCATCGCGGACACGAGCTGCGCCGTCGCCCCGTCGTCCGGCGGCCCACCGTCGGCGGGGATCTCGTCGCCCCGCCCGTCGCCACCGTCCCCGCCGCCGTCCGGGGTGTCGCCGCGAACGGTCGGGACCGACGTCGTGTCGCCACCATCGCGTCCGTCGGGCGCGTCACCGCCGTCGGGCGCGTCCCGCCCGGACCCGTCGTCCGGGGCGTCGGCGCCGCCGGTCGTGTCGGCGGGCGGCCGGGCGTCGGTCGTGACGCCCGCCTGCGGCGCGGGCTCGTCGTCCCCGCCGGCGGCGACGAGGTAGCCCACGCCTCCCGCGGCGAGCAGCAACGCGACGACCCCGGCCACGATGGCCCACCTCCTGCCGTCGCCCGTGCCGCCGGTTCCGTCCGCGCCCGGAGGGTCACCCGGGCGGGGCCCGGCCGCGCCGGGGGCTCCGCCGGCCCGCTGGTGGGCGGCCGGGCGGGGGGAGACGACGGTCCGCTGCCCGTCGTCCGCGGTCGCCGGACCGGCCTGGGCCTGCGCCGCGGCCGGCGGGTTGACGAGCGTCGGCTCGTCGAGCGGGGTCGGTGCGGCGGCGGCCGGCGACGGGGCTCCGCCGAGGGCGACGAGGCGCAGCGTGTCGCCGTCGACGACCCCGGCGGAGACGAGCGCCAGGCCGTCGGGCACGATGCGCCCGGTCCGCTCGTGACGGAAGACGTAGCGGGTGGCGCCGGCCCCGGTCCCGGCGCCGGGCAGCTCGAGCATCTCGGCGAGTCGGGCCGCGATCGCCCCCGACGCGCGATCGCCGGGAACGGTCGCGTCCTCGACGATCGTGCCGGTGCTGTCGGTGACGGTGATCTCCACGGAGGGGTCCTCGCTGGCGGGGATGACGGACGGCGGGGCCGTGGATCGGATCGTACGCGGCGCCCGCGACCGCGGCACCGAGCCGAACGGCCCCGGGCCGAATGGTCCTGCGCCGGGTGGTCCCGCGCCGGGGGTCCCGGGCCGGGCGGCCCCGAGCGTCACCGACCCGCGGCGCCGATCCGCGCGTTCCGACCCGGCGGCCGGGTCGCGGTCACGTCGCTCTCCGGCGATATGCCTTCCAGGTCATATTCCATGACCTCCGAGTCATATCCCCGGAGAGCGGGGATGCCCCGGGACGACCGCGGCGACCAGGAACGTCGAACGAGTCCGCGGACGAGCGCCGCGGCGGCGGCACGCCCGACGCGGAAGCCGGAGGCCGGAGACGATCCGGGTGGGCAGCACAGGCGTCGCGTGCCCGCCGTACCCGCCTATCGTGCACGGCATGCCTCCGCCGTCCGGACGGGTGTCCGCACCGCTTGCCGTCGTCGTCGCCGGCGCCCTCGCCATCGTGACCGCCGGATGCGGGGCGGACGCCGTCGATCCCGTGGAGTCCCCGCGCACCGCAGCCGCGTCCGCGACCGGCACGACCCCGACATCGGCCACCACCGGCACCACCCCGGCATCGGTCGCGACCGGCGCGACCCCGACATCGGCCACGACCGGCACGACGGCGGCGTCGTCGACCCACCGGCCGCGTGCGGGACGGGACGGGGCGACGGCCGCGACCACCGCGGCCACGACCACCGCCACATCCCCCGCGACGGACCCGCCCGCCGCGACCACCACTACGACGACCGACGCGACGCCGTTGCGCGGCGCCACCGTCGTCGTCGACCCCGGTCACAACGGCGCCAACGCGCGCCACCCGGGGCGGATCAACCGCCTCGTGCCGTCCGGGACCGGACGCAAGGCGTGCAACACCACCGGCACCCAGAGCGTCACCGGCATGACCGAGTCGCGGTTCAACTGGCTGCTCGCCGGGCACGTCGTCCGCGCGCTGCGGGCCAAGGGGGCCACGGTCGTCACGACCCGCCGGAGCGACCGGGGCGTCGGGCCGTGCGTCAACCGACGGGCCGCGATCGCCAACGCCGCGAAGGCCGACGCGAGCGTGTCGATCCACGCCGACGGCGGACCGTCCACCGGCCGCGGGTTCCACGTCATCCTGCCCGGACCGGTCGCGCAGGTCCGCGGCCACGACCGGATCGTCGCCCCGTCGCGACGGCTCGGGGTGGCGGTGCGCGACGCCTACCGTCGCGGGAGCGGCATGCCGCACGCGACGTACCTGGGCCGCGCCGGCCTCGACACCCGGACCGACCTCGGCGGGCTCAACCTCCTGCGGGTGCCCGGCGTGATGATCGAGACCGGCAACATGCGCAACGCCACCGACGCCCGCCGGATGGCCGACCCGCGGTGGCGCCGCCGTGCGGGCCGGGCGATCGCCCGCGGCGTCGAGCGGTTCCTCCTCGCGCAGCGCTGACGGGACAGGGCCGGACCGGCGCGGAGGAGCCGCGGCCGACCGGCGCGGCGCCGACGGCCCGGACGCGGAGCCATCACCGACGGGTCAGATCCGGTCCGGGTCGCAGCGCTTGCCGGTGTCGGCCTCGAACCGCGAGCTTCCCGCCCACAGCTCGCAGAACCGCTGCTTGCGCTCGGTCGCGCGCCGGTCGTACGGCGCCGCGGCCGCGTTGCCCAGGTTCCTGCGGGTCTCGTTGGCCTGGATCGACGCGTCGAGCGCCTGGCGGAACACGTCGATCGCACGCCGCTGGGCGGCGTTCGCCGGCGCCAGGTTCGACAGGCTCGTCAGGACCCGACGGCGGTTCGCCAACGCCTGCGACGGGTTCGTGCCCGCGATCCGACGCCCGTTCTCCGAGCGCTGCAGCAAGGTCCGCATCGACCGCGCGACCTTGCGGCGGGCGGCCACCGCGTCGGTGGTCGACGTGCCACCGGTCGTGTCCGTCCCGACGCCCCCGGTCGTGTCGGTCCCGGCGCCCCCGGTGGTGTCCGTCCCGGTCCCGCCCGTCGTGTCGGTCCCGGCGCCCCCGGTGGTGTCGGTCCCCGTCCCGCCCGTCGTGTCGGTCCCCGCGACGACGGTGGTCCGGCCGTCGGCGCCGGTGGTCACGCCACCCGCGTTGGTGACCGTGGTCGGATCGCTTCCCGAACCACCACCGACGACCGCGTACGCGGCGCCACCGGCGGCGAGCGCGACGACGACGATCGCGACGACGACCCACGGCACCCGCGACGGGGGACGTCCCGCACCGCCCGAGCCACCACCCCCCGGACCGGCCGGCCCGACCGGGCCGGCGGCACGCACCGGCGCCACCTGCGTGTGGGCCGTCGCGCCGGGCACGGACGCCGGCCCGGGCCACGGTTGCGACGTCGCATCGATCCGCGTGGCGTCGCCCACCGCCGGGTCCCCCGGGTAGGGGGCGGAGGCGCTCGACGCCGTCGCCCCGACGTGACCCGGCGGGGCGACCGACCCCGCGCCGGGATCGACCGGGGACGGCGCCGTCGCGCCCGCCGCGTCGGCGGCGGCCTGCTCGCGACGCCGGCGACGGCGCAACACGATCCCGCTGCCGTCGTCGTCGACCGGCGACGGCGCGGCCGCGCCCCGCGCGACGACCATCTCGGTGACGTCCGCACGGCGCCCCTCGAGCGCCGCCCGCGCCGCACGCCCCAGATCCCCCGCCGACGCGTACCGCCCGGCGGGGTTCGTCGCCATCCCGCGCGCGATGACCTCGTCGAACGCGGCCAACGCCGGGATCGCGTCGCCCGGACGCGGCCGGGGCGCGGAGACGTGGGCGAAGAGCCGGGTGGCGGTCGAGCCCGTGAACGGCGGGGAGCCGACGAGCATCGTGTAGAGCATCGTCGCCAGCGCGTACTGGTCGGCGCGACCGTCGACGTGGCCGTGCTCGATCCGCTCCGGGGCGAGGTAGTCGATGCTGCCGACGACGACGCCGGTGGCGGTGAGCTCCTCCGCCGCCTCGACCTCCTTCGTCAGGCCGAAGTCCGCCAGCAGCGCGAGCTCGCGGCCGCCCGGCGGCACGTGCATCCCGCTCGGCGCGGTCAACAGGACGTTCGCGGGCTTGACGTCGCGGTGGACGATCCCGGCGGCGTGGGCGTGGTCGAGCGCCGACGCGATCTGCTCCACGATCGCCACCGCCTCGGCGGGCGGCATCGGCCCGCCGACCGCGCGCATCCGGGCGCTCAGGTCCTCGCCGTCGACGAACCGCATCGCCAACCACGGCCCCGCCTCGTGGACCCCGGCGTCGTAGACGCCGACGACGTTCGGATGGTCGAGCCGCGCGGCGAGCCGGGCCTCGCGCTCGAACCGCTCACGGAACCCCGGGTCGTCCGCGAGCGCGGCCGCGACGACCTTCAGCGCGACCGGGCGGCGCAACCGCTCGTGCTCCGCGAGGTACACGGCGCCCATGCCGCCCTGGCCCACCTCCCGCTCGATGCGGTAGCCGCCGATGATGTCGCCTGAACGCAGCTGCACGGTCCGGGACAGCGTAGACGCCCCACGACGCCCCCGGGTGACCCGCGCGGGGGACCGTCGCGGCCCGCCCACCGGCCGGAGTGACCGCCGTCACGGTCATCCGGGCGGACAACCCGACCCCTCCCGTCGTCCAAGTCCGCCCGGCCCAACGGCTCCCCTCCGTCTTGGCCAACGGGCGCGCAGCGGCGGACGACGCCGCACCTAGCGTCGTCGTCGTCGCCGCACGGCGACCCGTCCCCCTCCCCGGACCCCGACGATGACGCCCGACACCACGCCCACCCCCGACGCGATCGACCCCACCTCCCGCCCGGCCGCCCGGCGCGGCCGCTGGATCGACCACTGGGACCCCGACGACCGGGAGTTCTGGGACGGCGGCGGCCGCCGGATCGCCCGGCGCAACCTCGCGCTCTCGATCTTCGCCGAGCACATCGGCTTCTCGATCTGGGTGCTCTGGGGCATCGTCGCGCTGAACCTCGGCAACGTCGGGATCGAGCTGTCGCTGTCGGAGACGTTCTGGCTCACCGCGCTGCCGAACCTCGTCGGCGCGTTCCTCCGCATTCCCTACACGTTCGCGGTGCCCCGGTTCGGCGGGCGGGCGTGGACGACGTTCAGCGCCGGCCTGCTCTTCATCCCCGCGCTGCTGCTCGCGATCGTCGTGCCGAGCGGCTGGCTCGCCGACCGGAGCCACGACACCCAGCTGCTCGTGCTCATGGCGTGCGCGGCGACGGCCGGGTTCGGCGGCGGCAACTTCAGCTCGTCGATGGCGAACATCTCGTACTTCTACCCCGAGCGTCACAAGGGGGCCGCCCTCGGGCTCAACGCCGCCGGCGGCAACCTCGGCGTCGCCGTCGCCCAGCTCCTCGTCCCGCTCGTGATCATCGTCGGCGTCCCGGCGGCGGCGGTCGAGGTCACCCCGCACGAGGTGCACCTGGCCTACGCGGGGCTCATGTGGATCCCGCTGATCACCATCGCGACGCTCGGCGCGTGGCTGCGGATGGACAGCCTGTCGCAGGCCCGGTCCGACCGCCGGTCCTACGTCGCCGCGGCGCGGCAGCCGCACGCCTGGATCGTGTCGGTCCTCTACATCGGCACGTTCGGGTCGTTCATCGGCTACTCGTTCGCGCTGCCGCTCGTCATCAAGAGCACGTTCCCGGAGTTCCTCGCCGGCCACCCGTTCATCGCGACGTACCTCGCCGGGCTCGGGTTCGTCGGGGCGCTCATCGGATCGATCGCCCGCCCGCTCGGCGGCTGGCTCGCCGACCGGGTCGGCGGCGCCCGCGTCACCCTCGGCTGCTTCGTCGGGATGGCGGTCGCCACCCTCGTCGCGATCGTCGGCGTCGAGCAGCGCTCCTTCGCCACGTTCTTCGGCGCCTACGCCGTGATCTTCCTCCTCGCCGGGGCCGGCAACGGGTCGACGTACCGCATGATCCCCGCGATCTTCGCGACGCTCGGCCGTCGCCGCGGCGACGACGAGGCGACCCGGCTGGACTTCAAGCGCCAGGCGGCCGCGGTGATCGGCATCGCCGGGGCGATCGGCGCGTTCGGCGGGTTCCTCATCCAGCTCGCGTTCCGGCAGGCGAGCCTCGGCGCGAGCCAGGCCGTCGCCGCCGCGTCGACCCCCGCCGAGCGGGTCCGGGTCGCCGCCGAGCACGCCGACTGGTCGACCGGCGCGCTCTGGGCGTTCCTCGGCGCCTACCTCGTCATGGCCCTCATGACGTGGGCGTTCTACCTGCGCCGGGCCCCGTCGTCGCGCCTCGTCCCCAGCGTCGCCGGCGCGTCGATCTGACCCGCCCTCCTCCCTCCCGACGTCCGACCCACCCCACGACCACCGACGTCCCGCCCCCCTCCCTCTCCCGAGAAGAGCCACCACCATGTCCCATCCCGCCACCAGCACCACCGACGTCCTCGTCGTCGGGGGCGGCATCGCCGGCCAGTCCGTCTGCGAGGCGCTCCGCGACCGCGACGCCGACCTGCGGGTCACGATGGCCTGCGAGGAGCCCCGGCTGCCGTTCGACCGCGTGTCGCTGTCGCACCTGCTCGTCGACGGCAAGGACCCGGAGGAGCTGCGCCTGCGCCCCGACGGGTGGTACGACGACCACGCGGTGGAGACCGTCGTCGGCGACCCGATCGTCGACCTGGACCCGGACGCGGGCGTGGCGACGCTCGCGTCGGGCGGCGCGATCGCGTTCGCCCACGCCGTGCTCTGCACCGGCAGCACCCCGCTGCTGCCGCGGCTGCCCGGGGTCGAGCTGCCCGGGGTGATCCCGTTCCGCGGCCCCGAGGACTGTCGGACGATCCGCCGGGCCGCGGCCGCGGGGACCGACGTGGCGGTCATCGGTGGCGGCCTGCTCGGCCTCGAGGCCGCCTACGGCGTCGCGTCGCAGGGGGCGCGCGCCACCGTCGTGCACCTGTCCGACCGGCTCATGGAACGCCAGCTCGACGACCCCGCGGCCGAGCTGCTCGAGCCGGCGCTGCGCGGGCTCGGCGTCACCGTCCTGCTCGAACGGCAGACGCGGCTCATCCTCGGCCCCGACCGCGCCCGCGGCCTGCGGTTCGCCGACGGCGAGCAGCTCGACTGCGGCCTCGTCGTCGTCGCGATCGGGATCCGCGCCCGGACCGACCTGGCGGCGTCGGCGGGGCTGGAGTGCGGGCGCGGGATCGTCGTCGACGACGCGATGGTCACGTCGCACCCGCGGATCCTCGCCGTCGGCGAGTGCGCCGAGCACCGCGGCACGGTGTACGGGATCGTCGCCCCGATCCACGAGCAGGCCCGGGTGGCCGCCGAGACGCTCGTCGTCCTCGACGCGGCCGGTCCCGGGATGGAGGTCGACCACGGCAGCGCCGGTCCCGCGCCGGGCGTGCCGGCCGAGCCCGACGTCGGCGAGATCACCGGCGGTCGCACCCTGTACTCCGGGTCGATCCTGTCGGCGAAGCTCAAGGTCATGGGCGTCGACGTCGTGTCGATCGGCGACGGCGACGTGCCCCCGCCGCCCGGCGCGCCCGCCGCCGACGGCGCCGCGACGTCGGCCGCCGTCCACGACCGGGCCGCGGGCGTCTACCGCAAGGTCGTCGTCCGCGACGGTCGCCTGGCCGGGGCGATCCTCGTCGGCGACGTCCGCGGGCACGAGCTGCTGCTCGACGGCGTCAACAACGCGATCGAGGTGCCGGATCCGCTCGGGTTGCTCGCCGACGCGTCGCAGGCGTCCCCCGCCGACCTGCCCGACGGCGCCCAGGTGTGCAACTGCAACGGGGTCTGCAAGGGCGAGATCGTCGCGGCGATCGAGGAGCACGACCTCGGCACGACGCAGGAGGTCGTCGCCCGCACCCGGGCCGGCGCCGGCTGCGGGTCGTGCAAGCCGACGGTCACCGAGATCCTCAAGGTCGTCCGCGGCGGCCGGGTCGACGAGGCGACCTACCTCTGCCCGTGCCGCAAGCAGACCCGGGAGGACCTGGCGGCCGTCACCCGCGAGCAGAGCCTGGAGTCGGTGTCGGAGCTGTCGGCCGCCTGCGGCGCCGGCCGCGACTGCGGGGCGTGCAAGCCGGGCCTGGCGTACCTCGTGTCCGAGGTCAACGACAACCGTCACCGCGAGGAGCGCCACGCCCGGTTCATCAACGACCGCGTGCACGGCAACATCCAGAACGACGGCACGTTCTCCGTGGTCCCCCGGATGCGGGGCGGGGTCACCACCCCGTCGGAGCTGCGCCGGATCGCCGACGTCGCCGAGCGGTTCGACGTGCCGTGCGTCAAGGTCACCGGCGGGCAGCGGATCGACCTGCTGGGCATCCAGAAGGAGGATCTGCCCGCCGTGTGGGAGGCGCTCGACATGCCCTCCGGTCACGCCTACGCCAAGTCGGTGCGGACGGTGAAGACCTGCGTCGGCGAGCAGTTCTGCCGGTTCGGGCTGGGTGACTCGATGGCCGCCGGGATCGAGCTCGAGGAGATGATCGAGGGGCTCTACACCCCGCACAAGGTGAAGCTCGCCGTGTCGGGCTGCCCCCGCAACTGCGCCGAGTCGCTCATCAAGGACATCGGCCTCGTGGCGATCGAGGGCGGATGGGAGGTGTCGATCGGCGGGGCCGGGGCCGGCACCGTCCGCCAGACCCGGCTGCTGGCCCGCGTCGACACGAAGGACGAGGCGCTCGCGCTGGCGATCGTCTTCCTGCAGTACTACCGCGAGCACGGCGAGTACCTGGAGCGCACCGCCCCGTTCGTCGACCGGATCGGGCTCGACGTCATCCGCGAGCACGTCCTCGACCCGGAGCGGGCGGCGGCGCTCATGGAGCGGTTCCGGATCGCGAAGGCCGCGTGCGACCCCGACCCGTGGCGGGAGCGCTACGCGCCCGCGACCGCCAACCAGTTCTCGGACCTCGACGGCGACGCGACGCCGATCGGCCCGCCCGACCGCGCCGCGACGCTGCCGCTCACCCGTGTCCGTCCCACCACCCCGGAGGCCCCCGATGCCCGTGCCTGAGTCGTTCGCCCCCGTGATGACCGACGACCGTCCCGCCACGCCGTCCGCGCTCGTCGCGGCGGGGTACGTCGCGGTCGGCGCCGTCGACGACGTGCCGATGCTCGAGGGTCGCCGCACGACGGTGCGCGGCCGGCGGATCGCGGTGTTCCGGCTGCCGGCCGGGTTCGCCGCGATCGACGCCGACTGCCCGCACGCCGGCGGGCCGCTGCACGACGGGCTCGTCGCCGACGACTGCGTCACCTGCCCGCTGCACGGGTGGCGGATCGACCTGACCGACGGGACCGTCGTCGGCGAGGGCGCCCGGGTCGGCGTGCACGACGTCGTCGAGCGCGACGGTCGGATCTACGTGCGGCCCGGCGCCGGGGACGGCATCGCCGGGGCGTGCGCGGGGCACGGCGACGGGACGGGGGCGTGCGGACCGCACGCCGACCGACCGGGGGCACGTGGACCGTCGCTCGACGGGGCGGCCACGTGAGGGCCGCCCCGACCGAGCGCACCGTCCGCACCGGGTGCCCGTACTGCGGGGTCGGGTGCGGCCTGCGCGCCACCGTCGCCGGCGACCGGCTCGTGCGGGTCGAGGGCGACCCCGACCACCCGGTGAACCGCGGCCGCACCTGCGCCAAGCCGCTCGCCCTCCCGGCGGCGATCCACGCCCCGGACCGGGCGACGACGCCGCTGCGCCGCGACGACCGCGACGGCCCGTGGCGCACCGTCGGCTGGGACGACGCGATCGGGTGGGCCGCCGGGCGCCTGCGCGCGATCCGGGACGAGCACGGGCCCGGCGCGATCGCGTTCTACGTGTCCGGCCAGCTCCTCACCGAGGACTACTACGTCGTGAACAAGCTCGCCAAGGGCTTCCTCGGCACGAACACCGTCGACTCGAACTCGCGGCTCTGCATGAGCTCGGCCGTCGCCGGGTACAAGGCGACGTTCGGCAGCGACGGGCCGCCGTCGTCGTACGACGACCTCGACGCCGCCGAGGTCATCCTCCTCCTCGGGTCGAACGCCGCCGCGTGCCACCCGATCGTCTGGCAGCGGATCCGGGCGCGGGCGGCCCGCGGCGACGCCCCGTTCCTCATCGGCGTGGACCCGCGACGGACCGCGACGACCGCCGCCTGCGACCTGCACCTGCCGGTGCGTCCCGGCGGCGACGTGCCGCTGCTGCTGGGGATGCTCCACGTCGTCGAGCGCGACGGGCTGACCGACGAGGCCTGCATCGCCGCGCGGACCGAGGGGTGGGACGCGTTGCGCGAGCAGGTCGCCGCGTGGCCGCCGGAGCGCGCCGCCGACGCGTCCGGGGTCGCGGTCCCGCTGATCGAGGAGGCCGCACGACGGTTCGCGCGCGCGGGGTCGGCGATGGCGCTGTGGACGATGGGCGCCAACCAGTCGACGGTCGGCACCGACAAGAACCGGGCGCTCCACGCGCTCTGCCTCGTCACCGGCCAGATCGGCCGGCCGGGCACCGGGCCGCTGTCGCTCACCGGGCAGCCCAACGCGATGGGCGGCCGCGAGGTCGGCGGGCTCGCGACGCTCCTGCCCGGCTACCGCGACGCCCGCGACCCGGACGACCGCGCCGCGGTCGAGGCGTACTGGGACCTGCCCGACGACGCGGCGGGGATCAGCGACGCCCCGGGGCTCGTCGCGACCGACCTCATCGACGCGCTGCACGACGGCACGGTGAAGGCCGTGTGGGTCATGGCGACGAACCCGGCGGTGAGCCTCCCCGACAGCCACAAGGTGCGCGAGGCGCTGGAGCGCGCCGAGCTCCTCGTCGTGCAGGACGCCTACCACCCGACCGAGACGTCGAGCCTGGCGCACCTCGTCCTGCCCGCCGCGCAGTGGCCGGAGAAGGCGGGCACGATGACCGGGTCGGAGCGCCGCGTGACGCTCATGCGCCCCGCGCTCACCCCGCCCGGCGAGGCCCGCGACGACTGGCGGATCATCGCCGCGCTCGGCCGCGCCCTCGGCTGGGAGGAGCACTTCGCGTGGCCGGACGCCGCGGCGGTGCACGCCGAGTTCGTCGGCCTGACCGCCGGCCGGGTGTGCGACCAGTCCGGGCTCACCCACGCGCGCCTGGGACGCGACGGCAGCGTCCGCTGGCCGTACACGCCGCAGGACGCCGCCCGCGCCGACCGGGCCCGCGGGATCGTCTCCGCCGACGCCGACGCGGTCGACCGGGTCGACCGCGACCCGCAGGTGATCGACGCGTCCGACGCCGCGCCGGCCACGGGACCGGACGCGCCCACGGACGGCCCCTCCTCGGCCGACCTCGTGCCGACCGCGTTCGATCCCACGACCCACCGTCCACGGCTGTACGAGGACGGCGCGTACCCCACCCCGTCCGGGCGGGCCCGGCTGGGGACGCTCGACGCCGGGCCGATCGCCGAGGCCCCGGACGACGACCATCCGCTCGTGCTCACCACCGGGCGCGTCGGCGGCCAGTGGCACACGATGACCCGCACCGGCCGGTCGCCGGAGCTCCTCGCCGCCGATCCCGAGCCGTTCGTCGAGCTGCACCCCGACGACGCCGGTCGCGCCGGGATCACCGACGGCGAGCGGGTCCGGATCGCGTCGCGTCGCGGCCACGTCGTCGTGCGCGCCCGGGTCGTCGACGACGGCCCGGTCCCGCCGGGGGTCGCGTTCGCCGCGTTCCACTGGGGCGCGCTGCACGCGCCCGCCGGGGCGGGCCAGGTCAACGGGGTGAGCCACGACGCGACCGACCCGGTGTCCCGTCAGCCCGAGCTCAAGGCGATGGCGGTGCGCGTCGAGCCGCTCGTCGCCGAGATCGACCGTCCGGTCCGGGGTCGCCGTCCGCGTCGCGAGCGGCTCGTCGTGATCGGCGGCGGGATGGCGTCGGTGGCGGTCCTCGAGGCGGCGTTCGCGCACCGCCCGTCGGCGTCGTGGCGGACGACGATCCTCGCCGGCGAGCCGGACCCGCCGTACGACCGGGTGCGGATCTCGCAGCTCGTCGGCCCCGACCCCCGCGTCGACGTCGTGCTGCGTCCGCCGGAGTGGTACGCGGCGCACGACATCGACCTGCGGCTGTCGACGTGGGTGCGGACGATCGACGTCGACTCCCGCGAGGTCGTCCTGCGCAGCGGCGAGCGCGTGCCGTACGACAAGGCGGTGATCTGCACCGGGTCGCAGCCGGCGATGCCGCCGATCCCGGGCCTCGACCTGGGCGGGGTCATCCCGTTCCGCACCCGCGCCGACGCGGCCCGGCTCAACGCCGAGGTGCGTCCCGGGGCGATGGTCACCGTCATCGGCGGTGGCCTGCTCGGCCTGGAGGCGGCGGTCGGGATGGCCGCGCACGGTGCGTCGGTCACCATCGTGCACCTCGGCGACCGGCTCATGGAGCGCCAGCTCGACCGGGGCGCCGCACGGCTCCTGGAGCGACGGATCCGCGAGCGCGGGATCCAGTTGCTCCTGGGGCAGCGGACCGAGCGCCTCGTCGGCGGCGCCCGGGTGAGCGGGGTGCGGTTCGCCGACGGTGACGAGCTGGCGACCGACCTCGTCGTCATGGCGACCGGGATCCGGCCCGAGATCGGGGTGGCGCTGAAGGCGGGGCTCGACTGCGTCGGCGGGATCGTCGTCGACGACGAGCTCCGCACGAGCGCCCCGGGCGTGTGGGCGGTCGGGGAGTGCGCCGAGCACCGCGGGGTCGTCTACGGCCTGTGGGCGCCGATCGCCGCCCAGTCGCGGGTGGCCGGGGCGACGCTCGCCGGGCGACCGGCGGCGTACCAGGGCAGCTCGCTGGCGACGACGTTGAAGGTCGCGGGGATCGACCTCTTCGCCTGTGGGCGCCCGTGGGCGGACACCGACGACGACGAGATCGACGAGCTCATGTCGATCGACACCCGGCGCGGGATCTACCGGCGGGCGGCGTTGCGCGACGGGCGCCTGGAGGGCGCGGTGCTGCTCGGCGACCTGGAGCTGTCGGGGACGCTCACCGAGCTCGCCGGCGGTGGTCCCGCCCCGAACGGCGCGCCGACGCCGGGAGAGCCGGTCCCGGACGACATCGCCGACGCGGTCAGCGGCGCCTCCGCGGGCGGCGCGGACGGCGCGGGTGGTGCGGGCGGGGTCCCCGACGACCGACTCGTCTGCGCCTGCAACGACGTGCGCGCCGGCGCGATCCGCGCGGCCCGGGACGACGGTTGCGCGACCCTCGCGGCGGTGCGGGAGCGCACCGGTGCGTCGGGCGGGTGCGGCGGCTGCGCGTCGCGGGTGGAGGCGCTGCTCGGCGAGCGGGCGCGGGTGGCGGCGGACTGAGCGCTCCACAGGGCGTCCCACGGTCCCGGTGGCGGCGGGCCCACCGCCACCGCGCACGGGTCGGGCGATCAGCCGGCGGGCACGGGGGCCGGCGCGGTCGGCGTCGTGGGCGCCGGATCGGTCGGCGTCGTCGGCTCGGGCTGCGGCTGCGGGTCCGGCTGCGGCTCGGGCTTCGGATCCGGCTTCGGATCCGGGGTGACCGCGTCGAGCGCCTTCTCGACCCGGCGCTCGCTGCGGTCCAGCTCGTCCGCGAGCGTCTCGACGAACGCCTCGTGGGCGGCGTCCTGCGCGGGCTTCAGCGCGTCGGTGACGTCCGACGGCTCGACGTCGAGCGCGTCGGCGAACGCCTTCACGAACCGCTGGATCCCGTCGTCGGGCTGCGGGACGCCGGGCCGGTCGTCACCGGGACGCCCGTCGTCGGGCGCGCCGGCGCCGGGCGAGCGGGTCGCGGCCGATCCGTCGTCGGGCGTCGCCTCGCCGTCATCCGACGACGCGCCGTCCTGCGGGGTGGCGGCGCCGTCGTCCGGCGTCGCGCCCTCGACGGCGTCACGGGCCTGCTCCAGCGCCCGGAACAGCTGCCACTTCGACGCGCCGAGCTCCTCGGCGTACCGATCCAGCGCGGCCTCGCCGGACTCGGAGAACGCCTCGCGGAGCGCGGAGCGCAGCTCCTTCTTGCCGACGTCCAGCTCCTTGGCCAGGCGCCGCAGGTCCTGCTTGTCGCCGTGGTGCTTGCCGGGCGCCCGGTCGTGGTGGGCGGGCGCGTCGCCCGGGGTGGTGGCGCGGTCCGGGACGGCGACGGCGCCGGTGGCCCCGATCGTGCCGGCGGCGGTGGCGCCGGCGGTCAACAGGGCCAGGGTCTTCGTGCGAGCGGTCATGCGGAGTACCTCCTCCGATCGTTCGTGCGAATCACGGCCGGCGACGGGGTCCGTCGACCGACCGCGGCACACGATCGGGGCCAGGCCTGAACCCCGGATAACGGTGTCGGGATCCCCCTGTGGGAGGGCGATCGAGGGCCGTCCGACCGGGCGGCGCTCCGTCGTTCGAGCCGCTCGGACCCGGCCGACCCGAGCGTCGCCACGCCAGCCCCACGGAAGGGCGCCACCACGTCCGATCGGCGGCCGGACGCCCCCACGAATGGCGGACGGCGGGCCGGTCGACTTCGACAGCGGGACAACATCCGCGGCGGGGGCCCGGACTAGCCTGTCGGGGCACGATGCTCGACACGCCGACCCCGTTGCCGGAAGCCCCGCGGACCGTCGTCCAGCGCGACGGGGAGCGGCTGGCCCCCGGCGCCGGCGCGCCGCTGCTCCTCGACGGGTTCCGCCTGGTCGGGACCGTCGACGACGTGCCGCCGCGACGGACGCGCAGCACGACCGTGCAGGGTCGCTCGATCGCGATCCGCCGTCGCGGATGCGGGTTCGCGGCCACCGAGGCCCGAGGCGCGCAGACGGATGCCGTCCACGAGATCGTCGAGCGCGACCACCTGCTCTACGTCCGCGTCCGCGACGACGCGTAGCCCGCCCCGGCGGGCCTCGCTATCGCCGCAGCAGGCGAACCGCGTGGTCGACGACCGGCGCGAGGACCGGGAGCGCCTCGCCGGCCGCCTTCGGGCTGCCGGGCAGGTTGACGACGAGCGTGCGGCCCCGGATGGCGGCCACCCCGCGCGACAGCGGCCACGCGTGGGTGTGCTCCCGCGACGCCAGCCGCAGCGCCTCGGCGATCCCGGGCACCGGCCGGTCGCACACCGCGAGCGTCGCCTCGGGCGTCACGTCGTCGACGGTGCAGCCGGTGCCGCCCGCGGTGAGGACGAGGTCGCAGCCCTCGTCGTCGGCCAGGCGGCGCAGCTCGCCCGCGATCGCGTCGGCGTCGTCGGCGACCCGGCAGACGGTGACGACGTCGACGCCGAGCGCGACGGCGAGCGCCCGCAGCGCGACGGTCCCCGGGTCGTCCGGATCGGGGTCGACCGCGCGCGACGTGCTGACGGTGAGCAGCCCGGCCCGCACCGGCGGGTCGAGCGGTCGGCGCGCGTCGCGGGGCGCGGCGGCGCCGGGGGTCGCCGGGGTGTCGACCGGTGTGGCTCCCTGGATCGGTGGGTAGGCGACCGGCACGGGGCCGAGGGCCGACGCGGCGTCGGGCGACGCGGCGACGTCCCGGACCGGACCGTCTGCGCCGGCGTTCCCGTGACCGCCGTCGTCCCACGGCGCCGGTCCGGCGAAGTCCCCGGTCCGCCCACCGGTCTTGGCGACGAGCGTCACCGGACCGACGGCGATCCCGCGCTCCACGCCCTTGACCATGTCGTAGACGTTGATCGCCGCCACGAGCGCCGCGGTCATCGCCTCGATCTCGACCCCCGTCCGGCCGACGGTGCGCGCCTCGGCCTCGATCCGCACCTGGCCGCGCCCCGGCACGACCTCGGCCCGCACGTCGACCTTCGTCAACGGCAACGGATGTGCGAGCGGCACGAGGTCGGGCACGCGCTTGGCCGCGGTGATCCCCGCGATCCGCGCCACCCCCAGCACGTCTCCCTTGGGCAGGTCGCCCCGCCGCACGAGCTCGGCCGTCGCCGGGGTCATCGACAGCATCGCCGCGGCGACCGCCCGCCGCTCCGTCACGCGCTTGCCGCCGACGTCGACCATCGTCGCGCCACCGTCCGGCCCGAGGTGCGGCAGCGGCCCGCCCGGATGCCGCTCCCCCGGCTCGCCCGACGCGCCGACCGGAGCCACCGGCGCACCCGTCGGCACCGTCCCCTCGACCCGGCGTCGCTCGTCCCCGTCGACCTCCTCCTTCCAGATCGGGGCCTCGGCCTTGATCCGGTCCAGCGCCTCGCGCGCCGCGGCGAACGCCTCGCCGCGGTGCGGGGTCGACACCGCCACGACGACGGCGGGCTCCGGCCACGGCACCGCCCCCACCCGGTGCTGCGCCGCGATCGCGAGCGCCCCGTGTCGTGCCGCCACCTCGTCGAGGATCGCGGCGATCCGCTCCCGCGCCATCTCGACGTGCGCCTCGTAGTCCAGCCGCGGCACGTCCCGCGGCGTGCCGCTGAACGTCACGATCGCCCCCGCCGCACGGTCCGCCACCCGTGCGTGCAACGCCGCCTGGTCGATCGGGCCGTCGACGACGTCGGCGTGGATCCGCGGACCGTCGGCCGCGCCGCCGCTGACCGGCGGGATGACCGCGACCTCGTCGCCGTCGGCGAGCCGCGTGTCGGCCGGGGCGTACTCGCGGTTGACCGCCAACGCGATCTGCTCCGGCGCCAACGGGCACGCCTCTCCCGCCTGCGCGAACGCGGCGTCCAACGCGTCCTGCGCCGTCGCGCCCACCGGCAACGACACCGAGAACCGGTCACGACCCGCCCGCTGCCGCAACACGGCGAACAACCGCACGTCGATCGTCATCAGGGCGTCGGCCATGCGGGTGATTCTCCCCGATGGCGACGAGCGCGCGCCCCCGTGCCGTGATCGTCAGAGTGCCGCCGATGGCGTGGGTGTTCCTCGGCGCGGCGATCATGAGCGAGATCACGGCGACGTTGTCGCTGCGACAGTCCGAGGGGTTCAGCCGGATCGGGTGGTCGGTGATCGTCGTCGTCGGCTACTCCGTGTCGTTCTTCCTCCTGTCGCAGGCGCTGCAGCGCGGGATGAGCCTGGCCGTCGCCTACGGCATCTGGTCGGCGATCGGCGTCACCGCGATCGCGATCATCGGGTGGGTCGCGTTCCACGAGGGCCTGTCGGGACTGCAGATCGCCGGCATCGCGCTCGTCGCCGCCGGGGTCGCCGCGCTCCAGAGCGGCGGCGTCGCGCACTGACCCGGTTCGGTCAGTCGACGCCCGGGTCGCCGGCGCTGACCACCCGCGTCGCCGACGCCTTCCACGCCGCCGTGACCGGGGCGCCGACGGCGAGGCCGAGCCGTCCGACCGCGTCGACGGTGACCTCGGCGGTCAATGGTTGACCGGCGAGCAACCCGACGCGCATCCGGTTGCCGACGGTCGTGAGCGACGTGACGGTGGCCGGCAGCGCGTTGCGGGCGGATCCGGCGGCCGGTCCGCCCCCGCCGCCCGGTCCGTCCCCGACGACGGAGCCGCCCGAACGACCCTCGACGCCCGGCCCACCCTCGACGCCGGCGACGCCCCCACCGCCCGACCCGTCCACCGCATGGAGGGTGATCTCCCACGGGTGGACGCTGACGGCGACCGGACCGCGGCCGGCGTCGGTGCTCAGCAGGACGCCGCCGCCGTCCAGGTCGATCCGCGTGAGCCCGTGGTCGGCCGGGGCCGCCGTCCCCGTGAGGACCACCGCCCCGCTCATCTCGGCGATGAACGCGGTGGCCGGGGACGCCGCGATCGCGGTGGCCGCCCCGCGCTGCACGATCCGGCCGCGGTCGATGATCGCGACCGTCGTGGCGAGCGTCGCCGCCTCGACGAAGTCGTGGGTGACGAGCAGCGCGGGGACGTCGTGCTCGCGCAGCACGTCGGCGAGCTCGCGGGTCGCGCGGCCGCGGGTGGTGGCGTCGAGCGCCGACAGCGGCTCGTCGAGGAGCAGCACCCGGGGCCGCCGCACGACGGCGCGGGCGAGCGCGACGCGTTGTCGCTCGCCGCCCGACAGCCGGTCGGGGTGGGCGTCGGCGAGGCGCCCGACCCCGAACCGCTCGAGCGTCGTGATCGCCAGGTCGCGGCGCTCCCGGCGGGGCACGTCGCGCAGGCCGTAGGCGACGTTGCGCCACGCCGACAGGTGCGGGAACAGTGCGTGGTCCTGGAAGAGGTAGCCGCACGAGCGGGCCTCCGGGGGGACCGCGACGCCCCGGTCGCGCGCGACCCACGTCTCTCCCGCGCAACGCACGACGCCCTCGTCGGGCCGCAGCAGCCCGGCGACGATCCGCAGCACCGTGCTCTTGCCGGCCCCCGACGGGCCGACGAGCGCCAGGCACGCCCCGGGCGCGACGTCCAGCGCGACGTCGAGCGCGACGTCGCGCAACCGGTGACGGGCCGTGACCGACAGTCCGCGGTCGTCCTGGTCGACGGGGGTCGCGCCGGTCATCCCCGAACCCCGCCGACGACGGCGCCGCGACCGACGATCCGGACGGTGAGCAGCACGGCCGCCGACAGCGAGACGAGGACCGCCGACAGTCCCAGCGCCCCGTCGAAGTCGGTCGCGAACCGCTCGTAGATCGCCAGCGGCGCGGTCTGCGTGATGTCGCGGAACGACCCGGCGAACATCAACGTCGCCCCGAACTCGCCGAGCGCGCGGCCCCACGCGAGCGCCAGGCCGGTGATGAGCCCTCCGCGGGCCACCGGGATCGCGACCCGCAGCCACGTGCGCAGCTCGCCGGCGCCGAGCGTCCGCGACGCGTCGAGCCACCGCCGGTCGACCGCCTCGAACGCCGCCTGCGCCTGGCGCAGGTAGAACGGCGCGGCGACGAACACCAGCGCGGTCACCACCCCGGCCGTGGTGAGCACCGGTTGCAGGCCCAGGTCCCCGAGCGGCCGTCCGACGATCCCCTGGGGGCCGAACGCCGCCAGCAGTCCGATCCCCGCGACCGCCGGTGGCATGACCAACGGCAGCTCGACGAGGGTGATGACGACCGACCGCCCGCGGAACCGGCGGGTCGCCAGGAGCCACGCGGCGGGGGTGCCGACGACGACGATGATCGCCGCCGCGATGCTCGTGCAGACGAGGCTCAGCCGCAGCGCGTCCTGGGCCGACGGGTCGCGCAACCCGTCGAGCAGCGCCCCGGGGGAGCTGCGGACGAAGATCGCGACGACCGGGAAGGTGAGGAACGCGACGACGACGGTGAGCGCCACGACGAGCGCGGCGACGAACGCCGCGCGCCGCGCCGTGGCGCCCGCGCTCACGGCTTGGGGCCGAGCCCGGCGGCCTGTAGCGCGAACTGTCCGTCGGGGCCCTTGAGCGCGTCGAGGAACGCCCGGGCCTGCTCGGGATGGGGAGCGTCCTTGACGACCGCGGCGCCGTACCTCACCGTCGGCTCGAGCTCGTCGGGGATGTCGACGACCCGCAACGCGTCGCCGGCGGCGTGGACGTCGCTGGCGTAGACGAACCCGGCGTCGACGGCGCCCTGCGTGAGCTTGCCGACGACCCCCGACACGTTCGGCTCCTCCGAGCGGACGTTGCCCTCGATCGCCTTGCGCGTGGCGTCCGGCAACCGGCCGAGGACGGTGCGGGTGTAGCTCCCGACCGGCACCGTGTCGGAGCCGATCGCGAGCTTCACGCCCGCGTCGCCCAGGTCGTCGAACGTCGCGACCTTGGAGCCCTTCGCCGGAACGGCGACGATGAGGCTGTTCGTCGCGAACTCGACCGGCTCCTCGAGCAGCCCCTCGGCGTGAAGCGCGTCGGGGAGCTTCGTGCTCGCCGCCGCGTAGACGTCGGGCCGCACCCCCTGACGGATCTGCGCGGCGAGCTCGTCCGACCCCGCGAACGAGAACGACGACCTCGCTGCGGTGAACCCGCCGCCGAAGTCCTCCATCGCGGTCTTCAACGACGTCGCGGCGGACACCTTGAGCGTGACGTTCGTCGCGGTCGTCCCGCCCTCGCCGGACGTGGGCTCGTCGTCACCGCAGCCGGCCAGCGGCGCGGCGGCGAGCGCGACGATCGACGTGAGCAGGGCGGTGCGACGGAGCGTCCTCATGCGGCGTGCCCGTCGTCGCGGCGGACCATCACCGACGTCGCCTTGACCATCGCGGTGGCGGGAACGCCCGGCGCGAGGCCGAGCTCCTCGACGGCGTCGCGGGTGACGGCCGAGACGATCCGGTGCGGTCCGGCCTCGATCTCGACGAGCGCCATCACCCCGTCGACCTGCACGGACACGACGGTGCCGGTGAACCGGTTGCGGGCCGAGACCTCGTCCCCGGCCGGGGCGCGCCGGGGCCGCGTGCTCAGGCGCTCGATCTCGGCCACCGGGACGCGGCGACGGTTGCGCTCGTCACGCACGGTGCGCAGACGACCGGCCCGGTCCCACCGGCGCAGGGTGTCGGCGCTCACCCCGAGGGCGACCGCAGCCTCACCGATCGACAGGTCCGATGGCACCGCACGAGCCTGCCACATAGGTGGTGCATATGCAATCTACCGCGACGTACCGACTTCACCGCGGTTTCTTGGACGTATGCATAGGCACGCGCCGGCACCGGCATGCCGCCCGCCCGCCGCCTCCGGCGTCGCCCGCCCAGGCAGTGGTGACATTTGTCCCGTGGGACGGGATATTTGCTCCCACCACGTGGACGGCTTGACCCACCAGCCCCCGGCCGGTACCCGAACCGCGCCGTCGCCGCTCAGGCGCCGACGCCCGGCGGCCGGACGACCTCGACGGTCGATCCGGCGGGGAGCGGCCCGCCGTCGCGGGGTGGGACGAGCGCCAGGAGGTCCGCGTCGGCGAGCGCCCCCAGGTGGTGCGACGGCTGCCCGGCCAGCGGCCGCACGCCCAGCACGCCGTCGGCCTGGGGGACGGCGACCGCCCGCAGCGCCCGCAGGCGACGCGGGTCGCTCGGCGCGTCGGCGATCAACCGGCCCCACCGGGGCTCGGTCGGGGGCGCGCCGGTCATCGCTCGCAGCGCCGGCAGGAGGAAGAGCGTCGCGGTGACGAGCGTCGACGCCGGATTGCCGGGCAGGCCCAGCACCGGGCGACCGTCGAGCGTCCCGATCCACGTCGGCTTGCCCGGCTGCAGCGCCACCCCGAACACCACCTGCTCCGCCCCGAGCGCCTGCAGCGACGGTCGGACGTGGTCGTGCCGGCCGGCCGACACCCCGCCGCAACTCACGACGACGTCGCCGGTCGCGTCGGCGAACGCCTGGATCGTCGCGTCGCGGTCGTCGGGCGCCCGGACGACCTCGACCCGCGCCACGCCGGCGGCCCGCAGCAGCGCGGGCAGGGCCAGGCCGTTGACGTCGTGGACCTCGCCGTCGGCGAGCTCGCCCCCACCGACGACGACCTCGTCACCGGTGGCGACGACGGTCACCGTCGGACGGACGGACACCGTGACGGTCGTGACCCCGATCCCGCCGAGCAGGGCGATCCGTCCCGGGTGCAACCGGTCCCCGACCCGGGCCGCGACGTCGCCGGCGGCGACGTCCTCGCCCACCGGTCGCACGTTGCGTCCCACCTCGACCGAGACCCGGACGGCCACCGTCCCGTCCGCCTCGGTCGTGTCCTCGACCCGGACGATCGCGTCCGCCCCCTCGGGCACCCGCGCACCGGTGCTGATCCGGATCGCGGTGCCGGGCCGCACCGCCCCGTCCGCCGGCGTCCCGGCCTGCGACTCGGCGACGACCCGCAGCATCGTCGGTCGGTCGTCGGTCGCGCCCGCGACGTCACCGGCCCGCACCGCGTACCCGTCCATCGCCGAGCTCGCGAAGTGCGGCAGCGACCGGGGGACGACGACCTCCTCGGCGATCGTCCGTCCGTCTGCGTCGGCCAGCGGCACCTCCTCGACCGGCAGCCGTGCGGCCGCGCCGACGGCGACCGCGGCGGCGAGGGCGTCGACGTAGCTCGTGAGCGCGACCATCGCCGCACCCTAGCCGGGGCGGGTTGTTGGGCCGGGGGCGCGGGCTGCAGGGGGGCCGGGGCGGTCCCGAAAACGCGGCGGCCAGGGGCCGCGGCGGTCCGGGATCAGGCCCCGGCGGGCTGCTCCTCGACCGCCACGCCCGACGCGGGCGCGACGCCCTCCGCCTCGTCCGTCGCCCCCGCGCCGCCCGTCGGACCGGACGTCACCCGCCCGATGAAGAGCGCGACGACGAGCCCGACGACGGCGAGTCCGATGCCGTAGGTCATCGCGGTCTGCACGCCCTCCGACAGCGCGTGGACGTCGTCGGTCCCGGCGTCCGACACCGATGCCGCGCGACGGGTCAGGACGGTGATGAACAGCGCGGTGCCGGCGGCGCCCGCGACCTGCTGGAGGGTGCTGACGATCGCGCTGCCGTGGGAGTACAGGTGGGCGGGCACCGATCCGAGCGCGGCGGTGAGCAGCGGGGTGAACAGCAACGCCAGGCCGATGCTCAACACGACGTGCGCGCCGATGACGAACCCGTGCGGGGTGCCCTCGTCGAGGGTCGACAGCATGACCATCGCGACGATGACGACCGCGGCGGCGGGGATCACCAACGGCCGCGGCCCCACCCGGTCGTACATCCGCCCCACGAACGGCGCCATGAGCCCCATGACGAGGCCGCCCGGGAGCATGATGAGCCCGGTCGTCAACGTCGACGCGTCCTGCACGTTCTGGAGGAAGATCGGCAGGAGGATGATCGCGCCGAACAGCGACATCATGCTCGCGCCCATGAGCAGCGCGGCGACCGCGAACGTCCGCGACGCGAACACCCGCAGGTCGAGCAGCGCCCGCTCGGCGATCGCGAGCTGCCGCCACCCGAAGAGCAGGAGCGCGACGACGCCGATGGCGATCGGGATCGCCGGGGCGATCGGCGTGTCGCCGCGGGCGGCCTCGCCGATGCTGCTCAGCCCGTAGACGACGCCGCTGAACCCGATCGCCGCCAGGGCCACCGACGCGACGTCGAGGTGCGCCGGACGCGACTCGGTGACGTTGCGGACCCACAGCGCGCCGAGGGCGAGAGCGAGGACCGCGATCGGCAGCACGAACCAGAACATCCACCGCCAGTCCAGGCCGCTGAGGACGAGGCCCGAGATCGTCGGGCCGATCGCCGGTGCGACGGCGATGACGATCGACACCGTGCCCATCGTCTGACCCCGGCGCGACGCCGGGACGAGGGTGAGGATCGTCGTCATGAGCAGCGGCATCATGAGCGCCGTGCCGACCGCCTGGACGATGCGGCCGACGAGCAGCACGGTGAATCCGGGCGCGAGCGCGGCGATGAGCGTGCCGAGCGTGAACGCCGACATCGCGGTGATGTACACCGCCCGCACGGGGAACCGCTGGATGACGAACCCGGTGATCGGGATGACCACCGCCATCGTCAGGAGGAACGCCGTCGTCAACCACTGCGCGGTCGTCTCGGGGATGCTCAGGTCGTCCATGAGGTGCGGCAGCGCGACGCTCATGATCGTCTCGTTGAGGATCACCACGAACGTCGACGCGACGAGCAGCGCGATGAGCCGCCTGTGTGCCGCGGGCATGGGGGGATCGACGGTGGATCCCGCACTCGGATGGCCTGACATGGGCGGGAAAGAATGACAGAGCGCTGGACGTGGACCGTGTCCACGGACGATCGTCGGTGACGGTTCGAATCCGAGGAGTCGGCGACGTACGGTGTCCACTCTCCGGCGGACCGTGCCCGGGCTCCCGGCGGCGACGTCGGGCTCGGCGGGCGGGTGCCTGCGGCGACGTCGTCCCTCGGCGGGCGGGCGCCGTCACACTGCTTGCGTGACGCACGGACGACCTGCGCCGGCCGACCCGCCGGTGGTGATCCTCGCCGGCGGGGCCGGGCGCCGGATGGGCGCCCCGAAGGCCGGCGTCCACCTTGCGGGGCGAACGCTCTTGGAGCACGCCGTCGCGGCGACGCGCGACGCGGGGCTCCGGCCGGTCGTGGTGGCCAAGGGCGACATGGCGCTCCCCGCGGTGGACGTGGAGCGGTGGCCGGAGCCGGACGATCCACGCCATCCGCTGACCGGGGTCGCCGCCGCGCTCGAGCGCGCGGCCGGGCCGATCGTCGTCCTGCCCGTCGACCTGCCGGCGGTGGGCCCCGGCCTGCTGCGGGCGCTCGCGGACCGGCCGGAGCCGTTGGTCGTCGTCGAGGCGGCAGGACGCCTGCACCCCCTGCTGGGCCGGTTCGACCCGACGCACGCCCCCGACCTGGCCGCGGCCGCCGTCGCCGGGGCCCCGGTGGTGCGCACGGTGCTCGGGCTCGGCGCGGCGCGGATGACCGACGACGACGTCCGCCGCCACGGCGACCCGGCGACCCTCCTCGCCAACGTCAACCGACCCGAGGACCTCGCCGCCCTCGAAGCCCGGTTGGCGGGGCCTCCTCCGACCTGAGGCCCGCCGTCCGCCGAGCCACGTCGCGCGCCCGGGGCCCCGGCACGGCGGGCGTACCGCGCACGAGGCGGCGGGCCCGCCGTCAACCCTCCGCGTCGGGCGCGCGCAGCGCGGGGTCGGCCTCGACGAGCGCGAGGACCTCGGCGACCGGGCGTCCGGTCCGTCCGGCGATCCAGCACGCCAGCGGGGCCGCCTGCCGCTGCGAGCGGTGGGCGGCGTGCCGGGCCAGGTCGAGGAGCTGCGTCCGCTCGTCCGCGGTCGGGGCCGCGGCGCCCGCCTCGGCGGCGAAGGCGTCGAGCCATCCCGTGATCGTCGACGTGTCGGGTGCGGCGTCGGCCATCGTCGGATCATCCCGCACGCCGTGGGCGTCGTCGTCGGGGCGCCGCGCGCGCCGCGTGCCGCTCAGCCGCCGATGGCGCTCATCGGTCGGGTGGGCGGGGTGAACCCGGGGCGGTGGATCTCGTGGCCCCACTGCTTGCCGGCGACCGCGTCGCGGACGATCCGCTCCAGCTCGTCGTCGGTCGCGCCGGCGCGCATCGGGCCGCGCAGATCGGTCTCGTCGTGGGCGAAGAGGCAGGTGCGCAGCTGGCCGTCGGCGGTCAGGCGGATCCGGTCGCAGTCGGCGCAGAACGGCTCGGTCACCGACGCGATGAACCCCACCTCGCCGCCGCCGTCGGCGAACCGGAACACCCGGGCGGTCGACGACGGCTCGCGCTCCAGCGGCTCGACCGGCCACCGCGAGCCGATGATCCGCCGCAGCTCCTCGGCCGACAGGACGTCCCGCTCGCGCCACCGGCGTCCGGCGTCGAGCGGCATGACCTCGATGAACCGCAGCTGCAGGTCGCGGGCGCGTGCGAACGCGACGAGGTCGAGCGCCTCGTGCTCGGTGATCCCGCGCATCGCGACGGCGTTGAGCTTGACCTGCTCGATCCCCGGCTCGTCCTGGGCGGCGGCGATCCCCTCGAGGACCTTCGGCAGCAGGTCGCGGCGGGTGAGCTCGGCGAACCGGACCGGGTCGACGCTGTCGAGCGACACGTTCACGCGCGACACGCCGGCGCGGGCCAGCGCGGTGACGTGACGGGCGAGCAGCACGGCGTTCGTGGTCAGCGAGATCTCCTCGATCCCGTCGATCGCGTCGATCCGCGACACGAGCCCGGCGAGGCCCGGCCGGACGAGCGGCTCGCCACCGGTGACGCGCACCGTGCGCACCCCCAGCCCGGCGAGGAGCGTCACGAGCCGCACCGTCTCGTCCTCGTCGAGCCGCTGGTCGCGCGGGAGCCACGCCATCTCCTCGTCCGGCAGGCAGTAGCGGCAGCGCAGGTTGCAGACGTCGGTCACCGAGATCCGCAGGTCGCGCGCGACGCGCCCGAACCGGTCGGCGAGCGCCGGGGCGGGCGACGTCGGCGTCGTGACGGGTCCCTGCACCCCTCCGACCTTAGCGACCACCCCGACGATCCCCAAGATGACCCGGTTGAGGGCCGAGACTCCCCGAACGGGTGATATCGCGAATCGTATAGTGCGTCCAGACCCCGCGTACAGTCAGGACCTCCCGTGAGCACGACGACCCCCTCCCGCACCGCCGCCGCGGACGACTCGGGCGACGGCACGACCGCGCCCGCCCAGGCGCCACCGCCCGCGCCCGACCGCACGGGCGTCGTGAGCATCTGGGTCATCATCGGCCTGGCCGTCCTGCTGCTCGTCACCCAGGGCTGGGGGCGCTGGATCCTCTCCAGCGAGGAGTTCTCCCCCGTGACGATCATGGGGCCGGACGAGTACCCGACGTGGCGCGAGGTCATCCTGCGCGTCACCGAGGCGCTGAGCATCGTCGAGATGTCGCTGCTCATCTACTTCACGTTCATCAAGTCGTGGCGGGCGACCGGTCGGTTCGGGCTCGACGCGAAGATCACCACCGGCCTGCTCCTCGGCAGCTTCACCGACGGGATCCTCAACACGCAGGAGTACCTCTTCGCGTGGAACCAGCACTCGATCAACATGGGCTCGTGGGCCCGGTTCGTGCCGCTCAACGACCCCGAGCACGCGTCGCGCTACGCCGAGGCGCTGATCTGGGGGATCCCGCAGTACACCTACTACTGCATCACCGTGGCGATGGTGGCGTGCGCGGTGATCCAGCGTCGACGCGCGATCAACCCCGCGCTGAGCAACGCCAAGTGCTACATGACGGTGTTCGCGGGGGCGTTCGTCTTCGACTTCATCCTCGAGAACTTCCTCATCCGGGTCGAGCACTCCTACGCCTACGCCCAGACCCCGGCGTCGCTCACCCTGTGGGCCGGCACGCACTACCAGTTCCCGATCTACGAGTCGGTGCTCGTGGCGTCGCTCGGCGTCGCGTTCACCGCCCTGCGCCTGAGCGCCATCGACCACCCGAAGGGCCTGTCGTTCCCCGAGCGCGGGCTGCACCGCCTGCCGGCGCGGCTGCAGGGCCCGGCGAGCTGGCTCTCGGTCATCGGGTTCTGCTTCGTCTGCCTGCTCTTCATCTACCACGTGCCGTTCCAGATCCTCGGCCTCATCGGCGACTCCAACACGCTCGACGTGCTGCCGTCGTACATGCTCCCCAACGACCTGTGACCGACGGGCGCGACGCGCCGCACGACGCGCACCGGGATCCGTCGGCGCGCGCCGACGGCCCGCCGCCGTCGCTCGACCTGCGCGGCGATCCGGCGGTGCTCGTCGCGGTCGCGCTCGCCGCGACGGCGTTCCTCGCCGGGCTGCTGGCGTGGGACCCGGTGACCGTCGTCGACGGCGGCGCGCACCCGGCCCAGCGGTACGTCGCCTACGCGGTCGGCACGGTCGCCGGGACGGCGTTCACCTGGTGGCCGTTGGCGGCCGTCATCCACCTCGCCCGTCGCCGGTCGCGGCGGAGCGGGGATGATGACCGTCGATGAGCGACCCGTCCGACCCCCCGGGCACGGCGGCCGAGGCCGACCCGACCGCGACGCCCGACCCGCAGGGGATCGGCGCGCCGCAGCAGCTCATGGAGTCGGTGCCGTGGATGCGGCGCCTCGTGTCGATCCACGCGACGCTCGGCGACTCGGCGTCGGTGGCCGAGCTCTTCGCGCGCACGTCGGAGCTCACCCGGCGCGAGCTCGGGCTCGACCGGGCGATCGTCCTCTGCCTCGACGGCACGTGGCTCACCGCGCGGGCGCTCGGCCCTTTGCCGCACGCCGCCGACGACCAGCTGCGGCGACGGGTCGGCCGGGCCCCGGTGCAGGTGTCGGACGCCGAGGCGCGGTGGCTGCGCGAGCAGGGCACGACGCCGGCGTCGCTCACCGCCACCGTCCGCGACGCGCTGGAGCTGCGCCACGCCGCGGTCGCCCCGATCGTCGCCGGCCAGGACGCGGTGGCGCTCCTCGTCGCCGACCGTCCCGACCCGCCCGCCCCCGGCGAGGGCTGGGCGCTCGAGGCGCTCGGGGCCGTCGTCGCGCTGGCCCTCGAGCACGTCGCCCGCGTCGCACGCATGACCGAGCTGCGCCAGGAGCTCCAGATGCTCGCGGTGTCGGCGATGGCGATGACCGCCGAGGTCGCCGACGCGCCGCTGACGATCCCGAGCGAGGGGCGCCACGGGCCGACGTTCCCACGGGTGGGGTTCGTGCCCGAGGCGGTCGAGGAGCAACCGGCCGACATCCTCACCCCGCGCGAGAGCGAGGTCGCCGACCTCATCGCCCAGGGATGCTCCAACCGCGAGATCGCCGAGCGGCTCGTCCTCTCCCCCGAGACGGTGAAGCACCACGTGCGCGGCCTGCTGCGCAAGCTCAACGCGACGAACCGCGCCGAGGCCGTGGCCCGCCTCGGTGCGCTCGGGCGCGGCCACTGACCGGCGCACGCGCGTACCGGCCCCGGCACGATGGGAGGTCGCGCACCGCATTGCGGCGGGCGACACCGATCCCTATCGTGCATTAGGCATGCCTAATGCGAGCCAGGAATCGTTCGGCGGTCCCGCGTCGACGCCGCCGGCCGGCACGATCGGTCGGCGCGCTCCGCGGTGAGCGCGTCGGGCGCACGGCGCGTCGCGACGCCCGCGGCCCCCACCGTGGCGGCGGCGACGAGCCTCGACAGCGTCAGGGTCGACCCCGCCGCGCCGGCCGCGTCCGGTCGCGTCCGCAGCGCGCCCGGTCGCGCGGCGGCGCTCGTCGGGCTCGGCGCGCTCGTCGTGGCGCTCATGGCCGCGAGCCTCTTCGTCGGGTCCGGCGACCTCGGCGTCCGCGATGCCTGGGACGCGCTGTGGGGGTCGGGCGACGGCACGAACGACGTCATCGTGCGGGACTACCGCGTGCCGCGCGCGCTGCTGGCGGCGCTCGCCGGCGCCGGGCTCGGGGTCGCCGGCGCGGTGATCCAGGCGCTCACCCGCAACCCGCTCGCGGACCCGGGCATCCTCGGCGTCACCGGCGGGGCGTACTTCACCGTCGTCGTCGGCGTCGCGTTCCTCGGCATCACCGGGATGGTGCCGACGGTGCTGTGCGGCCTCGTCGGGGCGATGCTCACCGCCGTCACGGTGTACGTCATCGGGTCGTCGGGCCGGGCGGGCGCCGCCCCGGCCAAGATGGTCCTCACCGGCCTGGCGCTCGGATCGATGCTCAGCGGCGTGAGCTACGGCATCACCCTGCTGCTGCCGAGCGTGTTCGACAAGATCCGGTTCTGGCAGATCGGCTCGCTGCAGGGGCGCCAGATCGACGCGGTCGTCGGCATCGCGCCGTTCATCGCCGTCGGGCTGCTCCTGGCGCTGCTCCTCGCCCGGCCGCTCAACGCGCTGGCGCTCGGCGACGACCTGGCCCGGACGCTGGGCGCCCGCATCGTCGCGACCCGGGCGCTGAGCTTCGTCGCGATCACCCTCCTCTGCGGCGCGGCGACCGCGGCCGTCGGGCCGATCGCGTTCGTCGGGCTCATCGTGCCGCACGTGGCGCGCGCCCTCGTCGGCCCGGACGAGCGCTGGACGATCCCGGCCTGCCTCGTCCTCGGCCCGTTGCTCTTCGTCGGGTCCGACATCGTCGGGCGCGTCGCGGTGGAGGGCGAGCTGCCCGTCGGGATCGTCACCGCGTTCGTCGGCGCGCCGGTCCTCATCCACCTCGTCCGTCGCGGCAAGGCGGGCGAGCAGTGAGCGCCCGCGCCGCCGACCCGCTCTGGCCGCGCCGGTTCCGCCGCGTCCGGATCGGCGCGCTCGACGCGATGGTCGACGTCCGCTCGGCGCTCGTCGTCGCCGTGCTCCTGCTCCTGACGCTCCTCGCGTCGGGGTTCGCGCTGACGCTCGGCGACACCCCGACGAGCCTCGGCACCGTGTGGGACGTCGTCACCGGCGGAGGCGACGACGGCGTCCGGCGCGTGCTCCTGGAGTGGCGCCTGCCGCGGGTGGCCGCCGCGGCGGTGGCCGGCGCCGGGCTCGGGGTCAGCGGCGCGGTGTTCCAGACGCTGACCCGCAACCCGCTCGGCAGCCCCGACATCATCGGGTTCAGCTCCGGCGCCTACACCGGGGCGCTCGTCGGGATCCTCGTCGTCGGCAACGACTACGTCGTCACCGCGCTCGGCGCGCTCGCCGGCGGCGTCCTCACCGCCCTGGCGGTCTACGGGCTGGCGTACCAGCGCGGGGTCCAGGGCTACCGGCTCATCGTCATCGGGATCGGCGTCAGCGCGATGCTCAACGCGCTGAACAACTACCTCATCCTCCAGGCCGGGCTGGAGCAGGCGTTGAGCGCCGCGGCGTGGGGCGCCGGCACGCTGTCGGACCTCACCTGGACCGACGCCGGGCCGATGATCGGCGTGGTGCTCCTGCTGCTGCCCGCGGCGCTCCTCGTCGCCCGCGGCCTGCGGCTGCTGGAGATGGGCGACGACGCCGCGCTGGCGCTCGGCGTGCGCGCCGAGCGGGTGCGCCTGCTCGCCGTGCTCGTCGGGGTCGGGCTGTCGGCGTCGGTCGTCGCGGTCGCCGGCCCGATCGCGTTCGTCGCCCTCAGCGCACCCCAGATCGCCCAACGCCTGACCGGCACCGCGGGGGTGACGTTCCCCGCCGCCGCGGCGATGGGCGCGCTGCTGCTCGCGGTCAGCGACGTCGTCGCCCGCGAGGCGCTCCCCGACGATCCGCTGCCGGTGGGCGTCGTCACCGTGTGCGTCGGCGGCGGCTACCTGCTCTGGCTCCTCATCTCCCAGTCGAGGAAGGCATGACCACCGACGTGACGACCGACGGACGACCCACCACGCGCCTCGCCGCCCGCGCCGTGACCGTGGGCTACGACGGTCGGCGGATCATCGAAGGGCTCGACGTCGAGATCCCGGACGGGTCGTTCACCGTCATCGTCGGGCCGAACGCGTGCGGCAAGTCGACGCTGCTGCGGAGCCTCGCGCGGCTGCTGCGCCCGACGGCGGGAGCGATCGTCCTCGACGGCGAGGACATCCACGGGTTGCCCGCCAAGGCGGTCGCGCAGCGGCTGGGACTGTTGCCGCAGACGTCGATCGCCCCGGACGGGATCACCGTCGTCGACCTCGTCGCGCGCGGCCGCTTCCCCCACCAGGGGATGCTGCGACGCTGGTCCGACGCCGACGAGTCGGCGGTGCGCTCCGCGATGGACGCGACCGGCGTGAGCGAGCTCTCGACCCGCCCGGTGGACCAGCTCTCCGGCGGCCAGCGCCAGCGCGTGTGGATCGCCATGGCGCTCGCGCAGGAGACGCCGCTGCTGCTCCTCGACGAGCCCACGACGTACCTCGACATCGCCTACCAGATCGAGGTCCTCGAGCTCTGCCGGCGGCTCCACCACGCCGGTCGCACGCTCGTCGCCGTGCTCCACGACCTGAACCAGGCCGCCCGCTACGCCACCCACCTCATCGCGATGCGCGACGGCGACCTCATCGGCCAGGGGCCGCCCGCCGATGTCGTCACCGCGCCGATGGTCGAGCGGATCTTCGGCGTCCGCTCACGGATCATCACCGACCCCGAGACCGGCACGCCGCTCGTCATCCCGCTCGCCGAGGGCGCCGTCGCCTGACGCCGTCGCTCGTCCAGGGTGCCGTCGCCCGACGCCCGTCCCCACCGTCCCGCCCCCACCGAAAGGCATCCCATGCACCCCACCACCCTGCGACGTCCGGCCGGCATGGCCTGGATCGTCGCCCTGCTCGTCGCGCTGCTCGCCGTCGCCGGCTGCGGCTCCGACGACGCGTCCGACGACCCCGCCCCCGCCGCGGACGGCTCGGCCACGACGTCGGTCGACACGATGTTCGGGCGCGTCGACGTGCCGACGAAGGACGACATGAAGGTCGTCGCGCTCGGCTGGTCGGACGCCGAGATGGCGCTCGCGCTGGGCGTCAAGCCGATCGCGGTCCTCGACTGGCAGGCCTTCGGGGGCAAGACCAAGGGCGTCGGTCCGTGGGCCGCCGACCGGTTCGGTGACGTCGAGCCGACGATCATCAAGCCGCCCGGCGACGGGACCCTGAACTACGAGCAGATCGACCTGCTCGAGCCCGATCTCATCCTCAACACCCGCAGCGAGCCCGACAAGAAGGCGTTCGACCGGTTGTCGAAGATCGCCCCGACGGTCTACCCGCCCAAGGGCACCCCGGCGTTCGCCACGACGTGGGACGTGCAGATGCAGCAGGTCGCCGCGGCGCTCGGCAAGCAGGACGAGGGCGCGAAGCTCATCGCCGACGTCCGCGGCAGGATCGAGCAGGCGGCCGCCGACCACCCGGAGCTCAAGGGCAAGACCACCGCGTCCGGCGCGAAGTTCGGCGACGCCTACGGGGCCTACCTGCCGGGCGACGGCCGCCTCGACCTGCTCACCGACCTGGGCCTCGTGAACAACGACGGCATCGCGGACCTCCCCGCCAACGGGTTCTTCGCGACCGTCGCCGGCGAGCAGGTGCCGGTGCTCGACGCCGACGTCTCGGTCATCCTGCCGATCGGGTACACGGTGCGGGACGTGGAGCAGGACGACCTGCTGCAGTCGCTGACGGCCGTGAAGGAGGACCGCGCGATCGTGCTCGACCCGTCGACCGACCTCGGCGACGCGTGGGGCACGATGAGCACCATCAGCATCCCGTTCGTCCTCGACGAGCTCGTCCCGCAGCTCGCGGCGGCCGCCCAGAAGGCGGGGTGATCGGGGTGCGGCGCCGCGTCGCGATCCCGGAGCCCCGTGCGCCGCGCGGGAGGGACCGGTGCTGACCGCGACGCTGCGCCGCGTCGCGCCGGTCACCCCGGGCGTGCTGCGGTTGACGTTCCACGCCCCCGGCCTGCCGTGCACCGGGCACGCCGACGAGTGGGTCCACGTCTTCCTCGGCGAGCCCGGCGACCACCGCGACCGCCGCAACCTCACGATCCGCGCGCGCCGACCCGACGCCGACGAGGTCGACCTCGACGTCGTCCTGCACGACCACGGCCTGATGTCGGACTGGGCGCGACGCGCCCGGCCCGGATGGCGCCTGCCGTGGGGCGACGTCAGCGGGTCGTACGCCCCGCCGTCCGACACCGTCTGGCAGCTGCTGGCCTGCGACGTCACCGGCCTGCCGGCGCTCGAGCGGATCGTGGCGGAGCTGCCCGCCGACGCCCGGGCGTTCGCGGTGGTGGAGACGTACGACCCCGCCGATCGCCGCGAGCTGCCGAGCGCGGCGCGGCTCGACGTGGCGTGGATCCACGGCAGCGGCGGCGGCCACCGCCCGAGTCGCCTGGCCGACGCGGTCGACGCGTTCCCGGAGCCACCCGGGATCGGCTACCGGTGGGTGACGGGCGAGACGCGGACGGTCCGCGCGGTCCGCCGGCGGCTGCGTCACGAGCGGGGCCTGCCCCGCGAGCGCTACTCGCTCACCGGCTACTGGCTGGAGCGCGCGGAGGAGTGGCAGGCCCGCTTCGAGCGCGTCGCCGACGACCTGTCGGAGATCTGGACGCGCGGCGCGGCCGAGGGCCGGGACGAGGCCGACGTGCTGGACGAGTACGAGGACGCGCTCGACCGCGCCGGGCTCTGACGGCGTCGCGGGGCGGCCGGTCCGGGCCGCCCCGCGACGGGTGGGTCAGGCCACGTCGCCCCCGGCGGCGAGCGCGGCCGGCTCGCCCGGGCGGGCCGGGCGGGCGTCGGTGATGAGCGCCCCGTCGACCGACAGGGCGATCTCGCCGTCCTCGGCCCCGACGTCGACCGTCTCGCCGTCCCGCACCTGGCCGCGCAGCAGCGCGAGGGCGAGCCGGTCGGTGAGGTGCTTCTGGATCGCCCGCTTCAGCGGCCGGGCGCCGTAGGTCGGGTCGTAGCCCAGGTCGCCGAGAAGCTCGCGGGCGGCGTCGTCGAGGACGACGGTCACCCCGCGCTCGGCGGCGCGGTCGACGACGCGCTGCGTCTGGATCCCGACGATCGCACCGAGGTGCTGCCGCTCCAGGGCGTGGAACTCGATGATGTCGTCCAGGCGGTTGATGAACTCGGGCCGGAAGTGCTGCTCCGCCCCGGCCCGTCCCCCCGGGATGTTCGACGTGAGGATGAGCACCGTGTTGGTGAAGTCCACCGTGCGGCCGTGACCGTCGGTGAGCCGGCCGTCGTCCAGCAGCTGCAGCAGGATGTTGAACACGTCGGGGTGGGCCTTCTCGACCTCGTCGAGCAACAGGACCGAGTACGGCTTGCGGCGCACCGCCTCGGTGAGCTGGCCGCCCTCGTCGTAGCCGACGTACCCGGGAGGGGCGCCGACCAGGCGCGACACGGCGTGCTTCTCCATGTACTCCGACATGTCGATCCGGACCATCGCGTCCTGGCTGTCGAAGAGGAACTCCGCCAGCGCCCGCGCCAGCTCGGTCTTCCCGACGCCGGTCGGGCCGAGGAAGAGGAACGAGCCGATCGGCCGGTCGGGGTCGCCCAGCCCGGAGCGGCTGCGACGGATCGCGGCGGACACGACGTCGACCGCATCGTCCTGACCGATCACCCGGTCGTGCAGGCGCTCCTCCATGTTGACGAGCTTCTCGACCTCGCCCTCGAGCAGCCGCGACACGGGGATCCCGGTCCAGCGGCCGACGACCTCGGCGATGTGCTCGGCGGTGACGCGGTCCTCGAGGAAGCGGAACCCCTCCTCCTCGCCCGCCTCGCGGGCCTTCGCCTCGACGTCGGCGATCCGCCGCTCCAGCTCGGGGATCTCGCCGTAGGTCAGCTCGCCCGCACGCTGCAGGTCGCCGGCGCGCTGGGCGTTCTGGGCCTCGACGCGCTTCTGGTCGAGCTCCTCCTTCAACCGGCCGACGCCCTCGACCGACTCCTTCTCGCGCTGCCACTCGGCGGTCATCGCCGCGGAGCGCTCGCGCAGGTCGGCGAGGTCGCGGTCCAGCGCCTCGAGCCGCTCCCGCGACGCCTCGTCCTCCTCCTTGTCGAGCGACGTGCGCTCGATCTCCAGCTGCATGATCCGACGGTCGATCTCGTCGATCTCGGTCGGCTTGGAGTCGATCTCGATCTTCAGCCGCGATGCGGCCTCGTCGATGAGGTCGATCGCCTTGTCGGGCAGTTGCCGGTCGGCGATGTGGCGGTGCGACAGCGTCGCGGCGGCGATGAGCGCGGCGTCCTGGATGTCGACGCCGTGGTGGGTGACGTACTTGTCCTTCAGTCCGCGGAGGATCGCGATGGTGTCCTCGACGGAGGGCTCGTCGACGACGACCGGCTGGAACCGGCGCTCCAGTGCCGCGTCCTTCTCGACGTACTTGCGGTACTCGTCGAGCGTGGTGGCGCCGACCGCGCGCAGCTCGCCGCGGGCGAGCATCGGCTTGAGCAGGTTGGCCGCGTCGACCGATCCCTCGCTCGCGCCGGCGCCGACGATGGTGTGGAGCTCGTCGAGGAAGAGGACGATCTGCCCCTTCGCGTCGGCGACCTCCTTGAGCACGGCCTTGAGCCGGTCCTCGAACTCGCCGCGGTACTTCGCGCCGGCGATCATCGCGCCCATGTCGAGGGCGATGACGCGGCGGTCGCGCAGCGACTCGGGCACGTCGCCGTCGACGATCCGCTGGGCCAGGCCCTCGGCGATCGCGGTCTTGCCGACGCCGGGCTCGCCGATGAGCACCGGGTTGTTCTTGCGCCGGCGCGAGAGGACCTGGACGACGCGCCGGATCTCCTCGTCGCGACCGATGACGGGATCCAGGCGGCCCTCGCGCGCCTGCTCGGTGAGGTCCTGCCCGTAGCGCTTGAGCGCCTCGAACTTGTCCTCGGGGCTCTGGTCGGTGACCTTGTGGCCGCCGCGGAGGCCGTCGACGGCCTCCTGCAACGCGTCGCCGTCGGCCCCGGCGGAGCGCAACGCGTCGCCGGCCTTGGAGTCGTGCGCGGCGAGCGCGAGCAGCACGTGCTCGGTCGACAGGTACTCGTCGCCGAGCGCCCGCATGTGCTCCTCGGCCCCGCGCAGGACGGCGACGAGCTCGCTCGACGGTCCGGACGCCTGGCCGCCGCCGGTGGTGGTGGGCAGGGTGTCGAGCGCGGCCTCGACGGGGCGGCGCACGAGCCCCGGGTCGACGCCGAGCTTCTGCAGGATCGGGGCGACCATGCCGCCGTCCTGGTCGAGCAGCGCGTGGAGCAGGTGCTCGGGCGTGATCTGTGGATGGCGTCGCCGCTCGGCCAGCTGACCGGCCTCGGCGAGCGCCTCCTGCGTCTTGATGGTGAAGCGATCAGGCTGCATCGGCGGCTCCGGGGTGGTGACGGGAACAAGGGTGACGCACCGCGGGGCTCCAGGCGACCGGAGGACCTACGGATCCGGCGATCGGCGGGTTCGGCGGTCTACCGAGCCCACGATCTGCGTCTGTGTGACTTAGATGATGCGACACCTGTCCGCTCATGTCAAGCGCGGTCGCGTCACGCTGCGCGGCCACGTCCGGTCAGGCCGGCTCGGGTCCGTCGACGCGGTAGCTCACGCAGGCGAAGTCGCGGTTGCGCTCGACGGCGTCGGGGATCAGGCGCAGGCGGCGCGGGAGCAGGGGCGCGCCGGCGCCCAGGGTCACGGGGGCGATCGAGACGAGCACGCGGTCGAGGAGCCCGGCGTCGGCGAAGCGCCCGACGAGCTCGCCGCCGCCGACGAGCCAGACGTCCCGCCCTTCGGCGGCCTCCACCATCTCGGCGTGGACGGGGACGACGTCCCCGGACACGAACCGCACGTCGCCGTCGACGGTCGGCAGCTCGCGCGACGTGAACACCCACGTCGGCTGCGTGTACGGCCACCGGAAGCCCGGCTCGGCGCCCTCGTGTCGCAGGATCCACTCGTACGTCGAGGAGCCCATCGCGAGCGCCCCGACGGCCGCGACGAACGGCACGTGCGACAACGCGCCGTCCGGGTCGTGGTCGCTGCGGAAGAGCCACTGCAGCGAGTGCTCCGGGTCGGCGATGAACCCGTCGAGCGACGTGGCGGTGAAGTAGGTGGTCCGGGACATCGGGTGGCTCCTGGGGTAGGGATCGAGCGTCGCCGGAACGTCCGTCGAGACGAACGGGCTCCGCGGCGCCGAGTGGTCAAGCATCGTCGGCGCTCGCGACGTTCGGGGTAGCATCGCCCCGGTGCCGGCCGCCGACCCGTCCGACGTTCCGGGTCGCGGACGCGACCCGGCCCCGCCGACGACACCGCCCGACGGCCCGCGTCGCGGGAGCGCCCCGGCCCCTCCGACGCCGCGCACCGCGCGGGCCACCGTCGTGACGGTGGCCGCATGCGTCGTCCTGGTGACGGTCCTGGGATGGCTCGTCCGGCATGACGGTGCGCTGCCCAGGTGGGATGCGCGCGTCGTCGCCGACGTGGCGTCCCGTCGCGGCGACGCGACCGTCGATCTCGCGCGGGCGATCACGCTGCTGGGGGACTTCCGCGTCCTGGCGATCCTGGCGGTGGCGCTCGTGGCCGCGACCGTGGTCGCCCGCCGTCGCGCGACGGACCTCTCGGCCGACCACGTTCCAGGTCACGTGCGCGACGCCCCGCCATCGGGCCCGCGACGGTGGTCGACCGCGACGGCGGCGCTCCCCGGCATCGCGCTCCTCACGGCCGGGGCCCTCAACCCGCTGCTCAAGGCGATCGTCGACCGTCCCCGGCCGCCCGAGGTCCTGCACCGGGTGACCGAGTCGTCGTCCGGGTTCCCGTCCGGCCACTCGGCGCACTCCGCCGCGGCGTGGCTCTGCCTGGGCCTGCTGCTGTGGGCGACGGGTCGCAGTCGGATCGCCGTCGCCGCGTGCGTCGCGGCGACGGTCCTCGTCGGCGCCTCGCGCGTGGTGCTGGCGGTCCACAGCCCGACCGACGTCGTCGCCGGCTGGGCGGTCGGCCTGGCGGTCGCGGTCGTCGTCCTCGCCGTCGCTTCGGCCCGGTCGGGCCGGCGGCCGACCTAGACACGCCGCGCCGCGGCGCGTCGCGACGCCGAGTCCAACCGGCGTCCCGGCCCGCCCCGCACGATCGCCTGCACCGGTCGCACGATCCGGTGCAGGGGCGAGGAGCCGTCGCCGGTCGGACCGAACCGCCTGCACATGGGCCGACTCGCGTCGCCGACCGCTCCCGACGCCTCACGGCGACCGCTGGGTGGCGTGATCGTCGTGCTGGCGGTGCTCGTCGTCGGGCTGATGGTGCTCCGCGCCGCGGGCGACCCGTCGCCGCAGGTCCCGGGCGCCGTCGGTCGGGCCGACGCCGCCGAGCCGAAGCCCAAGCGACCGATCGAGGTGACGTGGGTCGGCGACATGACGTTCGGGTCGGCCCGCGGGCTGCCGCCGAACCGGGGACGCGACATGCTCGGCGCGGTCCGCGAGCAGCTCGTGTCCGACGCCGTGCTCGGCAACCTCGAGGGCACCTTCGGCACCGGGGGAACGACGAAGTGCGGCGCGCAGCCGTCGGCGACGTGCTTCGCGTTCCAGGCGCCGCCCGCCAATGCGCGGGCGCTGCGGGACGCCGGGTTCGACCTCGTGAGCCTCGCGAACAACCACGCGTGGGACGCCGGGGCGGCCGGGATGGCCCGGACCGTGCGGGCGCTGCGCGACGTCGGGGTCGCCTACAACGGCCGGCCGGGCGAGATCACCGTCCTGCGCCGCGGCGGCCGTCGGATCGCCGTGCTCGGGTTCGCCGCCTACCGGTGGACGTCGCCGATCACCGACCTCGCGAAGGCCCGGGCGTTCGTCGCCGACGCCGCCCGACGGGCCGACACGGTCATCGTCACCTTCCACGCCGGGGCGGAGGGCCGGGGAGCCCAGCGCACCCCGACCGGCCCCGAGTCCGGGTACGGCGAGCCGCGCGGCGACGTCCGGGCGTTCGCCCGCGCCGCGATCGACGCCGGGGCCGACCTCGTCCTCGGCGCGGGACCGCACGTCCTGCGCGGCATGGAGGTCTACCGCGACCGGCTCATCGCCTACTCGCTGGGCAACTTCGCGGGGTGGGACACGTTCTCGCTCGCCGGTCCGCTCGGCGAGAGCGCCGTGCTGCGGGTGACGCTCGACGGCGAGGGCCGCGCGACCGGCGGACGGCTCGTGCCGGTCCGCCTGGAGGGCAAGGGCGTGCCGCGCCTCGACCCCGACCGGACGGCGATCCGCCGGGTCGCCGCCCTGTCGCGCGCCGACTTCGGGGACGCGGCCGCCCCGATCGACGCGGACGGCCGGCTGCTCGGCGACGCCCACGGCCGGGCCCCGGCCGACGTCGCGATCCCCACGACGTACGCCGACGGCAGCCCGGCGCCCGCCCCCTAGTCCTGTCGAGCGAGGGCCCGGGCGACCTCGTGGGTGACGGCCACCGTGTCGGCGACCGTGCCGAGGTCCAGGCGGTCCGGGGTGTCGGTCATGAGGTGGTAGTTCGACGCCGCGCGCCACGGCCCGAGCGACGACAGGAGCACCGTCGGGTAGCCCGCGCGGGAGGGGATCACGGCGTCGGTCGACGCCCGCGCCCGGAACCCGCGCTCGATCCGCACCCCGGCCCGGTCCGCGCACCGCATCGCCAGGTCGCGGAACGCCGGGTCGGCGTAGTCCTCCATCCAGAACGGCCCCTCGCCCTCGACGAGGATGAGGTCCCGCGATCCGACGGTGTCGTTGTTCAGGAACCACGTGCGGTCGACCGGCAGCTCGTCGCGGTGACGAGCGAGGAACGCGCGGATGCCGTCCTGCATCGTCTCCTCCGCCCCGGCCGAGACGATCCACACCCGCAGCCCCGGCAGCGGGTCCGCCCGCAGTCGCTCGGCGAGCGCGACGAGGACGGCCACCGCCGACAGGTTGTCGTTCGCGCCGGGCACCGTCGGGCTGCGGGCCATGTCGAGCATGAGCCCCGTCGCCACGGCGCCGGCGAGCGCGCCCACGCGCGCCGGTCCGCGACGTCCGGTGACGGCCGTGAGCAGCGCCCCGAGCGGGGCGACCGCGCCGAGCCACCACTGCGGCGGCTGGTTGCGGGCCCGCTCGATCCGGTCGGGGAACCGCTCGTGCAGCGCCCGCATGAGCCGCTGGTCGAAGAGCAGCCCGGTCTGGGCGGCGTCGTGGTGGGCCAGGACGACGAGGGTGCGCGGCGCGTCCGGGTCGCCGACGCGGGCGACGACGTTCACCGTGGACCGCCGCCGACGGACGGTGCGCCGCACGATCCGCGGTCCGTTCTGGGCCTCGTCGACGATCCCCGCGAGCGACGCCGCCGTCAACGCCAGGCCCGCCCGGCGTCGCCCGCGCGCGGCGAGCATCCCGCCGAGCGCCCCGAGCGCCCCCAGGCCGGCGACGGTCGGCGGGAACGGCCCCCAGCTCGGCTCGTCCTCGAGGGCGACGTCGTCGACCCCGGCATCGCGGAGTCGGTCGGCGATCCATTCGGCCGCCCGGCGCTCGCCGGGCGAGCAGGGGGCGCGGTCGATCGGGGCGAGCGTGTCGCAGACCTCGCGGAGCGTGCGCTCCTCCGCCGCCCCGTCGACCACGGGCTCAGCCGGCCATGTGGCGGGCGATGACGACCCGCTGGATCTCGTTCGTGCCCTCGTAGATCTGGGTGATCTTCGCGTCGCGCATCATCCGCTCGACCGGGTAGTCGGTGACGTAGCCCGATCCGCCGAGGACCTGGACCGCCTCGACGGTCACGCGCATCGCGTTGTCGGACGCGAAGAGCTTCGCCATCGACGTCCACTTGTTGAGGTCGGCGGGCCGCTCGGGCCGGTCGGCGAGCGCGCACGCCTTGTAGACGAGCTCGCGGGCGGCGGCGGTGCCGGTCTCCATGTCGGCGAGCTTGAACTGCAGGCCCTGCAGCGTGTTGATCGGCTTGCCGAACGCCAGGCGCTCCTTGGCGTACTGGTTGGCGTAGTCGGTCGCGCCCTGGGCGATGCCGACGGCCTGGGCGGCGGCGCCGAGCCGCGTGCGCTCCAGGGTGCCGAGCGCGACGCGCATCCCGCGGCCGACCTCGCCGATGACGTTCTCCTGCGGCACGCGCACGTCCTCCATCACCGGCGACCCGGTCGGGGAGCCCTTGATGCCGAGCTTGTGCTCGTAGCCGCCGATCGAGAACCCGGGCCGGTCGGCCTCGACGAGGAACGCCGTGACGCGCCGGTTCTCGCGGTCGGTGACGGCGAACACGACGTAGGCGTCGGCGATGCCGGCGTTCGTGATCCAGTTCTTCGTGCCGTTGATGACCCACTCGTCGCCGTCCTGCACCGCGACGGTGCGCATCGACGCGGGGTCGGAGCCGGCCTCGGCCTCCGACAGCGCGAACGCGGGCGACATCTCGCCCGACGCGAACCGCGGCAGCCACTTGTCCTTCAGGTGGTCGGACCCGAAGAGCTGGATCGGGAGCGACCCGAGCTCCTGGACCATGAGGATCAGCGCGCAGGCGGCGTCCGCCTTGGCGATCTCCTCGACCGCCATCTGCAGCATGAGGGTGCCGGTGCCGGTGCCGCCGTACTGCTCGGCGAACGGCAGGCCGAGGATGTCGTTCTCGGCGAGGATCTTGCGGATGTCGGCGGGGTACTCGCCCTTCGCGTCGATCTCGGCGGCCCGCGGGGCGATCTGCTCCTGCGCGATCGTCCGCACCATGTCCCGGATCTCCAGGAGGTCGGACGGGATGTCGTAGAGGGCGGAGTCGGTCACGGAGGCCATGCGGGCCACGCTACCGGGTACGCCCCGGCCCCACGGGGTACCCGGGGCCCTCAATCCCGACGTCCGGAGGGACCGGCGTCCCATCCGGGCGCCCCGGCGAGGGTCCGGTGCGCGGCGACGAGCGGCGCGATCATCAACGCGACGGTCACGAGCCCCAGCAGGTACCAGATGAGGAAGTAGGGGACGATCGCCCCGAAGCCCGCGATGTCGTCGACGGCGAACGCCCCGTGGAGCAGGAGCTCGGCGAGGATCCCGACGACGAGGTAGACGACGAGGACGACGAGGCCGGCCAGGAGGTAGACGCCCAGCAGCGGCCAGAACCGGCCGCGGGTGATCTCGAGCGACCGCCGCCACGACGCCAGGCCCGCGCGCTCGGTCAGGTGGACGACCGGCCACAGCGACATCCGCACGGCGAGCCAGGCCACCCCCGCCCCCAGGGCGAGCGCGACGAGCAGCCCGAGCGATCCCGACGCCGACGACGCCGCGACGACCGCCCCGGCGACGACGGCCCAGATGACGATCCACGCCAGTCCGTAGGCGACCCACAGGAGGAAGAGGCCCGGCACCCGGGAGAGCGCGTCGCGGACCGCGTCGCGCAGCGGCGGCGTCGGCTCGCCGTCGATCGCGCGGTGCGCGCCGCGCACGACCGACACGAGCGCGCCGAGCATCCCCCACACCACGACGACGGCGAGCGGCAGGCCGAACGCGGCGAGCGTGGCGGCCTGCCCGTCGGTGTACTGCGGGATGTCGCGGGTGACGATGACGCTGTCGCCGAGGAACCGCGACTCGCGCAGCTCCTCGGGCACCGTGCGGACGTCGCCGATGACGAGGAACGCGACGGCCGCGATGACGAGCCCGGCGACCATGACCGCCAGGTGGATCGCCGCCTGCGGCACGAGCAGCTCGCCCGGGTGGCGGCGCAGCAGCGCGAAACCGGTGTCGATCGTCGCGCCGACCGGGAGCGGCGGCGGGCCGTCGTCCGTGCCGTCCGCGGGGCCGACGCCGCGACCCGTTCCGGGCGTGGGGTCGCTCATCGGGGGGCCCCGAGACGCGCGGCGGCCCGAACCGGCCGATGGGCGGTCGGGCGCATCTACCGCTCGCGGTCGATCCGGATGCGGACCGCGTCGGGGGTCCGCACCGGGACGATGTCGGTGCTGTTGCGGTACGGCACGATCTCGTTGCGTCGCCGCAGCCGGTCGATCTCCGTCTGCATCTCGGCGCGCATCTCGTCGCGCATCCGCACCGTCTCCTCCTGCAGGCGCTCCAGCCGCTCGGCGGCGTCGGCGTAGCGGCGCTTCTCGCGCTCCAGCTCGACCTCGAGCTCCAGCACCCGCTCGACCCCGGCGAGGTTGAGGCCCAGCTCGTTCGTCATCTGCTGGATCCGGCGCAGCCGCTCGACGTCGCTGTGGGAGTACAGGCGGGTGCCCTTGGCCGAGCGCTGTGGCTCGATGAGCCCGCGCGTCTCGTACATCCGCAGCGTCTGCGGGTGCATGTCGGCGAGCTCGGCCGCGACCGAGATCATGAAGACGCCACGGTCGGCGTCGACCTCGATCCGCGTGGTCGTCGTCCGCGTGCGTCGGCGGGGGGTGTCATCGGCCATGGCGCACGACGATCATCGGGGTGGACGCGGACGGCACGACGGTCAGCCCTCCTCGAACAGGCGCTTGCGGCTCTGGACGGGGAAGAGGTCGCCGAGCTGGTCGACCGCCTCGCGCTGGGCGTCGGTCGACGGCTCGGGGACCTCGATGACGAACCGGTAGTGGATGTCGCCACGGCCACCGCCGCCCAGGCGGGGCGGACCCTCGCCGCGCAGCCGCTGGACGGTGCCGTGCTTCGTGCCCGGCGGCACCCGGAGCTTCTTGCGCCCGTCGAGCGTCGGCACCTCGACGTCGGCCCCGCGGACCGCCTCGGCGATCGAGATCGGCACCGTCACCTCGACGTCCTCCCCCTTGCGGGCGAACACCTTGGACGCCGTGATGTGGGTGATGACGAAGAGGTCGCCGGGCGGCCCGCCGTTGCGGCCGGCGCGGCCCTTCCCGGCCAGGCGGACCCGCGAGCCCTCCTTCACCCCGGGCGGGATGTTCACCCGGTAGCGCTTCGTCGTGTGGACGGCGCCCTCACCGCCACAGGTGGGGCACACGTCCTCGATGACCGTGCCCGACCCCTGGCAGCGCGAGCAGGGCTGGCTCATGGAGAACAGCCCCTGCCCCTGCGACTCGACGCCGCGGCCCTTGCACCGCGGGCACACCGTCGGGCTCGTGCCCGGCTTCGCGCCCGTGCCGGTGCAGGTGCCGCAGGTGGCGGTCGTGCGGACGCTCAACGGCACCTGGGCGCCGTCGATCGCCTGCCGGAACGACAGCGTGACGTCGGCCTCCAGGTCGCGTCCGCGCTGCTGGTTGGGACGCTTGCGGCCACCGCCGCCACCCCCGCCACCCCGGTTGCCGAAGACGTTGCCGAGGATGTCCCCCAGGCCGGAGTCGCCGAAGTCGAACCCGGCCCCGCCGGTCGAGAACGCGCCGCCGAGCCCGCCGAACGCGCGGGCGCGGTCGTACTCCTTGCGCTTCTCGTCGTCGGACAGGACGTCGTAGGCCGCCGAGACCTTCTTGAACCGCTCCTCGGCCGCGGTGTCCCCCGGGTTGCGGTCCGGGTGGTACTCGCGGGCGAGCTTGCGGTACGCCTTCTTGATCTCGTCGGCCGACGCCTTCTTGTCCACGCCGAGCTCGGCGTAGAGGTCCGGTCCGTTGTCCTGTCGTGGGGTGGCCATGGGTCAGTGGACTCCGGGGAGTCCGGACGTCCGGCCGCGCGGGCCGGTCATCCGGAGACGATCACCTTCGCCGGGCGCAGGATCTCGTCCTTCAGCCGGTAGCCGGTCTGGTACGTGGTGAGCACGATCCCCGCCTCGGTCCCCTCGGGGGCCGGCTGCTGGGTGATCGCCTCGTGGAGGTGCGGGTCGAACGCCTCGCCCGTCGGGTCGAACGCCTCGACGCCGGTCTGCCCCATCGCGGTGAGGAGCTCGCGGTGGACGATGCGGACGCCCTCGACGAACTGCCGGTCGGCCTCGTCGACGTCGGTGTCCTCGTCGGCGTGCTGCAGCGCGCGCTCGAGGTTGTCGAGCGCCGGCAGCAGCTGGCGCGCGAGCCGGGCGACGCCGCGGGTCTCCCCGGCGGCGGCGTCGCGGCGCGCGCGCTTGCGGACGTTGTCGAGCTCGGCGGCGGCCCGCAGGTAGCGGTCCCGCCAGTCCGGCTCGGGCTCGGGCTGCGGCTCGGGCTCGCCGTCCGCGGCCACCGCGTCGGCGGTCGCGGCGTCGGGGCCGGCCGACGCCGCGGGCGGCACGTCGCCCGCGGCGGTCCCCGCCGGCGGCGCGTCCGCGGCGGGGTCGGGGGTCGGGACCGCGTCGTCCGCGGTCCCGACCGGCTGCTGCTCGTGCTCGGTCATCGGCTGCTCCCGTCGTCCCGTCGCGGCGGCTACTTGTCGTCCACGACCTCGGCGTCGACGACGTCCTCGACGTCGTCGGCCCCGCCGGCGTCGCCCGTGGCGCCGTCGGCCTGCTGGGCCTGCGCCTCCTGGGCCTTCTGGTACAGCTGCTCCGACACCTTGTGGAACGCCTGCTCGAGCGCCTCGCGCTTGGCGTTGATCTCGGCGGCGTCGTCGCCCTCGAGCGCGGTCCGCACGGCCTTGATCGCGTCCTGGATCTCGGTCCGCGCGGCCTCGTCGACCTGGTCGCCCAGATCCTCGAGCTGCTTCTCGGCCTGGTACGTGCCCTGCTCGGCGACGTTGCGCGCCTCGGCGAGCTCGCGGGCCTTGCGGTCCTCGTCGGCGTGCGCCTCGGCGTCGGTCACCATCTTCTGGATCTCGTCGTCGGACAGGCCGCCACCGGCCTTGATCTCGATCTTCTGCTCCTTGCCGGTGCCGAGGTCCTTGGCCGACACGCTGAGGATGCCGTTGGCGTCGATGTCGAAGGTCACCTCGACCTGCGGCACGCCGCGCGGCGCCGGCGGGATGCCGGTGAGCTGGAACTTGCCGAGCGACTTGTTGTAGCTCGCCATCTCGCGCTCGCCCTGCAGCACGTGGATCTCGACCGACGGCTGGTTGTCCTCGGCGGTGGAGAACACCTCGGACTTGCGGGTCGGGATCGTCGTGTTGCGCTCGATGAGCTTCGTCATGACGCCGCCCTTGGTCTCGATGCCGAGGGTCAGCGGGGTGACGTCGAGCAGCAGGACGTCCTTGACGTCGCCGGCGAGCACGCCGGCCTGGACGGCGGCGCCGACGGCGACGACCTCGTCCGGGTTGACGCCGCGGTGCGGCTCCTTGCCGGTGAGCTCCTTGACCTTCTCCTGCACGGCCGGCATGCGGGTCATGCCGCCGACGAGCACGACGTGGTCGATCGCGGACGCGCCCTTGTCCTTGGCGTCGTCGAGCGCCTGGCGGACCGGGGCGACGAGGCGGTCGAGGAGCGCGCCGGCGAGCTCGGTGAGCTTCGCCCGGGTCAGGCGAACGTCGAGGTGCTTCGGGCCGGAGGCGTCGGCGGTGATGAACGGCAGGTTGATCTGCGTCTCCTGCGCCGAGGAGAGCTCGATCTTCGCCTTCTCGGCGGCCTCGAACAGCCGCTGCAGGGCCATCGGGTCGGCCTTGAGGTCGATGCCCTGGTCCTTCTTGAACTCGCCGGCGAGCCAGTCGACGACGGCCTTGTCGAAGTTGTCGCCACCCAGGTGGTTGTCGCCGGCGGTCGACTTGACCTCGAAGACGCCGTCGCCGATCTCCAGCACCGACACGTCGAACGTGCCGCCGCCGAGGTCGAAGACGAGGATCGTCTGGTCGTCCTCCTTGTCGAGGCCGTAGGCGAGCGACGCGGCGGTCGGCTCGTTGATGATCCGCTTGACGTCGAGGCCGGCGATCTTGCCGGCGTCCTTCGTCGCCTGACGCTGGTCGTCGTTGAAGTACGCGGGAACGGTGATGACCGCGCCGTCGACGGTGTCGCCGAGGTACGCCTCGGCGTCGGCCTTGAGCTTGGCGAGGGTGATGGCGGAGATCTCGGGCGGGCTGTACTGCTTGCCCTCGGCCTCGATCCGCGCGTCGCCGTTGGGGCCCGAGACGACCTTGTACGGGACGATCGACTCCTCCTCGCGGACCTCGGCCTCCTTCCGGCCCATGAACCGCTTGACCGACGAGATGGTGTTCGTCGGGTTCGTCACGGCCTGCCGCTTGGCGACGGCGCCGACGAGCCGCTCGCCCTTGGCGAACGCGACGACCGACGGGGTGGTGCGCCCGCCCTCGGAGTTCTCGATGACCGTCGGCTCGCCGCCCTCCAGGACGGCCATGCACGAGTTCGTCGTGCCGAGGTCGATTCCGATGATCTTGCCCATGGCGATTCCTCTGGTGGTGCTCGTCTTCGATGGCGGACGGGACGCCGTGACGGGCCCCCGCGCCCTCCGCGGTGGGCCCCGACGCTCGCCGGGAGTCGCCACCCTACACGGCGTGGCAACATCTGAGTCGAGTTGTATCAGATCATGTGCCCCGCACTCAAGGAGGACGGTGGCGTGCCCGGTCATGGCGGCGGGGTGGCACGCCACGCCCCTCACGCGTCGCCCACCTCCACCGCGTCGTCGCGTCGCCCCGCGGACCGGCCCACGACCCGGCGCCGCACCACCAGGCCCACGGCGAGGAGTCCGACGACGCTCACGATGATCGGCACGACCGGTGCGCCGGGCTCGGTCGGCGGGTCGATCCGCAGGTCGCCCAGTCCGCGCGAGCCGCGCACCGCGACCCGCACCGGGTAGGCGCGGACGTTCCCGGCGTCCGGCACCGGCACGAGCCCCTCGTAGCCGTTGCCGATCCGCTGGACGTCGGGTCGCACGTCGCGCCCGTCGACCCGGACGGCGATCTCGACCGCCACGTCCTCGATCGGCCGCCCGTCGTCGCGGTCGGACACGTACGTCGTGATGTCGATCGTCGGCCGCGCCGCCCCCTCCACGCGCGACGCCATGACCTGCACGCGGTACGGGCCGGCGTCGGCGGCGGCCAACAGCGCCCCGCCGTGGGCGCGGGCGCCCACGGGCGCCGCGATCCCGACCACCACGACGAGCGCGACCAGCGACGAGAGCACCGCCCGTCGACGGGGGCCGGTCGCGGCGGTCGCCCCGGCGCGCGCACCGACCGCCGACCGCCACGCCGGCGCCCCGATCCCGCGCCCCGCCGGCGACCATCCCCGACCCCGGCCGCCACGCACCCCGACCACCGGCCTCCGTCCCCGGACCGGGAGCCCGGTCATGCGGACCACCCCCGCAACCCCGGGCAGATCCGGTCGGCACGCGACGGGACGAGCAGGTTGGCGCGCGACTCGACGGTCATCCACTCGGTGATCCCGTTGTTGACGTGGACGCCGACGACCCCGCCGACCGCCCGTCGGGCGTCCATCGCCCGCCGGGTCGCGACGAAGTCGTCGATCGACGCCTGCAGCGCGACGAAGTGCACGCGCGCACCGCCGCGATCGACGCTGTTGAAGTCCCGGCGCAGGATCACCGGGTCGCCGTCGCGCCGGGCCGTCGCGGCGGCCTCGGCATGACCGACGACGCCGTGACGTCGCTGCACGGCGGCCAGATCGGCGTCGGCGTCGAACCGGATCCCGCGTCGCCGGCGGGCGACGTCGCGCGGGGTCGTCGTCGCGCCGAACATCCGCTGCACACGTCCGCGGTCGTCGAGGCTGCGGTACCAGCTGTCGAGGGCCAGGGCGATGCTGCTGACGTGCATCGTCGTCCCTCCGGCCCAGCGACCGGACGCGATCGTCACGTCGTCCTCGGACGCCTGGTTGCGCCGCAGGCCCGACTGGAACCCCATGAACATCGGGGCGCCCTCCGGCAACGGCCGGTCCTGCGGGAGGCCCGCGGTGCCGGTCCGGTGCTCCTCGGGCAGACCGTCCCCGACGAATCCCGTGCGTCGCTCGGTGACGCGCAGCAGGTGACCGAGGGTTCCGTGCGCACCGTCGTCGCCGGCGGCCGGGTGGCCCGCGCCGGCCCCGGCCGTGCCACCCCCACCGGCTGCGGCCGGGTCGACATCCCCGCCCCTCCCGAACCACTCCCGCTCCGCGCGGTCGAGGATCTCGGGATCGTCCGATCCGACGTGCAGCACGCACACCGGATCGTCGAGCCGTGGGACCTCGGCGTCGTTGAGCGCCACGGCGGCGGGGACCGGGGACCGCACCCCGATCCGCCGGAACCACGCCGGGCCCCAGCCGATCGCGATCAGCAGCCCGCGGTGGTCGCCACCGGTGCGTCGCTCGACGTGGCGCAGCGCCGCCTCGGCCCGCCAGGCGGCGTCCGGGGTCGGATCGTCGACCAGCTCGCACAGGAGCAGCCGCTGATGGCGCGGCGGCAGGACGTTGCCGGCGCGGTCGCGGTCCAGCGACGCGTTCCATCCGTGCTGGCGCGACGGCCGGACGACCCGCGGCAGCGCCCCGCGGGGCCGGGTGGCGACGCCGGCCCGCGCGCCGTCGTCGCCACCGAGCAGGCGGCTCCCGCCGACCGCTGTCGCCGCCGCCACGCCCGTCGCGGCGGCAGCGGCGCCGACGAGACGTCGACGGGTGACGCTCACGGCGTCTTCCAGTCGAACGGCACCGTCAGCCGCACCGGCTTGTCGTAGCGGTCGGCGACGTCGGGATGACGACCGATCCGGGGCGGGCTGACGACGATCGTCGCGGTGTACCGGCCGTCCTTCGGCAGCCGCATGTTGTCGCCGTAGTGCAGGCCGACGCCCATGCCGATCATCGGGTAGAGCGGACCGTTGTGGACGTCGCGCCCGTCCGGCCCGACGAACTGCGCGGTCACCGCGGAGTCCGGCAACCGGTCGCGGCTCTGCGCGTCGGACACGAGCACCATGACGTGGGCGTTGTCGCCCGGCGCCGGCGGGTGCTTGCGCATCCGGTCGCCCTCCGCGACGGTGAACTCGACCGCCTCGGGCATCGCGGCGACCTCGACCCGCAGGTCGCCCTGCTCGGCGGTGCCGAGCTTGACCATGCCGCCGTGGGCGGCGTGGTCGCCGTGGGCCGCGTCGTCGCCGTGGGCCGCGTCGTCGCCGTGCGCGGCGTGATCGGCATCGTCGTGCCCCGCGTCGTCGCCGTGCGCGGCGTGACCGTCGGCGGCGTCGTGGTCGTGGGCGTTCCCGGAGCCGCCGCCGTGGTGGTCGTCGTCGGCGGCGGGCGTCGGCGCGGTCGTCGCGACCGTGCCGGACGCGCTGACGGTCGCGACGTCGTCGTCGGAGCCGCAGGCGGCCAGGCCGAGGCCGAGCGTGAGCAGGCCGGACAGCGCCAGGGCGCGGGTGGTGGTGTTGGAGCGCATCGTCGGTTCTCCCGTAGGGGTGGGACGTCCGGGGCCGTCGACGGGCCCCGGCGTCGGGGATCGCGCACCGGGACGTCCGGGGACGGGTCGTCCTCCGGCGTCGGGCGCGCGCACGCCCGGTCGCCCCCGTGGAGGGACGGTCGGGCGCCTACCTGGGGACGGGCCGTCGCCGCGGGGCGGCTACGGCCGGGAGGGCGCCGGCGGAGGGCGCATCGCCAACGCGAACGCGAAGGTCACGCCGCACGGGCGCACGAGCGCCGGTCGTCGCGTCGGCTCGATCGGAGCGGCATGCCGGCGACGCGGCCTGGGCGACGTCGCCCAGACCCGACGCACGATCCGCTCGCCGGGGAAGCACCCGGCGGCGAGCGCGCCGGCGAGGAAGACGCCCGGCGCGAGGAGCAGCGCCACGTCGGGCGCGGCCACGTACGCGGCGCCGAGCAGCGCCGTCGCGGCGACGACCGCCAGGACCGACCGGTGTGGAGCGAGCCGCGACACCGCGGCGGACGCTAGCGGATCACGGGCCGTGGGCCCCGCGTCCTCCGGCCCGTCCGTGGCGGATCCTGACCGCCACGCGGGCGCCGACCGCCACGCGTCGACCGCGGCGGCCGGGGTCGATCACCTGTGGCGGATCCTGATCGCGACGCAGGCGCCAACCGCCACACGTCGACCCGGGCGGCCGGGGCCGATCACCCGTGGCGGATCCTGGTCGCCACGCGGGCGCCATCCGCCACGCGTCACGCCCCGCGCGCCGGCGACGCCGTCACCAGGGCGACTTCTCGTAGTCCTTGAGGAAGCAGCCGTGGACGTCCTCTCCGGCCTCGCCGCGGACGATCGGGTCGTACACGCGGGCGGCGCCGTCGACGAGGTCCAGCGGGGCGTGGAAGCCGGAGTCCGCCAGGCGCATCTTCTGCGGGTGCGGACGCTCGTCGGTGATCCAGCCGGTGTCGACGGCGGTCATGAGGATGCCGTCGGACTCCAGCATCTCCTTGGCGCTCGTCTTCGTCAGCATGTTCAGCGCGGCCTTGGCCATGTTCGTGTGCGGGTGCCCGGCGCCCTTGTAGTAGCGGCCGAACTGGCCCTCCATCGCCGACACGTTGACGACGTAGGTGCGCCGCGCCGGCGACGACGCCAGCGATGCGCGCAGTCGGCTCACGAGGATGAACGGCGCGGTCATGTTGCAGAGCTGCACCTCGAGCATCTCGAGCGGGTCGACCTCCTCGACGGTCTGCACCCAGCTGTTCGTGTGGTGCAGATCGGGGACGAGCCCACCGGCGTCGATCGCCCGACCCATCGCGACCTTGTCGAACGTCGCCGACCGGGCCTCCAGGGCCATCCCCGCCAGGACCTCCGGGGTCGGCGACCAGTAGGCGGTTCCGGCGGCCGGTCCACCGGACGAGCCGTCGAGGCCCGTCACCGCGGCGGGCGCCCCGCCTTCGGCGTCGACGCCACGCCCACCGGCCTCCGCGCCCTCGGCGTCGGCGTCGGCGTCGGCACCACCGCCACCGGGCACATCGCCGGTCGCGCCGTCGCCGGACGCGCCGCCTCGCGCCGCGCCCGCAGCACCGTCGCCGTCCGCCACGGCCCCGAGCGCCCCACCGACCGCCGGGCCGTCCGCGATCGACGTCGCCATCGGGCCACCGGCGCTCCCCGCGCCACCGCGGCCGAGCGTCTCGATCTCCAGGCCCGCCTCGCGCCAGCCCACGGGCAGCTCGGCGCGCTCCGCCTCGACGAGCGGGGCGTACGACGCGGCCGACCGGCGGACGGTCTGGGCGGCGTTGTTGATGAGGATGTCGAGCGGCCCCCGGGCGGCGACGGCGTCGGCGAGCGCGATGACCTGGGCGGGGTCGCGCAGGTCGGTGCCGATGATCCGCAGGCGGTGCAGCCAGTCGCCGCTGTCGGGCATCGCGGCGAACCGCCGGGCGGCGTCGCGGGGGAAGCGGGTGGTGATCGTCGTGTGGGCCCCGTCGCGCAACAGTCGCAGCGCGATGTACATGCCGATCTTCGCGCGGCCGCCGGTGAGCAGCGCGCGACGACCGGTGAGGTCGGTGCGGGCGTCGCGCTTGGCGTGGTTCTTCGCCGCGCAGGTCGGGCAGAGCTGGTGGTAGAACGCGTCGACCTCGCGGTACCGGTCCTTGCAGACGTAGCACGCGCGTGCGTCGATGAGGGTGCCGGCGAGCGCGCCGCGGGCCGACGAGACGAGCGGCAGGCCCTGGGTCTCGTCGTCGATCCGGCCGGGCGCCCCGGTCGCGGTCAGGGCGGTGATCGCCTCGTCGTGCTCGACGACCTGCCGCCGCTTGTCGGACCGGCGCTGGCGCTTGACCCGCTTGTACAGCCGCGACGTGGCGCGCTGCAGGGCGATGGCGTCGGGGTGCCCGACCGGCAGGCGCTCGGCCATGGCGATCGTCTCGACGACGAGCGCCAGGCGCTCCGGATCGATCCCGTCGGGAGCGTCGGCGTCGGGCGTCGTGGCGTGCGGGTCGGACGGGTCGTCGGTCGCGAGGGGGGTCATCGTGGGCGTCCGTCGGGGCGGCGGGACGACCCTTCACTGTACGGCGGGTCGCCGGGCCCCGGGCGCCGACCGCGACCCGCCGGCGGCTCGACGCTCGCCCCGCTACCGTCGCACGGCGATCCGCGCCGGCGTCACCCGACCGACGGAGACGCGCACCGTCGCGTTGCTGCGCGCCCGACGACCGAGCCGCTCGGCGACCCGCTTCGACGGCCGCACCCGCACCGACCAGGAGCCCTTGCGGGCCCGGACGACCCGGGTGGCGAGCGTCCGCGAGCGCAGCCCCAGGCGGCGCGACAGCGCGCGCGAGACGACGACCCGGACGCGCACGCGACGGTTGCCGGCCGCGGCGCCGCGCAGCGCCACCCCACGGCGGGCGAAGGTCCGCAGGCGGACGGTCCGCCGCGTGGCGGGCTTCGCGGCCGTCACGCCGTCGGCCGCGGTCGCCGAGCCGGAGTCGCCGCCGGAGCCGGTGAGCGCCGGGTCGGCCTTCGTCGCGGCGGCGTCGCCGAGCGGCAGGGTCACCCGCGCCTCGGCGACGTCGACCGAGCCGGCGGCGAGCGTCAGGCCGTAGAGGTTGGCCCCGTCGAGGATCTGCAACCGGTAGCGGCTGGACGGCGTGACGCGCATCGCGACCGCCTCGAGCCGGCGCTCGACCGTGCGCTCCCGCCCGTCGAGGACGACCGGGATCGGGGTCACCTGGTTGCCGACGACGACGTTGCGCTCGACGTCGACGATCTGCGCGAAGAGGTGGGTGTCCGGGGTCGTCGCGGTGCCGCGGTAGCGCAGGCGCACCACCGGCTCGCCGACGACGTCGCGGTCCGCGTCGACCCGCGGCAGGTCGACGTCGAGCCCGCCGATGCCGGGGGTGCTCGCGACGAGGAGCCCGTTGAGCGTCGCCACCGGCGTGATCGGCACGGCGCCCGCGCCCTGCGCGACGAGCTCGCCGGCCGGGGCCAGCGGGAAGTCCGCGGCGCTGCGCAGGCTGCCGTCGTCGGCGACCCACTCGAACCCGGGGCCGACGTCGGCCTTCGCGTCCTCGCGGAGCCAGCGGTCCATCCACGCGATCGCGCGACGCTGCAGCAGGCCCGCGGGGACGTTGCCGGTGCGGCACAGGCCGTGGCCGCCGCAGAACCAGACGACCTTCGTCGGGGTGCCCGCGGTGCGCAGCAGGCGCCGCGCCTCGATCGCCTGGCTCGGGGTGAAGAGCGTGTCGGCGGTGCCCTGGAGGATGAGCGTCGGCGCCTTGACGTCGCCGATGCCGTCACCGGTCGAGCGCGTCGCGAGGAACCCGGTGAGGTTCTCGCCGGCGCGGCCCGTGACGAGGCCCTGGGCGGCCATCGACACGAGCTCGAGCGGCATGCCCCCGAGCTCCAGGCCCTGCGGGGCGGTCGCGCCGAGCAGCAGCCCGGTGCCGGTCCCCAGGCCGACGAGCGGCAGGCCCCAGCCGATCTTCAGGCGGTCGTCGCGGGCGAGGGCGTCGACGAGCGACGTCCACGAGATCGCGGGGACGATCGCGTCGATCCGGCGGTCGCGCGACGCGGCCGCCCACTGCACCCCGCCGCCGTAGGACGCGCCGTGCATCCCGACGCGCGGGTCGCCTGCCGCGTCGAGTCGGGCCTCCGGCCGCTTCGCGACCCAGTCGATGACCGCCGACGCGTCTCGCCCCTCGAACTGCGGCGAGTCGAGCTGGACCTCGCCCCCGGAGCGCCCGAACCCGCGGGAGTCGTAGGTGATCGTGTTGTACCCGGCGGCCCGGAACGCCGACGCGCCGATCTGGCCGAGCGCGTCGCCGCCGCCCGCGCCCTCGACCGTCTCGCGGGTCGCGCCGAACCCGTGCGTCATCACGACGGTCGGCGCCGGGCTCGCGGCGCTCGCGCCCTTGCCCGGGAGGAACTCGGCGTTGATCGCGGTGCCGTCGAAGGAGCGGATCGTGACGACCTCGGCCGACGCGGGCGCGGCGGCGATCGCCGTGAGGCACCCGGTGGCGAGTCCGACGGCGGCGACGCGGAGTGCACGGCGTGACATGCCCCCACGGTACCGCGACCCGTCCTGTGACGCTACCGCGGGTAGCGTCACTATCGCCGGTGGCGCGCCCGACGGTTGGCGCCCCGGCGCTCGCCCCCCGTTAGGGTCCCGCCCAGCCGTCGGCGCCCCGCCGACGGCCCCGCCCCGCGACGACCCCCGGTGACCGTGACCTTCGACGACCTCGTCCGCCGCCTCGGCGACCGCCTGGCCCGACCCGCCGACCGCCGTCGGTTCGTCGGATCGATGACGACCGGCGCGGCCGTGCTCGCGACCGGCCCGCTGCTCACCGGCTGCGGTGACGACCAACCGCAGCGCCGCGGCGACGAGGGGTTCAAGCCGATCGACGAGAGCCGGCCGCCGAAGGGCGTCTACGGCCAGGACCAGGTCGCGGTCTGCTACACGCCGTACGAGGTCGTCGCGACCGAGCCCCGGGTCGAGGCGCTCGGCAAGACCGGCGTGGCGGTCCGCAAGGCCCCGCACGAGGACGCCGAGATCGTCCTCGACAGCAAGGACGCCGAGGTCTTCGTCCCCGTCGGCACCCACATCGCCAAGCAGAGCGGCCGCGAGGGTCGCACCTGCGACGAGCTGCCGCCGGACCGTCCCGCCGTCAACGGGTACGTGTGGGGCTACCCCGCCGACGACGTGCCGAGCAACAAGTCCGGTTGGATCCCCCAGCGGGTCGACGGGACGCGGTACCTGCGCGAGAACCCCGACTACGTCGCCCGTCCCGCGCACGACGGCTACGTCTGCGGCCCGGCGAGCAAGGACTTCGACTGCCGCACGGTGAAGTCGCAGAAGCCCTGCAACCACGACGACTGCGGCGGCCCGCCGATCGAGGGCATCCGCTGCCGCGCCACCCCGCTGCGCCGCCGGGTGCGCAAGGCCCTGTCGCGCAAGACGTCGAACTTCGAGGACTACTACCTGCGGCTGTCGTACAACTCGACGGCGTTCGGCTGGCTGGAGCCCGACGACGTCGTCGACGAGATCTGTCGCCGCAGCGCCCCGTCGTACGGTCGCTGCTGCGCCGAGTGGAGCTTCGTCGAGGTCGTCCGCAGCGAGGCGATGCCGATCGGCACCCGCGGCTGGATCCTCGAGACCGGCCTGGCGCGCAAGACCCGCAAGCCGCTGTCGCGCACCGGACCGCCGCCGCGCAAGAAGCGCTGACGGACGACCGTCGCGCACGGACGGGCGGCGACGGATCGGCCCCGGACGGCTTGTCCGGTCGTCGCGTATGGTGGCCGGCGATGACGGCGATCCAGCGACGCACGACGACCGTCGACGGGCGCACCGTCGCGTGGCGCCACGCCGACCCGCCGGCGGGAGCGCCCCTCACGGTGTACGTCCACGGGGTGCCGACGAGCGGCGCCGACTGGGAGCCGTTCCTCGAGCGCACCGGCGGCGTCGCGCCCGACCAGCCCGGGTTCGGCGACTCCGACCCGCTCCCGGACCCGACGATGCACGCCCAGGCCGACGCGATCGGCGCGTTCGTCGACGCGACCTCCCCCGACCCGGTGGACCTCGTCGTCCACGACTGGGGCGCGACCGGCCTGCTCTGGGCGCTGCGATGCCCCGACCGGGTCCGCCGACTCGTCATCCTGAACACCGTGCCGCTGACCCCCGGCTACCGCTGGCACCCGATGGCGCGGCTGTGGCGCACGCGCGGGCTCGGCGAGGCGGCGATGGCCGCCCCCGGGCCGCTCACGGCGTGGCTCGCGTCCCACCGCACGCCGCTCACCCGCGAGCCGGTCCCGGCCGCGCTGCGCGGACCGATCGCCCGGGGCTTCCCCGCCCCGACGAAGCGCACCGTCCTGGGGCTCTACCGCTCCGCCGACCCGGACGCGCTCGTCGCCGCCGGCCGCGGCCTGGCGGCGTTCGCCGGCCGCGCGACGATCGTGTGGGGCGTCCGCGACCCGTTCATCCCGTCGTCGTTCGCCGACGCGATGGCGGACGCGATCGGCGACGGGCACGGCGGCCCCGCCGCGCTGCACCGGGTCGACGCCGGCCACTGGCCGTGGACGTCGCGCCCCGAGACGATCGACCTCGTCGCCGCCGCGCTGACCGACTGACCGCCTCGGCGACGACGCGCACGCTCGGCCGGTCGCGACGGCGGCGCAGGCTCGACCGGCCGCGGGCGGCGCGATCAGGCGGGCGTGGCGACGACCGCCCGCGGCAGCTCCGCCGCCACCGCCGCCGGGTACCAGCCGGACGCGTCGAGCGCGGCGACGAGCGACCCGACGAGGTCGGCCCGGTCGGCCGGCCCCCCGGCGACCGCGACGGCGCGGTCGACCCCCGCGCCGCGCAGGACCGCCGCGTCGTCGCCGACGACGACCGCCATCCCCGCGCCGGCCGCGACGAGCGCCTCCGCCGCGGCGGCCGGATCGTCCTCGCGCACCGCGGTGCGCGCGTCGCGGACGGTGGCGACGACGAGCGCGGTCCCGGGGAGCGACGCCACGAGCGCGGCGACGGCGTCGCGCGACGCGATCCGGTCCGGATCGAGGTCGAGGTCCAGGACGACCGGCCGGTCACGCTCGGCCGCACGGGCCCGGGCGGCGTCGGCGAGCTGCCCCTCGCGCTCCCCGGCGTGGGCGAGCGCCGAGATCCAGACCCCGTCGGTGGCGTCGACCGCCTCGGCGATCCGCGGCCGGACGGCGTCCATCGCCCGGTCGAGCGACTGGCCGTAGAGGTCGGCGCGCTCGTTCCCGTCGCCGTCGACGGTGCGGAACGCCACCGGGGTCCGCTCCCCCGCCACGAGCCGGAACCACGTCAGGTCGACGCCGGCGTCCTCGAGTCGGCCCCGCAGCCAGGATCCCCACTCGTCGTCGCCGACCCCGCCCGCCAGCGCGACGTGCGCCCCGCGCGACGCCGCGGCGACCGCGGTCCGCGCGCCGGATCCCCCGAGCCGTGGGACGAACGCGCTCGCGTCCGCGGGTCGCGTGACGGGCTCGGGGCAGACGAGGTCGACGAGCGTCTCGGCGAACATCAGGACGGTCACGCCGACAGCGTACGGCCCCGTCCCGTCCGGGGTTGTGGCGTCGTCGGACCGGCGACTCAGCGGCCCACAGGCCCGAGCACCGCGCGCGTCGGCGCGCCGACCGACCACACGGCGCCGTCCAGGCGGTCGCGGGCGACCTGCCACACCGGCTTGGGGCGCCCGTGGTACGTCAGCAGGCCCTTGCGGTGCAGGCCGTCGCGCTTGGCCTGCTTGCGCGGGGTGCCACCGGTCCACCCGGGCTTGATCCCGAACTCGCGCAGCGTCCAGTAGATCGCGCCCGACAGGTCGGTGCGGGCGTCGATGACGTTCATCACCCGCTTGAGGTAGCGGGCCTGGTACTCGCGGGTCCCCTTGACGCTCCGCGATCCGCGCCGCACCCCCTCGGCCCCCATCTCGGTGATGGCGATCGCCTGCGACGGGTACTGCCGCCGGGTCCGCTCGAGGAACGGCGCGAGGTCGGCGAGCCGCCGGACGGAGTGCTTCCGCGGGCCGTTGTACCACCCGAAGTACACGTTGAGGCCCAGGACCGGGAACGCCGCGTACGCCGCCTGCGCGGGATAGCCGGGCAGGCTCCGCAGGTCGACCGCCGCGGGGACGGTCGGGTCGAGCTCGGTCGCGGTCCGCAGCGCCTCCGCGAGGTAGATCCGACTGGCGGGACGGCGGTCGGGGTCGGACGCCAGCTCGTTCGCGACGGAGTGGACGATGACCGACGGGTGGTGGCGCGTGGCGAGGATCGCCCGACGGTTGGACCGCAGCGCGTCGTTGAATCCCGCCTCGGTCCGCAGCCGACGGTCGTGCTGGTACACCGGGGCCTGCGACCAGACCATGATCCCCGCCTCGTCGAGCGCCGACAGCAGCCGCTCGTCGAGGCTGTAGTGGGCGCGGGTGACGTTCGCCCCGCTGGCGCGCAGCTCGTCGACGGTGCGGGCGACGTCGGCGTCGGTCATCGCCGCGCCACGGCCGGGGACGTCCTCCTGGATCGACGCGCCGCGCAGGCGCAGGACGTGGCCGTTGAGCTTGAGCCGCCCGCCCGCGACGGTGACGCGCCGCAGGCCGATCCGACGCTCGACGCGCTGCTCCACCCGGCCGCTCGGCGCGACGAGCTCGAGCGTCGCGCGGTGCAGCACCGGCGACGCCGGGGTCCAGAGCGCGCCCGGCGCCGGCACGTCCATCCGGACCCGGGCCTCCGCCCGGCCGACGAGCGACCCGAGCGACTGCTCGGCGACGGCGATCCGGCGACCCTGCGGGTCGTGGACGGTCAGTCGTGCCCGTCCCCCGGCGAACAGCGACGTCGAGCGGTTGAGGACCGTCGCGCGGACCCGCACCACGCCCTCGCAGCGTCCGGCGTCGTCGCAGGTCGCGTCGCCCAGCACGCCCGGGTCGGTGGCGTGGAGCCGACCGCGGGGGACCAGGTGGACGGGGCGGGTGATCCCGGTCCAGTTCCACCAGCCCTCGCTGATCCGCTCCGGTCGACGACCGTCGACCCGCACCGCGACGGTGATCGTCCGGCCGTGCATGTCGGGCGGTATCAGCACCTCGAACGGCGCGTACGGATCGTCGCTCGAGCCGATCGGGCGACCGTCGGCGTAGACGTTGGCGGTGCGCCGCACGGCGTCGAACCGCAAGGCCCACCCGCCGCCGTCGGGCGCGGTCGGCACCGCGACGCGCCGGTCGTACCACCACACGCCGCTCGCGAACCCGCGCCTGGTGAGCGACGCGTCGGTGACGTCGGGGACGGTGACCGGGACCCGATCCGGTCCCTCGCCGCGGTGCCGGCCGATCGCGAGCCCGTCGTCGGCCCGGTCCGGGGCGCGGTGCCAGCCGTCGTCGAGCCGCTGGGCCGGTGACGGCGCCGTCCCGTCGGTCACCGCGGCGGACGGCTCGGCGGTCGGCCACGCCAACAGCGCGACCGACAGGATGGCCCCGACGACGGGCCCGATCCGCAGGACGTGGAGCAACGACCGCCTCACGCCCCCGATCATCCCCTACCGCGGGCCTCGCTGCCGCAACCGGCATAGTTGGGGCCATGACCGACGTGGTGGAGCTTCCGGACATCGAGGACCGCGACGACTGCGAGCGGCTCGTCCGCGCGTTCTACGAGCGGGCGATGGTCGACCCGATCATCGGCTACCTCTTCGTCGACATCGCCAAGCTCGACCTCGACGCCCACATCCCGGTCATCACGTCGTTCTGGGAGACGATCCTGCTCGGCGCCAAGTCGTACGGCGGCGGCGCGTTCCACGTCCACGCCGACCTGCACGCCAAGGCCCCACTGCAGCGCGGGCACTTCGACCGCTGGCTCGCGCTGTGGACGATGTCCGTCGACGAGCTCTTCGCCGGACCGAAGGCCGAGGAGTCCAAGGCGCACGCGCACCGCGTGGCGCGCGCGTTCCACCGGCGCCTCAACGGCCTTCCGCCGGACTTCCTGTCGATCCGGCCCAAGGGCGAGATCGTCGTGACGAAGCACGGCCCGCCGTCGGTCCTCGACCTGGCGGGGTAGCGGATCACGGCGGAACGACGGTCGCCGCGACATCCGTTCCGGGACGTGGTCGCTCCATGACCACCCGGCGGAGCGGATCGGGCGGCCGGGGCCGACCGGGCGGAACCGTCCCGGATCAGCCGGCCCGGAGCCGCGCGGCGGCGGCGCGCAGGTCGTCCAGGCCGGACGGGCGGCCGACGACCGCCAGCCGCCCGGTCGCGTCGACGCCGCGCAGCGACGGGGTGCTGTCGGCGTGCAGCAGGTCCGGCAGGTCGTCGAGCGACACCGTGGGCACCCCGGGCAACGGGGTGGCGGCCCGGTGCGTGGCCGCGGCGTCGCGGCGCAGCGCCAGGACGCTGACGATCCGGATCTCGTCGTCGAGCTCGGTGCGGAGGGCGGTCATCGCGTCCTCCAGGCCGGCGCAGCTCCAGCAGGACGGGGAGTGGTAGACGAGCAGCGTCGGCCGCGCGGCGGGCCCGGCCAGGTGGAGCGCGTCGACGTCCGCCGTCGACGACGCGACGAGCGGCACGGTCGTCTCGGCGACGACGCGACCGACGAGGTCCGCCGGGTCCGGGGACCACAGATCGCCCTCGTCCTCGAGCACCGATCCGCCGTCCAGGGCGTCCAGCCGCGCGCGCAGCTCCCCGACCTGGCGGAGCAGGACGAGCGTCACCGCGACGAGCAGCGCGACGACGATCCAGCCCAGGACCGCCGACACGACCCAGACGTCGCTCACCGCGCGACCCCGCCGACCACCCCGCGCCCCCCCGGCCGCTCGCGCCACAGCGCGACCGCCAGCGGCCACGCGCACGCCGCGCCGAGCGCGACGGTCGCCGCCCCCGCCAGCTCCTGCGTCCCGAGGTCGAGCGGCGCCCGGCCGGGCTCCACGACGATGGCGACCGCGGCCGCGACGAGGAGGAGGTTGCGGATCCGTCCACCGGACGCGTCGCCGTCGCCCCCGGCCCCGAAGCAGTTGCAGGGGACGAGCGGCTCGTCGTCGGGATCGGTCGCGCGCACCGCCCGCTCGACGGCGGTCAGCGCCACGATGAACGCCAGCAGCAGCACCGCGGACGCCACCGCCGCGACGCGCGGGGCGACGCCGGCCACGAGCACCACGGCGAGCGCCGCCTCGAGCGGCGGCAGCGTCCGCACGACGATCCGCGTGGCGGTCGGCCCGACGACCATGCCGACGGTGCCGGCGAACGCGGCCGGGTCGCGGAGCTTGGCGGCCGCGGCGAGAGCGAACGTCCCCGCCAGCAGCAGGACGAGCGCTGCGGACATCGTGCGGGACTGTACCCCGCGGCGCCCGCCGCGCCGGTCGACGCCCGCCAGGCTCTAAGGTGCCCCGCGATGTCGACGGCGGACGACGCGCAACGGCCCGACCCGGATCGCGGTGACGCCGGGGCCCCCGAGACCCCCACCGCCGACCGCTCGCACGTCTGGTGGTGGGCGCTCGGCGCCATCGTCCTCGTCGGCCTGCTGCTGCGGCTGTGGGGCATCCGCTGGGGCCTGCCGTTCGCGTACAACCTCGACGAGCGCTCGCACTTCGTGCCGCGGTCGGTGGAGTTCTTCGCGTCCGGGTCGATCGACCCCGACTACCAGCTCAACCCGGCCGGGCTCATCCAGTGGATCGCCGCCGCGCTGTGGCTCACGCACTGGTCCTCCGACGGGATCGTCGACACCTGGCGCACCGATCCGGGGCAGATCTGGACGATCGCCCGGGTCGCGTCGGCGCTGCTGTCGACCGCGGCGATCGCCCTGCTGTACCTCGCCGGGTCGCGGCTGTTCGACCGCCGGGTCGGCCTCGTCGCGGCGGCGATCCTCGCCACCGCGTTCCTGCCGGTGCACTACGGCCACCTGGCGCTCAACGACGGCCCGTCGCTGGCGTTCACCGCCCTGGGCCTGTTCGCGATCGCGGGCATCGTCCGGTTCGGTCGACGGCGCGACTACGTCCTGGCCGGCGCGGCGCTCGGCGCGGCGATGGGGTTCAAGTACAACGCGGCGTTCGTCGGCCTGCCGCTCGGCACCGCCGCGCTCCTCCACGCGACCGGCTGGCGGTGGGGGGACCTGCGGTCGACCGACGACGGCGCGGCGCGCGACAGGGGCGCCGACCTGCGGGCCGGCCTGCGGCTGCCGCTCTGGCGTCCGGCGCTCCTCGGCCTCGTCCTCGCGGGCGCGGCGACCGTCGCGGCGTTCTTCGTCTGCAACCCGTACGCGTTCCTCCGCCCCGCGTTCTTCCTCGACCAGGTCGAGCATCTGTCGAACTACACGAAGGGCGGCCTGCTGCTCGGCGAGACCCAGTCGTCCGGGTACCGCTACTACGCGTGGTCGCTCGGGTGGGGCTTCGGCCTGCTGCCGCTCGCGCTGGCGTTCGTCGGGGGCCTGCGGATGCTCGCCGCCGCCCGGTGGCAGGCGCTGATCCTGCTGCCCGCCCCGCTGATCTTCCTGCTGTACGTGGGGTCGCAGGGCCGGTACTTCGCCCGCTACGCGATGCCGGTCTACCCGCTGCTGGCGCTCATCGCGGCGGCCGGCGCGGTGTGGCTGGCGACCTGGCTGCTCGACCGCGCCCGGGCCCGCGGCGGCGTGCGGGTGGCGCTCGGCGTCGTCGCGGCGGCGATCGTCCTCGCCCAGGGCGTCGTGAACGTCGTCCACAACAACGGCGTCCTCACCGAGGAGGACACGCGCAGCTCCGCACGGGCGTGGATGGTCGACAACGTCCCGCCGGGGACGACCCTCGTCGTCGAGCCGATGATGCCGAAGGAGTGGTACGCCGACGGGGCCCGCCTGCCCGACCCGCGCTCGCACGAGGGGTACCGCTGGTCGCGACTGGTGCGGACCGGCGCCGACAAGGAGGCGCTGATCGAGCGGTACCCGGAGCGGCGCGGCCAGATCCGCCGGCCGGCGGACTTCGCGAACTACGGGTTCACGCTCTTCCCCGAGCTGCTCGACTTCTACCGCGAGAAGGGCGCCTGCTGGATCGTGTCGGGCGCGCTGCAGTCGGGCCGGTCGTTCAACAACCCGCACCGGGTGCCGCAGGCCATCCGCTACTACCGCGCGCTGGAGCGCCAGTCCGACCTGCGGTTCGCGATCGACGCCACCGACCGCGGATCGGTCGACGCGCACTACTTCCAGTACGACCTGGCGTTCAACTTCCTCCCCCGCCGCTACGAGCGCCCCGGCGGCGCGATGCGCGTCTACCAGCTGCGCGACTGCACCCCGCGGGTGGCGAAGCCCGGGACCTGACCTGAGCGGCGGGGCGGGGCCGGGCCGGGTGCCGGGTGCCGGGCGGGGGCCGGGTGCCGGGCGGGGGCCGGGTGCCGGGCGGGCCGGACGATGCGACGAACCCCGCCACATCCGGCGGCAAACGTCACCCGACCCCCAACGCCGGGCCGGACCGGGGCGGACGATGCGACGAACCCCGCCGAAACCGGCGGCAAACGTCACCCGACCCCCAACCTCGGGCCGCACCGGGCCGAACGATGTGACGAACCCCGCCACATCCGACGGCAAACGTCACCCGACCCCCAACCCCGGACCGGAGGACCGGACCGGACCGGCCCGGCCGGCGGCCGACCGGTCAGTCCCGCGACGCCCGGTCCGCCGCGACGAGCTGCGAGCGGACGTGCCACATGCGCTGCAGGGTGGTGAAGCTGCCGAGGGCCGCGAGGATCCAGATCGAGGCGGGGAGTAGGTCGACGCCGTCGATGAGCTCCTCGCCGCCGAGGACCAGGCCGACCGACAGGATCACGACGCGGACCGCGCGACTGCCGATGCCGGCCTTGCCGTCGAGGCCCAGGCCCTCGGCCCGCGCCCGCGTGTAGGACACCAGCAGCGACGTGACCGCCGCCAGCGACGCGAGCATCGCGTTGACGTCGTCGGCGTGCTTGGCGAAGACGAGGACGACCGCCGACAGGACGATGCCCTCCTCGATCCGGTCGAGCGTCGAGTCGAGGAACGCGCCGAACGTCGTGCCCTTGCCCGACATCCGCGAGTAGCGGCCGTCGAGCGTGTCCATGACCGACCCGAGGATGAACGCCACCCCCGCCAGGAGGAAGTGCTCCTGCCAGATGAGCACCGCGGCGACGACGTTGCCCAGCAGGCCGGTCATCGAGATCGCGTTCGGCGTCAACGGCAGATCGACGAGCCACTGCTGAAACCGGGTGCGATCGGCGGGCGGGTTCGGGGAGGACGTCGTCATGGGCCGACGAGGAGGGTACGCGAACGCCCGGTCCGCACCCGGACCGACCCCGCGAGCTCACGGCGCCCGGCGAATCCGGCAGACTCCACCGTCGTGCCCGCCGAAGCCATCGCGTCCGGGGCCGACGCGCCCGCCCCCGACGGGCCCACCGGGTCGCTCGCCGCCGGACTGGTGCGGGCCGCCCGGCCGAAGCAGTGGATCAAGAACGTCCTCGTCTTCGCCGCGCCGGCCGCCGGGGCCGGGCTCAACGACGGCGACGTCATCGTCAAGGCGCTCCTGACGTTCGTCGCGTTCTGCCTCGTGTCGAGCGCGACGTACATCCTCAACGACGTCGGCGACGTCGAGGCGGACCGGCGCCACCCGACGAAGCGCAACCGCCCGATCGCGTCGGGGGTCGTGGGGATCCCGGTCGCGATCGTCGCGGTCGTCGTGCTGCTGCTCGGCGGCCTGGGCCTGGCCTACGCGATCTCGTGGAAGCTCGGCCTGCTCCTCACCGGGTACAAGGCGCTGACGATCGCCTACACGTTCCGGTTGAAGCACACGGCGGTGCTCGACATCGTCATCGTCGCCAGCGGGTTCGTCGTCCGGGCGATCTCGGGCGGCGTGGCGGTCGACATCGCGCTGTCGAACTGGTTCCTCGCCGTCACGTGCTTCGGGTCGCTGTTCATGGTCGCCGGCAAGCGCCACGGCGAGCTGTTGCACGTCGGCGACGGATCGACCCGCAAGGCGCTGGAGCAGTACACGCTGGAGTACCTGCGGTTCGTCGTGACGATGGCGGCCGCGGTGACGATCCTGACCTACTGCCTGTGGGCGTTCGAGCACCCCAAGACGAGCGACGTGCCGTGGTGGGGCCTGTCGATCGTGCCGTTCGTGCTGGGGATCATGCGCTACGCGCTGCTCGTCGACCAGGGCAAGGGCGGCGCCCCGGAGGAGCTCGTCGTCCGCGACCCGGGGCTCCGGCTCATCGGCGCCGCGTGGCTCGCGCTCTTCCTCGGGTCGGTCTACATCCACTGACCGTCGCACGGCGCCCGTCGGCGCGCTACCGTCGGACCATGGCCTCGCGGCACGACGATCCTCCCTGCGGCCCCTCAGCGCGCTGGTGGCTCGCGACGGCCGCCACGGCCGCGATCGGTGGCCTGGCCCTCGCCGGTCCCGCATCGGCCACGCCCACGTCGGGCGAGCCCACGCCGTGGTCGTTCTACCACGACGACGCGGTCAAGGCCCAGATGCTCCCGTGGACCCAGTCCCATCCCCACAAGAAGTTCAGCTACCCCGCCCCGGCCGGCAAGCAGAACGACTGGTACGCCGACAAGGGCACGGGCGGCATCCAGCAGGTGCGGGGCGCGAAGCGCGAGCGCCTCTACACCGAGCTGCTCGCGCGCACCCCGCAGGGCACGCTGCCCGACGCCCCGGCGGTCGACCCCGACATCAGCTGGGACCAGCGCAACGCCCAGTACATGAGCTACACGTCGGCGGCGACCAACATCCTGCCCGGCCCGCAGACCGTCGGCCAGCGCAACGTCTACCTCGTCGAGCGGACGCGGGCCAGCCACGGCGAGGGTTCGCCGTGGGAGATCCGGAGCACGAAGCTCATCAGCCGCGCGGCCGACGGCGGCCCCGCCGACGGCGACTCGTGGAGCGCGCGCCTGCCGGGGAGCCAGAACCAGAAGGCCCGCCGGATCGCGTTCGTGTCGGCCGCGTCCAACCTCGTGTCCGGCGACGACAACGGCCGGCCCGACGTCTTCGTCCGCAGCACGTCCGGGTCGCGGATGACCCGGATCCCGTCGCGGAGCAAGGAGGGCGCGAGCGAGGTCGCCATCGCCGGCCAGCGCGCCATGCGGGGCGAGGAGCCCGCGCTGATGTGGGTCGACGGCGGCGACCTGTGGTTCCTCGACGGGTCGAAGTGGGAGAGCGGCAAGAAGAAGGTCGGCAAGCCGAAGCGCCTCGCCAAGGGCGGCGTGAGTCGTCCCGACATGACCTACACCGGGGTCGGCTACAGCTTCGAGAAGGACGGCTGGGTCTGGGCCGGCGACACCCGCAAGGGCAAGCCGCGCAAGATCGCCCGCGGCGCCCACTCCTCCGTCGACGGCGGCGCGTTCTGGAAGAACCGGCGGCCGTTCGGCGAGGTCCGCTACGTGACGTACGAGCGCGACGGCCACGTCTACAACAGCTACGTCGGCACGAAGTACAACTCGCGGACGAAGAAGATCGACTACAAGGGCGGTCGCAAGGTCCGCACCGACAGCGGGTTCGCCGGCCGCACCCCGGCGACCGCGACCGGCGGTCCGCAGGTCCTCTTCAGCCACGGCCCGTTCGTGTACGGCTGGCTCACGAACCAGAAGGACATCAAGCAGGCGCAGACCGTGTGCCCGGTCGGCACCGGCGACGTCACCGACCTGCAGGTGAGCCACACCTGGAACTACATCGCGTTCTCGTGCTCCGGCGGCGCGCTGTACTTCAGCTACCTGGGCCCCTTCAAGTAGGCCCCCGGGCGGGTCGGCAGGTCCTCGCGCGCGCGGACCTGCCACCATCGCGGGGATCGCGCCGCGGGGGCCCGTGCCTCCGCGACGCCGCATCCCGCACCACGGCCCGGTTGTAACCACCCCCCGCCTGTGGGGTTCCTCGCCAAGGAACTTCGCTGGACGGCCCGGGAGGACATCATCCGGGACCGTCCGCGCCGGCGCGCTCGCAGCCGTCGGCTCCCCCGAGACGAGGACTTCGAGAACCACCGTGAGCACGAGCACCCCCAACGGCACCGCTGCAGACGCCCAGAACGGCGACGGCCGCTACCAGCGCGACAAGGTGCGCGTGGCGATCATCGGCGTCGGCAACTGCGCCAACTCCTTCGTCCAGGGCTGCCACTTCTACAAGGACGCGGACGCGTCGCAGTCGGTCCCGGGCCTCATGCACGTCGACCTGGGCGGCTACCACGTCCGCGACATCGAGTTCACGGCCGCGTTCGACGTCAACGAGACGAAGGTCGGCAAGGACCTGTCCGAGGCGATCTGGGCCGACCCGAACGACACGATCAAGTTCGCCGACGTCCCGCACATGGGCGTCCCCGTGCACCGCGGCATGACGCACGACGGCATCGGCAAGTACCTGTCGCAGAAGATCACGAAGGCCAAGGGCGAGACGGCCGACATCGTCAAGATCCTCAAGGAGACGAAGACCGACGTCGTCGTCTCGTACCTGCCGGTCGGGTCCGAGCAGGCGACGAAGTGGTACGTCGAGCAGGTCCTCGAGGCCGGCTGCGGGTTCGTCAACTGCATCCCCGTGTTCATCGCGCGCGAGGACTACTGGGACAAGCGGTTCCAGGAGAAGGGCCTGCCGATCATCGGCGACGACATCAAGTCGCAGGTCGGCGCCACGATCGTCCACCGCTCGCTGGCCCGCCTGTTCCACGAGCGTGGCGTCGTGCTGCAGCACACGTCGCAGCTCAACGTCGGCGGCAACATGGACTTCTTCAACATGCTCGAGCGCGAGCGCCTGGAGTCGAAGAAGATCTCCAAGACGAACGCCGTGACGTCGGTCGCCGGCGTCGAGCTGCCCGAGCAGGACGTGCACGTCGGTCCGTCGGACTACGTGCCGTGGCTCACCGACCGCAAGTGGGCGCACATCCGCCTGGAGGGCAAGGCGTTCGGCGAGGTGCCGCTGAACGTCGAGCTGAAGCTCGAGGTGTGGGACTCGCCGAACTCCGCCGGCGTCATCATCGACGCGGCCCGGCTCGTGAAGCTCGGCCTGAACAACGGCGTCGCCGGCCAGCTCGACGGCCCGTCCTCGTACCTCATGAAGTCGCCGCACAACCAGCGGCCCGACGACATCGCGCGGCAGGACACCGAGTCGTTCATCGCCAAGAACGCGTACAAGCGCGACAAGGCCGGCAAGGCCAAGGCGGCAGCGAAGGCCTGACCGTCCCGACCCTCGCCGCGGCGAGGGCCCGACGTACCGTGGCGAGGGCCCGGGAGCGCGCGCTCCCGGGCCCTCGCCCGTTCCGGGCTCCCCCGCACCGGGGCCCGACGCGCGAGCGCCGGCGTACCGACGCCCCGGCCTCGAGGTCCATCGCCGACGTCCGACGGCGCCACCGCCCGGCGCACCGTCCCGGCACGCGGCCGTTCGCCGGGCAGGTCCTATGCTTCCGCCGTGCCCTCCCCCGACCCCGCTCCCTCGCTGGCCGTCGCCGTCGTCGGCCCGTACGCGCTGGAGTCGGGCCATCCCGTCACCGCGCACCTGCTGCGCCTGGCGGACGAGCTCGCCGCGCAGGGCCACCGCATCGTCGTGCTCGCCCCGTCGACCGACGCCGACCGGGTGCACGCCGACCGTCGCCGCGCCCGCGGCGCCGCCGACGCGCTGCTGCCCGCCCCGGGCGGCCCGCCGACGGTCCTCGCCGTCGGCCAGGTGGCGCGGCCGTTGACCGGCACGCGCACCCGCCCGGCCCCGTTGCCCGTCGACGCGGCGCGCACCGTCGAGGACGTCCTGACGACGCTGCCGCTCGACGTCGTCCACGTCCACGAGCCGTACGGGCAGTCGGTCGCGACCGTCGCGCTGCGCCACAGCCGCACCCTCAACGTCGGCACCTTCCACCAGCCGTCCGACCGCGCGGTCGCCGGCGTCGGCCCCGTCCTGGGGGGTGGGGCGATGGGACGCAAGCGCGTCGAGCGCCTCCTGGGCCGGCTCGACGACCGCCTCGCCACCGGATCGACCCCCGCCGACGCGATGGCGCGCTGGTTCCCGATCGGGCGGGGCTACCACCCGCGGGTCCCGCCGCCGGCCGCGCACGTCCTCCCGACCCGCGAGCGCGGACCGGTCACCGACGACGCGCCACTGCACGTCGTCCTGCCGCTCGGCGAGGAGCGCGCCGCCCGCCGCGCCGCGTTGCGCGCGCTCCGCCGACTCGACCCGGCCCGGCCGTGGCGGGCCACCGTCGTCGTCGGCGAGGGCGAGGGCGAGCTGCCGCTGCGCCGCGAGATCCGTGACCGGGTGCGGTTCGTCGACGCCGCGACCCTGTGGGCGGAGACCGCCGGGACCCCGGGCGCCCCCACCGGCCTTGCGGGCGGCGGACCGGACGCGTCGACCGGCGACCGCTGCCGGCCCGCCCTGCCACCGGACGCGGACGTCGTCGTGCTCGCGTCGACCGGCGTCCGTCCCGCCGCCCACGTCCTCGTCGAGGCGCTGCACGCCGGCGTGATCCCGGTCGCCGCGCAGATCGACGCCTACGACGAGCTCGTCGCCGGCGACGCCCGCGGCGCGCTCTTCCACCCCGGCGACCCCGAGGTCCTCGTCGGTCACCTCCACCGCCTCGTCGACGACGCCGCGCTGCGCGAGCGCCTGCGGGGCGCCGGAGCCGCCTGGGCGGCCGGCGACGGGCGGGTCGGCGGTCCGGCGGCGGGCGACGGGGGCGACGACGGGCCCGGGGTGGCAGGCGACGGACGGGCCGGCGATCCGCGAGCGGCGGACGACGGGGGTGCGGCGTCCGACGCGGGCGGGCCGTGGGGGTCGTACGCCGCGTGGGTGGTGGAGCGCTACGACGCGGTCCGCGCCCGCCGGCACGACCCGACCCGGTTCGACCCGGCGGTCATCGCCCGCCTCCGCGACCGGCCGCTCATCGACGTCGACCTGCACATGCACACCGACCACAGCCACGACTGCGTGACGCCGGTCGAGGTGCTGCTCGACACCGCCCGCCGGCAGGGGCTCGGCGCGATCGCGGTGACCGACCACAACGAGGTGTCCGGGGCGCTCGAGGCGGCCGAGAAGGCCGAGCGGTTCGGGGTGAAGGTCATCGTCGGCGAGGAGGTGAAGACCGCCGACCAGGGCGAGGTCATCGGCCTCTTCATCCACGAGCGGATCCCGAAGGGCGTGACGCTCCAGGAGGCGATCGCCGACATCCGCCGCCAGGGCGGCCTGGTCTACGTCCCCCACCCGTTCGACCGGATGCACTCCGTCCCCGACTACGAGCACATGCTCGACATCGTCGAGGAGATCGACGCGATCGAGGTCTTCAACCCACGCGTGGCGGTCGGGTCGTTCAACGAGGAGGCCGCCCGGTTCGCCGAGAAGTACCGGATCGTCGCCGGCGCCGGTTCCGACAGCCACGTCGCCCAGGGCCTCGGGTCGGTGCGGCTGCGGATGCCGGACTTCGACGGGCCGGAGGAGTTCCTCGCGTCGCTCGCGCAGGCCGACATCCAGACGAAGTCCGGCACCCTCGTCTACGTCCAGGCGCTGAAGTTCCTGGAGACCAAGGCGACCCCGGCGCCCGCGCGGCGGGCGGTGCGCGACCTGCGGGTGCGCCGGGCCACCCGCGACTGACGCTCCGAGCCCGGCATCGCCCGGTGGCGGTGGGGGCGTCGTGGGGGCGTTGCGGGCGTCGCCCGTGTGGTGGGGTCGCCGTGGTGGCGCACCCCGCGGCAGGCCGGCCGGTTCGTCCCCTGAGCGCCGCCCAACACCAACCGCCCGCCGCCCCACCACCGCCTACCGCCGCCCGCCGCCCACCGTCGGCCGCCCCACCGCCGCCCGTCGCCCGCCCGTATCCTCGCCCGGTGCGTCGGGTCCGCTCCGCGCCGTGGGCGCTGACCGCGCTCGTGGCCCTCGTCTACGTCGTCGCGACGCCGCCGACGACGGACCTCGCCGCGCAGGTCCACCGGGTCGACCTGGCCCGCGACGGCGTGTGGTTGGTCGACCTGTCGTGGTTCGGCGGCCACCACCTGCCGAGCTACAGCGTGCTGATGCCGCTCGCGGGACTCCTCGTCGCGCCGCAGGTGCTGGCCGCCATCGCGTCGGTCCCGGCGGCGTGGGCGTTCGGTCGGCTCGCCGAGCGGCACCGGCCCGGTCCGGCCGCGGTGGTCGCGAGCTGGTGGTTCGCGGCCGGCATCGGGGCGTTGCTCTTCACCGGGCGCGTGACCTTCGTCCTCGGCGCGGCCGTCGGCCTGCTGACGCTCCTCGTCGCCGCCGGGCCCCGCGCCCCGGCCCGCCCCCTCGCGGTGGCGCTCGGCGGTGTCGCGACCGCGCTCGCCAGCCCCGTCGCCGCGCTGTTCCTGGCGCTGGCGGGGGTGGCGTGGGCGCTCGGGGGACGGGCCCGGGCGATGCCGACCGTCGTCGCCGTCACGGCGATGGGCTCCGCGGTCGCGCTCGCGGTCGCCTTCCCCGGTGGCGGCAGCGAGCCGTTCGTCGCGTCGGCGCTCGTCCCGGCGGTCGTCGCGCTCGCCGTCGCCCTCGTCGTGCTGCCCCGGACCGAGCGGACGCTGCTCGCCGGCGTCGCGCTGTACCTCGTCGCGATCGTGCTGGCCGGGACGCTCGACACCCCGATGGGCGGCAACGCGACGCGGCTGGCGGCGCTCGCCGGCGGTCCGGTGCTCGCGCTCGCGCTGTGGGGCCGACGGCCGGTCGCCCTGGCGCTCCTCGCCCTGCCGTTCGCCTACTGGCAGGCGTATCCGCCGGTTCGCGACGCCACCCAGGCGTGGAGCGACGACGCCACCCACGCGGCCGTCTGGGCCCCGCTGCGCGACGAGCTGGCCCGCCGCCTGGCGCGCGACCCGGGCCGCGTCGAGGTCCCGCCGACCGCCCGGCGAGGCGAGGTCCGGTGGCTCGGCGTCGACGTCCCGCTCGCCCGCGGCTGGATCCGCCAGCTCGACCGGGAGCGTCACGCGCTCTTCTACGACGGCCACGGCGCCGACGACGCGCTCACCGCCGCCGCGTACCGTGCCTGGTTGGACGACAACGCCGTGTCGCTCGTGGCGGTGCCGGACGACGGCGTCGCCGTGGACTACGCGTCGCGACGCGAGGTCGAGCTGCTGCGCTCCGGGACGGTGCCCGGGCTGCGGGAGGTGTGGCGGGGCGGACGTTGGCGGCTGCTCGAGGTCCGGGACGCCCGCCCGCTCGCGGCGCCCGTGAAGGACGGGGCGTCCGTCGTCGTGCGCGCGCTCACCGCGGGCCACGTGACGCTCGAGGCGCCCGCCGGCGTGGTCGACCTGCGGGTCCGCCACAGCCGCTGGTTGCGGGTGCTCGAGGGGGCCGCGTGCGTCGAGCGCGGACCGGGTGGCTGGACCCGGGTGCGGACAACGGTTGCCGGGACCGTTACGATTGGCGGCGGCATCCGTGCTAGGCGCTCCGGCGCGCACGACGCCTGTTCCCCCTGACCGTCGGCGCGCCCGCCCGACGCCCCTCGCACCGCAGCACGATGCCCGCCTTCCTCACGCGCCCGTCCCGCTGGCTCCCACAGGGGCCGCTCGACGCGCTCGCGCAGATCCTCGTCGTCATGCTGTTCTACTGGACCTACCGCTACTCGCGGGGGCTGGTGGACTATCAGATGGCCGCGAGCACGGCGTTCGCCAACGCCGACTGGATCCTGTCGGTCGAGCGGTTCCTCGGCCTGGACATGGAGCTCGGGCTGCAGCGGTTCGCCCAGTGGGTGCCGGGCCTCGAGGACGCGTCGGCGTTCATGTACATCAACTTCCAGAGCACCGTGACGTTCGGGGCGATGGCGTACATCTACATCGCCCACAACCGGGCGTTCGGGTTCGTGCGCAACATGTTCATCGTGGCGTGGTTCATCGCGCTCACGTGCTACGTCCTGCTGCCGACCGCCCCGCCGCGCCTCGTGCCCGGCCTGGGCCTCGAGGACTCGCTGGTGAACTTCACCGGCATCCCGCACGACGACGAGACGGTGAACAACCTCTTCAACCCGTACGCGGCGGTGCCGTCGATGCACGTCGGGTTCGCGCTCATGATCGGCATCCCGCTCGCGCGGCTGTCGGCGCGGCGCTTCACGCGGTGGTTCTGGGCGCTCTACCCGCTGGCGGTGACGTTCGTCGTCATGGCGACCGGCAACCACTTCTTCCTCGACGCCGTCTTCGGGGCGATGACGGTCGGCGTCGCCGCGCTCGCGGCCCGCAACCTCGGCCGGCTGCGACCGGACGCCTGGCGGTTCCGCACCGCCTCCGGCCAGCAAGCGTCCTAGGCGCAGGCGACGATGGTCGGCGTGGCGCGCACCCGATCGTCCTGCCCCGTCGTGCGCCCGCCCGCACCGTCGACCGTCGTCGTGGCGGTCCCGCCACGTCCCACGACGCGCGACGCACGGTGGCCTCGCCCGTCCGCCGTCGCGTCCCGTTCTCCTTCCCCGAGGTCCTTGCAGCACGGCTTGCTGCATCCGGCAACCCGCGCTGCAAGGGCAAGGGCGGCCCGGCGATCGGGCCAAATCACGTCGCGATGCCCGTGACCGACGACGAGATCCGCCACAAGTACCTCGATCGCGCCATTCGCGAGATCAACGCGCTCAACCACGAGGTGCTGGACGACGAGCGCTGGGAGGCGTCCGACGTCCTACCGGTCGTCGGCTCCGGCCATCCACAGGCCGACATCATGCTCCTCAAGCACCACGCGTCGGCGGAGGAGCTCGAGGCCGGCGTCGCGTTCTACGGGCGCGCCGGGACCGCGGTGCTGAAGAGCCTGACCCGCCTGGGGATCGACCCGACGACGATCTACGGCACGCTGTGCGACAAGTCGCCCGACGGCGACGACGACGATCCACGCCAGGACGAGTGGCTGCGGGCCGAGTTCGCGATCGTCCAGCCCCGGATCGTCGTGGTGATGGGCGACGACGCGCTGGATCGCCTCAACGCGCTCGGGCTGCCGTTGGCGCAGCCGATCCGCGACCTTCCGGGGATCGTGCAGCGCCTCACGCCGTCGTGCGAGGCGCTCCTCACCCCGGCGATCGACGACGCGCTGGACGAGCTCCAGGCCAAGCAGACGTTCTGGAGCGCGTTCCGGGAGCTCGGGACGTGGCACGCATCGCTGCCCCCGTACTGATCCTCGCCGCCTACGCCGCGCTGCTGCTCGGCGCGGGCGCCCTGCCGGAGCTCACCCCGCCACCGCGCGCGGCGATGGTCGCGGTGCTCGGGCCGATGGCGTTGCTCGGGCTCCTCGCGCACCGGGTCGGGGAGCTCGCGGACCGGCCGCGGATCATCGTGGCCATCGCGGTCGCGGGGGCGTTCCTCCTCGGCGCGCTGGACCCGGACTCCGCCCGGGGGAGCGCGGTCCTGGCCGGGACGCTCCTGGCGCTACCGCTCGGCGCGCTCTTCGCCCGCACCTTCGACGAGGGGGCGTTCGTCGTCCTGCTGCCCGTCGTGGTGGCCGTCATCGACATCGCCGCGTCGATCGGCTCGGGCGCCGATCAGGCGTGGCCGGCGCTCGTCGGCGACGGGGACCGTCTGACGCTGCTCCTGCCGTCGTGGGGCGCCGACACCGCGGCCGGCAGCATCACCCTGCCCGCGGTCCTGTTGCTCGGAGCGCTGCAGACGTACGCGGCCCGGGAGCGGCTGCGGCCCGCCGGCGCCGCGGTCGGCATGACCGTGGGCCTCATCGGCGCGTACCTCGTCGAGTGGCGGTTCGACCGTGCCGCCCCGCAGCTCGCGTTCGTCGCGATCGGATTCCTCGTCGCCACGAGCGACGTCCTGCCGCGGTGGGCGCGGTCGGGACGGTTGTGGGGGTAGCGCGCGGCCGTGCGCCGGCCACCCGATCCGGGCCGGACCGAGGGTGGCCGCATCGGCGCCGCCCGGCCGCCGGCCCGGCGCGCCCCCGGGACCGCGCCGGGCCTCACCCCAGGTCGAGGACGACCTTGCCGAGCTTGCCGCCCGCGGTGAACCGGTCGTAGGCATCGGCGACGTCGTCGAGCGGGTGGACACCGGCGACCGGCACGGTGAGCGCGCCGCGCTCGACGAGCGGCAGCAGCTCGCGCTCGACCGCCCGGGCGACGGCGGCCTTCTCCTCCAGCGGGCGGGCACGCAGGGTCGAGCCCATGATCCGGGCCCGGGAGCCCATGAGCGCCAGGAGGTTCACCTGCGCCTTGAACCCGCCGCCGACGCCGATGACGACGATCCGCCCGCCGGTCGCCAGGCGGCCGACGTCGGCCTCGACGTCCGGCGCGCCGACGAGCTCGAGGACGACGTCGTGGCGGGCGGGTGCCCCGGCGGCGCGCGCGCCGTCGCGGTCGGCGAGCACGTCGGGGGTGAGCACGACGTCGGCGCCGAGCGCGCGCAGCGCGTCGTGGTGCTCGGCGTGACGGGCGGTCGCGGTGACGTGCGCCCCGATCGCCCGGCCGATCTGGATCGCGGCGGTCCCGACCCCGCCGGCGGCCCCGTGGACGAGGAGCTGCTCACCGGGGCGCAGGCCGGCCTGGGTGACGAGCGCGTCGTGGGCGGTGCTGAACGTCTCGCTGAACCCGCCGGCGGCCGGCCAGTCCAGCGCGCGCGGGACCGGGGTGACCTGGCGCTCGTGGACGACGAGCCGCTCACCCTGGCCCCCGCCTCCGACGATCCCCATGACGCGGTCGCCGACCGCGAACCGGCCGGCGTCCCGTCCGAGCGCCTCGACCTCCCCGGCGAACTCCAGGCCCGGGATGTCGGCCGGGCTGCCGGGCGGCGCCGGGTACGCCCCCTTGCGCTGCAGGATGTCCGCGCCGTTGAGCCCGGCGGCCCGCACCCGGACGAGCAGCTCGCCCGTCCCGGGCGTCGGGTCGGGGTGCTCCTCGACGACGATCTGTCCCTCGCGGACGGTGGCGGCGCGCATGGACGTCACGCTAACGCGAGGCTCGGGGGTCCGACTCCCGACCGATCGCGGGTCGCTACGGTCGTCCCGTGCCGCCACCAGCCGAGATCACGGTCGACCACCTCGCCGCCGTCGACCTGCGGGTCGGCACGATCGTCGCGGTGGAGCCGTTCCCCGAGGCCCGCAGGCCGGCGTGGAAGCTGACGGTCGACCTGGGACCGGAGCTCGGCGCCCGCCGGTCCTCGGCCCAGATCACCCACTACCCGGCCGACGACCTGCTGGGCCGCCAGGTGGTGGTGGTCGCGAACCTCCCGCCGCGCCAGGTGGGCCCCGTGCGCTCCGAGGTCCTCGTGCTCGGCGCCCTGGACCCAAGGCACGGCGTGGTGCTGCTGCGGCCCGACGCCCCGGTCGAGGACGGATCGCGGATCGCCTGAGCGTCGGGCACGACGCGCGCCGCCGCGCCGCCGACCCGGCGCCGCGATCCCTACGGCGTCGTCACCGACCACCGGTCGCCCGCCGGTCGGGTCCCCGCCGCGATCGCGCGTGTGGACCGGGCCCTGATCAGCCCACCCGGTCGAGCACCGACACGCACTCCACGTGCGGGGTCTGCGGGAAGAGGTCGACCGGGCGGACCCTGCGCAGGACGTAGCCGGCCTCGACGAGGCGGGCGGCGTCGGGGGCCAGGGTCGTCGGGTTGCACGACACGTAGACGATCCGCCTGGGGGCGGCCTCGGCGATCCGGCGGCACACCCGTGGACCGAGCCCGGCCCGCGGCGGGTCGACGACGAGGACGTCCGGCCGGCCGGCCCGCTCGACGGCGTCCGGCAGGCCGATCCGGGCGTCGGCGGCCATGAACCGGGCGTTGCGGACGTCGTTGATCGCCGCGTTGTGGAGCGCGTCCTGGATCGAGTCCTCGACGATCTCCACCCCGACGAGCTCGCCGACCCGCGACGCCATCGACAGCCCGACCGACCCGCTGCCGCAGTACAGGTCGAAGAGGCGCTCCCAACCCTCGAGCCCCGCGTACTCCTGCGCGAGGGCGTAGAGCCGCTCGGCCATCACGGTGTTCGTCTGGAAGAAGCCCTCGGGGCTGATCCGCAGTCGCAGGTCCGACATCTCCTCGTGGAGGTAGGGGTCACCCGCGACGACCTCGGTGTCGCCGCCGTAGGTCGTCTCCCCCACGCTGTCGATCCGCGTCCACAGCACCCCGGTCAGGGGCTGGTCGAGCGCCTCGTGCAGGTGCGACGCCAGACGGTCGACGTCGAACTCGCCGGGGCTCGTCACGAGCCGGACCTGGGCCTCGCCGGTGCGGATCCCCTCGCGGACGACGAGGTTGCGGAGGAACCCCTCGTTCGTGCGGCGGTCGTACGCCGACAGGCCCTCCTGCGCGCACCACGCGTGGACGGCGCGGCGGATCGCGTTGCCGCGCTCCGTCGCCAGGAGGCAGTCCTCGACGTGGACGATCGTCTCCCACGACCCGGCGGCGTGGAACCCGCAGAGCAGCGTCCCGTCCGGGCCGGCGCCGAACGAGTACTCGAGCTTGTTGCGGTAGCGCCACCGCTCCTCGGCGGGCACGATCTCCTCGATCTCGACGTCGGCGTGGCCGCCGAGCCGGCGCATCGCGTCCTCGACCTGCGCCTGCTTGATCCGCAGCTGGTGCTCGTAGGTGATGACCTGCCACGGCGCGCCCGGGTGGTCGGCGACCGGGTCGATCCGGTCGGGCGACGCGTCGAGCAGCTCGACGACGAGCGCCTCGCCGTAGTCGCGCTTGCGCTTCGTGATCCGCGCGCGGACGCGGTCGCCGGGGATGCCGCCGCGGACGAAGACGACCCAGCCCTCGGGCGTGCGGGCGACGCCGTTGCCGCCGTGGGCGAAGTCGTCGACGCGCAGCTCGACGACCTCGCCGCGCTGCGGGCGGGGCGGGCGCTGGCGCCTGGCGGGGGCGGCGTCGGAGGACGCGGCGTCCGCCGGGTCCCCGGCGCCGGTCGTCGCGGCCCCGCCGGCGGCGGCCGTCGGGTCCGTCGGGACGTCCGATGCGGCGTCGTCCGTCACGCGGGCCGGCGGGGCATCGCGGGTGACGCGGTCCTCGGCCGAGGCGGCCGGGGTCTTCTGGGGTTCGGGCGTCGCGTCCTCGGCCATCGCGCAAGGGTGGCACGGTCGCGCGCGGGACGCCGATCCGCCCCTTCGCGGGCCCTCCGGAACCAATCCCGACCGAATCGGTTGCCATTCGGCGGCGAGATGCGCTAGGTTTCTCCGCGGTCGCCGAGTAAGGGTGACCTTACTCCCAGCGATGACCAGCGTTCCGACCACCACCGCCGCGGCCTGCTCCGCCATGACCGTCGGTCCCGAGAGGGACCGCGGACCCGCGGGCCGCGATGGTGACCGGAGCGTCGATCACGGCACCACCGCGATCACACACCGGCGTTCGGCCGACGGCGCGACCCGCCGTCGGATGCCCGTCCGTCTGGGGCCCAACAGCGCACCCGGGTATTGAGGGATGCACGGGAGTGGCGTCCGGCTCCTGCGGGAGCCGGACGCCACGACGCGCCCCGCCTCGTCCCCGGCCCGTCGACGCCCGACGCCGCGCCACCCCGCCGGAGCGGCCCCGACCGCCCACGGGTCCCGGTCGTCCGGCGCGGGAGCTACGCGACGCAGGTCGTCCGGCGCGTGATCTAGGCGACGCAGGTCGACCCGACGACCGCGACGAGCAGCACCCCCACCGCGACCGGCGTCACGACGAGCGGCACGAGCCACCGCCGCCGCGCCAGCGCCGCGACGCCGCACCCGACCGCGACGAGCGCCAGGCCGACGGCGAGCGCCCGCATCGTCCGGTAGGGGGCGTCGGATCCCGCGTAGCACTCCGGGCGCACCTCGATCCCGACACGGACGAGCACGACCGCCGTCGCGACCGCCACCACCGCCGTCCGGGCGACCGTCGGCATCGACGTGACGCGGTCGCGGATCCACGACGGCGCCAGGCGCACCGCGATCGCGACGAGCGCGACGACGCCGAGCGCCCCGCCGATCCGCTCGGCGGCCGATCCCCCACCCGCGAGCACGGGCGTCACCACGGCGACCGTCGACGCGACGACGACCGACCAACCCGGAGGCACCGGCGGTCCGGGCCGGCGTCGTCGTCCGGGTGGGCGTCGTCGTCCGGTCGACACGCCCCCCACGTCTCCCGGTCAGGCGAACGGCCCGGCCCGCAGGACCCACTCCAACAGGGCCTTCTGCGCGTGGCGGCGGTTCTCGGCCTGGTCCCAGATCCGCTGACGGTCGCCGTAGAGCACGTCGGCGGTGATCTCCTCGCCCGGGTGGGCGGGCAGGCAGTGCAGCGCGATCGCGCCGGGGGCGGCGGCGTCGAGCAGCGCGTCGTCGATCCGGTACGGGCCGAGCGCCGTCCGGCGCGCGTCCGCGGTCGACGCGTCATCGCCCATCGACACCCACACGTCGGCGTACAGCGCGTCGGCGCCGGCCACCCCGGTCCGGGGGTCGCGCTCGAGCGTCGCCGCCGTCTCGCCCGGATCCAGCTGGTAGTCGTCCGGGGCGACGACGACGACCTGCAGGCCGGCGATCGCCCCGACGAGCGCGAGCGACCGGGCGACGTTGTTGCCGTCCCCGACGTACGCCAGGCGCAGGTCGTCGAGGCCGCCGTCGGGACCGAGGCGGTCGGGGAACGCCTCCTGCAGCGTCAGCAGGTCGGCGACCGCCTGGCAGGGGTGGTGCCCGTCGGTGAGCAGGTTGACGACGGGGATCGACCCCTCCGCCGCGAGCTCCTCGAGCAGCGCGTCGGCGTGGGTGCGGATCGCGACCGCGGCGACGTGACGCGACAGGACGAGCGCGGTGTCCTTCACCGACTCGCCACGGGAGAGCTGCATCTCGTCGGGGCGCAGCAGCAGCGACGTGGCGCCGAGCTCGGCCACGCCGACCTCCATCGACACGCGGGTGCGCGTCGACGGCTTCTGGAAGATCAGGGCGACCGACCGTCCGCGCAGCGCCGCCGGATGCTCCGGCTCCCGGCCCGCCGCCTGCGCGGCCTTCAGCGCGTGCGCGCGGCGCAGCACCGCGAGCAGGTCGTCACGACCGAGCTCGGTCCCGGTCAGGAGGTGGCGGGGGCTCACCGAAGGGACGCTAGCGGGCGGCCGGGGCGCGTGCCGCGGCGCGGGGCCGCATGCGCCGTCGGGCCCACCTGGCACCTGTGCCCCAGGCGCGTGGCGGATCCTGACCGCCCCGCGACCAGGATCCGCCACGCGCGCCGGTGGCGACGCTCACTTCGGTCCGACGTACTGCAGGATCAGCGCCCCTCCGCCACAGGTGAACGCGATGTAGTTGTAGCGCGAGCTCACGGCGGTGCCGGTCACCGCGGTGCCGTCCATGCAGGTGCCCTGCGGCAGCTTGTAGCCCCCGTGCTTGCCGTCGTTGAGCAGGTCGACCCGCAGCCGCACGTTCTGCCCCTGGCCGAACGCGACGGCGCTGCCACCGGCGTTGAGCGTCGTGCCCACGCCCGCGCCGTACCGGCGGGTGAGGACGCGGCGGCCCCGGATCTCGGCGCGCAGCACCTCGCCGCCGCGGCGGTAGGCGATCGCCCGGATGAATCCGCGGACCTTCCCGCCGGTCGGCGCCCCGTTGTCGGCGCGCGGCTCGGTGCCCCTGGCGATCTCGCGGCGCTTGCGGTCGGCGACCGTCACGACGTAGATCCGGCCGCGCTTCTCGTAGGCGATCTGGCGGCCGTTGTAGGTCACCGACGGGGACCGGACGACGCCGCCGACGATCCGCCGGACCTTGCCGCCCCGGCGGACGTACAGCCCCCGGGTGGTCGTCACCGCGACGATCGACGAGTCGCCGGCGATCGCGATCCCGGTCGCCGCGCCCGGGGTGGGGACCCGCACGAGCGGGCCACCGTCGACGTTGCCGATCACGGCGTGCGGCACGCCGACGGGCGCGCCGGCGACGAGGTTCGTCGCGACGGAGAGGAACCCGTACAGCCGGGGCTTCCCCGGGCGGTCCCCACGGTCGGTGTAACCGGACAGCGCCGCGCCCCACGAGTCGCCGTCGGCGGCGACGCCGCCCATCCCGACCGACAGCAGCCGGGTCGGGCCGACCTCCCACGCGTTGGCGTCCATCGACACCGTGCCGGTGCGCCGGACGAGGTAGACGTTGCGGCGGCCCCGCTCGACCGGGGTGGCGATGCTCGTCGCCGTCGACGTGTAGGCGACGTAGCGGTTGGCGCGGCTGTCGTGCGAGATCGCCGGATCGGTCGCGACGCCGTCGGGCTCCGAGCCCGCCGGGGTGCGGCCGAGCAGGGTCATCTTCGCCAGCCGCTTGGGGTGGATCGCGGCGCGGACCGGGTCGACGGCGTCGCGGTCGGGGACGCCGGCGCCGAACGGGGTCGCGGGCGCGACGTCCGCCGCGGGGGCGGCGGGTGCGACGTCGGCGGCGTTGGCGACGGTCCCGGCGGGGGCGGCGTGCGAGCCGATGGGCGCCGCGGGCGCGCCGGCCCCGGACGCCACCGTCGGGCCCACGGCCGTCCCGAGCGCGCAGGTCGCCACGACCGCGAGCGCCACGCCCCGACCGGACGGCGCGCCGATCGACGGTGACCGCGCGAACGTCGACGTCGACCGCCCTTCTTCGCCCCGGCGCGTGGCCGACCGCCTACGGTGCACGGACCCCATGGACCGACGGTACGGCGACGGCGCCGATCCCCCGAGCGATCTGGACGTTCTGCGGATCGTCACCTGGAACGTCTTCCACGGCCGCGCGGACCCGCCGGCCGGGCGTCCGCTGCTGCACGAGTTCGCGACGACGCTCGCCGGCTGGGCGTGGGACGTCGCCCTGCTGCAGGAGGTCCCGCCGTGGTGGCCCCCGGCGTTGGCGGCGGCGTGCGGGGCACGGTCCTTCACCGCGCCGACGTCGCGCAACGCGCTGCTGCCGCTGCGTCGGGCGATCGCGTCGCGCCGACCGGACCTGCTGAAGAGCAACGGCGGCGGCGCGAACGCGATCCTCGTCCGCGGCGGGCGCCACGTCGACGTCCACGCGCGCGTCCGCCTGCGGGCGTGGCGGGAGCGACGGGTGCTGCACGCGGTGCGGGTGGCGGTCGACGGAGCGCGACGCGGCCCGGCCGGCGCGACCGCGGACGGCGGCGACGCCGCGCGCGGCCCCACGGTGGCGAACGGCGGCGCGGTGGCGAACGGCGGCGCGGTCGCGGGCGGCGGCGCGGTCGCGGGCGGCGGCGCGGTCGCGGGCGGCGGCACGGTCGCGGACGGCGGCACGGCGGCGGACGGCGGCACGGCGGCGGAGCGCCGGGCGCTCTGGGTCGGCAACGTCCATGCGCAGAAGGGGTCGTGGGACGACGCCGCGGGGCGGGCGATCCCGGAGGCGGACCTCGCGAGGTGCTTCGCCGCCCTCGCCCGGTGGACGACGACCGGCGCGACGGACGTCGTCCTGGGCGGCGACCTCAACCTGCCGGCCGACGCCGTCGACACGGCCCTCCCCCCGGGGTGGTCGTGCGTGGCGACGTCCGGGCCCGACCACGTGCTGGTGCGAGGCCCGGTGCGCCGGGGACCGGTGACGCGCCCGGATCGCGCGACGTTGTCCGACCACGCCCCGCTGTCGGTGGCGGTCGATCCGTCGGTCCGACGCGGTGGACCCGGCGACGACGCCTAGCGTCGTCGCAGGAGCCCGAACCCCTGGAGCGCCCGCAGCGCACGGTCGCCGACGGTGCCCTCCTCGGGCAGGGCGCCGAGCTGGACGGCGGCTCCGTAGCGGTCGAGGAACAGCCGGACGCGGTGCAGGCGGTGGGCGGTCGCGTCGAGCTCGCAGACGAGGACGCCGTGCACGTTGACGAACCGCTCGGTGGCGGGCAGCTGACCGAGCCACCCGCGGTGGTTGCCGAACCCGCGCAGCGGCAGCGCGACGATGCGGTCCCCGTCGTGCAGGCACGGGCCGGTCGCCTCGACCCGCAGGTCGGGGAACGCCTCCCACACCGACGACACCCGGTCGACGAGCTCCTGGGCCCCGACGTGCGGCATCCGCCCGAAGGGGTCCTCGTAGTGCACGTCGTGGGTGACGAGGCGCGTGACGAGCTGCGGGTCCCGCCCCTCGATCGCCCCCGTCACCCGGTCCATCAGGGCGTGCCCGTCGATCTGCACGCGCCCGATGATCGCACCCGGAGGGCCGGACGTCCGCGCCCACCGCGCGACCGGGCCGCGCCCTACAGCTCCGCCACGCCCTCCATCGGCGTCGACGGCAGGGCGTGGGTGCGGCGGGGGATGCGGCCGGCGGTGCGGGCCAGGCGGCCGGACTCGACGGCCAGGCGCATCGCGCGAGCCATGCGGATCGGGTCCTCGGCGCGGCTCACCGCGGTCGCCAGGAGCACCGCGTCGCAGCCGAGCTCCATCGCCCGCGCCGCCTCGGACGCGGTGCCGATCCCGGCGTCCAGGACGACCGGCACCCCCGCCCGCTCGACGATGAGCTCGACGTTGTGCGGGTTGCGGATCCCCAGGCCCGACCCGATCGGCGACCCGAGCGGCATGACCGCCGCGCAGCCGACGTCCTCGAGCCGGCGGGCGAGGATCGGGTCGTCGTTCGTGTAGGGCAGGACGACGAAGCCGTCGGCGCACAGCTCCTCGGCGGCGGCGAGCAGCTCGACGGCGTCCGGCAGCAGCGTGCGGTCGTCCCCGATGACCTCGAGCTTGATCCAGTCGGTGCCGAACGCCTCGCGGGCGAGCTTGGCGGTGAGCACCGCGTCGCGGGCGGTGAAGCAGCCGGCGGTGTTCGGCAGCAGGCCGACCCCGGTGCGGTCGAGGACGTCGACGAGCGACCCGCGCTGGCCGGGGTCGACGCGGCGCAGCGCGAGGGTGACGAGGTCGGTCCCGGACTCGCGGATCGCGTCCTCGAGCGTCTGCAGGCGGGTGAACCCACCGGTGCCGAGGAAGAGGCGCGACGACAGGGTCCGGTCGGCGATCGTCAGCGCGTCCGCGTCGGACCCGTCGGTGACGTCGGGGGGCGGGACGGTCGACGACGACTCCATGCTCCCAGCGTAGCGCCGGGGCTCCGCGTCCCGGCCGGGCGGAGGACTACGCCCCGTCGCGCCCGCCCGCGAGCTGGTCGCGCTCCGCCAGGCGGTTGACGCGGCGGACCTGGGCCTCGGCGGCGCGGCGGATCGTGTCGGGGTCGGTGGGCTCGGGCAGGTCCGGGACCGGGACCGGACGACCGGTGTCGACGTCGATGGCGACCATCGTGAGGTACGCCGACGACGTGTGGCGGACCTCGCCGGTGTAGACGTTCTCGGCGAGCACCCGCACCCCGACCTCCATCGAGCTCTTCCACACCGCGTTCACCCGCGCGTGGAGGGTGAGCAGCTCGCCGACGTCGACCCGCGCGTTGAACGTCATCCGGTCGATCCCGGCGGTGACGCACCGCACCCGCGAGTGGCGCATCGCCGCCAGGCCGGCGACCTCGTCGCACAGGCGCATGACGACGCCGCCGTGGACGAACCCCCCGTTGTTGGCGTCCTCGGGGCTCATCCACTTCACCAGCGTCGCGTCCATGGTCGGATCATGCCCGACCGGGCGAGCGTCAGCCGCGGCGCATCATCCGGCCGACCGCGGCCATGAGCTCGTCGGTGCGCTCGACGCGCTGCTCGCCCTCCGCCCCGGCGACGCACGTGCGGGCGTGGCCGTCGAGCAGTCCGAGGGCGACCTTGTCGAGCGCCGCCTGCACCGCGGAGATCTGGGTCAGGACGTCGATGCAGTACCGGTCGTCCTCGACCATCCGGTCGATCCCCCGCACCTGGCCCTCGATCCGCTTGAGCCGCGCGCGGAGCTGGTCCTTCGTCGCCGAGTAGCCGCGCGTCACCGGCTTCGTACCGGCGACGGGCGCGGCGTCCGCGACGGACGCGGCCGACGGCGAGGTCGCCGTGTCGGCGGGCGAGGTGTCGGTGGAAGGCGCCATGGAACCAGTGTACCCATACCCCCTGGGGGTTCAACGGGCGCGCCGTCACGACACGACCGCCACCGGCCCACCGCGTACGCTCGACGCATGCCCGACGCCGCCGGTCGACCGACCCGCAGCCGTCGCCCACGACCACAGGCGGACCACCACGCGGAGCCCGCCACGCGACGGACGCCGCACCGACCCTCGAGATACCCCCAGGGGGTGTGCTAGCCTCTTGAGAGCAATACCCCCTCCCCGTATCGACACCCGAACCGAGGCACCTCCATGAGCCAGAGCAACGAGACCGTCCACCGCGTCGAGGGCATGACCTGTGGGCACTGCGAGGCGTCGGTCCGCGAGGAGGTCGAGGAGCTCGACGGCGTCGAGTCCGCCGTCGCCGACCGTGCCGCCGGCACGGTGACCGTCCGCGGCGTCGCGTCGCGGGACGACGTCCGCCGCGCGGTCGAGGCCGCCGGCTACGCCCTGGTCGACTGACCCGCGCCCCGCGCCCACCACCACCAACGCCCATCGCCCTCCGATGTCCACCCCGGTCCGCCTCGCCGCCTTCGCCGCGGCGCTCGTCCTGCTCTTCGGCGGCGGGCTGCTCGCCGGGAGCCTCATCGATCCCGAGCGCGACGACGCGCCGCCGGCGACGCACGTGCAGGACGCCGCCGGCACGCCCGACGACCGCACGGAGCGATGACGATGACCGACGCCCGGGACCTCGAGGCCCCCACGACCCGACTGGAGCTGCCGATCACCGGCATGACCTGCGCGTCGTGCGCGAACCGGATCGAGCGCAAGCTCAACAAGCTCGACGGGGTCACCGCGACGGTGAACTACGCGACCGAGCGGGCGACCGTCGACTACGACGCCGACGCGATCGGACCGGCGGGGCTCGTCGAGACCGTCGAGGCCGCCGGGTACCACGCGACGCTGCCGCAGCCGCCGACGACGGATGCGGGCTCCGCGGCCGACGGCGTCCCGCCCGCCGACGCCGCGGCCGAGGCCGGCCTCGCCGCGCTGCGCACCCGCGTGTGGGTGACGTTGCCGCTGGCGCTCGTCGCGCTCGTCCTGTCGATGGTCCCGGCGCTGCAGTTCGAGCACTGGCAGTGGGCGCTGCTGCAGATCACGACCCCGGTGATCCTGTGGGGCGCGTGGCCGTTCCACCGCGCCGCGTGGCTCAACCTGCGTCACGGCGCCGCGACGATGGACACCCTGGTGAGCATGGGCACGCTCACCGCGTGGCTCTGGTCGCTCTACGCCCTGTTCGTCGGCGACGCCGGGACCCCGGGCATGACGATGAGCTTCGACCTGCTGCCCGAGAGCAGCGACGAGGACCACCTCTTCCTCGAGGTCGGCGCGGTCGTGACGGCGTTCCTCCTCGCCGGGCGGTACTTCGAGGCGCGGGCGAAGCGACGGGCCGGGTCGGCGCTGCGGGCGCTGCTGGAGCTCGGGGCGAAGGACGTCGCGATCCTCGACGCCGACGACCGCGAGCGGCGCGTCCCGATCGAGGAGCTGACGGTCGGCGACCGGTTCGTCGTGCGGCCCGGCGAGAGCGTCGCCACCGACGGTCGGGTCGTCGAGGGCACGAGCGCCGTCGACCAGTCGTTGCTCACCGGCGAGTCGGTGCCGGTCGAGAAGGGCCCGGGCGACGACGTGGCCGGGGCGTCGGTGAACGCCGGCGGCCGGCTCGTCGTGCGGGCGACCCGGGTGGGGAGCGACACCGCGCTGGCCCGCATCGCCCGGCTCGTCACCGACGCGCAGACCGGCAAGGCGCCGGTGCAACGCCTGGCCGACCGGATCTCGGGCGTGTTCGTGCCGGTGGTGATCGGGATCGCCGCCGCGACGCTCGGGTTCTGGCTCGGCGCCGGGGAGGGCCTGACGTTCGCCGTGACCGCCGCGGTCGCGGTGCTCGTCATCGCCTGCCCGTGCGCGCTGGGCCTGGCGACCCCGACGGCGCTGCTCGTCGGCACCGGCCGTGGCGCCCAGCTCGGCCTGCTCATCAAGGGCCCCGAGATCCTGGAGTCGACCCGTCGGGTCGACACGATCCTGCTCGACAAGACCGGCACGGTGACCGAGGGACGGATGACGCTCGTCGACGTCGTCGTCGCCGACGGCGTCGACCGCGGCGACGCGCTGCGGGTGGCCGGCGCGCTGGAGGACGCGTCCGAGCACCCGATCGCCCGGGCGATCGCGTCGGCGGCGCGCGCCGAGGCGTCCGGCGCCGTAGCGCCCCTGCCCGCCGTCGAGGGGTTCGCGAACCGGCCGGGCCTGGGCGTCGAGGGCGTCGTCGAGGGCCGTGCCGCGCGGGTCGGGCGCCCGGCGCTCCTGCAGGAGGACGGCCTGGTCGTCCCGGCGGCGCTCGACGCCGCGCGGGCCGCCGCCGAGGAGCAGGGTCGGACGGCGGTCCTCGTCGGGTGGGACGGTGCGGCGCGGGCGGTGCTCGTGGTGGCCGACGCGATCAAGCCGACGTCGGCCGAGGCGGTCGCGTCGCTGCGCGCGCTCGGGCTGCGGCCGGTGCTGCTCACCGGCGACAACGCGACGACCGCGCGGGCGGTGGCGGCCGAGGTCGGGATCGACGAGGTCATCGCCGAGGTGCTGCCGTCGGACAAGGCGGACGTCGTCCGACGCCTGCAGGACGAGGGCCGCGTGGTGGCGATGGTCGGCGACGGCGTGAACGACGCGCCGGCGCTGGCGCTCGCCGACCTGGGCCTGGCGATCGGCACCGGCACCGACGTCGCGATCGAGGCGTCCGACCTGACCCTCGTCACCGGTGACCTGCGCGCCGCCGCCGACGCGATCCGCCTGTCGCGCGCGACGCTACGGACGGTGCGGCAGAACCTGGGCTGGGCGTTCGGCTACAACGTCGCGGCGATCCCGGTCGCGGCCGCCGGCCTGCTCAACCCGGCGATCGCGGGGGTGGCGATGGCCGCGTCGAGCGTGTCGGTCGTCGCCAACGCCCTGCGCCTGCGTCGGTTCCGCTCGACGTACGGGGCCGGGGTCGCGGCCGGACCGTCCCCCACCTCGCGACCCGTCCCCGACGACGGCCGGTAGCGTCGCGCCGACCGATGGGCGACCACGCGCACGGCCACGGACACGGCCACGACCACCACCACGGCCACAGCCATGCCCCGTCGGCGGACGCGGACCGGCGGTGGCTCACGATCGCGCTGGTCACGATCGCCGGGTTCATGGGCGTCGAGGTCGTCGCGGGCCTCCTCGCCGACTCGGTGGCGTTGCTCTCCGACGCGGCGCACATGCTCACCGACGCGGGCTCGATCGGGCTGGCGCTCGTCGCGGCGCAGCTGGCGCTCCGCCCCGCGTCGGGCCGCTACACCTTCGGCCTGAAGCGGGCCGAGATCCTCTCCGCCCAGGTCAACGGGATCAGCCTGCTCGTCCTGGGGGCGGTCCTGGGCTACGAGTCGATCCGGCGCCTCTTCGGCCCGCCCGACGTGGAGGGGTCGATCGTCATCGTCGTCGGCGTCGTCGGCGCGTGCGTCAACGTCGCGGCGGCGTGGGCGTTGGCGAAGGCGGAGCGTCAGTCGTTGAACGTCGCCGGCGCCCGCGCGCACGTCATGGCCGACCTGTACGGGTCGGTCGCGGCGATCGTCGGCGGCGTCGCGGTCGTCACCCTGGACTTCGCGCGCGCCGACGCGATCGCCGCCCTCGTCGTCGTCGCCCTGATGTTCCGCACCGGGTGGGGCCTCGTCCGCGCCGCCGGCCGGGTGCTGCTGGAGGGCACCCCGCAGGGGATGGACGCGCACGAGATCGGCACGGCGATGGCGTCGAGCCCGGGGATCAGCGACGTGCACGACCTGCACGTGTGGGAGATCACGAGCGGGTTCTCGGCGCTCGCCGCGCACGTGCTGGTCCCCAACGGCGAGGACTGCCACCTGCGTCGGCGTGAGCTGCGCGACATGCTCGCCGACCGGTTCGGGATCGAGCACGTCACCCTGCAGGTCGACCACGAGGCCGACCACGACCCGCGGCTCCTGCAGATCGAGGACCGGCGGCCGGGCCGGCCTGCCGACTGACCGGCGGCACCGCCCGGATGGCGGTCGCGGGATGGGGGGCGGACCGGGGCCGGGGGCCGGCCACGGGTCGGGCGGCGATGACGGGTCAAGCGACCCCGACGCCCAGCCGCGTGGCGAGCCCGGCGACGGGCGGGTCGAGGAACGGCATCCCCGCCGCCCGCGCACCGTCCCGGTCGACCGCCTCGTCCCCGAGGTGCGCCACCCGAGCAGCGGGCAGGCCCAGGGCGTCGAGCGCGACGGCGAAGATCCGTGGATCGGGCTTGTCGTACCCGACGGCACCGGACGGCACGATCGCCCGAAAGCGATCGGCGACCCCCAGCGCCTCGAGGTGCCCTGGCAGTCCGCAGTCCCAGTTCGACACGCAGACCATCGGGACCCCGGCCGCGTCGAGGCGCTCCAGCTCGTCGGCGACGCCGGGCAGGAGCGCGAACCGCAGCGCGGCGACGAACCGGTCGACGATCGCGTCGTCCACCGGGCCGGTCCCGTCTGCGGCGTCGGGCCCGCGGTCCACCGCGTCGAGCCCGTCGTCGGCGTCGGGCCCGCGGTCCACCGCGTCGAGCCCGCCGTCGTCCGCAGCAGACCGTAGGCCGTCGACGAAGACCGCGGTGCACGCGCGGTGCAGCTCGCGGAGCGACGCGACATCGCGGCCCTCGAGATGGTGGCGGCGGTAGAACCGGACCTCGGCGCGCAGGGCGGTGGAGACGGCGTCGGCCGTGGCGTTCAGCCCCAGGTCGCGGGCCAGGTCGACGAGCGCCGGCACGGGATCGACGAGCCGCACGAGGCATCCCATCGCGTCGAGCGACAGTCCGTCGAGCGGCGTGCCGTCCGGGTGGACGAGCCGGGCCGGGCGGGGCCTCCGCATCGCCGCATCGTCGCAGGGGCCCGGGGAGCGACGTCCGGCCCCGCCGGGTGGTCGGGCCCGCCGGGTGGTCGGGCCGGCCGGATTCGATCACTCCCCGCGATATGTCCTGCAGGTCATATTCCATGCCCTCGATGACATACGGCCCGCGACAGGGCGCCGTGGGGGGCGACCGCCCGTGGGCGCGCTCCACGCCCGGTCGTGGTCGCACGCCGCCCCACGGGCCCGTCGTCGCACGCCGCGCCACGGGCCCCTCGCCGCACGCCGCCCCACGGCCGGTCGTCGTCGCCCGACGCGTCCCCCGACCGGCCGTGATCGCCGGGCCCGCCGGATACCCTCCGCGCATGAGCGACGACTCCCCGGTCCTCGGGTACCGCCTGCGCCGCCTCGACGAGCGGGTGCTGCGCCACCCGGCCGACCGTGCCGCCACGTCGGCGCTGCGGTCGATCCCGGGACTGGACCGCGTGCTGCGCAAGCTCATCGAGCTCGGGTACGAACGAGCGCTGCGCCAGGAGCTGCTCGCGTCGTCGGTGCGCCTGGGCCCCAAGCAGCTGCCGGACGTCGACGCGCTGCACCGGGCGGCGTTCGTCACGCTCGACATCGACCCCGTCCCCGAGCTGTACCTGCGCGGCGCGCCGATCGTCAACGCGTTCACCATCGGGTCGCAGGAGCCGCTCGTCCTCGTGTACTCGCAGACGCTCGACGTGCTCGACGCGGCCCAGCAACGGGTCGTGTTCGCCCACGAGGCCGCCCACGTCATGTGCGACCACGTCCTCTACGGGACCGCGCTGCAGATCCTCGGGCGGCTCGGCGCCGGGGCGGCGTCGGGGGCGCTGCCGACGAAGCTGCCGCTCATGGCGATCCACTACGCGCTACTGGAGTGGGCGCGCGCCGCCGAGCTCACCTGCGACCGAATCGCCGCGCTCGTCGTCCGCGACCCGTTGCTCGTCTGCCGCACCCTCATGTCGATCTCGGCCGGCACCCGCAGCGACAAGCTCGACCTCAACGCGTTCCTCGCCCAGGCCGACGACTACGGTCGGCGCGGCCGCAGCCTCCCCGGTCGTTGGACGAAGCTCAACCTCGAGCTCAACACGACGCATCCGCTGGCGGTCAACCGCGCCCACCAGCTCATGGAGTGGGTGAAGTCCGGCGACTACGAGCGGATCCGCGACGGCGACTACCCCAAGCGCGGGGACGGGCCCGAGCCGACCCCGTCGGACGAGGCCCGCGACGCCGCGAACTACTACAAGGAGCGCGTCACCGGCGCGTTCAAGGACATCGCCGGCCAGGCCGAGGGCGCGACGAAGAGCGTGTCGGACTGGCTGTCGAAGAACCTCGGCGACAAGGGCGACTAGGCCGCTCCCCGCGGTGGCCCTCGGGCCACCAGTCAGGGGTTTTCACCCGGGTGCCGCGGCCCGGCGGACGGGGCTGCTCGACGCGAGCCCTGACGACCCGCCCGAGGGCGCCGACCCGGCGTGACGCGAGCCGGCCGACGGCGGCTCGTCCGCGAGCCGGTCAGCCGCCCTGGATCGCCGACAGCACCTCGACCCGCTGGCCGGCGCGCAGCACCACCGACGGCCAGTCGTCGCGGCGGACGACGTCGCCGTCGAGCGCCACCGCCACCCCGCGCCCGCCGGGCGACAGGCCCAGGTCGTCCACGAGCCACCCGACGGTGCGGCCCGCGACGGGGCGCGCCTCGCCGTTGACGGTCACGATCTCATCGGTCACGGGGTCCTCCGGGGGTGGTGGTCACGAAGCGACGGGGATCGACGTCGACGGCGAACGGGGCCGCGTCGGTCGTCACGCCCATCGCGTCGGCGAGCAGTCCGCCCGTCACCGACGCCCACAGCACGCCGTTGCGGTAGTGCCCGGCGCACCACCACAGGCCGTCGGTCTCGGGCGAGGCCCCGATCGCCGGCAGCCCGTCCGGGGTGGCGGGCCGCAGGCCGGCGATCGACTCCTCGATCCGCAGCTCGAGCAGGCCGGGGACGAGCTCCGCCCCGTCGCGCAGCAGGTCGTGGACGGCGAGCGCGGTGACCGACCGGTCGAAGCCCTGCTCCTCGACGGTGCCGCCCAGGACGTAGCGCCCGTCGGGTCGGGGCACGAGGTACCCGCCGCCGAGCGCGAACCGCAGCACCCGGGTCACGAGGCCCGGGCCGTCCGGGTCGCGCAGGACGAGGAGCTGCCCCTTCACCGGCCGGACGGGGATGCGGTCCGCGTCGGGGACGCCGACCCCCTCCCCCGCCCACGGGCCGGTCGCGATCACCACCGCGCCCGCGCGGACGGTCGACCCGTCCTCCAGCCGTACCCCGGTCGCCCGGCCGTCGGCCACCACGACGTCGCGCACCGCGGCCCCGTCGCGGAGCTCGCCGCCCGCGGCCGTGATCGCCCGGACGAGCGCCACCACGACCCGCCGCGGGTCGACCGCCAGATCGTCCGGCACCGCGAGCGCGCCACGCAACGTCGGGGCGAGCGCCGGCTCCAGGCGGCGCGCCGCCGACGGCAGCAGCCGCTCCACCCGCAGGCCCATCCGCTCGCGCACCGCGCGGAACCGGTCGAGCGCCTCGGCCTCGTCGCGGTCGCGGGCGATCGCGAGCGAGCCCGCGTCGAGCAGCGGCAGCTCGACGCCCGACGCGGCGGCGAGCCCGGCGGCGAACCCCGGCCACGCGTCGCGGGCCGCGACGCCGAGGGCCGACGCCCGCGGATGGTCCGGCTCGGCCTCGGTCACCGGGGCGATCATCCCCGCCGCGACGCGACTCGTCGCCGCCCCCGGGGCGTCCCGGTCGAGCACGAGCACCGACGCACCGGCCCGGGCCAGCGACCACGCCGCCGACAGGCCCGCGAGCCCGGCGCCGACGACGACCACGTCGGGAGCGGGAGGGGCGGTGATGGCGTTCGGCACGGTCGTCTCGCACGTCCGCACGACCGGACGGCTGGTGGCGGTCGGGGAGGTGGTCCCCCTCTCAGCCCCGGCCGGGGCTCCCGCACGATCACGTTCGATCGTACCCCCGACGCGCCGGGACGGCCCCGCCCCCACGCGATCGACCCCGCGGCCCGACGCCCACCGGGTCGGCCGCCGCGCCGGAGCGATCCCGCGGTGCGAGACTCACCCGATGACCCCCGAGCGTCGACGCGACCGCTTCCGCCCGGTCCGCCTGTACCTCGTCGCCCCGCTCGAGCCGGGCGGTCGGCCGCTCGTCGACGTCGCGACCGCCGCCATCGCCGGCGGGGTCGACGCGCTCCAGGTGCGCGACAAGCACGCCGACGACGCCGCGATCGTCGCCGCCGTCCGGGCGCTCCGGCCGCTGTGCGACGCCACCGGCACCCTGCTCATGGTCAACGACCGCCCCGACCTGGCGGTCGCCGGCGGGGCGGACGGGGTGCACGTCGGCCAGGACGACGTCGCGGTCGCCGAGGCGCGCCGCGTCGTCGGGGACGGTCGGCTCGTCGGCCTGTCGACCCACGCGCCGGACGAGGTCGACGCCGCCGTCGCGGAGGGGGTCGTCGACCACATCGGGGTCGGCCCGGTCCACGCCACCCCGACGAAGGCGGGCCGGCCGGCGGTCGGCGTCGCGCTCGTCCGCCACGCCGCCGCGCGGTCGCTGCCGTTCGTCGCGATCGGCGGGATCGACGCGACGAACGCCGACGCGGTGCTGACCGGCGGCGCGCCGCGCATCGCGGTCGTGCGGGCGATCACCGACGCCCCCGATCCGCGGACCGCCGCCGCCGCGCTGCGGGCGCTCGTCGACGCGCGTCGCGAGCGCGACCCCGCGGATGGCGCCCGCACGGCATGATGGTCGGCGATGGCAGGCGGCAAGCGCAAGCGCAAGCGGAGCACCCGGCAGGCGCGTAGCCGCGCGAGCGCGGCCAACGCCGCCACGCCGGCACCGGTGACGAAGGCCACCGCCACGCCGACCGGGCGCAACGCCATGGCGCGCGGGTACGCCCGGGCCGAGGAGAAGAACCAGGCGATCCGCGAGTCGCTCCAGCCCTACGGCCCGGGCGAGCGTCCGCGCGTCGTGATCTACGCCGTGATCTGGCTCGCGCTCCTCGTGGCGAACTTCATCTACGGGGCGATCACCGTCGAGACCGACACCGGCGAGCGCGACAACGTCGTCGGTCGGATCCAGAACATCGGCCTCATGCTCCTGACGCTGCTGTCCGCGTGGGGCACCTGGCGGATGAAGTACTGGGCGCTGCTCGGCACCCAGACCCTCATCGCGATCTCCGTCATCGTCCTGACGCTGTTCGCCCTCACGACGAGCGTCGTCTGGCTCATCCCGCTGTCGCTCGCGTTCGCGGGCGCGAGCGGCTGGCTGTTCTACCGGCTCGTCCGGGTCATGGCCCGGATCCAGGTCGCGGAGCGGGACGAGCGCGACGCGCGCCGGGCCGCGCGCCGCGACGCCGAGCGGTTGTGATCCGACGATCGGCGGATCCGTCCACCGGGCGCGGCGGACGCCCCGCAAGGGTCCTATAGGCTCGGTCTCCGGTGATCCCACGCCCCGGTCCGCGTGACCGGACCGGGTCGACGATCCCCGCCCATCCCGACACCGCACGCCCGCCCGGCGCGGGCCCGACGCGAGAAGAGCAGAGAGACCCACCCATGGCGCAGTTCGACACGATCGTGATCGGTTCCGGACCCGGTGGCTACGTCACGGCGGTCCGCTCCGCCCAGCTGGGCCTCAAGACGCTGGTGGTGGAGAAGGACACCGTCGGCGGCCGGTGCCTGAACTACGCGTGCATCCCCGCCAAGGCCGTCCTGCGCTCCGCCGACGTGTTGCACGAGATCCGTCGCGCCGACGAGTTCGGGCTGCAGGTCCAGGGCGTGTCCGTCGACTTCGCCGCGGTGCAGCAGCGCCGCAAGGACGTCATCTCGCAGCTCACCGGCGGCGTCGCCGGGCTGCTGAAGAAGAACGGCGTCGACTACCTCTCCGGCGAGGCGTCGCTGGCCGGGGGCGGCGACGTCACCGTCGGCGGCGAGACCCACACGGCGAAGCACATCATCCTCGCGGCCGGGTCGGTCCGCCGCGCGATCCCCGGCGTCGAGTACGGCGGACGGGTCATCGGCACCGAGGAGGCGTGGGCGCTCGACGAGCTGCCCGGCTCGATCGCCGTCGTCGGCGCCGGCGCGTCCGGCACCGAGATCGCCTCCGCCTACGCCCGCCTCGGCGCGAACGTCCAGCTGTTCGAGTTCCTCGACCGCGTCCTGCCGTCGGAGGACGTCGACATCTCCCGCGTCGCCAACCGCGAGTTCAAGAAGCAGGGCATCGACGTCCACGTCTCCACGAAGGTCGCCGACGTGCAGACGACCGACGACGAGGTGACGTTCACCTTCCAGAAGGGCGACGGCGACAAGGTCGACGGGCGCGCGGACTGGCTCGTCATCGCCACCGGCCGCGCCCCGGACGTCGAGGCGCTCGGCCTCGACGTCGCCGGCGTGAAGACCGACGAGAAGACCGGCCTCATCCAGGTCGACGGCCGCCTGCGCACCTCCGTCAAGGGGATCTGGGCGATCGGCGACCTCGTCCCGGGCCCGGCCCTGGCGCACAAGTCCTCCGACGAGGGCGTCATCGCCGTCGAGGACGCCAAGGGCCTCGACACCCACCCCATCAGCTACGTCGACATCCCCCGCGCGACGTTCTGCCAGCCCAACGTCGGGTCGTTCGGGCTCACCGAGGCGCAGGCCAAGGAGCAGGGCCACGACGTCGTCGTCGGCAAGGTCCCCTACGGCGCCGTCGGTGGCGCGACCGTGTACGGCGAGTCCGGCACGATCAAGATCGTCGGCGAGAAGAAGTACGGCGAGCTCCTCGGCGGCCACATCGTCGGCGCGAAGGCGACCGAGATGATCCAGGAGCTCGTCAACGCCAAGGCGCTGGAGGGCGGCTACGCCGAGGTCGCCCGCACCATCCACGGCCACCCCACCCTGTCGGAGGGCGTCATGGAAGCCGCCCGCGCCGCCGACGGCTGGCTCATCCACGGGTGAGCGACGACGCCGGCACCGACGCCCTCCCGGTCGACCACTGGCCGGGGGGCGGCGCCGACCGCGTCGGGCGGGTCGGCGACGACCACGGGTCCGCCACCACCAACGGGGGCGACGCGGACGGGGTGCCCGACCCGGAGGGCCCGCCGGCGTTCTACTTCGACTTCCGCGACCCCGCGTCGTACCTCGCCGCCGAGCGGGTGATCCAGACCCTGCCGGTGGCGACGCCGTGGGTGCCCGTCGACGCGTCGCGGCTGCCGGGCCCGCACGCGTGGGAGGGGTTCCGCTGCGAGCACGACGAGGCGGCGTGGCGCGAGGCGATCGCCCGCACCGCCGCCGAGCGCGGCCTGCAACCGCTGCGCTGGCCGATCGAGGTGCCGTTCGACAGCACGCTCGCCCTGCGCGCCGCCTGGTACGCCAAGGGCCTGGGCCGGGTCGTGTCGGTGTCGCTGCCCGCGTTCCGCCAGGCGTACGCCGGGGGTCACGACCTGTCGACCGAGGCCTACGTGCTCATCGCCGCGTCCGCGGCCGAGATGCACCCGCGCGCCGTCCTGCAGTCGCTGGAGCGCGGACCGATCGTCGATGCGCTGACCGCCGCGACCGACCGGGCCGTCGAGCGCGGCGTGCGGACCGTGCCGGCGGTGTGGACCGGCGACCGCGTCTTCCACGGCGACGCCGGCGTGGACGAGGCGGCGGCGGCGCTCGCCGCACGGCAACCGTCCTCCTGACCCCGCGCGACGGCCCGCGGGGCGACGGTGGCGCCGCTCAGCCCGCGTCGCCGCCGTCGCCGTCGTCGAGCCCCAGGTCGAGGTCGAGCTGGGACTCGTTCTGGGTGGGATCACGGGCGCCGCGACGGCGGGCGGCCTTCTTCCAGTGGCGGACGAGCTCGCGCGCGCCGGCGCTGCGCCATGAGACCCCCCGGCACACCGGCTCGATCCGCACGGTGCCGTCCCGGTCGAACCCCAGGACGAGCGCGAAGAACCGCCGGCCCTTCTTGTCGACCTCGACGATGTCCCCCGGTTCGATCGGCGCCGTGCGCACCCGGTCGAGGCTAGCCGGTCCGGCGGCGCGGACGGGTCCTCAGCGACCGCCACGCGGCGCCGGGCGGCGCAACGGGAACCCGCAGACGACGCCGCGCCCGCGACGGCATCGCGCCGCCTGACGTCCCGCCCGCGACGGCCGTCGCCGCGCGACCGTGGTCCGGGCGCCACGCCGCCCACGGACCCGACGGCCCAGGCTCACAGCAGCCCCCGCTCACGGGCGACCCGCACCGCGTCCGCGCGGTTGTCCACCTCGAGCCGCACGTAGAGCCGCTGGACGTGGCTCTTCACCGTGTTGCGCGACAGGTAGAGCTCCCGCCCGATCTCGGCCAGCGACAGGGTCCCGGCGAGCATCCGCAGCACGCGCGCCTCGGCCGCGGTCGGCGCGGTGGCGGGCACGGCGACGTACCGGCGCGCGGGCGCGGACGCCGAGGCTCCGGCGCCGGCGGCCCCGGCGGCCGTCCCGGTGCCGGGGGGAGCGCTCGCCATCCGGCGCGTGAGGCGCGACGCGACGCTCCGCCCGAGCTCCTCGCGCAACCGCTCCCGCAGCACCGCCGCCACGATCGGGCGGTGGACGAACGCGCCCGGCTCGTCCGGGCACGGCTCCAGCAGGCCCAGGTCGCGTCGGGCGGCGTCGAGCGACCGCTCGACCCGCGGGTCCTGCAGGAGGTGGCGGCAGCGATCGGCCGACAGGCGGTCGAGGACCGAGGTCCGCAGGAGGAACCGTCGCATCTCGGGTCCCACGCGATCGAGCACCTCCTCGGTGAAGAGCTCCGCGAAGTCCCGGGGCACCGCGTCGGACCGGCGCTCGCGGGCGAGCAGGTCGGCGGCGACCGGCCAGCCCCCGGTGAACCGCGCGAGCCGCTCGACGTCGACGCCGGTGGCCGCGATCTCCCGCAGCTCCGACCGGTCCAGGCGCAGGTCGTCGGGCCCGAGCTCGAGCACGTCACCGCACATCCGGCGCCGTGCCAGGCCGACCCGGGGCGCCGAGCGTCCGACGAGGATCACGCGCAGATTGCCGCCCGCGTGGTCGACGAGCGCGGCGACGACCTCGTCGGACGGGCTGCCGGCGACGGCATGGTGGTCGTCGAGCACGACGACGATCGGCAGCGCCGACTGGTCGGTGAGCGCGGTCACGACCCGGCCGACGGCGGCGGCGACGCCTCCGTCGGCCGGCGCGGGCCCGCCGGGCGACATCGCATCGGGGGCGACCCGCGAGACCGCCGCGGCGAGATGGTCCAGGAGCCGCCCCGGCTCACGGTCGCGCACGGTGAGGGTGAGCCACACCCCGTCCCCGACGAACTGCGAGAACCACGTGGCGACGGCGGTCGTCTTGCCGTACCCGACGGGGGCGGTGACGACGGTCACCGCGCAGTCGTACCCGTCCTCGATCCTTCGCGCGACCCGCTCCCGCGGAGGGAGGTCGCGCCGCGGGCGGGGCGGTCCCGCGCACGCGCCGACGACCGGCGCGCGGTCGGGCGACGACCCCCGCAGCGCACGGTGGGACGCGCCGCGAACGGGCGGCGGTCCGAGCGGGTCGACGCCGACGGGGACGTGGTGGGTGGACGGCAGGGGGAGCGGTTCGGTGGCCATGTCACCGAGACGTCGCGCGACGACCGGCCTTCCCCCCCCCTCGATCTGCGGACGTCGACGGCCGCCTTCGCGTCGCGGTCAGTGGATCCGGACCGGGGCGCCCGCCGGCACCTTGCGCACGAACCACGACACGTCGGCGTTGGAGACCCGCACGCAGCCGTGGGACCGCGCGGAGCCGAGCGGGTCGCGGAGGCTGTCGCCACCACGGCCGTGGATCCCGATCCGGCCCGGCCCGCCGTCGAACTCCTGCAGCACCTGCGACGTGGCGGTGAGGGCGACCGCCCACGGCCCGAGGAACCCACGGCGGTCCGGCTGACGGTTGCGCTCGTACACCGCGGCGAGGCCCCGCGGGGTCGGCGTGCCACGCGCCCCGACGACCGCGCGGAACCGTCGGACCACGCGACCGCGGTGACGGACCGTCACCCGCCGCGCGCGCCGGTGGACGTCGACCCAGTAGTCGGTGCGGCCGAGGACGACGGCGTCGGCCGGGATCCACCCCTGGCTCCCGTGGGGCCGGATCGGCAGCCGCACCCGGAGCCAGCGCTCGCCCCCGCGGACCACGGACTCGAGGACCATGAGGACCATCGGCTGCCCCGACCACGTCGTCTGGGCCGGGATCCGCCACACGACCCGGCCGCGCGCGGCGTGCCGCAACGCCCGGACCTTCGAGACGACGAGCGCCGTGGTCGTCCCGGTCTCCGGCGACGGCGGCAGGATCTCCCACTCCGGCTCGTCGCCCTCGTCGTCCGCCGCGTCCGGGAGCGCCGGCGCGACGTCGGGGGCGCGTCCGTCGGATGCGGGCGCGACGACCGCGTCCTCGGTCGCCGCCGTCGCCGGGGCGGCGAGGAGCATCGTCAGGAGCGCCGTCGCGGCGACGACCGACGATCGCGTGCGGGCTGACGGGGCGTCCGTCGACGGGAGGGCGCGCATCCGCCCGAGGGTAGGGGACCGTCCCACGGGAGGCCGCGCTTCATCCGGGTGAAGCATCGCCGGGGACGGGACGGGGCGGGGCGGGGCGGGCGCGGTCAGCGCGACGACCGGCGACGCGCCGCCTGCTCCGCCTCGCGCTCCGCGCTCCCCGGGGCGTTCCACGCCGCCCACGCCCCGTCGACCATGACGTCGAGGTCGCGGGTGGGCTTCCAGCCGAAGTCGCGCTCGATCCGGGCCGCCGACCCGACGATCCGCGCCGGGTCGCCCGGCCGGCGCGGCGCGACGTCGTACCCGTCGACCGGGCCGTCGACGCGGGCGACGATCCGCTCCACGATCTGCCGGACCGACACGCCCTCCCCCCGACCGACGTTGTAGGCCGGCTCCAGCGCACGGCCCTCGTCCAGCAGCAGGGCGGCGCGGAGGTGCGCCTCCGCCAGGTCGACGACGTCGACGTAGTCGCGGATGCACGACCCGTCGGGGGTCGGGTAGTCGTCGCCGAAGACCTTCGGGCGCACGCCGGCGCTCAACGCCCGGAGCACGAGCGGGAAGAGGTTGTACGGGCTGTGGTCGACGATCGCCGCCACCCCGCCGTCGTCGTCGCGGACGTCGCCCGAGCCCACGACGTTGAAGTACCGCAGCGACGTGTGGCGCAGCGACGGCCGGGCCCGGGCCTGGTCGCGGATGAGCCACTCCCCGACGAGCTTGGACTCCCCGTACGGGCTCTCGGGCCGCTGGGGCGCGTCCTCGTCGACGACGTCCGTCGCGGCGGTGCCGTACGTCGCCGACGACGACGAGAACACGAGCCGGTCGACGTCCCGCGCCGCCATCTGCGCGAGCAGCACCCGGGTGCCCTCGACGTTCGCGCGGTAGAAGTCCAGCGGCACGTGGACGGACTCGCCGGCGTACTTCAGGCCCGCCAGGTGGATGACCCCCTCGACCGGCTGCGCGTCGAGCGCCGCCGCGACGGCGGCCGGATCCTCCACCCGTCCCTCGTGCAGCACGACGTCGGACGGCACGAAGTCGCGGAACCCCGACGAGAGGTCGTCGAGCACCACGACCTCGCGCCCCGCGGCGCGGAACGCCCGCACGATGTGGGCGCCGATGTAGCCGGCGCCACCGGTCAAGAGCCACGGCATGGCGGGCAGTCTAGGGACCGCCGCGACGCCATCGGTCGCGCGACGGCGCGTCCCGGTCGCCGCTACGGCCGCCGTCCGGCGGCCTCGACCGCGCCGGCGTACGCGGCCGCCAGCCGCGTGGCGAGCACCGTCGGATCGGTGCGTGCGGCGGCCCGGTCCCGCTGTCGGTCCGCCGCGCCGGGATCGGCCGCCACCCGGACCCACGCCGCCGCCAGCGCGACGGGGTCGCCCGCGGGGACGCGCGCGTCGTCCGGGACGAGCTCGCGCAGCGCCCCGACGTCGGACGCGACGACCGGCAGCCCGCGGAGCATCGCCTCGGCCGCGGCCAGGCCGAACGTCTCGTGGGCGAGCGACGGCACGAGCTCGACCGACGCCGACGCCCGCAGCGCCTCGAGCTCGTCGGGCGCGAGCCGTCCGACGAACCGGACGTGCGGCAGGTCGGCGGCGGCCGTGCGCAACGCCGCCTCGTCCGGCCCGACGTTCGCCACGACGAGGTCGCGACCGGTGATCCGCGCCGCGGCGATCGCGACGTCGGCGCCCTTCTCCGGCGCGAGGCGCCCGGCGACGACCGCGGGGCCACCCGACCGCACCCGGTCCGCGCCGTCGGCGGGACGGGGCCCCGCGTCGACCGGGTGGCCGACCACCGCGACCCGGTCGTCCGGCAGGTCGACCCCGAGCGTCCGCAGCCGCTCCAGCGCGGCGTCGCTCGGCACGACGACGAGGTCGGCCGCGGCGAGCAGGCCCGCCTGCTGGCGGGCGAGCCCGACCGCGTAGGCGGTGGCCTCGGCCCGACCTCCGCGGCAGCGGTGACGCAGCCCGGGACGCAGGTCGCGACCGTGGCACGCGGTGCAGTCGTCGCCGTCCCGCACGCACGTGCCGACCGCGCACACGAGCCGGTAGTTGTGGAGCTGCAGCACGACCGTCGCCCCGGCGTCACGGGCCGCCCGCAGCGCCCGGACGCCGAACGTCGGGTGCACGTTGTGCGCGTGGACGATCCGGGCCCCGGTGCGGTCGACCTCGCGGGCCACGTCGCGGGGGTCGAGGCCGCCCCGCACGAGCCCGGCGACGGCCCGGAGCGGCCCGACGTCGGCCGAGTCCCGCTCGAGCAGCGCCGTCGCCTCGCCCAGGCGGTCCTCGGTCAGGCGCCGCAGCGCCGCGATCGCCCGCTCCTCCCCGCCGAGGGTGCGGTAGCGGTGGTGGAGGTGGAGGATCACGTGCCGGGCCGGTCCGCGGCCGGCGGCTCGGGGCCGGGGTCGAGCCGCCGGTCGGCCGGGTCCGCGTCGCGCCCGTCGGCGGCGGACGACGCCGTCCGCCGGTAGACCGTCGTGATCGTCAGGTCCTTCGCCGGTCCGCCGATCCGCCAGGTGACGCGGAGCTCGTCCGGTCCGGTGGCGCGCAGCTCGCCCCGGTAGAGGTCGGCGCGGCACGGGTGCTCGACCGCGCAGCTCCCGGTCCGCAGGTCGAGCGGATGGAACGGCCGGCCGTCGTCGAAGTCGACGGCCCACGTCGCCCCGTCGGGGCGCACCCGCATCTCGCGGGCGCCGTCGCCGACGTACCCCCCGAGCCGCAACGTGCCCTCCTCGATCCACCGCAACCCGTCCCCGTCGGGGACGAACCTCGCCCGCCCGTCGACGGTCCCGGTCCGTCCCGCCGCGTGGTCCTCGATCGTCCGGTCCAGGGACCAGGACCCGGGCAGGAAGCGCAACGGGTCGGGGACCGGGACGGACGGGTCCGGGGTGGCGGGGTCGGGGGACGCGCCCATCCGGACGAGCTTAGGCGTTGGCCGGACGAGCCCCCGTCCGGACCACACGCCGCGATCGCACGCCGGTCCGGCGCCGTCCGACGGAGCGGGCGCGGCACCGCGCGGCCCCGGAGGCCCGTGGACGGGGGCGCCGTCGCGTACCCTGGGCCCGCGTGCCGCACCCGAGCGCCATCGTCGCGATCCCCACCACGGGGCGCCCCGACCACCTCGACCACGCCCTGCGCTCGGTGCTGCCCCAGGCGCGGGCCCACGGGGTCGACGTCGTCGTCGTCGACGACGGCCCGTCCGCGACGACCCGCGACCTGGCGTCGCGGCACGGCGTGGGGTGCATCACCCATCCGCGACGCCGGGGGCTCAACGCGTCGCGCAACGCGGCGATCGCCGCGACCGACGCCGACCTCGTCTGCTTCCTCGACGACGACGCCGAGGTGACCGACGGCTGGCTCGCCGCCCTGCTCGACGCCGCCGCCGGCGCCCCCGACGCGGCCGCGCTCGGGGGGCCCGTCCTCGCCCGGCTCGCGGGCCGCGACGCCGCGCGCGACGGCGCCCTCGCCCCGCCGATCAGCCACCTCGACCTCGGCCCGCGCGACCGGGACTGCGACCGGCTGTGGGGCGCCAACCTCACGGTGCGCCGCGCCGCGATCGACGCGATCGGGCCGTTCGACCCGTCCCACCAGATCTACGGGGACGAGGAGGAGTGGCTCGCCCGTGCGCTCGCGGCCGGGTGGCGCGTCCGCTACGTCGCCGCCGCTGCGGTGCTCCACCACCGGTCGGCCGCGGAGTCCACGACCCGCGAGCTCGCCCGCACGCGGTGGCGCAACGGGCAGGCGTCGCGGCGCGCCGACCTGCGTCGGGGCGACGCGCCCGGGATCGCCGCCGAGGCGGTCAACGTCGCGCGCAACGCGGCCGGGCTGCTGCGCCACCGCGACCCGTCGCACCTGTGGGCCGCGTCGCACGCCGTCGGTCGGCTCCACGAGGCGGCCCTGGGCTACCCGCCGGCCGGGCCCGCCACGCCGGGCGTCGACGACTTCCTGTCGGGCACCAGCGGCCACGTGGCCGGACGTCGCGCCCGGCTGCTCGCCGCGCACGACCGGTGGCTCGACCTGCGCCTCGCCGCGCGTGGCGTCGGCCGCCGACTCGACGCGCTCGCCGCGACGGCGCCGGCCGAGGACGTCCTCGTCGTCATCCCGGCGCGACCCGGCAACGCCGACGTCGTCCGCGCGCTGCGCGGCCGGCTCGCGTCCCGCCGGCACCGCGTCGACCTGCGCGCGCCCGACCCCGCCGGGCGGCCGCGGTTCGTCACGGTCCAGGACGCGATCGACGAGGCGACGGCCGGGCGCGACGCCCCGTTCGACCGGATCCTGCTGGTGGACGACGACATCGAGCTGCCGCGGCGGTTCCTCGACCGGTTCGTCGGCCTCTGCTCGGCCGCCGACCTCGACCTGGCGCAGCCCGCGCACCGACGCCACGGCCACGCCGCGTGGCCGATCACGCGTCGTCGCCCGGGGACGACCTGGCGGCGCACGACGTTCGTCGAGATCGGCCCGCTGACCGCGTTCTCCGCGCGGGCCTGCGACGTCCTCCTGCCGTTCGACCCGGCGGTCGGGATGGGCTGGGGCCTCGACGCGCACTGGGCGGCGGTCGCGGACGCGCACGGCCTGCGGTGCGGCATCGTCGACGCGCTGCCCGTCGGGCACCTCGCCGCGCCGCCCGCCACCGCGTACGGCCGCGACGGGGCGCTCGCCGACGCCCGGGCGCTGCTCGCCGACCGCCCGTACCTGCCGCGGTGGGAGATCACCACCGTCGAAGACCACGTCGACCCGCCGGGGCCGCGATGACGGGCGCCACCACGCCCGATCCCACCGGCGCGCCCCTGCGCGTCTGCGTCGTCGCCGAGTTCTATCCGCGGGCGCACGACCCGGTGCTGGGGATCTGGGCGCACCGGCAGGCGGTCGCGGCGCGGGACGCCGGCGCCGAGGTCGAGGTGCTCGTGCTGCACCGGCCGGTGCCGCCGGCGGCGACCCGCCTGCGCGACCTGCCGCGGACGTTGCGGACGATGCTCGCCCAGCCGCCGCGGACGACGCTCGACGGGATCCCGGTGACGTACGTCCGGTTCCTCAGCCCGCGGCGGTCGCGGAGCTACGGCCGGTGGGGACGGTACGCCGCCCGCCCGTTGCGTCGGGCGCTGCGGCGCCTGCACCGGCGGTTCCCGTTCGACGTCGTGCACGCCCACAACGCGGTCCCGGCCGGCGACGCGCTGCGGCGGATCGGGCGCCCCGAGCCGGTCGTCCTGTCGGTCCACGGCGGCGACGTGTACTTCACCGCCGACCTCGACCCGGACGCCCGGACGACGGTGCGCGACACGCTCGCCGGCGCGACCCTCGTCCTGGCCAACAGCGCCGGGACGGCCGACCGCTGCGCGGCGCTCGGCGCCACCCGCACCCGCGTCGTGCACCTGGGGACCGACCTGCCGGACCGCGAGCGCCTGCGCGCGTGGGACGCCGGGCGCACGTGGAGCGCGCCCGCCGCCGCGGACGCGACGGTCGACGAGCGGTCCGAGGGTCGGTGGGGCCGCGGGCAGCTGCTGCGCCGTCCCACCGCCGAGGTCGCGTCGCCGCAGATCGTCACCGTGGGGCACCTCGTGGCCCGCAAGCGGCACGCCGACGTGCTCCGGGCGATCTGGATGCTGCGCGAGCGGCACCCGGGGGTGCGGTACGCCGTCGTCGGAGACGGGCCGGAGCGGGCGACGCTCACCGCCCTGGCGGAGTCGCTCGGGATCGACGATCGCGTGCGGTGGTGCGGGCAGCTCCCGCACGACGAGGCGCTGGAGGCCGCCCGGGCCGCCGACCTCTTCGTCATGCCCGCGGTCGACGAGGCGTTCGGCGTCGCGTACGTCGAGGCGATGGCCGCCTGCATCCCCGCGGTCGGGGCGCTCGGGGAGGCCGGGCCGGCCGAGATCGCCGACGCCGGCGACGGCATCGTCCTCGTCCCACCGGCCGACGTCGAGGCGCTCGCCCGCACGCTCGACCGGCTGCTGCGCGATCCCGTCCACCGCCGCGAGCTCGGCCGCGCCGCCCGCCGCACGGTCGAGCGGGCGTTCACCTGGGACCGCTGCGGCGCGGCGACGGTGCGGGCGTACCGCGACGCGCTGGCGGACGCGACCGACGATCCACGATGATGTCGCCCGTGTCCGGCGACGATCGCCCGATCCTCATCGTCACGCCGCGGGTCCCGCAGGAGCGGGTCGGGGCGCTCGCCGCCCTCGCCGCCCGGGCGCCGGTCGAGGTCGCGACGTTCGAGGCGCGCGCGCCGCACTTCTCGCCGTCGGTCGACGATCCCGGCGTCCCGCTGCACCGGCTGACCCAGCGCCGGATCGCCCGGTTGGCGGGGGAGCCGGGCCGCTGGCGCGCCGTCGTGGCCGGCACCGCCGGGCGCACCGCGCTCCCCGGGGCGTGGCGCGCCGCGCGCCAGGCCGGGACGCCGTTCGTGCTGTGGAGCGCGCTGTGGCACGACCCGTCGTCGCCGACGCACCTGCTCGGTCGGCCGCTGCTGCACCGGATCGTCCGGGACGCCGACGCCGTCGCCGCGTACGGCTCGCACGTCGCCGCCCACGCCCGCGGGCTCGGCGCGCGCTCCGTCCACGTCGCGCCGCAGGCCGTCGACCCCGCGGTGTGGGTCGACCCGCCCGCCGCCCGTGGCGCCGACGACGAGACGTTCCGCATCGTCTACGTCGGACGCGACGCGCCCGGCAAGGGCGTCGAGGTGCTGCTCGTCGCGTGGAGGCAGGCGAAGATCCACGAGGCGATCGGGGCGGAGCTCCTCCTGCTCGGCCCGCCGCCCGCCGCCGACGGGGGGCTGCCCGGGGTGCGCGCGACCGGCCCGGTGTCGCCGGACGAGGTCCGGCGTCGCCTCGACCACGCCGACGTGCTGTGCGTGCCGTCGGTCCGGACCCGCACGTTCGTCGAGCCGTGGGGGCTCGTCTGCAACGAGGCGCTGCACCGCGGCGTGCCGGTGCTCGCCACCGACGCGGTCGGGGCGGCCGCCGGGGGGCTCGTGCGCGACGGACGCAACGGGCGGGTCGTGCCCGCCGGTCAGCCGATGGACCTGGCCCGGGCGCTCACCGACCTGGCGTCCGACCCGGTCGCGACCCGTGCGCTCGGGGCCGCGGGCCGCCGCGACGTCGCCGCGTTCACGTTCGAGGCGTGGGCCGACGGGATGCTCGCCGCCGTCGACTCCGCAACTCGGCGGTCGCGCGACGGTTGGTAGCGTTCGGGACCACCCGTCGCCGGTGGGGTCCTCCGGCGACGCCACCCCACGGGGACGTGGCGCGCGGGTGGCGCCCCACCGACCCCCGACGGACGTCCTCACTCCCCGTCCCCCCGCCCTCTCCCGGATCGAGCGAGACCGCGATGCCCCGACTCCGCACCCACCTCCGCACGCTGCTGCTGGTCGTCGCGGTGGCCGTCGTCCCGGCCGCGACCGTCCCGGGGGCCGCGTCCGCCCAGGTGTCCCGCGACTGCGCGAGCGGATCGATCCCCAAGGGCAAGTACACCGCCGCGGAGCTGCAGGACGCACTCGACAAGCTCGACGGCGGGCTGGCCGACTACTCCGACTGCGCCGACAACATCTACCGGGCGCTGCAGGACGCGGCGGCGTCCGGGGGCGGCGGCGACGGGGGATCGGGCGGCTCGGCAGGCTCGGGCGGCTCCGTCGGCGGGTCGCCGTCGGACGCGGGCGCCACGACCGCCACGCCGTCCCCCGATCCGGTCGTCGGGGCCGACGACGCCGCCCCGGACGAGGTCTCCCGCGCCTCCGACGAGGCCCGCAAGATCACCGAGACGACGCCCGACGCCCCGGTGCTGCGGCTCGGCGACGACGAGATCCCCGCCGACGCGCTGGCGCTCGGCGCGACCGGCCAGTCGATCCCCACGTCGTTGCTCCTCGCCCTCATCGCCGTGGCCGGTGCGGCCGTGGTGGCCGGGCTGTCCGCGATGATCCAGACGGTGCGGCGTCGGCGTGGCGGCTGAGCCGCGCGGCCCGGGGCGCCGCCGGTCGGCGCTCGCGGGAGACCTGCCGTGGGTCGTGCTCGTCGCCGGCCTGCTCGTCTGGGTGACGCTCAACGCCAAGGTCGGGCAGAGCGTGTCGACGCTCGGCCCGACGCTGCTCGTCGTGACGATCGTCGCCGGCGTCGTCGGCCTGCTCGCCGTGCTGCGCGCCCCCGCCCGCTCGCGCGCATGGGGGGCCGGCACGCTCGCCGCGGCCGCCGGCACCGTCGTCTTCGCCGGCCTGTCGATCACGTGGTCGGTCGATCCGGACCAGTCGTGGACCGAGACGAACCGCACGATCGCCTACGTCGCGGTGATGGCCGCCGGGGCGGCGGCGGCACGGTGGGCGCCGCGACGGTGGCAGGCCCCGCTCGGGGGCGTCCTGCTGGGCTGCACCGCGCTCGTCGTGCTCGGCCTGCTCTACAAGGCGCTGCCGACGGTGTTCGATCCGGAGCGGGTCTTCGCCCGGCTGCAGGAGCCCGTGGGGTACTGGAACGCGGTCGGGGCGATCTCCGCGTTCGCGCTCGTCCTCGCGCCGTGGCTGGGGACCCGCCGCACCGGCTACCGGCCGCTCAACGCGCTGGCGTACCCCGTCGCCGCCCTCGCCGTCGTCGGCCTGCTGCAGTCGTACTCCCGGGCGTCGCTGCTCGCCGCCGGGATCGGCCTGGCGGCGTGGCTCGCGCTCGCGCCGCGGCGCCTGCACAGCCTCGTCGTGCTCGCCGTCGGCGTGTCGGCCGGCGCGTTCGTCGGCGTGTGGGCGTACGCCCAGCCCGCGCTGTCGACCGACGCGGTGCTGCTCGTCGCCCGCAAGCCCGCCGGCACCGAGCTCGGGGTGCTGCTCGTCGGCATGGTCGTCATGACGACGCTCATCGGGCTCGCGATCGGGTTCGTCACGGTCTTCGGCGGGATCGGCCGTGCCGACCGCCGCCGCCTCGGCGTCACCGTCGCGTGCCTCCTGGCGCTCGTCCCGGTCGCCGGCATCGGGGTGCTCGCGACGAGCGAGCGGGGGCTCGTCGGCACGATCGAGCGCGCGTACGACCAGCTCACCGACCCCGAGGCGTCGATCCCGGGCGCGGAGGCGTCGCGGTTCACCAACACGGGGTCCGCGCGCTCGAGCTACTGGCGCCAGGCGTGGGACGTGTACCGCGCCCAGCCCACCCACGGCGTCGGCGCCGGGGGGTTCGGGGCCGTCCAGTCCCGGGTCCGCGACGACGACCAGGTCGCGCGCCACGCCCACGGCTGGATCCCCCAGACGCTCGCCGACGCCGGCTGGACCGGCATGGCGCTGCAGCTGCTGCTCGCGCTGGCGTGGCTCGCCGCCGCGACCCGCGCCGCGGCGCTGTGGGGGCCGTTGCGCGGCTCCCCGTCGACCCCGGAGCGGGACGGGACGATCGCGGCGATCGCGATCGTCATGACGTTCGCGGTGGCGTCGGCCGCCGACTGGAACTGGTTCATCCCGGCGGTCGCGCTCCCGATGCTGCTCCTCGCCGGCTGGGTCGTCGGCCGTGGCGCGGAGGCGGCGACCGAGCCGGCGGACGTCGACGCGCGCGGCGTCGACCGCCGCCCGCCGCCGCTCGCCGTGGAGTCGACGCGCACCGCGCTCGCCGCCGGGGTCGCGATCGTGACCGTCGTCGCGGTCGTGTCGATCATCCAGCCGTGGCGGGCCCACAAGGCCGTCGAGGCGACGTACCGCGCGGTCGGCGACGGCGACCTCGACGCCGCGGCCGACCACGCCCGCCGCGCCCGCGACCTCAACCCGCTGGCGGCGGAGGGCGACTACGCCGAGGCCCGGGTGCTCATCGCCCGCAAGGACCTGGACGGGGCGCGCGCCGCGTTCGACCGGGCGTGGCGGCGTCAGCCGTCGGTCCCCGACCCGTACGAGCGGCTCGCCGAGTTCGAGCTCTCCGTCGCCGACCGTCCCTACCATGCGCAACGCGCCGCCGGGATCGCCCTGCGGCTCGCGCCCACCCGCCGCACCGCCCAGGTCATCGCCGTCGCCGCCGCCCGACGCTCCGCCGAGAAGCGCGCCGCGCGCGCCGAGCGGCGCGAATCCGCCGACCGGTGACCGCGACGATCCGTCCCCCGATGGGTTACGACTGCCACACATGCGCCGCCTCCTGACCTCCGTCGTCGCGCTCCTCGTCGTCCTCCCGGTGGCGTCCGCCCAGGCGGACCGCAAGCTCGAGTCGACGTTCCAGGACGACCCACGGGTCCTCTCGGCGAAGCCCGAGACCCGCGACGACGCCCTCGACCAGATGGCGCGCCTCGGCGCCGACCGGATCCGCGTGTCGGTGTTCTGGGAGCGGTTCGCGCCCGACGCCGCGTCGACGACCCGGCCGGCCGGGTTCGTCGCCACCGACCCGAACGCCTACCCGGCGTCGGCGTGGAGGATCCTCGACGAGGTCATCGCGGGGATCCACCGGCGCGGGATGGCGGTGAACCTCAACCCGACCGGGCCGATCCCGCTGTGGGCGGGGTCCGGGTTCTTCGACGCGGCGGTCAACACCGTCACGAACCCGAGCGCCGAGGAGTTCGGCGCGTTCATGACCGCGCTCGCCCGCCGCTACGACGGGACGTTCGTCCCCGCCGGCGCGTCCGCGCCGCTGCCGCGGATCGACTACTGGACGATCTGGAACGAGCCGAACCAGGGCGGCTGGCTCTCGCCGCAGTGGTCGTCGCTCGGCAAGGACCCGGTGGAGGCATCCCCCGCGCGCTACCGCGACCTCGTGCGTCACGCCTACGCCGCGCTCGTCGGCACCGGGCACACCACCGCGAGCGACACGATCCTCATCGGCGAGACCGCGCCGAAGGGCATCCCCAACCCCAAGCGGCTCACCAACGCGATGCAGCCGATGCGGTTCCTGCGCCGGGTGTACTGCCTCGACGACCGCCTGCGGATCCTCAAGGGCGGCGACGCGACCGTCGTCGGCTGCGCCGCCGACCCGGACCCCGCGACGTTCGTCGCCCAGAACCCCGGCCTCTTCGAGATGACCGGGTACGCCCACCACCCGTACGAGCTCCTGCGCCGTCCCGACAGCGCCCCGTCGAGCCCGACGCAGGAGGTCACGACGGCCAACCTCGCGCTGCTCAGCGACTACCTCGACCGGATCATGGCCCGCTACGGGTCCAGGCGGCGCGACATCCCGCTGTACCTCACCGAGTTCGGGTACCAGACCAACCCGCCGGACCCGTTCGCGCCGAGCCCGGCGAAGCAGGCGTCGTACATCAACCACGCCGAGTACATCGCGTGGCGGAACAAGCGCGTGCGGACGCTCGCCCAGTTCCTGCTGTACGACGACGCCCCGATCCCGGGCGGCGGCGACGACAGGTGGGGCACGTTCCAGAGCGGCCTGCGGTGGGGCGAGGGCTCCGGCAGCCGCGAGGGCAAGCGCAAGCCCGCCTACGCCGCGTACCGCACGCCGATCCACCTGCCGCGGCGCACCGTGTCGGCCAAGAGCCGCAAGCTGCGGATCTGGGGTCGCATCCGCACCGCCGACGCCCGGACCGCGTACACCGTCGAGGTCCGCACCGGCTCGAAGGGCCGCTACCGGCGCCTCAAGTCGTACCGCACCGACGGCTACGGGTTCGCGTGGCGGATCGTCCGCATCCCCAAGGGCGCCGCGAAGGCCCGGAAGGGCGCCGTGCGGATCGCCTGGAAGGACGGCTCCCGGACCGTGCGCAGCCGCGGCGTGTCGTTCCGGGTCCGGTAGGGCCGGACGCCCGACCGTCGGGCGCGCGGCGTCGACCGGACCCGACCGTCCCGCCGCCGCTCAGGGGATCAGGCCGCTGAGCGCGGGCGGGGGCACGTCGTGGTCGACGAGCGCCGGGTCCAGCGGCCCGTGGCCACGGCCGACGGTCACGCGCTCCAGCAGCTCCTCGTAGCGGTCGGTGACCGCGTCCCACGAGTACGCGCGGGCCCGCTCGACCGCCGCGGTCCGCAGCCGCGCGACGCGGTCCGGGTCGAGGAGCAACGCCTCGAGCTCCCGGGCGAGCGCCGGGGCGCCCTCCGACCCCGAGAACGTCGCGCCCGCGCCGCCGATGGTCTCGAGGTTCGGCGGGTGGTCGTTGACGAGCACCGCGGCCCCGGACGCGAGCGCCTCGAGGATCACCGGGTGGGTGCCGCCGACCTCGGTCGGGACCACCGACAGGTAGCTGTGCTTCTGCAGCTCCCAGTAGCCGCGACCGAAGACGTAGCCGGGGAAGATCACGCGCGGGTCGGCCCCGCGGTGCACCCCGCGGATGTACTCGTCGGCGTACGGCGCGCCGCCGACGACGACCAGGCGCTTGCCCCGCGTCACCGAATACGGCAGGCGACTGAACGCGTCCACCAGCATGTGCGGGTTGTTCTCGGGCTCCAGCCGCCCGACGAACAGCACGTACTCCCGGGGCTCGAGCCCCAGCCGGTCGAGCGCGTCCGTCGTGTCGTACCCGGGATCCTCCACGCCGTACGGGATGACGCCGATCCGCTGGTGGTAGCGCTTCTCGAACACCTCGGCGACGGCGTCGCTGTCGGTGAGCGCCACGTCCGCCCAGCGGGGGGCGTTGCGCTCGGCGAACCGCAGGTACGCCTTGGCGGCCGCCGGCCACTTCGACCGGTCGGAGTCCAGCCCGTCGACGTTGATGACCGTCGGGATCCCCGCCGCACGGGTGACCCGCGTGAGGGGGCTGTTGCCGGCGATGAAGAACAGGGCGACGTCGGGCTTGAGGCGACGCACCGCGTGCTCGGCCGACAGGTACGTGTGGACGAACGTGTCCAGGTACTTGTTGCGGATCGTCGGTAGGTGCACCAGGCGCGCGCCGACGTGCTCGCGCAGGCCGCTGTCGACGACGTGTGGGCGGCAGTACACCGACACGTCGTGCCCGCGCTGCACCAGCCGCCCGGCGAGATGCTCGGCGGCGGTCTCGAAGCCGCTGTAGGCGGCCGGGATGCCGCGGGTGCCCAGGATCGCGATCTTCATGCGTGGTGCCCCGACGTCACCGCGTCGCGGGGAGCGGACCGGCGGGGCGGCGAGGGAGCCGCGGACACCGTTCCGGTCCGCCGAGGGTACCGGCACCGCGGGGGCGACGGGCCGCTCCCCGCCCGCGCCGTCACCGGCGACGGGCGCGGGCGATCGCCGCCTCGTACGCGGTGACGTGCGCCGCGGCGGCGGCGCCCCAGCTCCGGGCACCGGCCACGCGACGCCCGGCCTGGACGAGCCGCTCGCGCACGCGCGGCTCGTCGACGAGGCGCGCCACCGCGCCGGCCAGGTCGTCCGCGTCGCCGGGCGCGAAGTACGCCGCGCCGTCGTCGCAGGTCTCGGTGAGCCCGGGCGACCGGGCCACCACGACCGGCACGCCGCGGGCCATCGCCTCGAGCGGCGTCAGGCCGACCCCCTCGTGACGGGCGGGGTGGACGAGCGCGAGCGCGCCGTCGATGAGCGCACGGAGCCGGTCGGGATCGGGGCGCTCCACCACGCGGACCCGCGCGTCGTCCCCGGCGGCCGGGGCGACCGATCCGGCGAGCACGAGGTCGGGCGCGCCGTCGCCGCGCCCGGCGACGAGCGCCGCGTGCGCGCGCCGCAACGTCGGCAGGTCCTTCCGTGGCTCGTCGTCGCCGACGTACAGCAGGTAGGGGCGCGCGAGCGGCACCGTGTCGGCGCGCATCGACGCGCCGTGACGGACGTCGCGGGCCCGCCACTGCCCGGGGCCGTGCGGCGCGACGACGATCCGGTCGGCCGGGACGCCCCAGCGCTCCCGCACGTCGCCGGCGGTCGTGCGCGACACCGCGACGACCGCGTCGGCGCGGTGGGCGGCCCGCCGGTGCGCGTGCGACGCCCAGCGGGCGAACCGCGGGTCGAAGAGCTCGGGCACGACCTCGAACGCCAGGTCGTGGACGGTGACGACCTGGGCGACCGGCCCGTCCGGACCGCGACCGGGACGCGACGCCGCCGCCGGCAACGGATGGTGGATGACGTCCGCGCCGTGGCGAGCGGCCAGGCGCGGCAGGCGCCGCTGCACCCACCAGCGGTCGTGCGCCGCGTTGCGGACGCTGCCCCACCCACCGCCCGCCGGTGGTCGCCGGTCCTCGTCGGCCACGGTGACGACGTCGACGCCGAGCTCGCGCAGGCCCTCGACGAGCCGGTCGACGTAGACCGCGGTGCCCGACGGGCCCCGCCGGGCGTAGCTCGCGTCGACGAGGATCCTCATCGACGGCGGGTTCCGGGGGCGGTCCGCGGCACTCCCCCACCGTACGCGGTGACGGGGCCCCGTGCCGCGGGACCCGACGCCGGCCCGTCGCGGCCGCGGCGGGCGGCGCCGACGATCGCGGTCGGGTCCCGGCGACCGGCGCCACGACGTCGCCTGCCACGCTCCCGGTCCCGCTAGCCTTCCCGGCGATGCCCTCGCTGTTGGTGGTGCACGCCGTGGACCGGCCGGGCGGGGCGGAGCTCGCCCTGCTGCGCGTCGCACCGCTGCTGCTCGAGCGGGGATGGCGGATCACGATGACCGGCCCGACCGGTCGCCGCCCGGCCGAGGCGCCCGCCGACGTCCACTGGCGGGCCCAGCCGGTCGGGGGGCTCGGGCGTGGCCGTGGCGCGCAGGCGCTGCGCGCGTTCGGGGCGTTCCGTCGCATGGCCGAGCCGTTCGACGTCGTCTACCTCAACGGCACCGTGCCGGGCCGGCTGCTGCCGGCGCTCCGGCCTCCGTCGCTCGCGGCGCCGCCGCGGCCGTGGGCGCCCGGCCGGGCCGGCGGCGGTCGGCCGCTGGGGTCCCCCGTCGGGGGCCGGGCCGTCCTGCACGTGCACGACATGGTGTCGCGGGTGCCGCGGTTCTGGGGCGCCGCGGACGCCCTGCTCGCCGACTCCAGCGCGTGCGGCGCCCCGCTGGCCCGGCGTCTCGGTCGTCGGGTCGACGTCACCGGCTGCCCGGTCGACCTCGACCCTCCGGCGGTCGACCCGCCCTGGACCCGCGACGGCCGCCCGGTCGTCGCGTTCGTCGGGCGGATCGAGCCGCGCAAGAGCCCGCACGACCTCATCACCGCCACCGCCGCGATCCGCTCGGTCGTCCCGGACGTGCGGGTCGTGCTCGTCGGCGACGACGTGTACGGCGCGGACCGGTCGTACCGGCGGATGGTGGACCGCCGGGCCTCGGACGCCGGGATCGAGCGGTGGCCGTGGCAGAGCGGCGGCCCCGGCCTGCTGCGCCACGTCGACGTGCTCGTCGTGCCGTCGCTGCGCGAGCCGGGCGGCACGGTCGTGTCGGAGGCGCACGCCGTCGGGGTGCCGGTCGTGGCGACCGCCGTCGACGGGCTCGTCGAGGTCGTCGACGACGGACGGACGGGGCGCCTCATCCCGACGCACGACCCGGCCGCGCTCGCCCACGGGGTGATCTGGGCGCTGCGGGAGCGGACGCTCGCCGCCGACGCATGCCGTCAGGCGGCCGCGCGGTGGTCGCTGGAGCGGGTCACCGACCGGATCGAGGCGGCCCTGCTGGGACGCGAGGCCCCCGCCGGCAGCCCGGCGGTCGACCCACCGGCCGGCGTCGGCGCGGCGGGCGGCGACGACCGCGCGGCCGGGTCCTGATGCGGGTCGTGCGCTGATGCGGGTCGCGCTCGACGCCCGCGGCGCGGGGGACGTCCGCGGGATCGGCCGCTACGTCCGGTGCCTGCGCGACGCGCTCGTCGCGACCGCCCCGGAGGGGTCGACGATCGTCGAGCGCCGACGCCCGGTGGGGTGCGACGCGTTCCACAGCCCGTGGATCGACGGGGCGCTGCTGCGTCCCGGTCGACCCCAGGTCGTGACGCTCCACGACCTCGTGCCGCTGAAGCGTCGCGCGGAGTACCTCCGCACCGGGGTGCGGTTCCGGTTGCGGTACGCCGCGGTCGCCCGCGCCGACCGGATCATCGTCCCGACCGCGGCCGTCGCCGACGACGTCCTGCGGCACCTGGGCGTCGACGGGGACCGCGTCCGCACGATCCACGAGGCGCCCGCGCCGGGGTTCCGGCCGGCGGACGACGACGCGGTCGCCGCGGTCCGCGAGGAGCTCGGGCTCCCCGACGCGTTCCTGCTGTGGGTCGGCGGCCTGCGGAGCCGCGATCCGCGCAAGCGGGTGAGCGAGCTCGTCGCCGCCCCGCGGACGATGCCGCTCGTGCTCGTCGGCCCGACCGGGCCGTGGACGGCGGAGCTGACGGGTGGGCCGGAGGCGACCGGCCCGGCGGGCGGAGCCGGGGCGCGCGGGGGCCGCGCGGGCGGCGACCGCGGAGCGCGCGGCGACGGGGCCGCGGGGATCCACCTCACGGGCGAGGTGACCGACGAGCAGCTGACGGCGCTCTACACCGCCGCGCACGCCCTCGTCCTCGCATCGGACGACGAGGGCTTCGGCCTCACGCCGCTGGAGGCGCTGGCGTGCGGCTGCCCGGTGGCGTGCACCGACGTCCCCGCGGTGCGCGAGGTCCTGGGCGACCACGCGACGTTCGTCGACCGCGACGACCTCGCGGGCCTCGTCGCCGCCGCCGAGGCGTCATCCCGTCCCGCCCCGGCCGCCCCGGCCTGGACGTGGGAGGACGCGGCCCGCGCGACGTGGGCGGTCTACCGCGAGATCGCCGCCTGACCTCGGTCGGGCGCCGCGGCCCGGCGCCGCGCCGTCGTCCGGCGCGACCGTCAGCCGCCGACCGGCGCCGGTCCGGCCCGGTCCGGCGTCTGCACCGGGCCGTCCGGTGGCGGTGGCGCCCCGGGCGGCGGGCCCTGCGGGGGCCGCAGCCCGAACGGCGGCCGACCGTTGCCCCGTCCCGCGGCGGCGAGCTCGCGCCGGCGGGCCTGCACCCACCGTCGACGCTGGCGGGTGGCGGGCAGCAGGCGCAGGTGGTCGAGGTAGCCGGCCAGGAGGAACGGCTCGCGGAGGAGCGCCCATCCGAACGCGGCGACCTCGTACCCGAGCAGCCGCGGGAGCCCCCGCAGCAGCCCCCCGCAGGTCTCGTTCTTGTAGACCATGATGAGCCGGTTGCGGAACTGCAGCCGACGGTGGGCCCGGTGGACGTTGCGGCGGTTGGACGGGCTGTAGAAGCGCTTGTGCCACGCGATCGCGGCCGGCTCGTAGCGGGCGGTCCACCCGAAGAGCTGCGCCCGCCACGCGAGGTCGGCGTCGGTCGCCCACAGCCCCATGTCCTCGTCGAGGACCTCGAGGCCCATCGCGCAGCTCTCGAGGCACGCCCGCCGGTACAGGACGCACGCGCCGTCGCCGCCGAACGCCGGCCCGGTCCGCGCGTACGTCGGGGCCGGCTCGTCGTGGCCGACCAGGCCGTTCTTGCGGCGTCGGTCGATCGTCATCCCGGCCGCGTCGATGACGTCGAGCCGGTCCTCGGGCTCCATCCCGGTGGCGCGCAGCAGCCGGGGGACGACGGCGCCGAGGTCGGGATGGTGCAGGTGCGGGCGCAGCGCGTCGAGGAACCCCTCCCCCAGGACGCAGTCGGCGTTGCACCACAGCACCCAGTCCCCACCGCAGGCGGCGACGCCGACGTTCATCGCCGCGGCGTACCCGCGGCGGCGCGTCAGCCGTAGTCGACGCGCGCCGTAGCGCTCGCACAGCTCGGGCGTCGCGTCGGTGCACGCGTTGTCGATGACGACGACCTCGTCGGCGCCCTGGGAGCACGCCGCGGGAAGCGAGCGTCGCAGCAGCGGCGCCTCGTTCACCGACAGCATGAGGATCGTGATCCGGGTCACGGGGCCACCAGACGGTAGACGTCGAGCGTCTCCCGGGCCGTGCGGTCCCAGTCGAACGCGGCCGCACGGGCGCGTCCGGCGGTCGCGAGCGCGTCCCGGCGGGCGAGCGCGTCGTGGAGCGCGCGGGCGATGTCCTCGACGTCGCGCGGGTCGAAGAGCTCGGCCGCGCCGCCCGCGGTCTCCGACAGGGACGGGATCGCGCTGCAGGCCACCGGCACGCCGCGGGCCATCGCCTCGAGCAGCACCAGGCCGAACCCCTCGAAGAGCGACGGGTGGACGAGCAGGTCCGCGCCGCGCAGCAGCCGGTCGAGGTCGTCCTCGTCGAGCCATCCGGGCAGCTCGGCGCCGGTCGCCCGCAGGCGGGCGACGAGCGCCGCCCCCGCCGGGTCGGTCGTGTCGGGCCCGGTGCCGGCGAGCACGAGCCGGTGCGGCAGGCCGCTGATCCGCCACGCGTCGGCGAGCCGCTCCAGGTTCTTCTTGCCGCGCAGGTCGCCGATCGCGAGCAGGTAGGGACGATCGTCGTCGCCGTCCCCGTCGTGGTGCGCGCCGCTCCCGGCCAGCGAGGGCGCGAGCGGCACGACGTGGATCCGGTCGCGGTCGACCCCGTAGCGCTCGCAGAGGTCGTCGGCGGTGGCGTGGGTGTCGCAGAGCACCGCCTCGGCGGACAGGGCGGCGCGCCGCGTGAACGTCCGGTACTTCCAGCCGGTGCGGGGCGCGAAGTCCTCGGGATGGACCTCGAACGCCAGGTCGTGGATCGTCACGACGCCCGGGCAGGGCCGCCACAGCGGCAGGAAGCAGTTGGGGGCGTGGGCGACGTCGGGCGCGTCGTCGCGCAGCCGGAGCGGCCAGCCGGCCTGCTCCCACGCGAGCTCGGGCAGCCGGCCCCCGCCGACGTAGGCCCCGACGGCCACGTCGTCCCGTCGGCGCAGCGCGGCGAGGAGCTCGGCGGCGTACCGGCCCCAGCCACGCCGACGGGGATCCACGGCGTCCCGTGCGTCGAAGGCCACACGCAACGTCACGCGGGCGATGGTAGGGCCCGCGTCGGGCGGGCGCCGGTCCGGCCGGCCGCGCCGGTTCACCCGGGTGACGCGCGCCCGCCGTCGCCGGCTTCGCCCGGCCGGCGGGCACGATGGCGCGATGCCCGCCTCCGACCGCCCGACCGGCGCGCGGTCGACCGCCGTCGACCTGCGGCGGCTCGCCGCGTTCGTCGCCGCCGCGGAGGAGTCGCACTTCGGCCGGGCCGCGCGCCGGCTCGACGTGTCGCAGCCGACGCTGAGCCAGCACGTCAAGACGCTCGAGTCGGAGTGGGACGTGCGGCTGTTCGTGCGGGCCGCCCGCGGGGTCCGTCCCACCGAGGCGGGTCGCCGGCTCCTGCCCGCCGCGCGTCGGCTCCTGCGTGCCGCCGACGGGTTCCGGCTCGAGGTCGACGCCGTCGTCGCGGGCCATCGCGGCGCCGTCTCGATCGGCTACGTCGACGAGGCGTTCGCCGCGGTCATGCCGGGCCTGGTGGCGATGCTCGCCGCCGACGACCCCGACCCGCGGTGCTCCACGTCGCGCCTCGCGGGGCCGCTCGACGCCGCGCGCTCGCTGCGCGACGGCCGGCACGACGCCGTGGTCACCGACCCGCGCCACCTCGACGTCGACGCCGCCCGCGTGGCGGTCGCGCGGATCCCGTACGTCGCCGCGGCGCCCGCCGGCCATCCGCTCGCCCGCCCGGCGCGCCTCGACCTCGCCACGGTCCTCCGGGATCCGGGCCTCCTGCGCGGCGCGGCCGGCCCGTCGTCCGTGGTCGCCGACGGTCCCGTGCGGGACGACGGCCTGCACGGGTTGCTGCTCCGGGTGGCGGCCGGGCGCGGCGTGGCGGTGGTCCCGGAGACGGCCCGGGCCGCGATGCCGCTCCGCGGGGTCGTGTATCGCGACCTCGACGGAGCGCCGGCGATGCCCCTCGTGATCGCGTGGAGCCGGACGAACCCGAACTCGGCGCTCGAGGCGGTCGCCCGCGCCGCCCGGAGCATCGGTCGCGGCGCCACGCCACGACCGGGCGTCGCCGTCCGGGTCACGACCGACGGGCCGGCGGCGGGAGCGGTCGGCGGCGGCGGCCGGGCGACCGTGCGGGGCGTCTGACCGGGTCCCGGGCGCGACCTGCCATGCTCGACGGTCGCTGGCGGCGTCACCGCGCCGCCGTCGTTCCGCAGCCCGAGGTCCACGATGTCGTCGCCGTCCACCACCCCGTCCACCACCCCGTCCGCGCCGTCCACGACGGTCGAGGAGGGCACGAAGCGCGGCACGGTCACGACGGTCGAGCCGACCCGCGCCCAGACCGGGATCGCCCGCCGCATGGCCGAGGTCCGCGCGACGGCCCCGCAGTGGACCGCGAGCGTCGACGTCGACGTCGAGGAGCTCGTGACGGCGCTCGGCTCCGACGCCGACGCCCCGGAGCCGATCGACGCCATCGCCCGGGCGGTGGGCGTCGCGCTCGTCGCGCATCCGCGGGTGAACGGCGCGTGGCGCGACGGCAAGCTCGAGTCGTGGTCGCGGGCGACGATCGCCCTGGCGGTCGACGTCGACGGCGGATCGATCGCGCTGCCGACCCTGCCGGACGTCGACCACGCCCCGCTCGCCGACATCGCCGCCCGCCGGCGGCACGTGGTCGGCCTCGTGCGGGACGGCGCGCTCCGCGCCCCCGACAGCGCCGGGCCGACGTTCGCGCTCATCGACGGTGGCCCCGACGGCCCCGACCGGTTCGACGCGATCACGCCGCCCGGGCTCGGGGCGAGCCTCGCGGTCGGCCGGATCGCCCGACGGCCGGTCGTCGTCGGCGACGCGATCCTGCCCCGCCACACCGTCACCCTGACCCTCACCGCCGATCACCGCGCGATCTACCCGAGCCACGCCGCCGCGTTCCTCCGCCGGGTCGCGGACCTGCTCGGCGATCCCGGGCAGGGGCTGCTCGCCGACTGAGCCGCCCGGCGACCCGGTCGGCGTCCCGCCGACCGGTCAGCCGCCCGGGCCCTCGACGGCCGCGTTCGGTCGCACGTCGCCGTCCTCGCGGGCCCGCATCCCGTCGGCCTCCACCCGGACGACGGCGCACCACGCCCGGTCGGGCCGCCCGACCGGGATGCACGCCCGGAACAGCCCGTGGGCCCAGCGGCGCACGTCGACGTCGTCGAGGTGCGCGCGGGCGCTGCTCGGGGCCCGCTCCCGCGCCAGCGCGCGCGTCGCGGCCGCGACGCGGTCGACCTCGGCCCGCCGCTCCAGCACCGCCGGTCGGTGCGCGACGCCGGCGACGGCGAGCACCGCCAGGCCGACGACCAGGCCCACGGTGGCCGCGCGATCCCGGGCGACCGGGCGCGGCAGCGACGGGTCGCGGCGTCGCAGCGCCGCGGCGCCCGCCCCGCCGACCACCACGACGACGACCGTGGCCGCCCCGACCGCGAGGGCGAGCGCCCCGCCCCAGCCGCCCCGCACCCCGCCGTCGCCGACGGGGGGCAGGAGCTTGAGCAGGACCGCTCCGGCGACCGCGGTGACGACGAACGTCAGCGGCGCCGCGTCCCCGCGCAGCCGCCACCGCAGCCGCCGGAGCCACAGGGGCGCGTCACCGGATCCCCGGGGCTCGCGTGGGTGGCGGGACCCCATCCCCGCCAGGGTACCGTCGACCCGCCGCGACCCCGGAGGATCGTGGCCGACGGGGTGGGACCACCCGGCCGGGACGTCGTCTACCTTGGGCACCGTGACGCGTCCCGACGACCCCTTCGAGCGGCGGCCCGACCCCGCGGGGGACGATGGCCGGGATTGGGGCTACGGTGATTGGGACGAGCCCGCCCGGGAGCGCTCGCCGGGGCACGGCGACGCCGCCCGGGACCGGGATCCCGACGTCGCGCCGGACGGCCGGGGCGGGGCGGACCCCCGGGGCGGGGCGGACCCCCGGGGCGGGGCGGACGGGGCGGCATCCGACCGCGCCGCGACCGACGGGGCCGTGGACGACGCGGCGTCCGCCGACGACCACGTGGGGGCCGACGCGTCAGCCGACGACGACCGCCCGGCGCGCTCCACCCGCGACGCCACGCCCCGTCCCGTCTACGTGCGGCGGCGGATCACCGCCGTGGCCGTCGCGGTACTGCTCGTCCTGGGCGTCCCGGTCGCGCTGGCGCTCGGCGGTGGCGACGACGCGACCTCGGCCGACGGCCCGCCGCTGCTGCAGGGCCCGCTGGCGACCGCGGGGTCGCTCACCGTCGACCGGCTCGAGCGCGACGCCGCGATCACCCGGTTCGCGAAGCTCGGCCTGCCGGTCTACTGCGGCGCCGGGAAGCAGCCGTGGGTGGCGCTGACGTTCGACGACGGACCGCACGCGCTGTCGTCGCGGTTCCGGGAGCTGCTGGTGCGGGAGCGCGCGGCGGTGACGCTCTTCCGTCAGGGCACGAACATCGGGGGCCACGAGGCCGAGGTCGTCGCGCAGCGCGATCTCGGCTGGGACTCGGGGTCGCACACCCAGAACCACCCCGCGCTGGCGTCGCTGGACGCGAAGGCGCAGCGGACCGAGATCGAGGCCGGCAACCGTGCCAGCCGCGGGGCGCTCGGTCGTCCGGTGCGCCTGTTCCGGCCTCCGTACGAGTCCCACGACGACGACACCGACCGGATCGTCAAGGACCTCGGGATGGTCCAGGTGCTGTGGAACGTCGACACCCAGGACGCGCTCGGCGTGTCGAAGGACCGGATCGTGGAGCAGGCCAAGGCCGGCCTGCACCCGGGTTCGATCATCCTCATGCACGAGACGAAGGAGCGCACGCTCGAGGCGCTCCCGGCGATCTTCGCGGAGATGCGCCGCCGCGGCCTGCAGCCGGTGACGGTGTCGCAGATGCTCGCCCACGACCCGCCGTCGGAGGCCCAGCTGCGCAAGGGCTTCGACGGCTGCCTCGTCGACGTCACGCCCGGCAAGGCGTCGTCGTGATCGCCGCGTGGGCGGGGTAGCGTGGGGGGCGTGCCCACGTCGCCGCTCACCGATCCCGCCGGCCCGTTGGCCGTCGCGTGGCTCGGTCGGGTGCCGTACGCCCCGACGCTCGACCTGCAGCACCGGTTGCGCGACGCCCGCGTCGACGGTCGGATCGGCGACACGCTCCTGCTGCTCGAGCACGACCCGGTGTACACCCGGGGACGGCGCGCCACCGATGCCGAGCTGCCGTTCGGCGCGGGGTGGTACGCCGAGCGCGGGATCGACGTCGTCGACGTCCGCCGCGGCGGCAAGGTCACCTACCACGCCCCCGGCCAGCTCGTGGGCTACGTCGTCGTCGCCACCGGCGACGTCATCCGCCTGGTGCGGCTGCTGGAGCGGGCGATGATCCGCGTCGCCGCGCGGTCGGGGGTCGACGCCCGCGGCCGCTCCGAGGAGGGGATCGAGTTCACCGGGGTGTGGACCGAGGGTCGCAAGCTCGGCTCGATCGGCCTGCACCTCTCGCGCGGGGTGACGACCCACGGGGTCGGCCTCAACGTCGTGACCGACCTCGAGCCGTTCGGCTGGATCGTCCCCTGCGGGCTCAGCACGCCGATGACGTCGATCGCCCGCGAGTCCGGCGCGCCCGACCTGGGCTCCGACCCCGACCTGGACCCGATCCCGGCCGTGCGCGAGGCGGGCGAGCGGCTCGCGACGGCCCTCGCCGACGAGCTGGGGGTGGCGACCGTCCCCGCCGACCCGGACGAGCTGCGGCGGATCGCGGCCGGCGTCGCCACGACGGGCGACTGACCGACCGTTCGTCTGGTTCCACCGTCGCGGCGGGCGCGCCCCGACGGGCGCTCCCGGGGGAGCACGGAGCGCGCACGCGCTACCCTGGCGTGGTGTCCGACTCCCCGACCGTGACGCCGCCGCCGACCCGTCAGACGCGGTCGCGGGCCAAGCCCGGCGGGATGGACGTGCTCAAGGTCCTGGGCCCCGACACCCGCCCGCTGCGCGAGCGCAAGCCGCCGTGGTTCAAGGTCCCCGCACCCGGTGGGCAGACGTACCGGCGGCTCAAGCACGAGATCGAGGCGAACAACCTCAACACCGTCTGCCAGGAGGCCGCCTGCCCGAACATCGGGGAGTGCTGGGAGCGCGGCACCGCGACGTTCATGATCCTCGGCGACACCTGCACCCGGCGGTGCGGGTTCTGCCACGTCCAGACCGGCACGCCGACGTGGAACGACCCGCTCGAGCCGGCGCGCGTCGCCCGCTCGATCAGCCTCATGGGCCTGCGTCACGCGGTGATCACGTCGGTCGACCGCGACGACCTGCCCGACTACGGCGCCCGGATCTGGGCGGCGACGATCAGCCAGTGCCACCGCCAGGCGCCGGACACGAACATCGAGGTCCTCACCCCGGACTTCCGCGGCGAGGAGATGCCGCTGGCGACCGTCCTCGCGGCGCGGCCCGACGTCTTCAACCACAACGTCGAGGTCGTCCCGCGGCTGTACCCGATCGCCCGGCGCGGGTCGACGTGGGAGCGCTCCAACCGCGTGCTGCGCAACGCCAAGGAGATGGCCGGCGACGCGCTGTCGACGAAGTCCGGGCTCATGGTCGGCCTCGGCGAGAGCTTCGACGAGATGGTCGACGCGATGGGCCGCCTGCGCGAGAACCACGTCCAGATCCTCACCATCGGCCAGTACCTGCGCCCGACCGAGAACCACCTGCCGATCGTCCGCTACTGGCACCCCGACGAGTTCGACGAGCTCGCCCGGATCGGGATGGAGGAGATGGGCTTCGACCACGTCGCCGCCGGCCCGCTCGTCCGCTCGAGCTACCACGCCGACGAGCACGTCAAGCAGGACCGCCCGGGCGTCGGGCCGCTCGCCGCCTGACCCGCGGGGCCGTCGCGTCCCCGCCGCCGCGCCGGGCCGACGGGGACCCTCGTCTAGCCTTCCGCCGGTGATCCCGCTGAAGGATGCGCACCCCGGCGCCCGCACCGCCACGTCGGCGGCGCTCGCCGTCGTGGCGGCGCTCCTCGCCGGGCCGCGGCCGCTCGTCGCGCTCGGGGCGGCGGTCGTCGTCTGGGTCGCCGCCGACGGCGTGGCGCTGCGCCGTGGCGCGGCGGCGACCGTCGCCGGATTCGCCGCCGGCGCGGTCGCCGTGGCCGTCGCGGTCCTCCTCGCCGACGTGGACGCGGGATGGCGCGCGGTCGGGGTCCCCGCCGCGGTCGGCGGCGCCGCCGCGATCGGCGGCCTCCACGTCGGCCTGGCCCCGCGCGCGCGCGTCATGAGCTTCTGCCCACTCCCGCTGCTCGGCGGGATGATCGCCGTGCCGGTCGTGCTGTGGAGCGCGGTCGGGATCGGCCTGCTCGCGCTCGCCCGCGCCGGCCACGAGATCGCCCCCGACGCCACGTCGCTCGCCGGCACGAGCCCGCTCCTCGTCGTCGCCGCGGCGGTCGTCGTCGGCGTCCTCGCGCGGCCGCGGCGGCGGCGGCCGGCGTCGTCGGCGGCCTGACCGCCGGCCGGGTTGCGGGGCACGTCGCATGGACGGTTACGATGAGGGTGCCGATGGACCTCGCCGAACACGTCCGCCGCAACATCCACAAGGCGCCCAAGGCGATGCGGATGCTCGGCCACACGGCGTACCCGGGCTCGGAGACCTCGCAGACGCCAACCGCGCCGTCCACGACGCCGACGGAACGCCGGAGCGGTTCGCGCTCGACCAACGATCGCCACTCCAAGGCGTCCTCGACGCGGTCGTAGCCGCACTCTCAACCAGCTCGTCGAGGACCAGGGCCGCGGCCGACCGGCCCGCGTCACCGCCGAGCGTTTCGCCGACCTGTTCCTGCGGCGCCTGTGGAGCCGCACGCCGCCCAGATCCTGATCTCCGGATCGTCCCCTCCGGGGGACGGCGATCCTCTAGGGTACGACGACCTGACTGGCCAGTCAGCCAGGATCCCCCTGCGCGACCGGCCGGCACCCCGAGATCCGACGAAGGGACGAGGCGTGGACCTCAACGACAGCCCCGAGCAGGCCGAGTATCGCGAGCGGGTCCGGACCTGGCTCCGGGACAACGCCGCCGACGCGCCCAGGGTGCGCGGCGAGGGCATGATCCAGGACGAGGACGAGCGGGTCGCCGCGTGGCGCACGTGGCAGCGTCGCCTCGTCGAGGGCGGCCTCTGCGGCGTCACGTGGCCCGAGGAGTTCGGCGGCGCCGGCAAGGGCCCGATCGAGCAGGTCATCGTCAACCAGGAGCTCGCGCAGGCCGGCGTCCCCGGCCCGCTCGACTTCATCGGCGTCGGGATGATGGGCCCGGCGATCATCGTCCACGGCACCGACGAGCAGAAGCGCCGCCACCTCGGCCCGCTGCTCCACGGCGACGAGGTCTTCTGCCAGCTCTTCAGCGAGCCGGCCGCGGGGTCGGACCTCGCCGGCGTCACCACCCGCGCCGTCCAGCAGGACGACGGGTCGTTCCGGATCACCGGCCAGAAGGTGTGGACGACGAACGCCCAGTTCTCCGCCTACGGCGTGCTGCTCGCGCGGACCGACGCCGACGTGCCCAAGCACAAGGGCCTGACGATGTTCATCGTGCCGATGGACGCCCCGGGCGTGACGATCCGCGGCCTGCGCCAGATCTCGGGCGAGGCGGAGTTCAACGAGGTGTTCCTCGACGAGGTGGAGGTCGGCGCCGACGCCGTCCTCGGCCAGGTCGGCGCCGGGTGGACGACCGCCCTCACCGTCCTGATGTTCGAGCGCCTGGCGATCGGCACCGCGCCGATCGGCTACAGCGCCGAGCGGTTCGCCGCCGCGATCGCCGACGCCCCCGGCGCCCGCGAGGACAGCGCCGTGCGGCAGGAGATCGGGCGGATCGGCACCGAGCTCATCGCCAGCCGGTTCAACGGCCACCGCATGATCAGCGAGCTCGCCGGCGGCGGCGTGCCCGGACCGGAGTTCGGCCTGGCCAAGGTCACGATGGTGAGCGCCGCGGTCGACGCCGGCGACCTCATCGGCGACGTCCTGGGCCCCGACGCCCTGGACCACGACGACGAGTGGGGGTACATGATCTCGTTCCTGCCCGGCCTGAAGTCCGCCGGCGGCACCGAGGAGATCCTCCGCAACACCATCGGCGAGCGGGTGCTGGGCCTGCCGCCGGAGCCACGCCTGGACAAGGGCGTGCCGTTCAGCGAACTGCGTTCCCGCCAGGAGGCCTGACATGGATCTGTCGCTCACCGACGAGCAGGAGTTCCTGCGCGACGCCGCCCGTGACGCGCTGCGGCGCACCGACACCGTCGCCGCCGCCCGCGAGGCGCTCGAGGACGTCGCCGTCGGCAAGGTCCCGACGCTGACCGACCTGTGGCCGACCGCCGTCGAGGCCGGCTGGCCCGGGCTGCTGACGAGCGAGGAGCACGGCGGCGCGGGCCTCGGCCTGTACGACGCGCTGCTCGTCGCCCAGGAGGCCGCGGCCGTGCTGGCCCCGGTGCCGCTCGTGTCGGTCCTGCCCGCCGCGTCGATCCTCGACGCCGCCGGGGACGAGGCGTCGGCCGCGGTCGCCGGTGGCGAGCTGCGCGCCGCGTGGCTGCCGGTCGCGCCGCCGTCGGACCGCGAGGCCCGGTGGACCGTCGACCCGCGCGGCGGCCTGCTCCGCGGCGACGCCCCGACGGCGACCGTGTCGGGTGACGACGTGACCCTCGACGGTGAGGTGCCGTGGGCGCCCGACGCCCCCGGCGCCGACCGGCTCGTCGTCGTCGGCGTCGACGCGGACGGCGCACCCGTCGCGGCGCTCGTCGACGCCGCCGACGCGGGCGTGACGGTCGAGGCGGTCACCCGCTACGACGCGACCCGGCCGCTCGGGCACGTGCGGCTGCAGGGCGCCAAGGGCCGGCGGATCGCCGCCGACGCCGACGCGCTGGCGCGGGCGTGGTTCGTCGCCCAGGCGATCCTCGCGGCCGAGGCGACCGGCGTCGCCGGGCACCTGCTGCCGATCGCGGTGGAGTACGCGAAGGAGCGCCACACGTTCGGGCGGGCGATCGGCTCGTACCAGGCGGTCAAGCATCACCTGGTCGAGGTCCTGCGCCTGACCGAGAACGCCCGCGCGCTGCTGATCTACGTGGCGTGGGCGAGCGAGCACGCCCCCGACCAGCTGCCGCTGGCGGCGGCCGCGGCCCGCTCCGGCGCCGGCCAGGCGCTGGACGTCGCGACCCGCGAGCACATCTCCGTGCACGGCGGGATCGGCGCCACGTGGGAGCACGACGCGCCGCTGTACTTCCGGCGCGCGCAGCTCTCGCGGCGGCTCGTCGGCGGCGACGCCGACGCCACCGACCGCGTCGCCGGGCAGCTCCTCGGCGGGGTCGTCCCGGCCTGATCCGGCCCTCCGTCGCCCGTTCCCGCCGGGATCGGGCGACGGGACCGTGCCCCCGACCGACCACGAAACCCCTGCAATCCGGGGTGATGTGGACGGTCGGACGCAGACCGGATCGCGAATCTTCACAACTCGCGACCCACGGACCCCCGGAAGCGTCTACGGTTCACCACGGGCGATCCGCCCGATACATCAGCAGTGCCAGCGTTCGCAGTCGTGGTTTTCAGCACCTCCAGCGTCGTTGCACACAACCCCGCAGGAGAGTCATCACCATGGCCAACGGCACCGTCAAGTGGTTCAGCGACGAGAAGGGCTTCGGCTTCATCACGCCGGAGGACGGCGGCAAGGACCTCTTCGTCCACCACTCCGCGATCAACGGCTCGGGCTTCAAGACCCTCGCCGAGGGCGCGCGCGTGAGCTACGACGCCGAGGTCGGCCCGAAGGGCCCCAACGCCACGAACGTCGACGTCATCTAGACCCGACTTCCGGACCCGGCGGCGACGCCGGGCCCACGGTCCCTCACCGGACCACCCGACGCCCGGCCCCGTGCCGGGCGTCGCCGTTCCGGGCCGGGGGGCTCCGCGACGCGTCGGGACCGCGGCGGAGGCGTTGCACGGCTGCGGCGCCTTGCGCCCGGCGTCGTCCCCTCCCCCGTCGACGTCCGCGCCGACACCTGCCGGAGCGTCCGGGGGTCGGGCCCGTCGTCACGGTGGATGACCGGACCGCTGCGAGGACGGCGCTCCACCAGACCGACGTCGGGCGACGCTCACGTGGATGGCCGCTGAAGCGACGGTGCGGTGATCCACCCGGGCGACACGCAGGTCGGGCGACGCGCAGGCCGGGCGACGCGCAGGCCGGGCGACGCGCAGGCGCCGGGCCCCCACCCGAGCCGCACCGTCCGGGCGCCCGATCGCCCGGCTTTACGCACGTCTGACGCGCGATCCGCCATCGTGGTGGCACCACCGGTGGCCCCCTACGCCCCGGGCGACCCCCGCGCCCCATGCCTGACGACCGACGACCGCTCTGGACGGACCACCCCGACGACGACACGTGGCTGCGCGACGACGAGGAGCCGACCCACGCCGGCCCGCTCCGCTCCCCCGCGGGCGACGGACCGCCGATCCCGCCCCCGCCGGCCCACACGCCGCCCGTCCCGCCCACCGCGTCGCGGCCCGCCGCCGACCCGCCGACCCGCCGCCAGGAGCTGCCGCCGGTCCGCCCCGCCGCGCCGCGACCGAGGCCCACGTCGCGTGCCGCGGCGGCTTCGCCGCGCGACCCCGGCCCCCCGTCCCCGTCGACGTCGCCGGGAGCCCGTCGTGGGGTCGCCGTGCTCGCCGCGATCGCCATCGCCGCGGTCGCGTCCACCGTCACGCTGCTCGTCAGCGACGACGACGCGACCGGGGACCGCGTCCGCACGGTCCAGGTGTCGGTCGTCGGCGGCGACGATCCGAGCGCCCCGCTCAAGGCGGCCTACGAGGCCGCCGTCGACGGGGTGGTCCAGATTCGCACGAGCAGCGGCGCCGGGACCGGGTTCGTCTACGACGACCAGGGCACGATCATCACCAACGCGCACGTCGTCGGCACCGCCAAGCAGGTGCGGGTGCGGTTCGGCGACAGCACGTCGATGATCGACGGACGCGTGCTCGGCAGCGACGCGTCCACCGACCTGGCGGTCGTGCGCATCGACCCGTCCAAGGTCGACAAGCTCGCGCCGCTGCGGCTCGCCGACTCCGACAAGGCCGAGACCGGCGACCCGGTCCTGGCGATCGGCTACCCGCTCGGCCTCGACCAGACCGCGACGGCGGGCATCGTGTCGGGCGTCGGCCGGTCGATCCAGGCCCCCAACGGGTTCAACATCGACAAGGTCATCCAGACCGACGCGCCGATCAACCCCGGCAACTCCGGTGGCCCGTTGCTCGACGCGCGCGGCCTCGTCATCGGCGTCAACTCGCAGATCGCGACCACCGGCCGCAGCGGCGGCAACGTCGGCATCGGCTACGCGGTGCCGTCGAACACCGCCAAGGACATCGTGCCGCGCCTGGCGCAGGGCCGGTCGGTCGAGCGCGGGTACATGGGCGTGTCGATCGGGCCGGTCGGCTCGTCGTCCGGATCGGGCTCCGGCGGCGCGACCGGCGACGGGGCCGAGGTCGTCACCGTCACGCCCAACGGGCCCGCCGCCGACGCGGGCCTGCGGGGCGCGAGCGGCAGCCGCGCCGGCGACGTCATCCACCGGATCGAGGGGGAGGCGGTCAAGGGCCCGGACGACGTGACGCGGATCGTCGCCGGCCGCCGCCCGGGGGAGACGTTGCGGTTCGAGGTCGAGCGCGACGGCCAACGGCGCGAGGTCCGCGTCAAGCTCGCCAAGCGTCCCGACAACCTGCCCGGGACGACCACCACCGTCCCGTGAGCTTCGCCGCCCCGCTCCTCCTCCTGGGCCTGCTGCTCGTCCCGGTCGCGGTCGTCGCGTACGTCGTCCATGACCGGCGGCGCGAGGCGCGCTCGCCGCTGGCGCGCCCGGCGCTGCTGCCGTCGGTGATGCCGAGCGTCGTCGGGTCGCGACGGCACGTCGCGCCGGCGTTGCTCCTCGTCGCCGCGACGCTCCTGCTCGTCGGCCTCGCCCGCCCGCAGCGGACCGTCGCGGTGCCGGTGGAGCGCGCGACGGTGATGCTCGTGACCGACCGCTCCGGATCGATGCGGGCGAAGGACCTGCAGCCGGACCGGATCGCCGCGGTGAAGTCCGCCGCCCGGCGGTTCCTCGACGCCGCGCCGCGCGACCTGCGGGTCGGGGCGATCGCGTTCAACCACAACGTCCGCCTGCTCGCGGGCCCGACGACCGACCACGACCGGGTCGCCGACCGGATCGACCGGATCACCGCCCGCGGGAGCACCGCCGCCGGCGACGCGCTCGCCACCGCGCTGCGCAGCGTCCGTCCCCGTGGCGACACCGACGACGGCCCGCCGGCCGCGATCGTGCTGCTGTCGGACGGCGAGTCGGTCCGCGGCCAGGACCCGGTGAAGGTCGCCGAGCGGGCCAAGGACGCCGGGGTGCTCATCCACACCGTCGCGCTCGGCACCGACGAGGGCACCCTGGAGTCCAGGCGCGCCGACGGGAGCACCCGGGTGCAGCAGGTGCCCCCGGACCGCGAGACGCTGCAGAGGATCGCCGAGATCTCCGGCGGCACCTACTCCGACGCCGAGTCGAACGACGCCCTCAACGCGGTCTACGACCGCCTGGGGAGCGAGGTCACGACCGTGCCCGGCGAGCGCGAGCTCACGGCGGTCGCGCTCGGGGGCGCGCTCGTCCTCATCCTGCTCGGCGCCGGCAGCTCGCTCGCGCTCGTCGGCCGCCCGATCTGACCGCCGATCCGTAGCTGGCGGTCACGCCCGGTTGAGGGCCGGTTCAGGCCGGCGCGGGACGCTGTCACGACCGATGTCGCGCACGTCCCTCCCGCCCGCCCCGTGGTTCGCCGGCACGACCGGGGTGGCGCTGCTCGCGACCGCGATCGTCGGGCTCGGCGACCTGCGACCCCGGATGGCCTCCGCCGTCACGACGTCGGCCGAGCGGCAGGCGACCCTCCAGCGGGTCGTCGACCGCGACGACGACTGCCTGCCGGACCGCTCGTCCCGCCGTGCGCCGGACGCCGTCGACCGTGCGCCCCGCGGGCCGGCGCGGACCGTCGACCCGGAGGAGATCTGATGCGCGTCCTCGTCGCCGAGGACCATCCGCGGGTCGCGGACGCCGTTGCGCGCGGCCTGCGTCGCGGCGGCCTGGCCGTCGACGTCGCCGGGGACGGCAGGACCGCGCTGGCCAAGGCCCGGGTCCACGACTACGACGTCGTCGTCCTCGACCGCGACCTGCCGGAGCTCCACGGCGACGAGGTCTGCCGCACGCTCAACGCCGAGCTGCCGGAGACCCGCATCCTCATGCTCACCGCCGCCGGAACGACCGACGACCTCGTCGCCGGGCTCGCGCTCGGGGCGGACGACTACCTGGCCAAGCCGTTCCGGTTCGCCGAGCTCACCGCGCGCATCGGGGCGCTGGGCCGTCGCACCGGCCCGGTCCGGCCCGCGGTGCTGCGTCGCGGCGACGTCGAGCTGGACCCGGGCGCGCACCGGGCGTCGCGCGCCGGGATCCCGTTGGACCTCACCCCGAAGGAGCTCGGCGTGCTGCGCGAGCTGCTGGCGGCCGACGGCGACGTCGTGAGCGCCGAGACGCTGCTCGCCCGCGTGTGGGACGAGAACGTCGACCCGTTCACGAACACCGTGCGGATGGTCATCGTCACCCTGCGTCGCAAGCTCGGCGACCCGTCGCCGATCGAGACGGTGCGCGGCGTCGGCTACCGGATCTGACCGATGGCGCTGCGCGCGCGGCTGACGCTCCTCTACACGTCGCTGTTCGCCGGGTCGACGCTCGTCGTCCTGGCGATCGCGTTCACGCTCTTCGCCGGCCACCTGCAGGACACGCTGCCCGACGACCTCGCGTCGCCGCTGACGTCGCGCCTGGGCCTCCAGCTCGCGCTGGCGCTCGCCGGCACGACGCTCCTGGCGATCGCGATCGGCCGGGTCGTGGCCGGTCGGGCGCTGCGGCCGTTGGAGCGGGTCACCGCCACCGCGCGACGCGTGTCGGAGGACCGCCTGGACGAGCGCCTGGCGCTCGACGGTCCGCACGACGAGGTCCGCGAGCTCGCCGACACGTTCGACACGATGCTCGACCGGTTGAGCGCGAGCCTCGACGCGCAACGGCGGTTCGTCGCCAACGCCGGTCACGAGCTGCGCACCCCGCTGACCGTCATCCGCGCCGAGGCCGAGGTCGCGCTGGACGACCCCGACGCCGACGTCGCCGCGTTGCGCGCGATGGGCGGGCGCGTCATCGACGAGGTCGACGCGATGAACGGCCTGATCGACGCGCTGCTCGTCCTCGCCCGCGGCCAGGCCGGGTTGCAGCACCGGGAGCCGGTCGACCTGGCGGCGGTCGTCCGTCGCGAGGTCGACCCGTCGGCCGACCGGGCCGCCACCGCCACGGCCATCGGCGCGGAGGGTCCGACGCCGGGCGACCGGAACACCGCCGCCCAGGCCGACCATGAGGGCGATCCGGCGCCGGGCGGCCGGGCGCAGGCGGACCCGGACGGCAGCCCGGCCGGGGTTCCGGTGATCGTTACCGGTGATCGGGCGATGACGGCCGGCGACGCGACGCTGCTGACCCAGATGGTCCGTAACCTCGTCGACAACGCCCGCCGCTACAACCGGCCGGGCGGCCGGGTGGACGTCGACGTGCGGGCGACCCCGGGCACGGTCACCCTGCGGGTGCGCAACCCGGGCCCGACCATCGCCCCGGAGGACCTCGAGCGCCTGACCCGACCGTTCGAGCGGCTCGGGCGACACGGCTCCGGATCGGGCCTGGGCCTGTCGATCGTCCAGGCCGTGGTCGACGCCCACGACGGCGCCCTGAGCCTCACGGGCGGACCCGAGGGCGGCCTCGACGTCCTCGTCACCCTCCCGGCGGAGGCGTGACGTGGCGCGGGGGTGCGTGCGGGCGCCGCCGCGACGTCCGGGCGCGCCGTGAAGCCGGCGCCCCACGTCCGCGACGCCCCACACCCCCCACGCGAACGCCGGACGCCCCGCGGGGCGCGCCGTGAAGCCGGCGCCCCACGTCCGCGACGCGACGCACCCCCGGCCCCAACGCCGGACGTCCCGCGTCCCCTCCTTATCCCGGCGTGACGTCGCGCCCCCTAGGTTGTGAAGCACGCGCCGCCACCCGCCACCGTCACCCGCCGCAGGAAGCCCCGAGCCCATGCACCCGCCCCACGATCCCGCCGCCCCCCGCCGCCGCTTCGCCGACGATCCGCCGCGGGCCCGTCACCACGACGATCCGCCGCCCGCCCCGGCCCGCCACGACGAGGGGCCGCCGCGGTCCCGCCGTGCCCCGTCCGCCCCGCCGGAGCGCGAGGTCGACCCGGCGATCGAGGCGATCGCCCGCGACCTCGAGGCGGTGCTGCACGAGGCCAAGCGGGTCGTCGTCGGGCAGGACGCGATGCTCGAGCGGGTCCTCATCGCGCTGCTGTCGGGCGGCCACGTGCTGCTGGAGGGCGTCCCGGGCCTGGCCAAGACCCTGACGGTGAAGACGCTCGCGACGGTCCTCGGCGGGTCGTTCAGCCGCGTGCAGTTCACCCCGGACCTCGTGCCGGCGGACCTCGTCGGCACCCGGATCTGGCGGCCCGACACCGGCCGGTTCGAGATCCAGCTCGGCCCGGTGTTCGGCAACCTGCTGCTCGCCGACGAGATCAACCGCGCCCCCGCGAAGGTCCAGTCGGCGCTGCTCGAGGTCATGCAGGAGCGCCAGGTGACGCTCGGCGGTGCGAGCCACGCGATGCCCGATCCGTTCCTCGTCCTGGCGACGCAGAACCCGATCGAGTCGGAGGGCACCTACCCGCTGCCCGAGGCGCAGGTCGACCGGTTCCTGCTCAAGGTCCTCGTCGACTACCCGAGCCCCGAGGACGAGGCCCGCGTCGTGCAGCAGGCGATCGGCCTGCCGGAGGAGCCGCGCCAGCTCCTCACCCCGGAGCGGCTCATCGCCCACCGCGAGACGGTGCGCGCGACGTACGCCGACCCGGGCGTCGTGCGGCTGGCGGTGCGACTGGCCGACGCCACCCGCAACCCGTCCGCCTACGGCCTGCCGCACCTCGAGCCGCTGATCGAGATCGGCGCGAGCCCCCGCGGGCCGATCGGCCTCGTCCAGGCCGCCCAGGCGCTGGCGGTGCTCCGCGGCCGCGACTACGTCGCCGAGCGCGACGTGCTGTCGCTCGCCCACGACGTGCTCCGCCACCGGCTGCTGCTGTCGTACGAGGCGCACGCCGACGGGGTCACCCCCGACCGGGTCCTCGACGAGGTCGTCGAGGTCGTCCGGACGACGTCCGCCCCCACCCTGCGCTCGGTCGACCCGAGCACCGCGGCCTGATCCGGACGGCCGCCCGTCGTCCTCCGCCCCCGTGCCCTCCTCCACGTCCAACCCCACGCCGCCGGTCCCGGACCGGACGTCGTCGCCCCGCCCGGCCCGCCGCGGGCTCGTCACCCCGACGGCCCGCCAGGGCCCCGGGCGGGTCGACGGCGCCGCGCTGCGCGGGATCGAGGTGCCGTCGGCGCGTCGGGGCGCGGGCGCGCTGCCGGGCGACCATCAGGCGGCGGGGTCTGGGCCCGGCACCGAGCTGCACCAGCTCCGGCCGTACGTCGAGGGCGACGACGTGCGCCACATCGACGCGGCGGCGAGCGCCCGCACCGGCGAGCCGCACGTCCGGCTGCACGTGCCCGAGCGGACCCTCACGACGTGGATCGCGCTCGACGTGTCGGCGTCGATGGCGTTCGGGTCGGCGGCCCGGTTGAAGTCCGACGTCGCCGAGGGCGCCGTCCGCGTCCTCGCCCGGCTCGGCACCCGCCACGGCGGCCGCGTGGCGCTGCTGCGGTTCGGCGCGATCGGCGCGACCGACGACCCGCGGATCCCGCTCGTGCCGCCGGCGGGCGGGCGCGGCGTCCTGGGCGCGATCGACCGGGCGCTCGCGGACGGGTTCGCCCCCGACGGCCGCGGTCGTGGACGGCCGCGCGCGGGCCATGGCCGGTCGCCCCGCGACGGCGACGAGCTGACCGACACGCTGCGTCGGATGCCCCAGGTCGCCCGCCGGCCCGGGGTGGTGGCGATCGTCACCGACCTGCGCGGCGACGACGAGTTGTCGTGGGAGCGGCCGCTGGCGATGGTGTCGCGCCTGCACCACGTCGTCGTCGTGCAGATCGACGATCCGCTCGAGGTCGCCCTGCCCGACGCCGGGGTGCTGACCGTCGTCGATCCCGAGACGGGCGAGACGCTCGAGGTCGACACGTCGTCGCCGCGGCTGCGGGACGCGTTCGCCGCCGCGACCGTCGCCCGCCAGGAGCGGATCCACGCCGCGATCCGTCGGGCCCGGGCCCAGCACGTCCACCTGACGACCGACGGCGACTGGCTGCGGACGCTGGGGAGCGCGCTGCGATGACGTTCGCCGCCCCGCTGTCGCTCCTCCTGCTGCTGCTCGTCCCCGTCGGGCTGTGGCTCGTGCACGCCGCCTCCGCACGGCGTCACCGTCACGCGGTCCGCCTGCCGGCGCTCGGCACGCTCGCCGCGGTCGCCGGCACCGACGCGCGCCGCACCGTCGTGCGCCGGTGGCTGCCGACCGGCCTGCTCGCGGCGACCGTCGTCCTGCTCGTCGTCGGGATGGCCCGGCCCGAGGTGACGGTGTCGGTCCCGCGCGAGCGCGCGTCGATGATGCTCGTCACCGACGCGTCGCGGTCGATGCAGGCCACCGACGTCGTGCCGACCCGGATGGACGCGGCGCGCGAGGCGGCGCAGCGGTTCCTCAACAGCGTGCCGGCGACGATGCGGGTGGGGATCATCGGCTACGGCAGCTCGGTCCACACGGTGCAGGCCCCGCAGCTCGACCGGCGTCCGGTCCAGGACGCGCTGTTCGGCCTGGCGGCGGACGGCGCGACCCACACCGGCGACGCGCTCGAGGCGGCGCTCGACGCGCTCGAGGCCGAGGGCGACCCGGCCGCCGGGTCGGACCGCGGCCCGGGGGCGATCCTGTTGCTGTCGGACGGGATGGCCAGCAGCGGCCAGGATCCGCTCGGCGCCGCCGACCGCGCCCGCAAGCTCGGCATCCCGATCTACACCGTGGCGCTCGGCACCCCCGACGGCACCGTCGACGGTGGCTACGGCGCGGGTGGCGTGCCGCTCGCGCTGCCGGTGCCGCCCGACCCCGAGACGCTGGCCGAGATCGCCCGGCGGTCCGGCGGCCAGGCGTTCTCGGTCGACGACGCCGACCGCCTGGGCCAGGTCTACGAGCAGGTCGGCGCCCGCGTCGGCACCGAGGCGGAGCAGCGCGAGCTCACCGCCGGTTTCGGCCTGGCGGGCCTCGTCCTCATGGCCGCCGCGGCGTTCCTCGGCCTGCGCTGGCGGCCGCGGACGGGGTGATCCGGCGGGGTGGCCGGTAGCCCGGGCCGCGCTCCGGGCGGTGGGGCCCTACGGCCTCACGCCGGAGCGCGGTCCGGGTGCGACGACGTGCTCCCGCCCCCGGACCACCGGTCGATCACGCCGCCCCGAAGTGCTTGGCGGTGTCCTTGAACAGCGACCCGAACACGGCGCCGTTGATCGGGCCCCCGGGCTTGCCGGCGAGGCTCGGCTCGACGACGACGAGCCAGCGGAAGGTGCAGGCGTCGTCGCCGCTCGGCTCGACGACGTAGTCCTCGGCGAGCCGCTTGAACAGCGGCATGCTCGCCCGGACGCCGCAGAACGCCTTGCGCCGTCCCTCCTCCCACGCGAAGTACCGCTCGTCGACCTTGAGCATGCCGCCGAGGACGCTGGCGCGGCGGGTGGTGCCGACCCCGAACGGGCGGGGCGACGTCCAGGTCGCGCCCTTCTTCATGAGGCTGCACCAGTCGAGGGTGCCGTCGCGCGTGAGCTCGGCCCACACGTCGGCGGCGGGACGGGCGATCGCGAACGTCCTCTCGTACCGCTTCGTCGCGGTCTGGAGGAACGTCTCGTCGGTGGGGGCGAGCTTGAAGGCCATGGGTCTCCGGGGTGGTCCGGGTGGACGGGTCCTGACGACCCTAGTCGCCGGGACCGCGCATGGCGAGACCGGTCGCCGGGGCGGCCGCCCGGCGTCGTGTCCCGCCCGCAGACGTCCCCGGTGACCGCATCACTCGGGCGACCGGCCCCCGACCGGCTCCGCCGCCCGGCCGTCGGTCCGCTCCCCGAGCTCCTCGAAGTCCTCCAGCTCGACGTGGGCGAGCATCCGGCGGTGACGATCCGGCAGCCACGGCCAGATCTGCGGGGTGCCGTCGGGGCCCATGTACCAGCTGTCGCACCCGGTGACCCAGACCGTCCCGGTGAGCGCGCTCCGGGCGTCGTCGGTGAACCGTCGCGCCGCGTCCTCGGTCGGGGCGACCGCGTCGACCTCGCCGCGCCGCCAACGCTGGACGAGGTCGATCGCGTAGCCGACCTGGGTCTCGGCGACGTTCACCATCGACGACGCGTTGACCGGGCTGTTGGGCCCCATCGCCATGAGGAGGTTGGGCAGCCCCGGCACCGCGACGGTCCGGTAGCCGCGCGGCCCGTCGGCCCACGCGTCGCTCAGGCGACGCCCGTCCGGCCCGACGAACTCCGTGGGCCGCACGAGGGCCTGGGTGTCGAACCCGGTGGCGAGGACGAGGACGTCGAGCTCGTGCAGGGTCCCGTCGGCGGTTCGCACCCCGCGCGGCTCGATCCGGTCGATCGCGTCGTCGACGAACGCCACGTCGGGGTGCTGGATCGCCCGGTGGTAGCCGGTGCTGACGATGAGCCGCTTGCATCCGGCGGCGTAGGTCGGGGTCAGGCGGCGGCGCAGGTCGGGGTCGCGGATCGTGCGCAGCCGGCGGCGGCAGATCGCCGCGACGAGCCGGCGCTGCCACCCGTCGTGGACGAGCGCGGTGACGACGACCCGCTCGAACAACCACCGGTGGCCCCGGTACGCCCGGTCGTTGAGTCCCGGGAACCGGCGGTACGCCCAGCGGGCCAGGCGGGTGTAGCGGCGGTTGGGGAGCGGCAGGATCCACTGTGGGGTGCGGGCGAACTGCGTGAGCGACCGGGTGGAGCCCGCGAGCGCCGTGACGACCTGCACCGCGGTCGACCCCATGCCGACGATCCCGACCCGCGCGTCGGCCAGGTCGACCCCGTGGTCCCACGCCGAGGAGTGGAACGTCGGCCCGGCGAACGCGTCGAGCCCCGGCAGGTCGGGGATCGACGGCCGGTGGAGGAACCCGCAGCCGGTGAAGACGAAGTCCGCGTCGCCGACGGGCCCGTCGGGGCCGGAGAGCCGCCAGCGGCCGTCGACCCACCGGCCCTCGGTGATCTCGGAGCCGAACGTGATCCGGTCGGTGATCCCGTGCCGGTCGGCGACGTCGCGCAGGTAGCGGCCGATCTCGGGCCCGGGCGAGAACACGCGGGTCCAGTCGGGGTTCGGCGCGAACGAGTACTGGAAGTACCGCGACGGCACGTCGCAGTACAGGCCCGGGTAGGTGTTGTCCCGCCAGGTGCCGCCGACGGCGTGCCCCTTCTCGTGGATCGTGAACGTCTCGACGCCGATCCCGCGCAGCCGGATCGCCATGCACAGCCCGGACACCCCGGCCCCGATGATCGCCACCGTCGGCGTGCGCAGCGGTCGTGGGGCGGGGGCGCCGGACGGGGTCATGGCCCAGTCTCGACGGGGCCGCAGCGGACGTACGACGGGTGTGGGGACAACCCCCGGACGCCGGACTGTGGAGCGGCGACAACCAGGCGGGTCGGCGCGGCGGCGGTCCCGGTCCGACCGACGCGGTCGGTCAGTCGCGGACGTCCGCGGCGAGCCCGTCGACGAGGCGCTCGAGCGCCCGCTCGACGTGCCCGTCGTCGGCGGCGTGGGACAGGTGGCCGCGCAGGCGGTGGGCGGTCGGGGCCTGCTCGCGGTCGATCCCGGCCAGGCGACCATCGGTCGACCGGCGGCGACTCAGGCGGTAGAGGCTCGCGCCACAGGTGTAGTTGAAGAGCGTGACGAACCCGTCGGCGGCGTCGGCGTCGGCGAACCCGCTGCGGGTGAGCACGTCGAGCACGCCGTCGGCGAGCCGGGTCGCGACCGGCCCCTCGATCGGCCGCCGCAGCATCGCCTCGGCGACGGCGGGGTGCGCGGTCAGCAGTCCGTGGAGCGCGGTGAAGAACCCGCGCAGCTCGACGCGCCACGCCCCCGTCGGGTCGACCGCCGGCAGCTCGCGCAGCGACCGGTCGACGAGCAGGTCGACGAGCGCGTCCTTGCTCGCCACGTGGTTGTAGAGCGCCATCGGCGACACGCCGAGCTCGGCGCCGACCCGCCGCATCGTCACGGCGTCCAGGCCGTGCTCGTCCCCGATCCGCAGCGCCGCGTCGACGACCTGCCGCTCGTCGAGCGTCCGACGAGCCGCTCTTGCCCGCGCCATGGGCGGGATGATATGTATTTACTTAGTACGTACGAGGAGAGGTCGACGATGGCACTGAAGAACGAGTTCGAGCCCGCCGACGTGGCGCGGCGACTGGCCGACTGGCTGCCCGGGGCCCTGGGCGTCGCCGGTCCGGTGACGGTCGACGACGTCGTGATCCCGCAGGCGAGCGGCATGTCGAGCGAGACGGTGCTCTTCCGCGCGTCGTGGACGGGCGACGACGGCCCGGTCACCCGCGGGCTCGTCGTGCGCGTGCCGCCGGCGATCGGCCTCTTCCCCGATCCCGACGTGACCCGCGAGGCGGCGACGATGCGCGCCCTCGCCGCGCACGCCGACGCGCCGGTCCCGGACGTCCTGGCGCACGAGACGTCGGGCGACGTCCTGGGCGGCGAGTTCCTCCTCCTCGAGCGCGCGCACGGCGACGTTCCCGGTGACGACCCGCCGTTCGTCACCGGCGGCTGGGTCGTCGACCTCCCCGCCGAGCGGCGCGGCGTGATGTACGACGGCGCGCTGCGCGCGATCGCCGGGATCCAGGCGGTCGACGTCGACGCCACCGGGCTCGCGTCGCTGCACGACGGGTCGACCGCCGACGCGGTGCTGGAGCGCGAGATCGGCTACTGGCGGGAGTTCTACGCGTGGGCGCGCGCCGCCGACGGGCAGAGCCCGCTCGTCGAGCGGGCGCTCGACCGGCTGGAGGAGACGCGGCCGTCGCTCGACGGGCCGCTGGTGCCGGTGTGGGGCGACGCGCGCTTCGGCAACATGATGTTCGGCCCCGACCAGCAGGTCACCGCCGTCCTCGACTGGGAGATGGCGTCGGTCGGCCCGCGCGAGGTCGACTTGGGCTACTGGCTGTTCTTCGACCGGATGTACTCCGAGGGCATCGGCGCCCCGCGGCTCGAGGGGTTCCCGGAGCGCGACGCGGTGATCGCCCGCTACACCGAGCTCACCGGCCACGAGCCGCGCCACCTCGACTGGTTCGAGGCGTGGGGCGCGCTGCGCGGCTCGATCCTCCTCGTGCGCGTCGGCAACCTCATGATCGAGCACGGCCTGATGCCGCCCGGCGCGCCGTTCCCGGTGAGCAACCCGGCCGCCCACGTCCTCGCCGCGCTGCTCGAGCTCCCGCCGCCGGACGCCGACGCCGCCTGGATCACCGGCAGCCGCTGACGCCGACCGACCGATGACGAACGACCCCAACGTCACCCCCAAGCGCGACGTCCCGCTGTGGAGCGAGACGCGCTGGAACGGGTGCTGGAACCCCGACCTCGGCGTCGGGGTCTACCTGCACGCCGGCCGGTTCCGCCGCGATCTCGACCTGTGGTGGGCGCAGGTCGTGGCGTACCTTCCCGACGGCGGGCTGTGCGTCCAGCGGCTGTGGGGCCGCAACGCCGCCGACGCCGGGGTGACCCTGGGCGGGCTCGACCTGCGGATGACCGACGCCGGGTGGACGGCGACGTACGACGGGGTCGGCGAGCTCACCGACACGGCGGCGATGGCGCGAGGGGTGCGCGGGTCGTCGGCGCCGTCGCGGTCGTTCCGGATCGACCTGGAGGCGACCGCGGTCACCGCGCCGTGGGACCAGCGTCCCGAGGGCGACGACGTGCCGCTGCACGCCAGTGACGCCCACGTGCAGCAGGCGTTCACGAGCCGCGGCACGGTGACCGTCGACGGCGAGGCGCTGTCGTTGGACGGGATCGGGTTCAAGGACCACTCCAGCGGCCGTCGGGACTTCGGCCCGTGGCGCAGCCACGAGTTCGTCATGGCGGTCGGTCCGGAGTGGACGGCGCACCTCATCTCGATGGCCGCCCCGGACGGCACGGCGATGCCGCCGATGGGGGCGCTCATCACCCGCGACGGCGCGCACGAGGCGATCACCCGGTTCGCGACCGAGCCGCTCGGCGACGCCGCCGGCGGCCCGACGACCGGCCGTCTGACGTTCGAGACCGACACCGGCCGACGCGGCGACTACGCCGTCGAGGTGCGTCACGCCGCGCCGCTGTCGATCACCGAGGACAACGACAACATGAACGGGGTGAACTGGGAGATCGAGGGCGACCCCGTGGTGCTGATCGAGGGCAACGCCCGGCTGACCGCCGACGACGGCGCCGTCGTCCACGCGTTCCACGAGCGCACGATGCGCCGCAGCCTGCTGCCGAGGCCGTAGGGAGCGGCGGGTCCCCCGCCCGCGACCGGTCCGCGCACCGCCGCCGCGGGCGATGCCGCGGCCCGTCGCCCCGCCCCGGCCCCGATCAGCCGTCGCCGTCGACGATCCGCCCCAGGTACCGCAGCCCCCCGATCGCGCGGCTGCCGTACCACGACGTCATCTCGCCGTCGATGAGCGACACCTCGGCGCCGGGGACGAGCGCCGCCACCTCGTCGACGTGGTGGTCCTTGAAGTGGTAGGGCTCGCTGCTGAGGAGCACCCGGTCGACGCGGCCGGCGTACGAGGCGAGGTCGAGCTCGGGGTAGCGGACGTCGCTCGCGACCGGGACGGTGCGCCAGCCGAACGCGGCGAGCGTCCGCGAGATGTACGTCTCGCGCGACACGCCCATCCACGGGTCGCGCCAGATGAGGTACAGCACGTCGGCCGGCGGGCGCTCGACGGCGACGACGTCCCCCCACGCCGCCTCGAACCGGGCGCACAGCGCCTCGGCCTCGGCCTCGCGCCCGAACGCGCGACCCATGTGGCGGTACAGGTCGAGGTTGTCGCGCGGCGCGCACGGATGCGTGACGACGACCTCCAGGCCCATGTCGCGCAGCGCGTCGGCGTCCTCGCGGCGGTTCTCGTCGACGTTGACGACGACGTGCGTCGCGCCGAGCTCGCGGATCCGGTCGAGCTTGACGTCCTTGGTCCCGCCGACCTTGGGGACGTGACGGACGACGTCCCACGGGTGGATGCAGAACCCGGTGCGGCCGACGAGCCGCTCCGCGAGGCCCAGGTCGCAGAGCAGCTCGGTGATCGACGGGACGAGGCAGACGATGCGGGCGTCGTCGGACACCGCGCCGACCCTACATGTTGCGTCGATACTCGCCGCCGACCTCGTAGAGCGCGCCGGAGATCTGGCCGAGCGACGCGCTCTTCGTCGCGTCGAGCAGCGCGTCGAAGACGTTCCCGCGCTCCAGCGCGACGTCGCGCAGGTGGCCCAACGCGTCCGGCGAGCGGTCGCCGCCGGCGGTCGAGAACGCCCGCACGTTGTCGATCTGGGCGCGCTTCTCGGCCTCGGTCGACCGGGCGAGCTCGGGCTCGGCGTCGATCTCGCCGGCGTGCTCGCGCGGCAGGAACGTGTTGACCCCGATGAGCGGCAGCGTCCCGTCGTGCTTGAGCCTCTCGTAGTACAGGCTCTCCTCCTGGATCTTGCCGCGCTGGTACATCGTGTCCATCGCGCCGAGCACGCCGCCGCGCTCGGAGATCCGGTCGAACTCCTCGTACACCGCCGCCTCGACGAGGTCGGTGAGCTCGTTGACGATGAACGAGCCCTGCCAGGGGTTCTCGTTGAAGTTCAGCCCCAGCTCGCGGTTGATGATGAGCTGGATCGCGACCGCGCGCCGCACCGACTCCTCGGTCGGGGTGGTGATCGCCTCGTCGTAGGCGTTGGTGTGCAGCGAGTTCGTGTTGTCGAAGATCGCGTACAGCGCCTGGAGCGTCGTGCGGATGTCGTTGAACTGCATCTCCTGGGCGTGCAGCGACCGACCGGACGTCTGGATGTGGTACTTCAGCATCTGCGAGCGGGCGGACGCGCCGTAGCGCTCCCGCATCGCGCGCGCCCAGATCCGCCGGGCCACGCGGCCGATGACCGCGTACTCCGGGTCCATGCCGTTGGAGAAGAAGAACGACAGGTTGGGGGCGAAGTCGTCGATGTCCATCCCCCGCGAGAGGTAGTACTCGACGATGGTGAACCCGTTGGCGAGGGTGAACGCCAGCTGGCTGATCGGGTTGGCCCCGGCCTCGGCGATGTGGTACCCGCTGATCGAGACGCTGTAGAAGTTGCGGACCTTGTGGTCGACGAAGTACTGCTGGACGTCGCCCATCATCTTCATCGCGAACTCGGTCGAGAAGATGCAGGTGTTCTGGGCCTGGTCCTCCTTGAGGATGTCGGCCTGCACCGTGCCGCGCACCCGGGTCAGCGTGTCCGCCTTGATCCGGGCGTAGGTGTCGGCGTCGACGACCTGGTCACCGGACACGCCGAGCAGGCCGAGGCCCAGACCGTCGTTGCCGGCGGGCAGCTCGCCCTCGTAGCGGGGCCGCTCGAGGCCGCGCTCGGCGAAGATCGCCTCGACCTTGCGCTCCGCGGCGTCCCAGCCGCCGGTCTCCCGCAGGTGCTTCTCGACCTGCTGGTCGATCGCGGCGTTCATGAAGAACGCCAGGACGATCGGCGCGGGGCCGTTGATCGTCATCGACACCGACGTCGTCGGGTCGCACAGGTCGAACCCGGAGTAGAGCTTCTTCGCGTCGTCGACGGTCGCGATCGACACGCCCGAGTTGCCGATCTTGCCGTAGACGTCGGGCCGCTCGGCCGGGTCCTCGCCGTAGAGCGTGACCGAGTCGAACGCCGTCGACAGGCGCGCGGCGGGCTGCCCCTCCGACAGGTAGTGGAACCGCCGGTTCGTGCGCTCCGGGGTGCCCTCGCCGGCGAACATCCGGGTCGGGTCCTCCCCCTCGCGCCGGTACGGGAACACCCCGCCGGTGTAGGGGTAGCGGCCGGGCAGGCTCTCCTTCATCCCGAACCGGATCCGGTCGCCCCAGCCGTCCAGGCGGGGCGGCGCGATCTTCGGGATCTTCTGCTGGCTCAGCGACGTGCGGTAGTTGTCGCCGGTGATCTCGCGGCCGCGGACGGTGTAGGAGAACTTCTCGCGGGTGACCCCGTCGACCATGTCGTCCCAGCCGTCGAGGAGCTCGCGCGACTCGGGCGTCAGGCCGCGCAGCGCGGTCTCGTACTGGGCGCGGAGCGTCTCGTCGTCGACGATCTCCAGCGCCGCGGCGAGGTGCTGCACGGTGGCGGCCAGCTCGGCCTGGTGCTCGATCTCGTCGTTGATCGCCCGGCCCTGCTCGGCGATCTCCGACAGGTACCGCACGCGCGCGCCGGGGATGAGGGCGTGGCCGAGCGGCTCGGGCTCGTCGGGCGACGTGATGCCGGGGTCCCAGCCGAACCGCTCGCACAGCCGGACGAACATGTGGGTGACGCCCGGGTCGTTGAACTGGCTGGCGATCGTCGGGTAGACCGGGATCCGGTCCTCGGCCAGGTCGAACTCGACGTGGTTGCGCCGCCACTGCTTGCGCACGTCGCGCAGCGCGTCCTTGGCGCCCTTCTTGTCGAACTTGTTGATGACGACGACCTCGGCGAGGTCGAGCATGTCGATCTTCTCGAGCTGGCTCGCGGCGCCGAACTCGCTCGTCATGACGTACATCGGGATGTCGACGAGGTCGACGATCTCGGAGTCGCTCTGGCCGATGCCGGCGGTCTCGACGATGACGAGGCCGAACCCGGACGAGCGGAGGTACGCGATGGCGTCCTCGAGCATGCCGCTCGTGGCGCGGTGCCGACGACGGGTCGCCATCGAGCGCATGTAGATCCGCTCGTGGCGGAGGCTGTTCATGCGGATGCGGTCGCCGAGCAGCGCGCCCCCGGTGCGGCGACGGGTCGGGTCGACGGCGAGCACCGCGACGCGCAGCTCGGGGAAGTGCTGCGCCAGGCGCGACAGCAGCTCGTCGGTGACCGTCGACTTGCCGGCGCCACCGGTGCCGGTGATGCCCAGGACGGGCACCTCGGCGCCGGCGGCCGTCCACTCCTCGCGCAGCTCGGCGAGCTCGTGGTCGGGCAGCGCCTCGTCCTCGAGCGCCGACAGCATCCGGGCGATCGACAGGTCGTCGGTGCCGGTGCGGTCGGTCGGCGGGACCGACGCCAGCCGCTTGCCGGACGCGCGCTCGACGAGGTCGTCGATCATGCCGGTGAGCCCCAGCGCGCTGCCGTCGTTGGGGTGGTAGATCCGCTCGACGCCGTAGGCCTGCAGCTCGGCGATCTCGTCGGGGGTGATCGTGCCGCCGCCCCCGCCGAAGATCCGGATGTGCTGGGCCCCGTACTCGGCGAGCATGTCGACGGCGTACTTGAAGTACTCGACGTGGCCGCCCTGGTAAGACGACAGCGCGATCGCGTCGGCGTCCTCCTGGATCGCGGCGCGGACGACGTCGCGGACGGAGCGGTTGTGGCCCAGGTGCACGACCTCGGCGCCGCTGTCCTGGATGAGCCGCCGCATGACGTTGATCGCCGCGTCATGGCCGTCGAAGAGCGACGCCGCGGTCACGAACCGCAGCGGGGATGCGGCGCGGTCGGTGGCGTCCGCGGTGTCGACGGGGTCGGTCTGGATCGTCATGGGAGCTCTCGATCGACGGCCACTGGAGGACAGATAGGAGGAAGGCCGACTATCTGATTGTCGCACACCCCTGGGAGCCGTACAAGAGGCGGCGGACGGGGCCGTTCAGGACCGCTCGGCGGCCACCAACGCCTCGGCCAGCAGCGTCAGGGCGTTGGCGGCGAACCGCTCCATGTTCGCGGGCCGGTCGGCCGATCCGGTGGCGATCCGGCGGGTGGTCGTCGCCCCGCCGTCCCGACGGTGGACCGCCGCCCAGCCCAGGCCGGCCGGGTCGCCGTACGGGTTGCCCGTCGGTCCGGCGGCGCCGGTCTCGCCGATCGCCCAGTCGGCGCCCATCCGGCTCGCGGCCGCGGCCGCGAGCCACGCGGCGAACGGCCCCGTGCAGCTGCGCTGCGCGTCGGGAAGGACCGGACCGCCGGCGAGCAGGTCACGGGCGCCGTCGAGCGTGTAGACGACGATCCCCCCGGTGAAGTACGCCGACGCCCCGGGCACCGCGACGAGCGCCGCGGCGATGAGCCCGCCGGTCGCGGACTCGGCGACGGCCACCGACTCCCCCCGCGCGCGCAGGCGCTCGGCGACGACGTCGGCGGGCCCGACCGGGGACGACGGTGGCATGACGCGACGCTACCGGCCGACGGCGGCCTATCGTCCGTCCATGCCCGGACCGAACGCGCTCACCGGTGCCGAGATCGACCGGGTGGTCGACAGCCGGCGTCGCGACGCCGCCTGGATCGCCGCCCGGCGCCGGGATCCGCGGGCGCGAGCGGTCGTGCTCGGCGACGCCGGGGTGCGGGTGCGAGCCGGAGCGGTCGAGCTGCTGCCGCTGGCGGAGGTCGTCGACGGCGGTGGAGGCGCGGACGACGAGCTGCTGCTGCTCGGGCTGGACGACCACGGGCCGGTGTTCGTCGTCGACGAGGACCCGCCGACGCCGGGGCGGCGCCCGTCGCTCGTCGGGGCGGGCGGGATGCGCGGCGAGCCCGCGCCGGACGCCCCGCGACGGGTGGGCGTGCGGACGGCGGCGCAGACGTTGCCGCAGGCCGACGGCGGCCTCGTCGCGTACGCGGCGGCGCTGCTGAACTGGCACCGGGCGCACCGGCACTGCAGCGTGTGCGGGGCACCGACGACGCCCGTCAACGGCGGCACCGTGCGGTCGTGCGCGACGTGCGGCAGCGAGCACCATCCGCGGACCGATCCGGTGGTGATCATGCTCGTCACCGACGAGCCGCGCGACCGGGTGCTGCTGGGTCGCCAGGCGGTGTGGCCGGCCCGCCGCTTCTCCACCCTGGCGGGGTTCGTGTCGCCCGGCGAGAGCCTCGACGAGGCGGTGCGGCGCGAGGTGCTGGAGGAGGTCGGCGTGCGCGTCGGCGCCCCGGTGTACCAGTCGTCGCAGCCGTGGCCGTTCCCCAGCTCGTTGATGCTGGGCTTCCGCGTCCCCTACCTGGACGGTGACATCGCCGGCGAGGACGACGAGCTGGAGGACGCCCGCTGGTTCACCCGCGACGAGGTCGCCGACGCCGCCCGCGGCGACGACTCCTGGGACGACCCGCCCGCCGGCGAGGGCCTGCTGCTGCCGCCCCGCTCCGCGATCGCGCGGCGGTTGGTGGAGGACTGGCTGGAGGGGTAGGTGGGCCCGACGGGGTCGATGGCGTCGGTCCCGACGGCGCCATTCGAGTCCACCGCGGTCCCGTCGAACCGCGCGATCACCTGCGCGTGCGTCGGGATGGCGGTCGGTAGCAGCGGTGAGTGCTATGCCCCCGCGCTACGCCGGCGGAATTCGCCCCACCCCCGCCGTCCCCCGGAACGACGGAACCCCCGTGTTCGCCGGGGGTTCGGTGTGATGGAGCCTGGGGGGCTCGAACCCCCGACCTCCTGCTTGCAAAGCAGGCGCTCTTCCAGCTGAGCTAAGGCCCCGTGCGCCTGCAGGGTACCGGCCCCGCCATCGCCGGGGCTCACGCGGTCGCCGGCGGCACGGCGAGACCGCCGGCGGCCGCGCCATGACTTGGATCCTACGGTTCCGTAGTCTAGTGTCCCTACGCAACCGTAGACAAGGGCCACCGGACCCACCGTCACCCAGGAGCCACCGCCATGAGCCCGACCACCGCCGCACCCCGCGCCCGCACCGCGAAGCACGACGCACCCACGCACGACCGGTCCGACGGAGCCCGCCCCCGCGATCCCGAGTACGACGCGATGCTGCGAACCCTGTCGGAGGGGTCGGTGCACGTGCACTTCGATCCCTACGAGGACATCGACTGGGACGCCGCCGAGATGCAGATGGACCCGGCCGACCCGCGCTGGATCCTGTCGCCCGAGATCGATCCGCTCGGGGCGACCCGCTGGTACGCCGAGCAGTCGCGCGAGCGGCAGATCGAGATCGGACGCTGGCGGGTGATGAACGCCGTCAAGGTCGGCGGCGCGTTCGAGAGCGTCCTCATCCGCGGGCTCATGCACTACGCGATGGGCCTGCCCAACGGCTCGCCCGAGTTCCGCTACTGCCTCCACGAGATGACCGAGGAGTGCAACCACATCCAGATGTTCCAGGAGCTCGTCAACCGCTCCGGCGCCGACGTCCCCGGCATGCGCCCGCTGTTCCGGGCCACCGCACCGGCGATCGGCCTGGCCGGTGGCTACCTGCCGGTGATCCTCATGGTCGGCATCCTCGCCGGCGAGGAGCCGATCGACCACTACCAGAAGTCGATCCTGCGATCGGGGATCGAGCTGCCGCCCGCGGTGCTCCGCGCGATGGAGATCCACATCGCCGAGGAGGCCCGCCACATCTCGTTCGCCGACGCGTTCCTGCGCCTGCGCGTCCCCCGGCTGCGTCGCGTGGAGCGGATGGCGCTGTCGGTCGAGTTCCCGGTGATCATGCGCTGGCTGGCCGGCGAGATCATGACGCCGCCCAAGGCGTTCCAGCAGCGGTTCGACATCCCCCGATCGGTGTTCCGCGAGGCGTTCTGGCAGGCGCCGGCGTCGCAGCGGATCATGGCGTCGTACTTCGGCGACATGCGCGCCCTGGCCCGCGACCTGGACCTCATGAACCCGGTGAGCCGCCAGGTGTGGCGGCGGCTCGGGATCGACGGCGAGCCGTCCCGCTACCGCGGCGAGCCGGACCGCGGCGCGAAGGTCGTCTGACGTGCCGCACGTCGTCACGCAGTCGTGCGTCGGCGACGGGTCGTGCGTGCACGCCTGCCCGGTGAACTGCATCCAGCCGACCCCGGACGACCCGGCGTTCGAGCTGACCGACATGCTGCACGTCGACCCGGCGACCTGCGTCGACTGCGGCGCGTGCGTCACCGCCTGCCCCGTCGACGCGATCAAGCCCGACTGGCGGCTGGACGAGCACGAGCGGGCGTTCGTCGCGATCAACGCCGCGTACCACCGCGAGGCCCGCCCCCGGCCGCTGATGGCCCCGGTCCGTCCGCCACTCGTCGTCCGCCGCCGCCCGGCGCCCCCGCGCGTCGCCATCGTCGGCTCGGGACCGGCCGCGATGTACGCCGCCGACGAGATCCTGACGATCCCGCGAGCGCAGGTCACCGTCCTGGAGCGACTGACGCAACCCGACGGCCTGGTCCGCACCGGGGTCGCGCCCGACCACCGTCGCACCCGCCGGATCGGTCGCCAGCTCGATGCGATCCGACGGCACCCGCGCCTGACGCTGCGCCTGGGGGTCGACGTCGGCCGCGACGTCACCGTCGACGAGCTGCTCGCGACGCACCACGCCGTGATCCACGCGGTGGGCGCGACCGACGACCGTCGCCTGGACGTGCCCGGCGCCGACCGGCCCGGAGTCCTGTCGGTGTCGGCGCTCGTCGGGTGGTACAACGGCCATCCCGACCATGCGGGCACGACGGTCGACCTGTCGCATCCGCGGGTCGTCGTCATCGGCAACGGCAACGTCGCGCTCGACGTCGCCCGCATCCTCACCACCGACCCCGACGCGCTGGCCGACACCGCCATCGCCCCCGCCGCGCTCGACGCGCTGCGCCGCAGCGCCGTGGAGGAGGTCGTCGTCGTCGGACGACGCGGGCCGGAGCACGCGGCGTTCACCCTGTCGGAGCTCGTCGGGCTGCGGTCCACGCCCGGCGCGTCGGTCACCGCCCGGCCGGCGGACCTGCACGGCGTCGCCGGCGACGACCCGCGACTCGACGTCCTGCGCGAGATCGCCGCATCCCCCACCGGGCCCGGACGCCGGATCGCCCTGCGGTTCGGCCTCGCCCCGATCGCCATCCTCGGGCACCAGGCGAACGAACGCGTGACCGGCGGACACGCGGGCGACCGCGTGCCCGGTCGCGACGACGCCGCGACCGGCGTCCGCCTGGACGGCGCCCGCGGGACCGAGACGATCGCGGCCGGCCTCGTCGTCCCGGCGATCGGGTTCCGCGGCCGGCCGACGCCCGGGCTGCCGTTCGACGCGTCGCGCGGCACGGTTCCGCACGACGAGGGACGCGTCGTCGACCCGGCCACCGGTACGCCGGTGCCCGGCCGGTACGTCGTCGGCTGGATCAAGCGCGGCCCGACCGGGTCGATCGGGACGAACCGGGCCTGCGCGCAGCAGACCGTCGCGGCGCTCGTCGACGACTACAACGCCGGTCGGCTCCGGGATCCCACGTCGCCCGCGCCGACGACGCCCGCCCGCGGTCCGGTCGCGCGGGCGCTGCAGGCCGTCCGCGGCTGACGGGGCGGGCCGGACGCTCAGGCGCCAGGGGCCGTCAGGCGCACGAGCGGGATCGTCCGGCCGGCCGCGCCCGCGCGCCGCCGGTAGTCGGCGTACGGCGGATACACCTGGTCCGCGAGGGCCCACACCCGGTCCAGCTCGGCCGGGTCGGTGATCGGCGCGGCGCGCATCCGCGGGCCACCGCCGCCCTTGGCGATCCGGACCTCGGGGTTGGCGACGAGGTTGTGGAACCAGGCGGGGTGGCGATCGCGGCCGAAGCTCGACGCGACGAGGATCACGTCGTCGCCGTCGTGGAAGTACAGGACGGTGGCCGTGCGCTCCGCCCCGGACCGCGCGCCGGTCGTCGTGAGCAACGCCGAGGGCAACATGAGCCCCATCCCGAGGCGGCCGCGGGTCCGCCGCAGCAGCCACGGGTCCACGCGCGACGCGACGTTCATCGCGATCCCCCGACCGACCGCGGTGCGGAGGAACGAGCCATAGGCCCGACGCGCGGGCGAAAGTCGCCGACCGGGCTCGACGCGAGGAAGATCAACGGTCTCGGACACGCCCCGAGCCTAGAGTCGGGACGCGCGCCACGGCAAGTGGCCCGAGGACCAACGGCCCGGACCGGACTGTGCGCTCGACCCACCCGGCGCCGGGGCTCCACCCGCCCCGGCGGGCGCGTCGGGGTCCCGTCCCGACGGGACCACCGCACGCCCCCGGTAGCCTCGGATCGATGCGGTTGTCGATCCTGGACCTGGCGACGGCGGGCGGCGGCGTGACCCCGCGCGAGGCGCTGCTGGCGAGCGCCGAGCTCGCGCGGCACGCGGAGCGGTGGGGCTACGAGCGCTACTGGTTCTCCGAGCACCACAACATGCCGAGCATCGTGTCGTCGACCCCGGCGGTGCTCGCCGGGTTCATCGCCGCGAACACCGAGCGGATCCGCGTCGGCGCCGGCGGCGTGATGTTGCCCAACCACTCGCCGCTGCTCATCGCCGAGCAGTACGGGACGCTCGAGACGCTCTACCCCGGCCGGATCGACCTGGGCCTGGGCCGGGCCCCCGGCACCGACTGGGAGACCGTGCGGGCGCTGCGTCGCTCGCCCGAGGCGTCCGACCGCTTCCCCCGCGACGTCGTCGAGCTGCAACGCTTGCTGGGGCCGTCGACGCCCGGCCAGGCCGTGCGGGCGATCCCCGGCGAGGGGACCGAGGTGCCGCTGTACATCCTCGGCTCGTCGCTGTTCGGCGCACAGCTCGCCGCCGAGCTCGGGCTGCCGTACGCGTTCGCGTCGCACTTCGCCCCCGCCGAGCTCCTCAACGCGTCGCGCGTGTACCACGACGAGTTCCGGCCGTCGGAGAAGCTCGAGCGGCCGCGCATGATCGCGAGCATGAACGTCTTCGCCGCCGACACGCAGGAGGAGGCGGACCTGCTGCACGCCACCGCCCTGCAGAAGCTGGCCCGGTCGCTGAGCCGGCAGGGCGGCCGCGCTCCCGACGTCGACGCCGAGACGCTGCTGCGCTCCCCCGTCGGGATGCACGCCCGACAGATGCTGCACTTCTCCGCCGTCGGCGACCGTGACGCGGTCGGCGCGCAGGTGACCGAGTTCGCCGAGGCGTGCCGCGCCGACGAGGTGATGGTCGCGATGAACGTGTCCGACCCCGCCGCCCGGCTGCGCTCCTACGAGATCCTCGCGTCGGCGCTCCTCGCCCCCGCCCCGGAGCCCGCCGCATGATCCCCCCGCGCGCCGTCGTCTACACCGACCCGAACTGCCCGTTCTGCTTCGCGGTCGAGGAGCGGCTGGCGGCGCTCGACCTGCTCGACCGCGTCGCGTGGCGCGGGGTGCAGCACGCCCCGCACCTGCCCACGCCGATGGCGCCCGCCGGACCACGCCTGGCGGCCGAGCTCGCGCAGGAGGGCCGGTCGCTCGCCGCGCTCGCCCCCGACGTCCCCGTGACCGTGCCGACCGGCAAGCCGAGCACCGCCGTCGCGATCACCCACGCCGCCGCCGCGCTGCGTCGTGATCCCGGGCGGGGGCGGACGTTCGTGCGGTCGCTCTACGCCGCGTTCTGGCGCGAGGGCCGCGACCTGTCCGACCCGGCGGTGCTCGCCGACCTGGCGGAGCGCGCCCGCCTTCCCGACCTGACGGTGACCGCCGACGACGAGGCCGTCCGCGACGACTGGCAGGAGCGGTGGGAGTCGTTGGGCCTGGGTGGCGTGCCGCTCATCGTCCGCGACGACGGGCAGCTCTCCTACGGCCTGACGTCGTCGGAGGACCTCGACCGGTTCCTGCGCTGATCGTCCCGTCCCCCGCCGTGCCCGCCTTGCGGCGCGACGCCCGTCGCCGATGAGCGCCCCGGACGTCCTGCTGGTCGTGGCGACGCTCGTCGGGGTCGCCGTCCAGGCGAGCGTCGGGTTCGGGTTCTCGTTCTTCGTCGCCCCGGTCGCCGTGGCGACGCTCGACCCGGAGCAGGCGGTGATGCTGCTCCTGCTGCTGGGGGTGGCGGTCAACCTCCTCGTCCTCGCCGGCGAGCGGCGACGACCCGACCCGGACCGTCGGTCGGTGGCGACGCTCCTCGCATGGTCGCTGCCGGCGCTCGTGCTCGGGGCGCTCGTCGTCCGCGGGCTCTCCGGTCCGGGGACGCAGGTGCTCGTCGGGGTCGGGGTCGTCGTCGCGGCGCTCCTCGCCCGGGTGGACCGTCCGGTGCGTCCGCGGCCGTCGCGGTGGCGGCTGCCGCTGTCGGGGCTCACCGCCGGGACGCTCACGACGTCGACGAGCCTCAACGGCCCGGCGGTCGCCGTCGGGCTGCTCGGGCTGCCGTTGGACCGCGAGCGGTTGCGCGACTCGATCGCCGCGACGTTCATCGGCCTGAGCGTGCTGGGCGCGGTGGCGCTCGTGCTGCTGGCGGGCCAGGAGCGGAGCCTGCCGCCGGCCGGGCCGTTGCTGACGACGCTGCCGGCGGTCGTCGTCGGTCACCGCGTCGGCCGCGCGGCGTTCGGCCGCCTGGACGACGCGGACCACCGCCGATGGATCGTCATCGCGGCGCTCGTCGCCGGGGCGGGCAGCGCGGTGGCCGGGCTGGCCGGGCTCTGACCGCGAACGCCCCCGAACGCACGAGCGCCCCGCGGTGGCGGGGCGCTCGAAGGTGACGGCTCCTCGTCGTGCCGTCGCCGGTGGGCGACGGGGACGGGCGGTGGTCAGTCGTCCTTGTCGGACTTCGCGGTCTTCTTCGCCGGCTCGTTCTTGATGGCGTACTTGGACGGGGTGTCCATGACGGTGGGGTTCTCGATCTGGCCGATCCGGTCGATGAGCTTGATCCACTGCCCCGGCTTGAGGATCTGGGTGACCTGCTTGCCGAGCTTGCCGTTCTCGGTGAACTGCGGCTGGAACCCGACGTGGATGTGATCGTCGTGATCGGGCAGC